>NZ_JANIPJ010000014.1 GCF_024623455.1 Paenibacillus soyae | reverse complement strand
GGTCCGGCAGGTCCAGTAGCGCCGTCGGCACCAGTCGGTCCGGCAGGTCCAGTCGCACCGTCGGCACCAGTCGGTCCAGCAGGTCCGGTCGCGCCGTCGGCACCAGTCGGTCCAGCAGGTCCAGTAGCGCCGTCCGCGCCAGTCGGTCCGGCAGGTCCAGTCGCGCCAGTCGCACCGTCAGCACCAGTCGATCCGGCAGGTCCAGTCGCGCCGTCAGCACCAGTCGGCCCGGCAGGTCCAGTCGGTCCAGCAGGCCCTGTAGGTCCTTCACCGTAAGGCCCAGTTGGTCCCATCGGTCCTTCGGGGCCAGTCGGTCCAGCAGGTCCGGTTGGTCCAGCAGGTCCAGCAGGTCCGGCAGGCCCTGTAGGTCCTTCACCGTAAGGTCCGGTCGGCCCCATCGGCCCTTCGGGACCAGTAGGTCCGGCAGGTCCGGTCGGTCCGGCAGGTCCGGTTATACCAGGAAAGCCGGATGGTCCTTCTATCTGAACGATAGCGGAGCCTTCCGTTACCGTGATCTCCATAGTGTTGGATTGGAATATCAGATTATCGCCAACATCAACGGAAGCTGATCCGTTTGGTCCAATAACTGTAAAGAGGGGACTTACATCAATAGAGCCAGTCGCACCCGTTGCACCGGTTGCGCCAGTAGCACCCGTCGCGCCGGGGAGACCTTGCGGTCCGGCAGGTCCAGTCGGTCCGACGCCATAAGGACCCGTTGGTCCAGTCGGGCCCGTTGCGCCAGGGAGGCCTTGCGGCCCAGTCGGTCCAGTCGGTCCGACGCCATAAGGCCCCGTCGGTCCGGTCGGGCCCGTAGGGCCAGGCAATCCTGGGAGACCCTGCGGTCCAGTTGGTCCGACCCCATACGGTCCAGTCGCGCCGGTTGCGCCTGTTGCGCCTCGCGGTCCGGGCAGGCCAGGGATGCCGGGAATGCCCGGAGGCCCGGGAGGGCCTTGTTCGCCGTCTCTACCGCGTCTGCCTCTTCTTCCTCGTTCGCCGTCCTCGCCTCGAGGTCCGCGAGGGCCTTCAGGTCCTTGAGGACCCTGAGGTCCCTGAGGTCCCTGAGGGCCTTGCTGTGCTTCAAGCCGAACGTTGGCCGAACCCTCGGATACGACGATATCGATCGTTTCGGATTCGAAATTTAATGTTTCGCCTAAATTGACTCTAGCCGATCCAACGGGACCGGTTACGTTAAAGAAACCGCGTCTGCGTCTTTTGCAGCATCTTTTTTTCTTTTTCTTCCTGTGAAGACAGCTGGATATTCTTTTTGCTTTTTTGGAAACAACGGCGATGACTTTTTTCTTCGATGCCAGCTTTTTTGTTATGAGTTTAATCTTCTTCTTTTTCCGAGACAAGGAATCCAGATTCAAGCACCTCCTCTAGGTTTGGATTATAGTACGGTTCCTGGACTAAAAACGTATGTGCGTTTGGTAAGTAACCAATGTATTTCCAGCTTTTGAACGATAAAATGTGCTCTTGCGTAGAGAAGGCCGGCAATAAGAAAAGCCCGACGCGCGGGCGGCGTCAGGCCTTCTGGAAATCACGGTAAGCTTACACGATCGTAACGCCCGCGCTGGCATAACCGGCAACCGCGTTCACGAGGGATACGCCGCTTGCCGTAGCCGAGAATACCATGAGCAGACGGGTACCCGCCGCAACGGGAATGTTCAGACCGGATAGCGCGCCGGTGCTGATCGTACCGAGATCGAGTACGCCGGTAAGACCAGGCGACAGCAGAATCTCAGCCCCTGGAATCGGCTCGAAAATATTGTTCGGTACAGCGGAACGATACAGCTGAGCGCGAATCGTAATCGCCGAGCCGATCAGGTTCAGCGCTACCGTGGTGCTGAAGTAAGCGGCCATCGATTCAATCGTTCCGGCGCGTGGAATGGTGAACGCGAAATTCAGCAGAGTGCCGGCAGCGCCGGTTAAATCGATGTTCGCTCCCAGAACATCGAGAGTAGGACCGCTGAAGCCGAATCCGACAAGCCCGGCCGTGCCGGCAAGGCCGCCAAGAATGGTCGTCAGTTCAACCGGCAAGCCTGATGAGAACGGTAATAGAACAGAGCTTCCCGGAGGACCGGCTTCGCCTGTAGGGCCTGTTGCTCCGGTCGCTCCGACAGGTCCCGTTGCGCCGTCCGCGCCAGCCGGCCCAACAGGTCCGGCAGGTCCAGTTGGTCCAGTCGCGCCGTCCGCGCCGGCAGGCCCTTGCGGACCTATTGGTCCTTGCAGCCCTTGAGGCCCCGCAGGTCCGGCAGGCCCGACAGGTCCGATTGCGCCGTCCGCGCCGGTTGGTCCGGCAGGTCCGGTCGGCCCTGTAGGTCCCATCGCGCCGTCCGCTCCCGTCGCGCCGTCGAGGCCGGCAGGCCCTTGCGGACCTACCGGTCCTTGCAGACCTTGAGGTCCGGCAGGCCCGGCAGGTCCTTGTGCCCCCGCTTCGCCCTGCGGTCCTTGCGGCCCGATAGGACCCGGAGCGCCCGTCGCTCCGGTAGCGCCCGTGGCACCCGTAGCGCCGGCATTACCTTGCGGACCTTGCACGCCGGGGAGGCCTTGCGGTCCGGCGACGCCTGTGGCTCCTGTGGCTCCTGTCGCGCCGGTTGCGCCCGTAGCGCCTGTCGCGCCGATTAGACCTTGTGCGCCTGCCGGCCCTTGAGGACCCGCGACGCCTTGCTCGCCTTGCGGTCCTTGCGGTCCGATCGGCCCTTGCGGCCCTTCCGGTCCTGCCGGACCGGGCAATCCTTGAATCCCTTGCGGCCCTTGCGGTCCCATTACGCCCGGAGCGCCAGGTACGCCCTGAGGACCTATCGGTCCTTGCGGACCGGCAGGGCCTGCGGGTCCCGGGGGACCGCCGGCCGGTCCGGCAGGTCCCTGGGGTCCGGGAGGCCCTTGCGGTCCGGCAGGACCTTCCGGACCGGTCGCTCCGGTATGTCCTCGTTTTCCTCGTTTTCCGTCTTCGCCTCTTTTACCGCGTTCCCCCTGCGGACCCATAGGTCCGGCTTCTCCGGGAGGTCCGTCCGCGCCGGTCGGTCCCGGAGGACCCATTAGCTCCTCTCGGAAGCGTGTAAGATCCAGGTCCAAATCCATTTCGGACGTGACGAGCCGTGGCTCCCTTACTTTAAGTTTCTTTCTTTTGACGCCGGTGGCTGCGAGAGACTTCCTGCGCTTAGAAGAGGGTTTGCCGCCTCTGAATGCTTTGATATGGACGATTTTTGATTTCGATCCGCTTTTGCGGCGTTTACGATTGAGCGAGAAATTCAGTTGGAGCACCTCCTAGGTGATTTCCTTTATCTTACGGGCGGGTACATAGATTTGATTGGGTTCATAGGCGCGGCAGGATGGGCAAACTCCCATTTTTTGAAAATTGGGCTGCTCAAAGCGGCTCATGCACGGGAGGACGCCGAATGGACGGGCAAGGGGCCTTTGTCCCGATTAACGGGCCATTTAGCGATAAGGACTGCAATAGAGGCTTAACAATCGTGGATAAGGGATCGTCATCAGCCCGTTGCCGGGAGGAAGAAGCTCGGAAGAACGGCCCATATGCCGTACAGCCTCAACACAAGCGCGGAGGTGCGCGACATGCCTGCAAAGACGCGCATCGACAAGGCGAGGTTGACATCGTTGTTGAGAATCGTTATCATAACATCGTAAGTGATAATGATTATCAACTAATGGAACGAGCAGCCATGACGATACCCATATCATATAGAGAGCAGACAGCTCTCGCGCGGATAGGAGATAGAACGATGCATACCGAAACCAAACAGCCCTGGAACTGGATGTTGTTCCCGTTCTCGTCCGTCAAAACGAGCCCGTACGGCGTATTCGCCGCAACCGTAGGGCATGGCGTCTACGAGATCGACGGCGCGCAGAACTGGGATAAGCTCGGCACGGGGTTGCCGGACACCGCAAGCATTTACCGGCTTCAGCTGCATCATGATCGGCTTCATGCCTGTACGAGCACCGGCTTGTACGAATGGATGGGCGAGCATTGGGAGAAGGACGGATTGGCGTTGCCATGCCATCAGTACAAGAGAATAGGAGGAGCCTGCTACGCGGCGACGGACGACGGCATTTGGATCCGCACCGGATCGAAGTGGGGGCAGCTTTGCTGCGAAGGCAAGCGGGTATACGATTTTCTCAATTTGCCGCAATACGTTATCGTGGGTCATGACAGCGGCATATCGCTATACGATAGATTCATGGACGAATGGGCGCACTTCGAGCTTCACCGGAGCGTGACGAGTCTTGCCGTATACCGGGGCCATTTGATTGGGGCGACCGATCAGGGAGAGCTGCTAGTCGGCGACAAGAAGGGGCAGTTCGAAAGAATCCAATTCGGGGGTAAATACATTTTCTCCGTCGCTTCCCAAAATGGGGACACTTACGCCTGCACGGACCAAGGCCTCTACAAGCTGGCTTATATCGCCGATAGGCTCATCCTGCTGTCGGTTCAGGTTGGGTTTCCGGTGACCGACGTCGATCACCGCGGCGACAAGCTGTATTTGGCTACTTTGTTCCAGGGTATTCGCACGTTTGACCTATAGCGGATTTACGAAGCTTCGTTTCTGCCCACAGGGCGGGAGACGAAGCTTTTTTTACCACTTCGAAAGCCGAGATTCTATTTGGCGATAAATCCTACCTCGTGCTTACGAAGCGAGTTTGCTTCGCAAACTTTCAGGTCGCTCGTCTCCGAAAGGCCTCGATATAGGATTTTTCATGGAAATTGACGAATAAATTTGGGCAGGGAAAGTATGGACAAAAGCTCGTCTCTTCAAGTAACATGGCAGTATTCAAGAGAGATGTCCGCGGACACCGCGCATCTAAGGAGAGATCAGCTTGTCAGACGAATTATTGCTAACCTTCCGTTCGCCGCCGCTTCCTTTTTTTATCGAATCGAATCGCCTGACCTACCAAGCGGGCGAGGAGCATCCTAACCGCACGAATCTCGGGGTGTTCGACCTGCTGTTCGTGAACGAAGGCACTTTGTATGTGGCGGAGGAGCAAAATAAATGGACGCTGTCGCCGGGGGACGTTCTCATCCTGCGCCCGGATCGCTGGCATTATTCGTTCCGTCCCTGCTCGGAGGAGACGGTGTTCGATTGGGTGCATTTCCAGACGGTGGGCGCATGGGAAGAGACGCGGGACAATCAGCCGGGGAATATTCGCGGCGATTATTATACCTACGCGATCCGTCTGCCTAAGAAGATGAGGCTGTCCTATCCGGATGAAGCGAAGCTCATCTTCTCGCAGCTGCACGAAGCGGCCAAAAGCTCCACGCACGGTGCGTTCTGGGACCGACAGCAGCGCTTCCTCCATTTGCTGCAAATGCTCGACGAGGGCTGGCGTTCCGACGCGGCCAAAGCCGCGGTATCCATTGCGGAGCGCGCCGCCGCCTACTTGAAGCTGAATTATCGGTCGCCGATCAGCAATACGATGCTCAGCGAAGCGATGGAGCTGCATACCAACTACATCACGCGCTGCATGACCGAGGTGTTCGGCTGCACGCCGCAGCAATATTTGCTGTACTACCGCCTCGATCAGGCCAAGCTGCTGCTCATCAAGACGGATTGGAACATCGCGAGAGTGGCGGAGGAAACAGGATTCCGGCAGACGCCGCATTTCTCGAGACTGTTCGCCGCCCATACGGGCATGCCGCCCTTGAAGTTCAGGAAGCGCTTTACGACTTGACGGGGCTGGGTTGGGTTAAGGGCTGAAAACGCCTTCCGGCGTCCTCTAACTGGGGGCGGGAAGGCTTTTTTGCATCATGCATAATTTTCCTCTCTGCTACAAAAACTGGATGAAACAACCCAGTCTAGGGCAGAAGGAGCGATTCGCGATGATAGAACGGTTTTCGTTGACGGCGGAAATAGGCGATTTAATGGACAGATTCGGCATTCAAAAGGTGGTTCACGGTCACTCGAACCGATTCAACGTAGCGCCGACGCAGACGGTGTCCATCATTATGAACGATCGGCATCAGACGCGCGTGCTGCAGGAGTCGCGCTGGGGTTTATTCCCGTTCTGGGCGAAGGACTCGCTTAACACGGATTATGCTACGCTTGGAGAGAAGCCGTTCCTGCAAAGAATGCTCCAGCGTCAGCGCTGCATCATTCCGTGCAGCGGCTTCTACGGCCAGAAGCAGTTCGGCAAGGAGCGCGAGCCGAGAGCGATGCACACGGTCGTGCCTTCCCAGCCGCTGCTTGCCGTGGCGGGCATCTATGATTGCTGGCGCCATGTGAACGGCAAGGAAGTGCGGGCCGTTACGATGCTGACCGCCGCTTCTTCGGGCACGATGTCGGTCTGGCAGCCGCGCGTTCCCGTGGTGCTCGACGAAGAGGGCGTGGAGGATTGGCTCAACCCGCAGCTGTCGGATTTCGGCAAGCTGCGCAAGCATCTGGAGGCGCCGGAGGGCTATCTGATGCGCTCCTATCCCGTTACGAACGCCGTCCACGACGACTGGTACGAAGCCCCGGACTGCATCCGGGAAATCGCGATTCCTGATTTTGCTTAAAATATAGCAGCGAGTAGAAACCCCCTTGGTAGCCGTCCACGGCATTCGAGGGGGTTGTTTGCGTTTGGGCGGAACTTTTAAGGGCAGCAGCGCCTTCTTATGCTTGAGAGCGTCCATGACTCGCGGTGTAAGGCGTTCTCAGCGCCTTGCAGGATCGAAATCGAATGGGACAGGCGCCGCAAGGCGCCCTCAGCGCCTTGCAGGATCGAATTCGAATGTTACAGGCGCCGCAAGGCGCCCTCAGCGCCTTGCAGGATCGAATTCGAATGGGACTCGCGCTGCAAGTCGCTCTCAGCGCCTTGCAGGATCGAATTCGAATGGGACATGCGCTGCAAGGCGCTCTCAGCGCCTTGCAGGATCGAATCCGAATGGGACAGGCGCTGCAAGTCGCTCTCAGCGCCTTGCAGGATCGAATTCGAAGGGGACAGGCGCTGCAAGGCGCTCTCGGCGCCTTGCATGCTCGCATTCGAATGCGATATGTGGCGATTGTAGCAAAAAGCCCCGAGTAACCGGGGCTTTGTTTGTTCCAATATTCGTTTAGTTGTCTCGTGATCGCAAAATCTCGTCGGTGAGCAGTGGAACGACCTCGAATAGGTCGCCGACGATGCCGTAGTCGGCGATGCCGAAGATGGGGGCATCGGGGTCCTTGTTGATGGCAACGATCGTGCGCGACTGGCTCATGCCGGCGAGATGCTGGATGGCGCCGCTGATGCCGCAGGCGATGTAGAGCTGCGGCGTTACGACCTTGCCGGTCTGCCCGATCTGCAGGGCGTAGTCGCAGTAGCCGGCGTCGCAAGCGGCGCGCGAAGCGCCCACCGCGCCGCCGAGCGCCGCGGCCAGCGCCTGCAGCGGCTCGAAGCCCGCCGCGCTGCGCACGCCTCTGCCGCCGGACACGACGACGTCGGCCTCGGCGAGATCAAGCTGCCCGCCGGCGCGGCGCAGCACCCCGCGCACCGCGGTCAAGAGCGGCGGCGGCGCGTAAACCAGCGCCTGCACGCTGCCGCTGCCGCTCCGCCCGCCGGCGTCCCCCGGCTCCGCCGGCGGCAAATTGTTCGGGCGCACCGTGATGACCCACGGGTGCCCCGCAGCGAGGCTGCGCCGCTCGAACGCCTTGCCGGCGTAGAGCGGGCGGACGAACAAGGCGCCATCGCCGCCGTCCGGCTCGATGGCGATCACGTCCGCGACGTGGCCGGCGCCATAGGCCGCGGCCACGCGGGGCGCGAGCTCGCGCCCCGCCGCGGTATGGCCGAGCAGCAGCGCGTCCGGCCTTACCGCATCCATGGCCGCCCGCAGCGCGGCGAAGTACGCCTCGGGCGCGTAGCTCCCGAGTGACGGGTCGTCGGCGATATGCACGACGTCCGCCCCTCGGGCTTGCAAGGCGGCGGCGTCATCCGCCACGATGCCGGAGCCGGCGAGGACGGCATGCACGGCGCCGTCCTCCCCCGCGAGGCGCCTGGCCGCGCCCAGCGCCTCGAAGGCGACGCGCCGCAGCTGGCCGTCGCGGCGCTCGGCGTATACAAGTATCGTTCTTGGCATGCTTTTGCAGCTCCTTTCGTTAGTCGGGGGCGCCGGGGAATCGGCGCATCAGATTAGCGTCTTCTTTGAAACACAGCGGTGCCAAGCTCATCGCCGGCTTACGCCCTTCCGATTACGGCAGCACCTTCGCCTCGGAGCGGAGGAGCTTCACGAGCTCGGCCGCCTGCTCGCCCGGCGTGCCGGCAATCCGCTTGCCCGCGGCGCGGGGAGGGGGAGGGTAGAGGCCGGCTTGGCTGGTACGAGCTTCTCCCGCGACGCCGGCGCCGAGGCTGAGCTCGCCCAGCATAATCGTCCGCAGCGGTTTCTTCTTCGCTTTCATGATGCCGGGCAAGGACGGATAGCGGGGCTCGTTCAAGCCTTGCTGGGCGGTAATGAGCGCGGGCAGCGGAATCGCGACCGTCTCCGTGTCGCCCTCCGCGTCCCGCTCGACGAGCGCGTAGCGCTGGGCCGCGGCCGGATGCTCGATGCCGAGCTCCGAAGCGGAGCCGACGCCAAGCTTCACTGCCGCGGAAGCATGGGGCAGTCCGAGCCGCTCCGCAACTTGCAGCGCGACGCTGCCGGCGCCGGTATCGACGGCGAACAGACCGGCGAGCAGCAAGTCCGGCGCCAGCGGCCGGATCACCTCGGTGAGAGCGAGGGCGATCACGTAGCTGTCGTCCGGAAGCTCGCCGGCGTCCAGACGAACCGCTTCGTCCGCGCCTACCGCAAGCGCGGTGCGGAGCGCCTCCTGCGCGCGTTCCGAGCCGCAGGTGACGGCAATGACCTCGCCGCCGGACTTCTCCTTGAGGCGGATCGCTTCCTCGAGCGCGTATTCGTCATAAGGATTGATGACAAATTTGGCTTCCCGTTCGTCGACGCCTTCGGGCGTGACGATTATTTTCTCCTCGGTGTCGAAGGTTTGCTTGAGCAGCACGACGATTTTCATCATTGGAGCCTCCCTGGAAGCTCTGTCCCGGCGCTAGCCGAGCAGAAGGATTTGACTGTCCATCAGTGCTACCTTATGCCCCGGGCGAAGCGATTAGACCGCTTTCAGAAGCCTTGCGCGAAGCATGTTCACCGTCCATGGGTCATATACATGGAGCACCGCGGATATTTTTGAAAGCGCTTCAAAAGCTTGTCCTATCCCATCGGGCAGAAGCCCCCGGCCGCCTAGGCGGGGCAAAACGGAGGAGGAAGGAGGGCTGTTCGGATGGCAGGAATATGGCAGGTTCTGCAGGCGAACGCCATGCTGGCGGACTATCCCCGCAGCGTGGAATGGATCAGGTGGGGGCTGTTCGCGGCTGCGGCGGTCGGCGCCGTCTGGTTGTTCGCTTTGGTCGTGTTGAGGCGGATCGGTTATATGAAGCTTGGAGTCCCCGTTCGATTCGAGAGGCATAAGCCCAAGCGGGGGCGGGGGTTCTCCGGGGAGGTGTTCGGCCATCGCAGGCTGCTCGCCGACGCGCGCAGCGGTTTTATGCATCTGGTTTATTTTTACGGCTTCATTATGCTGCAGTTCGGCGCGATCGACCTGATCTGGAAAGGCTTGAACGGCGGCGAGGCGCTTCCGATCCCGTTCTACCCGGCCTTCTCCTTGTCGCAGGAAGTAACGGTTACGCTCGTGCTGGCGGCGGTGCTGTACGGGACGTACCGGCGTTATGTCGAGCGGCTGTCGAGACTGAAGCGGGGATGGAAGCCGTCGCTTGTCATGTGGTTCATCGGCTCCCTGATGCTGACGGTCCTTCTAGCGCTGGCGTTCGAGCGGCTTGCCGTCGGGGAATCGGAGGCGGTCTCCGCGGCTTACGCGCCAATCAGCGAGCCGTTGTCCCGATTGCTGCTCCTAGCGGGCGTCCGGGAGGGAGGCTGGCTGGCCTATGCCGGATTCGAGCTGTTCTGGTGGCTGCATCTGCTTGTGCTGCTGGGCTTCTTGGTGTACGTGCCGCAATCCAAGCACTTTCATCTCCTCACGGCGCCGGTCAACCTATGGTTCCGCCGCAATGAGCCGACCGGGCGCCTGACGCCGCTTGATCTGGAGAACGAGGAGGCGGAATCGTTCGGAGCGGGCAAGATTGAGCATTTCAGCCAAAAACAGCTCCTCGACCTGTACGCCTGCGTGGAATGCGGAAGGTGCACGAACGTCTGTCCGGCAGCCAGCACCGGCAAGCTGCTGTCGCCCATGCACATGATCGTGAAGCTCCGGGACCACTTGACGGAGAAGGGCGCCGCTCTTACTTCCCGGTCCCCTTGGCTCCCGGCCAGCTTGTGGGCGGGCAAGGATTACGGCGTCAAAGACGCCCATGTCATGGGCGCGGTAATTCCCGCATGGGACGCTGAGCAGGAAGGCGAGGAGCCGTCGTACCGGACGAATATTTCGCCGACGATGGCCGTTCAGGGAGCGGCTTGGAGCAAGCGCGAAGGCGCGAAAGCGGTGGAGCTCGAGCTTGTAGGAGACGTCATGACGGAGGATGAGCTGTGGGCGTGCACGACCTGCCGCAACTGCGAAGAGCAGTGCCCTGTCGGCAACGAGCACGTGGACAAAATTATCGACATGCGCCGGCATCTGGTGCTTATGGAAGGCAAACTGCCTGCCGACGGTCAGCGCGCTCTCCAGAACATCGAACGGCAAAGCAACCCGTGGGGGCTTCCGCGAGGCGAGCGGGTTGCCTGGATCGACGCCTGCGAGCAGAAGACCGGCATTCGGGTTCAGACCATGGAGGAGCGGCGCAGGGCCCGGGGCCAAATGCCCGAGATTCTGCTGTGGGCCGGCTCCATGGGGGCTTACGATTCCCGCAGCCGGCGCGTTCTGTTCGATCTGGTAAGGCTGCTGACCAAGGCAGGCGTGGACTTCGCGACGCTGGGCAACGAAGAGCGGAGCTCGGGCGATACGGCCCGCCGGATCGGCAACGAGCTGCTGTTCCAAGAGCTGTGCCGCGAGAATATCGCAACGCTGGAGAAGTACGGCGTTCGGCAAATCGTCACCGCCTGCCCGCATACCTTCCATACGTTCAAGAACGAATACCCCGACTTCGGGCTCGATCCGCATGTGCGCGTGGAGCATCACAGCGAGCTGCTCGCCCGGCTTCTGCAGGACGGCCGGCTTACGCCGAGATTCGCGCTCGAGGAGCGCGTCACGGTGCATGATTCTTGTTACCTCGGCCGCTACAACGATACATACGAGGCGCCCCGGTCTTTGCTCCGCGCCATACCGGGCGTCCAGGTCGAGGAGATGGAGCGTTCCGGCCGGAACGGCATGTGCTGCGGCGCGGGCGGCGGGATGATGTGGATGGAGGAGCATGCCGGAACGAGGGTCAATTACGCCCGGACGGCGCAGGCGCTTGAAGTAAAGCCTTCGATTATAAGCTCCGCCTGCCCTTATTGTCTGACGATGATGGAAGACGGGCTCAAAGCGCTGCAGGATGACGATGGGCGCGTTACGGCCCGCGACGTCGCGGAGCTGCTGGCGGAGAGCGTGTTCGGCGAATAAGCGACAATTAATGAAGCGAGGTGACCTATACGATGAAATCCAGTTCAATTCGCAGCGCAGCGGTTATAGGCTCGGGCGTGATGGGCGCCGGCATCGCCGCCCACTTGGCCAATGCGGGCATGAGGGTCGTGCTGCTTGACGTGGCGCCGACGCAGCTGACCGCGGAGGAAGAGAAGAAGGGGCTGACGCTCGCCGACGCCGCCGTGCGCAATCGGTTGGCCGCCGCGGCCGTGGCGAAGATGCCGAAGGCCCAGCCCGCGCAGCTGTACGATCCGGCGTGGGTGAAGCGGATTACGCCGGGCAATCTGAGCGATCATCTTTCATTAATAGGCGACGCGGATTGGATCGTGGAGGCGGTCGTCGAGCGCCTCGACGTGAAGCGCGAGGTGCTCGCGGCGATCGAATCGGCGAGACGGCCGGGCACGCTGATCAGCACGAATACGTCCGGCCTCTCCGTCTCGGCTATGGCGGAGGGCAGAAGCTTGGAGTTCCGCCGGCATTTTGCCGCGACGCACTTCTTCAATCCGCCCAGATACATGAAGCTGGTGGAGGTCGTGCCGACGGAGGAGACGGATCCGGAGACGGTGGCTCTGCTGACGGAGCTGTGCGAGAAGCGTCTCGGCAAAGGCGTCGTGGTGGCGAAGGATACGCCGAACTTCATCGCCAACCGGATCGGCA
The DNA here is from genome assembly GCF_024623455.1 of Paenibacillus soyae. Classification (GTDB taxonomy): domain Bacteria; phylum Bacillota; class Bacilli; order Paenibacillales; family Paenibacillaceae; genus Pristimantibacillus; species Pristimantibacillus soyae. The sequence goes on along the minus strand of NZ_JANIPJ010000014.1, from coordinate 200,847 downwards.
CGTACGGGATGCTGGTCACCTTGTCCGATACCCTCGAGCACGGGCTTACCGTCGAGGAAGCCGACGCGCTGACGGGACCCGCGATGGGACGGCCGAAGACGGCGACGTTCCGCATGCTCGACCTGGTCGGCCTGGATACGCTGATCCATGTGGTTGACAACGTTCGCGAACGAAGCGCGGACGATGAAGAGAAAGCCATTTTCGCAAGGCCCGAAATTCTTTCCGCTTTGGTATCGCAAGGCAGGCTCGGCGAGAAGTCCGGCGCGGGCTTCTACCGCAAGCAGCGAGGCGCGGGCGGCCGCAGCCGGATCGAGTCGCTGAACCTCCGCACGATGGAATACGGCGACCAGAGCCGCGTAAGCTCGTCGGTCATCGACGCGGCCAAAGCGGCCAAAGGCGCGGCCGCCAAAGCCAAGGCTTTGCTGACGGCCGATCCCTCGCACAAGCATGCCCAGTTCGCTTGGTCGACGATAAAGAAGACGCTGCTCTACTCGGCCGCCCAAATGGGTATTATCGCCGATTCGATTACGGACATCGACCGCGCGATGCGCTGGGGCTTCAACTGGGAGCTGGGGCCGTTCGAGCTGTGGGACGCCATCGGGCTCGAGAAGTCGGTCGCCCGGATGAAGAAGGAAGGCGAGCGTATACCGGAGTGGGTCGAGGCTTGGCTGGCCGACGGCCATGGCAGCTTCTACAAGGAGGCCGATCAGAAGCGCTTCTACGCCACGAAGGGCGGGTATGCAGCGGAGACGGCCGAATCGGACGTCATTTCGTTATCCGCGCTCAAGTCTTCGGGCAAAACCGTGCTCTCCACCTCGGGCGCCAGCCTTATCGATATCGGGGACGACGTGGTCTGCTTGGAGTTCCATTCCCAGAACAACGCGATCGGCGGGGAGATTCTGACGGCGATCCGCCAATCGGTGCAAGAGGTGTCCCGCAACTGGAGAGGGCTCGTGCTCGCCAACGAGGGGCGCAACTTCTGCGTGGGCGCCAATCTCATGCTGCTGCTCATGGAAGCGCAGAACGGGGAGTGGGAGGAAGTCGAGGAGATTATTCGTTTCTTCCAGGACAGCATGCTTCGGCTCAAAAGATTGGATCGTCCCGTCGTGGCCGCGCCGCATCGGATGACGCTCGGCGGGGGCGTGGAGGCCTGCTTGCCGGCCGATCAGATCATCCTGTCGCCCGAGACGTATTTCGGCCTCGTCGAGACGGGAGTCGGTCTTATTCCCGCAGGGGGCGGCTGCAAGGAAGCGGCGGCGCTTGCCGCAAGCCGGGCGAAAGCGGCGGGGGGCTCGGATCTGCAGTCGCCGCTGAACGCGCTGTTCGAGACGATCGCCATGGCCAAAGCGTCGACAAGCGGCCACGAAGCGGCGAAGCTGGGGCTGCTGCGTCCGCAGGATCGCGTCGTGACGCGGCAGGACGCTCGCATTGCGGAGGCGAAGCGGGCCGTGCTCGAGCTGGACCGGGCGGGCTATGCGCCGCCGGCGGAGGAGCGGATTGCCGTCGCAGGCAGAGAAGGGAAGGCCGTGCTTAAGCTGGCGGTTCAGTCGATGCGGTTCTCGGGCCTAATCAGCGAGCACGACGCCTTGATCGGCTCGAAGCTCGCGCACGTGCTGGCCGGCGGCGACGTGAAGCCGGGAGCCGAGGTGAGCGAGCAATACCTGCTCGACCTGGAATGCGAAGCGTTCCTCAGCCTGTGCGGCGAGCGCAAGACGCAGGAGCGGATGAGCCACATGCTGTCTACGGGCAAGCCGCTGCGCAACTAATCGAAGGGGGATTACGATGAGCAAATTTACCGAGCACGAGCTTGACGCCGTCATCGTCTCCGCGGCGCGGACGGCGGTAGGCAAGGCGAATAAAGGCAGCTTCGCGGAGACAAGGGCGGAGGATCTCGGCAGGGCGGCGATCCGGGGAGCGCTCGAGCGCGTGCCGGAGCTGTCTCCGGAGGCGATCGAGGACGTCATTATCGGCTGCGCGATGCCCGAAGGCGAGCAGGGTCTCAATATGGCGCGCGTCATTAGCTTGTATGCCGGGCTGCCGGTCACGACGCCGGCGGTGACGATCAACCGGTTCTGCGCGTCGGGCTTGCAATCCATCGCCTATGCCGCGGAGCGTATACGGCTTGGCGAAGCCGACGCCGTCATCGCCGGCGGCGTGGAGAGCATGAGCCACGTGCCGATGACCGGCTTCCGGCTGTCGCCTCATCCCGGCATCGTGGACGCGATGCCCGAGGTGTATATGGGAATGGGGCATACGGCGGAGGAGGTCGCGCGCAGATTCGGGGTCACGCGGGAGGATCAGGACGCCTTCGCTGCGGCCAGCCATCAGAAGGCGGCTACCGCCATCGCGGCGGGACTGTTCCAGGAAGAGATCGTTCCGGTCACCGCGAGGAGAACGGGGACGGACGACAACGGCAGGCCTTGGGAGAAGACGTTCACGTTGGCGATCGACGAAGGCGTGAGGCCGGAGACGACGGTGCAGACGCTGGCTCCGCTGAAGCCTTCCTTCGCGAGGGAAGGGACGGTCACGGCCGGCAACTCCTCCCAAATGAGCGACGGCGCGGCAGCCGTGATCGTGATGAGCAGGAAGCGGGCGTCCGAGCTCGGCCTGCGTCCGCTGGCGGCCTTCCGGGGCTTTGGCGTCGCGGGCGTAGCTCCGGAGGTGATGGGCATCGGACCGATCGAGGCCGTGCCGAAGGTTCTCCGCAAGGCGGGCTTGTCGCTGGAGGACGTGGATCTCTTCGAGCTGAACGAAGCGTTCGCGGCGCAATGCGTGCCGATCATCCGCGAGCTCGGACTCGACCCGGAGCGCGTGAACGTCAACGGGGGCGCGATCGCGCTGGGCCATCCGCTCGGCTGCACGGGGACGAAGCTGTCCGTGTCCCTGATCCACGAGCTAAGGAGAAGGGGCGGCGGCATCGGCGTCGTCACGATGTGCATCGGCGGCGGCATGGGCGCGGCCGGCGTTCTGGAGGTTTACGCGCCGTAACGAGGGCCGGCGCGACCGGAAGAAACTTGCGAATTCGTTAGTTAACCAAAGGGAGGACTAGAGGGATGACGGATACGAAACGATTCGGCGGACGGTTTATCGTAGAGGACAGCAAGCCGGAATCTGTCGTGACGCCCGAGGATTTCACGGATGAGCAGCGCATGATGTCGCTTGCGGCGGAGCAGTTCCTGGAAGCGGAAATCGAGCCGAACGACGCGGCGATCGAGGCGCTGAATTACGAATTGACGGTCGAGCTGCTGCGCAAGGCGGGCGAGCTTGGCCTGCTGGGCGCCGACGTGCCGGAAGCCTACGGAGGGATCGGGCTGGATAAAGTGAGCACGACCCTGCTGGCGGAGACGATGGCGAGAGCTTCCTCCTTCGCCCTGTCGGTAGGGGCGCATACGGGCATCGGAACGCTGCCGATCGTGTTCTTCGGAACGCCGGAGCAGAAGCGCAAATATTTGCCGGACCTCGCGATGGGCACGAAAATCGCCGCTTACTGCTTAACGGAGCCCGCGTCCGGGTCCGATGCGCTCGGAGCGAGAACAACCGCCAAGCTGTCGGAGGACGGCAAGCATTACGTGCTGAACGGCTCCAAGCTGTACATTACGAACGCGGGCTTCGCCGACGTCTTCATCGTATACGCCAAGGTCGACGGCGAGAAGTTCACCGCTTTTATTGTCGAACGCTCGATGCCGGGGTTCAGCGTCGGACCGGAGGAGCATAAGATGGGCATTAAGGGCTCTTCGACCTGCCCGCTGTTCTTCGAGGATGTCCCCGTGCCGGTAGAGAACGTGCTTGGCGAGGTAGGGAAGGGGCATCATATCGCGTTCAACATTCTCAATATCGGACGGTTCAAGCTGGGCGCCGCATGCCTGGGCTCGTCGAAGGAAACGATCGAGCTGGCTTCCGCCTACGCCAATACGCGCAAGCAGTTCGGCAAGCCGATCTCGAGCTATCCGTTAATTGCCGCGAAGCTGGCCGACATGAATATCCGGACGTTCGCGCTGGAGAGCATGATCTACCGGACGGCCGGCTTCATTGACGAGACGCTTCGCGACTCCGGGGCGGAGGAGGCCGAGTCGACCGCCGAGGAGGCCGGCATGCGCGCGGCCAGAGCGATAGCCGAATACGCGATCGAATGCTCGATGGTGAAGGTATTTGCTTCGGAAGCGCTGGATGCCGTCGTCGATGAGGGGGTGCAAATACACGGAGGGTATGGCTACATCCGCGAATATAAGGTCGAGCGGATTTACCGGGATTCGCGGATTAACCGCATTTTCGAAGGGACGAACGAAATCAACCGCATGCTCATTCCGGGCACGCTGCTGAAGAAGGCGATGAAGGGCGATCTGCCGCTGCTGCAGAAGGCGCAGAGCCTTCAAGCGGAGCTGATCGGACCGATGCCGCTCCCGGATTTCGCGGAGCCGCTTAGCAAGGAAGCTTACCGGGTAGCCCAAGCGAAAAAAACGTTCCTTGCCATAGGCGGCCTTGCGGTTCAGAAGCTTGGCCTGCGGCTTGAAGAGGAGCAGGAGGTGCTATGCGTATTAGCCGACCTGATGATTCAGACCTTCGCGATGGAGAGCGTCCTGCTGCGCTCGCAGAAGATCCTGCAAGGGATAGGGGGCAAGAACGGGGAGCAGGCCGGGCTTGCCGCGGCCATGACGGAGGTGTTCGTCCAGGAAGCGATGGAGAAGGTCGAAAGTCTTGCCAAGACTGCGCTGTCTGCCTTGGAGCGCGGGGACGGCTTGCAGATGCAGCTGTCCGTCCTGAAGAAGCTTATGCGGGCGCCGCTCGCGGATACGATCGCGCTGAAACGGGAGATCGCGGCCCGGGTGATTCGAAGTGAGCACTATGTCGTGTAGAGGGGGAGAGCATCCATGGAACCGCTTAGACCGGAAGACCCGCTTGTACCCGAACAATCGCGAGCCGAAGAGCAGGATGCCGCGCATGAGGCAGAAGGCGGGGGGGCACAGGAGCCCGCCTTGGTATCCGAGCCCGATCCGGAGACTGATGCAGAGCCGAACGATCCCGCAGACGAGCCGATCCTTCGGCCATGGCTTCGCCATTATCCCGTGGAAGTGCCGCCGAACCTGACATACCCGGACTGCAGCATCGCACGATTTCTGTGCGATGCGGCGGAGCGGTATCCTCACCATAACGCGCTCTATTTTATGGGGAAAACCTTGACCTACCAGGAGCTCTACGCGTCGGCCCGCAAGCTGGCGGGAGGCCTGTCGTCCCTCGGCATCGCGCGGGGCGATCGGGTCGCGATCATGCTCCCGAACTGTCCGCAAGCCGTTATCGCCTATTACGGCGTATTGTTCGCGGGCGCGATCGTCGTGCAGACCAACCCGCTGTACGTGGAGAGGGAGCTCCAGCACCAGCTGAATGACAGCGGCGCGGCCGCGATCATTACGCTCGACATGCTGTACGCCCGTGTCGCGCGCGCCCGCGGCGAGTCGCCGGAGTCAGGCCCGATCCCGGCTCTGAAGCATGTCGTGATTACCTCGATCAAAGACGGGCTGCCCTTCCCGAAGAGCATGCTGTACCCGATCAAGCAGCGTAAGGAAGGCTTCCGGAGCGATATTCCATACGGCAAGCACGGCGTGCTGGCTTACCGGAAGCTGCTCCGGGGCGGCGCCATCGAGGTCGATCCCGATGCGCTGCCGAAGGGCGAGGAGCTGGCCGCTCTGCAGTATACCGGCGGAACGACGGGAACGCCGAAGGGCGTCATGCTGACGCATCGCAACCTGGTCTCCAATACGATGCAGACGTCGGCGTGGTGCTACAAGGCCGAGGACGGCAAGGAGCGTTTTCTTGCGGCGCTTCCGTTGTTTCACGTGTTCGGATTGACGGTACTCATGAATATGTCGGTCATGCGGGCAGGATCGCTCATTCTTCTGCCTCGCTTCGAGACGGAAGCGGTGCTGAAGACGATTACCGACAGGAAGCCGACGATATTCCCCGGCGCTCCGACGATGTATGTCGCTCTTATCAACCATGCGAACGTCAAGAAGTCCGATCTGTCCTCCGTCAACGTGTGCATCAGCGGCTCGGCCGCATTGCCTCTCGAGGTCCAAGAGCAGTTCGAGTCGCTTAGCGGCGGCCGGCTGATCGAAGGCTTCGGCTTGACGGAAGCTTCCCCGGTGACGCATGCCAATCCGATCTGGGGACTGCGCAAAATCGGCACGATCGGCATCCCGTTCCCGGACACGGACGCCGTAGTCGCCGATCCCGCGACGGGCAAGCCGCTGCCGCCGGGGCAGCTCGGCGAGCTGATCATCCGCGGACCTCAGGTGATGAAGGGCTATTGGAACCGTCCTGAGGAAACGGCGAAGACGCTCGCGAACGGATGGCTTCGGACGGGCGACTTGGCGACGATGGACGAGGACGGTTATTTTACGATTATGGATCGCATCAAGGACGTCATTATCGCCAGCGGCTTCAACGTCTATCCTCGGGAAGTGGAGGAGGTGCTGTTCGAGCATCCGGCCGTTCGAGAAGCGGCGGTTCTTGGCGTGAAGGACGCCTACAGGGGCGAGACCGTCAAAGCTTATATCGTGCTGAAGGACGGGTGGCAGGTATCCCGCAGTCAATTGGATCGCTGGTGCAGAGACCGTCTTGCGGCGTACAAAGTGCCCCATCAATACTCCTTTAGGGAAACGCTTCCAAAGACGATGGTCGGCAAAGTGCTTCGGCGGAAGCTGGCGGAGGAGGAGCTAGAGCAGGAGTAGGCTTCGAAGCCGCCCGGCGATGAGAAGGGATGATCGAAATGGATGAACAAGGGCCTCGGCAGCAGCCGGATAGCTCCGAGCTGCTCGACCGTTTGGCGGAACGCGCGCAGCAGACGTTCTGGGGCCTGCTCGGCTGCGAGGTCGTGCAGGCCGACGGCCGCAACGCGACGATCTGCCTCGATATTATTCCGTCGCACTTGAATTTGCTCGGCATCGTGCACGGCGGCGTGCTCATGTCGCTGATGGACAACGCGATGGGACTGATCGTAATGCTGGCGGAGACGGACGGGAAGGCGGTCACGGCTACGATGAATACGCACTTCCTGGCAAGCAGCAGAGGCGGCTTGCTGCTCTGCGAGTCGGAGCTGCTGCATCGCACGGGGCGCACGCTTACTCTGGAGGCGAGAGTCAAGGATGAGGACGGCAAGCTGCTGGCCTGGGGCAGCGGCAGCTACCGGATTATTTAGCTGGCGCAATAAGGGTGCGAGGCACGCTTATTGGTGCCCGACCGGGCGTTTGCGGTGCAATAAGAATGCGAGGCACGCGTATTGGTGCCTGACCGGGCACTTGCTGCGCAATAGACGTGCGAGGCACGCTTAATGATGCCCGACTGGGTCTTTGCGGTGCAATAGACGTGCCAGGCACGCTTATTGGTGCCCGAACAGGCACTTGTGGCGTAATAGACGTGCGAGGCATGCTTAATGATGCCCGACTGAGCCTTTGCGGTGCAATAGACGTGCGAGGCACGCTTATTGGGGCCCGACCGTGCACTTGTGGTGCAATAAGCATTCGAGACACCTTAATGGTAACCGCACGGGCACTTTTGACGTAATAAGCATACAAGGCACGCTTAAAATGCCCGTTCTCTCGTTTGAATTCCGCTCGTGGCACATTCCGCGGAGTCCGTCAACTCCCCTGTACCACGAGTTGCTAGTAGTTGTCGAGTTCGATATAATTATAGCAAATATATGGAAGAATTTTTGTGCATGGTGCACATATTGAGAAGCGGCGGCATGACCGATAATATTCTTAAGCATGTAAAAGAATGGAGGTGGGGATATGGATCAAGGATGGGCGACTGTGCTGCTACTGGCGTTCGGCATCGTTGTCGGCGTCATAGGCGTCATCGCTTACTTGCGCATGCTGCGCAAGGACAAAACGGCGTTCGTCTCATCTAGACCCGATGCCCCGCCTGCCGGTTCGAATGGAGCGGAAGAGGCGAAGGATTCCGAACATACCTTCATAAAGGACTAATATTTGTTCACTTTCATAATCCTTGGCAAACTGTTATAATAGTAAGAAAAATGAAAACATTGTGACTCATTGGCCATGGAGTTGCCTGCACCGAAGGGGGTTCTTGCGGTGTAAGAGCCGCATACGTTCTCGGATAATGCTGTTTAGGACATCCATCCATCGTATAAGGGAGGAGATTTCATGGCGAAACATAGCCAGAATGAAGTCAAGGAAAGTCTGAAGGAACTAACGAGAATTTTCCAGCCCAAGGACCCGCGCAAGTTTGTGAAGGATTACATTCGCAAATATCGCATAACCGGCGGATATGAGGATGAGCTTACATCATTGGTCGAGGATGAGCTTGGCAGACTGAACTCTTCGGTAGGATGATCATAATAAGGATAGGCTTTGCTCCCGGGTGGAGCAGAGCCTTTTTTGTTACAATAATATGGTTACAATAGAAGAAGCTCCGCGGGACAGAAAAAGTATGGCGCTCGTCTGGAGTCTGGTTTATGATAATGAGAATTTATATCATCATTTCTAACAGCAAAGGTGAATGCAATGGGTGCACAGGAAGGAAACGAAAATCGAATAGTCGCGCAGGCAGCCGTCAAAAAAACAAGCAGGCCGCTGACCGCGTCGTTCGTCATTTTACTCGGGCTCGCCGCGCTGGCGATAGGTCTGGTCATCTCCATCTCCTTCGGAGCGGCGGAAATTTCTTTCCGCGTTGTCTGGGAAGCTGTATTCCGGTTTAATCCGGACATCCCGGACCATCAAGTCATCCGGGAGCTGCGGCTGCCGAGGGTGCTCGCGGGCGTAATCGTGGGTGCGAGCTTCGCGGTCGCCGGCGCGATCATGCAGGGGATGACGCGCAACCCGCTGGCCGATTCCGCGCTTCTCGGTCTGAATTCCGGGGCGGCTTTCGCTCTGGCGGCATGCATGGCTTTTTGGCCGGGGTTGTCCTATACATACATGATCTTGTTCTGCTTCGTCGGAGCGGCATTCGCTGCTGCAATCGTGTATGGCGTCGGCTCGCTTGGCAAAGGCGGGGTGACTCCCGTGCGGCTAACGCTGGCCGGCGCCGCGCTGAGCGCGCTGCTCAGCGCGCTCAGCGAAGGAATCGCGCTGCAGTATCAAATTGGACAAGATTTAGCCTTCTGGTTTGCGGGCGGACTCGCCAGGACGAAGTGGGAGCAGCTGCAGATTATGCTCCCGTGGATCGTCGGCGCGTTGCTGGGTGCAATGGCGCTGTCCCGTTCCATTACGCTGCTCAGCCTGGGCGATGAAATCTCCAAAGGTCTCGGGCAGCGGACGCAGCTGGTCAAGCTTGCGGGAACGGTTATTGTGCTTATATTGGCGGGCGCATCCGTGTCGGTCGTCGGAATGGTCGGCTTCGTCGGACTCATTATCCCGCACGTGTCGCGCAGGCTGGTAGGCGTAGACTATCGCTGGATCGTTCCCTGCTCCGCCGTGCTTGGCGGGCTGCTCGTCGTGTTCGCGGATTTGGCGGCGAGAATGATCAATCCGCAGTCCGAAACTCCCGTCGGCGCGCTGATTGCCCTGATCGGCGTTCCGTTCTTCCTCTATCTTGCCCGCAAAGAAAGGAGGGAGCTGTAGATGAAACCGATCGCCATGAGATCATCGGAAGCGCAATCGAGACGAAGAGCTTATATCGTTGCAGCCATTTTGTTCGCGCTCATATTGATCGTATTCTTCATCAGCATGAACACCGGCCAGATCAAGCTCGCTCCTCAGGACGTGCTCGGCACGCTGTTTGGTTTTGGGACTGCCCATCAGGAGCTGATTCTCTTCAAATTCCGGCTGCCGCGCATCGTCATATCCGTGCTGATTGGCGCGGGACTCGCCATATCCGGATGCATATTGCAAGGTATTACCCGCAACGCGCTGGCGGATCCGGGAATACTCGGGATTAACTCGGGAGCGGGTCTCGTCGTCGCTTTATACATTGCGTATTTTCCATTGACATCTGCTGCACCCGTATTCTTGCTGCCTCTTCTGGCTCTGCTGGGAGCTGCCGCAACGGCCGCCTTGATCTACGGGCTTGCCTATAAGAAGCGGGACGGCATCTCGACGACGAGTCTGCTGCTTACGGGCATCGCCGTCACCGCCGGCATCAACGCGGCGATGATCGTCCTGACGATCCGGCTGAATCCCGCGGACTTCCAACGCATCGCAACGTGGCTGGCGGGAAGCATTTGGGGGACGACTTGGAAATTCGTCCTGGCGCTGCTGCCATGGATCGTGATTCTGATTCCTTATGTCATAAGCAAAGCCAGAACACTAGACGTGCTGAATCTGGGAGAGACGACGGCAACGGGACTTGGCGCTCCCGTTAAAAGCGAGCAGCTTAAGCTGATAGCGGCAAGCGTGGCGCTTGCCGGAGCCAGCGTCGCGGTGAGCGGCGGGATTGGCTTCGTCGGACTGATCGGTCCGCATCTCGCCAGACGCTTGGTCGGTCCGAGGCACCGCTTCCTTCTTCCGGTCACGGCGCTTGCCGGCGCGCTGCTTGTACTTGTGGCGGATACGGTCGGACGCGTCATTCTGCCTTCCGAAGTGCCGACCGGCATTGTCGTGGCGGTGATCGGCGCCCCGTATTTCCTATATTTGATGGCTCGTTCCAAAGCGTAAGAAAGGTTGTTCGAACGGAGGGGATCAGGCGTTGAATTACCGATACGAGCAATTGGCCAAACAATTCGCGAGCATTCCGGTTACGGTGTACGGTGTCTTCCAGACGGTACTAGAATCGAATCATATCTACACCGGACACGTGGACAAGCCCACGACCAAATGCGGCATGATCATCGGGCTGAGAGGCGAAGCCGAGTTCATCTTCGACGGAACGGAGCGGTACCGGGTATCTCCGGGAACCGTTCTGCTTGGCGGGGCGGGGAGACAGCTCGAGATCCTGGTGGGCGACAGCGGCTTCGAATATTGCCTCGTTCACTATTTGCTGGATCAGGACGACATGGATAAGCATGCCGTTGCTTATTTGACCGTCACGCTGGAGCCCGAGCTGATCCGCTTGCTGGAGCAGATCGTGAAGGCGGCGTCCGAGCCGGATTATATGGGACAGCTGGAGAAGAAGGCGCTGTTCTATCGGATCGTCACGTTCGTCATCCAATCGGACAGACGCGAGCAGATCGGGGAGAGCTATCCCGTCGTGGAAGACGCGATCGCGTATATCCAAGCGCATTACATGGAGGGGTTGACGCTCGCGGGACTCTCCGAGAGGTACCAGCTGAAGCCGAAGTATTTCTCTTATTTATTCCAAAAATATACCGGAACCGCGCCAATCGATTATTTGATCGCCTACCGGATGAACCGCGCGCAGGAATGGCTGACGACGGGCCAATTCTCGGTATCGGCGGTGGCGAGGAGCGTCGGATACGCGGATCCTTACTATTTCAGCAGGCTGTTCAAAAAATATAAAGGCGTGCCCCCGAGCAAGCTGGGATTCGCCGCCAGAAGAAATTGTCCATCTTAACTTCGGGAAACTCTCTATTCTCACCGGCGCCGTCCGGTGATATCTTTTTAAATGGTAATGAGAATCGTTATCGAATAAATGTAGGGAAAAGTGAGGATACTAGCCATGAGAAAGCATTCATTCATCGGATTTATTAGCGCCATCATCTTGGTGATCCTATTATCCGCATGCGGGAATAACGCCGAATCGAACACGCAGCCGTCTGCATCGCCTGAAGCGAGCGAAACGACAGGATCGGGTGAAGGACAGCAAGAGGAGGTAGCTCCGAAGTTCCCGCGCACGATCAAAGCGGCCAATGGCGACGTGACCATCGCCGAGGAACCGAAGAAGGTTGCGGTTGTGCATTGGGGCTACGGCGATTCACTGCTGCTCTTCGATGTGGAGTCGGTAGGCATCGCCCTTCCTTTCACCGAAGCGCAGTCCGCTCTGAAATCGGAGACTTACAAGCCTTATGTCGACAAAGTCAAAGAGATTAAGATCGTGGGCGAGAATACGACGGTCAACATGGAAGGGCTGCTCGCTTACGGTCCGGATCTGATTATTGCCGGAAGCAGCGTGAACGGTGATATTGCCGAGCAGCTGGAGAAAATCGCGACAACCGTCGTTATCGACGAAGCGGTAACGGACGTGTGGAGCAACTGGCAGGGGCTCGTGACGGAATTCGGCAGCATTCTCGGGCAGGAAGAAGTCGCGGAGAAGTACGTGGCGGACTACAACGCCAAGCTTCAAGAAGCCAAAGAAAAGCTGTCCGGATTGGAAGGCAGCGTCGCGTTCCTGCAGGTCAGGGACAATGCCGTCTGGCTGCAAGGATCCAATTACTTGAAGCCGTACTACGAAGGCATGGGATTGACGCCGCCGGAAGGCGACGCGCAAGGAGAAGGAGCCGAGCTGTCGCTCGAGGGTCTTGTCGCGATTAATCCGGATCATCTGATCCTGGGTTACTTCAACTACGAGGATCGATCGCTCCCGGCTATGACGGACGAGTGGGAGAAGAGCGAGGTATGGGGCACGCTGAAGGCCGTGCAGAACAACCAAGTTTACGGCATTAACGGCCAGCTGGCGCTGGGTTACGGTCCGATTGGCAATTCCTACGGAGTAGATGCGGTGCTCCAAGCATTGGAATAAGAGATAGAGGAGTGTCCGGCGCGAGGTGCGGCGGGCATTCTTTTTTTGCAAAGTAATTGAGAATTGGTCTCAACTCATGTATAGTTGAAGTTATTGAGAATCGTTATCACGAGCAAGCGTAGAGTGACGGGGAGGAAACAGGGATGGAGACAGCGGCGAATAAGCTGGAGCTATATGATGTGACGATAATCGGCGGGGGACCGGCGGGATTATATACGGCTTTCTACAGCGGCATGCGCGAGCTCAAGACGAAGCTGATCGAGGCGCAGGATCAATTGGGGGGCAGGATGCTGCTCTATCCGGAGAAGATCGTATGGGACGTAGGCGGCGTCGTGCCGACTCGGGCCGAGAAGCTGCTTGAGCAAATTATACAGCAGGGCATGACCTTCGACCCGACGGTCGTGATGAACGAGCAGATTGTCGGATTGGATAAGCAGGAGGACGGCACGTTCCTGCTGACGGCGGCGAGCGGAAACAGGCATCATACGAAGACGGTTATCATGACATGCGGGTACGGCATTCGGAAGCTTGCGAAGCTGGAGATTGAAGGAGCCGATCGTTATGAGGTAAGCAACCTGTATTATACGGTGCAGGAGCTGGAGCGCTTCCGCGGCCAAAGAGTGCTGATCTCCGGCGGAGGCGATTCCGCCGTGGATTGGGCTAACGAGCTGGCGCACGTGGCGGCCAGCGTGACGGTTGTGCATCGCCGCGACAGCTTCGGCGGGTTGGAGCGCAACGTGTCGATGATGAAGCAAACCGCGGACGTGCGGACGCCATATGCAATCAAAGCCTTGCAAAGCGCGGATGGGAAAAGCATTTCCCAAGTGCTGCTCCAGCACGTAGAGACGGGAGAGGAAAGCACGGTGGAGGTGGACGCAGTTATCGTCAACCACGGCATGCGCTCGGACTTCGGTCCGATCCGGAATTGGGGCATCGACATGGGCGAATGGAAGGCGAACGTCGGCCCGAAGATGGAGACCAATATTCCGGGCGTATTCGGAGCGGGAGATTTCGTCGGCTTCGAGAGCAAAGTAGGCCTTATCGCCGGCACATTCACGGATGCCGTGCTGGCGCTGAACAGCGCCAAGGTTTACATGGACCCCGAGGCGACGCCGTACGCTTACGTCTCCTCCCATAACGACCGGTTCAAGGAGAAGAACAAGGAGCTGGAGGAGCTGCAGAAAGTGTAGCTGGAGGCTTCGGAGAAGCCGGCTGAACGGAATGGAAGCCGACTTCGAGAAAATGCCGTCTTTTGCGGTAATGAGATCTTGGTTCGCGGAATAGGGTAAGCATATACGCCCCTTTTCTACCCACGACTAAGAAGGAGGTATCGCAAATGTCAGTAGAGTTGAAGACGCGGGAGCATATTAGGGGGATCCGCAAGGCGGGACGGGTTGTGGCGGCATGCCACAAGGCGTTGTCGAAGCGTCTTGCGCCGGGGGTGACGACCCGCGAGATTGACCGGTTCGTAGAGCGTTTCATGATAGATCGGGGGGCGACCCCCGCGCAGAAGGGATACAAGGGCTATCCGTACGCAACCTGCGCATCCGTGAACGACGTCGTCTGTCACGGCTTTCCGGATTCGGAGCCGCTGGAATCCGGGGATATCGTGACGATCGACATGGTGGCGGATATGAACGGTTGGAAGGCGGATTCTGCCTGGACGTATATAGTCGGCAAGTCCACCGCGGCGACGGATAAGCTGTTGCACGTGGCCAAGCAAGCGATGCTTGACGGCATTAAGATGGCGCTGCCGGGCAATTATGTCGGGGATATCGGGCATGCGGTGCAGAAGAGGGCTGAGCGAGAAGGCTTCGGCGTCGTGCGAATGTTCGTCGGGCACGGAATCGGTCGCAGCATGCACGAGTTTCCGGAGGTGGAGCACTTTGGCCCGCCGGGCCAAGGCGTGAAGCTGGAGGAGGGCATGGTTATCACAATTGAGCCGATCATAACGACAGGCCGCCCTGAGGTCTACGTCGGCATGGACGGTTGGACGGCCCGGACGGTGGACGGATCTTGGGCGGCCCAATTCGAGCATACCGTCGCGATCACGAAGGACGGCCCGGTCGTGCTGACGCGGTGGGACTAGCGAGCGAAGAAGAAGGCAGAGCGCTTCCTTGTGGGAGCGCTTTTTTTGTTTGGTGCTGCAGTTGAGCCCGGTGATTGGGAAGAGGAAGTTCGGGGGAAATAGAGGTGTGAGGAACGTCTAATATGCTTGGCTACTTGCCAGGCTCGCAGGCTCGCCGCGGGGGCGGGCCTGCGAGCCTGGGGGCCAAAACACATCTACGGAGCGGCTTTGTCGGCCGCTTCTTTGGCGCGTTTCCAGTCCTCGTGCAGGCGGAGCACCTTGGACCAGAGGGCGTCCCGTTCCAAGCCGTCGTAGACGACCAGCTTCTCGCCGAAGACGTCGCCCATGACGTCCAGCCATTGCTGCTTGTCGAGCAGCTCCGTCTTCCGGATGCTCTTGCCTTCGCGGCTGCTCCATATGCAGCCGCGAAGCTCGTTGCCGCCTGTCGCGTGGCGATGACGAAGCAGGAAGGTGTTCATCCAGGGCGATTCCGGCGACGTGCTGTAATGCTCATGTTTGGAAAGGAATGGCGTGATGTCATCGACGATCTCGGGGGCGACGTCGACGCCGACGAAGCTGGCCAGCGCGTCGTGCTCGAGCCGCCAGCCGCCTGGAGCGACGGCGGAGCTTGTAACGCCGTACGTGTAGGCGCCTTGGACATACGAGCCATGTACAAGGGGGAGCGGCTCATATGGCATATCGCCAAGTCCGACGTCAACGATCCACCGCTCTTGGCCGTCCTCGCCTGCGCCGATCGTAACGGTCTGAGCCAAATGAAAGCCGTTCACGCGCGGCGATTCGCCGTTCGGCTGCACGCCAGCGCGATGCCAGTCGACCTGGTAGCCGAGGGAACGGAGGAGCGTGCCGAACGCCCCGTTCAGGTGAAAGCAATAGCCGCTTCGGCCGGTAAGCAGCAGCTGAACGGATTGCTTCGGGTCGATGGATGCGGGTCTCCCGGCGACGATATCGACGGTTTGCCAGGAGAAGCGTTCGACATGGGCCCGATGGAGCCGCATCAAATAATCCAGGCTCGGTTCCTCGACTTCCGGCATGCCGAACCGCTCCAAATAAGCTTTTATTTCGTGCGGAGTAAGCAAATGAAGAGCCTCCTTCGGGAAATGAATATGGTCGCAAGTATCTATCATCATCTTATTCGAACTCTGGCATGGATTAAATGGTCAGAATGCAACAAAATGAAGGGGACAGATGCGGATCGGAAATAACGACGACGTATCGAATCTGTCCCCTTGCATGTGCTGTAATCTGCCCCTTCTTAGCCATACAGATTTTCGTTATGGTAAACGTAATACTTTCAAGCAAGGAGTCATAAACGATGTCAAATGTAACGGTTCAGGCGGACGGCTTGCGACAAGTGCTCCGTCTGCCTCAGATTATTGCTCTCTATATCGGATCCGTGGTCGGTTCCGGCATACTGCTCATACCGGGAATGGCGGCGGAGGCCGCCGGACCCGCCTCCATACTGGCTTGGCTGGCCATGTCCCTGCTCGTCGTGCCGATGGCCGTCACGATGGGGCTGCTCGCGTCCAAATACCCAAGCGCGGGCGGTGTATCACACTTCGCAAGGCTGGCATTCGGGCCGCAGTACGGCAGCCTTGTCGGCTGGTTCTTCTACCTGTCCGTCCCGCTTGGAGCTCCGGTATTGGCGGTCACCGGCTCCCAATATCTCGCGGTTCTGCTCGATTTGAGCCATGATCAGCTCTACGCGCTTGCCGCGGTGATGCTGCTGCTGCCGATCGTGGTGAACGTATTCGGCCTGAAGCTCGCGGGAGGCGTGCAGACGGCGGTGATCGCGATGATTATCGCGATTCTGCTTCTGGCCATCTTCGCCGCCATTCCCCATCAATCCGCGGAGCGGTTCACGCCGTTCGTGCCGCACGGCTGGTTCAGCGTAGCTCAGGCGGCCGGGCTGCTGTTTTGGTGTTTTATCGGGTGGGAGGCGGTCACGCATCTCTCTTCCGAGTTCGTAAACCCGGAGAGGGATGCGATACGCGGCGTGCTGTGGAGCGCGGGTATCGTGGCGCTGCTCTATTTCTCGGTCGCGTACTTCACAATCGCGACGGGCAGCTATGGAGGCGCCGCTTCGGCCGCTTCCTTAAGCATGATGGTTCAGCTCTCGCTCGGGCAGGCGGGGGGCTGGGCTGTTGCTCTCGCAGCGCTGTTCATCTGCTTCGCCGGTCCCAATGCCTACGTCAGCGCTGCCTCGCGGATCGCCTATTCGCTGGCCAGGGAGGGCGCGGCGCCAAAGGTATTCGGCTTCGTCAGCCCGAAATTCGGCACGCCGACCGGCGGTCTGCTGTTTATCGCGGCCGGCAGCTTTGTAACGCTTGGCCTTATGTACAGCGGAGTGATCACGTTGTCGCAGCTCATCCAATGGCCGAACGCTACCTTCGTCGCGACGTATTTGGCCGGCTGTCTGGCTGGCGTTAAGCTTCTGAAGGGCAGCAAGCTAGGAAGACCGGCGGCGATCATTTCGTTCGCGTGCACGCTCTGCCTGTACCCGTTCCTCGGGTGGTCGGCTCTGTATCCGCCGGCTATCGCGGTCGTCGTTTGGCTCATCGGCCGGCGGGGCAAAAGGAAGGCATAATCCGTTTTGAAACCGATATACGTTAGAAATGGTTATTTTCGTTAAAGGAAAACGCTGTGAAATGTTTAATTCATTAAGAATAAACGATGCGAAGGAGTGAATGGATAGTGAGCAACATCGGAGTATGGGAGCCTGCGGAGCCGGGCGTGAAGCGCAAAATCATGGAGCCGGGCAAAACGGTCATGATGATGGAGGTTCATTTCGAGGAGGGCGCCGAGGGGTATCAGCATTCGCATCCCCATGAGCAAATGTCGTACTGCTTGAAGGGGCGTATCGCGTTCACGATCGACGGCGTCACGACCGAGATCTCGGCGGGCGACAGCATCTACATTCCGAGCGGGGCCGTTCACGGCGTGAAGGCGCTGGAGCCGAGCGCGCTGCTCGATTGCTTCACGCCGGTGCGCGAGGATCTGGTGCGTAGGTAAGCAGGTTGAAGCACGGAAAGCCGGGCGAACGTCGGGAGACGGGGCATCGGCTTTTTTTTGGCTGTATGGTAGGGGAGAGAGAGAGGCCATTTATGGAGGCAGTCGAAACCCCATGACGATGGCGTTATAATGATAGGAGCATGACTTCGAACATTCGGATGGAGGGGGCAGTGTTCATGAAGGGATGGCTGGAGCGGCTGCGCAAAGGATACGGGAAGAAGCTGGTCGCGCTGCATGCGTGGAATGGCTGGATCGTCGTCGTACTGGCGCTGACCGGCTTGATCCTGCTAGGCGGCTTCTGGAGGGGCGTGCTCGGCGAGGGCAGGGTTTGGCTGAAGTGGGCGCATATTGCCGTAGGCATCGCTTCGATCATGCCGATACTGTATTACTTGGCGCTCGCAGGCAAGCATTGGAGGCAGCTCCGGGGCAAGCCATGGCAGAAGTTCAATGTATACGTCGTGCTTGGCTTTCTGCTCGGATGGTTTCTGTCCGGCGTTCTGCTGTGGCAGTTCAAGCTGGTCGGCCCTCGGATATCGAATGCCGCGCTTGTCGCGCATGATCTGCTGACTTGGATCGGCCTTCCTTACATCATCTACCACTCCATTACAAGGGCCAAGTGGCTGAAGGATCCGAAGCGTCGCACGGTGCAGGCCGAGAATAGGTCCGTCGACGAGCTTCATCCGGCCTCTCCGCAGCCGGTTTATACGAGAAGGGCGTTCATTCGCGGCGCGATCGGCGTCGGCTTGGCCGTAACGGTCGGTCCGTCCTTCCTGAAGTGGCTTGGCGAATCGCTCGGGAGCGCCGGGGGCGGCGCCAGCATCGACAAGCTGATCGAAAACAACGCCAACGAGCTCCTTCCGGCGCCGCAGCCGATGACTGCGTCTTCGCCTCCGATCGGAGGCGGGGCCCAGGGGCATTTTCGCGTGTACACGGTAACGCCGATTCCGAGCTTCAACAACGCGAACTGGTCGTTCCGCGTGGATGGTCTGGTAGACCAGCCGCTGCAGTGGAAATGGGAGGAGTTCGTAAAGCTGGCGCGAACCGTGCAGGTGAGCGATTTCCACTGCGTGACGGGCTGGTCCGTCTACAAAAACACATGGGAAGGCATTCCCGTAAAGGAGATGCTGAAGCTGGCGGGCGTGCAGGGAAAAGCGAAGTCGGCCATCTTCTACTCCGGCGACGGCGTCTACACGAGCGGCATTACGCTGGAGCAGCTAGCGAAAGACGACGCGATGATCGCGGTTCTGCATGACGGCAAGCCGATCCCGAGCGATCTCGGCGGACCTGTGCGTCTGATCATGCCGAAGATGTACGCCTACAAGTCGGTGAAGTGGCTGAACCGGATCGAGCTCATCGAGGGCGAGCATATCGGCTACTGGGAGCAGCGCGGGTATGCGAACGAGGCGTGGGTGTAGGTTTTTTGGGGGGCTGGTCGTTCCTGGACTCCGTGAGAATAAGATAGGGGCTAACGGAACTGAAAGACGTTATTCGTCGGAAAATAGGGCGTTTCGGTGTGGTAGCGGAACTGAGAGCCTTTATTTGAGGGAAATTGAATGGAATCACCAAGGAAATAGGCGAATAGCGGCTCTCCGTTCCGTTAGCGATGAAAAAACGCTAGAATACCACAAATAAGGTCATCCAGTTCCGTTACCATTCGAGGGGTTATAGCTTAAGCGTTCGATGGCGTAGGGAAATTCACCTAAGTTGGCCTAATCGGCCTATTGTCCTCTGGCAGCACTGCCCATTTCTTTACTTAGCAGCTGCTGCAGCTGCCGCTTGCATAAGCTCGTAAATTTTGCGGGCGGTGTTGACGTTGCGGACGGTCACTTGGCGATACAGCTTGGTGCCAATTATTTTGTTCATGCCGCTTCTCCCCGCATTCTCCCGGTCGTACGACCATAGGATGGCTCCGCTCACATAGATGACATGATCGACGTCGGGATTGGTCGTTAATTGCTCAAGCACCGATTCGTTGTTGATTTCGTCCCACAAATACAGCACGTCGCTCTTCATGCTCGTGTCGTTCGTCCAGCTGTCGGGCAGCTTGTCCATGATCGTCTTGATTTCATCCATCGTTCGAATCATGACTTTGATGGTCAAACCGAAGTCGCGGGCTATCGCTTCCTCGAGGATGACAGCCAGCTCCGGGGCGGTATGCGTGCTATCCGTGAAAATAATATTTCCCGTATTGATGTACGTCACGACGTTGGTCAGGCCGAGTCCTTCGAATGTGCGCTTCAGCAGCTTCATATCGATCTTGTTGTTTCCGCCGACGTTAATGCCCCGCAATAAGGCTACGAATACCATGCAGTTCCCTCCAATAGACGATCGGATTTGATAGGATATGGAATTATTATAGAGGCAGCAAGAGGGAGAAACAATGAAGAGAAGGGTACAATCCCTCCAATCACCACGTAAATATGGGCATGAGCCGTGGTACAACCTCGAACGGACTGGCATATAATGCAGTGAGGTTGAGGAGGTGATGCAAAGTGTTTGGATCGCTGACTTATTGGATGGAAGTTGCGATGTGGGTCGTGATGGGATCTATGGCTGTCGACTTTTTGGTCGGTCTGTTCATGTCGCTCAAAGACGGCAAGCTGTCCCATGAACTCGTGCTCGGCTACCTGAAGGACATGATGTACTATGTGCTTCCACTCTTCGTGCTGGCAGGTATTTCGGCTATGGACCAGACGGGATGGATCGTCTTAGTCGGATACTACGTTGGGGCTCTCGCAGTAGTAGTCAAGTATATCTCAGATATTAAGGCGAAATTGTAAACGCCTACACTCTCTCACCGCTAAGGAACCTCCGTTCCGCCTGAATAGGTGGAACAGGAGGTTCTTTTTTTGTTGGGCTGTTTTCCGTTATAATAGGACGCAGGAAAGCAAGAGAGGACGGAAACTGGGATGAATAATATCGTTTCTTTGAAATGGCTTTTGGCTCGCATGTACGAGCCTGATATCGTTATCGTGGATTGCCGCTTCTTGATGGGCAAGCCGGACGCCGGCCGCGAATTGTATGAGGCCTCGCATATTCCGGGTGCGGTTTATATGGATCTGGAGAAGGACTTGTCTGCTCCGGTAGAAGAGGATGGGCATGGCGGGCGGCATCCGCTGCCGGATATTTTCGACCTGACGGTCGCGCTTAGCCGTGTCGGCATCGGCAATGAGTCTCGCGTCGTCGCCTACGATGATCAAGGCGGAGCGATGGCCTCCCGTCTGTGGTGGCTGCTCAAGTACCTTGGCCACGAGCAGGTTTACGTGCTGGATGAAGGTTTCACCGCGTGGGTGAATGCCGGATTCCCGGTTTCTTCGGAGCAGAAGGTGCTTATTCCGGCGAAATTCCTGGCGGAGGTTCAGCATTCGATGCTGGCCGAGATGGCCGAGATTCAGGAACGTTTGGGCGACGAGTCCCTGACGTTGATCGATTCGCGCGAAGCGCCGCGCTACCGGGGCGAAGTCGAGCCGCTCGACAAAGTCGCCGGCCACATCCCCGGGGCGATCAACCGCTTCTGGAAGGACGGCTTGAGCGAGTCCGGCGCTTGGAAGGACGCGGCTTCGCAAGCAGATCGCTTTGCCGATCTGGATCGCGAACGCGAGCTGGTCGTCTACTGTGGCTCAGGCGTCACCGCGACGCCTAACGTCATCGCGCTTCAGGAAGCGGGATTCACGAAGGTTCGTCTGTATGCGGGGAGCTGGAGCGATTGGATTTCGTATGAGGAGAATCCGATTGCTAAAGGAGATGAAGAAAGCCCGAGCAAGGCATAGCAGTATTTCGTCTCCTTGTATAGAGTGCCTTCAGACAAATAGTCTTTACATGCCTCTAAAGCGTTCCGAGTCAACACGAAGTCAACAAGCAACTCATGATAGCATGTACAGCACATGACAAACCGAGCGCGTTATCACACGACGAGCATACAATAGAAGGGCCGGGAAGCCACCTCAATCGGTGACTACCCGGCCCTTAACATTTGTACTTTCAAGTAAGTCAACAATTTTTAACAAACAATATGGCAATCAACAGGGAATCAACGTTACTGACGTTGCTGTTTTTCACCGGTCAGCCACTTTTTAATATCGTAATCGTATTTGCGGATGGAAAAGAAGATATAGAGAAAAATCACGGCATTTCCAAATACAAAGGCCAAAGGTGCGAGCAGAAGCACCTTGACGAGGCTTCTTTCCCGAAAATAAATCCAGCATAAAATAAAAAATACACCCAAATACAAATCGACCAATGTCGCTTTGACCCATAATAAAGTGAGGTAGGTTCCCGTAGTTTCAAATATGTTTTCGTTGATCTGAGCGTAAGCAGTACAGCCAAGGATACAGACTGCGAATAGCAGGCTTGTATATTTAATTGCCTTCATACATTCGACTCCTCTTTTTATAGAATCCTCATGCAAAATCCTCTCCGGTGCTTTATCAAAACAAAGCCCATTGGTGTTGCATTAAAGTCAGTATATTAGCTTTTAAAGCAGTTCGGTAGGATGAAATCCCTTCACCCCCCTGAATGAATCACTCAAGAGTTGGCCGTTTTTATGCGCATCATTGATAGTAGACCTTTATTTTGGAGTTTGAATATGATGCGGAGGGACGGGGTGGCACGAGCTCCAAGAACATTCACCATAGCCGCGGGATGGAAGGCTATTATATTTGCAGGAAAATTGATCACTGCGTACGCTTGATAACGAAGAACATGCGGAGTAGTTCGCGGCTATTACTGTATTCGCATGATAGTCCCGAAAAAGGAAAAATAAACGGCGTGACAACGCTGATGTTCCCGATTCGAGTTGGCTCAGTGAAAATCTGACTCTGAGTTTGGAGCGATTGGATTTCGTATTGCGAGAATCCGGTTGCGGTGGGGGATGAGGAGAAGGCGGAAGACGAATAGTAGTATCAACTCGATGTATACATTGCCTTGCGGCTTGTACGCCCTGGCGATGTTTTTTTTATGCCTCGAAGTCAACAAGGAGTCAACAATCGTTCTCTGAAGTGCTTACAGAAAGCCCTAGACCGAGCGCTTGCTCGGCTGAAAAGAGTTGTTATTGTAGTGGTTCTTCCTAGCGAATCAACAACAAGAAGCCTCTCGAGGACTAATCAACATCGAATCAACAACCTTTTGTACAAAGAGTCGGAAATTAGAATTTCACTGCTCTGTTTCTTACAAATTATGCTATAATTAGACAAGCACGTAGAACGGCTTGCAAGGGCGGTCGGCTACCTCTCGAAGAAGGGAGGGATGCCCATGGAGGTTAAAGACGCTTTGACGTTGATGATTGGTTTTGGGGCGCTTATTGTAGCGCTGCTTACGCTGGTTGTTGCCATAGTCGTAGCGTTTAACCAAAAGAAATAGACCGCCCCACTGCAAGGATTGCGGTCTATTTCTGATCTCAGATCCGAAGCCGACCGCCTTTGAAGCGGTCTATTGTGCCAAGGAGTCGTGTTGACGCACGGCTCCTTCTTTAGTTTTATTATAACTTCGCAGTTTTATACATGCAATAAGGTGTCACAAGTCAGCTTGAACGGGATCATCGAATCATGGGCTGAAGGAGAGAGCGATAAGGTATTCATGCTCTGGCGATGTATTTTTTATGACATGAAGTCAACAAGAAATATACGTGTAGAAAAATCTTTACCTTTAATTGCAATAACAGTGAACGATTCGCAACCGGCTCTTGTCTAATAGGATGGAGGTGAATATATGGAATCCCGCATGGAATTTCAATACTTGGTGAATGTGGATCGTATGGACAAGACGGAGTTATATCGACTAATGACTACATATGGCGATGATGTAACGAGATACGCTTATGCCATCACCAAAAACAGGGAGCAGGCCAAGGATATTGCCCAAGAAGTATTTATTAAAGTGTTCCATGACGTTGGCACATTCAAGGGCCGGTCATCTCTGAAAACATGGTTATTCTCAATCACAAGAAACTTGGCTATTAACGAACTGAAGTCCAGCTATATGCGTCGCATCGTTCTGTTCGGCTGGGTGAAGCCGCAAAAGAACGAACAGTCGGCGGAAATGAATTATTTTATGGAACAATCCGTCCGCGAAATAAGAGACATTATCATGTCTTTGCCGAATAAGCTGCGAGAAGTTCTGCTTCTGACTCTTGAACACGAACTGACAATGATCGAGATCGCTAAACTAATAAACGTGTCGGAAGGAACGGTAAAGTCGAGGCTGCATAGGGCGCGTAAAATCGTGAACAGTAAATGGAGGGAGATAGAGCCATGAACGATCGATCTGTTGATTGGGAAAGCAGAGTAAAACAAGGACTGTTCCCGGAGGAAGTTTTCTCTAGTGATATGAGACGGCAGGTTATGGATACATTAGATCGTCGTCCCGGTTACTTCTCACGGCAATGGAAGTTTCTCGCAGGGGCAGTGGTCTTGAGCTTCCTTTCAGTTATTGTTGCGATTAACTGGTCATACGAATTTACCAGCAAGGGCGCTTCCGGCTTGAACGATGAGAGGGGGATGCCTGTCGTATTTAAACCCTTAATTGCGACAGAGTGGGAAGAGGGTGAAACGAATAATCAAGCAGATCCAGACATCCTACCGGGATTATCCAATAAATATAACCCATTAAGAAATAAGACAAACGGACACATTGCGCAAATTCCGTATAGCGATATTCAATTACTTGATGAAAAGCCAATAGAAGGCTTTGGGATGGCACTGCATTATACCCTAAAGCCCGATTCGCTGACCCCGCATGAAACGAACGGGGATGTGGATTATTTTGGGTTCACCTTAGACGAATCTTCCCAGCCGGAAAATCTGTACCATTATGGCTACGGGCATTTGTATGACTTACAGTTCAGTATGACGCGATTGTTCGGACAAGAAGTGTTGAAGATCGAAGGAGCCAATTGCAGAACGGATGGCGAATCCTGCGTCTGGTATGTAAGAAAAGACTCGGACGGCCAGGTTTATTCTTACATAAGTCTTGAGGCTGCCAGTTATGAACGTGACTTGGACGGCGACGGGAAAGAAGAAGCTGTGGTTGTGACCCGCAAACGAAACCAAATCTATATATTTAAAGAACAGGACGGGCAACTTTTATGGTCGAGCGTACGGGAGACTTTGGGAGCTAACCAAGATGACAGTATACAATACGATGATGCTAGCGGTACCTTCACTATACATTCAATCCTTGGGGAGGGGAAATACACCGATAACGTTTACGCTTATAAGGAAGGTTCGGACTCGCTTATTCGAAGGGATAACCGCGGCAGATAGCATCAGTAGAATTTTGTATATGATAAATACATCGCCTTGCGGCTTATGAGCCGTGGCGATGTATTTTTTTGCTAATGCCAGAAATCGGACCAAGGTTTACAATTCGACTCTCCAGTTGCCCATCATCTTGGCAACTTCCGGATCGCGGTACGATAAGAATAGACTTTCTCGCGTATCTAGCGTGGAAATTAGCCCCATTTCGTCCGCGCTTAGCTCAAAATCGAAAATGTTGAAATTTTCGACGATCCGTTCTTTGCGTACCGACTTTGGAATGACAACAACTTCTCGTTGGACAAGCCAGCGCAATACGATCTGGGCGACAGACTTGTTGTGTTTCTCCGCGATCGTGGTCAGCACTTCGTTAAAGAACATGTTGTTCCGTCCTTCGGCGAACGGCGCCCACGATTGGTGCTGCACGCCCTGCTCCTTCAAGAAAGCAGCGCTCTCTGTCTGCTGGTAGAACGGGTGCGTTTCAATCTGGTTGATGGCGGGCACGATCTCGTTATGCACAATGAGGTCCATCAGACGATCCGGCATGAAGTTGCTGACCCCGATTGCCTTGATTTTGCCTTCACGGTACAGCTCTTCCATCGCGCGCCAAGTGCCGTAGTAATCGCCGAACGGCTGGTGAATCAAGTACAGGTCGAGATAGTCGAGCTGCAGCTTCTTCAAGGATTTGGCGAACGCAAGCTTGGCACTCTCGTAGCCGGTATCCTGAACCCAAATCTTAGTCGTAATGAACAGCTCCTCACGAGGTACGCCGCTGCGCTTAATAGCGCGTCCGACCGCTTCCTCGTTAAGGTAACCGGCGGCGGTGTCGATCAAGCGGTAACCGGCCGACAGTGCCTCGTACACCGCGTTCTCGCACTCTTCGGCATCCGGAATCTGGTAGACGCCGAAGCCTAGGATCGGCATTTCTACACCATTGTTCAAAGTTACAGTTCGCATTGCGATTCCTCCTATTGTTCAAATGTATGAGAGCAACCGGTGCGTATCGCGGAAATTGGGGTGGTGCGGGAGTTCCGGTTACGGCACAGTTGCATTACAATAAGCATAGTACCTTCGTGTTACACGAAGGCAAGAGGCAGTTATTCTTTTTTTTCCAAGGGGGACTCCATATGAATACGGTCAAAGAAGCCGCTCAGATCACGGGCCTCACCGAGCACACCGTCCGCTTCTACACGGACAAAGGTCTGGTGCCAAGCTTACGGCGCAATGAGAATAATATTCGATTATTCGATGAAGAATCCATTAACTGGCTGCATGGGATCAAATGCCTCAAGCAATCCGGTATGCCGATCGATGTCATTAAAACGTATATCGATTTATGTCTCGAGGGCGATTCCACCATTCCGCAACGCTACAAGCTCATGATGGAGCATAAAGAAGCTGCGCTCGCCAAGCTAGAAGAAGCCAAGCAGCACGTTGCCCATTTGGAAGAGAAGACAACACTGTACCAGGCCATTTTGGAGCACCGCACCCTAGACACAACCAACCCCGCCAATTGGGAAAGAGTTCAGCATATGCATAGTGACGTATTTTA
The DNA here is from genome assembly GCF_024623455.1 of Paenibacillus soyae. Classification (GTDB taxonomy): domain Bacteria; phylum Bacillota; class Bacilli; order Paenibacillales; family Paenibacillaceae; genus Pristimantibacillus; species Pristimantibacillus soyae. The sequence goes on along the minus strand of NZ_JANIPJ010000014.1, from coordinate 174,359 downwards.
TAAGGCTTCAGAAAGAGTGTGAATGTCGAAGCCGGTTGCGGTGGGGGATGAGGAATCGCTTATTGGCGAGCAAAGTTTACATGTAATGAATACATCGTCGTACGGTTAATAGCATCGGTCATGTATTTTTTATGCTTCGAAGGGGGTCAACACTCACATACAGAATCATAAGAAGTTAAATATCCAATTGTTTCTAGGGTTAAATTAAAAGGAATAAAATGATACGATGGCAGGGGGGCCGCCGGTTTTGAACGGGTCCTCTATTAACGGTCTCCGACCTAGAGAATCGTCATTAGATGTAGTTAATAGAATCCTATAGGGAGAGGAGAGGTTACAGATCTATACCGTTCTAATTGTAGATGATGAACCGCTCGTCCTGGAAGGCTTGAGCTTCATGGTCGATTGGGAAAGTCACGGCTTCCGAATCTGCGGAGAAGCGTGCGACGGGGAAGAGGCGCTGGAGCGTATCAAGGAGCTGGGTCCCGATCTAGTCGTCACGGACATCAGCATGCCGGTCATGGATGGATTGCAGCTGATTGAGCACTGCACGAATGTGCTCCACGCACCTTGCCGTTTCGTTATTCTGAGCGGGCATGATGATTTCTCGGCCGCGCATAAGGCGCTGTCATGCGGAGTGCTCGACTATTGGCTGAAGCCGATCGACACCATGGAGATTCATGCAGCGCTTAAGGAATTTCGCAGCAGGTGGTCGCAATCCGAGGCCGGTGATCGTACGAAGCAACTGGGTAAGGCCTTGCCGCTGGAAGCGGCTTGGACGGTCCCGATTGCTTCGGATCCGCTGCTGGATGCGGAGGATCGCCTGTTATTAGCCATTCAAGCTGGAGACAGGGAGGGGATTGGGAACGCCGCCGAGCAGTTGTGTCACCAGTTGAAGCTTTCATTCGGCGGCGGCGGAGAGATCGGCAAAGCGTACTTGTCGAACGTACTGCTCGAAGTGACCTGGACCGTCTTCGAGGGAGAGAAGCAAGGCTCATCCGCTCTAGACGAACAAGCCCTATCCCCTCCCTGCTTGCCGGGAATGGAGGAACGTTGGCCCGAGGTTTTGACGGCTTACGCTTGCAAGGCAGCGGAGCGGCTGGCGCGGCAGCGGTCGGAGTCCGGCCCGGCTTGGGAGGTGGCCCAAATCATCCGGGAGCGCTATTCCGAGCCGCTTCAATTGCAGACCATCGCGCAGATGCTCCATTTCCAGCCGGCATATCTCGGTCAGTTGTTCAAGAAGCACATAGGCATGTCTTTCCTTGACTATGTTCATCGTACGAGGGTCGAAGCCGGCCGCAAACTGCTCCGGCGAACCGATTTGAAAGTCGCCGATGTCGCGCGTAAGGTCGGCTATGAGGATCCCGAGCATTTTGCGGCGAAATTCAAGCATTGGACGGGCATGACCCCCTCGCATTACAAAAACGGCTAATTCCAAGGAGGCGACCGCATGCCGTTCGGCTGGCTCAGCTTCGTTAACAACATCCCGCTGAAATGGAAGTTTACACTGATATACCTGCTGTGCATTCTGGTGCCGATCCTCACCATCAATGTTCTGCTGTTCCAGCAGATGTCGGAGAGCATTCAAGCCCGGGAACAGAACAACCTTCAGATCGCGATGGAGCGCGCGGACAAGAAGGCGATGGATATGATCGAGGGCGGAGTAACGCTCAGCCATTCCGTCGCGACGGACCGCAGCCTATACGAGCTGCTGGACAAGGAATATACCGATATTGTCGATTTCTACGAAAGCTTCAATGAGACGCTGACCGGCAAAATGAGACCATTCATGTCCGCCTACACATATGTCGAGAATATTTCGGTATTTACGGAGAATCCGACCATCGTGAGCGGAAGCCATTATTTCATATTGGATGAAGCTTCAAAGCGCAGCCCTTGGTACGAGACGGTTACGAGCTCCCCGTCGGCCGTCCAAGTGATGATGTACCGGAGCGTCGACCCGATGAACGCGATGGGTAACAAGGTTTACTTCAGCATCGTGCGCAAATTGAACGAATATCCGACGTACGGGCGCTACGCCAAGTACTTGCGGATTGACCTCAAGCTCAGCAACTTCGAAGAGATTCTCGAAGAGGAGAAGCCGTACTTGGCGATCAGCATGCTGGATCCGCAGGACCGGGTATTGCTGCCCTCCTCCCGGTACATGGATCCGATGGACCAGTGGGACAACGGCGAGCAAGGCGAATTGATATTTCGAAGCATGCTTGGGAAGCCTTCCTACATGCAAGGATGGAAGCTTGTCGGATTTGCGGAGGAGGACCGATTCCAGACCGCCGTCCAGAGCTCGAACCGCTTCATCTGGATGCTTGCGGCCGTCAGCACGTTGCTGCCGACGTCGCTCATCTTCATCATGCTGCGCTCGTATAATTATCGGATTCGCCGCTTAGCCCGTCACATGGAGAAAGCAAAAAACGAGAAGTTCGACCTGATCGTGCTGCGCGAGGGCAAAGACGAGATAGGCGGGCTGATCCGCAGCTACAACCGGATGGCCTCTCAGATCGAGTCGCTCATCAACGATGTCTACAAGCTCGAAATCCAGCAGAAGGACATGGAGCTGGAACGGATCCGCGCCGAAATGAAGCTGCTGCAAAGCCAGGTCAACCCGCATTTTCTGTTTAACACGTTAAATGCCCTGCTCGTTGTCAGCGTGAAAAACGGCTATACGGAAGTGACCGATACGATCCGCAACTTGTCTCAGCTGCTCAGGCGGATGCTCAGCTGGTCAGACGCCGCCGTAACGCTGCAGGACGAGCTTCATTTTACGGAAATGTATTTGAAAATCGAGAAGTTCCGGTTCGCGGACCGGTTCGGCTACGAGTTCGACATCGAGGAAGAAGCGGCGAAATGCCTGGTGCCGAAAATGTGCATCCAGCCGCTAGTCGAGAACGCGTGCAAGCACGGACTGCAGGCGGTGAAGGGGCAGCGCGTTATCCGGATTGAAGCCCGTCGAACAGATACTTATCTATATGTGCAAGTCGAAGATAACGGCAAAGGGATGGATGAAGAGCGGTTGAATGAAATCCGAAGGCTGATGAACGGAAGTCTCGATACGGACGAGAACGTGGGCATGCGCAACGTTTATAAGCGGCTCCGGCTCCATTACGGGGAACGAGTCGATTTTGTCATCGACAGCCGTCCGAATGAGGGGACGAGAATCGGTTTTCGAATTCCTGCGATGTCCGTGGACGAAGGAGGGAAAAGGCATGTATAAGGTAATGCTGGTGGACGATGAACCGCACGCGATCGAAGGCTTGCGAATGTTCGTGGATTGGGAGCAGCTGGGCTTCCAGATTTGCGGCGTGTGCGAGAGCGGCTCTGAAGCGCTGGCGGCAGCGCGCGAGTCGATGCCGCATGTTATCGTAACGGATATCCGAATGCCGGAGATGGATGGCCTGGAGCTCATTAGGAAGCTGCAAGAAGAGGGAGGAAAGGGAGCGCCTGCCGAGATCGTCTTGGTTAGCGCCTACAGCGATTTCTCGTTCGCGAAGAGAGCCATGCAGCTGGGCGTCTATCACTACTTGCTCAAGCCAATCATCGGAGAAGAAGCCGCGGAGGTGCTGACGCAGATTCGAGCCCGGCTGGACGCCCGCCAGGAGGCCATGCAGAAGGGGCAGGGCGGCGGAGAAGCGGCGTCGCTGCCGGCTCTGGCGGCGCGTCTGCTGAAGGACGTGCTGCAAGCGATCGAAGATGCGGACGGGGACCGGGCGGCAAGCGTAATAGATCGATTATTCCGGGAGCTGGAAGGGCATTCGTTCGAATGGGCCGAGCTGTTCGCGGGCTCCCTGACCGTTCAATGCGGCAAGCTGATCCGGGAGTCGGGCGGCGATCCTGCTCTGCTGCTGCGTCCTCGTCAAGCCTCGGATAGGTATGAAACCAGTGCTGATGCGGCATCCGTGCGGGCACGCATTCTCTCATTCGTGGAACAAGTCATAGGCGCCGTGCAAACGATTCGCGAGAGCAAGCCGGGCAGCACGTTGATGGAGATTGACAGGTACGTTCGAAATGATTATCGCAGTCCGCTCACGATTCGGGATATAGCGGCGCGCTTTTATTTGAATCCCGTTTATTTGGGAAGGGCTTATCAAAGCAAATTCGGCCGCGGCTTACTCGATCGGATTCACGATTTGAGAATCGCCGAGGCCTGCGAGAAGCTTCGCGGCACTACCGAGCCGATCAGCGTTATCGCGGAGCAGGTCGGGTATGCGCACTATCGTCACTTCCTCCAGCATTTCGAACGGCGCACGGGCAAGAAACCGGCAGAGTTTCGAACCGCAAAAACCGATTTTTCGGGGGGGTACCCATTTAATACGTGAATTGTCAGCCTAATAAAGAAAGCGTTACCATAAAGAAAGCAAGATGAAAGCGCGCTTATCTTGCGTCACATCCGCTAAGGAGGATTATACATGGGGGTTCGTACTAAGAAGTCAGCTTTATGGTTGCTTATGCTGACACTAACGGTCAGTATGGTTGCAACCGCTTGCTCTGGGAACAACAGCAATAACGGTAATGCGTCTTCGACGGCTTCGTCATCGCCCGATGCGGGCGATTCCACGAATGGAGAGAAAGTGGAACCGTTCACCATCTCCTTGTTTACGGCTGCTACGGGACCAATCCCGACGGATGACAACAAGATCTATCAGGAGATCAAAGAGAAGCTCGGTGTTACGCTGAAGGAAGAATATTTGGTCGGCGATATCGAGCAGAAGCTCGGCGTTATGATCGCGGGCGGAGACTACCCGGACATGATCACGGCGAATACAAAGCTGACGGCGGCCAAAGCGGTCATTCCTCTGGAAGACCTCATCGAGGAGCATGCGCCGAATTTGAAGAAGCATTACGGAAAAGTATGGGAGCAGTTGAAAGACCCGGCGGACGGCCACATCTATTGGCTGCCGAACTACGGGGTCTACCAAGGCGACTTCAAGCCGACGGACTACATGGGGCCGGCCTTCTATATCCAGAAGGCGATTCTCAAAGAATACGGCTATCCAAAAATCAAAACGTTGGATGAATACTTCAAGCTGATCGAGGATTATGCGGCCAAGTACCCTGAGATCGATGGCCAACCGACGATCGGGTTCACGTCGCTCGCTTTCGATTGGCGCGATTGGGGCTTGCGCAACGCGCCTCAGCATCTGGCCGGTCACCCGAACGACGGCGGCGTCCTCGTCGATCCGGATACGAACGTCGCTACGCTCTTCTCAGCTACGGATGTAGCGAAGCCGTACTATACCAAACTGAATGAAATTAATGCCAAAGGCTTGATGGACAAAGAAGCATTCGCACAGAACTATGACCAGTATCTGGCGAAGCTGTCCAGCGGCCGCGTGCTCGCCATGTTCGACCAACGCTGGAACTTCGGGCAAGCTCATGATTCGCTCGTTTCGCAAGGCAAAGTCGATCGTACGTACGTCGGTTTCCCTCTTGTGTATGACGAGAGCACAACAGATTACTACTTGGATCGACCTGTAGTCAATCTGGGCAATGGATTCGGAATTACGGTCAAGGCCGAGGATCCGGTGAGAATCATCAAGTTCATTGACACGATGCTATCGGAAGAGTGGCAGAAGCGCCTCAACTGGGGTGAAGAAGGCGTCGACTATCTCGTTGGCGACAACGGACTCTACTACCGGACGCCGGAGATGCGCGCGCAGCAAGAAGACGTCACTTGGAAGCAAAAGTTCAAAGCGGAATCGCTTTGGGGCTATCTGCCTAAGCTGGAAGGCAACTACCCGGACGGCAATGCCGACGGACCGGGCAACCAGCCTGACGAATATTTCGCAAACTTGAAAGACATCGACAAGGAAGTGTTATCCGCCTACGGCTTTAAGGTGTGGAGTGACTTCTTCTCGTCTCCACCGGAGAACCGCGTTTCGTATCCGGCCTGGAACATTGACCTTATCGAAGGTTCCGATGCAAAAGTCGCCAACCAGAAGATGAAGGATTTGGATTTCAAGTATTTGCCTAAGGCTATCTTAAGCAAACCGGATGAATTCAACAATGTTTGGTCTGAATATGTGGCGGAAATGGGCAAAGTGAATACGCAAGCTTATCTGGATCGAGTCAACGAGCAGCTGAAGTGGCGTGTTGACAACTGGAGCAGTAAATAAGACGAAGAGGAGCGGGAGGTTGGAGCTAAAGTTCCGGCCTTCCGCTCGTTAGAAACAGGAGGCGGGAACCGATGCCGCAGCAAACGGTCCATAAGATTGAAGTCACACCCCAGTCCGCCCGGCGGACGAACACGTTCTGGAGGCGCATGATCCGCCAAAGGCAGCTCATTCTCATGTCCATTCCGATGGTGCTATACATCCTTCTCTTCGCGTACGGCCCCATCTGGGGCTGGCTGATGGCCTTTCAGAACTATAAACCGGGCTTCCCCATCCTTGAACAGACTTGGGTTGGGCTCGATCAGTTCCGGTTTCTGTTCACGGATGATAGCTTTATCCGGGTTCTTCGAAATACGATCGCCATGAGCTTTATTTCGCTCATCCTCGGTTTCGTCACGGCAATCGGCTTGGCGCTGCTCATGAACGAAATAAGGAAAACCGGAATTAAGAGGCTGATCCAAACGATCTCTTATCTTCCGCACTTTCTTTCCTGGGTCATCGTGACCGGTCTTGTCTCCATGGCCTTGTCCACCGAAGGCGGCATCGTGAACGTCGTGCTTATGAAGCTTCATATTATCAATGAACCGATATTATGGTTAGGTGAAGGCAAGTATTTTTGGGGAATCGTAGGACTCACCAACGTCTGGAAAGAAGTAGGCTGGAACACGATCATTTATTTGGCGGCCATTGCTTCCGTCGATCCGTCTCTGTATGAGGCGGCGGAGGTGGACGGCGCAGGTCGCTTCCGCAAAATTTGGAACGTGACGCTGCCCGGCATTCGTCCCGTTATCGTCATTCTGCTGATCATGAACGTGGGCTGGATCCTGAACGGCGGCGGCTTTGACATTCAATATTTCCTTGGCAACGGACAAGTGCTCGACTGGTCGGAGACGATCGATATTTTCGTTCTGAAGTACGGTCTGCGGATCGGGAACTACTCGCTCGGCGTCGCGGCCGGCATCTTCAAAACCGTCGTCAGCATTGTGTTGCTCTATTGCGCGAATATCATCGCCAAGCGTCTCGGCGAAGAGCGAATCATATAAGGAGGGCTCCCTATGCAAACAGTACGAACCAAATTCAAAGCGGAGCCGTTTCTGTTCCATACGTTCAACTATCTCATCATGCTGTTCATCGTGATCGTCACGTTATATCCGTTTCTTAATACGCTGGCGATCTCGTTCAACTCGGGGATCGACACGACGCGCGGCGGCATCTACATTTGGCCGCGGGAATGGACGTTCAAAAATTACGAGGCGGTCTTCGTGAGCGGGAAAGTGTATGATGCGTTCTGGGTGTCCGTAGCCAGGACCGTCATCGGCACGGTGATCAGCGTCTTCCTGACGGCGATGCTGGCGTATACCATCAGCCGTAAGGAGTATATGTTCCGGAAGCCCGTCACGCTGATTTTCGTGCTCACCATGTACTTCAGCGCCGGTCTTATCCCTTCCTATTTTTTGATTAAGGATCTGCATCTGCTGAATAACTTTCTGGTTTATATTCTGTTCCCGGGAGCCGGGGCAGGGCTGATTAGCGCGTTCAACATGCTCGTCGTCCGCACTTATATTCACACGCTGCCGGAAAGCTTGGTCGAATCGGCCAAGATGGATGGCGCGAGCGACTTCAAGGTGTTCATCAGCATCATTCTGCCTCTCTGCGCGCCCGTGCTGGCGACGATATCGTTATTCACGGCCGTCGGCCAATGGAATCAGTGGTTTGACACGTTTATCTTCGCCTCGTCGAGGCAGGAGCTCAGCACGCTCCAATACGAGCTCATGAGGCTATTGTCCTCCTCGATGAATTTCAACAGTAATCCGAACATCTCTTCAGCGGCTGCCGCGGATACGGCCACGATGCTTACGCCGCTGTCGATTAGGGCCGCCATCACGATCGTGGCATCGCTGCCGATTCTGGTCGTGTACCCATTCCTGCAGCGGCATTTCGTCGCCGGCTTGCAGCTTGGAAGCGTGAAGGAATAGGCTCGGCGCCAAGAACGGTATATTGGAGTGGAATACACCATCAAGAGGTTATATCTTGATGGTGTATTTTTTCATGGAACAAAGTGGCAGCAGCATTGGCAAGTGATAAAATTACAGTATCGGAATATAAGCGAGGGGTGCGTATGTTTAAAATTGGAGCGTTCGCCAAACTGAGCGGAATGACGATCAAAACGCTGCGTCACTATGATGAACTTGGCCTGCTAAAGCCCGCTCACGTAGAGAAGGATTCGGGCTATCGATACTACACGGCAGATCAGCTGCTGACCATTCGTCGCATCGAAGGGTTCAAAGAACAGGGCCTGACACTCGAGATGATGCGGCCGCTGTTGACCGGAGCGGTTTCTCCGTCGGAAGCGGTAAGTACGCTGCTCAAGAAGCGGGAGGAACTCGAGTCGCAAATACGGATGGCCCAGCAGCAGCTTGAAGAGGTCGATGAACGGCTCGTACGGGTAGTAAGACATGCGGCGACTGCAGAGGATGGGAAGATTTCGCTGCGAAGCGTGGAGCCTGTTCTCGTGGCTTCCATCCGCGAGAATACGCCGAAGGGCAAGCTTTGTCTCCTGCTCGACGAACTGAAGCGGTATGTCCGCTCACACGGTGAGGATCCGGAGCGCGAGATGACAATCGTATGGCACAGGAAGGCTGATTGTGACGAAGAGCCTTCGGACATCGAGGTGGCTATGCCAATCTCCAAAGAGATACCTGACAGCCGCAGTGTGAGCATCTATCAAATGCCAGGCGTGAAGGCTGCTGTTATTTATACCCACCGATGCGACCCGTATAAAAATAATTGCAAGGCGGCCGAGGTGCTGAGGTCATGGGCAGCTAACGAGGGTTACCGGCCGCTCGAGACGGTTCCGGTCCGGGAGGTATATCTAACGTCGGACAAAGATATCTACGGCCAGTTACGAATGGCGGAGACGATCATGCCGATCGAACGGATTCGAAAAAAAGCTTCGGGATCCACTTGACTCTCCGCTCCAGGGGAGGGTTTATCATGGTACTTACCAATTGATAAGGAGTGGGTCTATATGAATAGCAAACGTCTGGAAAGCAAAGTCGCGGTTGTCACAGGAGCCAGCCGTGGAATCGGGAGAGGGATCGCTCTGCGCCTCGCGGACGAAGGTGCGCTGGTCGCTGTACATTACGGCTTACGGAGAGACGCGGCGGAAGAGACTGTTTCCATGATACATGCCGCGGGCGGCACGGCTTTCGCCATTGGCGCAGAATTGGATTCCCTGGACGGTGTCGACAAGCTACTTAACATTCTGGATGAGGAGCTTATTCGCAGGACGGGCAGCAACCAATTTGATATCTTGGTCAACAATGCTGGAATCGGCACATCGTCGTCATTTGAAGAGACGAACGAAGAGGATTTTGATAAGCTGTTCGCGGTCAATGTCAAAGCGCCGTTTTTTCTCGTCCAACGATCGCTCGGACGCTTGCGGAACGGCGGTCGCGTTATTAACATTTCATCCGGAGTGACACGAATTGCCTACCCGCATATTATGGCCTACAACTTGACCAAAGGCGCAATCAATACATTTACCCTTCACCTGGCCCAGCTTCTGGGTCCGCGGGGTATTACCGTCAATGCGGTCATGCCTGGCATCGTCGATACGGACGTTAACGCGGCGTGGCTGCATACGCCCGAAGGTCGAACGCACGCCGAAGGAATGTCCGCGCTTGGACGAGTGGGCGAACCTGCGGATATCGCGGATATCGTCGCGTTTGCGGCTTCGCCGGACGGCCGTTGGGTAACGGGACAGATGCTCGATGCGACGGGCGGGTCTCATTTGTAAGCGAGAGACGCAACGCCATGAAGGGCCATTTGCGGAGGATGGCCCTTCAACTTGCGGTTACAGAAAGCGCGGGGAACCGTGCCGCATTTCACGCCAGCCTTTATCCCTTTGCGCCATTAGCTCTAAACCATTGGACCGTATCCCGAAGGGTATCCTCAAGCGGTCTAATGGCAGCCTTCAGATTACGAACGGCCTTTGCCCCGCTTGTTCGCTTCATTTCGGTCATGACACGAAGCTCCTCTATGGAGAGATCGGTTTCCTTGTTTCGCAATACGGCTATTCGTTCATTGATCCATGTTGACAGATAGACAAGAGGAAGGGGGAATTTTTTGGACGGTCCTTGGACACCGGATACTCTCTGAAGAATGGCGAACAATTCCTCTAAATTCGTATAATGGCCGGAAATGATATATCGCTCGTTGCCAACGGAGGATTCGGCCGCTTTAATCATCGCAAGCGCCACATCCCGGGCGTCCACGACGTCGATACCGGAAGGGAAGGACCCTGGCAGCTTTCTGGACAGGAAGTTCAATACTAGCTGGCCGCTGCCGGTCGGAGCGGAATCGCCGGGACCGAACATCCAGGCGGGCAGAATCGTTACGACCGGGGTTTTGTGCTCCCGCAGAAATTTATCGATTGCCTGGTCTCCGACCACCTTGCTTTTCCCGTATAAATTAAGTGCTTCATCGGGATCCATCCGGTCGCTTTCGTCGCTTGGCCTTCCATCCCCGCGTTTGCGAATAGTCGCATTTGTACTGGTATGAATAATTTTCCCCACGCCGTATTTTTCCGCATACTCAAATAATCGAACAGTCTGAGTCACGTTCACCTTGTGTAATGGGGTCCAGTGATCTCCTCTGCGGAACGTCTCGCGGAAATAAGCCGCGGTATGAAAGAGAACATCGCAATCCTTCAGATGATGCGCCCATGGTTCAATGTCCATCATATCCCCGGTAATAACTTCGACGTTCAACCCGCCAAATAACGTTTCTGCTTTTTTGGCCGATCGGACAAGGGTCTTGATCTGATAACCCTGATCCGCCAAAAGCCGAATTAAATTGCCGCCGAGCAATCCTGTGCCTCCAGTAACAAAAGCGCGCATCGTACCACTCCCCATCATGTAAATTATTGGTTTAAACCCAATACACAACACAACTCGAACAAAGTAAACTGAAAATGCAAAATTAGTTTAGTTTGTTCATATCGTCAAGAATCGTTTACTTCAGGGCAAATGTGAGCTACGATGGAAAGGAGGAGATAGGAGGCAGGGAAGATGGAGAAAGACCAAATCAGATACAAATATTTCGAAAAAATAAAGCCTGTTTTTAGAAAAAACCGATTCAGCCAGCTCAATATGGATGATATTGCGAGACATATGGATATTAGCAAGGCGACCATGTATAAATACTTTTCTTCCAAGGACGATATCGTCAAATTGTTTGTTGATAGTTGCGCCGACTACTTTAAATCCGGCGAGAAAATGATGGTAGACCAGGGAATATCCTATTCAGAGCGATTTCAGATCGTCTTTGAGCATTCTTTGAAAGCGGCGGTGTATGTTCCCGATATTCTCCTGCAGGATTTGAAGGAAGCGTATCCCAATTTGCTAGATACTCTCCTGCGAGCAGAACAAGAACGCCTAACCTGTTTTAGGCAGTTTTTCGAGGCTGGTGTCGCCGAAGGCGTATTCAATCCCATAAACCCGGCATTGTTCTTGGTGCAGGATGATGTCGTGCTTAGACGTATACTCGAGCCGGCGTTTACCATACAATTCGATATCACTTTGAAGCAGGCGTTGTTGGATTATTACTTGATAAAAAAACAGCAATTAATAACGCCAAGCTTTCTGGATTCGGTAGACGATGCGGGTATGGATAAGAAGATCCTGCAAGTCATTCAGCAGCTTTCATGAGGATTTAGCGGTAGTAATCATAGAGGGGGAGTCTTGCATGGATAAAAAAGCAGCGGATATTGCGGCGAATGAAATGCCAGAAGGAACACAGGTTTTATTTGGGGATTATGCGGAAGCGGGAAAGTTTTATTCCTGTTCTTATCGGCCCGACGTCGTCTATGCTACCTATGGAGAAATCGAAAGAAGACTTCAAATCATCATGCCGCGCCGAGAGGGGTACAAATTTCCTCTTGTCGTCTTTGTTCAAGGCTCTGCCTGGAGAAAACAAGACGTATATGCCGGGATTCCCAATCTCTCTCAAATCGCGGCAAAGGGATATGTGGTAGCCAGCGTTGAAATCAGGGATACCGATATCGCGCAGTTCCCGGCTGCCGTCGAGGATGTAAAATGCGCGATTAGATTTATGCGAAGGCACGCAGAAGAATACGGAATCGATTCGAATCGTGTAGCCGTATGGGGCGACTCATCCGGAGGACATCTTTCTTTAATGACGGGACTTACGATAGGCGACTACAATAACGGACTTTATGGGGAGCAGTCGGACGAGGTAAGCGCGGTAGTCGATTATTATGGCGTGACGGATCTGCTTACCTTGGGAAAATATAATGACATTCTGGATCACGATGCCGCCGATTCCCCTGAAGGTTTGTTGATCGGGGGCAAGGTTAAGGAGCATATCGAAATCGCGAAGAAAGCAAGTCCTATTCATCAGAATCTGAATAAAGAGCTTCCGCCGTTTCTTATCATGCATGGAGACAACGATCGAATCGTTCACGTGAATCAGAGTATAGAAATGTATAAGACGCTGAAGGAACACGGGCATCGGGTTTTGTTTTATAAGGTAGCTGGCGCCGACCATGGTCCAGGCTTCTGGAGTCCCCAGGTTCTTGCTATTACCGAGCAGTTTTTGTCTGCTTATTTGAATCGGCCAGTCGCCAATTAATGATCGAGGGGGACGAAGAATGCAAAACGCAGCGAAATCGAAGCTAGAGAGCCATGAAATAGAACGGATCATTCTTCATGCATTCGGAAAGCGCCCGCAAGAGACGAAGGAGTTAACTGACGGGTGGGCGAACAGCGCCTACTCGATCCTTATGAGCGATGGAACGGCTGCCGTTCTTAAGGTCGCGCCGATCCACGGGACAAAGATGATGCGGTACGAACGAAGCATGATGAGAACGGAAGTCGAAGTCCTCCGCTTGCTGGACAAGGGCGGCGCGGTTCCAGTTCCGAATGTATTGGCTTACGATGATGCCTGCACCTTGGTTCCGTCGGAGTATTTCATCATGGAGCAGCTCCATGGCGTCCCCTACAATAAAATAAAAGAGTCATTGTCCACGAGTGAAAAAGACGCGATCGAAAGCGAGCTGGGCGCATACAATCGACTCATTAACGAAAACCGCGGAACCCGTTTCGGGTATTATGCGCAGGAGGATTCGTGGAAAACGACATGGGCCGAAGCCTTCCAGCAGATGATTATGGGGGTTCTGGCCGACGGCAAGGACGCCGAGATTGAGCTGCCGGGCGGATACTCCGCCATAGAAGCGGAAATCATTCGCCATGCGGACGCCTTAAGCGAGGTGGAGCAGCCCAGTCTCGTGCACTGGGATCTGTGGGAAGGCAACGTATTCGTCGATAACGGGAAAATATCGGGTTTGATCGATTTCGAACGGGCGCTCTGGGGAGACCCGCTCATGGAGCATTTTTTCAGCCACTTTAACCGGTCCGGCTCGTTCGCGGAAGGCTATGGGAGGAAGGTCGCGACGATCCATGAGCGGAGAAGAAGAGCGCTGTACGATCTGTATTTGGATCTCATTCTATGGATTGAATGTACATATCGCCAGTATGAAAACAAGGATCACTGGAATTGGGCCCGGGAAAATATGGCGCGAGGCTGGGAACGGTTTGTCGAGTTGAAGCGGCTTTAAGATCTCACATTTCATAGAAAATTCGAGAAAGTACATCGCTCAGACGGCGATGTGCTTTTTTTGCGCCGCCGCCTTTATTTATAAACGTTTTTTATCTGGAAGGAAGACCCAACTTCGTCTAGACTATTGATTGTTGCTAATGAGAAGGGGGAAAGCCCATGGCTGACCAACAGAAAATATCTACGATATGGCTGCTGCGTTACTTGAAGCCGGTGAAGGGCCGCATTATCCTGCTGCTCATCCTGCTTCTTGGATCGACGGGTCTTCAATTGATGAATCCACAAGTCATTCAGCGCTTTATCGACGCGGCGTCGGGAGGCGGAGGGATGAGCGAGCTGCTGGAGCTCGCGGCGTTGTTCCTTGTGCTCGCCGTCGTCAATCAATCGCTGGGGGTTGCGGTCACTTACTTGGGAAGCGACGTGTCCTGGCGAACGACCAATCGTCTTCGCGGCGACCTTCTGAAGCATTGTCTGCGGCTCGATATGCGATTCCATAACCAGAAGACGCCGGGCGAGATGATCGAGCGCGTTGACGGCGACGTGTCTAATATTTCGAATTTTTTCGCGATGTTTATTGTGCAAGTTATCGGCAGCTTCGTACTGCTCGCCGGCATTCTCGGCTTTATGTATACGGTTAGCGTGCCGATCGCCGCCGTGATGACGGCGTTTACGCTTCTGTCCGTTCTCGCGATGACGATCATCCGCAATGTTGGCGTCCAGTCTTCCAGCAAGGATCGTGAAGCGAGCGCCGCTCTGTTCAGCTTGATCGAAGAACGGATTGCCGGCATCGAGGATGTGCAGGCGAACGGGCAAGTCCCTTACGTCATGAATCGCTTCTACCGCGCCATGCGCGCCGTCTTCCTGAAAGGGAGAAAAGCCTGGATGCTTCGCGTCGTGCCTTGGAATATGACGGTTTCCTTGTTTACGCTGGCGGTCACGGCCGTCATGCTGCTGGGCGTTCGTTCCTATATGCAGGGCGAGATCAGCCTGGGCATGCTTTATCTGATCTACCAATATACGCAAATGCTGAATGATCCGATCGAAAGGCTGGGCGACCAGGTGCAGGAATTCCAAAAGGCCAAGTCGGGCATGCTTCGTTCCCGCGAATTGTTATCGCAGCGCACGGAGATCCTGGACGGCGAAGAGGAGTGGCTGCCGGATGGCGCGCTCAGTCTAGAGTTTGAACAAGTAAGCTTCAGCTACAGCAAGGATAAACCGGTCCTGCAAAATATCTCGTTCTCGCTTCAGCCGGGAGAGCGCCTCGGCATTATTGGGCGAACGGGCAGCGGGAAGTCTAGTCTAAGCCGGGCGCTGCTCCGCCTGTATAACCTGGACAGCGGCGTCATTCGCATTGGCGGAGTGGATATCACGAAGCTCGCGTTGCCGGCGTTGTACCGCCGGGTCGGCATGGTGACGCAGGACGTTCAATTGTTCGACGGCACCCTGCGCGACAATTTGACCTTGTTCAATGAGAACGTGACGGACGCGTCCATCATGGAGACGATAGGGCAGCTTGGTCTGCGTCCCTGGATTTCGGCTCAGCCGGAAGGGCTGGATACGCATTTGTCGTCGGGCGGCTCATCGTTGTCGGCAGGCGAAGCGCAGCTATTCGCGCTTGCGAGAGTGTTTCTTGCCAAGCCGAGCTTGATTGTGCTGGATGAGCCTTCATCGAGGCTTGACGCCGCGACGGAAGCGATGCTGCAAGCGGGAGTGAACCAGCTGCTGCGGCACAGCACGGGCATCATCATTGCCCATCGGCTGGCTACCTTGGAGCAGGTAGATAAAATTATGGTGGTCGGCGACGGCCGCCAATTGGAGTTCGGCTCGCGGGAAGAGCTGGCGGCGAATCCGGATTCGCATTACGCCAGACTGCTGCAAAGCGGGCGAGAGGAGGAGCTTGCATGACGATCACCGGGTTTATCGGCCGTCTGTTCCGATTCAGACTGGCCTTGTTTCTTGTGAATGGCTTGCTATGGTGCGCCTTTCATTCGCTGCCGCTGCTGATCGGCATCGGCATGCAGCATTTTTTCGACCGGGTGGCCGTCGAGGGTTCGGATTTTATGTGGCTTGCCGCGCCGCTCGTGTTTATCGCGGTTGTCCGGCTTGGAAGAGTCGGCGTTTTTTTCGCGGCCTTCTATAAGTGGATTACTTACATTTACCATATTCAAGCGATTCTGCGTACGAACATGCTGGCCGGCATTATGCGCTGGCCGGGAAGGAATCTGCCGGCATCGCCGGGCGAGGCGATGAGCCGATTCCGGGACGATGTCAATGAAGCCGTTGAATATGTGGAGTCCTGGGTCGACTTCTGGGGGATGTTCGTGTTCGCCGTCATGTCGGTCGGCATTATGGCTTCGATCAACTGGCAGATTACGCTTGTAGCTTTGCTGCCTTTTGCGCTGGTCACGCTGATTAATAATTTATCGGGTAGCCGCGCCCGCCGCTATGGGAAGGAGAATCGCGAGGCGACAGGCAAAGTGACGAGCTTTATCGCGGAAACCTTCGGAGCCGTGCAAACCTTGAAGCTGGGGCAGGCCGAGGAGCATGTGTCCAAGCGGTTCGAGCATTTGAACGAAAGCCGCCGCAGGGCGGCGCTCAAGGATGACCTGTTCAAGCAATGGATGAAATCGCTTAGCCAGCATGTGCTCAGCATTAGCACCGGTCTTGTACTGCTCATGTGCGCGGCGGAGATGAAGGCCGGCCAGTTCACGGTAGGAGACTTTGCGTTATTCTCAAGCTACTTGATGAATATCGGCTACAGCATCTCCTTGTTCGGTTATATGGTATTCCAGCATAAGCGGCTGAAGGTGTCGTTCGACCGTATGCGAACTCTGTTCCGATCCGGCGAAGAGGACCGCATTATGGAGTATCGGGAAACGTATCTGCATAAGGATCCGCCTCCGATACCCGAGGTCTCTAAGAATGATAATGAAAAGCTTCGAGAATTGGCGGCGAGCGGGCTGACCTACCGATATCCGAATTCGGACAACGGCATCGAAAATATTGATCTCAGACTGAAGCGAGGCCAGTTCCTCGTTATTACCGGCCGGATTGGCTCGGGCAAATCGACGCTGGTAAGAACGCTGCTCGGACTGCTGCCCAAGCAGCAGGGAACGATTCGCTGGAACGGCCAAGAGGTTGACCCGGCGAGCTTTCTGATGCCGCCCTTTGCCGCGTATACGCCGCAGGTTCCGCGCTTGTTCAGCGACACGCTGAGAGAGAACATAACGGCAGGCAAAGAAGACGGCGACCTGGATCGAGCGATTCGTTTATCCGTTATGGATAAAGATATTCACGATCTGGATAAAGGAATGGAGACGTTCGTCGGGCCAAGAGGCGTCATGCTGTCCGGCGGCCAGATTCAGCGGGCTGCGACGGCCCGCATGCTGATGACGGGCGCCGATTTGTATATTTTCGACGACCTGTCCAGCGCGCTCGACGTGGAGACGGAGCAGAAGGTATGGGATGGGTTATTCAAGGAACGCGATATGACCTGCATCGCCGTATCCCATCGGAGGGCCGCGCTGTCGAAGGCCGACCATATCATCGTCTTGAAGGACGGCCGGATCGAGGCGGAAGGAACCTTGTCCGAGCTGCTGGCAACGAGCGAGGAGATGCGGCTTCTATGGCAAGGGGAGGAAACTCCGGAGCCTAAGCTGGTCGAGAGTAAGAGCTGATTTACTCCAATAGCGAGGGAGAGGCGAGCCTGATACCGGCGCGCCTCTTCTTTGTGCTTATGAATTCACCGTTCGAATATCGCCAGAGATGCCATGGGTTAGCAGAAAGTGGTCAAACCTAGCCTGTGCGCCGTCGCCGACCGGAGACTGCGCGACCACACCTACTTTGATCTCCTCCGGACAATTGAGCCGGAAATAACGGACCAGCTTCCATTGCTCCCCGTCCAGCGAATAGTGGAAGGCGAAGCAGTTTCCGGCTCTTGCCATTCGCAGATACGGCTGACTGGTATCCGCTTTGGCGGAGATGCAATCATCCGAGCTTTCTTTGGTCACGACACTAAGGATGGAGGGATGATCCGCAAAAAACTCAAAGCAGAGCTTAGCCCAATGAGTGTCATCGGACATAAACATCAAGCATCCGGAATCGTATTGCTGCTTCATCTCCACGCTGACCCGGGTGACCGCGCTGAAATCGCCCTTGACCCGAGTATACAAAAAAGGAGCAGAGGATTTGACGTTGTCCCCAGATGGATCAATAAAAAAATCGGCAAAAGCTCGCGCTGAGACGATTAATGCCCGATTGGCGTCGAATTCCCAGTAATCCGGCTCATTTAACCAGTTCAGTCCCGCTTGCAAAGATTGGCCGGAGCAGCTATCAAATAAGTTCATGGATACACCTCTTTTTTCATTTTTTAGCTACAATATAGGAATATTATGGCAGGTAAAACCTTAACCAGCAAGGGAGGCGGCCCGACTCTGGTCTGGCTGTGCCGGTTAGAAGAGTTACCAAATATGGGATGAACGTTTTTGTGGTACAATGGTACGGGCAAATCGAGAGATTAATATGTTGGAATTAGCGTGCATATAGGAATGGAGATATAGAACAATGAGTTTATTGACAGTCGAGCAATTATCGCATACGTTTGGCGATCGGGTATTGTTTAGGAATGTGTCCTTCCGTTTGCTCGAGGGAGAGCATGTAGGGCTGGTTGGCGCGAATGGTACTGGAAAATCCACGCTTATGAATATTTTGACAGGCAAGCTGTTGAAGGACGAAGGCAAGGTGGAATGGACGCCCCGCGTTCGTTACGGCTATTTGGACCAGCATACGAAGCTCGAAGCGGGTAAAACCATTCGGGATGTATTGAAAGATGCGTTTCTGCCTTTACTTGTACTAGAAGAAGAGCTGAACGCTATCATTGCGCAGATGGGCGATGCCGATCCGGATACGCTGGAGCAGCTCTTGGAGCGAATGGGGGAGATACAGGAAGAGCTTGAAATCGGCGATTTTTATTTAATCGACGTGAAGGTCGATGAAATGGCCAATGGTTTAGGTCTTAACGCGATCGGTCTTGACCGCGACGTCACGGCGCTAAGCGGCGGTCAGCGGACGAAGGTGCTGCTCGCCAAGCTGCTGCTCGAGAAGCCAGGCGTTCTATTGCTTGATGAGCCTACGAACTATTTGGATGAAGAACATATTCATTGGCTGACCAATTATTTGAGAAACTATCCGCATGCCTTTGTTCTTATCTCTCATGAAACGGGCTTCATGAATCAGGTCGTCGACGTCATCTATCATCTGGAATTTACGAAGCTGACGCGTTACTCGGCCAATTACGAGAAGTTTCTGGAGATGGCCGAGCTGAACAAAGCGCAGCATATCGACGCCTACGAGAAGCAGCAGGAGTATATTAAGAAGCAAGAGGAGTTCATCCAGAAAAACAAGGCGCGCGCTTCAACCTCCGGGAGAGCGAAGAGCCGCGAGAAGCAGCTCGGCCGGATCGACCGCATCGACAAGCCCGAGGAAGCGGCAAAGCCGACTTTTCATTTTAAAGAGTCCAGATCAAGCGGCAAGACCGTATTCGAGGCGGCGGGAATGGTCATCGGCTATAATAAGCCGCTCCTTCCTAAGATGGATATGGTCATTGAGCGAGGCGATAAGATTGCGATCGTAGGCTGCAACGGCGTCGGCAAGTCCACGCTTCTTAAGACGATTCTTGGCGTTATTCCTCCGCTGGATGGCAAAACATATCTTGGCGATTATTTATTCCCCGCTTATTTCGAGCAGGAAGCCAAGGCTCCAACGATGACTCCGCTAGAAGATGTATGGGAGGAGTTTTCCTCCATGAACCAGCATGAGGTTCGGGCGGCGCTAGCCCGCTGCGGGCTAAAGAATGAGCATATTACACGCTCTCTTAATCAGCTTAGCGGCGGAGAGCAGGCGAAGGTTCGTCTTTGCAAGCTGATGATGCGGGAAAGCAACTGGATTTTGTTCGATGAGCCGACGAACCATTTGGACGTAGTGGCCAAAGCCGAATTGAAGCGAGCGCTGCAAGCTTACAAGGGTACAGTCGTACTCGTCTCTCACGAGCCGGACTTTTATGAGGAGTGGGTCACCAAAACGTGGGATGTAGAAGCATGGTCCATGAGCAGCCTGAACATATAGCTGGCTAGCGTCATATTGCGAAGTATTGGAGGGCTGCGACCGGTCAAGTGCTGTGACCTGTTGCAGCCCTCTTTGGCGTGCTTGTTCAACGGCTTGCTTAATCCCTTATCTTATAAGCTGACAGGACAAGCCCTATGTGCTGAATGACGAATTCAACATGTTTATTGTCTTGGGTTAGCCTGCTCGACATTACCCCGCCTTCGATCGAAGAAACGATGAATGAGGCAACGGCTTCGGTCCCCATATCCGGTTGAAGCTCCCCGTTGTCAACGCCTTTATCCAATATGCTTTGAATGAGGGCTGCGAATCGGCCATGCGCGGCTACCGCATCCTCTCTTAATGCAAGGTATCCGTCGTCTGCTTCAACCGCCGTGTTGCGCGCGAGCTGCAACGGTTGGTGGAAACGGGGCATCGAAGATTCTATTTGGGGCACGGCGGACCTCTAGAAGCGGATGAAGTTCGGAGGCATGCTCAATATCTGATGACGCTGTAGCTTACCATGTGATTCAATTGGTATAATGTGGGTTAGTCATATTATACAACCTACTATGTTCAGAAACGGAAATGGAGGAAGTGCAAATGGCGAAGGTTGCAGTTGGACAGGAAAATGGAAATGCGGTTGAGCTGCATTACGAGGATGTAGGAAAGGGAAAACCGGTTGTCTTGATTCACGGTTGGCCGCTTAGCGGGAGGTCCTGGGAGAAGCAAGTGCCTGCATTGGTGGAAGCCGGTTACCGGGTCATTACATACGACCGCCGCGGGTTCGGTCAGTCTTCGCAGCCTTGGGACGGTTACGACTACGATACATTCGCTGCGGATCTGAATCAATTAATCTTGCATCTGGACCTTCACGATGTGACGTTGGTCGGTTTCTCGATGGGAGGCGGAGAAGTAGCGCGTTACATCGGTACTTATGGGACAGAGCGTGTGGCAAAAGCGGTGTTGGCCGGAGCCGTTCCTCCGTTCCTGCACAAAACCTCGGATAATCCGGACGGCGGATTCGACGATGCGGCCATTCGAGGCCTTCAAGACGGGGTGAAAGCCGATCGCCTGGCATTCCTGGATACGTTCACCAAGAACTTCTTCGCCTCGGGTGACCGAACGGACTTGGTTTCCGAAGAGTTCCGTCTCTATAATCGAGATATTGCGGCCTTCGCGTCACCGAAAGGCACGCTCGATTGCATCTCCGCATTTTGTTACACCGATTTTCGCGGAGACTTGGAGAAATTCAACTTGCCGACCCTCATTCTTCATGGCGACTCCGACGCGATTGTCCCTGTTGAAATAAGCGGACAGAAGGCGCATGAGCGGATAGCGGGCAGCCAATTGGTCGTTATCCAAGGCGGGCCGCACGGATTTAACGCAACGCATGCCGAAGAATTCAACCAGGCGTTGGTGCAATTTTTAAATTCCTGAATGGTATAGAGGCGCGCTGAGCGCCGCCTTTCTATAGTCTAGTATGCTGGGAGTCGTGCTGGAGCGCGGCTCCTTCTTTCGTTTTATAGCAAGCGGGGATGGAAAATGCTAGTGGATGAATTAGTATGATGGTATATTAAGGGGTGTTGAGATTCGATCAGAGGAGATAGATGACATTGAAGAAGGCTAAAAAAGGGTTGATCGCTGTATTAAGCGCCATCATGCTGGCTGGCGCTGCTCCGGCATACGATGCCGTACAGGCAGTAGAGAGCAAGATGGTAGAGAATGCATCCGTCCACGTTCTCATAGACGGCCAGCCGCTTCGTTCGGACAAGCCGGTTCTCATCGACGGGAGAAAACGCTTCGTGCCGCTGCGCGCCGTGTTGGAGCAGATGGGCTGGAAGGTGGAATGGTCGCCTGGTCTCATAAAGATCACTTATACGGAACGGCATATTAGCGTCACGAGCAATTTGTGGCTGAAGGATGAAAGCGACATTCGGATGGTGAACAGTACGGCTTATATCGACATGTATCGCCTTGGGGAGATTAGCGATACCGTTGTGAAGTGGATCGACGACACGAGCACCATTATGGTCACCTACGAAAGCGTAGAGGATGACGAAAGCTCCTATGAGGAAGAAGCGGAGCAGCCCGCGTTGTCTGAAGAGGAGAGCAAAAAGGTAAATTACGGGAAGTACGAGAATTCTCCTACTCTTGACGCTTTGGTTGAGCTTAGTGAAGAGCTAACGCGGGAAGGATACGATATTTGGGACGGGATCGGCTTTTACCCCACCTATGACCTCAGCGGCTATTTCAATACGCCGCTGGACGTAATCACCTTCGGATGGACGGGCGGAGACGGCGAGCATTACGGGTTCCTGACGGATTTCGGAATGGCTGCCAGCTTGGAAGAAGCGCCGATCGTCATGGTATCTCCGATGAGCTTCGACCAGCCTGCCATCGTCGTAGCGGACAATATCCGTGAATTCCTTCGCATCGGGATGGTGGATACCAGTCTGTTCTATATGAACTATAAGGATGAACAGGATTATCTGGAGCAGCTTGAGGAGTGGGAGAACGAGTCGGACTATACGCTAACGGATGAAGAGCGTGAACAATGGGAGGAACAGAAGCGGATTGTACGCGAACGGGTAGAGGCGAAGCTGAAGCTGCCCGCCATTCGCGATCCCTACACCTATTCGGAGAAAGTGAGAGCGAAGCGGGAGAAGCAAATCATTGTCCCGACGGAGGATCTGCTGGGCGTCCTGGAGGTGGATTCGCAGGCTGCCGGACTCAATCACAGCACGATCGTGCTGGATGAAGATATCAGCTTAATAGAGCTCAAGGCGTTCCTGAAAAACGCAACTTACGCGTCTAAGCTTGCGCTTTTCCGTGATTTCCACCTTCATTTGGAATCCTACTTCTATCATGAAGACGGCATCGAAGAGACGATCATTCAAGAAATGGAAAGCCTCGGACTGAATGATGAGCTCGCGAGAATGAAGGCAACCCGGATCCGGTATGGTATTAATAAATAGATAACGGAAATTAGGAGGCACCAGTCTTGGTACTGGTGCCTTTTGTTATCGGCTTGCTGCCGAAGTACTGTAATAAAATCGCAATTTATAAGAAACGTTTAGTCGTTGTTTCTGTCATAATGAGGACTGGGAAATTGGCTGTATGGCAATTAATTGTTATAGGAAGCCTCGGGAAAGGTGGAAGAGATGACACATATGGAAGAGAAAAAACATTGGAAGAGGGACATTATTCTCTTCCTGAGCGGTCAAACCATATCGTTGTTCGGCTCGGCGTTAGTTCAATATGCGATTATGTGGCACGTCACGCTAACCACGCAATCAGGACTCATGATGACGCTGTTCATCGTTTGCGGGTTTATCCCTACCTTCCTGTTATCGCCGTTCGCCGGCGTATGGGCGGACCGCTTCAACCGGAAAAATTTGATTATGATAGCGGACTCCATGATCGCCGCCGTGACGCTGGTTCTCGCGATTACCTTCTTAATGGGCTACGACGAGCCGTGGCTTCTGTTTGTCATCGCTGCCGTCCGGGCGCTCGGAGCGGGCATACAGACGCCGGCGGTTGGGGCGATATTGCCGCAAATCGTGCCCGAGGATAAGCTGACGAAGGTTAACGGCGTTAACGGAACGCTTCAGGCGTTAATGATGTTTGTTGCGCCCATCGTGAGCGCGTCGCTGCTTTCCATGGCAACGATCGAGGTCATTTTCTTTATCGACGTGGCCACTGCGCTGATCGCGATCTTCACGCTGCTGTTCTTCTTAAGGATCCCTTTGCACCAGAAGGCGGCGGACGGCCAAACCACAAGTTATTTGGACGATTTCAAGCAGGGAATAACCTACATCAAGAACCATAGCTTTCTGAAACCGTTTTTTATCTTTTTCGCGTTTTTCTTCGTATTGATGGCGCCTGCCGCGTTTCTAACGCCTCTGCAGGTCACGCGAAGCTTCGGCGACGATTACTGGCGATTGACGGCTATCGAAATTGCGTTTTCGGTCGGCATGATGGCGGGCGGAGCCATTATCGCGTCATGGGGCGGCTTCCGCAACAAAGTGTATACCATGGCTTTCGCTAACTTGATTATGGGCGCATGTACGCTGGTGCTGGGCATTGTTCCGGTGTTCTGGATTTACTTAATCGTGATGGCCGTATTCGGCGTTGCTATGCCTATGGCGAATACGCCGACGACCGTCCTGCTGCAGGAGAAGGTGGATTCGAACTATTTGGGCCGGATTTTCGGCGTGTTCGGCATGATATCGACCTCGATGATGCCGATCGGCATGCTCATATTCGGTCCGCTGGCTGATGTGGTGGAGATCGAGTGGCTGCTTGTCGGAACGGGTTTGCTTATTCTCGTTCTGGCTCTCTTCTTCGTTGGCAACAAACAATTAATCGAAGCCGGAAAACCGGCAGCGACAGGGCAAGAATAGACGCGAAGGAAGCAAGGATGATGGTGCGGGTTGGGGACCGAGACAGGGAGGAACATGAGACCTGATTCGGTCTCTTTTTGTGCATATAAGGACAGGTAGAACATATCAGCTAAGCTCTCAGCAGGAAAACGTGCTATAATATGGGAATCATAGGCTTGGAAGATTAACCAATTCTTCATATGAAGAAATTATAAATGCGGAGGCGGGATCCATGAAGCTGGAAGCGGATATAACGGAACAGGTGAAGCACACGCAGCGCAAATTAAGGGGATTGACTTTATCGAGGGTATTGGAAGAATTCGATGGCCAAATTATGGGGCTGAGCGACGAGAAGCGCATGTTGAAATATGCGAAGATGAGAGGCAGCGCGTATTTGTTTTTTCGCGGGAGCGCTTATTTGTTTTATTTCGATGTAGGAAATGAATGGCTGCCTTATCATACCGACCCGGAGCGGCCGACATGGATTCAGGGCGACCTGCACTTCGAGAACTTCGGGGCGTTCCGAAGCGAGAAGGGGCGAATTGTTTTTGACGTTAACGATTTCGATGAAGGGTGTATGGGGTCTTATCTGTACGACGTACTTCGTATGTCCGTCAGCCTCTTTCTAGCTATGTCCGAGAATGGGCTCCTGCCGCCGGAGGAGCAGACGGATATCGTAAACGCCTATTTGACGGCTTATGTGGAGCAGATTAGGAAGTACGCCGAACGCAAGGAGGATCCCGCAGACCTCGTGTTCGACGAGCATTCGACCAAAGGCCCGGTCCGGAAGCTGCTAAGGAAGACGGAAAAGCTTGCGGCCAGCCATTTCATCGAAAAAATTACGTTACTGGAAGAGGGGAAACGCACCTTCCGGTGGTCGGAAGAAATTCAGAAGCCGACGGATGAAGAAAGAGAGCTCATCGTGGACGGCTGGAACGAGTACATGAGCGACTTGGGCTCCCGCTTGGGGCTCGCGGCGAATTACTTTCAAATAAAGGATATCGCGGTTAAGCACGGCTCGGGTACCGCGTCTATCGGATTGGACCGCTTCTACGTGCTGATGGAAGGCGGGGCGGAGAATCAAGGGCTAGACGATATTATTATCGAGATTAAGGAAGTGCGCGCGCCGGTTCCGGTGTACTTCATGCCTTATAGCGAGGCGTTCTGGGAGCAGTTTGCCCATCAGGGCAAGCGGGTTATTACCACACAACAAGCGATGCATCATGAAGCGGACCCGTTCCTCGGCTACTTGACGCTGAATGGCCGACATTTCTACGCGAGGGAAAGATCGCCGTACAAGAAGAAGCTGAAGCTTGCCAAGCTGGTGGAGCCGAAGGATTGGGCGAGAACAGCGGAATGTATGGGACAGATTACGGCCAAAATGCATGCACGCGCGGATGCTGACGTGGATAACGGCATATTGAGCTATCACAGCGAGGACGAGATCGTCCGGGCGATAGGCAAGGATACGGGAGCCTTCTGCGAATATGTGGCGAACAGAGCCTTATCCTACTCGGAGCAGGTCATCGAGGATTATCAGCTGTTCCAGGAATGGAGCGAAGACTGGGAGGCGAAGCGTCGCAGGTCGGCCGCCCGGAGGAAGCAGAGCGTAACGAAGTCGTAAACGAAAAATAGGGGGGGAAGACCGCGATCCATAGAGGGGCGCGGTCTTCTCTTTTTTTTAACGGTACCGCTCCAGAACAAATTCCGTAAACGTCCTTGCTGCGGGAGTATGGGCAGAGACGGCACGCGTAACGAGTCCAATGGAACGATGAAATGCCGGAGTTAACGGCAGAGCGGCAATTCCCGTTGATTCCGACGGAATGGCGAGATGGGGAAGCAAGGTGACTGCTAATCCTGCCCGCACGACCGAAAGGATAGAGTTGGTGTTGCTCAAATCGAAGGTTGCGTTCAATCGAACGGATGAAGGCGCGGCTTTAAGAATCATGTCGAGCAACTGCTCGTAGCCGCTAACGTTGATATAGTTTTCATTAGCGATGTGTTCGATTGAAAGAGCCGATCGCCCGGCTAGCCGATGGGATTCGGACATGACGACGTAAATCGGATCTTCAAGCAGTGGGAAAAAATGAAGGTCATTCTGCGGATGGATAGAAAAACCAACGTCCACCTCGCGGATTTTGACCCAGGCAGCGATATCGTAATAATCGCCCTCCCTCACGAGATAGTCGATGCTCGGGTATTTCTCCTGAAAACCAACCAGTAGCTCTGGCAGCAGATTCGCGGTAAAGCTTGGAAAGGAGCCGATTTTTATTTTGCCTGTTTCAAGCTTCGTCAGTCTTGATGCTAGCTGCTCAATAATTCGGGTTTGATTGATGGCCTCTCTGGCATGAGAAAGGAATGAAGCCCCTGCCACCGTAATTCGAACCTCTCTTCTGTTTCGGTCGAATAGCCCGATGCCTAGCTCTGATTCCAGCGCTTGAAGGGAATGGCTGATGGCGGATTGCGATAAATTCAGGCGCTCTGCGGCTTTTGTAAAACTTCCGGTTTCATATATGGCAATAAAGATTTCGAGCTGAAGAAGCGTCATTATTCACTTTCCTTTTTAAATGAAATTAATTCATATCTATTAGTATTATTATTCGTTTGATTCATATTAATCTCCATCTTATACTAAACGGGAAAGAGGATTCAACTTAAGAAAGGTGTTGCTGCGCATGATGCGGGAAATGACCATGAATGACTATGATCAAATGATTGCTTTATGGAATGAAATTGAAGGACTTTCTTTGAGCGATGCCGATTCTCAACCTAATATGGAGTCGTATTTAATCCGAAATAAAGGACTCAGCTTTGTATATGAGACGGGTGGTCGCATCGTGGGAACTATATTATGCGGACACGATGGACGAAGAGGATTTATACATCATGTCGCTGTTCAACCCGAGTATAGGATGCAAAGGATTGGTCAGCTGATGGTCGATCAGTGCTTAAGTAAATTGAAGGAAGAGGGCATTGATAAGTGCCACATCTTCGTATTGGACGATAATGAGGCGGGCAACCGTTTTTGGAGCAGGACAGGCTGGCAGAAAAGAAGCGGCTTCTCGGTATATTCTAAAGACATTCGATAAACGGAAGGGGCCTAAACTGCTAGAGGCAGCTGGTTCGTCTTACGACGAGACAGCTGCCTCTTTATTTATTCTTATCGTAGAAAACTCAGACTATTGCTTTTTGCTAGTCTATCTTCCGAAATAATAGTTAAGGCAGAGAACGGTTAACGGCATCAGTTATAAGAGCTCGTCTGCAGGAGCATACTGAATGATACGAATCTAGTAGCGGCTTACATAGACTTCAGTTTACCTATGAGGTGGTGTGCAGAATGCAAACTCAAACTTTATTAATGCCAGCGGAAACGATGACCAGAATCGCCCATGTGGCAGGCAATTTTCAGACGCAGCTCGGCATCGCAGGCAACTGGATCGTGGACGCGGCGGAATCTCGGATGAACCATATTGGTAACGGTCTGCATATTCTAAGAGTATCCCTAACTCCCGGCAGCTACGAATACAAAGTAGCTCTGAACGGCAGCTGGCACGAAAACTATGGCGCAGGCGGGGAACCGGGAGGGTACAATATATCGTTCAGGCTTGACGCCCCCAAGGAGGTAACGTTTATGTTTCATGACGATGCCGCATCCAAAAGAGTGGCGGAATGGTATGAAGACATTGCGGACTCCAATGTCGCGCACGCGACATGGGCAGAGTTGGATGCGAATTATGTTTATGACGGAGACGATTTGGGCGCGGTGTATGCGAACGGTCAGGCGGTCATGAAGCTGTGGGCGCCGAAGGCGGATGCGGTCACGGTTCGGTTCTATGATAAGGACAACGCCGAACGGCTGATTGGCAGCTTGGCCATGACGCGAGGCGACAGGGGTGTATGGTCCGTAAAGGCAATGCCGGAAGCACTGAACATCGCGGATGTAAGAGGGTATTATTATCAATATGAAGTGACGCACGGCAAGACGACGCAAAGCGTGCTGGATCCTTACGCGAAGTCGATGGCCGAATTCCGTGTCAGCCCGGCGGGATATCCGCTCGGGGAAGACCGGGATATCGTTGGCAAAGCGGCCATCATCGATCTCGAAAGCACCAATCCCGAAGGGGAATTCGGCTTCGCCCGGATCGAAGGGTACGAACGAAGAGAAGACGCCGTCATCTATGAAGCGCATGTCCGCGACTTCACGTCCGATCCTTCCATCGCGGGCGAGCTGCGGGCAAGATGGGGATCCTTCCGGGCCATGATCGACAAGCTGGATTATATCCGCTCGCTCGGCGTCACCCACGTTCAGCTTCTGCCCGTCATGGCTTGGTATTACGGCGATGAAGCGGCCATGGGGGATAGGGAGCTCGAGTATTCCACGGAGAACAACCAGTACAATTGGGGGTACGATCCGCACAGCTATTTCTCGCCGGACGGAGCCTATTCCGAGAACGCGCGCGATCCCGAGCTTCGGGTAAGGGAGCTCAAGGAGTTAATCGCCGCGATTCATTCGGCCGGAATGGGCGTCATTCTCGACGTTGTCTATACGCATATGGCGAAGGCATGGCTGCTGGAGGATATCGTCCCGGGCTATTATTTCTATCGCAATGAAGCGGGAGAGCTGCTCGGCGGCTTCGGCAGCAACCTGGCAACCAATCACAAGATGGCGGAGAAGCTGATGATCGATTCCGTCAAATACTGGTTCGAGGAATACAAGATTGACGGCATGCGCTTCGATATGATGGGCGACGCGACGTACGAGTCGGTGCAGCGCGCGTATGACGCGGCGGCGGCCATTCATCCCAATCCTCTGTTCATCGGGGAAGGCTGGCGAACGTTCTCCGGGCATCTGGGGGAGCCCGAGCTGACCGGAAAAGGGGCCGATCAGGATTGGATGGATAAGACGGATGATGTCGGCGTCTTCTCCGACGAGTTCCGCAACGAGCTCAAATCAGGCTACGGCTTCGAGGGCGAATCCCGGTTCCTGACGGGCGGAGCGCGTCATATCGCCACGTTGTTTCAGAATATTAAGGCACAGCCTCATAATACGCCGGCGGATTCGCCTGGCGACATGGTGCAGTATCTGGAAGCGCACGACAATCTGACGCTGCATGACGTGATTGCCTTGACGCTGAGAGCGGATCCAAACGACCCTGCTCATGCCAGCGACATCCATAGGCGAATTCGGCTCGGTCACGTACTGCTCTTAACGGCGCAAGGGACGGCATTCCTGCATGCCGGCCAGGAATACGGCAGGACGAAGCAGTGGAGAGGCGGCGGCACGCCGGCTCACGCGCATCCGTTCTATTATGGACACGGCGAGTTCGCCGGGTACTTCGTGCACAACTCCTACAATTCTTCGGACGCCATTAACCGATTCGATTGGAGCAAGGCGACAGATGACGGAACGTTATACCCGGAAAGCCAGCGAACCCGCGCCTATACAGCCGGCTTGATTCAGCTGCGAAAGTCGACGAACGCGTTCCGGCTCGGCGATAGGGACGCTGTGAACCGTCTAGTGACTATGATTCAGGCTCCGGAAATCGGGGAGCTCGATCTCGTCATCGCGTACCGCTGTCAATCGACGGACGGAACGGGCGCTTACTACGTATTCGTGAACGCGGATTCATGGCCGCGTACGCTGACTCTAAACGAGGATCTGACTGGAGGAGACGTTCTGGTGGACAGCGGGGAGGCGGGTACAACCGAAGTGGCGGAGAGATCGGGATTTGCGCTGACGCCAGGCGCCATTGAGATGGAGCCGTTGACGGCGGTTGTTATTCGGGTGAAGCAGCCTGGCGAACATGAGGCGGGATAGTGGGAAAATGGGAAGCTTGCGGCAGAGTCCGCAAGCTTCTTTGTTTTTGATTTCCATGGTTGTCCTCCTGCATACGTACAAGCTACCTTTCAATCGGAGACATATACTATCACCAATCTTACTAGCAGGAGGTGATATTTCATGGGAGCAGAGCTGAAGGCATTTTCATTTTTTGTTTTGCCCAATAACGTTACGGGAGGTACCGCAATTGTATTAACGCCGGCGCCGCAGTCCATCGCTGCGTTCACCATTTCGACTTCGGGCAGCGACCTAGTGAGCTTATTTGGAACTGTAGGATGGCAAGCCGTAGTGGATCAAGGAGGACAAGTCCAGAAGGTAGATGTCATATTCGAAATGTGGCGGGGAGCTGTCGGCACGGGAGAATTAATTTTTCGCGTCATCGACAGCGCGCAAGCGACAAACCAACTAGGCCAGTTATTCGATAATTTGAGGGTAACGACGCTCAAGCATATCGACAAGAGATTTCAGTCGTCGTCATCAAGCGTCTATACGCTTAGCGCGCGGCTTGGAACCGGTGGGGCATCTGCCGCGACGGTGATCGGTCCGATCACTTATTTCGGAGAAGCCATCAAGAATGGGAATTAAGGAACAGGATATGAAGGAGGTGAACTTGAATGGCGAAATTGGAATCTTTCGACTTTCATTGGCAGCAGCTGACACCTTACTCTCTGGCGCAGACGCCGACGGAGTTGGCATCGATTCGCGTTGAAGCTAAGCGTAACGGCGTCGTGAAGCTAGCGGGGAACGTGGGGTGGATTGCACTCATAGATGCTGAAAGTTTAAGCAGCTCGATTGAAAAAGTGGACGTTGTTTTTGAGATTTGGCGTGATGCTATAGGCAAAAGTTCTCCCATCTATGTGGGGAGAGACAGCGCTCAGGCGTCGGATCGCGGGAGAGGACTTACTTTTGATAACTATTGCATTTCATCCATGGATCTCATTGATTACAATGGCGGGGAGAATGGCAAATATATTCTAACTGCTAGAGTGATAAACCTTTTGAACATAGATGCACTCGTTATTGCTCCATTAACGTTTTATGGCGCTGCCATTGAAAAATGAATAATTAGTGAGGAAAGGTGGTGGTTATATTGTCAAAACTCAAAGAGATTGCTTTTAGTATACACTCGCCTAATATCTTGGAGATACCCGTAACGACGGTTCCTCAATCTATTGGGGACTTTACGATGAACGTACGAACGAATAACGTTGTGAAACTGGTAGCGAACGTCGGATGGTTGGCCGTGGAGAACAGTGGGCTACAAAGCGTAGGGCCGGTAAAGGTAGATTTGATCCTTGAGATTTGGAGAGGACCTGTTGGAACAGGCACTGTCATTTATCGTGCAACGGATAGTGCTTCGGCCACAAACCAAAGAGGATTTGCCGTATTTGATAACTTCAGACTTACGACGATCTGTCATGTCGACGGACCTTTCGCATCATCGCAAAATGTCACCTATAATCTGTCCGCCCGACTGGGCACACCGGGAACACCACAAGCCTTGATTGTTGGACCGATTACGTTCTACGGGGAAGAAATTCAGCCGTAATAGAAGCTGATAACGACCAATTTAGGTAGCGTTAAGACTCGCTCGACTTGAAATAAGGCAAGCGAGTCTTTTTTCACTGTTGCAAGGCTTACATAGAATAGTTATGTTATGCTACTTAACGAAGACGATTTTCTTATATGGGAGGGAGCAACATGGTGACATCCCCAAAGAGCTTAAGAACGTGCCCAAACGGACATGCCTACTATAAAAGCAGCGACTGTCCTACGTGTCCGACCTGCGAGCAGGAAAAAACGGCGGGTGGGTTTCTTGTCCGATTATCCGCGCCCGCAAGACGGGCGCTGGAGCATCATGGCATCACGACGCTGCAGCAGCTTTCGCAGCACAGCGAAAAAGAAATTTTGAAGCTGCACGGCATAGGACCTGGATCTCTCCCGAAATTAAGGGAAGCGCTGGAGGAGCAAGGACTTACGTTCAAGCCATAGCGGTGAACGAAAAACAGAGCAAAAGATGCGGCAGCATCCTTGCTCTGTTTTTCTGCGTTACGCTTCGTCAACAAGCTTATCTACGAATTGATGGAGCTGATGGAGAATGAGACCGTTCATTCGGTCGAGATGCTGCAGCCCCTGCTCATTGTCGAGCCAGTCGCGCCTCAGCATGGCGTTATGCTTGAAATAAAGCGCCCCGCCCTTGGCGGCTACGCCGAACGCGCCGAGAGGGAGCGTGTGGTTGAGACTGGCGCAAATATCCAAGAGACGCTCATAGCTCTCCGGCTCCGTCTCCTCGCGGACGACCGAGAACGTCTGCAGCAGGTGGACGCCTTCCTGCGCCGCTTCGTCCAAGCCGGGGATGAACCCGATCTCGAAGATGAGCGAATCGCTGCGGGATCCGATCTCGTCGAATCGGATCAAAAGCGATGCGTAAGGCGCTTCTTCATCCGGCTCCGCCAGCTTCGAGGCGATCCCGTGGCCGTCGTAATAATCGAATAGTCGGGTTAACACGGAGTAAGCGAACGATGATGAGTCTGTCATGGCGATGCTCCTCTACGTATGCAGTTTTTTGGCGATCATTTCTTTGCTCGGCGCTTTCTTCTCCTTATCGATTCTAAGCCCGATGCCTTCGATAATTTGAATGCTTTCCTTGTCCTCGCCGGCCACGCCGCTCTCGTACAGCATGGAAGCCAGATCGGTTACCAGCTGGGCATAACACTGACCAACGCTATTGAAGCCGTGCTTCTCGAGCAGCGCCTGCCGGAGCTGGCTTTTCTCGATGCCCTGGTTCTCGGGAAGCGCCGCGGCTTCCTCGACTTTGAGCGCCTTGTCGACGAACATTTCTTTTCTCTTGTACTTCTTGTAAAATTTCACGACCGCCGCGACCCCGCCTAGAATAGCGGCAAGCGCGATGAGGATCGGTCCGGCCGGTGAAGCGGCCGCGGCGATCAGCATGGCCCCGCCGGCGATCATCATCGCTCCTTTGACGGCGGTCATTCCGCTCTTGGACTTGTTCATCTCCTGCGTCGACCGGCCAAGATTCGCCGCCAGCAGCTTCTTGTCGCTCGTCTCGTCGCCTTCCTTCTCGGTAAGCTCTTCTTCGAGCTGACCGAGCTTCTTCGCGTTGCGTCCGCTCTCGATATAGCCTGCTGCGCCTCCAACCATGTAGGCCGCGCCGCCGACGATGGCGCCGGCGCCCGCCGCCACGGTAGCCGCGCCGTTCAGCGCCATGCCGGATACCTCTCTGACGCCGTTCACCGTGCCGGCGGAGAATCTCGCCAAATCGGCGGCTCCGCTCGCGCCTTCCCCGGCGACGATCTGGGCCTTGCCGGCAGCGCTCATAGCGCCGTCGTAGTTCTGCGTCGCGTTGTAAATCTGCGACACGGCCGCGACGCCGCTCAGGCCGCCCGCAATCGGAGCGGCGACCAGCGCCGTGCCGGTCGCCCCGCCGGCTCCCAGCGTCTTGCTGATCGTCGCCGAGCCGGAGACGCCGCCAGCCGCGCCGGACGTGCCGATCGCGGCATAGCTGGCGTAATCGCGGTCTTGGTCGGCATTGTAGTTGTTCGTATCGATCATCTTGGCCTGACGGCAGATGACGGAGAACTTGTCCCAATCGACCGACTTGGAGATCAAGCCGGTCATCATGATTTTCTTCACGGCCTCGACCGATATGGACCGGGCGCCACCGGCCATAGAGCGGATCGCGCTCATCTTCTGCTCGGGACTCAAGACATCGAAGAAGCCGAATAAGCCGGATTTCTTGGAGGCGTTCGCCTGCTCCTTCAGCCAGCCGTACACATCCGCATAGCCGCCTTTGCCCTTCAAATCGGCCGGTATGCTCGGCGTCGCTATGACGGCCTCGGCAGACGCCGCGCCGGCAGACGCGTTCTGAAACAAATTGCCGGGGCGTACGACATGCGGCTGGGCAGGAGGCCCGGACCCGGAGACGGCGCCGCTTCGTTCGCGGAACAGCTGCACAACCGCTTGATTGCCTGCAGTCCGCTGCAATTGCATAATAGCCGCGGGGGTCATATGCCCTTGATTGATTTTCGAGAATGCTTGTCTGGGTTCGAAATCGGCCTCGCTGGATGCGCGAGAGGCATGTGGGGAGGGAGCGGTAGATTTGGCTTGCGGCAAGCGATCGGCTGGTTCGGGCATTGGAATCCCCTTCTGCTAAGTGGTAATAGATAGAAACATCGTACCATAACGCCATTACTATAGCACTACTTCCTGGAATGGGATTCGACATTTTTCGATGAAACGGAGCTGCGGAACATATCCGTCTTAACGGCGAGAGAAGTGACGATCATATCCCTTCAAGGGTTCTAAGAGGCAAAGTCCCTGCTTGCGGATGCAAAAACTAACTTTTTTTTAAATTTTTCCGTGCGATTCACAGCCGAGAAGGGGGTTATAAACGAACATGCCGTGTTAGGTTACAGGCAACTGGAGCCAAGAGAAACTCCGTATAAATCGTAAAGTTTATATAAATGTAACGATACCTAACTTAAGTAGTTATCAAGAATTACAGTTAATAATTGTGATATATTCGGACGAAATTGCGAAAAGCACGACATAAAAAAAGTTATCAAACATCCATCTGTGACTAGCCTAGAGCATTCGCGCGAATGAAAAAAGAAGATGGAAATCAGCAAGTCTGCCAGCGGAAAAATAAAATGGGGTTGACAAAATACGATGTTAGGTTACCTTCTGTTTGCACTATATAAATATTTGTTTGCATTATTGCGATGAATTATTTAAAATAAATCGATGTTATGATTGGAATTCAGCGAGTCTGAGACATTTTTGGCTAAACCCTTGTCTTCTGTCTCTAAATCTCGAAGGACGGAGATGAGCTCCAGATAATAGGTGGTTTACCTTGATTTTAGGAGGAAAAAAATGGAAAAAATTAAAGTGGGTATCGTCGGTTACGGTAACCTCGGCAGAGGCGTCGAAAAGGCGATTAAACAAAATCCGGATATGGAGCTTGTTGCGATTTTCACCCGCAGAGAGCCGGAGCAGCTGGCGACGGGCGAAGTGAAGTTCGAGCATATCTCGGTGGCCGAGCAGTACAAAGGCAAAATCGACGTTATGATTCTCTGCGGCGGTTCGGCGACGGATCTTCCGGAACAAACGCCGTTCATGGCAAGCATGTTCAACACGGTTGACAGCTTCGACACGCACGCGAAAATTCCGGAGTTTTTCGATCAGGTAAATGCTTTAGCGAAGCAAAGCGGTAAACTAAGCGTTATCTCGACCGGCTGGGATCCGGGTCTCTTCTCGCTTAACCGCTTGCTGGCACAAGCCATCCTGCCGGAAGGGACGGATTATACGTTCTGGGGCAAAGGCGTCAGCCAAGGACACTCGGACGCTATTCGCCGCGTGCCTGGCGTGAAGGCGGGCGTGCAGTACACCGTTCCCGTCCAATCGGTCATCGAGCGTATTCGCGCCGGCGAAACTCCTGATCTGGCGACGCGCGAGAAGCATCTTCGCGAGTGCTTTGTCGTAGCCGAAGAGGGCGCCGACCAAGAGGCCATCCGCCAGACGATCGTTTCGATGCCGAACTACTTCTCCGATTACGACACAACGGTTCATTTCATCACGGAAGATCAGCTGAAGGCCGAGCATCAGGGAATGCCTCATGGCGGCTTCGTCATCCGCAGCGGTATTACGGGAGAGGGCACGAAACAAATCATCGAGTTCGGCCTCAAGCTGGAGAGCAATCCCGAGTTTACGGCAAGCGTTATGGTCGCATACGCAAGAGCGGTTAACCGGATGAGCATCGAGGGGCTCAGCGGCGCGAAAACCGTATTCGACGTCCCATTCTCTTATTTGTCCCCTAAGTCGCCTGAAGAGCTTCGCCGCGAATTACTGTAGAATCTACAGTAATTCGCGTTAACCCTAATCCTATTCATAAACGAACGATGAGTAGAGTTCAGTCTTTATCCCCGTCGTTTCGTGCCAAAGGAGTGTCCACCGAGTGAACGATGTAATGGTTAAACAGCAATCCGCAAGGGAATATGTGCAGTCCATTTACGAAACGGTAATTCACCGCAACCAAGGCGAGAAGGAATTTTTCCAAGCAGTCAAAGAGATACTGGATTCGCTGATTCCGGTGCTCGAGGCTAACCCGCATTACATCGAGCACAGCATCCTCGAGAGAATTACCGAGCCGGAAAGACTCATCTCCTTCCGCGTGCCATGGGTTGACGATAACGGCAAGGCACAAGTCAACCGCGGCTTCCGCGTTCAGTTCAACAGCGTTCTTGGGCCTTACAAAGGCGGTCTTCGATTCCATCCTTCCGTTAACGCAAGCATTATTAAATTCCTCGGCTTCGAGCAAATTTTCAAAAACTCACTCACCGGCCAACCGATTGGTGGAGGCAAAGGCGGCTCCGACTTCGATCCGAAGGGTAAATCGGAGCAGGAAATCATGCGCTTCACGCAAAGCTTCATGACCGAGCTCTACCGCTACATCGGCCCTGATATCGATGTGCCGGCTGGCGACATCGGCGTCGGCGCGCGCGAGATCGGTTATATGTTCGGACAATTCAAGCGGATCAGAAGCGGCAATGAAGCGGGCGTTCTTACGGGCAAAGGCCTGGGATACGGCGGAAGCCTTGCGCGTAAGGAAGCGACGGGTTACGGCTGCGTCTATTTCGTCAACGAGATGATGCAAGCGAAAGGACTGAGCCTGGAAGGACGCACGGCCGTCGTATCCGGCTCCGGCAACGTATCGATCTACGCGATCGAGAAGCTCCAGCAGTTTGGCGCGAAGATCGTAGCCTGCAGCGATTCGAACGGCTACATTCACGATCCGGAGGGCATTGATCTGGCTCTTGTGAAGCAGCTGAAGGAAGTGGAGCGCAAACGGATCAGCGAGTATGTGAAAGCTCGTCCGAATGCGACTTATACGCCGGGCTGCGAAGGCATCTGGTCGATCCCTTGCGAGATCGCCCTGCCATGCGCAACGCAGAACGAGATCGACGAACAGTCGGCGCAGACGCTTGTCGACAACGGCGTTATTGCCGTAGGCGAGGGCGCGAACATGCCTTCCACATTGTCCGCGATCGATGTTTTCTTGAACAACAATGTGTTGTTCGGGCCAGCGAAGGCGGCTAATGCAGGCGGCGTAGCGGTGTCGTCGCTCGAGATGGCGCAGAACAGCATGCGTCTGTCGTGGTCGTTCGAGGAAGTGGACGCGAAGCTTCATGAGATCATGCGGGATATTTATCGTAACAGCGAAGCGGCAGCTGCCAAATACGGCTATCCGGGCAACCTGGTTGTCGGATCGAACATTGCTGGCTTCGTCCGCGTCGCGGACGCGATGATCGCACAAGGCGTGGTCTAATATATTCATCATACGTAGGCAGTGCGGAGATAACCTCCGCGCTGCTTTTTTTATTTTGTAATCCGTATCGAACTCTCGCAATCTAGCAAAAGCATAATTTTAATAGTAGTAGGATTAGCCCTATCAAAATCTGCTAGCGATACATTTAATATAGAAACTAGCAGAAGGGAGGGGACGAACATGTCGGGTAAATTAACAGAGTTGATTGAAAACGGCGGCTTCGAATCAGGGGTTCTTGCTCCTTGGACGGTCGTGGTGGGAACGGCGGTCGCCACGAGCGGGGCGAAGGCGCATTCCGATAATTTCGTTGCTTCGATAGGAACAAGCACCATATTGAGACAAACCATACGCAGAGGACTAACGGATGACAAAGCGTACCGGTTATCCGGCGCTTTATCCGATGGCGGAGGCGGGACTGATGTGCCGGAAAATCCAACCGTTGTTGTCCGATTGCAATTCATTGATGAAGACGGGGATATTCTGGAGATTTTCGCGAAAAAGTTTAACCGGCTAACGATTCCGAAAAACGCGGAAGGAAATTATCGGGTATTCAATCTATTAGCGAAATCGCCAGATAATACCGTAGGAGCAATCGTTACGATTGAAACCGCTGCTGACGGATTAGAAGGGATTGTTATCGCGGACGATTTCTCGCTCATTCAGGAGAACAACGACTAATCCTCGTTGAAGAGCTTGGTGCAAGCGCCACGAAAGCCGGAGTCCTCGCATGAGGACTTCGGCTTTCAGCTAGGTCCTGCATATAAATCCCCTCCTCCGCACAAAATGAAATGATTAGAAACAGAGGAGGTATGTGGGATGAACACCCAAAGAGCGCAGGAAATCGCGGAATCGCCAGTTATGGCGAACGTGGAGTACAATGGAACCCGCGTTTATATTCAGCATGTGAACGAAAGCAACGATACTGTCAGAATTTATCCCCTCGACCGGCCGGAAGAGGAGATGGAGGTGCCCGTTCGGAGTCTCTCCGAGCCCGATACGCAAGTCGCCATGGAAGTCGAGCAGATGGCCTGCAGGGTTCAAAGCGATACATAAGCAAGCCTTGGAATCCAAAAGAAACAGCGGCAGAGGAGGACGATAACCGTCCATCTCTACCGCTGTTTTTCGATTACTGCTGTTGCCGCGATTGCTCTACCAGCTTCCGTGCCTCGTGGCGTGTCATGACCTGGAGCTTGCTCAGAATGTTCGACACGTTGTTGGCGACGGTCTTGGCGCTGATGTGGAGGTGGTCGGCGATCTGAGCATTCGTGTCGCCGCTTGCGATGCGCGCCAAGATTTCCGCTTCGCGGCGGGTCAGCTCGGCGAAAGCCGGATCGCGCAGCAGCTCATGTCCTCCGACACGCCGTCCCGCCGCTTCTTCCTCGGGGAGAGCGGCCGCGGCCTGCGGGGCTTGCGAGGCAAAATAATGCATCATCCGCTCCGCGATTCCCGTGCCGAAGACGGCCCGGCCGCTTCCGACCATTCGGATCGCCTGAAGCAACTCCTCCTCGTCCGCATCCTTCAGCACATAGCCTTTGGCGCCGACCCGCATAGCGGTAAACACCGATTGATCTTCCTGATTCATGGTTAGAATCAGCACCTCGATCGACGGATACAGCTCCTTGATCCGTTCGGTCGCCTCGATTCCGTTCATGCCCGGCATTCGGATATCCATCAGGATCAGGTCGGGCTCAAGCTCGCCGGCCAGCCTTACCGCTTCTTCGCCATCCGACGCTTCCCCGATCACCTCCAGATCATCCGTCGTGGCGAGCAGGCTTCGAACGCCGCCCCGGAACATCGGGTGATCCTCGGCAATTATTATTCTCATCCGTCCGAGCCTCCTTCTATTGCAGCGGGAGCATCGCGCGAACTCGCGTGCCGCCGGTGTTCATTCGTTCAATGACGCATTCTCCGCCGATCTCCGCGGCGCGCTCGCGCATGGAGATCAGCCCGATGCCGCCCGTCATTCCCGTCAATGCCGGACGCTTTGCCGTGCCTACGCCTATGCCGTTGTCCGTAACTTCCACGAGCAGCTTCCGGTCCTCCGTCACGGTCAACGTGACTTGGCAGTCGGTTGCGTCCGCATGCTTCACGACGTTAACCATCGATTCCGTCACGATCCGATAGACCGCAACCTCGACGGCCGCGCGAAGCGAAGGCAGCTCCTGCGGAGCGTCAATCCGCATATGAAGCCCTTTGCTCGCAGCACCGTCCGCGCCAGTCGTGGCGGGCTTCGCCATCTCGTCCATGCGGGCGCGGATGGCGCCGACCAGCCCGAGCTCGTCGAGCGCAGGCGGCCGGAGATCATTAACGAGGGAGCGGATGTCTTGGACGGTCGAACGAATGACATGCCCAAGCTCATCAAGCTTGGTCACCGCCGCGGCGGGTTCCTTGTCGACGAATTTGCGCGCGATGGCGACATTCAGCGCTAGTGCGGCGAGGCGGGGCGCAAGATCGTCATGCAGGTTGTTCCGAATCCGCCGGCGCTCCTCCTCTCTGGCGAGGACCAGCTTCTCACGGGATTCCTGCAGATCCTCCGCCAGCCGCCGCATCCCTTGCAGCATATCCGCGTTGTTGACGATCGGCGCCGCTTGTTGAAGGAGCACTTCGAGGAAAATCAGATCCTCCGACGAAAAAACTTCTCCCGCCGAACGTCCCGCGGCGTACAGAGTGCCTATGGTTTTGCCCTGATAGACAATCGGAAAAGCATGCAGCTCCAACTCGTCTCTCCGCTCGCCGGCCTCGGCCAGCCTTGTCTCTTGGCCTTCAATATCCATCGCGATGCTGGCGTAAGGCAGTCGAAGCGCGACTTGCACCTGCCGGGCGATCGCGGACAGCATCGCATCGGGCGCAAGCGGCTGCATCATTTGGCTGCCCAGCTCTAGCAGTACGGCGTAAGGATCGTCATGGCGGCCTTTCATCAGCCGGTTCACCAATTTCTGAAGCCACTCCTTGAGGGGCCCGAACACGACGGCGACGAGCGCCGTCGCGATGAGTGAGACGACATAATTGCTCCAGTCGACGAACAAATTGCCGAGGTACAGCACGACGCCGGTATACAGTAGCACGATACATACCGTCAGGGCGCCGTAGACGATCGTCCGGTTAACGAGCGGATTGATGTCCCACAGTCTCCGCCTTAGAACGGCCAGCGTCAGCGTAATCGGAAGAGCCGACAGGCTGAGGTGGAGAGCGGCATTCAGATAGAGATAATAAACGGCATTCCCCTTGTAGAAGTTCGGATCGAACATCATGCTGATCACCACGAACCCGAAGAAGCAGACCGTCACGCCGTATACGACCCATTTGGTTTGCTGGCGCTGCTCGGGGGAGGAAACCTTCCTGAATCGATGAACCTGGGCATAGATCAGCAGCAGGGTGGTCGATGCATACCAGATAAGCTGAATAATTTGAGGGACGTGCAGAGTCCGCCATAAATTCCCTTCAAAAAAGATATGCGCAATATCCACGATCGCAATAAGCATCATGGCATACCTCGACCAGGTCGGCACAAACTTGCCGTTCGGGAACAGGAGGCAGAACAGCGATATGGCAATCCAGCCAACACCCGCCACTCCAAAAAACCAGTATTTCGAGAAGAGAAGACCTTCCGAGCCTACCGCGACAAGCGACGGGAAAGAAGTGCCGAAGGCGATCATTGCCAGCGCGGCGAGCAGGCCGATCGGCTCGCGGGCGCTCTTCCATAGCAGGATGAGGGCGGCGGAATAGAACACGATCGTAATCGAGCAGTCGATGATGACATGAAGGAGCGCGATCTCGGCTACCGTGGGTCCGCCAGGCTCCACGTTCAAGGCGGGAACCGACACGCCGCATCCTTCCGTTATACACTGGGCGACAAGCTTGTCGTAGTAGATCGGAATGCAGCTTGCATAGATGGCCGCCGTCACGATAAAGAACAATCCGATAAGGATTTGATAGATTCTAATTTTTCTCATGGCTCTAATTATAGCGGCGATAGAAAGTTTTGGATATGAGAAGGTTGAGAAAAAATGAAACCTTGTTCCCGAGCTTCCCGAAATCGGGAATGCCGATTTCCCGAAAAGTGGGGAAATTCATGCCCTGCCGTCCCACGTTCCCGCGGATGTAGGATAGAGACATGAAAACACACTATCGATGAGGTGAATGAAAATGAAGGATTTACGAGTTTTGAAATGGCTGGGCATGATCTGCCTGCTGGCGGGAATCGCGAGAATCGGCATGACGCCGACGGCGATCGTCTGGGGAACGGACAGCGTGCCGGAATTGTCCTTCGGCTATGCGGCCTGCATTCTGATGGCGATCGGCTCGATTGCCGGCTTTCTGGCGCAGTCGAAGGAAACCGGCTTGCTTGGTTTTATTAGCGTGCTCGGGATGTCGGTCGGCAACATCTTGACGTCTGCGCTGCTGTTTACGCTGTTCATCCTGGAGCCGTCCGCTCCGAGACCGGAAGGCGCGATGGTGGCGATTGCCCAGATGGGAGGGATGATCGGCACGACGCTTTGCACGTTGCTGTTCGCCATTCTGACGTTCCGAGCCAAAGTGTTCCCGCGCTGGGTAGCCGTTCTGTTCGTCCTGAATCTGGTCAGCATGTTCCTTCCGGTGGAAGACAATGTGTACTTCGCATTGTTCTGGGGACTCGCTTACGCGGGCTTGGGCTTCTGCATCTGGACCGGCCGAATGACGCCGCGCTCCCAGCAGGCGCAGCATGCCGACAATTCGCCGCGCAGCGCCGGATTAACCAAGTAAAGCGGCGGGAGGGTGAGAAAATTTCACCCCCGTGGTGAAAAAAATTCATCCTCCCCAACCCCGAAGGAGGAGCGTTATACTTCGATTTGTGATCGGTAGTGCCGACGGGGGCGATCGTCCCGGGCGCTGCCGAAGGTAAGCTTGATACCATGAAGGAGGCTATTATGAAACGAGTTTTATCCGCATTGTTGCTGAGCACGTCCCTGGTGGTTCAATCCGCCTTGCCGGGCGCTGACGCCTCGACATACGCGCTGCCGTCGCTCGCGCTCTCCTACTCCGAGCAGGAGCCGAACAACACGCCGGAGGATAATGAACGTTATTCGCTCGCGGGGGGAGAGAATTTCGTCTTCACCGGAGCGGTAAGCGGGAAGGGCTTCATGGAAGACTTGGTCGATTATTACCCGTTCCAGGTGACGAAAACCGGCTATTTGAGCGTGGTGCTCCAAGAAACGGCTACGGCGAATCTGCTTCAAATGGATATTTTCGACGAGTACGGCAACGAGATCGACGACGACAATCCGAACCACTTGTACGAAATCCACAATGTCCGCCTGGAGCAGGGCCGGCAATACTTCGTCCGGGTATCAGTGCGCGAGGGCATGATCGGCAGCGGCTTCCATTATCGAATGCAGGTCGGGTTCCAGGCGCAAGCGGCTCCCGTAGATGCTTTCGAACCGAATAACACGAGGGAGTCGGCAGCGGCTACCACGCTTGGGGCGTCGTCGTCCGGCAAGCTGGAAGGCGTCATCGGATCCGCGGATGATCAAGATTGGTACCGGTTCGAGGCCGCCGAGACGGGGTATTTCAAGCTGAATCTTCACAACATTCCCGAAGGCCGCGAATACGATTTTAAACTGTACAACGCAGAGGGCGTCCTTATCGCCTCGACGGAGAACCGCCCTGGAAAAATCATGCACAACGTGCACGGCAGCGCGGGCCAAACCTTCTACGTGCAGGTGTATTCTTCGAATGGCTTCGACCTGAACGACACCTACCAGCTCGAGCGCATCTTTACATCCAGCTATGACGCTTTGTCGGGGGACTTCCACGAGTGGAACAATAACCTGCAGACGGCTTCCGTGACGAACCTTGGCCAGACGCGGTCGGATGTCGCCGAAGGGACGATCCATGCCTCGAACGACGAGGATTGGTATGCCGTCCGATTAGCGCAATCCGGTAACTTCCAGGCGCAGCTTCTATACCGGCCGTCGGAAAACTATCATATTGCTTTATACGAAGCGGACGGAGATCCTCTCTATTCGACGGAGTACTTCGAAGAGCACGAGCCGAAGCAGCTTCCGCTGCACTATGGAAATCAAGGCGAGCTATTCTACGTCAAAGTGTTTGCGTCGGGCGGCGATTACGAGCCTCATGACTCCTACGAGTTCGAGGTCGCGCAGCTGGACGGGGACGTCTACGAGCCGAACAATACGAAAGAAACGTATACGTCAACGAAGCTTGGACAGACGAACGGCGCTTATGTGAATGCCACGCTGCACAATCAGCAGGACGTCGATTGGTATTTGTTGTCTCCTTATAAGACGGGATACTTCACCATCGACATGAACAAGATGCCGCTTGCGGGTTACGCCATGAAGCTGTACGACGAATCGATGCAGGAAGTGGGCACGGCTAAGCTTGTTAATGGCAAACCCCAAGTCGCCGACGTATTCGGGAAGAAGGGCCAGCCGTTCTACCTGAAGGTATATTCGACCGCCATCGGCTCGGTTAGCCCGAATCCGTACGAAGTCACGATGTATCTGGGAAGCTCCGGCTTGTCCGAGAATGAAACAGAAAGCAACGATTCCTTCGAAACGGCGAATCTGCTGAAGGACGGAGTCGATAAGCTCGGTGCGCTTTCCTCCTCGACCGATAGGGACTATTACAAGTTCAAGACGAACGGAGCGGGCAAGGTTCACTTCGCTCTGGAAGGACCAGCGGACCGCGATTATAATTTGGTTGTTTACGACGCGAACAAGACCTTGTATAAGGAATCGAGAGTCCCGGGCAATCAGGCCGATTACGTCCTGGACGTTCCGGTGAACAGCAACGAAATCTATGCTTTGGTGTATCCGGCTTCCGGTTCGCAGACGGGCGCGCAGGCTATCTACCGCTTGAAAGCATTCTACAAAGCGGTGGCCGCGGATGCATACGAGAATAACGACACGACGGATAGAGCGACGGAAGCCAGCGTGTCTGCGACAGGCACTCCGAGAACCTTCGTCGGCACAATCCATGCCGGAACCGACATGGATTACTACAAAATCGTGAACACGAATCTGCCTTACGATTTGCAAATCGACTTGACGAACATTCCTGCGGGATCGAACTATGATGTGAAGGTTCTTAACCAAGCGGGCGTTGTCGTGGCAAGCTCCGAGAAAGCCGCTAACCAAAACGAAAGCTTCTCGGTTATCGTGCCGAAAAACGCCATCTACTATATCGGGGTATACACGCAGAATAACTCCTACAATGCGGAACAGCCTTATCAGCTTACGCTGAAGAAGAACGGCGACGTCCCGATCATTATCGTGCCGGGCTTCGGGGGGACGGCTTTGTACGGCCGGGACACCGACGACGGGAAAGTTAAGAACGTATGGATGAACTTTAACGTGTCTTATACGGCCGAACTGATGCTCCAAAACTTTTTTGGAGAAAAGGAAGAGTATATCGGCATTCATTTCAAAGACAAGGACGCGGGACTGTGGGATATTACCGACGTTGCGCCGGAGTCGCCTATGGCAGGCCAAGATATCTACTTCCAGGATATGAT
Source organism: Paenibacillus soyae (assembly GCF_024623455.1). GTDB lineage: Bacteria > Bacillota > Bacilli > Paenibacillales > Paenibacillaceae > Pristimantibacillus > Pristimantibacillus soyae. Next base: position 129,412 of record NZ_JANIPJ010000014.1, on the reverse strand, counting down.
CGCCGATTTGAAAGCCGAAGGCTATGTCGCAGGCCAAACGTTGTTCGGACTTCCTTATTACTTCATTCGTGATAATACGGAACATACCGAAGCGCTGAAGAGAAGAACGGATCTGGCGATCGAGAGAAGCGGCTCCAGCAAAGTGATGCTGATCTCGCACAGCAACGGAGGACTCATCATCAAAGAGGCCGTACAGGATTCGAATTACGCGAGCAAGGTTGGCAAATGGGTGGCACTCGGAACGCCTTGGCTCGGGGCGCCGAAAGCATTGAAGGCTTGGATTGACGGCTTCGACTTGGATATTCCGATTCTTGCCAATGACTTGGGCCGCGAGCTTGCCATGCACTCGCCAACGGCATACGGCTTAATCCCGTCTCCAAGCTACCATCATCTTCATGGTCCCGTACTCACTTATTATCAGAAGATGAGCGAGACAAGGAACGATCACTATCCCGTTGTGATTGACGATTATTTCAAGATGGTCGATTTCTTATCCAACGTGAATGATGGAAGAAATTGGGACTATTTGGACTTCCGCGAAGATTTGATGGATCAAGCATGGAAAAAGCACGCGACGATGTATGATCTGGCTCAAACCAACATTCCGCTGTACATTATTTCGGGCGAAGGCGAGCCCACCGTGGGCAGCTACAGATATATGAAGCCTGTAAACGATGTGTCGGAGCTGGCGAACAACGGCAGCGTCGTATTCCCCGAGTATATTAGCGGGGATGGCACCGTTCCCGTGCTGAGCAGCCAGGGCAGGCCAAACTTCCCGGTCGGTACGAAAAACACGGTCGTCTACGGCGTTGGAGGCGTCGAGCACACCCCGCTGGTCATTGATCCAAGAAATCGTCTGATGGTGAAGCAGCTTCTCATCTATGGGAACGAGAATCCGGTTGCCGATCTCAGGGTCGTCTATAAGAACCGTACGGGAGCAGCATCGAACACTATCGGGAAGACGACGCCGATTGCTTCCCCTGAAGGCATTACCGCTACGGTATATTCCATTCCACTGACGGGCCAGGCGTCTACCATAACTCTTACCTTAAAAAATGGCGAAAAAACGTCGATTCAAATGTATGCCAATAAGACATATTTCATCGAGGAAAAAGGGGCCGAGGTAACGGTTAACAACGTTGGCAACGCGCTGTGGATTACCACTCCCGTAGATTCGGGAACGGTCGTGAGCTGGACGGGGGCGGACGTTACCGGGATCACCGTGTATGACCTTCAGAACAGCGAATACATGACGTCTTACGACGTGCAAGCGGCGACCGCCTATAAGACGTTCACGGTAAGCAACTCCGTGGCACAGCCGAACAAACTCAAAGGCGTCTCCGTCCAGGAGAAGCCCTTGATCGAAGAAGATGGCTCGGGATTGCCGGAAGAATACGAGTCCGTTGACGAGGAATCCGGTCTTGGCTTGCCAGGGTCATTCGAATCCATTGGTGGAGAAACGGGATCCGGCTTGCCGCAAGCTTACGAATAATGATGGAATGAACAAAGCCCCCGTCTCAGAGAAGAGACGGGGGCTTTGACAGGCATATGGCGCTCCTACAGTCTCTGCGCGCGTATGTTACCATATAAAACATAGTTTACCGGATAAACAAAGTCTGCTAAGCTAAAAGAACGAAGGGAGAGATCATCAATGGCAGATCAAATAAAAAAGGTAGTCGTTACTGGCGGCAGCGGCATGCTCGGACGCTGGGTCGTTAAACATTTGGTAGAGCACGGCTACGAGGTGCTGAACGTCGATACGCGTCAGCCGGAGGAGCAGCTATGCCCTACGCTGATTGTCGATCTTGAGGATTTGGGACAGACATACGGGGCGCTTGCCGGGGCTGACGCGGTCGTGCATATGGCGGCCATTCCGAGAGCGGGCATGGTGCCGCCGGAGGTGACATTCCGCAACAACGTCATGTCAACGTACAATGTATTGGAAGCGGCTTCAGGGCTGGGCATCCGGAAAGCGGTCCTCGCGTCCAGCGAGTCTTCCTACGGCATTTGTTTTGCCGTTCATCCGTTTGGCCCGCAATACGTGCCGATGGACGAGGAGCATCCGCAGTTGCCTCAAGACAGCTATGGCTTGTCGAAAATCGTGAACGAACAGACCTCGGATATGTTCCACCGAAGATCGGGGATTCAGGTCGTGTCGCTTCGCCTCGGCAACGTCATTCCGCCGGACTGGTACGAGCGGTTCCCGTCGTGGATTCATAAGCCGGAGGAACGCGAGCGGATCCTGTGGAGCTACATCGATACGCGCGATGCCGCAGAGGCGTGCCGTCTCGCGATCGAGGCGGAGGGGCTCGGTTCCGTCGCACTTAATTTGGGCTCGAACGAGACGAGCATGGATATGCCAAGCCGCGAGCTGATGGCCGCGCGATATCCGGAAGTAACGGATTTCCGCGCGCCGCTTGAAGGGAATGAGGCGTTGCTGGACAGCTCGAAGGCGATGAGGCTGCTCGGCTGGGAGCCGAAGTACAGATGGCGTGAACAGCTTGCCAAGGGAAGAAGCTAGACCGTTTTGGGATATGTATTGCTTCTGCTCGCAACGCTGGCCTGGAGCTTCGTCGGGGTGCTCGTCAAGACGGCGTCGACGATGGTGGACAGCTCGGTTATTTCGTTCGCGCGCTTCTTTTTTGGAGTGCTCTTTCTAGGGATATTCCTTTTCATTCGGGACGGCAAAGTGGATCTCCGAGTCGGCCTGAAGTGGATTTGGATCGGAGCGATCGGGAAAGCGTTGAATTATATATTCGAGAATATCGCCATACAGATTGGCTACTCCTATGGCAATATTCTCGTGCAGCCCGTTCAGACGGTCGTGTTGCTGCTGGCAGCTATGCTGCTATTCAAAGAGAAGATTCCGATGCGCGGCTGGATCGCCGCGGCGTTCTGCCTAGCGGGAGTGATTGTGGTCGGATGGAACGGAGAGCCGATCGGCGAGCTCATGAAGAGCGGCGGAATAACGACGCTGCTGTTCACGCTTGCCGGAATCGGAGCGGCGACGCACGTCTTGAGCCAGCGGATGCTGCTGAAGACGATGGATAACGGCAATATGAATTTATCCGTTTTTGTCGTTAGCACCTTGGTCGTAACGGCACCGATTCCGTTTCAATTCGAGGGACTGGCCGGTCCGGTAACGCTTTCGGCTATAGGGGCTCTGGTGCTGCTCGGCGTTATTACGGGCCTCAGCTTCTTCTGGTTCGCGGAAGCGATCAAGCGGGTGCCGTTCGCCGCCGTCGCCATCGTCGGCAATTGTACCGTCTTGTTCGCGATCCTGTGGTCCTACCTGTTTTTCGAGGAGCCGATTACGATTTATCTGATTGGCGGGTCGCTCCTGTTCGTAGCGGGGCTTCTCTTGCTGAACTTGCCTTTGCGTCGAAGAATTAGAGAGCCCAAGCAAGTTCCCGTACAGGCTAAATAAATGTTGAGAGAGTCTCGAGCCATTTCTGCGGAAGCAGGAATGGTTTTTTTATGCGGCTGCAGGGAATGGGGAGAATGGCCTGCCTCCCTGCAATTACCATGCTATTTTGGCTATATAACTAATACAAACGGGACTTTATGCCCATGCCATTTATGCTATGAGAAATTACAATGTACGAAGATGCTAACGATAAAGGCAAACCTATGGAAACATGGGGACGCAAAGCTGCAGACCTAAGGGAGAAGCTCTCCTATGGTGGCTGGGTTGCCAATAGTGTTCCTATTGGTGCATTCACTATTTCTATTAAGGAGTGTACCCCAATGAAGAAGAAGAAAAGCGCTTTAGCCGTATCCACCGCTCTGCTGGTATCCTTGACCCTGGCGATGTCGCCTTCCGCAAGCGCGAAGGGACCCGACTGGAAGGACAAGCCGGCCCACCAAGGCAACAAGGCTGAGGACAGTGAAAAAGGCAAGGGCAAGGGCAAATCCGATAACGAAGAATCGACGGTTTCCTTGGAGGAAGATTTCGCTCAAAAAGAAGAAGCTCTTCAGCAAGACTTCGAGCAGAAGCTCGGCGAGCTGGAAGCCCGAAAAGGCGAGTTGACCGAGGAAGAGTATGAAGCCCAAAAACAACAGCTGGAAGAGGAGTTCGAGCTGGCGAAAGAAGCCTTGGAGCAAGATAGCGAATCCGAGGAAGAATCTCGCAAGGCTTTGAAGGAACAAATCAAAGAAGAGCGCAAAGCGATTCTTGAGCAATATAAAGATAAGAAGGAAGAGCTGAAGGCTCTCGCGGATGAGCTGAAGCAGCAAATTAAGGCGTTAAAGGGAGAGGAAGAGCAAGCGGCGGACGAGCTGTACGAATCGCTCGCGAAATATTATGAGGAAGCGGGAGAGCTTGCAGAAGCGATTGCCGCACAGAAGGAAGCCGTAAAACGCGACCTCAGAAACCTTGCGCGCTACAAGCAGCTGTCCGGACTCTTGGAGCAGGAAGGCTACGATGGCGTGAAAGCCTACGTCAACGGCGAGATGCCGGACTTCCCGATTCCGCCGGTTATCAAAGGCGGCACAACGCTCATTCCGTTCCGCGCGGTTTCCGAGGCTCTCCATGCGGAAGTAACGTGGAACGCCGACGAGCGCTCGGTAACCGTCGTGCGTGATGGAATCGAGATTAAGCTGTTTGTCGATGAGGCGAAAGCCATAGTGAACGGAGAGGAAGTCATTCTGGCGGTTCCGGCCCAAATCATGAAGGGCAACACGATGGTGCCGATTCGTTTCATCAGCGAGGCCCTCGGCGCAGAGGTGCAGTACGAAGGAGATTCGCAAAGCGTCGTGATCGTCGACGAGACGGTGCCGACCGAGCCCGAGACGACGGAAACGGCTCCAGAGGAGGGAGCCGCAACGGAGACGGCGCCTGAGGAGACGGCACCAACGGAGGAAGCAGCAACGGAAACAGTTCCCGCGGAAGCTGAGCCTGCGGGAGGCGAGACTTCGGAGAGCACGCCTGCAGAAACAGCGCCAACTCCGTAGCCGATATAGACAAGACGGGCCTGCCCCCGGAGAGGGAGGCCATTGAAAAGGTCTGGTACAGCCGCTCAATGAGGCGGCTGTATTTTTTTATATTTTGCGCAGATATCCCTACCGCTTAAGCTAAGCCTCTACGCGGTACTGTAACCTTACGATGCCCAAGGTCAATACGCTGCCGTTTCAGACAACAAACGGACGGACTTCGCAGATGGCTGTGACAGTAGGGCTCTGAAAGCTTAAGTTGAGTTGGCAACGGAACTGAGAGGCCTTATTTCAAATATATTCGCCATTTTTCAACGCTAACGGAACGGAGCGCCGTTATTTGCCTGTTTCGAGGGTGAATCTAATCAAATCAAGGGTAATAAAGGCGCACAGTTCCGTTAGCTCCCCCAAAAGCCTAATTTTCCGATGAATAACGTCTCTCAGTTCCGTTAAGCAAGCTTCAATCCTATTCTCCCGAACTCTTGAGCTGGTTACCCAGATTTAACTGATACGTCCGAAATCTCCTATTGCCGCCAATGACTATTAATTGCTGCCTTTCAACCAAACCATGCAGAATGGTTCGAGCATACCGATCCGTAATCCGCAGATGTGCCGCCAGTTCATTCGGGGTAAAAGGCCGGAGCAGCCGCCGCGCCAATCGCACCGTCTCCGCTTCCATACTAGTGAGCCCGCCATCCACGTCGAACGAAAGAAACTTCCCGATGAACGATAATATCAACTGCTTGCAAAATTCCGGTTCATCGCGTATCGATAGATAGGCGATCGGTAAATAGACCCGATCATCGAGCGATAACAAACTTTGCCGGAGACACAAGTCTTTAAAGCGTCGCGTATCCAGATCTCTGGCGTGAGACCGATAATCTTGAATTTCGATATTTCCTTTAGCGCCGCCCCTTAAGAAGGCAAAGTCGAGGTAGCGGTAATTGTTATGAAAATCTCGCACTTCCCATTCCGGATATAAATGATCGAAATGACCGACAACCGGATACCAGATCAATCGGAGCAGCTCCATGGAACTGTGACTAAGACCCTTTTGTAGCAATTCTCGTCTGCGATGGTTTTTCTCCTGATCGATTTGCTTCTGCATCCACAATTCGTATTCTTTTTCGAACACACTCCCACCCTCATTTCCTCGAAAAATAGAAAAGCCGCTTCGATACGATTTCGTATCAAAGCGGCATGTGCTTCATGACCGTTGGTTTTTATAATTTCATTTTGCTGTTATGGTTGCACCTCAGGTTCGTCTGACCCCTGAGATTCGTCTGATCCCTCAGGTACGTCTGACCCCTCGGGTACGTCTGATCCCTCAGGATCGTCCGATCCCCCAGGTTGTTCTGGTTCTTCCGCTGGCAGCTCCGGCTCTACCTCAGAAGATGCAATATCCGAGTCCGTTACCGTAACATCCACGAACTTCACGATTATGTTGGAACTGCTCACCTCATACAGACCAATATGTTGACCAACAACCAGTCCAGTAAGGTAGCCTTCCTCGTTATAAGGCTGTGCATTACTAGGGGAGTAAGTATTGACATAAGGAGTAACGAATGCCGTGTCTTGCACGACGTACAGAAGGTGATTGTTTGGCGAAGGCGTGTACGTAATGATCGTCGAGCCCGCAACATCGCCTTTATCAATCACATCGCCTGTAATTGTCGGAACAGTAGACACCGGCGGCACATAAATCGGCGTCGGAGTAGGTGTTGGTGTAGGAGTCGGGGTAGGCGATTCCGCCGCTTTGATCTCCTCGTACGTTTCTTTCGCTTCATAGGAGCCTATGACAAGCAGTTCCCTTGTGGCTGTTTCTTGACCGCCGAAGGTTCCGTCCTCGCCGTTTGCCATCAATTTTTTCTCGATTGCCAATGCAACGTAGTTTTTTGCCCAATCCGAAACGGTCTCATCTTTTACGCCCGGTGTTTTCTCGGCTTCATTCTTCATCCCGAGACCTTTCACGAGGAAGGCGGCGAGCTGCTCTTTCGAGACGTCGCCGGCAGGGTTGAATTTGCCGTCGCCCATTCCGTCCGTAATGCCCGCCTTTTTGATAGCCTCAATGTAAGGCAGAGCATAACCGTTCGCAGCGTCATCCGATTTGACGTCGGAGAAACTGGAAGTTTTGACGTTCTGATCGACTTTCAGGTTGAAAATGAGAGCAGCTACTTTGGCGAATTGGGCGCGATTCATTTCTTCTTCCAACCCAAACTCGCCTTCGCTTACTCCGTCGAATATACCGGCGGAGATAAGGGCATCGAACTTGGCTTTCGTCGCCTCGTCGAGATCCTTCAAGTCGGTGAAATCCGCCGACGTTTTGGCTTCGACGCCCGGTACGGGAAGGGCGGCTCCGGATGCGAGCAATAAGGCAACCAGCGCCGCGCCCATCCATTTTTTTGATCTCACTATCGCGAACCTCCTTACAAAAAATGTGATAAATAATAGTTCGATAGTATCAGACAAGTTCCGCTATTGTCTATCATTAAATATTTATGTTATTAACGATATCGTCAGTTAAGTATAAAGGAAGGCCTGATTCCCCATCAGAGAGGAGATCAGGCCTTTTGGTTTGGATAGCATCGTTATCCATGACAATCGTCTCATTCAGCGCTCCATCAAAGCGGCAGTCCCCGCGATGATTCTCTCCAGACCAAACTGATAAGCATGCTCCGGTCCGAAGTAGCTTTGGTAGAAGATGCTGGACGCTTCGCCAACGCGGGAGGAGACGGGAAAGCGGCTCCAGTCGGTTAATTTATCAAGGGCCGGCGAAAACTCCAGCCACCACTCGTTATCGTCTATGCCCGACGAGTCGGCTGTCACCTTCATGCTTTTCAGCATCCGGGCACAGCTTTCGACATGCATGAGAATCAGCGAGAGGGTGGAATCCATCTCGATATCGGTAAGCCCGATGCCGTCCAGCGCGCGCAGCTCGAGCTCGTATTTCAGCACAATATGAGGGCCGAGCACCGGCCTTCTCCCGGACAGCTCCGTAATCCATGGATGCTTCATGTACATGTCCCAGTTCGTCTTCGCGATATAGCGGATCGCTTCCTTCCAGTCTCCGCCGCACGCGGCCCGGATGTCCTCGGAGGGGTAGAGGCCCGCTTGCGTGGCGTTCAGCATCAGGTCCAGCAGCTCGGACTTACCCGGCACATAAGTATAGAGCGTCATGGCGCCGACTTCCAGTCGTTCTGCGACCTTTCGCATGGACAATTGCTCGATGCCGTGCGCGTCGGCCAGTTCGATTCCGGCGTCGACGATCTTCTGTATGGTAAGGCCGCGCCGCCCGGGCGCGTTGTGGGATCCCCACAAGAGACCAAGGGTACGGGCGTAATCGTTGCCTGATTTGGAATTGCTCATGATAAAGGTAAGCTCCAATCCGAATAAGTAGTGTCCTTATTCTATCATATTAGGCGGCGCGAGACGAAAGTGGATTCGCAACGCGAATTTCGAAGATTGACACGTTTTTACCCAAATGGTACACTGTACGATACATTGTACGAAATGGCTATTGCCGCTCAAAAGGCGGATCGCCGCGTGCAACGAAAGGTGTCTAACGTAAAGGAGGACGAAGCGGAATGAGTGCGAGCGATTTCGCGATTCGAGCGTACCGGGTGAAAAAGAACTACGGCAAATCCACGGATGGGCCTGGACTGAACGGCCTGACGATGGAGGTTCCGAGAGGCACGATTCACGGGCTGCTTGGACCGAACGGAGCGGGGAAGACGACGGCGGTGAAGATCTTTTCGACTTTGCTCAGGCTGGATGAAGGGGAGGCCAGCGTGGCGGGTTATGACGTAACCGCGGAGGGACATCGCGTGCGTGAACGGATCGGGCTGGTTGGGCAGTATGCAGCGGTGGACGAACAGCTGACAGGCTGGCAAAATCTCGAAATGTTCGGGAGGCTGTACCGGCTGCCGCTTAAGCAAGCTAGGCTTCGCGCGGAGCAGCTGCTGGGCCAATTCGGATTAACCGAAGCGGGGAGCCAGCAGGTCGCGAAGTATTCGGGCGGGATGAGGCGGCGCCTTGACCTTGCGGCAAGCTTGATCGTGTCTCCGGAGGTGCTGTTCGTGGACGAACCGACGACGGGGCTTGATCCTCTGGCGCGGCAGGAGGTCTGGCAAGCCATTCAATCATTGAAGGAAGCAGGCACGACCGTGCTTCTGACGACGCAATACTTGGAGGAAGCGGACCAGCTGGCGGACCGCATCTCGATTCTGAAGGACGGGCGGATCATTCAAGAAGGGACGCCCGACAGCCTGAAATCTTCATTCGGCGGAGACAGGCTCGACATTACGCTGTTAACACAAGAGGATGCTTCCAGCGCGGCGGCGATCCTGCGCGAACTTGGCGACGGAGGGTTCTCCGTCGACGAGGCGAACAACCGAATAAGCGTGCCCGTCAGCGACCGCACGGGCTCGCTGCTGCGGGCGGCGTCCGCGTTCGCGGCCTCCGGCCTGGAGCCGCTGGATATGGTGCTTCGCCGTCCTACATTAGATGAAGTATTCATCCATTACACGACCCGGTCGGATTATCGCGACACGAAGGAGGCTACGCAAGCATGACAACGCAAGCTAAAGGGCTAACCGCTACTCCCCCAAGAGCTTCTCGTTTCCGATTCGCGCTCGTAGACGTATGGGTGCTGACCAAGCGGGAGCTGCTGCATTGGATCGGCAACCCATGGGGGATTATAATCGGATTGTTGTTCCCCGTTCTCATGGTGCTCATGTTCGGCTTTCTATTCGGCGGCGCGATGTCCGTGCCGGGCGGGGGCTCTTATTTCGATTTTTTGATGCCGGGCATGTTCGCGATGACCATGTTCTTCGGCGTGGAGAGCACGGTGCTGGCGATTACGACCGACGCGTCCAAAGGCGTGACGGACCGCTTCCGTTCACTGCCGATCCATGCATCCTCCGTCGTTCTTGGGCGCTGCATGGTGGATATGCTGAATTCCGTGCTGGCGCTAGCCGTGTTGATGGTAACGGGGCTCCTGCTGGGCTGGAGGTGGAACGGAGCATGGGAGCATGCGCTGCTAGCGGTGGGTCTGCTTCTGCTGCTTCGATTCGCTTTGCTGTGGGTGGGCATCTTCATCGGATTAAGCGCCCGCAACGCGCAAGCCGTATCCGCGCTTCAAATTCTGGTATGGCCGATCGGCTTCCTCTCGAACGTGTTCGTGGATACGTCGACGATGCCGGCATGGCTCGGAGCGATCGCATCCTTCAACCCGCTATCGTCGACGGCCACCGCAACGAGAGAGCTGTTCATGAACCCGGGTGCCCAGGGCGATACGTGGATTTCGCAAAGTGCCATGCTGCTAGCGGTAGCTTGGCCGATCGTGCTGCTGGCCATTTTCTTTCCGCTGGCTGTACGTCGTTATCGAAGGCTGAACCGCTAAGCCGACGAGCCGCTGAGTCGTAACAACTGGAAGAGCTTGCTCCGCATTTGCGGGGCAGGCTCTTTTTTTTTGGCAGCGTCATTCCGAATGAGGGGGAAGCAGGTTCTATGCACGCTTGAACAGACATGATACAGTTAAATTTGTATGGAATGGAAAATGAGTACAATCCATTCAAGAGAGTCTTCGCGAAACAAGCTGCAGGAGGTCGACTATGCAACCATTCAATTTCCAGGTCAATCTGAAGGGCATTATTGATTTGTTATCGAATCACCTCTATTCCGATCCCGGCGTCTTCGTACGGGAGCTGCTGCAGAACGGTGTAGACGCGATTACGGCACGAAAAAGGCTGGGGCAGGCCTTCGATGGGGAAGTGAAAGTCGAAGTGTTCTCGTCGCATTCCATATCGATTACCGACAACGGCTCCGGCTTGACGGAAGAGGAGATCGAGCAATTTCTGGCCAGAATCGGAAGCTCGACCAAGCGGGAGGAGCAGGATGCCGCGGATGATTATATCGGCCAGTTCGGCGTCGGGCTGCTTGCCTGCTTCGTCGTGAGCGAGGAAATTGCGCTGGTTACCCGTTCGGCGAAGGACGGACAAGCGTTGGAATGGCGCGGCAAGCCCGACGGCACTTATACGATCAAGAAGCTGGAGCGAGAGGTATCCGTCGGGACAACGGTTTACCTGAAGGCGAAGGCCGATTACGAGGAGTATTTCGAGTATTACCGTTTAAGCGGACTGATCGAGAAGTACGGACAATATTTGCCGATTCCCATACTCTTGATCGAAGACGGCTACGAGCAGACCATGACCGTGCCGACGCCGCCTTGGCGAATGTCCGGGGAGGAGGCGATGGCATTCGTAGAGGAAGCCGTCTACACCAAGCCACTCGATATTATCCCGCTTGAATCCCGGCTCGGAGGGGCGCGCGGCATCGCGTACGTGCTTCCATACGGCGTAAGCCTGCAGGATGAGAAACGGCATCGCGTCTATCTCAAGAACATGCTGTTATCCGACAAAATGACGAACATCCTGCCCCCTTGGGCGTTCTTCGTGAACGCGATCATCAACACGGATAGCTTGCGCCCAACGGCCTCCCGCGAAGCGTTCCAGGAAAACGAGCTGTTCTATACCGTTCGCGACGAGCTCGGGGAATGTATCAAGAGGTACCTCATCGAGCTGGCGGACAGCAATGCGGAATTGTTCGAGAGGATCGTCATGATCCATTACGCTTCGCTGAAGACGATGGCGGTAGAGGATGACGAGCTGTACGCGCTCTTCATCCGTCACTTCCGGTTCGAAACCTCTTACGGCGAGATGAAGCTGGCGGATATCGTCCGCGAGCATTCGTCCATCCTGGTCGCGGCTACGCTGGACGAGTTCAGGCAGGTGGCCCGAGTGGCGAAAGCGCAGAACCTAATGGTAGTCAACGGCGGGTACGTTCACGATCTCGATCTTATGCGGAATCTGCCGTCCGTCCTGGAGCAGGTTACGGTTCAGGTTCTGAACAGCCTGGAATTCGCGAGCCGGTTCGAGGAGCTGAGCGTCGTCGAGCAGAGGGAAGCGAGACCGTTCCTGGATTTGTCGGACGAGCTGCTTGGCGGATACGATTGCCGTTCGCTTATTCGGTGGTTCGAGCCTGCCGATATCCCCGTTCTATACAACACGAATCAGGATATGCACTTCTTCCGGATGGCCGAGGAGAGCGAGCGCGAAGCGAACGCCTTGTTCGCGGAGGTCGTCAGGACGATTCGGGACGACATGTACGAGAAGCCCCATGCCAGGCTGTGCTATAACTACAACAACCCTCTGGTTCGGAAGGCGATCGAATCGGGCGATGCGGAGCTGAAGAAAGCGAGCATCGAATTGTTTTATACGCAGGCGCTTCTGCTCGGCAATCACGTGCTCGGCGCCAAGGAGCTGGAGATGATGAACCGTTCTCTGCTGCGCTTTATGAATATGGGGTTCGATGCACCGGAGGTTAGGTCATGAAGCAGCGATTCGACGAGCTGAGGCGAAGCAGCTGGGGGATGTCCGACGCAAGACAGAAGCTGCTCGTGCTGGAGGAGATGATCGGCATCGCGGATCGCTGGCTGACGGAGGAGGATGCCTATCAAGTCCGCATCCAGTATATGTCCGCCGCGGTCGAAGCGGGAGCGAGGGAGAGATTGCTTGTTGCTTTCGCTTGGTGCCTCTCCAGGTTCGAGCGTTCGCCCGGCGATTTCTCCCAGCACAGTCTGATGTGGCACTACAAATGGGTTTTGAACGAGATTTGGCGGATGCCGGAGTTCAGTCTGGAGGTCATCGGCCGGGTATTCGAGGATTTTAGGCAAAAATGCCTGCAGTACGGCTACAGCCTCCGGCCTTATTACCAGCAGCAGGTTAATTTTATGCTGTCCCAGGGGATGGTGGAGAAAGCGAGGGAAGCCTACAAGCTGTGGCGGGCCGCGCCGCGAGACGGCATGGCGGACTGTCGGGCATGCGAGCAGAACCTGTTCGGCTCTTACCTGTTCCGAATTAACCATTTGAAAAGGGGCTTGCAGACGCTGAAGCCGATCCTCGACGGCAAGATGAGCTGTCAATCCATTCCTCAGAATACGTACAGCAAGGTCATCGTGCCGCTGCTGAAGCTGGGCGAACGCGAACAAGCCGCCGTCATCGCGAAGAAAGCGGACCGGGATGTCAAGGGACCGATGTTTCTGGAGGAGCATGGTACCTTCCTTGAGTATTACGCCGTAACGGATATGAAGAAAGCCGTGAAAATCTACAACGACACGATTCGGTACGGGCTGGCCAGCAAGGTCGGATGGGACAAATTCAACTATTTGCTGTCGGTGCGTCTGTTTCTCCGGGAATGGGGCAAGAAGAAGCGGAGGAAGAAGCTGGCGGAATCGGATTACGTGACGCTGGAGTGGCTGGACCGGGAAATCGCCGGACTGGCGGAGGCGTTCAATCGCCGCAACGGCAACTCGTATATGGATGAGTATATGAAGGACAAGGATAAGCATGCGAGAAGGCTTGTCGAGGCCTATCGGCCGGAGTAGCCTCCTCTGAAGATGTGTTTTTACGAATATCGTGTGCAATATTATTTTTTGGGACAGAATACCAATATTCGTTACATTCCCGGAGGGAAGGCATGAGCGCCAACACGTATTGGTTTCTGGGCCTAAGTCTTATAAGCGTCATTATTCTCATCGTCATGCTGGTCAAGAAAGACAAAACGACGATTTTCCTGATGCTGATGACGATGACGCAGATCGCGTATTTAATCGAAACGGTTATTTATATTTTTTTGGACGCGTACAGGTACTACCCTAAGATTATCTCGAGCGACGCTTTCTACGACAGCAACATGGGGGCTTTGACGTCCAATATGTTTATCGTGCCGACGTTGGCGACTGTTATAGGGGCGTTTCGTTTGCGCTGGCGGTGGATTCTCGTTTTTATCGCGCTGCTGGCTGTCGTGGAATGGCTGTTTCTTAACGCGCACGTCTATACCCACAATTGGTGGAAAACCGGCTATACGTCCACTGGGCTACTGGTGTACTTTCCCATTTCCCTGATCGTTTATAGAAGGCTGCTGCGACCGGCCTCCGGCTGGCTTCACCATTTGCTGCTCTTCTTATCGGTCGCGCCTATTATGGGAACGCTGCATATCATTCCGATCATGCTGTTTCTGAACCGTTCCTATCATCCCGGATGGTTCGCCGAACCCGGGAGAGAAACGACGGCTTTCTCCGCGATCTACTATGTTGCAAGTACCCTGTGTCTAATAGGAATCCTGATGCTGAAGTGGCGCCGGACATGGCCGAAATACGCGCTTCTCGCCGCTTTCTATTCCGGGGTGACGGTTGTCCTGCAATGGACGGGGCTTTTGAGCATTCATACCTGGTGGGATCCGATCTACTTTACGCTATTCCCTCTGGGGGCATATTTCGTGGCTTCGAGAATGAGCAAGCGTCTCAAGCAGGGAAGCCCCCATGCTTCGGGTCGTAAAAAAAGTCTGCCCGGCTCTTGATATTCAAGAGACAAGGCAGACTTTGTTGGTTTGGGGCCGCGATTAGTACATAGGAGGAGGCGGTGTCAAACGGAGCTCTTGCGCCGATGTCAGGTTGCTGGCGATCGCCTGATGGCGCAAGGCCATATACAGCTCCGCTTTGGTCTGATTAATATAAGGGAGGACGAACAGAACGCCGATGCCGCAAGCGAGGACGCCAAGCAGAATCCAACCTAGAAAACTCAGATCAAGCACGAACATTCGGAATTTGTGGCCGCGCGTCATTTGGTTGCTTAAGTCCACGGCGCGTCTTGTTCCTATGTTCGGATTATCCGCCAGAAGGTAAGGGACCATGGAGTACGCGTAGGCTTTGACGATGCCGGGAATGATGAGCAACAAATACCACAAGAAATTAAGAAGTCCTCTCCAGAACATGGCCTTCACGATATCCATGTAGCGGCTGCCGTTAAAGGCGTAGCCGAGATGGTTCAGGTTCGCTTCACGCTCGGAGGAACGTTTGAAATACTTGATGGAGCCGACTTCCAGCGGCGCGCCTACGAAGATGCGGAATGCCACAAAGCAGAGGATCACAATTAACAGAATGCCGAATGCCAACGCGAGAATAGGGGCCAGTACTCCCCAATCAAGCTCCATGCCTTGGACGCCTGACCCGGAGCCGGATGATCCGGTGTTAAAGTTAAAGCTCGGCGAGCTGACGCCTCCGCCTACGATGCCAAGTATGATGCTGACCAGAAAAGCCTTCCAGTAGGATGTCCGCAGCACATATTTGGCATTGCTTTTTAGTTCTTTTCTTTCCCACATGGCAATCCCACTCTCCTTGGATATTCTGAATTCTTCTACCAATTATATGGTACAAGAAGGGGTTCATGCTTGAATAATACGCTAAAAAGACCGGCTTCGTTCCATCCTTGGAACGGTAGCCGGCCTGCCATCCAATCTTTGCTTAGAACGCAATGGCGATTTTGCCGAAGTGCGAGCTTTCTTCCAGATGCTTGAGAGCAAGAACGGCATCGGAGAAAGGATAGATCCGGTCGACGACCGGCCGCATGCGGTTATGCGCAATGGCCGTGTTCATGTCCTCGAACATGGAACGGCTTCCGACGTTGATCGCCTGGAGACGCGCTCTTCGCAGAATGGCGGGGACGAGGTTCAAACCTTCTACGCTGAAGCCCGATAATACGCCGACAATGCTGATTTGACCGCCAACTCTTAGGGCAGCAATTGACTTGTTTAAGGTTGTGTTGCCTCCGAGATCCACGATGTGATCGGCGCCGCGTCCGTCCGTGTATTCGAGAACGGCTTGCTCCCAGTTTGGATTTTTTTTGTATTGAATGCCATAATCCGCCCCCAGCTCTTTGGCGCGCTCGAGCTTATCGTCGCTGCTGGAAGTGACAATGACGCGGGCGCCTTGCAGCTTGGCGAACTGCAGGGCGAAGAGGGAGACGCCTCCCGTCCCTTGGACGACGACGATATCGCCGGCTTTCACGCGTCCTTCTTCCACGATGGCGTGCCAAGCCGTCACTCCCGCGCAAGGGAGGCTTGCCGCCTCCGCATCACTTAAATGTTCGGGGACTCGTACCAGTCCTTCCTCTGAAAGCACGGCATACTCCGCAAGCATGCCGTCCAGCGGGCTGCCCAGCGTGGTGTCCCAGTTCCCCCTAGAGGGGTCGCCCGAAATCCAGCTTTGGGTGAAGATTCCGGCTACCCGCTCGCCAAGCCGAAACTTCGTTGCGTCCGGACCCAAAGCGACCACTTCGCCTACTCCATCGGAGACGGGAATAAGGGGCATGCGGAGATTCGGATCATAATAGCCTTTAATAACACCAAGATCTCGGGAATTAAGCGATGCTGCTTTCATTTTGATAAGCACTTCTTTCCTTCCCGGAGTAGGAATTTCCCGCTCGACCTGCGCTACATAATCGAGACCGAAGCCGCCTTGTATAACATATGCTTTCATTGTACATCTCTCCTTGCTATGGAATAGACATAGCATAAAAGATACTCTAAACTTTGGTAAGACGGCACTTTTGGGTGGGTTGCGAACCTGAAGGTGCGCAAGGGAGGAGTGGAAGCGTGAGAAAACCGGTCATATCGGTAGCAGCTTGCAGCTATTCGCATGTGCTTGAGATCGTCGCGAATAAATGGACGTCCCTCGTGATCTACGCGATGGAAGACGGGACGATCCGCTATGGGGAAATGATGAGGCGGATAGAAGGTATTTCGCAGAAAATGCTGACTCAAACCCTAAAGAAGTTAGAGAGAGACGGTTTGGTTCACCGGAATGTCATCCCTGCCGTTCCGCCGATCGTCGAATATTCGCTTACGCCGCTGGGAGAGTCGCTGCTGCCTAGCATGCGGATGCTGAAAGAATGGGCAAAGAACCATTACGCGGAAGTCGAAGAGTCGAGGGAGGCATACGATTCGCGGGAGCAGCTCCCAGCTTCGGTTGAAGGGTGAAACAACGGCGGAAGCCCCCGAATCGGCCATGTACCGGAAGGTCCCTCGACCGCACATCCCTTTATATAGCCGCTCATCTAGGAAGAAGCCTTCTCTCCGCCGCCTGGCATGTCCGGGCGGTTTTTGCTATTGCAAGACTGTCTCTCTTCGATGCAAGCGTCCAGCATGACCGTGCGACGAACGGGCTCGTCGCTGGACATAATATTGACGAGCGTGGCGGCGATTTGCCGACCGTACAGCTCGAGAGGCACGCCGACCGCGGTGACCGGCACGTCCAGCTCGGCGAGCTGGGGGACGTTGTCGTAGCCGATAAGCGAGAGGTCGCGTGGCACGTCCAGGCCGCCGTCCTGCACCGCGCGGAGAAGGCCGGCCGTCAGGTCGAAGGTGCCCGTGATAACGGCGCTCGGCAGCTCTCGCTGCAGCAACGACCTTCCTGCTTCGAAGCCATGTCTCCATGTATTGCCATGCGAATCGAGCACGATAGCGGAGGCGGGGGACAAGCCGCATTCGAAGGCGCCTTCCATGAAGCCGGCGACCTTCTCCTGCTGTTTGTTGTCCGAATCGCGGTTATCGCCGACATAGGCGATACGAGTATGGCCAAGCGCGGTCAAGTAGCGGACCGCCTCCTTGATCGCTTCCTTGCGCTTGGCATCGACCAAGGCGAATCGGGAGCCGGTCATATGCGACGCGCCGATCGATAGCACGGGAATATCGGTAGGGACAACATCCTCATGCCGGTCTTCCGGCGCGATGTCCTCGAAGACGACGATTCCGTCCATCTGCAGCCGCTGGAAGAGAGCGGCTGCGGGAGAAGGAGCCAGCGTTGAGAGAATGACGTCGTAGCCTCGTTCCGCAAGCTCGTCGTTAATGCGGCCGACCAAAGCGGACAGCGCGACGCGTTCGAGCGACGGCAGAATGACGCCGACCGTCTTGCTGCGCCGGGACACCAGGCTTTTGGCTGCAATATTGGGCTGGTACCCGAGCTGCTCGGCGAGCTCAGCGATTCGCCGCTTCGTATCCGGCTTGACCAGCGGGCTGTCGTTCAGAGCCTTGGACACGGTCGAATAGCTGACGCCGGCCAGCCGCGCGATATCTTTGATCGTCACATTCATTGTAGGTTGCTCCCGTCTTCGAATAACAAACGTTTTCCATAAAAAAATTGAGGTATTCTTAAAATAGCATTGATATAGGCGGAATTTCAACATATGATAGAGTTATACGTAAAATAACAACGTTGTTATTTTCTAATTTCTGCGAGAGGCGGATGATCCTGCATGGCTGCATTTATGGATGACGATTTTTTGTTGGCAGGCGAAACGGCGAAGACGCTGTACCACGACTACGCGAAAGACATGCCCATTATCGACTACCACTGCCACTTGAGCCCGAAGGAAATTTACGAGAACAAGACGTATCAAAACCTGACGGAGGTATGGCTGTATGGCGACCATTATAAATGGCGTCTCATGCGGGCGAACGGAGTGGAGGAGTCCCATGTGACGGGCGAAGCCAGCGACTACGACAAGTTTCTGGCATTCGCCAAAACCATGCAGGTCGCGATCGGCAGCCCGGTGTTCCAATGGTCCCATCTGGAGCTGAGAAGGTACTTCGGCGTGCAAGAAGTCATCAACGAGGCGAATGCTCCGATCATATGGGAGAAAGTAAATGCCCAGCTAACGGGGCAGGGCTTCGGCGCGCGGGACTTCATCGTGAAATCGAACGTGAAGGTCGTATGCACGACGGACGATCCGGTCGATTCGCTCGAATATCATATGAAGCTTCGCGAGGATAAGGAGTTCCCCGTGAAGGTGCTGCCGTCGTTCCGTCCGGACAAAGGTCTGGAGATCAACCGCAAAGGCTTCGGCGAATGGATCCAGGCGCTTGCGGGCGTTACGGGCTCTCCGGTCACGACGTACGACCAGCTGCTTGCCGCGCTTGAGTCGAGAGTCGAGTTCTTCCATTCCGTCGGCGGCCGGGTATCCGACCATGCGCTGGACTTCGTGCCGTACGCCGAGACAACGAAGGAAGAGGCTTCAGCTATCTTCGCGAAGGCGATTGCGGGAGAGAACGTCAGCCTGGAGGAAGAGACGAAATACAAGACTTATACGCTTGTTTTCCTTGGCAAGCTGTACGCGGAACGCGGCTGGGTGATGCAGTATCATATGAACGCCGCCCGCAATAACAATGCGAGAATGTTCGCGAAGCTGGGGCCGGACACCGGCTTCGACGCCATGAACGACCAGCAGATCGCGCTGCCGCTCGCGCGCCTGCTCGATGCGATGGACCGGGAGAATACGCTGCCGAAGACGATTCTCTATTCGCTCAATCCGACGCATAACGCCGTCATCGGCACGCTGATCGGCTGCTTCCAAGGCGGAGGCGTAGCGGGCAAAATGCAGTTCGGCTCGGCATGGTGGTTCAACGATACGAGAGAGGGCATGATCGCGCAGATGAAGTCTCTTGCCGACGCGGGGCTGCTCAGCCAATTCGTGGGCATGCTGACGGATTCCCGCAGCTTCCTGTCATATACGCGCCATGAATATTTCCGCAGAATTCTATGCAATTTGATCGGCGAGTGGGTGGAGAACGGCGAAGTGCCGAACGACACGGAGCTGCTGGGCGACATCGTGCGTAACATTTCTTACAACAACGCGGAGTCGTATTTCCCGTTCGAGTAGTCGTTAGCAGCTGCACCATATGTGGCAAAAAAGAAGGAGGCGTCCACCGGACGTCTCCTTCTTTTCGGGGGAAAGCGCGGTCAGCCTGGCTTACCCCGTCTGCTTATCGCGATACTGGCCCGGCGTCATGCCCTCCAGCTTGCGGAAGGAGCGAATGAAGTTTTGCGGGTTGTTGTACTGCAGCCTCGCCGCGATATCCTTGATCGACATGTCGGTCTCCGACAGCCAGCGCTTGGCCATCATGAACCGGTACGTCGTCAAATATTCGCTGAACGACAGGTTCGTCTCCTTGCGGAAGACGCTGCTTAGGTAGTTGGCGTTATAATGCAGCCGCGAAGCGCACTCCTCCAGCGTCAAGTCGGTATCGTAGTGACGGTGGATAAGGTCGATGATCTTCTCCGAGATGTTGTGGTACTGCTCGTTCTGGCGGTCGCGGAAGATGCTCGCAAGCGGACCGACAAGCTTCAGCCAGAACCACTCCTCGATCTCGTGCGCGATCTGCAGCTCGAAGAGCTCCTCATATAGCGATTCGTTCGTCTCGTGGATGCGGCTCATGCCGATGCCGGACTCCTGGACCGCGATAATCAGGTTGTTCAGCAGCCTCGCCAGCGGGATCTGATAATCCTGGGGCGACATCGCCGCCGAGAATATCGATTGAAGCAGCTGCTTCAGCAGCTCGCGCGCCTTGTCCTGCTCGGCCAGCTTGATCGCGTCGAGCAAGTCGGCCTCCGTCTGGTTCGGATAGTTAAGCAGAAGGAAGTGCTGGCCGGAATTCAGCTTCTCGTACTGCATGATGATGCCCACTCCGAGCTTGATCCGGTGCTTCAACGCTTCGAGCCCTTCCCGGTACGCGAGCGGCAAGTAGTCGAGCGACTGGAATGGGAGCGAAATGCCGATGCTCACCTGCAGCTGCAAGTATTGCTGGATGCTGCGCTGCAGCTGCTCGGTCAGCGCGTACACGTAATCCGTGAACGGCTTCGCCTCGTTGTCCGCGCCGCCGATCAAGGCGACCAGCGTCTGGTCGATCGTGACCGGCATGAGCCGCGAGCCCGGATCGACAAGCTCCTCCATAACGTTCTGGACGGCGAACAGCAGCAGATCCAGATCGTTCCGGCCGAAGCGCTCTTTGTCCAGCGCGTCGATCTGAAGCGTGATGACCGCCATCGACCGCCAGGATGGAAGCTGCTTGCCGTATCCGAATTGCTCCAGCTTGCCCGCCAGCTCGCTTGGCTTCGTCTGCCCCTGATACGCTTTGATCAGGGAGAAGGCGCGAACTTGCTGCAAGTGCTGGCTGACTTCCTTCTCCAGCTTGGAGTTGGACTGGAACAAGTGCTGGACCTGCTCGCCGATCAGCTGGAATTCATTGGCCGGCTTGCTGTGCTGTTCTTCCGGCAGCCGTTCCTTCATCAGCGCCAAGAGCTTCTGAATCGGGGAATACATGCGGCGCGAGCCGATCCAGGCGGCCAGCATCGAGAGAGCGAGCATCAACAAGCACACATAAAGGGTATAAATCCCGATTTTGCGAGATTCCTGACGCAGGTCGTCGACCGATACGGCGGACAGATACTTCCAGCCGTTGAAGCCGGACGCATGGACGCTGACGGAATATTCGCGGGAGCCGGATTTCGCCGTGAAGGGTCCGGCATAAGCCGTCAGCTTGGCCTCGTCAATAAGGCCGCTCTGCTGCACGGGGCTGCCGATCAGCTCTTCGTTCGGATGGAGCAAGATTCGGTTCCTCTCGTCGATAATCATCATGTCGGCGAACGCTTCCTGCTCGTATTGCAGAAATTCGCTGAGCGTGCATGTTGGAATATTAGCGATCGCCAGCGCATACTTTTCCAGTCCCGTGGTCGGCAGCTTCTTCACGAGCGAGATCGTGTACGGGCAGCCGACGTTGCCCGCGCTTTCTTCGCTATAGAACCATTTGGTCGGGTTCAGCATCCACACCGTATCTTCGGGCTGCGCCAGAAGGCCGGCCAGCTGCTCCTTGTATTCGTATTCGTCGAACCGGTAGAGCCCCGAGTTTTTGATCATCCAATTTTGTTCGACATTGACGAGCACGACGTCCTCGACGCGAGTGTCGAACGATTGCATGTGGCGGAGTTCCATGCTAAGGTCATTATAAGTGCTGAAATCGTTTACAGTCAGCGGCTGCTCCATCGCCTTGCGCATAACGGTGGAATTGATCACCTGATTTAGCGTATGGTTGACAGTTGTAAGAATTTGCTCTACATTGGCACTAGTCTGCATAAGCAGCTGCATCTTGCCGTTGTTCACCCTGCTTTCGATCTCGCTCGATGAGGTCATATAGGCGAATACGCCGATGAAGATGACGGGGAGCGTCGCGAGAAGGAAGCCGAAGATCGTCAGCTTGTACAGAAAACTAAGTGAGCGCACTCGAATGATCACCTCGCAGCCATAGATAGCTCTATCATAGCCTGAGAACCGTGAACTAGGAAATAATCATCTTCTCAGCGCATAATCATCGTCTCATATAACGGCAAAATATCAAGCGTGCGGGGGGAAATGCATGAACCGACGAGTAAGCGCTTTAATCATGACGGCAGCGCTCTTGGCGCTGACCGTACTGCTGTCCGGATGCAGCCTGGGGGCCAAGGACGGGCACGCGGCCGATGCATCCAAGGAGAAGACCACGATTTCGATTATGGCACCGCTGCACTTCCCGCATCCCCCGCATGAGGACGTCGTGCAGGAGATCGAAAGCAAGACGGAAGTCGAGCTGGAGATCGTGTGGGTGCCGAACGAAATTTATACGGACAAGATGAATACGTCTTTGACGACCAATTCGATGAAGAAAGTGACGTTCGTCAAAAATACGGATTACATCTTCCTCAAAACGTCGATACGGTCCGGCGCCTTCTGGGAAATCGGTCCCTACTTGCAGGAGTATCCGAACCTGAAGCACTTGGATGAGGATATCCTGCGGCAGGCCGCGGTCGAAGGCAAAATTTACGGGCTCTATACGGAGAGGCCGTCTTCGCGTCAGGGGTTGATTATCCGGAAGGACTGGCTGGAAGCCCTGAACATGAAGGAGCCGGGCACGATCGAGGAGCTGTACGAGGTGCTGCGGCGCTTCACGACGGATGATCCGGACGGCAACGGGCAGCAGGACACGATCGGCTTGACGGACCGCAACGATCTGATCTACGGCGCGTTCAAGACGCTTAGCTCGTATTTCGGCACGCCGAACAATTGGGGCGTGGAGGAAGGACGGCTCGTGCCGGAATTCGAGACGCAGCCTTATATCGACACGATGAATTTCATGAAGAAGCTGTACGACGAAGGGTTAGTTAATCAGGACTTCGCCGTGACGAGCAAGCAGATGCAGCGGGATCTGCTTATCCGCGGCAAAGCGGGCGTCTATATCGGCAGCATGACGGACGTGCAGCGTTTGTCAGACGAAGCGCGGAAGGTGAACCCGAACGCCGAGTTTACGCTGGTGAATCGGATCGAAGGACCAAGCGGCTACAAGGTCTGGTCGATTCCGAATTTCAACGGTCTTTATTTGTTTTCCAAGAAAGCGATACCTACGGAGGAAGAGCTGCGGCGCATTCTGCAGTTCTTCGATTCGACGATGGAGGAGGACGTGGCGAATTTGATGCGTTACGGCTTCGAAGGCCGTCATCATCGGATTGCGAACGGGAAGGTCGTGCTGCCGGAGGAGCTGTCGCCGGCGAGGGTGGCGGAGGTGAACGCGCTTCACGCGCTCATGATCGCCGATCTCAGCAATCCGAACATGATGCAGGTAGCCGAGGGAGAGCCGCTCATGGAGGTTGCGGAGCGACTCAGCCAGGATAACGAGAAGTTTATCGTCAAGGACCCGACCGCGAACCTCGAATCGCCGACGTATGACGAGAAGGGCGTCTCGCTGTACAAGATCATCTCCGACGCGACCTTCAATTACATTCTCGGCCATATGGACGAAGCCCGGTTCAAGGAACAGGTCCAGCGGTGGAGACAGAGCGGAGGCAACGCCATCGTCCAGGAGTATTCGGACGCGTATTTCAACCAATAGGAAGAAAATTAGCGAAAACCGTCATGCCGGCAGGCAAGACGGTTTTTTTGTGCGTCTGGCCGTGTCAGCAGAACAGAACATAATCATCTTCTCAGACAGCCCGCGGCAGGGGAGGAATCTACTCCCGTGATTGTTTCCGTACCGGGGATGCCGGTTATATGCTGAAAGCGTAATCACCAAGCAACTCAAAACGACATGGAGGGGTTTGCCAAGATGAAAAAGAAGAAATCGATGCTTATGCTCCTGAGCGCTATGATGATCGTCACGCTAGGGCTTAGCGCCTGCTCGGGAAATAACGGGGGCAACAACGAACCGTCGCCTGCCGCCAGCAACGCCGGCGCAAGCGAGAAGCCTTCGGAGGCTCCGCCGGAAGAGGAGGAGCCGACGGAAATTACGATCATGCTGCCTCTGAACATCGCGGAGACGCCGCCGGATACGATTAAGACCGAGCTCGAGAAGCTGACGAACACGAAGCTGACGTATCAATTCTTCCCGGCGGATACTTATGAAGAGAAGCTGAACGCTTCGTTCGCGACCGGCGCGCTGCCGCAGGTCACGTACCTCAAAAACCAAGCGACGTTCATCCGATTCAAGGAAGCGATCCGCGACAATCAGTTCTGGGAAATCGGTCCTTATCTTGGCGAATTTGAAAACTTGAGCAAGATGAAAGAATCGATCCTGAACAACACCAAGGTAGACGGCAAGCTGTATTCGCTGTACATCGGCCGTCCGCTGGCGAGACAAGGCCTGATCTATCGGAAGGACTGGGCGGATAATCTCGGCCTCTCCGCGCCTCAAACGACCGAGGACCTGTTCGCGATGGCGAAGGCGTTCACCGAGGACGATCCGGACAAAGACGGCAACGACAACACAGTCGGCTTGGCCGACCGTAACGATCTGATCTACGGCGCGTTCAAGACGCTGTCCTCGTTCTTCGGCACGCCGAACAACTTCGGCGTCAAGGACGGCCAAATATTGCCGGAATTCATGTTCCCTGAATACATCGAGACCATGGATTACATGAAGAGCCTGCGCGATGCCGGCTACATGAACCAAGACTTCGCGGCAACGAGCAAGACGGACCAGGTCAACCTGTTCCAGAGCGGCGAGGCGGGTCTGTACATCGGCTCCATGCAGGACGTCAACAGCCTCTATAACAACCTGGTGAAGAACGTTCCTACCGCTGAGGTAGCGACGCATAACAAAATCGTGAAGCCGGGCGGCACATTCGGCATCTGGGCGATCCCGGGCTACAACAACGTCGTGCTGTTCCCGAAATCCGCAATTAAGGACGAGGCGGAGCTGAAGAAGATTCTCGCGTTCTTCGACAAGATGATGACGCCGGAAGTCGCCAATCTGATGTACTGGGGAATCGAAGGCACGCACTATAGCGTAGTCGAAGGCCAAGCGAAGGCATCCGACGACTCGGACAAGGTCGAGCGCGAAGTCAAAGGATATAAGGACAGCGTAATCGGCGAGCCGGAAACGAACGGTCAATTACAAGGCTTCCACGATCTTCAAGCGCGAATCGACGCGGAGAAGTTCATCATCGAGAACGAAGCCGCGGCGATTCATGATCCGACGGCGCCGCTGGACTCCGTAACATTCACGGAGCAAGGCCAAGAGCTTCAGAAGATCATTACGGATGCCACGTACCAATACATGTACGGCCAGCTGGACAAAGCGGGCTTCGAGAAAGCGGTCGAGACGTGGAAAGAGCGCGGCGGCCAGAAGATCATCGACGAATTTACGGCGGCGTATAACGCGAGCAAATAATCGGTTCGGAAAAGGGGCTGCCCATTCGATGCGGCGGCCCCTTCCATCACCGGCTGGACGCAAGGGCCGGACGAACCGGAAAGGACGGAGCATATGGAACTAACGGCAGAACCGCAAATCGCCCCGCCGAAGTCCAAAACGAGCAGCGAGCTGAAGAAGCGCATTTGGAAAAACAAGCTGCTGTACGTGATGGCGATTCCGGGCATCTTGTTTTTCATTTTATTTAAATACGTGCCCATGTACGGGCTTGTCATTTCGCTGCAGGACTTCAAGCCGTACGAGGGCATTTCCGGCAGCGATTGGGTCGGATTCGAGCATTTCAAACGTCTGTTCACCGAGCCGGAGTTTTTGAACATTTTAACGAACACGCTCATCCTGTTTGGCATGAATCTTATCTTCTTCTTCCCGATCCCGATCATTCTGGCTCTTATGCTGAACGAAGTGAGGATCGCGATCTTCAAGCGTCTGGTGCAGACGCTCGTCTACATTCCGCATTTCATGTCGTGGGTCATTATCGTGTCTATCAGTTACGTCATGCTGACGATGGACGGGGGCATTATTAACGAGCTTATCGCGAAGTTCGGCGGGGAAAAAGTGAATTTCCTGCTGAGCCCGGAGTGGTTCCGTCCCATGTATATCGTGCAAGTCATCTGGCGGGAGGCCGGATGGGGGACCATCATTTATTTGGCGGCGATCGCCGCGATCGATCCCGGATTGTACGAGGCGGCCCGCATCGACGGAGCCGGCCGTTTCCGGCAAATATGGCATATTACGCTCCCCGCGATCCGAAGCGTTATCATCGTGCTGCTTATTCTGAAGATCGGGGACGTTCTCGAGCTGGGCTTCGAGCATGTCTACCTGCTGCTGAATTCGATGAATCGCGGCGTCGGGGAAATTATCGATACGTACGTCTATACGGCAGGCCTGCAGCAAGGGCAGTTCAGCTACAGCACCGCCATCGGGTTTTTCAAATCGTTTATCGGCCTCATCCTGGTCATGGCGGCGAACTGGCTGGCCAAGCGAATGGGAGAAGAGGGCGTCTATTAATCGCGGCGGAAGGGGGAACATGGAATGGTTCAAGACAAAACGTTTGCCAGCAGGCTGTTCGACATCGTTAACTATGCGCTTCTCGCGATTATAGGTATCGTCACGTTTCTTCCGTTCGTCCACGTCGTCGCGGGGTCGTTCACGACCTCGGCCGAGATGGCCGCGAAGAAATTCATTCTGATACCGACGGTGTACAGTCTGGATGCATATCAATATATTTTCTCGACAGGCACGATCTTCCGGGCGATGTTCGTGTCCATATGCGTGACGGTGCTCGGCACCGCCTTCAGCATGTTCATTACGGCGCTGTTCGGGTACGCGCTGTCGCGCAGAGATCTCGACGGACGGAGGGTCATGATGTTCCTCGTCGTGTTCACGATGCTGTTCAGCGGCGGGCTTATCCCGACGTTCCTCGTCGTGCGCGAGATGGGCTTGATCGACTCCTACGCGGCGCTCGTGTTTCCGATCGCCATTAACGCGTTCAACCTTATCATCCTGAAAAATTTCTTCCAGAACATTCCCGAGGGACTCGAGGAGTCGGCCAAAATCGACGGTTGCAACGACTTCGGCATTCTGTTCCGCATCGTGCTGCCGCTGTCGCTGCCGGCTATAGCGACGATCTCGCTGTTCTACGCGGTTACGTACTGGAATACTTACCTCAATGCGATCATGTACCTCAATGACAGCTTGAAATGGCCGATTCAAGTGCTTCTGCGCCAGATCGTCATTCTGGCCAGCGGGCTCGATTCCGACGCTTCGCTTGACAGCGAAGTGCCGCCGCCTGACCAAGCGGTGAAGATGGCGGTTATCGTCGTGGCCACGCTTCCGATTCTTGCCGTGTATCCGTTCCTGCAGAAGCATTTCGCGAAGGGCGCGATGCTTGGTTCGATCAAAGGATAGGAGCTGCAGGCGATGGCGGGGGGAAATGAGGAAGCGTTAGAGTCCTTGTCCGCAATGGGAGACTTGTTCGAAGGGTTCTTCGACTGGCTTGCGGACCGGTACGATCCGGTCAGCGGAGGGTTCTATTACGCGGGGAGCTCGGCGTATCTGGCGAAGGAGCCGGATATCGAATCGACGGCGCAGGCGCTTACTATTTTGGACCAGACGGGGCTGCTGACGGGGATGCCTGTGACCGTCCGCAGAAGGCTTATCGCTTTCTTACAGCGCAAGCAGGATCCGGCCGGCGGTTATTTCTGGGATGAGGACCCGGCGATGAGACAGGACGAGGTCATGGCGGCCCGGGCGATCGGGTATAGCCGGAACGCGCTGTATAAGTTAGGCGCAGAGCCGTTATATCCGCTGCCGGGCGGGCTGACGACGGCACCCTCGTATATGAGCTCGCCTTCGGCTTATCGGGAATGGCTGAAGTCCATTCCGCTGACGAACAGCTGGCGCGGCTGCGACCGGTTATGCGGCTCGCAAGCCTACATCAAAGCGCTGCCTGTAGAGAAGCAGGGCGATTACGTGAAGGAGGCTTTGCGCTTCTTCGAGGAGACGCAGGATTCCGCGACGGGGTTATGGGGCGAGGGCTCGCTGTACGTGAGAGTTTCCGGGACCTTCAAGCTGCATACGTTCTACGGCGCTTTCCGGGAACGGATGCCCAGGACCGACGACATTCGCCGCACCGTTCTTCATTGTCTGAGGACGGAAGAAGCAATCGATATGTGCTATATCCGCAATCCCGTCGACTTAATGTATTACACGAAAGCGGCGATGGACGCGGAGGAGCTTGCCGGTTTTCTCAAGATTACGCTAGGCAATATGGGGAGACTGCTTCGGCCGGACGGGGGCTTCTCGCGCGAGCTGGCGCACTCGCCTGCCGCCCCGAACGTTGCCCAGGTGAAGGATGGCGAATATTACCCGGATATGCCGGAGCCCGTTCGTCTTGGTCTAGGGCTGCTAGAGGGAGACATGAACGCCGGTACGCAGGCGGTGCGAATCCGCGAGTGGTGCCATAAGCTCGCCGGCTTGCCCGCGCCAAAGTGGAAGGTTGATGACGTTCGTTTTTTTGAGCGGTTCCATGCAGGGGTATAGAGGAGAAGGAGGAGACGGAGATGGCGCAAGAGAGAAGCCCGCTGAGTTGGGCTAGAGAGGCATGCGATGCGCTGATGGCGGCATACGAAGCGCCGCAGCTGCCGCCGGCGAACCGGTGGCATTATCATCAAGGCGTATTCCTGTGCGGCATGGAGATGCTGTGGGAGGCGGTCAAGGAGCCTCGCTACGATGAATATATTCGCTCTTACGTAGACGCTCTCGTGGACGAGAACGGCAACCTGTATTTCGCTCGCGACGAGCTCGACGCGATTCAAGCCGGCCTGCTTCTGTTCCGGTATGACGAACGCGAGCCGGGCGGCAAGTACCGAATTGCGGCCGGCAAGCTTCGGCGGCTGTTCGATACGCTGAACAAGACGAAGGAAGGCGGCTTTTGGCACAAGGACAAATATCCGTACCAGATGTGGCTGGACGGTTTGTATATGGGCGGAGTTTTCGCCTTGAAATACGCGAACGCGTACGGCGAGCCCGCACTGCGGGACATGGTGCTGCTGCAGGAGCGCTTGATGCGCCAGCATATGCTGGACGAATCGACGGGGCTGCTGTACCATGCGTGGGACGAGACCCGCTCGTTCCCGTGGGCGAACCCGGACACCGGCTGCTCGCCGGAGTTCTGGGCGCGATCGCTCGGTTGGTACGGTCTCGCGGTCTCGCAGTTTCTGGATGAGCTCCCGGCGGAGGACGAAGGAAGGCTGAGGCTGGCTGAGTCGCTGCGTTCCTTCGTGACGGCTATCGTCCGTTATCAGGACCCGGCGAGCGGATTGTGGTATCAGGTCGTGGATAAGGGCAACCAAGGGGATAACTGGCTGGAGACGTCCGGAACCTGCTTGTTCGTCTACGCCATCGCCAAGACATATAAGCTTGGACTCGTGGGCGACGAATGTCTGGAAGCGGCGAGGAAAGGGTACCGCGGCTTGATCGAGACCGTCCGGATCAATGCGGAAGGTCGATTCGAGCTGCCTCTCATCTGCATCGGCACGTCGGCCGGCGACTACGAGAACTACGTGACGCGGCCGACGAGCGTCAACGATCTTCATGGCGTGGGCGCCTTCGTCATGGCCTGCGTCGAGATGGAGGGGCTGCTCGAGGGAAGCGGAGACGGCAAGCCGGAGCAGGTGGCTTCGCATGGCTAAGTACGATGTGAGGGCATTCGGGGCTGTCGGCGACGGGACAACGGACAATACGTCCGCATTCACGGCGGCAATCGCCGCCTGCTCGGAAGACGGAGGCGGCACGGTGTATGTGCCGGCCGGCACCTATTTGACGGGGCGTATCCGACTGGTGAGCTTCCTGACGCTGGAGATGGAGACAGGTGCTACGATTCGGTTTGTCGACCAATTCGATGCATACCCGGCGGAGAAGACTCGCTGGTCCGGTTACGAGTGCTACGGCTATTCGCCGCTTCTGTTCGGATCCGGTCTGCAGCAGGTCGCCATCCGCGGGAACGGCATTATCGACGGGCAGGGCGAGGCCTGGTGGAACGCGTACCGGAAGCTACGGTACGAAGGCATCGTGCCGGACTCGGTGCGGAGGCTGGAGCTGGAGGAGCTGAACCGCGAGCTGAAAGCGTCGATTCGCAGCAACATTGTGGAATGGGACACGCAGTTTCTCCGCCCGCCGCTGCTGCAGCTGATCGATTGCCGCGACGTTGTGCTTGAAGGCGTAACGCTTCAGAATTCCCCGTTCTGGAACACGCATCTCGTGTATTGTGACGGCGTTCGCATCACAGGCGCGACGTTCCGGAATCCATCCGATGCGCCGAACGGCGACGGCCTCGATATCGACTCGTGCTCGCACGTGACGATCTCGGACTGCCGCTTCGACGTGGGCGACGACTGCTTGTGCCTGAAGTCGGGCATCGACGAAGACGGCCGCCGCGTCGGGCGCCCAACCGAATTCGTGACGGTGACGAATTGCATCATGCAGCGCGGTCACGGCGGTATCGTCATGGGCAGCGAGACGGCGGGCGGGATCCGGCATGTCGTCGTCACGGGCTGTCTCTTCATCGGCACGGACCGCGGTATCCGCATCAAGACGAACCGCGCCCGCGGCGGCGGAGTCGAGGATGTGAACATTAGCAATATCCAGATGAGGGACGTGCTGTGTCCGATCGTGATGAACACCTTCTATCGCCACGGCATTGATGAGTCCAATCCGCTGCTGACGAGCGAAGAAGCGGTTCCTCTGACGGCTGGCACGCCTGTCGTGCGCCGGATTTCCATAAGCGATGTGACCGCGCGGGGCGTGCAGGCATCCGCCGGCTTTATTTACGGCTTGCCGGAGATGCCGATCGAGGATGTTATTCTCAGCCACGTCACGGTCGAGATGACGCAGGATCCGAACGAGCAGGGCGGCGAGCCGGACATGGTGAAGGAGCGTATCGTCATGGCGGGCGAAGGCATGTACGTCAAGCATGTCCGCGGCCTTGAGCTTCATCGCGTCCGGGTCGAGACGCGTCAGGGTCCCGCCGTTCGCCTGGAGCGGGCGGAGGACGTCGTCCTTGACGGCGTCACCATGCGGCGGCGGCATCCGGATACGGAGGTTGTCGTGCTGGAGGATGAGGGCGTAACCGCCGGCGAAGCTCAGCAGCTTCGTATCGGAGAAGCCGAGGCTGCCGGAACGATTGAATAACGGGGTGAAACGGTTATGCCGTTAATGAATAATGGGGCTAACAAACGAGAGAGCCGCATGGCTAGTAGCAAGGCCGCTGAAGAACCTATTTGGTCCATGAGAAGTGGAGGCTAACGGAACGGAGCGACGTTATTCTTCGGAAAATGAGGTATTTTGGGTAACGAGCGGAACTGAGCGCCCTTATTTCCTTGGGTTTGAATAAAATAACCCTTGAAACAGGCATATAGCGTTCCTCCGTTCCGTTGTCATTGGAAAAATGCTCGTAAACCTGGAATAAGATCGCTCCGTTCCGTTACGATCACGATCCATCCGCGAATTCGCATTCGTGCTACACCACTTCCGCCCTATATACGAATAAAGGTACAGCCGCCTCATCATTTTTTTGAGGGCTGTACCTTTCATTTGTTCAGGGGGGCTAGAAGGTAAAACGAGGAAATATGTCGAATAATTTGCAAGCCCATCAATTACATATTATTCGACAAGGTGGAACGAGACATGAAAAACAAATTAATTGCCATCATGGCTGCATTGACGCTGTTGATGGCCTGGGGCAGCCCTGCTTACGCGGAAGACAGAATAACGTACGGGGAAGCGTTGAAAGAATTGGGCTTAATTCAAGGGACGGATCAAGGGCTGAAGGAAGACGCACAGCTGACCCGCGAGCAAATGGTAACGATTCTGGCTCGCCTGAGCGACCGGGAAGGCCAAGCGGCATTCACGCCTCCGGCCGTTCCGAGCTTCTCCGATGTACCGAAGAGCCACTGGGCGTACTCGGATATCGAGAAAGCTTATGAGCTTGGCATTACGACGGGAATCGGCGGAGGTAAATTCGGTATCGGCAATAAGGTAACCTACCAGCAGGCCGTTACGTTCCTGGCGCGCGTGGCGGGCTTCGATATCGATTACGCGAACGCGATCGAGCAAGGGGCGGAGATTGGCATCAATCTGGTCGCAGACAAGGAAGCGACGGCCAACCTCTATCGCGGGGACGTATTCGAGCTGATGGTATGGACGCTAGTTGTATCGACGGATGATGCTGGGGAGGAGCTCCTTATCTACTTGATTCCGACCATCGATCCAGAGGTAAGGGATGCGTTCCTGGACAGCAACATTTTCCTCTATTACAACCCTATGGGAGCGGCATACCTCTACGAAGCGGCCGAGGACGCATACGAGGGGGACGACGAGTTTCTCGCCGAGGCATCCTTGAAGCAGCACCAGTATACGACGCAGGTAGCCGAAGTCATCTCGGCGTTCGTCGGATCCGAGAAGGAAGTGAGTTATTCCGATTTCTTTAAGGCCGCGTCCAAAGGCGGTTCCGTGCTCGAAATGCCGTACGATTGGGCAGTCTATAGCGAAGAATCCGAATACGAGGAGTTCGGCATCTGGGGAACCAGCTACATCAATCTGGATGCGGACGGCACGCTTTACGGAACGGTGGAATCTACCGAAGGGGGAGCCGACGAAAGCGCGTCAAATCCGACGGTATGGCAATTCGGCAAAACCCAGGTGGATGGCCGGTCGGTAGACGCTTATTACGTTCTGATGGAGAATGAATGGTCCGACGGAGAGACCGGCTTGGTGGAGCTGTTCGTGCTGGTGGACGACAAAGGCGTGTATAAAGCGGCTATTATCGGATCGTACGGAGACGGCGTTTATACGCGGGGATAAAAAAAGAAGATGGCCGCGAGCTTGATGGGCTTGCCCGCGGCCTGAATTTGAACGTAAAGAAGCCGCCGGGGATTTGCCCTGGCGGCTCCTTGGCGTACCTGCTCACATCGTAACGATGACGTTACCTTTCTTGCGGCCCGTGTCCACATAACGATGGGCTTCCGCCGCCTGTTCGAGCGGATAAAGCCTATCGATGACGGCGCGCAGCTTGCCTCTCTCGTACAGCTCCTGCAGGTAGGCAAGGTTTTGTTTGTTCTGCATGAGGCCGGCCGTGGCGAACATGGCTTTCTTGCCCCCGGACAAGGAAGTCCGCAGCATATGGAAGACGATGGAGAGCGAGGGCTCGGTTGTGAGGTAGATCCCTCCGGAAGCCAGCGCGCCGCGGCATTCCCCGAACGACCGCTTGCCGACCGCATCGAAAATAACGTCATAGCTTCGCCCTTCCCGGGTGAAATCCGTCCGGGTATAATCGATCACGCGGTCGGCTCCAAGCGATGTGACCAGTGCTGCATTCGCTCCGCTGCATACGCCTGTCACCTCCGCGCCGTAATGCTTGGCAAGCTGGACGGCGTAAGCGCCGACCGCCCCGGAGGCTCCATTGATCAACACGCGCTGGCCGGGTCTGACCTTCGCTTTGTCGCGGAGGAACGTCAGCGCGGTTGGCGCGCCGTCGCTCAGGGCAACGGCTTCTTCGCTGGTCATGGCGGAGGACTGAACGATAAGCGGGGCTTTCTCCGGCAGGCACTTGTATTCGGCATGGGCACCGAACGTTGACGGGCTTAGTCCCCATACGCGGTCGCCCGGTTTGAACGACGTTACGTTTTTGCCTACTTCGTCGACGACGCCGGAGAGCTCCGTTCCAGGGATCGAATGCCTAGGTTTTTTGAACCCGTACATAAGCCGGATGAGGTACGGATTGCCTTGCCGGAATGCGGAATCGGACGGGCCGACTGAAGCCGCGGCAACGCGGATGCGAATTTCGTGATCCTTGGGCGAAGGCTTCCCTACTTCTTGCAGCTGCAGCACGTCCGGCGCGCCGTAGCTTGTGCACACTATCGCTTTCATAAGCATTCCTCCCACAAGTTTAATGGAGCAATCTGGTCACAATCCGAGCATGCTATTGCTCGCCTTCGAGGAAAAAGATGTCTTCGATAGGGGCTCCGAAGACGCGGGCGATTCGAAACGCAAGCTCCAGCGAAGGCGAATAATTGCCTTTCTCGATGGCGACGATCGTTTGCCGGGTTACGCCTACTTGATCGGCGAGCTGCTGCTGCGTCATTTCGTCGTGGTGGAATCGGAATTTGCGGACGTGGTTGCCAATCAAGCTTTTTGCCATGTTAAACTCCTTTGCGGTAGTAGTAGAGCTGCGAGACATAGTCGGTTACTTCGGCAAGGAAGCCGGAGGCGACGAGAATGATGAACATCGCGCCGGGCGCCATGCCCGCGGCCAGGGAAGCCATCGCCAGTACGAACCCGAGGATGAACGTGTAGTAGGAATTTCTCGAAGCCTTGAGCCCGATTAATTTGTCCAACTCATCCGCGAAGTTCGGCTCGTCTTCTTTGGTCGCGATTCGGTGAAGGATGGAGAACACGATGGAGATGACGATTTTCGCGATGATCGTAACCGGGATCAGAATGAGGATGAAGGAGCCCCAGAAGCGGTAGGGACTGTCTGGATCCAGAGCGCCGAAGGGCTCGTTCTGGAACACATACAAGCTGTATAAACCGAAGATGAGAAAAGAGCTGATAAGCGAGACTGCGTTTTTTTTCTCCTGGATGGACATTGAAGGACGCCTCCAAATGATGGGATTAGTATGATATACATAATGTATGATAAACAAAACAATAAGTCAAGTAAACTTTACATGTGGGGGCGTAGTAGGTTACTGTTGCGCGTGGAGTGACATGAGGCGGGTTAGCGGTATGAGCGATCGTTACAGGCGCGCGGCGGTCGATATGAGGCGGGATAGCGGTGTGAGCGATCGTTATAAGTGTGCGGCCGATGGTATGAGGCGTGATAGCAACACGAGCGATCGTTACAGGTGCGCAGCGGTAGGCGTGAGGCGGGATAGCGATACGAGCCATTGTTACTGGTGCGCGGCGGTAGATGTGAGGCGGGATTGCGACACCAGAGATTGTTACAGGTGCGCGGCGGTAGGTTTGAGTCGCAATAGCGACATGAGAGATTGTTACAGCCGCGCGGCGGTAGGTATTAGGCGCGTACTGGAGGGGCGAGAGCAGAATAGCACGAAAAAATCGTGTTACAGGTGCGCGTAGTGGGGCAGAGGAGTGCATTAGCACGAAAAAATCGTGTTACGGGTGCGCGAGGTGGAACTGTTAGCCGCGGCCGCCGACATGTCTGGTCCTGCGCAAAAAAAAGCCAGCGCCCCGGACCGGGTGCGCCAGCTTGCCATGCCCTCTCTTTGCGACGTTGTCGTTGCCGTCCTAATCCTTGGAAACCTTGGGCAGCAGGGAGAGCGCATATAGCGCGGCTGCACCAACGACGATATACACGATCTTCGATCCGACCTCCGTTGCACCCCCGAATAACTCGCTGACGACGTCGTACTCGAACAGTCCGACGGATAGCCAGTTAAGCCCGCCTAAGATGACAAGAATCAAGCTGATGAGGTTAACAACCTTCATACCGGATTCTACCTCCTTGGAGTCGGCATCATGGAACCGCTCGCGGAACCAGTCAGCGTTCCACTCGCCGCATAATGGTCGATCACTACAAGGTTATGTCGAAGAGGGGAATATATGCCAGACGGGCTAAGAAACCTCTATGTGATCGATTCGAGCGGGTTCGCCCGGTAAGGGCCATAAATCAATCACATGCATCACATAATGCCTGAGATCGATCATCGACAAGGCTCGACCGCCCCGTTTATACTGGTAATAAAATGGCAGAGGGCGGTGCCTATGTACAAAATATTAGTCGTTGACGACGAGCCGAACGTGAGCATCGGAATCCGGGATTTCCTGCTGGCGTCGGAGCTGCCCCTGACCAGCGTGGAGACGGCGCTTAACGGCTTCGAGGCCGTCGATTATTTGCGAATGGACCACTTCGACCTGGTGCTGACCGACATCCAGATGGGACGGATGAGCGGCATCGAGCTGATGGAGACGATCTACATGGAGCAGCCCAACCTGCCCGTTGTCGTCATCTCCGCGCACGAGAAGTTCGATTTTGCCAAGAAGTCGCTCAGGCTCGGAGCGAGGGATTACCTCGTGAAGCCCGTGGACGAGGACGAGCTTCTCCGCGTCGTGCGCGGCGTGCTGGTCGAGAAGCAAGAAATCGGCAAGCGTTCTCTGGAGCGCTCTATCGAAGAGCAGCATCAACATAGCTCCGATTCGGCCAGAAGACGCGAGATTCTTATGGAGCTGGTGACGGAGCGGGGGCTGTCGAAGGAGGAGCACAACGAGCTTGCGGCCGAGCTGGGAGGCGAGCTTAGAGGTCCGTATTTCGGCGTCATCTCCGTTCGTCTCGATTTCAGCCACGGCGGGTTCAGCCAGCGCGAAGTGCTGTACCGGGACCGGAAGCTGCTGAAGTTCGCCGCTTTGAATATTTTCGAAGAGAGCTTGTCCGAGTGGGACGGTCTGACGATGAACGGCTTCGGCAACGAGCTGATCGGCATTATCCAGTTAGGCGAGGAGGATGCGGCGGGACAGAACCAGTCCTTGCAATCGCAGCTTCATCTGGTCGGTCAGTTCGTGGCGGTCAACTTCAAACAATATTTGAACATGGACGCGACGATCGGCATGAGCAGCCTGCAAGCCGACGCGACGCTGCTGCCCAAGCAGATGGAAGAGGCGCATCTATCGGCGGAGTGGAAGAAGCTGCATCCCGAGCAGCAGGTATTCTATTACGGGGACGTTGCCGCGCAGGACAGCTTGAATATGGTGGAGTGGATGGAGCGCGTGGAGGAATGCGTGCAGCTGCTTAGGGGAGGCGACAACGAGCAGCTGGCTCCATGCATACGGGACGTGGTCCGGCACCTTGAGAAGCTGGGCCATACGGACGAGCTCGTTAACAGCTATTTCGGCATGCTGGCGTACCGCATCTACGGGCTGCTGATCGAAATCGGGCACGGGAACGGAACGTCGCTGCGCCGTTTCGACCCGGATGTCTACTTCCGGGACCTGCCCTCCGCAAGTAAGATCGAGCGTCTAGCCTCTTATATTGAAGCGGCTGCCCGCTCGCTTGGCGATCTGGCCCGGGAGCGGGACCGCAGCCTTCTGGCGAAGATTACGGGCTTCATCCAGAACCATTACCGCAACCCCGCGCTCAAAATCCAGGATATCGCCGGCGAGGTCCACTTCAGCTCGGCCTACCTTCGCTACCTGTTCAAGCGGGAGACCAACAGGAGCGTATGGGATTACGTAACCGAGCTCCGGATCGAGGAGGCCAAATATTTGTTGGCGACGACCGACAAGAAGCGGTACGAAATCGCGAACGAAGTCGGGTACGAGTCGCCGGAGCACTTCAGCCGCATGTTCAAGCGCTACGCGGGCGTCAGCCCGGCGGATTACCGCAAAGGGGCAGGAGGGATCTGACTGAAGCTGAAATATAAAGTAACGATGGCGTTCGCGCTCTTCATCATTGGCCCGTTCCTGATCGTCGGCTGGGTATCCGCCTACAAGACGGAGAGATCGATGCAGGAGGAGCTGGGCCGCACGATGCTGCAGCTTGCGAAGCAGAACCATGCGACGATCGCGAAGTCGATGTCCGCGGTGAACGACAAGACGATCACGTTTCTCGGGAATCACCTGTTCAACCGGACCGAATTCAACACGTTTTGGTCCAATGTCGAGACGCTCGGCCAGATGAAACGGGCGGACGAAATATTGGAGCGCTGGTCCTCCGACGGTACGCAATATTCGCTTTACATGATTAATAAAGAAGACAAACGAACGCTGGTCGACCTGTCGGGCAAAGAGAGCGGCTTCAAATATATCGAGGACGATGCTTCCAAAATGCCGGCCTGGTCCGAGAGGGCGCTTCAGAAACGAGGGGCCGGCGTATTCCGGCTTATCGCCTCGCCGGCGGGTGTTACCAGCATCAGCTTCGTCCGAAGCGTGCTGAACGCGCAGAACTATAACGACGTCCTCGGCTTTCTCGTCGTCTCCAATCTGGAGGTGTATTTGACGCGGGACCTCCTGAATATACAGCTTCCGGAGCGTTCCGGCATTTTTTTGTTTAATGACGTAAACGAGCTTCTCATGCAAGCCGGCTCGGACGAATTGCCCGAAGACAGCCTCTCCGCGCTGGCGAACCCCGAGGGTTCGAGTTATCATTTCGCCGGCGAGGGCGGGGAGCGATGGTTGTACGCGCTCTCGTACGAGCCCGAGTACCATACCCGTCTCGTCTACCGAGTGCCGCTGCAGTCGGTTTCCGGCGGCTCGAAGGAGTTCCAGTGGGTCATTATGGCGTTGTCGGCCGTCTATCTGGTTCTCGTGCTGCTGTTCGTCTTGTATCTGCTTCGGATCGTCGTCAGGCCGCTGCACCGCTTGGTCGCGATTACGAAAATTTACGAGCCGGGAGTTCCGCTCGACGCGGCCCACGGGAGAGAGCTGCTGCGATCGGACGAGTTCGGCATCTTGTACGGCGCTTTCCTGAAGATGACCAGGAGGCTGGACCGTTCGTTCGAAGAGAATTATTTAATGAAAATCGAACAGAAGGAAACCGAGCTCGCCACGCTGCATTCGCAGATTACGCCGCATTTGCTGTACAACACGCTGGACTCCATCTATTGGTACGCGGTCGGCAAGGGCAACCGGGACGTCGGCGGAATGGTGAAGGATCTGTCAAGGCTGCTCCGGATCGGGCTCAGCAAAGGAAAAACGATGATTCCGATCGGCGAGGAGATCGAGCATGCTTCGGCGTATTGCCGGCTTCAGATGAAGCGGTATCCGGACAAATTCGAGGTGCTCTACGACATAGACGAAGAGGCCAAAAAATACGCGACGCCGAAGGTTATTTTGCAGCCGCTCATCGAGAACGCCATCTTCCATGCCGTCAGCGGCATGGACGGGGAAGGCGAGATCCGGATACGAATCCGCTGCACGGACGCCGAGATCGAGATGGCGGTCGAGGACAACGGATTTCTTCCGGTCGACATCGGGAGATTGGAGCGCATCACGCGAGGGGAGCTCGCGGACAAGGGCTACGGCATCCGGAACGTCCATCAGCGCGTTCAGCTGCATTTCGGCGAAGCGTTCGGCTTGAGCTATGCCCCGCGTGAGGGCGGAGGCGTTATCGCCAAGATCAACCTGCCTCGGCGGGAATATAAGAATACCCATTGACTCCGGCATGCGGCCGGAGTTTTTTTGTCGTTTTCCCCCAGAGAAGGGATGACTCCGCGGCTCGTTTACATCACGCAACTGCTTCAATAGATCATCGATATCGCTGGGGGGCTCGCCTATACTGGGATTAACAGAGAGGAGTGAACGCCGGTGAAGGAGAGAGCGGGATTTGCTTATTTCGTCCATGCTCTATGGAAATTCAGATTTCTGACGATCATGCTGATCCCTACGCTTGCCGTATTGATCGTCAACAGCTACATGCCGATGTTCGGAGTGTTCATCGCATTCAAAAATATCAATTATATCGACGGCATTCTCGGCAGTGCCTGGGTCGGCTTCAAAAACTTCGAGTTTTTGTTCACGTCCGGGTCGATCTGGAGAATTACGCGAAATACGGTGCTGTACAGTCTCGCATTCATGATCTTCAATACGGTCATCTCCATTGCGATCGCGGTCGCGATCAACGAGCTGCGGGGCCGGCTGGCCAAGGCTTATCAGACCTTCCTGATCATGCCGTACTTCCTGTCCATGATCGTCGTCAGCTATCTGGTGTACGCCTTCTTGAATCCGGACAAGGGGCTCATGAACGCCTCGGTTCTCGAATGGCTCGGTGTCGACCCGGTCTACTGGTATTCGGAGAAGGCCTACTGGCCGTACATTCTCATTCTGGTGAACGCGTGGAAGAACGTAGGCATCGGCGCGGTCATCTATATCGCGGCGATAGCGGGCATCGACAACGAATATTACGAAGCCGCCGTCCTCGACGGCGCGTCGAAATGGCAGCAAATCCTCCATATTACGCTGCCGATCATTCAGCCCATCATCATCATTCTGACGATTCTATCTATGGGCAGCGTATTCAATACCGACTTCGGGCTATTCTATCAGGTTCCAATGGATTCGGGCGCTTTGTACCCCGTAACCGACACGGTCGATACCTACGTCTACCGCGTGCTTATTGAATTGAACGATATCGGCATGTCGTCCGCCGCGGCGCTCGCGCAATCGGTGCTCGGCTTCGTGCTCGTCCTGTTGACCAACTCGGCGGTGCGCAAGATCAACCCCGATCAGGCTTTGTTCTAACGTTCTACGATTCCGACAAGAGGTGAAGCAGATGAGCAGTTCCGCCAGCCGGCGGGAGAACACGATCTCTCCCGTCGCCAATACGCTGTTGAACGGCGTATTCCTTATTCTATCGTTCTTGTGCGTCATGCCCGTTATTCTGGTGGTCATCGTATCCTTCACCCACATCGACGCCTTGGTGAACGACGGGTACCAATTCATCCCTAAGAAGCTGTCGCTGATCGCTTACGAGAGTCTGTTCAAGGACTACGGGACGCTCGTGCGGGCTTACGCCATCAGCATCGGGATCACGGTGTTCGGAACGGCGTTAAGCGTCATGCTGATGGCGATGTACGCCTATCCGATCTCCCGTCAGGATTACCCGTTCCGAACGTTCTTCACGTTCTTCCTGTTCTTCACGATGCTGTTCAACGGGGGCGTGGTGAGCAAATATATCATCTTCACGCAGACACTCGGCCTGCTCGATACGTACACGGCGCTGCTGCTGCCGCTGCTGATCGTCCCGTTCAACGTCATCATTATGCGCACGTTTTTCCAATCGACGATTCATCCCGCGCTGATCGAGTCGGCGAGGATCGACGGCGCAAGCGAATTCCGGATCTTCTTCCGGATCGTGCTGCCGCTGTCGCTTCCCGTCATGGCGACGATGGCTCTGCTCGGCACGATCACGTTCTGGAACGATTGGTTCAACTCGCTCCTGTTCATTCGATCCGAGGACAAATATCCGATTCAATATTTGATGCTGCGGGTGCTTAACGATGTCCAGTACCTGCGGTCCAACGTACAGCTGGCCGCGCAAAATCCGGAGATGATGAGCAATCTCCCGGACGAGTCGCTGCAGATGGCGCTGGCCGTCGTATGCATGGGGCCGCTTCTGTTGATTTATCCGTTCTTCCAAAAATATTTCGTCAAAGGCCTCACCGTCGGCGCCGTCAAAGGCTGACCCGGCTGCGGTAGTCTCGGCGACAGGTGAATGCCCGCGCGCCGTGCTATATTATTAGACTAAATGGAGGGTTATAAGATGAGACAAAAAAATCCATTCCTGCTTGCGCTCGCCATCATGCTGGCGGCCGTGCTAGTCCTTCAAGCCTGTTCGTCCGGCGGCAACGGGAATAACGAAGGCAAGACGAACGATGCGGCGTCGAGCGCCCCAAGCGAATCGCCAAGCGGGGACAATGCCGCGGCTGCGCCGGCCGCATCCGAGCTGAAGCCGTATCAGGTGTCCATCGTGTACTTCGGCACGCCTCAGGCAGACGACGGCCTCGTCGAAGAGAAGCTGAACGAATTTTTCAAAGAAAAGATCAACGCCACCGTCAAGCTGCAGCCGATCGCTCCGAGCGACTATCAGAACCGGACCGAGCTGATGATGAATACCGGAGAGAAGATGGACCTCGTCTTCACGACGTCGTGGCTGAACTACTTCGGCAACGTGACGAAAGGCGCGTTCCTGGAGCTGGATGAGCTGCTCGAGAAGCACGGTCAAGGCATTAAGCAAGAGCTGCATCCGCTCTATCTGGAAGCGCCGCGCATGAAAGGCAAGCTGTACGCCGTTCCGACGAACAAAGAAATTACGCAAGGGCAATCGTTCACTTACCGCAAGGATATCGTCGACAAGTATAGCATTCCGATCGACACGATCAACAAGTGGGCGGATCTGGAGCCGTGGTACGAGAAGATCGGCAAGGAAGAGCCGGGGCTGACGAATCTGTACTTGGCCGGCGGCTCGGGCAATGCGGGCGGCGGCATTCACATGATGTTCGAGACGAACTCCAACTACCGTCCGATCGGCCCGACGCCGGGCAAGACGCAGATGTTCCTCATGGATTACACGTCCGAGGACATGCAAGTGAAGACGATACTGGATCCCGAGCTTGTGGATATTAACAAGAAAGAGTTCGAGCTGTTCCGGAGCTACTACGAGAAAGGCTATATTAACGCCGATGCGGGAACAAGCAAGACCGACGCGGCGGATCTGAGACGCCAAGGCAAGCTGTGGATGTCGTCGGGCGTGTGGAAGCCGGGCTCCGACATCGAGATCAAGATCGCCGACAACAACCAGTTCGATTACGTGTCGCATGTCGTGACCGAGCCTATCGTAACAACGGATCTCGCCACCGGCTCGATGTTCTCCATCTCGAGAACGTCCGAGGATCCGGAGCGTGCGATGATGGTGCTGAACTATCTGCATACCGATCCTTACGTCATCAATCTGATCGTGCACGGCATCGAAGGGAAGCACTACAAGAAGGTCGGCGACAACCGGATCGAGCCGATCGCGGATTCCGGCTACGGATCGACGGCGCTGTTCTGGGTCATCGGCAACCAGATGCTGAACTATCTCAAGCCGGGCCAGCCGGACGATCTGTACATCAACTGGAAGAAATTCAATGACGAGGCGGTTCGCTTCCCGCTTATGGGCTTCGTCTTCGACGATTCCAAGGTGAAGAACGAGATCGCGGAGCTGACGGCCGTTGTGTCGGAATACAAAATCCTGGCCACGGGAGCCGTCGCGAATCCGTCCAAAATGATCGACGAACGCAACGCGAGGCTGAAAACCGCGGGCATCGAGAAGGTGCAGGCCGAGCTGCAGGCACAGATCGATACATGGCGGCAGGAGAACAACAAGTAGAGGCGAGGCAACAGCCGGGGAATCCCCTACGGGAGCTCTCCGGCTTCCTTGAATAAACGACCGTGCTCCCAGGTGCGGGACAAGAGAGGAAGCGCATAACGTGAATCCGGAAAAATTGATCTATACTTTCGTCAGCTTCGCGACCCATGTCGATCAGAGCTGGGGGCATGGAATCGCGATCGACGGCATCGATATGACGGCATCGATCGCCCATAAGCACGGCATTCCGGTCACCTGGATCGTCAACGCCGGATCCGCGCCGGTGCTCGCCGAACGCATTAATCGCTGGCATGACGAATACGGGGACGACGTCATCCTGCAGACGCCGTTCTACGCCGACGAATCGGAGCATTCCCGGGCGAAATTACGGGAATCCCTGGAGGAAGGCTGGGCGGCCTTGCAGGAGGCTTTCCCTTGGGCGAAGACGAAGATCGTGGTCAGGGGCAATATTTACAAGGATTTCGTCGAAGTCGCGGAGGAGCTGGGCTTCCAGGGCATATGGGGATATTGCTGGGAGCAGGTATGGTGGGATAACATCA
Organism: Paenibacillus soyae; assembly: GCF_024623455.1. GTDB lineage: Bacteria > Bacillota > Bacilli > Paenibacillales > Paenibacillaceae > Pristimantibacillus > Pristimantibacillus soyae. The sequence goes on along the minus strand of NZ_JANIPJ010000014.1, from coordinate 86,158 downwards.
CCCACAAGGGCATCCCATGGGGCTCCTGGTACATCGACGGCGGCCGGTTCAAGGCGCCGCATCCGGGCAAGGGCAAGCTGGTCGCCAGCGAATGGACGGCCCGCGATCTGCACGCGACGTATCATTCCGGCAGTCCGTGCATCTACTCGACCGACCCGAACGACGTGCTGCGCGCGGGCTTGTGCACGGGAAGCAACATCGAGTATTGGAAGAAGCTGTTCCATAATTATTTGGACAATACGGCGAATAACGAAGAGGTGTATTTCCTGCAGCAGCAGGAGGGACACGAGATGGAATTCACCGACCGGTTCGCCGTCTATCCCGCCTCTCATGTCGAAGAATGCGCCGGCATGCTCGATCTGTTCTTCGAGTATATCTCGCAGTATCCGATTACGCGGACGACGCTGCCGCTGGCGATCGAAGCGTATCACGAACGTTATGAGCAGACCGCGCCTTCGTACATGCTGACCCGCGATACGCTCGCCCGTCCCGAAGTGAACGAATATACGATGACGATGGGCGGAACGGCCGCCGGGCCGTGGCCCGACACGTTCCAGTATTACGACGCCGAGTGCCAGATGGCTTTCGTCGAGGGCATGTGCACGCCGGAGCGGCTGCGCAATTACGTCGGCAAAGGCAATATGGCGAGCGAATTCGAGGAGGACGTACCGCAAGTATTCGTGAGCGGCTACGAGAAGAACGGGAACGTGATCCGCATGACGTTCGAGATCGGCCATTGGCCTCCGATGCCGTTCGGCCTTGCTTATTGGGACGATCTGCAAGGGTATTCGGTCCGCTCCTGCTCGTCAGGCGTGGAGACGAAGCTGATCCAGGATCGGCTCGCGTTTCTGCGTTTCAATCTTACGGGTGCGCCTGCGAAGATCGAGCTGGTGCTGGAACGGCGGAAGTGATAAGCGGAGGAGGATGGACATGGCGGGCAAGGGAAAGACGATTTTGTTCCAAGGGGACTCCATTACCGACGCGGGTCGGCCAAGGGAAGAAGGTTCTTCGTCATTAGGGCAAGGTTATGTCAATCTGATTGCGGGCAAGCTTGGTTACGAGCTAGCGGAATCCCGCCATCGCTTCGTGAATAGGGGCATCGGAGGCAATCGCGTCTCCGATCTCTACGCGAGGTGGAACGAAGACGCGATTCATCTGCGACCGGACGCGATCAGCATTCTGATCGGGGTCAACGACGCATGGCGCATCGTGCGCAAGCTGCCGGAGGGAGCGACCGACCGGTTCGAGCGCGCTTACCGCCACCTGCTCGACGAGACGAAGGAGATTCTGCCGGACGCGGGGCTCATTCTGTGCGAGCCGTTCCTCCTGCAGGCCGGTATTGCCGTGGAAGGATGGGAAGAGTGGCGCAGCCATCTGGACGGCTATCGGCGAATCGTCTCGACACTCGCGGAGCAATACGGCGCCGTCTTCGTTGCGCTGCAGGAGCCCTTCGATCAGGCGGCCTTACGGACCAATCCTTCGTATTGGCTGAGAGACGGCGTGCATCCCACCGCGGCGGGGCACGAGCTGATCGCGAGGGAATGGATTGGCGCCGTGCAGCGGAGTCCGCTCGCCTTGTCGTAATCTGAGTACGCGAGGGAACAGCAAGTAAAATGAAAGGCTGGCGCATCCCTGATGGAGCGCCAGCCTTTCGTATTTGGGTTAAGCGTCAGCTTCCTGGGTCAGTAACTCCATGATGCGCAAGAGCAAAGCCCCTGCTTCGGCACGGGTCGTGTTCGCGCCGGGCTTCAGCCTGGAGGAGTCGTCGCCTCTCAGCCAGCCTTCATGCGCGGCGGCGGAGATTGCATCCCTTGCCCAAGCGGACACGGCTGCGGCGTCTTGGAACGGGCGCAGCGTCTCGTCCGCGGAGATACCGTTCTCTGCGTTGTAGCCGAGCAGCGTCGCTGCTCGGACAAGAAGCGTGACCAGCTCTTCGCGGGTAATCGGTTCATTCGGACGGAAGCGGCCTTCCGAGCCTTTGACGAGACCGAGCTCGGCCGCCGCCCGAACGTCCTCCGCGTACCAAGCGTCCGTCCGGACGTCGGAGAAGCCGGTTCCGGCCGTCGTCGCTTCCGCCGCACGCGTCGCTGCCGGACGAGCAATGCCTAATTGCTCGATCATATTCATCAGCATGGTGGCGGCTTCCGCTCTCGTTAGGCTTCGGTTCGGCTCGAACCGGCCGGGCGCGACACCTTGCACGATATGGCGGCTGAGCAGAATCCCGATTTCGGGCTTGCTCCAATGCGAGTTCAGATCATCCATTCTTGGAGTGTAACGCATAATGGCGTATTCGCCGTCCAGCTCCGGTTCCGAAGTCAGGAAGCCGGTTCCATGCAGAACGCCGCCGCCCACGTAGGTCCAGCCCCCATCGGCGCCGGGATCCTTGCGATACAGCCCAAGCTCTCTAGGGGAGAAGTCGATTAGAATGAGCGGATCATGCGTAATCGTAAGCTTCAATCTGCCGCCTTCCTGCGCCTTGCCGCTGCTCTCCAGCCTGTAGGTCGGCGAATAACGGATGTAGTCGTCCGATGGCTTCGATTCGTCGTCCTTAAGCTCCGACCACTTCACCTGCACACCGTCAGCATATATGCCGTGCGGAATCATCAGCTTCAGCCGTCCTTCGAACGCTTCGAACCTGCCGCCTTCGGAACCGATCTCCCACTTGCCGGCTGCACCGGGATCCGGCTTCTCGCCGCCGGTCTGGCCGCCTCCCTGATTCGGATCGGGATTTCCTCCCGAGGAGGGGGCGGTTGCAGCTGTTACGACGGCGGCGGCCGAGAAATTGCCTTCATCGTCATAGGCGGTTAGCGAAATCGTATACCGCGTGGATGGCTTCAGTCCTTCAATGGAATACGATTGGGAACCGGGCCGCACTTGAACCGATTGGCTGTCGGCCGGCCGATCGGCTGGGAACCAAGACAATCGCAGTCCGGCTAAATCCTCGGCGAGAGGATCGTTCCATGTGACTCGAAGCCTGCCGTTTCCGGTGTCTGACGCTTCTACTTGGCCCGCGGCCAGCGGAGGCGTCAGATCGGGTCCAGGCGCGTATTCTTCCAGCCGGATGCAGCCGCAGTTCGACTCATTGCCAGACAGATCGACGGAAGTAACCTGGAAGTCATAAACCGACCCTGCTTCGAGCCCCTCGATCTCGGCCCAATGCTTTCCTTTCTCTATGGCTATCGGAGCGGAGTAAGCGGCGGAGCCGGCCGTGCGGTAGCGGATATACGCGCCGTTCCCGTCCGCCTCTTCCGGGCTTTCCCATACCAATATAGCCGTTGCGCCTTCCATGCTTCCCGTGAGATTCTCCACGGCGGACGGCGGCGTGTCGTCGGATGCAAGAGAGGTGAAGGAGCTCAAGTAGGGAGCGTCCAAAGCCGTGCCTGCGTAGCTGGCCAGCTGGCCGCCGACGAGGAGCTCGTATTCGACTCCGGAAGCAAGCGGCGTATCCGGCGTGAAGACGATGGCCTCCGTCAAGCCCAGTCCTTCCGGCGATTGCTCCGGCTGCTTGGCGGTTACGCTGCCGCTTACCGGCTGCCCGCCGCCGCTTCTCGCAACGGAGACCGAATCTTCGCTTACCGACTCGACCAGCATCGGCTTAGTAAAGCCGATCTCGACCGACCGGCCCCCGGGCTCTGGCAGCACATAGCTGACCTCCGGCGGGGCATAGGATGTAAGCGGAATGTTTACTTCGAAGCGGGGAGGAGGGACTTCAAGCTCGTCGCTGTAAGCCGTCTCGTAGCCGTCCTTCTCGTAACGCACCTTCCACATGCCCGCCGGGACATCCCAGCCGTAGCGCCCTTCGCCGTCCGTCCTCTGGGGATTGATCTGGCCGAACCACTCCGCGTCCCATACCTTCCATTGGCCGTCCTCGAGGTACAGCGCGGTTGCCGTTGCACCTTCAATCCGGTTGGAAGGGAGCCCTTCGTAGACGTATCCGCTTGGATCCCAGATATAGACGGGATCGGCATCGGGCGCCTTCCATGGTTTCACCTTGCTGCAATCGTACTGCTTCAGATGATCCTCCAGCTCTTTGAGCTCATCCTCGATAATCTGGTCCAGCTCCTTGCCGGCCCATTGCGACTCGCCCCAGAAGAGGACGGAGCCCCAGCCCGGGAGCAGATTGCCGATACCTCCGATAACGGTCTTCGCAATCTCGTGGGCGGCGATGTCGAAGCGGATCTGCAGCGCCATGTTCGTATAATATTCGGCAGCTTGCGTATCGCAGATGTTGCGTGCGATCTCCAGATCCTTATCTATGCGCTCGAATACTCCCGGGTCCAAGACGGAGTTGACCGTTTTCCAGGTATCGTATACTTTCGTTCCTTTATCCATCGCGTCAATGGTCAGATTAATCGTTGTGCGCGCCGTATCGGAGAGGGCAAGCTTCGACGTGTTCGAACTCCCTTTGGCGACGACGTTTCCGGAATCTCTGCCCGGGAAATAGGCGGACAAGGACATCTCCGCCGGTCCGCCGCTTTGCGAGCGGCTGAACGACAATCCATATACCGAGCGTCCAGACCGCTCGGCTCGCAGGATGTCCTGCTCGCTTGGTTCGAAGCCGGGGACTTCTTCGCGGGCGAGCTTCACGTTCGCCCACACGCCTTCGGTCAGCTCGATTCGCGTCTCAAGGGAATTCGGGGCTACCGTCCGGCCGTCCGGCGTCTTCTCGCCCGCGGATGCCGCCCATTCCGTCTCGAAGCCCGCGAGCGATTCGGGCAGGGTGTTGCGGATATACGCCTCGGAGGGCGCGGGCTCGTAAAGCTCGCTCGGATCCGATTGGGTCTGGTAGGTCACGTAGAGCGGCCCGAGCTTCTCCGGGAATCTTACGACGGCGACGTATTCGTCTCCGTTGCGTTTGGCTTCCACGCTTCCGGAGCCGAATTGCACCCTGACGTCATAGACCCGATCCGGATCGCGGAAGGTTAGACGGAAGGTGAACGGGTTGCCCGGCTCGACGATATACGGGAAGACGGCGGTGCCATCCTCCGGCTTGAACGTCTTCAGCTCGCCGCCCCCGGCCATCTTCATCGAGATCTGCTCCAGACCGGGATCATCCGTTATAAATTGAACGACGGCGTTCTGTCCGGAGAGGCGCTTGCCGGCAAGCGTCGTCTCCGTCCGCAGGCGGTGGAAGCGCATGCCGTTATCCGGCAGCTCAACGCTCATCGACCAAAACCCTTGCGGGGAAGCGGCTGCCCGGCCGAGCGCGAGCGTATCGGCGTAGACCGTTACTTCTTCGCCGGGGGGCGCATAACCGCTTACTCGAATGCTTCGCCGGGTCGTCTGCTCGGGCGCGCGCAAGGTAGCCGCATACAGCTGAACCTGTACGTCGCCGATTCGTTCCTCCTTCGTCCCGCCATCGCCGTCATATCGGATTTTCGCCGAGATGAAGGCGGACTCGGCGAGACTATTCTCGTCGATGCGCAAGCGGAACCGCGCAAAGCCGTTATCATAGTGCTCGATTAGACCCATCGGAATATCGAGCAGCCGGCCGACCGGAGCTGCGGCAAGGGGGCGGCCGTTCAAGACAAGCGAGCCTGCTTCCAAGGACGTCTCGGGCGGCAGCTCGACAATTAGGCGCGCATTCGCCGCGGCACCGCTCGGGAGTCCCGTATTATTGTAGGTGACTCTCACATCGACGGAGCCGCCTTGGGCGATTTGATCCGTCGATGCGGTAATCGCGTTGCCGCGCAGGCCTCCGAATTTGCCCTTAGGTTCCAGCCGTATATTGCCAAGCTGCAGCCGTTGGCCTTCGGCGATCGTGAACTGTACGGCCCCGGTGAACTCCGCGTTTTCGTTGATGATCATGTTGTACGTGCCGGGCTTGGAGAGCTTGACGGTCCTGCCGGGAGGACCGACATCGGCGTAATCGTAATAGGACTCCGTGCTGCCGTCCGTCCGAATGAATGCCGCGCGAACGGAGCGTGCGACCGATCCGTCGGGATTAAGCGCCTGGAACGAAACCTCCGTATCCAGATCCTCCAGCCGGAATTCTAAGGCTGCTTCATTATTCTGATCCAATGTCGCCAGCTGGCACGTCGTAGGCAGTCCGTCCGCGGCACCGCTCACGCAGAGACGCACCGTGTCGCCGGATACGGCCCGAACTTCGAGCGGGTCGCCCGCTGCCATAATGGGATAAGAGGCGTGGATAGAATAGTACCGCATCAGCGACGGGTCGATCTCGAGCGGTCCCTCCCAATTGCCGCCGTCCTTGCGTATGAACAGCTTAAGGCCGATGCGGCCGTTTTCCATCAGCCGCAAATCCGCGGTTTCCGTTTCTCCGGCGGCAACGCTGGTTTTATGAAGAGGGGAGAGCGATCCCAGTCTTTCCTGGTAGCTCGTTGCCCTTACTTCTACGTCCCCGGCCGGGAGCGAGAGCGTATACGTGCCGTTCGCTTGCGAGATGGCATCATACACCTTCGAGTAGCCCTCTTGAACGACGGTCGCCCGGACGTTAACGCCCTTGGCCGGCGTTCCGTCCTTGGCATAGACGGTGCCCGACAGCGTAGCCTGCGGCCGCTTCGTCAACACGGCATCGGCGGTTAAGGAAGGCCGGTCCATGACGGCTTCGACGGTTGTCGGCGCGTAGTCCGCGTTCTTCGGCGTAATGCGCAGCCGAACGGTAGTGTCGGCCTTCGCGCCAAACGTGATGCTGTACGAGCCCCAGGTTTCTCCGCTTGCGAGCGCCTGCCCTTGATCGTCGACTAGCGTATATTTGGCTTCCTGCAGTTTGCCGGCTTCGTCCTTGACACTGCCGCTCAGCGTCATTCGGTAGGTCGGTATGATTTCCGCATCGTATACGGTTCCGGGCTTAGCGGCTTTGATGTCGGCCTTCGTCGCTACGATCGGCCCTGTACCGGATGTAAGCGAGATCGAATAAGGATAGGATTCGCTGGTGAAAGGGACATCGAATGCATAAGTCGTCTGGTTTGCGCCCAGCGTCGTTCGGTCCGTATAAAATTTGCCTGATCTGTCGTTGAACTGCAGGTACAGCGAGCTTCCGCCAAGCGTCCCGGACCATTCCAGACCTTCGGGCGTTCGGATGGAGGTCCGAATACGGGCCGCTATTTGCTTCCCGACAGGATAAACGGTATCGGACCACGTATCGCCGATTTGAATTCGAATCGAGTCGATACGAACCATTCCTTCTTCGACCAGGAACGGGGCGCCTTCGTATTCGCCGGGACTAACCTCGGTGAGAGGAATCAGCTTCTCGGCGTTCTCGGTCGACATGCCGCTGCCCTGCAAGGTGTGCAAAATTTTGGCTTGGAGAGCCAGGCCGGGACCGGCCGATGCCCGTACGATGCCCCGGCTTCCGATAACGGGAGCGGCCGACCAGGCGGGTCCGACCTCGCGGTCGAAATCGAGACTGACAGATTGCACCGTGTCTTTCTTGCTCTCCAGCCGGAAGATGAGCCCGTTTGTTCCAAGTCTCAGCGACAGGCTCTGAGCTTCGGCCGGCATATGCGTGTTCGGAGCCTCGACGGATACCAGGATCCGCGCGCCTTCGCGGCCGCCGCCGGGGAGAGAAGCATGGCCGGAGGCATCCGTTACCGTCTCGGCAATCAGACTGCCGGAGGAATCGCGGAAGAAGACGGGAACCCCGGACAAAGCGGTGCCCTCGCGTTCGTCCAGCACGCTAATATTTAGATGAGCTAAATATTCGGGGGACAGCGTAACAGATGTCGGCAAGCCGCTCTGGGTAATTACTCCCGATTGGCTGGCAAGCACCACTTGCCCGTCAGGACTGACCAAGGAGACGGACAGCTCCGTCCGGGGCGGACCGAACAGCTCGTATTGCATCTGAGAAGAGCTGATGCTCCATTCTCCGACGTTCTCGCCCGGCGCTTGGATGAGCAGACGGGCGAGATCGAGCCGCTCCGGCCGGTCCGCATAAATCTCGATATTGAGGATGCCGGCAAGCTCGGGCAAGGATGCGAGCGCTTTGCCTCCCGAGGCCGCGCCGGCCGGCTTCACGACGATCGACTCCACCTCCGTTATGCCTCTCGTCAATTCGAAGCTGCCCCGATAGGTTTCGGGCGCGCGGGCATCCGCCGACAACGGGACGGACATCTCCTGCATCTCCGGCACATTCGCCGACTTGTAGCGGATGACGGCTTCCACGGTCTGATCCTTGCGGCCGTAGGCCACGAGATCGATCTCGCCGCCCGGCTTTATGAATTGTCCGATCTTGTGCTCGCCATCGGCCGTCCATGAGGCGGAGACGATCGGATCGCCGCTGCCCGCGTCGCCGCAATCGCCGAAGCACGAAGTATAGATAGCGTCTTCGTACCAATAGGCCACGCGGTTGCCCGCGGAGTCGATCACGGGCGCCCAAGCTTGACGCGCCGGATTGCCGACGCGGGTCACCTGGCCGGTCTCCCGGTCGAACCTTTCGATATAAGAGCGCACGCCGGGGAGCTCGGGATCGTAGTCGCTCACGCCGGAGAAGACGTATTGCCCGTCGCCGCTGATAGCCGTTCCGCCATCGTACGATTTCCGGTCCAATTGGTCAGGAGGCGCATTCAGGTAGAGACTCGTGTCCGTTCCCTCATCGACATCGAGGAGAAACACTCTCTCGAGGTAGCTGTCCGCAGCGCGCGTATAAGCGATGTAACGGCCGTCAGCGCTAATGCTTATGTTTCCGCTGCTGCTTTCGTGGGGGAAAAAGCCTGCGAGGCCGTCTTCAAGCAAGCTGTACACCGCGATCGCATTGGAGCCGGGCGGCACCTCTTCGCCGCCGTCCAGATTGGACGCTTCCGTCAGGAAGGCGATCGTATGGCCATCTTCGCTTATGACCGGATTGCCGTTCCATGCGGCCGAGGGCTCTCCGCCGCTGGTTCGGCTGATCAGCCTTCGCTGGCTGGGGTTGGCCTGATCATAGAGGTAGACGTTGCCGTTATCGATGTAAGCGATCCGCATCCCGTCCCCGCTGATCGAAGGTTCGCCTGCGGAAGAATCGGGTTCGGAGACGAGCATTGTCTCTCCGGACGCTGAATCATGCCGATACACATGACGGAGTCCTGGGGCGGCATCGTCCGGCGCGTAAGCTCCCCGAGCGACGAATGCGGTAACCGAGCCGTCCGCGCTAGTGGACGGTTCGAGTACGACGTCGTTCCAAGGCTGTCCCTCGGATTTGACGCTGAGCAGCTTCGTTTCCTTCGTCTCCGTATCGGCCGCGTACAGATTGCTTGGCCGGAGCGAAGGCTTCAGCTCGGCAGTCCCGCTGGCAGCCTCCGCCTTTTCCGCCAGCCGGGTATCGACGTAGGCCAGCGTGGAGCCGTCGGCGCTCAGCGCCGTCTCGGACTGCCGATTATGCAGGAAGCTGACCCCCTCGACGAGCTTAGTCTCGGATAGCGGCGACGTTCCCGCGTAGAGGAATGCGCCGGGTGATTCGTTGCCGGCGTCATCCGCGACGCGAATGTCGTAGACGTAGGAGCGGGAAGGCTCCAGTCCTTCGAAGGCGTATGAAGTCTCCTGCGTCTCGGCGAGCAGTCCGCCGTTCGAATCATAGATCCGGTAACGAATCGGCTCCATGACCGAATCCGGCGGCGACCAACGCAGCAGGAGGGACGTGTTCCCGATCAAATCCCATGCCGGTTCTATAATATCCCCGGGTACGGAGCGATCCGCGATCACGGTCATTCGCTCGGAGGGCGGACTCACTGCGCCCTCGAGCTCCGCAACCGCCTCCAAGGTATAAACTCCGTCCGTATCCAGATAAAGCGATATGGAGAACGAACCGTTCTCGTCCGCGAACGTCTGATCATAATAACCGGGCTCCTGACCATCGAACCCGACGTACAGCGTAACGGCGGCGTTCGGCGCCGCCGTGCCGGCCACCATCAAGTATTCTCCCGTGGCGTAAGCCGGGAGGCCGGTCAATTCCGGAGCGCCGGAGGCGGATAGGGAAGAGGCGGATGTCTCCGCCGCCTCCTGGATCGGAGCCGCAAACCCGCTGATCGGAGCGGCGACAGTGGTCAGAAGGATGGAAGAGGCGAGGGCGGCCCCGAATAGCCTGCGGAGAAGCGGGCTCCGGCGTGCTGCCAGATGTTTCATATGGCCCAAGCTCCTTTCCAGTCCGATGTGAAGAGGCTTATTTTACGCGCGCTACTCATACTGCTACTCCTTTGTCTGCCGACTGCCCGGCGTTAAGCCGGCCTCTCCAGATGCAGTAGCCCATGGCGATGTAAGGAAGCCCCCAGAACAAGGCGAACCATTCCGTCCAAGGCAAGGCGAGCGCGAGGACGTTCGCGATCATCAGCATAATGACCCAGCGCGGGAACACCTTCGCTCTCCAGGACAAGATCGGCAGCAGCACCGAGCCGCCGAGCACGCCTGCCGAAGAGACCATGCCCGTGACAGCGATGAGCAGGCCGTCCTCTTCGCCGTAGTGGCCGTAATGCAGCTTCCCCCAAAGGATGCATGCCGTCAGCAGGTTCCCTATCATGATGAAGACCGCCGTAATAAATCCGAGAATGCCTGTTTCTCTGGACTGCACCAGGAAAAAAGCGATGCTGAAAATCGCCATGAGCACGCAGGCAATCAGCCCGAACGTCAGCTCCTCGGGGCTGTCGCTCCCCCATGCGTAGCTGGATGGCGTCATGCCGATTCTCGCGATGCCCGCAAGCAGGCACCCGAATCCCAGCCATTTGATCACTTGCTCCGCTTTCATTGTTATTCCTCCCGCAACTATGAATTTGTTTTCCGTTCGTAGTGTAGGCCACGCGAATTCCCTCGGGATAGAGCAACGTTCCCGGCCAAGGCGGGAAATCCGGCGGGACTATTCGGGAAATGCGCTTTGACGGCTAGGGAAATTGCTTGCGGCTTCTATTCAGCGCAGAGGGAAGTTGCTACAATGGCTATAATCTGGTAGAGACAGCGAGGAGGAGCGGTTAGATGGCAAGAATCAGCCCGCAGACGAACGGGTCCGGGGTTCAGCCTGCAAGGATACGGCGGATAGAGGGCGCGGCGAGGCTGCTTCTGCAGCTGGCGGTTGCGGTATTCGGCTTGGTCACGCTGCTCGTCTACCTCTCATTCATTCCGGATTACTATGACGTTCTGGTTAATAAGTGCGTTCTCGCAGACTGCGGCTTGGCCAGCCCCGCGCCGCCAACGACGCTTGCTCTGCTCGAAGCCGCGGGACATACGCCCGGCAGCTACGCGCTGCTATACGTGCTGATCGACAGCTCATTCACGCTGCTGTTCGCCGGATCCGCGATCGTGATTGCCGCGAAGGCGCGGCAGGAGCCGATGGCGCTGCTCGCATCGGCCATGCTGCTCGCGTTCGGCGCGACCTTCCCGCAGCTGGTGCATGCATCGGCGGATTCCGACTTTTGGCGAATGTACTTCTCCTTGGCGGCGGCGATTGGCTGGATTACTTTGTTTCTGTTCTTCTGCATGTTCCCGAACGGGAAGCTCGTTCCGAAGTGGACGTTCGCGCCAATCGCGCTGTTCGCTTTCATCCAGCTTAGCGGCGTGTTTCTGCCCGGAACGCGGACCGATCATCACGAGTGGCCGCTGCCGCTGCAATTATTGTTGTTCGTTGCGCCTATCGCAACCATTCTATATTCCCAAATTTATCGTTACCGGAAGCTGTCGACGCCGGAGCAGAAGCAGCAGACCAAATGGGTCGTGTACGGCCTAGGCGTCGGACTGACGGCGTTCATCGTCATTAGCGTCCTATTCGAGCCGAGCTATTACCATACGCCGATGGCATTCGTATATTTGAACGCCGCGCTTCATCTGTTTTTGTTCATCATCCCGTTTACCCTCACTCTGGCTATTCTGCGCAAGCGGCTGTGGGATGTGGACCCAGTCGTTAGCCGTACGATCGTTTACGTCTTGCTGTCGGCCTCAATCATCGGACTGTACAGCTTCACGATTTTTTATTTGAACCGATTGTTCGGAACGGAGGATCGCGCCTTAACGTCATTGGCGGCCACGCTTGCCGTTGCGCTGCTGTTCGCTCCGCTTAAGGATAAGCTGCAGCGTTTCGTGGACCGGCTGTTGAAAGGAAGGCATAACGATCCTTACGGCTTGCTCGCCGAGCTAAGGGGTCTTCTGGCGGAGCCGTCACCGCCGGAGGCGATGCTGGATAAGGTCGTACGCTTTCTTCGCAAGGAGCTTCGCATCCCTTACGCGGCGATTCTGGTAGAAGTGAACGGGCATGACCGGGTGGTGGCGGCTGACGGGGAAGGACGGGAGGAAGACGCGGCCGGCAGCCTGACGTTCCCGATCGTCCACCGGGGCAAGGAGGTCGGAGCGTTGATCGCCTCTCCACGCGCAGGAGAGACGTTCAGCGCGGACGACCGGCGCTTAATCGACGTGCTGCTTGGGCACGCGGGTCCCGTCGTCGACAATTTCACCATGACGAGAGGCATGAAGCTGCTCGCCGAGGATTTGCAGCAGTCGCGCGAGAAGCTCGTGCTCGCGCGGGAGGAGGAGCGGAGAATGCTCCGCCGCAATCTGCATGACGAGCTGGCTCCGAGGCTCGCGTCGCTCGGACTGAACGCGACGGCGGCGGAGATGTACGTGAAGCGGGACCCGGAAGCGGCATCGGAGCTGCTCGGCGAGCTGCGCAAAGTGATTCGTTCTACCGTGGAAGATATCCGTACCCTCGTAAGGGACATGCGTCCCGCCAGTCTCGACGAATGGGGGCTTGCGGGCGCGATCGGGGAACGGATTCGCGAGCTGTCGAAGCCGCTCCAGGTAGCGGGCAGAGGCGGCCGGCCGGCTGGCGGGCTCCGGATCGAGCTGTCGACCGGAGAGCTGCCGCCTCTGCCCGCCGCCGTCGAGGTGGCGGCATATCGAATCGCAACGGAGGCGATAGCCAATGCGGCGCGTCATTCACAAGCCGCGAACTGTACGGTAAAGCTGGAGATGATCTCAGGGAAACGTCTATCCATCGATGTGAGGGACAATGGAATCGGCATCGATGAGAGACGGCTGTCATCCGTAAGGAAAGGGATCGGAATCGGCTCGATTCGCGAGCGCGCGGCCGAGCTCGGAGGATATTGCGTCATCGAGCGCATGGAAGAGGGCGGCACCCGGGTATACGCCGAGCTGCCCGTTATATCAGAAGAGGGGACTCAGCCATGAACATTCTAATCGTTGACGATCATCCGCTCTATCGGAACGGAATTCGTAATCTGATCCAAGCGACCGACGATCTGACGGTTGCGGGAGAAGCAGGCAGCGGCGAAGAGGCAATCGAGCTGGCCGAGCAGCTGCGGCCCGATCTCGTGCTGATGGACATCCGGCTGCCCGGAATGGACGGCATTGAAGCGACTCGCATCATCAAGCAGCGGTTTTCGGACATACACGTGCTGGTATTGTCCATGCACAAGGACGACCAATCGGTGTTTCCGGCGATCAAAGCCGGAGCCCGAGGCTATTTGCCGAAGGAGTCGGACGGCGCCGAGCTGCTCCAGACCATCCGCATGGTGGGGAACGGGAGCGCCGTATTCGGGCCGGACATCGCCTTGCGTCTTGCCAGTTATTTCGAGGATCCTCCGGAGCCGGAGGGCACGCTCTTCGACGAGCTGACCGGCAGGGAGAAGGAAGTGCTTCAAAGACTGGCGGCCGGAGACAGTAACGCCCAGATTGCCGCGAAGCTTGGCCTCTCCGTCAAGACGGTCGCGAATAACGTCACGAACATTCTGAACAAGCTGCAGGTTGCCGACCGGCACGAAGCCCGGCTTCTGGCCAAGACCATGGGCGAAGCGGGGCTCGGCGAGTAAGGTTTGGTACGGCTGTAGCCGCGCGCTCTCTTCGGAGGGCGCGCGGCTTTTTTTGATGAAATCAGACTTTTTACAGTGATTTCCTTATGTATTTTTCGAAAAAATGAAATAATGATGAAAGCTCCTTATTGCGCGCAGGGGCGAATATAATAGAGGCATAACCTTCGGGATAGATAGGATGAATGGCTATGTTCAGGCTGCTTGGCAGAAGCATCAGAGATTTCTACGCTACATACCAGAAGCTGCTGGTTTTCGAATATTTGTACATGCTGCTTACCAGCTTTGTCATTATTCCGGTAATTACGTTTATTTTCAACCGTATTCTGACGGTGGTGGGCTCCGGCTCGCTGCTGAACAATGAGGTGTACCGGCTCGGGTACAGCTACGAGGGCGTGATCGGGCTGACGATGATCGGCATGGTCGCTTCGTTCGCCGTGTTCATCGAGCTGTGCGTGCTCATTATTATGGTGCAGCAGCATTATTTCGGCAGGGAGGTCGCGATCATCGATTCGCTGCTGACGACGCTGCGCCAGACACCGCGATTGCTTGGATTCGGCGTCGTACAGCTGATCGTCTTCCTGCTCGTGCTTATTCCGTTTATCGAATCGCCGATGTCCGCGTCGTTCTACGCCTTGTTCAACGTGCCGATATTCCTGCAAAGCAAGGTGCTGAACGCGCCGATCGCGATGACCGTCGTGTATGGGCTGATCGTGCTTATTACGCTGTATATCGTGCTGCGCTGGATCTTCGTGCTGCACTTCATCGTGCTGGAAGGGAAAACGATATCCGAAGCGATTCGCAGCAGCTTGGCTCTAACGCGCGGCAGGCAGCTCCAGCTGTTCCTCTGGCTGTTCCTGCTGAACGCCGTCGTCTTCGGAACGGGCTTCGCGGCCATCTCGTCGCTGTCCTATATGCCCGCATGGCTCGACATCAACGTGCTCAAAGCGTTCACGGATCACAACTCGCTTACGCTCTCCACGATCCTGACCTATATGTTCGCGCTGCTGCTCATGCCGGTCAATATCATTTTCTTAACGCGAGTGTATTACAATTTCGCCCGCAGGCAGGGGAAGCTCCCCGAGGACCGGCTTACGATCTATCGCAGCGGACTCGGCAGGCTCGAGAAGCGGATCTCCAGCTATGTATTCGTGAGAAAACGGACGAGACTGTTATACGCTTCGGCCGCCGTCGTTTATTTGGGGCTGGCGCTGTATGTCGGCTTCAAGTCGAATGACAGTCTCGTCTATGCCAAGTGGGGGGTGTTAATATCCGCGCACCGGGGCGATGCCGCATCGGCGCCGGAAAACTCGCTCCCATCCGTGCAGGCCGCCATCGAAAACGGCATTACGTCGGTCGAGCTGGACGTGCAGCTGACCAAGGACGGCGTCGCCGTCCTGAATCATGATTACGATCTGAAGCGGGTGACCGGCCACGCGGTGCGCGTGTCGGACTTGACCTACGACGAGCTGAGGAGCTACGCGATCGGACGGGACGAGGAAGGGAACGCGATCCCGATCCCCATGCTCAGCGAGGTGCTGGCGGAGGCCAAGGGGCGGATTAAGCTGCTGCTGGATTTGAAGCCGTACGGACCCAGCGAGGAGCTGGTGCAGGAGGTCGTGTGGACCGTCGAGCAGTTCGAGATGGAGAGCGACGTGTACATTCAATCCTTCGACAGCGAGACGCTCCGTCATATTAGGGCGATCGCTCCGGACATTAAGATCGGGCAGATTCTTTATTTTGCGCTGGGGGACCTGACGGAGCTCGACGTCGACTTCTATACAATCGAAAAAGTGATGCTGACGGAGCAGCTTGTCGAGCAGGCTCATGCGAACGGCCGGGAAATTTGGGTATGGACGGTAAACGACAGGCGCAACATGATGGAGGTTCTGAAATTCCGCGTGGACGGGATCATTACGGATGAGCCCGCGCTCGCGCAGTCGCTTGTCGAGGTTGATTTGTAGGAATGGCTTCGGCCGTCTAATTGTGATATGATTAGCGGTAATTTACAGCTTGCATGTGACTGGCGCTGCATGGGGAACCATGAGGGAGCATGCGAGTAGCGGCCGTACGCCTGGGCAGAGGTAAAGGGTTCATTCCCTTTGCCTCTTATTTTTTGCGAAGAAGATGTGGAGGAGATGGGGATGACGGTGAAAACGGTGCAAAGCGAATGTTTCGAAAAGGTGTATCCGGGAAGAACGTTGATCGTGGGCATGACGCCTTCGGGGGCGCATTACGCGCAGGTGTATTGGATTATGGGGAGGAGCGCGAACAGCCGCAACCGGGTATTCGAGCTTGCGGGCGACGGCGTCAGGAATAAGGCGTACGATCCGGCTTTGATGGAGGATCCATCGCTCATTATTTACGATCCCGTCCGCAGCTTAGGGGATTTGCACATCGTGACGAACGGGGATCAGACGGACACGATCTGCGACGGTTATTTGCAGGGTCTGAGCTTCCAGCAGTCGCTGATGTACCGCGAATTCGAGCCGGACGCTCCGCATTTCACGCCGAGAATATCGGCCGTTCTGGACGCGGGCAAGAAGACGTACACGCTCTCCATTCTGAAAACGGCGGGCAACGATCCTTCGGTATGCCAGCGCCAGTTTTTTGATTACAGCGGGTTCAAGCCGGGCATTGGCCATTGCATCCACACCTACGATTCGGAGCAAGAAGGCCTGCTGCGTCCGTTCCAAGGGGAGCCGTTCGAGGCGCCGCTATTCGATTCGATCGAGGAGACGGCGGATTTTTATTGGAACGGAATTAACGAAGACAATCGGATCGCGATTCTCGTTAAACATATCGACGCGTCTAGCGGGGAAGTTTCGTTTGCGTTCCGGGATAAGCATGGGAAGTGAAGTGACATCTAGAGCCTAACCGCTGCTTGAATTTTATGCAATTCCCGAGCGGTGCTATGAAGGACGCAGGTGCATATTAATAAGTTGGAACTGCCGAAGGCATCGGGAGGCTGCAAAGTCGTAATAGACTTAGCAACCTCCTATTTTTCTTTTTCCAATATATGTACCTGGTGCTATAATGAGAGTAACTGAGATAGGTAGAAATCCCTATTATGAAACGTGATGAAAATCGCTGGCCGTTCAATTGCTGAGCTTCTCTGCCGCCGGAGTTGAGAAGCTACGGGGGCGACGGTAGGGAAGTGGCATCCTGACGAGGAGATTTAGTCCATCCCGTATACGCTGGATATGGTGGAGCGGCATATAGCCGCAGATCGAGACGGAGCAGCGTCAAGACGATTAAAGCGTACCGTAGTCAGGTCGAACGGTTTCTTGCGTCTGGAGGCGATTAGGCCTTACATCTTGTCGATGATGGAGCGCGGCTGCTCGCATGCGCATGTGAAGCAAGCGTTAAGCGCCATCAAATTTATTGTCAAAAGATACTGCAGCTGCATGATGCGACAAACTACGTCAGGTCGAAGAGGGAAAGCAAGCTTCCGCAGGTGCTTCTTTCCACAAGGTCATTTTTATTAAGGCGAAAAAGACTCGGTATAGCTAATTCATGAAGGTATTAACTTTGGCTAACACTGCACTCACGCATTGGGGCTTGCACGACTTGTTCGCAAGAAGCACATTAAAGGGAGTAGAATCAGCGGACATGACCAAATCTTCGACCCGGCGGTTGAGCCAGTGAGGGCTCGTAAATTCATCAAATTTAGCTGAAATCCCCTAAAAATAAAGAGGAGAAATGAAAAATGAATTTTTCAACAATTTGGAACTGGCAGATAGAACCTTTGCCTATATTAATTTCACTATTAGTTTACTTTTTACCTGTTATATGGAGGGAAAAACGTAGTGATGCTTACACTCCACTATATTTTTCGATATATCCATTGGCTAAACTTAATGTTCCCTTATCACGCTATTTAGGTAAAAGCTATTTATATGATTATTTTGATGAGGAAGATGCAGAAAAAGAAAAAAAGGTAATGAAAATAAAAAGTGTATATTCTGCAATAATTTTTGTGGTTGTAACCCCTGTTTTCATATCTGTCATTTGGACATTATATTTGACAGAAAAACAATTCTATATAGTAGCTGCATTTGTTTTACTGTCTATATTATATAGATTTATTAAATCTACTTATTTTTTTAATCATTACACTTATATACCTAGAAGAAAGTTGATTGGAACCTTTTATTTTCTAATACTATTGATTTTTTCTTATATATTAATTAGAAGCCATTTATGGATTAGTCCATTATTACAAAAAAAAGAGTATTTAAAAATTCTTACTTCCGCTGGTGATTTTATTTTAATTAATATCGTTATTAACATTTTGCTTGTAGCGATAATAATTCCAACTTTAATTTCCATAGTTTTTAATAAAGATGAAAGGAAAAAAAATCTTGAGGGAACCAATGCATACAAGCAGGTCGGAGCTTCATATGATTCTGAGATTATTAATGAAAATAAATATTTCTAGAAATAATATCCCCCTTGCTATAATGATTGTCGAGAATGAATTTCGTCCGTTTATTGTTCGACTAATTGAGTATTTATATTTGTTCATATGCTTACGATTTAACAGAGAAAAAGCACTAAATATCTCAATTGGAGTAGCTCAAGTGAAATATAAATATTGGTTGGAGTATTATACCGGGACTGATAATTATAGCTCGTTTTATAACATTTTCTTTTTTGAAGATCCAATAAAAAATTATGATCTTGTAGAGTGGTATCTTAACCAAAGAAAATTCAGAAATAGCATTGAGATTAGTGAAATATACACAGGTGCAAAAAATATTTATTACGCAAATAAAATTGATAAGGCAATGATTACAATAATCAATATTCAAAGACTTGGTAGACACTTAAAAAGTGGGGACATCAGCTAACACCGTATTCACGCTGCGTCTCTATCGCTCCTTGACCGGACCGAAGTAGAAAGAAGTTTCGGTGAATTAGATTCAGTAGCAGAGAAGCAATTTCAACCAGTCAACCTTGCACTGCCTAACCGCGTCATGGCCATTCTCTACGGTCGTTTAAGACAGTGAAGGTTCGTGAGTACGAGAATTTTATAAACAATTTAATATAAACCAAATTTATACTAAACACATTCCGAATATATTATCTATTATCCGCAGGAGGTTAAGATGGGATTCTTTCGATCTAACAGACTTGATGAAAGGCAACAAGGTTTGGAAAAGCTAAATCAACTTAGAAATAATAGAAACAAGACTCTAGTAATACATTACTCTTGTGAATCATTCTTTAATATTGAAGGAAGAACTCCTCGAGTAACAAGTATATGCGTTAAGAACAGAGCAAGTGGTGAAACAAAGGCTTTTTCTATTCATTTACAGGCTCAATTCAAGAAAATTAACCTTGTAAATGCAACAGTACAGGATATTGATCTATTAGAAAAAGAAATGCTGTCCGAATTTAATTTATACGTAAAAAAACATAATTTGTATTACTGGGTTCATTGGAATATGAGAAATGCAAGTTATGGCTTTGAAGCAATAGCAAATAGATGCAGGATAGTTGGTGGTAAGACTTTTTCTATAGAAGATGAACATAAATATGATCTTCCTGATTTACTTGGGAAGTTATTTACCTATAAATTCGTTGAACACAAACCATCAGGTCAATTGTTGAACATGTCAAATTTAAATACAATTTCTACAAAAGATGCACTTACTGGGTTGGAAGAAGCCACAGCATTTAGTAACAACGATTATCTAAAATTACATATGTCAACAATGAGAAAGGTTGAAATGATTGATAGAATTTTGACCTTATTAGAACAAGGGACAATAAAGCAAAAAACAAAGATTAGAGATATTTATGGACTTAGCTTATTAGGAGTATTTGAAATAGTGAAAAACACTCCGTTCATGTTAGTAATCTGGTCACTTCTAGTTTTTATACTAGGAGCTGCAATGGAACCCGTAATACAGAGAATATATGGAACAGCAAACTAAAAACATGTTTGAAAGGGGCTTTCATTTATTGGGAAAGTGATTTCACGGAAGTATGCAATTGTGTATAACACCGCATTCACGCATCGGGACGCTGCCGGCTCGGTCGCCTGTGGTGACAGTTGATAATCTCAGGCGACAACCCTGCATTGGCTAAGTTTTATGTTATGACATAAGAGGAGAACGAGAGCATGAGTCAGATAACAAAACCAAAAAGCAATCTTAAAGAATTAATTATAGTTTCAATTATAGGTGCAATAGTTCAAGGTACCTGTGGTTATTTTTGGGGATATAGTGGTTTGATTGTCTCCTTTTTATTGTTTTTTGTGGCACTATTTTTTAGGATGTTTTCATTGGAACTTCATGGGGAAACTACTAGAATGATTTTTGTGAGTTATATCATGCCACCAATATTTTCAATAATACTGCGATTTTTCATTGTCACCGGATTGTCAATCAAAGATAATCCTGTTTTATCCGTAGCAGGTGTTCTGATACTACTGTCTATGTGTAGTTTTTTTCACCTGTTTTCATATAATAAATGTTGTAATGAATCAAAGAAAAAGATATCCGCATATAAAAGTGGGTTTTACAATGGACATCGTATAAACAATAAAGAATTAAGAATTAAAAATGAGATTAAAGTAATTGAGGGATTACAAGAGAAAATTAAGTTTGCAACAAATTATGCCATGTTTGTTTTAGGCTTTATTACTCTAATCTTTAAACTGGCAGGATATCAAGACAATAATATCTTTCTGGTTACTATCACTTATTACTTATTGTTAGTGCTTTTTATACAAACATTCACTGAACAAAGACTATCAAATATTAAAACACATTAGAATTAAATCAATTACAAAACTAGGTAATCAAAGGAGCGACGAACGTCATATAACTCCATAATTACGAATCGGGCCACTCGGCCTTAGGCCCGGCAGAAGCTATTGGCTAGGTGCTTGGATAGCCGGACACATTCAACTTTGTTGGACGTCGTGAATATACGAAACGTTACCGGAAATTTTT
Source organism: Paenibacillus soyae (assembly GCF_024623455.1). Taxonomy (GTDB): domain Bacteria; phylum Bacillota; class Bacilli; order Paenibacillales; family Paenibacillaceae; genus Pristimantibacillus; species Pristimantibacillus soyae. The sequence goes on along the minus strand of NZ_JANIPJ010000014.1, from coordinate 65,454 downwards.
TTGAAAAGGAGTGTTATGAAGTTGTTCCCAAGTAAATTGGCCAAGTTGAGAATACAAAAAGTCAGTAGTAATTATTCATCTGCTGGATACTTAGAAAGAAATAGAATAATTGAAGAAATGAATGGAAGAGGGCTCTTACATTCTGGAATGACTTTCTCCCGACTTTCAGATCTGGTCACTAAACAAGCTAATGATGGAGCACTAGAATCTTTAGTTATTCTGAAAGATGATATCTTAAGTCAACCGAGTGAAAGGCAAATAAATATCAAAAAACTAGATTCAATTATCATAGAGGTTTATGATAATTTAATTACTTCCGGAAATAGTATGCTAAATGAAATGTTAAGTAGGCTAGGATCAGAAGGCTTAAATCAAACTCACGAAATTAGAGTAAATGCTGGAAGAAAGAATTTGAGAAGTGAAGTGGAGCTGGTTCAAGAAGAAATTAGAAGTATGTCAACAGATATAGCAGAAGAACAAAACAAACCTCGCTCCCCATTAACTATTGACAACTTGCACGAAAATGTAATGAGAGTTTCAAAAGACTATTATAAGGATGGGCATTATCGTGCTGCAGTACTTGATACATATATTGATTTAATCAATCGAGTTAAAGTGATCTCAGGAAGAACAGATATTGACGGAAGTCCCTTAATGCAACAAGTTTTCTCTCCAAAAAATCCTCAATTATTAGTTTCGGATGATTCGGATGAACAACAGGGATTTATGTGGCTTTTCTCAGGTGCAGTAATGGCAATCAGGAATCCCAAAGCGCACAGAATTGTCGAAATAACAGATCCTCAAAGAACTTTAGAATGGCTTGGATTTGCCTCTGTACTTCATAGAGTACTAGACGATATAGAGAATGTAGGTAATTCATAGAAGACAGCAACATCCGATAACACTATATTCACTCTTAGGGTTCGGATTTATTATTCTTGCACTACTCACATACATCTCGAATAACTTCAAGAAAAAGTAAGAACACACTAAATGGTTAGCGCCCCAGGTAGGTTCTATTTCCTTTAACAACTTAAAGGGACATCCCATTCAAGTCATTTGTCTGCCGAGTGTTTGTAGCACTCGGCTTCTTTTTAAAAAATATGATTACACAATTGGAAAAAAGTAAACTTTAAATGATGGTTGAAGACTTGTGACTTGAGAATACAACAAGAAAATACCCGGTATGGAAGACGTACAATTACTTGATGGATCTGAGAAGTGAAGATTTTTACAAGTAGCCCAAGCTTCTTTAGGATTTATATAATTAGATTTGGAATGAGCAGACAACACTTCTATGAGTACTCAACTATTGCAAATCTGAATTAGAAACTATTACTGAAGAAGGTGTCTTCATGGACGAGAAGTCTGTAAACAGATTAATCAGTAATGGCGGTGGCGAGGTTGGCGTAGCCATTCCGGAAAACATGAATAAGAATGTCATTCATAAGACAAACAGCATCTACTGGGATACGAAAGGCAATGACTTCTTAAAAGCCATTACACTTCCTTATTATGGGTGGTTCATCTCGGAAGAAAAACACCAGCTCTTTGGCGATATTTCAGGAAAAAAGCTACTGGAGATCGGCTGCGGCAACGGCCGCTCCTTGCAGTACCAAGGGGAACGCGGCGCATCTGAGTTATGGGCTGTGGATATATCGGAAAAACAAATCGAAAAGGCAGCGCAGCACTTGGAGTCACACGGTCTATCGGCAAAATTCATCTGTTCTCCCATGGAAGAAGAATGCGGCATACCGGAGGATTATTTTGACTATGTGTATTCGATTTATGCCATCGGTTGGACAACTGACCTTGAAGGTACCTTTCGCCGGATCGCTTCTTATCTAAAAAAAGACGGCGTATTTATTTTCAGTTGGTCTCATCCTATACACCGATGTGTTACTGAAGATGATGGCAGGTTTGTTTTTAGAAAGAGTTATTTCGATGAAGCTTGGTATCCGGTAGCCGTTGATGAAGGCGAGCTATTATTAGCGGACCGTATGCTATCAACCTATGTGAACGCTCTGGCGAAAGCGGGATTTGTAATTGAGAAACTGATTGAGCAATCTGATGATGAGATTATGCAATTGCGGGACGATAAAAGCGATTTGGCAAGGAGAGCAAAGATGCTTCCTGTAACTTTTGTAATTAAGGCAAGAAAACTATAATAGCTGCGAGGAGGAGCAAGCGTGGAAAATAGTAAATTACTAAGAATGGACAATGTCGGAATCGTTGTAGAATCCCTGGATGACGCGATTTCTTTTTTCGAAGAGATTGGCTTGACCCTTGAAGGGCGGACCACTGTCGAAGGGGAATGGGCGGGTCGCGTAACCGGACTAGGCTCTCAGCGCGTAGAGATTGCCATGATGGTTACCCCAGACGGCCACAGCCGGCTGGAGCTTTCTCGCTTTCTTACTCCTCCCGTTATATCGGATCACCGGAAGGCTCCTGTAAACTCCCTTGGTTATCTACGCGTCATGTTCGCCGTTCAAAACATGGACGAGTTGGTATCCCGACTCATTAAGCATGGTGCTGAGCTCGTTGGCGAAGTGGTTCAGTACAAGGATTCGTATCGGCTCTGCTACATACGTGGAACCGAAGGACTTCTAATCGGTTTGGCGGAACAGCTTGGTGACAAATAAAGGTTCAGAATGAAAGGATAAACTATGGCGGATCCAATAATAGTTACTCCATATAACCCGGAGTGGGTTCGAGAGTTTAATGAGATAGGTACTCGTATTCGACAAGAACTAGGTGACACTGCAATTCGAATTGATCATATCGGTTCAACATCTATTTCGGGATTAGCCGCAAAGCCAATTATAGACATTCAAATATCGGTAAAATCGCTAGAGCCGGTTGATTTATATCGAGGACAAATGGAATCGTTAGGGTATGTTTTCAGAGCGGACAATACGGAAAGAACGAAGCGATATTTCAGGGAAAGCAACAACATGAGAAGAACTCATATTCATATAAGAGAAGCAGGAAGTTTTTCGGAGCAATTTGCTTTATTGTTTAGGGACTATTTAAGGAGTCATTCCGACGATGCAAAGTACTATGAGGCGACCAAGTATAGACTGATGGAGCTGTATCGGAATGATCGACATCGATATGTCGAGGAGAAGGAACCAATCTTCTGGGAAATCATTAGAAAAGCAAGTAGATGGAGTCAAGAAGTCGGATGGAAACCTGGGAAATCGGATTATTAATCATCATATAGTCGGAGGCGATTTTTATGGCTATACATAAGATCGAATGGGTTCAGGCTTCTTTTATCGGTTCATTTACAAAAGAAGTATCTCCAATCCTTGAAGTGTCGTCAGGCGATTCAGTCCGATTCCAGACATTGGATGCAGGCTGGGGAAGCGGTTCAAGTAACAGGGAGCGGATTAAACCATTCTCAAGAAGAGAGAAGATGGACGGGGGGCATGCATTAGTAGGGCCTATTTATGTATCGAATGCCAAAAAAGGAATGACATTAGAAGTTGAATTTAATGAGATCATTCCTGGAGGTTATGGCTTCACTTCAGCGGGTCAATATCCGAACTGGCAAAATCAAAAATTACAATTAACCGAATTTCAGGAAATGATTCTTGATTGGAAGCTGAACAATACAACCATGACGGGCACCTGTGAAATCAATGGTAAACCTTTTACTGTCTCGTTAAAACCTTTCATGGGCGTCGTTGGAATGCCGCCGGAGGACTCTGGTATCCATGCGACTTGGCCGCCGCGTTTTTGCGGAGGGAATATAGATTGCAAGGAATTGGTCAAAGGGAGCAAGCTATATTTGCCTATTCCCGTTGATGGATGTTTTCTGTCGATCGGAGACGGACATGCTTTGCAGGGGGATGGGGAGATAAGCTGTCAGGCCATTGAATGTCCAATGGAACTGGTCGACATAACCGTAAATGTATTAGAAAACACGGCAATAAAAAATCCTCGCGCCAATACTCCCACAGGTTGGATTACCTTTGGTTTTCACGAAGATCTCAATGAAGCAACAGTCCAGGCGCTGGATGGAATGCTTGATCTAATGGGAGAGCTGCATGGATTGAATCGCGTGGAGGCTATGGCTCTGGGAAGCTCGGTAGTCGACTTGCGAATCACGCAAATCGTTAACGGAGTAAAAGGTGTTCATGCTATCTTGCCCCATGGGGTTTTTAAGTAACTCGAGAATGACGCCAGCCTAATTGCATTGCATCTATGAAGATTTTTTTACTTTCGCATTGTGCCAACGTTTACTAGAATAGAAGGGAAAGCCAATCGAGAGGAGACGATGAACATGCAGTATAGAAAACTCGGCAGAAGCGGACTGAAGGTCAGCGAGATCAGCCTTGGGAGCTGGCTGACATACGGCGGCTATGTGGAACGCGAAAACGCGGTGAAAGCGATGCAGACGGCTTACGGGCTGGGCATTAATTTCTTCGATTCGGCGAACGTGTACGAGAAGGGCGCTGCGGAGAAGCTGATGGGCGAAACTCTGAAAGCGTTCCCGCGGGAATCGTATGTCCTTGCGACCAAAGTATTCTGGCCGATGGGCGACGGGCCGAACGATCGCGGCTTGTCCCGCAAGCATGTGATGGAGCAATGCCATGCGAGCCTGAAACGTCTCGGCACCGATTATGTCGACATCTACTATTGCCACCGTCACGATCCGGAGACTCCAATGGAGGAGACGCTTCGCGCGCTGGACGATCTGGTACGCCAAGGGAAAGTGCTGTACGTGGGCGTCAGCGAGTGGACGGCAACTCAGATGGCGGAAGCGCACGCGATCGCGGACCGCTATCTGCTGGACCGCATCATCGTCAATCAGCCTATCTATAACATGTTCAATCGCTACATAGAGAAGGATGTCATCCCTTACGGAGAGCGCGGAGGCATCGGACAAGTGGTGTTCTCGCCGCTGGCCCAAGGCTTGCTGACAGGCAAGTATAGCTCTGTTAACGATATACCGGCGGACAGCCGGGCATCCAAGCTCGAGCATATGCGCAAAGGCGTGACCGAGGAGAAAATCCAGAAGGTCCAAGAGCTCGCCAAGGTGGCTTCCGAGCTGGATCTGACGGTTGGGCAGCTGGCGCTTGCATGGATTCTTCGCCAGCCGAACGTTAGCAGCGCACTTGTCGGCGCAAGCCGTCCGGAGCAGATCGAGGAGAACGCGAAAGCGGCAGGCGTGACTCTTGAAGCCGGCGTGCTGGAGCGGATCGAGCAAATTCTCGCCTAAGGAAGACCGAGCAAACTAGCAGTAATTCATAAAAAAACAAGCCCCCGTTGCTTGTCCCTAAGGGACAAGGAGCGGGGGCTTTTCTGCATGACGGGCCGGGCTTCCGAATAGGTTAGGAATATCAGGGGGAGGTGGTGAAAGCGTTGAACGGAATGAGATGGGTGAAGCTAATGGGCCTCCTGTCCGGCATCGTGCTCCTCAACGTCTTCTTGCTCTCCCCCGGCTTCGTCGGGCTCGAGATCGGCCGAAGCAACGCCATGGAAACCGCCGCCGGAGCAACGGTGTTCGTGATGAGCATCGTCGTGCTGGTGTATGTCAGCCATGCCTTAATTTTCAAGCCTCCCCCGGCATTGCCGTCAGGCCCCAAGGCCTTCTCCCGGGAAGATTATTTGCGAGCTTTCCGCCGATTCAAGGGGATGAAGGCTTATCGGAAGGAAGCCGCCGCCGCCTTGGATCAGATGGATCGCATGGAGAAGAAGAAAGCCGCTTTGGTCGGCGTGCTTAGCAGACGGTTCGAACCGAGCGAACTGAGCTTCCAGAAATTCTCCGCCGCCATCTCCGAGGTGGAGAAGCTGTTCTACCTCCATCTGCGCGGAATTCTGAATAAGGTTAGCGTCGTGCATGCAGCCGGCATCGGTGCGCCGGGGGACGCTAGTCCACATCGCTCTGACCAGCTTATTCAAGAGAAGACGACCCTATACCAACAATATGTGGTTTACGCGACGGGATGTCTGAGCGCAAACGAAGGCATTCTGCTGAAGCTGGACCAGTTGCTTCTAGAAATTACGAAGCTGAGCTTGGCGGACCACCGCGACGTGATGGAGATGGCCTGCATGAAGGAGATCGACGTGCTGATCCAGCAGACGAAATTTTATAAGCCATGAAAGGAGGGGGGAGGATGGGAGGACGAGGCAAGACGGTAATGGTGCTTGGCCTGATCGCGTGTCTGGTATTCGCGCTCGTCTATTACGGCATCCGACTGACGGCCGACTTCGGCAAGACCGATACGCAGATTACGGCGGAAGACGCGGCGAAGCGGCTTGACCGATTATATGGCGACATTCGCGTGACGGTCGAACCAACCGTCAAAGGGTCCATCGATCTCGATCCGGCGGAGGTCGGCGACACGCTGCCGGATATTTCGAAGTTTCCCGTGTCCGTGACGAATTCGACGGATAGCTACGTCGAAATTTTTTCATCTACGGAGAAGTCCGGAACGGGTAACGATGGTTGGCTGAACGAAGTGGCGGAGGCGTTCAACGCGGCGGGAATCGAGGTCGACGGGAAGACCGTATCGGTTCGGATTCGCAACATCGCCTCGGGTACGGCAACGGATTACATACGGTCGGGCAAATACATGCCGGACGCCTTCACGCCTTCGAACGAGCTGTGGGGCGAGATGGTCAGAGCGCACGGAGTCGGAGCGGAGATGATCGCGAGCCGGCTGACCGGCAACGTCGCGGGCATTGTCACCAGCAAGAGCAAATACGAGGAGCTGATCGGCAAGTACGGCGCGCTGAACGTCAAGACGCTGACGGATGCCATCGCGGCGGGCGAGCTGGCGATGGGCTACACGGATCCGTTCGCAAGCTCGACGGGGCTTAATTTTCTCGTGACGGCGCTCGAAACGTTCGATCATTCGAACCTGCTCGGGGAGAAGGCGGTGCAAGGCTTCGAGCGGTTCCAGGAGGGCGTTCCCTTTATTGCTTCGACAACGCTTCAGATGCGGGAGGCGGCCAAGACCGGGATGCTGGACGCGTTCGTGCTCGAATACCAGACGTTTCAGAACTCGGCGGATTTGCAGAGCGGCTACGTGTTTACCCCGTTCGGCTTCCGGCATGACAGCCCGCTGTATGCGATCGGGGACGTGTCGCCGGAGAAGAAGGAGATTATGCGGAGATTCGCCGAATTCGCGGCAGGGGCAGAGTATCAGCGGCTTGCCGGGGAGAAGGGCTTTAACGGCCTCGACGATTACCGGCCGGAGCTGTCCGCCGTGGACGGGAATACGCTGACCGCCGCGCAGAAGCTGTGGAAGGAGAAGAAGAACGGTAGCAAGCCGATCGCCGCCGTATTCGTGGCCGACGTATCGGGCAGTATGGACGGCGAGCCGCTGCACCGTCTCAAGGAGTCGCTGCTCAGCGGGCAGAAGTACCTCGGGCGCGAGAACAGCATAGGCTTCGTCTCGTATTCCGACGACGTCTCGATCCGTCTCCCGATCGGACGATACGACGCGAATCAGCAGTCGATGTTCGTGGGCGCGGTGAACAGCCTGACGGCGGGGGGGGGAACGGCTACCTTCGACGGCATCGTGGTCGCGATGAAAATGCTGCAGGACGAACTGGCGGCAAATCCCGACGTCAAACCCGTCGTCTTCGTCTTGAGCGACGGCGAAACGAACGAAGGCCATTCGCTGAACGATATCCGGGGGCTGATCGAGACGTTCGAAATCCCGGTCTACACGATCGGCTATAACGCCAATATTAAGGCGCTCCAGAGCATTTCCGGCATTAACGAAGCCGCCAGCATCAACGCGGATACGGAGGATGTGGTGTACAAAATCGGGCAGCTGTTGAATGTGCAGATGTAGGTTTATTTTGCTCGAATAAAAAGGGGGCATGGGGATGTCGTTTACGATGGAAGTGATCAGTCCGGAGGAGCTGAAGACCGTCATCGAGGAGGAAGTGAAGCCGGAGCCGCAGGAAGTAAAGAAGCTGAAGGAGCTGGCCGTGAGCAACGTTGCCGCTATACTGGAGCTTGATCTGGAGTCGCTCGAGAAGCGTAAGGCGATCTTGGGCGCCATGGACAGCTTCGGCATGAACACGATGCGGTCGTCCTCGGACAAAAACAACCTGCTGCAGGTGTCGGTCGCGAATTTGGCGAAAACGGGCGATGACGGAGGCCAAGTGGCCAGAGGGTTGACGGAGCTCCATCACCAGCTGAAGGACCTCGATCCGAGCGCGATCGATTTTGCCAAGAGCGGACTGTTCGGCAAGTTTTTTCACCCGCTGCGCGGCTACTTCGCGAAGTACCAGAAGGCGGACGAGGTCATCTCGGACATCATTGTGTCTCTCGATAAGGGCAAGGCCGTCCTGCGCAACGACAATACGACGCTGGAGCTTGAGCAGCAGGCGCTGCGGGAGCTGACGAAGAGGCTGCAGAAGGAAATCCAGCTCGGCCTGATGATGGACGCGGAGATCGAGCGGCAGCTGGAGGCGGCGAAGGCACGGGGGGAGTCGGAGGATAAGATTCGTTTTATTACGGAGGAGGTGCTCTTCCCGCTGCGGCAGCGCGTCATGGACCTTCAGCAGATGCTGGTCGTCAACCAGCAGGGCATCATGGCGATCGAGGTCGTCGTCCGCAACAACAAGGAGCTGATCCGCGGCGTGGACAGGGCGAGGAACGTGACGGTGTCGGCTCTGAAAATATCGGTGACGGTGGCGAGCGCGCTGTACAACCAGCGCATTGTTCTGCAGAAGATCGAGCTGCTGAACCAGACGACCGACATGCTGATCAGCGGCACCTCCAGAATGCTGAAGGAGCAGGGCGCGGTCATTCACAAGCAGGCGCTGGAGGCGAGCGTGTCGGTCGAGACGATGAAGCAGGCGTTCTCGGACGTGCTGGCGGCGCTCGAATCGATCAGCACTTACAAGCAGGAGGCTCTTCCTCGCATGAGGGAGACGATCCTGCAGTTCCGGGAGCTCGCCGACAGCGGCGAGCAGCAGATCAGGCGGCTGGAGAGAGGACAGCGGCTCGGGTTATAGTAGCTGCGATTTGGGGCCTTCCGCGATTTTATGCGGAGGGCCTTTTTGGCGCTTGGGGGGCGGCGATAGCGACACGAGGGATCGTTGCAGGTGCGAGGAGGGCGGGGCGGGGAGCGATAGCGACACGAGGGATCGTTGCAGGTGCGGGGAAGGCGGTGCGGGCTGCGATAGCGACACGAGGGATCGTTGCAGGTGCGGGGAGGGCGGGGCGGGGAGCGATAGCGACACGAGGGATCGTTGCTGCCCGCCCCCAATTGGACATGCTTGCTGACCCGAACCTGCGACTCGTGACACCCGTGACGCCCCGTGACAAAATGGATGACAGCCTGTAACTACTGGCAGCTTCCTCCTTCTTCTACAATTTGTTATGACTAAGCAAACGAATGTAGATGGAGGCGGATGATGGGATGAGGAAGAAGCATAGGCTTGCCCGGGCGGTGCTGGTATTTCTGTGCCTGCTGCTGCTAATGCCGGCAGGCTGGCCGACGGGCGCGGAAGCGGCAAGCAGCGGATGGAAGCCCGCGAAGGGAGAGAAGCTCCCTAGCTGGGCCGAGGAGGAGATTAAGGAGCTCGGCGCGGAGGGGATTATTCGCGGCTACGCCGACGGATTGTTTAAGCCGGAGCGCACCGTGACGCGGGATGAGCTGCTGACGCTGCTGCTGCGTCTTGACGGCAGCAAAGGGAGCGTACAGAACGAAGAGCTGGCATCCATTGTCAAGGAGGCCATAACCAACAAGGTGCCGTTTGGCGCTTACGACGGCAAGAAACCGGCGACGAGGCAGGAAGCCGCTTATTTCATCGGCGAGCTGCTGCAGCTTGGGACGGATTCCAACAACAACCAAGCCAAAACGTACCGAGACGGCGGCCGCATACCTGAATGGGCAGACGAAGCCGTGCAGGCGGTCAGCTCGGAGGAATGGCTGCAAGGCTACGAGGACGGCACGTTCCGCGGCGAAGCCGTGCTCACTCGGGCGCAGGCGGCGGTTATTATTTATCGCATATGGGAGTGGATGCAGGAGCGTAAGCTTCACCTGATGGCCGCGCATGTATCGGACCAGGCAGGCATGCCGCTCCAAGATGCGGTCGTAACGACGCACGAAAAAGGAAAACAGGCCGTCAGCCGCTGGGGCAGAACAAATGCCCTCGGCCTATATTGGACGTTCGCGCCTTACGGCAAGCTGGAGCTCAACGGGTGGAAGGGGACGAAGATTGCGAATGAAGCCGCCACGTTCAGCCGCTCTAACCGTCTTTTCCGGCTGGAGGCAGGCGAAGCGGCCATCATTCAAGGGAAGCTGAAGCAAGCGGATGGCCAACACGCGGCCGGATATGCCGCTGTCTTCACGACGAACCCGACGTTCTTCGCAGTTACCGGTCCAGACGGCGGCTTCCGGGCCTACGTGCTTCCGAACCGTGAGTACGAGCTAACCTTAATAGAGGACCAGGTTATTCAAAATAGGCTGGAGACAGCGGGAACTCCCGATAACGTACTGGGCTACTCCGACATTCCGGCAAGCCTTAAGCTGATCGGCAAGCCGAAGCCGCAGCAGAAGGAATGCGATTGCCAATATAACGAGCTGCAGGGAACGATCAAAGCGCCGGCCGCAGGCGAAACGCTTAATCTCGGAACGTTCTCGTTTACGGATACAAGAGTGCCTGGCGGGGGCCAGCCGGGACCAAGCACCGTCCCCACCACAGGCCCGACAGCAACCGCGACGCCGACCGCGACAGTGTCGCCGAGCCCGACGGCGACGGCGACGGCAACGGCAACGAGCTCCCCGAACCCGAGCGGCTCGCCGACGCCTTCCACGCCGACAGGGCTTGCCGGAGAAGCATTCAATGCCTCTGTCGCGCTGAGCTGGTCCGCGAACGGAGCGGCGGGCTACCGAGTGTACAGGTCAATGGACGGCGGCGCCACGTGGGACGCCGGCACGGATATTGGAGCATCCGCGAGCCGCACCGTAACCGGCTTGAGCAACGGCACGACGTACGCGTTCGCCGTGACGGCTTACAACACCGCCGGATCGGAGTCGCCGCGCTCTGCGTCGATTACGCTGACGCCAGCCGCCGGCGAGGTCCAGCTGCCGCCTGATCCGGCCACGATTGCGGAGCAGCTCCCGCTGACGGGACCGGCGACAATGGCCGACATGTCCGCTTTCCTATATGAAGGAGAGGACCCGATCCAATCAGGCGTTGCCACCGGAGCAATCGAGCTGGATCGCATCGCGGTTCTCCGGGGGAAGGTACTCGATGCCGATAACCGGCCGCTCCCGGGGGTGAAGGTTTCCGTGTTGGGGCATGGCGAGCTGGGTCAGACGTATACCCGGGCCGACGGCATGTTCGACTTGGCCGTGAACGGCGGAGGCGAGCTGACGGTCGAGTACGAACGGGAAGGCTTCATGGAAGCCCAACGCAAAATAGAAACGAACTGGGAAGAGTTCGAGGAGCTTCCGGACGTGACGCTGCTCGCTTACGACACGAAGGTGACGACGATCGGTCTTAACGGCTCGGGCGTCTACCAAGTCGCCCAAAGCAGTCCGGTATCGGATGCGGACGGCACGAGACAAGGCACGCTGATCGTTCCGCCGGGCACGTCGGCAACGATGAAGCTGCCGGACGGCACCGAGCGGTGGCTGCCCGAAATTCATTTCCGCGCGACCGAATACACGGTGGGGGAGAACGGATTATCGGCCATGCCGGGCGAGTTGCCGTCATTCGTTGGGTATACGTACGCGGTAGAGCTGTCCGCCGACGAGGCGATCGAAGCGGACGCGACGGAGGTTACGTTCAGCAAGCCGCTCTATTACTACGTCGATAACTTCCTGGAATTTCCCGTAGGGGAGACGGTGCCGATCGGCTATTACGACCGCGAGGCGGCGAACTGGGTGCCGTCGGACAACGGCGTGATTATCGGTATCGTGGACACCGCCGGAGGCATGGCATCCGTCGACGTAGACGGAGATGGCGCCGCGGACGACGGGGCAGAGCTAACCGCGATCGGCATGACGGAAGAAGAACGAGTGGAGCTCGCCAAGCTGTATTCCGCGGGCAAAAGCTTGTGGCGCGTGCCGATTGCCCACTTCACGCCTTGGGACTGCAACTGGCCTTACGGCCCGCCGGCCGACGCCATCAATCCGCCGAATCGCGAGCCACGCGCCAAAATCGAAAAAGAAAAGGATCCGTGCCCGGAGAAGGGTTCGATTATCGGCTGTCAGGACCAGAGCTTGGGCGAGCGCCTGCCTGTGGCGGGTACGAATCTCGACTTGATGTACCAAAGCAAGCGGACTGAGGGCTACGCGGACAAATCGAGCCTGGACATTCCGCTAAGCGACGACACCGAGCTCCCGGATTCCCTGCGAAGCATATCGGCGACCGTCCGCATCGCGGGCAGGACGTTCACCCGCAGCTTCGCTCCGCAGCCGAATCTATCGTACACGTTCCAATGGGACGGCCGCGACGCGTACGGGCGAATGCTGGTCGGGAGTCAGCCCTACGAAGTGACGGTCGACTATCACTGGAATATTCAGTATTACGCTTCCCCGGAATCGTTCCAAGCGAGCTTCGCGCGGCTGGGCGATACGGCAACCGTTATCGGGTCCAGAGGCCTGCAGACGATCCGAACGTCGAAGAGTTGGGAGGGAGCGCTGGTCAGCCCGGCCAATCCTTACGAGGAAGCGGGCATCGGCGGATGGAGCTTCGACAACTGGCATGTTTACGATCCGGATACGAATATGCTGACGCTCGGCGACGGCAGGTTCAGAATACTCCCTGGATATATGACGGATGCTTTCGAGCTTCGTTACAAAAAAGACCCATCGGCAGCTGAAAGCGCCGTTCTGTCGCAGGATTACGGCGTCAGCGACCTCATCGTCGGAGGAGACGGCAAGGTGACGTTCACGGCGAATAAAGGTTATTCCGGCAGAGTGGAGTTGTTCCAGCTGGAGAGGAACGGCGCGGTCAATCGAATCGACTCGTTCGCTAACAAAGCATGGTTCGAGATTATGGTCGACGACGCCGACAACCTGTATTCGCTGGATATATCCTATGAGACGATCTATCGCAAAAAGCCTTCCGACCTTCAGTGGACGCGAATTGCGGGCATAGGTAACACGACGGACGACTACTCGTCGAATCTGGACGGCAAGATCGCCGTCGACACGGATCTCATCGACCCGCGGAACCTCGAAATGGGGCCGGACGGCAGCCTTTATTTCATTGATTACCAGACTCTTCATAAGCTGGATCCCGACGGCGTGCTGACGGCGCTCGGCGCTAGAGATACATGGGGGACGGACAGCGGTGCCGCCACCAAAACGAATATCGGCAACGTGACGGAATTCCAGTTCGGAGCGGACGGCAGCATCTACTTGCTTGATTCGAAGTGGTGCAACTCGCCGGGTTGTTACCGAAGCCGGATCCGCGAGCTGACGCCGGAAGGAACGCTGACGCATATAGCGGGCGACGTGTTTACCACGGCCAAAAACATTTCGGACGGCATAAAAGCGACTGAAGCCGTTTTTTATGCCAGCGATCTGGTAGTGGGCCCGAACGGCGAGCTTTATTTCGTAGAGCCTGATCAGAACAAGCTTTATACCATAACACCGGACGGCATCCTGCAAGAAGTGCTCTCGGATTTCATGGCGAACGTTCAGAGGAAGGTCGTTAATGAGAATGGGGCGACCGGGGGCAAGGTTCCCATTTCGCTGCTGGGCATTGGACCGGAGGGCGAATTCTATATGGGGGTCCAGCATCGAAATACCAAGGGCGGCAGACTGTTCTACCGCGTGGATGCCAGCCATTACCGAATCCCGTCGGAGGACGGCATGCAGATCTACGAGTTCGATCAGGAGACCGGACGGCATGTGATGACGAGAAGCGCCTTGACCGGCGTCGTGGAAACCAGCTTTGGGTACGACGCCGAGGGAAGACTGATTTCCGTCACCGACCGCTACGGTAATGTGACCGCGGTGGAACGCAATGCGCAGGGCGATCCGACGGCGATTGTGGCGCCGGGAGGACAGCGGACCTCGCTCTCGCTGAGCGACAGCGGAGAGCTGGCGTCGATCGTCAATCCAGCGGGAGAGGCGTTTGCCATGACATACGGAGACGGCTTGCTCACGGAGCTTACGAATCCGAAGCAGGAGACGAGTCGCTACCGCTACGATGAACTTGGATTTTTGGTGGAGGCAGTGAATGCGAAAGGCGGTGTCAAAACGCTGGAGCGATCCATTGCGGGCAATGCCGAGATCGTGACCTTCACCGATCCGAACGGAAGGGCAACTCGCTACGAAACGTCAGCAAATGAAGCCTCGACCGTTCATACGACCACCGATTCGAGCGGCTATAAGACGGTTACGGAGAGCGCGGCGGGACGAACCGAGACGGCAACGCTGCCGGACGGCACGGTCATCCGCAAAACGTTCGGCATCGACCCGCGGTGGGGACGACTGACTCCGTACGTTACCCAGCTGACGTACACCTCGCCGGACGGAACGACGACGTCGTTCCAAGAGCAGCGTTCCGCCGTCATGGACGCGAGCGGCATGCTGCAGTCCTACACGGTAAGGCATACGGTGAATGGGGATATTTCCACGATCCACTATGATGCGGCAGCCGACAAATTCACGCAAACGACGGCGGAAGGCGTCGTAACGGAAACGTATTTGAACGCCAAGGATCAAGTTGCCCGAGTGGCATGGCCGGGTACGACCCTGCATCCAATCGAATATGCGTACGACGGGGCTGGGCGAATCGAGAGAATCGTTCAAGGCGAGAAATTCGTCGCTTACACGTATAATGCGCAGGGCTTAATCGAGAAGGAGGAGGATGCGCACGGCAGCGTCAAGTCGTATACCTATGACGAAGCGGGCCGCATTCTGTCCGTAACGACGCCGGGCAGCAAGACGTATGGCCAGACGTATGACGAGCTTGGCCAGCTGACGGGACTGACGATGCCGGACGGAAGCGGCTACGGTCAAACCTACAACGCGCTGGGTCAATTCGAAGGCTTCGGGCCGCAGGAGTCTGCGCCGTGGACCGAATCCGAGTATGACCATGGAGGAAGCATCACGGAATCCCGATTGGCTAGTGGCCGGACGGTCAGCCACGTTCTGGAGACCGAGGGAGGAAGACGGCCGATCGCGATGAACGATGCCGATATTTTGCGGACGTTTTCTTACGAGGGCAGCTCCGATTTCGCAGCGGCGATCGTAAGCGCCATGCCTGCCGACGCGGCGAGAAACCAATCCATCGCTTATGGCTACAGCGGGGAGAACGTGTCGTCCATGGAGCTCTCCGGCAAAGTGAACGCAAGCTTCGCGTACGATTACGATGATTTCTTTAATTTAACGGCGATGAACATGACGATAGGGGATACGGTCGCGAGCACGGCCATGCAGTATGACCGAGACGATAATCTGACCCGGTACGGGCCGTTCCAGTTCGCCCGCAGCGGACCGCTTCGGGCGGTTGGCTCCATGAGCGACGGCGCGATGGATATTCGGCTCGGCTACGACGAGTACGGGAAGCTGGCCAGCACGGCCTATGTGCTGCAAGGCAATGAGGTGTACCGAGAGGAATACGCGTATGACCTTAGAGGCTTCGTTACGGACGTCACGATTCGTTCGGCAAGCGGGACGGAGACGGTCCATTACGATTACGACGCCGACGGCCAGCTGACAGGTGTGACCCGGACGGATGGCGGCGGTGTAACAACAACGGAAGCTTACGCCTACGATGTGAACAAAAACCGGGTAAGCAGCCAGCTTGGGGCGGCGGAAGCCTTAACGAGCACGTACGGCAATAACGGCGTGTTGCAGCAGGTGGGCGACGTGGCGTATGTTTTCGATGCGGACGGCTACATGACGGCTCGGGGAGCAGACGCGTTCCGCTACGGCGCGCGAGGCGAGCTGCTGGAGGCAACGATAAGCGGAGTTACCTACAAGTACACCTATGACGGCTTAGGCAGAAGAGTGGCCAAGGACGATGGTGAAGGTCGTTCGACAGGGTATGTGTACGGCAATCCGGAGGCGCCGAACCTGCTCACCGCAAGCGTCGCGCCGGATGGCGCGGTTACTCAATACTATTATAACGAGATGGGTCTCCTGATCGGCATGGAGACGGCGGGCACCCGCTATTACGTTATCGCCGACGCGGTCGGCACGCCGAGCAAAGTGCTGGATACCGGCGGTGCGCTCGTCAAGGAGCTGCGTTACGACGGCTTCGGCAGGCTGCTGTCCGACTCGAATCCGGCATTCGAGCTCGTGATCGGTTATGCGGGCGGCATCGAGGACCGCGATACGGGGCTCGTGCGGTTCGGCGCCCGCGACTACGATCCGCTGTCCGGACGGTGGACGGCCCGCGATCCGCTCCTTCTGGAGAGCGGCCAAGCGAATATGTACGCTTACGTCAACAACAACCCGATCATGTTCCGCGACCCGTGCGGCCAGTTCTGCGTAGGCGGGTCGGTCTATTCGGGAGTCGGCGGCGGAGGCAAGGTTTGCATCTCGCACGAAGGCGTCTCCGCTTGCGCTGAGGTCGGCTTCGGCGTAGGCGGTGGAACCGAGATTTCACCGTTCGAGGGCATATCCAAGAACGAGCTGACCATGGAAATAACGGGCAAAGCGACGTTAGGGGTAGTGAACTTAACCGCTGGCTACAAGTTTGCTTATGACTTCGACACGGGCTGCCGGGGAGACGGGATCATAGCAAAAGCCGAGGCGGGACCGTTCAGCTATGACGCGATGAGTCCGGAGGAGTCGGCGGTCAGCGGCGAGAACGACAGCATGAAGTCCAAGGTAAAGGACTTATTGAAGAAGAACGGCTTCAAGGCCGAGGCTGCGGTCAAAACGAAGTTTTGCCGGAACCTGAAGTGGTGAGGCGATAAGTGTAAGGCAGGGGCGTTGGATAGACGCTCCTGCCTTTTTTCTTTTTTAGAGGAGGGAGAAGGGAACGAATGATGCATCCGTACATCATTTTTTCGGCAATATCCGCTTCTTGCTTGTAAATCATGCTAATCTGCAGTATTTTTCTGCTCAAAGTCGCTTGGAGCGCCATAGAGCTTGAAAATCCTGCACAATCTCCTAGGCCCCCTAATTAAACTGGAGTCCTCCCACCCAATAATTTAAACTTAGGACAAGGGAGTGATCCAACGTGGGGAAAAGGCTGAGCAAAGAAACGCAGCTTAAAATAGTTAAAGAAGCACTGGCTGGGATAAAGGTGGGGGCGCTTGCCCGCATGTATGACATCCATCCTGAAACCATCCGTACATGGGTAAGAGATCACCGAGACTCCATTCCAGTGGAAGAGATTCCGCTTGCTGACGAACACTTGCAGGAAATGCAACGACTGCAAGAGGTTGAGCAACGGTATGAAAAAGCCGTTAAAGTACTCGGTGAGAAAGAACTCGAAATTGAGATTCTCAGAGAGCTACTAAAAAAGAAAGACCCCGCTTATCTGAAAAACTTGAAGTAGCAGATCCATTTATTAAGCGGGGAGAAGCAGTGGCAGTGGTTCTGCGCATCCTAGGCATCTCTGAATCCACCTATTATGACCGAAAGAACAGAGAGGCGTCTTTACCGCCTGAATGCCCTACAGAAAGCCGGCGTGGCCGTCCTGTGCCTGGATACTCTCATACGTTTGAGGGTGAACGCGTATACGACGAACAGATCAATGAATGGTTGTTGGAGCTCATTGAAGGCGAGGAGCATGTTTACGGCTACAAGCTACTCGCGCAATGCATACGTGACAAGCACAACGTGCGATTGGACAAAAAGAAAGCATACCGACTATGTGACGAGTTGGGTATTCTTCAAAAGCCCCGTCAGCGGGTTCAGGCGCATCCGCGCAGACTTCCGAGGAACCGTGTCGTTACGGGCTCCAACCAATTGTGACAAATGGATATTAAGTATGGCTACGTCAGTGGGCTAGAGCGATTCTTCTATGTGCTCAGCATCATTGACGTATTTGATCGCGTCGTTGTTAAGCAGTACAGAGGAGCATCTTGTGAAGCTAAACATGCCGTTCAGACGCTTTGTTATGCACTACAGAGCCGTCTAAGTGCAGGTGATGAGATGCCTGTTATTCGTACGGATAACGGCCCTCAATTCGTCAGTAAGCTGTTTGGAGATATGAGCGAAAGTCTCAACGTTGTCCACGAGCGTATCCCCCCAAGAACGCCTAATATGAATGCATACATCGAGTCGTTCCACAGCATATTGGAACGCGATCTGTTCAGCAAGAGAGCTTTCAAGACGTTTGAAGAAGCGTATGATGAGCTCGATCGATACATGGACTTCTACAACAACCGAAAAATGCATGGCAGCTTAAAACGGAAACCTCCCGTCGTGTTTTCAGCTTGGGTCAAAACATTGGAGGATTCTTCAGCATTCCATAAAGCGATGTAATACCTCAAAAAAACGAGCAATTCTACGTCTGCTTCATTTTTGGTGGGCAGGACTCCGGATTAAGGGGCCTAGCCGCAATTGCATCAATGACGATTTCAGGTGCGGGCCGGCTTGAATTTGCTGCAGGATTACATCATTTTGAATTGACGGCGTCATGCCGCTGGAAAGTCTTGATCGGCAACGGGCGCGGCCGGTTCTTTTTTGGAGGAGGAATTTCCGAAAAGGGGGATGAGATGGCAGGACGGTTGCTTAGAGTACTTACCGCATGGGAGCAGGAAAACGAATAACAAGCGCCCGGCAGCCAAAAGCAAAATAACAAAATAGAAGCCTCCTAACCCGCTTGCGATGCGGGGGCGGAGGCTTCTTCAACTCCGCCTTGCGGAGCCGGAAGACCGGTCGAACGCCTCATTTCGGCACCTTATGCGGATAGTTGCCCCTTTGATACGTTTTGCAGCATTATGCCGCGCCTCCCGCTATCCTATAATGTTCCCGTATGAAAGTGCTTTCAACTTTATAACGCGGAAGGGGAGAGGAACGGATGATAAGGATGAAGAAACCGCTCGCATGGCTGCTGGCTATCGTCATGCTCGCTGCGGCGATCGGGGCGCCGGCGCCTTCAATGGCATCGTCGGACGGGGGGACGCCGGCAACGATATTCGGGTATGCGCCATCGGAGCGTTACGCGGCGTCGGTGAACTACACGCTTAAGGCGAATGGCGTGACGATTCCGGTTATTCAGGCTTATGCGGATTACGATTACGCGCATTTCTCCGCATCGGAGGGGCCGATCACGTACGAGCTCACGATTCTGAATACGGACAAGGTGCATGAATATGCCATCAGTCCCAAGAAGCTTGGCCTGACGGCCTCCAAGGTGGAAGGGAGAACGATCACCTTCACGACGGAGAGCGACGAATACTTGATCGTCATGATGAACAACCGCAAGACGAGAATCGTCATCGCGGCGGATCCTATGGAGACGGATGTCCCTGCGTCTACGGGCACCGGCGTATTCAACATCGCCGAGGAGCCCTATTCCGTGACTCCGGCGGGAGGCAATGCGGACGTCGCGGCGCGAACGTCAGCGATTCAGCAAGCTATCGACGAAGCCAGTCAGTACGGTACGGAGCAGGGAGGCGGGGCACAAGGCATTGTGTACGTCCCGCGCGGCACCTATTACATCGGCAACCTGGTGCTGAGAAGCAACACGGCTCTCTACATGGAGCCGGGAGCAACATTCGTCGGCACGGGAAGAACGGCGGACTACCAAGAGCATTGGTTCAAGGATTCCATGGGCCGGCCCGCAACCTGGTGGATATCGACCGAATTCGATTCCGCCAATATACGCATTTTCGGAAGAGGCACCATCGACGGCAACGGGCGGCTGCTTCATGACGACAAGAGCGCGAACGGCCGGGGGATGATCAACAATCTCGTCGTGCCGATCGCGACCGAGCATTTTGCCATGGACGGCATTATTATTCGGGAGTCAGCGGCGTGGGCGGTCATGCCGGTTCGCTCGAACGACCTGCTCTTCACCAACCTGAAGATGTTCAACAGCCTCGGCATGGGCGAAAACGACGGCATCGACATCGTGGAATCGCAAAACGCGGTCGTTCGCAACTCGATCGGGATCGCGCTTGACGACCCGTATTCCACGAAAGCGTGGAAGGAGGATACCGACATCGCCTCGGGCGTTGTACCTTGGCCGGGCAATCCGGAGCCCGTCGACAGCGTGTTGTTCGAGGATGCGATCTCGTGGACGATGTGCTACGGCTATAAGATCGGGCAAGGCGTCATGCAGAACCAGTCCGACATCACTTTCAGGGACGCGGTTGTGTACAAGGCGGCGGTCGGCTTCGCCATTCATCACAAATACGGCACCGGCGAAGTTCGCGACGTCACCTTCGAGAATATCGACGTCGAGGATATCAGCGGCAAAAACGAAGACAACAGCGCCTGGATGACGATGTTCACGGTCGACAGCGGCGGCAATGGCGTCGGCCCCGTTACGGGCGTTACGGTGAAGGACATTACGGTTCGCGACGTCGGCGAAAGCTTCAGCAAGCTGAAAGGCGCGCCGGGAGCGCCGATTACGGACCTGACCTTCGAGAATGTCCGGATGCCGGGCAGCTCGCAGCCAGCGACCACGCTTCACGCGATGAATTTCTTGAGCAAGGAATATTACGGCGGCGTCACGATCCTGCCTACGCAGGAACCGGAGCCCCGCAAATGGACGAACTTGGCGCTGCTGCGTCCGGCCGTCATCTCATCGAACGACGCGGCCGAGAATACGGCGCCGTATGCGTTCGACGGCAAGCTGACGACGCGTTCGGGGACGAAGCGGGCCGTCGATCCGGGCTGGATCTATGTCGACCTCGGAGAAGTGAAGACGATCGATCGGGTCCATCTCATTTGGGAGGCGGCGTACGGCAGAAGCTATCAAATTCAGGTGACGGACGAGGATCCCGGCCCTGCCGGCGATCAGGCGGAATGGAGCGACGTATATTCGACGACGACAGGCAAGGGAGGCCTGGAGGAAATAACGTTCGCGCCGACGGAAGCCAGGTACGTTCGGATGTATGGAACCGCGCGGGCTACCCAATACGGCTATTCCTTGTGGGAGATGGAGGTGTACGGTCCGGAGATATTCGTCGACAGCATCGGGTTAAGCGGCGATGAGCATGTCCTCGAGCTAGGAGAAGCCGTGGCGATCGAAGCCGTCGTATTGCCCGATAACGCGACGAACAAAGCCGTCATTTGGTCCTCTACGAACCCGGGCATCGCTTCCGTAGACGGGAGCGGTCTCGTAACCGCCGCGGGCACGGGGACAGCTTATATTACAGCGACGTCGCAAAGCGGCGAACGGAGCGCGACGGCGAAGATAACCGTGACGGCGCCGGGAGCGGGCATGACATTCATCGAACCGACGCATGCCGCCATACAATATGTCGGACGTTGGGACGCGGCGACTTCGGACACCTACATGAGCCATTGGCCGGGGGCTTCGATTCGAGCCGGCTTCACGGGAACGAAAGCCCGTCTCGTTCTCGGAGGCGCAGCGGATCTTTTCGTGAAAATCGACGATGGAGCGTATACGTTCTACGATAATGCGAGCGGTACGATTAACTTGACGCGCACTCCGCTTGAAGACGGAACGCATGAGCTTACGATCGTGGCCAAGGACATCACGGACCGCGTGGCGTTCCAAGGTCTGCTGGTAGAGGAAGGGAAAACGGTTTTGCCGGCGGAGCCGAAAGAGCGGCTTGTCGAATTCGTCGGCGACTCGATTACCGTCGGCTACAGGATGCCGGACGTGGTCCTTGATTCTTATGCGCGGCTGACGGCCGAGCGGCTTGGCGTCGACCATACGCAGATCGCGTACACGGGCATCTGCCTGCAGACGGGCGTTGCTTGTTACGCGCCGAATTCGCTCGGTATGAGCGAACAATATTTTAAGCTGGGCACGGGCGACGACGCGGCATCGCCAGAATGGGACTTCGCGCGATATGCGCCTGACGCGATCGTCATCAATATCGGCACGAACGACGATAAGTTCGAGGTAACCGAGGAGGCATTCCGGAGTACCTATGCGACCTTCCTGGCAGACATACGAGAGCGGCATCCGAATGCCGACATCCTCGTCATGAGAACGCTAGGGGGCTTCCTCGCGGAGGCAACGGAAGCGGCGGTGCAAGAGCGGATCGAGGCGGGAGACGACGCTGTGCAATACGTGGATACGACGGGATGGCTGGATTCTTACCCGTCTGCCGACTACTATGACAGTCTTCATCCTTCGCGGGCGGGGCATGCCAAGATCGCGGCGAAGCTGGCGCCGATTCTGGAGGAGCTATGGCAGGAGGATCCCGGCACGGGACCCGGGCAGCCAGGCGAACCCGGTCCTGGTCCGGGAGCAGGGCCTGGTAATGGCGTGAATACCGGATCCGGCAATTCTCCGAAGGATGCCGTGATCTACGTGAACGGCAAGGCCGCGACGACCGGCAAGCTCGAGACGAGGATCGAAGAAGGGCGCCGCACGACGACGGTCAAGCTGGACGGGGAGGCGCTTAACGGCAAGCTTTCCGGGCAAGCGTTCATCTCCATTACGGTTCCCGCTGTCGAAGAAGGTGCGCCTGATACCGTTATCGGGGAAATCGGCAGTAAGCTTCTTGCAAATCTGATCAAAAATAATGCAGTTCTGGAGCTGGCGACGGGAGAAGCGTCATACGCTTTGCCGCTTGGGGCGCTGGTTCAGTCGGCCTTCAATGAAGGGGACGGACAGCTTCCTCCGACCGTCAGAATCGTCATCGCGAAGCCGACGGAACCACAATTGCTGCTCGCCAGGGAAGCGGAGGATCGTCATGGCTTCCGGATAGCCGGAGGGCCTATGTCCTTCCATGTCGAGGTCGTCCAAGACGGAAAGACGACTCTCGTCGAGACATTCGGCGTATTCGTGGCAAGACGAATCGCCTTGCCGGATGGCGCCGATCCGGACCGGGTTTTTGCGGGAGCGGTGTTGGAGCCGGATGGCTCGATCCGCTATGTGCCGGCGAAGTCCGTTTCGAAGAACGGCCGCGATTACATCGAGCTGGCCAGCTTAAGCAATAGTCTCTATGTGATCGTACAAGGAGGCGCGGACAGCTTCCCTGACGTCGTCGGGCATTGGTCGGAGGACTCCGTGACGGCAATGGCCGCCCGTTTCGTTGCGGAAGGTACGGACGAGGGCTTGTTCCGGCCCGACCGGGACATCCGGCGCTCCGAGTTCGCGGCCTTGGTTGTAAGAGCGCTTGGCCTAAAGCGGATTGCCGGTAACGGCGAATTCGAATTCCATGACGTGATTGCAGGCGCGTGGTATGAGGCGGACGTGGTGACGGCAGCGTCGTATGGTCTCATCGGAGGCTTCGGCGACGGAACGTTCCGTCCGTCGGATGCGATTACGCGCGAGCAAGCGATGAGCATCCTGGCGAAAGCGGCGGAATTAACAGGCTTGAAGCAGGCGCAGTCGGACGAGGCCGTGGACGATCTTCTCGGAGCGTTCCTCGACGGCGGAGACGTGTCGGAATGGGCGCAGCCTGGTGTGGCTTTCAGCCTAGAGGAGGGCATCGCGAAAGGCAGAAGCGAATCGAGACTCGCGCCGCGCGATCCCGTCACGAGAGCCGAGGCTTTCGTTATGCTTGAGCGATTGCTCGAAAAGTCCGGTTTAATCGAATCGTAAATCGAATGAAAATGGCGGTGCGGGGATCCAGTCGATCCCAGGCACCGCCATTCCGCTTTGGCCTGTTTCATTCATCACGGCCTAACTAAGCTCCCTCACAATCTCCCGGTCGTTACGTTCGATCTCCCGAAAGTCTAGAGACGCATAGAGCCGGGCGGCGCGTTCGTTCTCGGGTCTATGGCCGAGACGAATGCGATCGCAGCCGTGCTTCTCCTTCATATGGCGGAGCAGCTCCTCCATGGCCGCGCGGCCCAATCCCAGGCTCTGATACCGGCGGTCGATGACAAAGGCCATAACCCAGTAGCTCCCGTCGTCGGGATCCGCCGCATAGACGGCAAGGCCGACCAGCCGACTCGCCGCATAGATGGCAAGAGGCGTCATTCCGCAATAAGCGGACTCCGCAAGCCAATAAACGAGAGGAACAGGGAATATGTTTTTCTGCTCCTCCGTTACTTCAATCTGGGTACAGGCATACCAGTTGCCCGCATCGACGGGGCGCAGCTCTACCGCCGGCCGAAGGCGCGTACGTATGCGATCGCATGCTTTCCTAAGCTTATCGTATAGCGTAGCCGCCCACTCCGGCGCGGTATCGGCCTCGAAGCTATCCAAGCTTCGAAGCAGCCTAGCCAGGGTATAGAAATTCGCAAACCTGCGGAATACGGGAAGCAGCTCCTCGCAGCGGCTGTCGAGCGGCCGAACGGAGCGATAACCCGTTAGGAACCGCTCCAGCTTTCTCGCTGAAACGGCATCGACTTCATCCAGCAAATCGGCTGCCGCCGAAGCGATATCCATCGCATGCCAGTGGACGATCGCATCATCGAAATCGATGATGGTGAACCGCATGAGGTGATCGTCATAGAAGACGTTATCCGGCTGAAAGTCGTAATGGATGACACCGAACGCATCGGGACCCGCGGCCAGCTCGGATAATTCCGACAGGAGCCGCTCCAGCTCAAGCAGCAGAAGACGATCCTGCGGACTGTGCTCCAATGATGCAGCGGCCAAATCCAGCGCATCCCGCCAGCTTCCGCGCACGGCTTCGCACGGTTCGTACGCCTCGGAAAGCTGGTGCAGCTTAGCCAAGGCTTCTCCCCAGCGGAGCAGGTGCTCATCGGACATCTCCTCAAGCGGGAGGCTTCGACCTTCGGCTTCTTCGAATACAACTCCGTAATAACGGCCGTGCGCCGTTTCCGCCGTCTCGATGCAGCCGCCCCTCATGGAGCGTACGGGCGCCGCGGCCGGATAACCCGCATCGATCAGATACCGGACGTACTCCAGCTCGGCTGCAACGTTTTCAAGCGTATTATCCTTCTCGTGAACAAAACGCAAGTAGCGCCCTTTGCCCGAAGCTTCGAACCGATACACGAAATTGCTGCTGGCGCGCCAGAGCGTCAGTGTGCCTTCGTCATGCTCCCAGCGCTGCAGGAGCAGACGCGCTGGCTCATCCTGCGCCATTCCCCGAACCATGTTGACTAAATTCATCATTGGCTGTATGCCTCCCATGTCCATCTGAGAGGCCGAACAAGCTTAACTTCGGCAGCCTCTCGCGGACTTTTTTGTATGTGTAACGTGATTCAAACATCATCACTCCTTTCGTTTCGTGTAACGTAGTAGAGCAAAACCGCATCGGAAGCATTCGCTTATCGTAGCAGGGCGTCATTCAGCCCCCATGAGCATTGTCGGTTCCGCGGAGATTTTCTTCAAGGGAACAATTGGTTTAAATCGAAGTTTCTTCTATACTATTAGGAGGTGTCTGATAGTTTCGGAGGAGGAATAGGCTTGATCTACGTCGTGCGTCACGGACAGACCGATTGGAACAGAGAGGGCAGGCTTCAGGGGAGAAAAGGGCTGGAGCTTAACGAAGAAGGCCAGCGGCAGGCGGAGGCCTTGCGCGAGAGGCTGGGTGCCGTCGCATTTGATTACGTGTATTCGTCGCCGCAGGCAAGGGCCGTTCAGACGGCCGAGTTGGCAACGGGAGCGAAGGCGGTCATTGACGGCCGGTTAGACGTCTTTGACTTGGGAGAGGCGGACGGCCTACATCGGAGCGTGGTCCGGTTAGCCGGAGCTATTCCGGATCCTAACGTCTACCCAGGCGTAGAGGATATTCAGCGATTTATGGGGCGCGTGTTTTCGTTCATGCAGGAGCTGGAGAAGAAGCTCGCAGGCGAGGAAGCGAACATTCTGATAGCCGGTCACCGCTGCACGACGGGGGCGATCGGCGCTTATTTCGAAGGGCTGCCGGCGGACGGCAACATTCTGAAGCTTTCTTCGGGCAACGGGGATTACCGCATTTACGATTTCGAAGGCAGGATGAGAGCATGAAAATGAAGCTGCTTTATACGGTGTCCGGGTTATTGGTTGTGGCATGGTTAGGCGCTACGGCTTGGATCGTCTTTCAATTCGTGGAGGGTCGGGAAACCCCCGAAGTGCTTGAACAGGTTAATACGGTTTACGGGGGCGAAATGACGGATTTCACGCTGGAGGATCAGTTTGGGGAGCCTATGGATGTCTCCATTGCGTCGGGTAAGCCAAAGCTTATTAATTTCTGGACGTCATGGTGCCCGGGCTGCCAGGATGAAGCCGATGATCTGAACCGAATCTACGAGGAATACAAAGACGAGATCGAGATCATCTCCGTCAACGTGACGACGAGCGACACGATGGAAGATGCGATGGATTTTATAGAAGAGTACGACGTGCAAATGCCCGTTTTATTCGATTTGGATGGTGAAGTTTCAGGGATATACGACATCACTTCGATACCGACCAATTATTTCGTCCGGGCGGACGGAACGATCGAGCATATTACGTACGAGCTGACGGAAGACAATGCCGAGCCGTTCCTGCAAGAGCTTCTGGAGAGCGGCAGATGAATCGCCTGCTCCGAGACAGACTTTTCTACGCCGGAGCGACACTCGTCGTGTTGATTGCGGGTCTGGCATCCCGGGTATGGGCAGACCGCTTGCCGGCGTTCGTCGCCTCCCATTTCGGGGATGCGCTTTGGGCGGCGATGATCTATTGCGGGATAAGAGTTTTGACCGCTAACAAGACAACGACGATCGCATTCGCCGCGAGCTTGCTGTTCTGCGCTGCCATCGAATTTAGCCAGCTATACAAAGCGGAGTGGATCGAAGCGTGGAGAGGGACTCTTCCCGGCTCCCTCATCCTCGGACACGGATTTCTTGCCGTCGATCTGATCCGGTATGCGGCAGGAATTCTAATTGTATATACCGTGGATCGTATCGTTTGCGCACGGCGTTAAACATTGCTACCATTAACCATACATCACGTGAAAGAAGGAATACGCATCATGACTAATGGTTCATTATCGGAAATATACGCGAAGGCTGCCTATCCGCTGCTCGGTCATGGCAAGAGGAACGTTCAGGTGCTGAAGGAAGCGCTTGAGCAATACGAGGGCGAGCTGGACAGCGATATGTACGGATCGGGCAAGGTCATCGAGAGCTTTCAGGTTAAAATGGCGGACATCCTGGGCAAAGAAGCGGCGGTGTTTTTCCCGAGCGGAACGATGGCGCAGCAGATCGCTTTAAGAATTTGGAGCGATGACCAAGGCAGTAAGAAGGTCGCCTACCATCCGACAAGCCATTTGGAAATACACGAGCAGGACGGCTTGAAGGAGCTGCATCATTTGGAGCCGACTTTGCTTGCCGACCGGACCCGTCCTGTCCTTCTGCAGGATCTGCGCGAGATGGAGGAGACGCCGGCCTGCGTGCTGCTGGAGCTGCCGCAGCGGGAAATTGGCGGACAGCTGCCCGAATACGCGGAGCTGGAGGCGATGTCGGCGTTTTGCCGCGAACGGGGAATCAAGCTTCATCTGGACGGCGCCCGGTTGTTCGAGGTGCTTCCTTATTACGGGAAGACGGCGCAAGAGGTTTGCGCGTTATTTGACAGCGTATATATTTCGGTCTATAAAGGAATCGGCGGCGTGGCGGGAGCGATTCTAGCCGGGGACGTTGGCTTCGCGGAGCAGTCGAAGATTTGGAAGAGGCGCCATGGCGGCGATTTGATCAGCTTGTATCCTTACATCCTGGCGGCCGATTATTATATGGAGAAACGCCTGCCGCTAATGGGGCGTTACTACGAGGAGGCCAAGGAGCTGGCCGCTTATTATAATGGCTGCCATGCGTTAAAGACGATACCGCGGGTGCCCGTGTCGAATATGTTCCATGTCCACTCTGATCTGGACAAGGAGCAATTGGAAGCGGCAATCCTGGAGGCGACGCGGGAGACGGGTGTCGGATTCGCTTCGTCCATCAGGGAACGTGAGGGCGGAGGCTGCTACTACGAAGTAAGCATCGGCGACCGTTATGCGGAAGTGCCGCAGAACGCGCTTCAGCAAGCGTTCCAAGCACTGGGCCGCAAGCTGCGGCATACAGCGGAGCTTTAATTTCAATCTATCAAACAGGCTGCCCATCGCGCGATGGGCAGCCTTTCTTTTTTGAGATAGGGTCGATTAGTAAAGAGGACCCGGCATTGCGCAGCCCGGGAAACCGTTAATATCCCGTACGGATTGGAACGGATACTGTTTGGCGGCGAACTGGCTCTGGTACAGATATTCCTGCAGCACGACGTGTCCGCCGCTCAGACTGCACAATACGCCGGTTACGCCTTGCCCGTTCATTAGCGAGAGGCCGACGGGCTGCCCGACAAGTCCTGTTGCTTTCGCATACCATGGCATTTGCAGCAAGTCATTCACCTCCAGGGCCATTATATGTAGGGGCTCGCGGAGGCGGAACGGAAGCTGTGAATGAAGCTGCTACTATTTCCGCCAAAAAGTCGTACAGTCGGCCTTGTCCTGAATATTAAACTCGATCATTTGCTCAAGCAAAGCGAAATCAACCGGACGATTCCAAGGAATGCGCACCAGCTCCTTCGTGTGATCATAGCCGGCCTGAACGATTGCGTCGGAGAACCGCTCGATTCCTGCTTTCTCGGGGGCGACGGCCATATGCTTCTTGGCCATGCTGAAGCCGATAATGAAGGTGTCATGATCGGTGAACATGGGCTGATTCCACGCTATTTTTGGTACTAGATTTGGAAATCTTTCGGCCACGCGGCCAAACACTTCTTCCATCCGCTCGCGATGATCCGGGTTATCGATACGATCTAAATAATCGGCAAAAGCCTCCATGTGTTTCCCTCCTGAAAGTGTTCCGGGCATTCGTCATTAATATGATAGCAGTGGGACTAGGCGGATACAAGCTTCGGGCAGGGGGCGAAAAAAAAGGATTCTCGGACCGAAAAGTCCGAAGAATCCCTTAAGGGTTATTTACTCAGCTTGATAGCCGCGATCGGCTCGGCTTGCTTGATCGTAACGCCTGTCGTCGCTTCGAAATCGTACATCGCTTTGGCTGTTTCGGAGAACCGGTCGAGCTCGTTGTATGCCGGGATTCCATGGTAAGCCATGTCGAGTCCTTCCTCCTCTTCTTCCGTCGAGGCGCGAAGGCCGACCGTCGCTTTCGCGAGATAGGCAATGCCGATGCCGCCCGCGAAGCCCCACACCAGGATGACCAGGACGCCAAGCGCTTGCGTGCCGAGAAGGGCAGCTCCGCCTCCCGTGAACAAGCCGCCTTGCGAGTCGAATAAACCAACCGCTAGGGTGCCGAACGCTCCGTTAAAGCCATGCACGGCGACCGCGCCGACCGGATCGTCGATCTTCAGGCGGTCAATGAACAGCGTCGCTCCGATGACGATGAGTCCCGCCGCCGCGCCGATAAGAACGGACTGCCATTGATTGACGTAAGCGCAGCCCGCCGTTATGGCGACGAGTCCGGATAAGGCGCCGTTCATTACCATGCTCGGATCCGTCTTGCCGAACTTGAACATCGTGAACAGCATGGAGGCGGCTCCGCCGGCCGCGGCGGCAAGCATCGTATTGAGCGCGATGGAGGAGAGCATGCCGTCGCCCGCGTTCAGCGTGCTGCCCGCGTTGAAGCCGAACCAGCCGAACCATAACACGAACACGCCGGCGGATGCGAGCGGAATATTGGACGGCGCGAATACGTTAACGCTGCCGTCGGTGTACCGGCCTTTGCGCGGGCCGAGGATCCATGCGATGGCAAGCGCCGCCGACCCTCCGAGCAAGTGGATGACCGCGGAGCCCGCGAAATCCTTCATCCCAAGCTGAGCCAGCCAGCCATCCGCGTTCCATACCCAGTGGCCCGACACCGGATACAGAAACAAGGTAAGGAAGGCCGCGATAAGTACATAGGCTTTAAAATTCATCCGTTCCGCAACCGCGCCGGACACGATCGAGATGCATGCAATCGCGAAGCCGAGCTGGAACAGGACATAAGCGGCGGGAGGGAGCTCGATGGCAAGCTGAATCTTCTCCGGAGAGCCGAACAACGAGGTTCCGATGAAGCCGCCTGCGTCGTCTCCGAACATGAAGCCGAAGCCGACCGCCCAGAATGCGAGCGCGCCGATGGTCAAGTCGACAAAAATTTTCATGGTGACGTTCACCGCGTTTTTGGTGCGGACGAGTCCGGCCTCCAGCAAGCTGAACCCGCCTTCCATGAAGAGAACCATGGCCGCCGCGAGGACGACCCATATCGTATTTAAATGAATCGCTTCTACCATGACCGTCTACCCCTCTTCCTTAATCGGGCGAAGCTCGTCGATCGACTCGTCGATGACGCCCGTCCGAATGTTGTAGGCTTGCTCGACCGACGTGATAAAAATTTTGCCGTCGCCGGCCTCGCCGGTCTGGGCGGCCGAGATGATCGCCTGCACGGTTCGCTCGACCATGAAGTCGGAGATGACGATCTCCATTTTCACTTTCGGGTGCAGGCTCATCGTGAAGTTGCGGCCGCGGTATATGCCGCTTCGGTCCTTCTGCATGCCTCGGCCCACGACTTGATTGACCGTAAAAGCCGTTACGCCGATCCCGTGCAGCGCTTTAATCGTATCGTGAAGCTTCTGCGGTCTTAGAATCGCTTCGATTTTTTTCATGAGGACAACCTCCATGGCATCTTTTATACGCCGAACGCTGTGTGTTTCACACAAACGATTGTATATAATGTACAATTTATATGTAACAATATCTCACATCATTAACTATTCGTCAATATATGAGTCTGAAATGTAAAAGAAGATTAATATTTTTGCGGAAATTCATTTTTGGTGTTAGTTAACGTGTCATGTGTGGATGGTGAAAGATTCGGAGGCTAAGCCTTGAAGGCCTTTTGTAGAATGGACGCTCATGACTTCGACATTTCCCGGGGAATAAATGGCAAATCTGCGATTGTCGACGGTAAGGCATACCTTTCCTCTCAAAAATTGCTATATACTAGTTTATAACGACTGTCGATTTAGCCGAGTTTGAATCGTCGTAAAGGTGTAGGCGACATGAGAAGCCTTAAACTAATTGTTCCCGAGGAGGATTTAAGAATGAAATTTATGATGATCGTGAAAGCGACAAAGGATTCGGAAGCGGGGGTTATGCCAAGCCATGAGCTGTTGGAAGCGATGCAGCGTTATAACGAGGAATTGGCGAAGGCGGGCGTGCTGCTGGCGGCGGATGGTCTTCATAGCAGCGCGGGCGGCATTCGCATCTCGTATCCGGAGCCCGGCGGCAAACCGAAGGTAGTAGACGGGCCATTCGCGGAGACGAAGGAAATCATCGCCGGCTACACGCTGATCGAGGTGAAGTCGAGGGAGGAAGCGATAGAATGGGCGCTTCGGATGCCAGATCCGCATGGCAACGGCGAAGGGCAGATCGAGCTGCGTCAAGTGATCGAACCATTCGAATTGACGCAGGACGATGATGCGAGGTCCAGATTGATTTCGCTCCAGGAGGAGCTGGACAGGGCTAAACGCCAGTGAGCCGTTCATCAGCCGGGCGTACGATTGACGCGATATGGCGGATCGAGTCTCCTAAGCTTATTGCCGGATTAACGCGCATGGTTCGGGACGTCGGTCTTGCGGAAGACCTGGCGCAGGATGCGCTCGTTATCGCTCTGGAGAAGTGGCCGGAGACTGGCATTCCGGACAATCCGGGCGCGTGGCTGATGACGACGGCCAAACGCCGGGCGATCGATCTCCTGCGCAGAGAGAAGACGCGGGACCGTAAATACGAGGAGCTTGGCCGGATAAGCGACTTATATACCGAAGAGGACGTAGACGCGAAATTAGACGGGGAGATCGGCGACGATCTTCTGCGTCTGATCTTCGCGACCTGCCATCCCGCATTGTCCCAGGAAGCGCGCGTCGCGCTGACCCTGAGACTGCTGGGAGGATTAACGACGGAGGAGATCGCCCGCGCCTTTCTGACGGCGGAATCCACGATCGCCCAGCGGATCGTGCGGGCGAAGAAGACGCTGAGAGAGGCGCGCGCGGCTATCGAGGCACCGACGGGGCGGGAGCCTCAGGAGCGGCTTGTGACGGTGCTGGAAGTCATTTATCTCATGTTCAACGAAGGATACACAGCTTCTTCCGGGGGGCAGTGGTTCCGTCCGCTTCTATGCCAGGAAGCGCTGCGGCTAGGCCGGATGCTGGCGGAGCTAGCGTCATCCGAGCCGGAGGTTCACGGGTTGGTCGCGCTGATGGAAATTCAAGCATCCCGGTTCAAAGCGAGACAAAACGGGCAAGGCGAACCGATTCTGCTCATGGAGCAGAATCGCGCGTTATGGGACCAGCTTCTCATTCGGCGCGGTCTCGCCGCCATTGAGCGGGCTAGGGGGCTTGGGCGGCCGCTCGGACCCTACGCGCTTCAGGCTTCTATTGCTGCTTGCCATGCGCAGGCCATTGAAGCTGCCGACACCGATTGGGCGCGTATTGCCGCGCTTTATGAGGCGTTGTCGAGAGTTATGCCGTCGCCCATTGTCGAACTGAATAGGGCGGTCGCCATCTCGATGGCGTTCGGTCCGGCATACGGCCTTCAGCTGGTGGATGAGCTCGAAGGCGTGAAAGCGCTGAAGGAGTATCACCTGCTTCCAAGCGTTCGCGGCGATTTGCTGTTCAAGCTGGACAGAAGGGGAGAGGCGGCTGAGGCATTCAGGCGCGCGGCTTCCTTGACGCGCAACGAGCGGGAGAGAGAGCTGCTGCTGCGGCGCGCGGCCGAGTGCGAAGACCCCGAATAAAATATCGTGCGCCGCTGTCGATTGGCTCCGTATTCGTTCGTCGTAAGAGTAGAGACCGCAGATGCGGGACTTGGATCTGGACGGATGAAGGGAGAGGCAAAGCATGCGATTTATGATTATGTTGATGGCGACAAGGGAAACGGAGGCAGGGCTGCCGTTGCTCGTTCAGGACTCGGAGATGGATCGTTTCCATGAGCTGCTGTCGAGGGATGACGCGCTGATCGCCGCCGATCGGCTGATGCCGAGCTCGGCCGGCTTGCGGGTATCGTGCAAGCCTGCGGGAGAAGGTTGTACCGTGGAGGCAGGACCGTTCGACGAAGGTCGTATGCTGACGGAGGTTATGGTCGTAGAAGCGGATTCGATCGAGGAAGTGCTCGAGCGGGTCGTTGGGCTGGGGCGATTTGCGGGCGGCGGTGGATTGGAAGTCGAAATACGGGTGATTCGCAACCACGCCGCGCAGGTGGAGGATAGAAGCGCATCGGCGATGGAAGCCGAGCTGCGGGATCAGATGAGCATGCTGAACAATAGGAGAGGGGTAAAACTATGAATCAGGAAGTCGTTGATTTTATCGCTAATGTCAAGGAGCCTTGGCAATCGGAGCTGTGCCGGGAATTGAGGGACTTGGTGCATCGTGCCTTGCCGGACGCGACGGAGCGTTTGCAGTACAAGAAGCCGCATTTTCTGAGGAATGGCAAATACGCTGCCGTCATTTCGACGTCGAAGGACGCGGTGAGCTTTACCATTTTTAATACGGCCGAGTTGTCTTTGCCGGAGGGTCTGTTCGACGGTCCGCCGGAGCGGAAGACGATCAAGCTGAAGCAGGGGCAGGCTTTGGACGCGGAGCTGCTTGAATCGCTGCTTGCAGAGGCGGCTGCGGGTTTGTAAGGCTGCGCTTTGGGTGGTTCGGAGTAAATAAGTGTGCCAGGCACGTCTAAATGAGCTGGACAAGGTGGTTCGAAGCAAATAAACGTGCCAGGCACGTCTAAATGAGAAGGACAGGGCGGTGCGGGGCGAATAAGCGTGCCAGGCACGTCTAAATGAGAAGGACAGGGCGGTGCCGAGCGAATAAGTGTGCCAGGCACGTCTAAATGAGCTGGACAGGGTGTTTCGGAGTAAATAACGGTGTCAGGCACGTCTAAATGAGATAGTCAGGGCGATGCCGGGCGAATAAGCGTGCCAGGCACGTCTAAATGAGCTGGACAGGGTGGGTCGGAGCAAATAAGCGTGCCAGGCACGTCTACGCTTGACGAGAGCGCCAAGACAGGCAGGCTCGGCTAGGAGGTTCATTTCCCGCCATGTCGCTCCATGTCGATGTCGACGTTCACGCGATAAACCATTGACGGCGTTAATGGTAAGCGGCATTCCCCCAGTTGACAGCAAATGGAACGCCGCATATAATGATTGAAAATTCGATACGCGAGCATTGACCGAAGACATGATTCCTTGTCAGGGCTGTTCAGAGAGAGAGGTCCAGGCTGTAAGCCTCTCCAGCGACCGGCAAGGCGTTACCCCTTCGCAGCTGCGCCCGTGAAGCCGCGGATTCCGTGTCCCGGTAGTAACAGGCGCCGCCTTATCCCCGTTAACGGATGCCGAAAGGATTTGTCCGCCTGCTGCAGACGGCCGGCGAATCGAATGAGGGTGGA
Source organism: Paenibacillus soyae (assembly GCF_024623455.1). Taxonomy (GTDB): domain Bacteria; phylum Bacillota; class Bacilli; order Paenibacillales; family Paenibacillaceae; genus Pristimantibacillus; species Pristimantibacillus soyae. The sequence continues at coordinate 31,106 of NZ_JANIPJ010000014.1, read as the reverse complement.
ACCACGAGCTGAACGCACTCGTCCCTTTGTGGAACGATGCGTTTTTTTGCGTTCAGTTATAACCATTTGAGGAGGTTTATGTCGTGGGGATTCAAGTGAAGCTGTCGGACGGAAGAATAAGGGAGTATGCGAAGGGGACGACAATCGCGCAAATCGCGGAGTCGATCCATGCGGGGCTGAAGAAGAAGGCGATCGCGGGTAAAATGGACGGAAAACTGGTCGATCTCAATTGGCCGATCGAGCGTGATTGCGAGGTGGAAATCCTCACGACGGACAGCGAGGAAGGGCTCGAGATCATGCGCCACAGCGCGGCGCATCTGATGGCGCAAGCGCTCAGACGGTTGTACGGCGGCCAAGCGGTGAAGCTCGGCATCGGTCCCGTCATCGAAGACGGCTTTTATTACGATGTCGATCTCGGGAAGCCGCTGTCCTCGGAGGAGCTCGTCCGAATCGAAGACATGATGCGGGCAATCGTGCGGGAGGATTTGCCGATCGTGCGGAGAGCGGTAAGCCGTGAGGAAGCGATTCGACTGTTCGAGGATTTGGAAGAACCGCTGAAGCTGGAGCTTATTCGCGAATTGCCGGAGGGCGAGGAAATATCGGTCTACGAGCAAGGTGAATTCGTCGATCTATGCCGGGGACCGCATCTTCCGTCCACGGGGCGGGTCAAAGCCTTCAAATTGCTTAACGTCGCGGGAGCCTATTGGCGGGGGAATTCGGAGAACCAGATGCTGCAGCGGATCTACGGCACGGCGTTCCCGAAGGAATCGCTGCTCGAGGAGCATCTCCGCATGCTGGAGGAGGCGAAGAAACGGGATCACCGGAAGCTGGGAGCCGAGCTCGATTTGTTCTGGTTCTCCGAGGAGGCGCCGGGCATGCCGTTCTACCTGCCGAAAGGAATGATCATCCGGACGGAGCTGGAGAACTACTCGCGGGACGTGCAGAGGGCGCTTGGTTATGACGAAGTACGGACGCCGGTCATGATGAACAGCCGGGTATGGGAGCAGTCGGGGCACTGGGATCATTACAAGGACAATATGTACTTCTCGAAGGTGGACGCCGCGACTTACGCGCTGAAGCCTATGAACTGTCCGGGGCATATGATGATTTTCAAAAGCGCGCGGCACTCGTACCGGGAATTGCCGATCCGATTGTCCGAATTCGGGCAGGTGCACCGGCATGAATACTCAGGCGCGCTAGGCGGCATGATGCGGGTCCGCACGTTCTGTCAGGATGACGCGCATCTCTTCGTAAGGCCGGACCAAATTGAAGAAGAGATTGGCGGAGCGATTGAAGTGATTGATCGCATGTACGCCGTATTCGGCTTCGCATACAAGGTCGAGCTGTCGACGAGGCCGGACGATTGCATGGGCTCACCGGAGCTGTGGGATCAAGCGGAGGACGCGCTCCGGAACGTGCTCGAGAAGCGGGGGATCGCGTATCAGCTGAATCCTGGCGACGGGGCGTTCTACGGGCCGAAGATCGACTTCCATATCCTCGACGCGCTGAAGAGGAGCTGGCAGTGCGGTACGGTTCAGCTCGATTTCCAAATGCCGGAGAAATTCGACCTGTCCTACATCGGTGAAGACAATCGGAAGCATCGGCCGGTCGTCATCCACCGCGCGATCTTCGGTTCCATAGATCGGTTCATGGGCATTCTGACGGAGCATTACGCCGGTGCCTTCCCGTTATGGCTCTCGCCTGTGCAGGCGAAGCTTCTGCCGGTGTCCGATCATTGCGCGGAATACGCGCTTGAGGTGAGAGGGCGGCTTGCCGAAGCCGGGATACGGGCGGAGGCGGACGTGAGGAGCGAGAAGCTGGGCTACAAGCTCCGCCAGGCGCAGCTGGAGAGGTCGCCTTATATTCTCGTGCTTGGCGAACGCGAGAAGGCGGACGGAACGGCAGCCGTGCGGAAGCGCGGAGGAGAGGGCCTGGGGCAGATGGTGATTGAGGAAATAATCATGCTGCTGCAAGGGGAGATCGCGGCGAGAAGGTAGAAGGTAGAAGGTTTCGGTCTCGCGCGAAATCAGAATTGAATTTTTGAAAAAATAGAGAAAGGCCATCCGGTCGGGATGGCCTTTCGTTGTCTATTAAGCCTTGTCAGGGGAGGAGATAAGCTTGCGAATCCATTCTCTCGCACCGAACGCTGTTACGTATTGGCTCGACTTCGGGGATGCGATCGAGCAGCATTTGAATAGTTCCGGAAGCGCGTGCGCCTCCAGCTTATTGATCGCTTCCTCCATGTAGCCGGGCAACCGTGCGGTGCTGCCGCCGATGACGAGGGCGTCCGGGTTATACAGATGGAGAAGATTGGCCAGCGCATACCCGAGGTAAGCGCCTGCTTCCCGGACTATGGCGGACAATTGCGCGTCGCCGTCCGCAAGCTTTTGCGAGATCGATGCCGCGTCCAATCCGGATTGATGCGCGATCGCGTATCCGCTTGCTAGCAGATCCAGCGGCTTGGGCTGTCCGTCCGCGGTCGTCATGATCATGTAGCCGAATTCTCCGCTCCAGCCTTTGGCGCCGAGAAGAAGGTCGCCGCGGACGACGACGCCAGAGGCGATGAACGTGTCGATCATAACGACGGCGATCGTGTCGCGATCCGGATAATGCGCGGCCTCGGCCAGCGTTGACGCCTTCGCGTCGTTAATGAAAGCGACGGGAAGTCCCGTCCGCTTCGCGAACAGGTCGGCCGTCGCGCCGCTCAAAGCGGGGATGACGTGACTGAGCTCGACTTTATCGGTGCCAACGACGAGCCCGGGCATGCCGATGCCGATTCCGCTAGGAACGTATGGAAGGTCGGCGACAAAATGTTCAACCTCATATACAATGTGCTGCAGCTCGCACTCTCTGCCTGTAGCGGCGGTGCGCACGATCAGGTCGTCCGGCCCGTCCGCCAGCATGGTCAGCCGTTCTGCGTCGATCTCTACGCCAATATAGCTATTCAATGGTCGAATCCTCCCCATCTCATATGGAATTAATAGGAGCAACGATACGGATAAATGCTAGCATGATTGCCCTCGATGTGGCAATCTATCTTTTTTATGGTAAATTAGTAGTGCGCTACTTTATGATTTGGGAGAGGTTAGAATGAAAAAATGGTTGACTGTCGAAAACGGATTTCTTCTTGCGGCGGCTGGAATCGTCATATCGCTGCTGCTCGCGGGGACGTTCGTCGGGGTAGCGGATAACGGCGATTTTCTGCGCATTATGGGGTCGATCGGCCTGGATTATTATGAGGAGGAGCCTTATGAAGACCGCTTCTTCCGATATGCGCATTCGCTGTTTGCTTACGATGCGTTCTTCCGCGGGTTCTATCCGTCGACGCAGCTCGTCTTGGTGGTCGTCGCGAGGAGCATCGGTTATCTGCTCAACGGAGAGGCGTTCGATGTTCGGGTGCTGGGCGCGATTTATGCCGTCATCTTGATCGCTGCCGGCTATGTGCTGGTCAAGCTCGTCCGGACTCGATCGCTTGCGGCCGCCATTGCGCTGGCCTTGCTGTTATTGTTCGTCTTTTTTGATATCGGTTATTTGGCGTATTTTAACTCGTTATTCGGCGAGCCGGTTTCCATGGTGTTTCTGCTGCTGACGATGGCGCTTGGACTTTATGTAGCCATGCAAGAAAAACCGTCGCGGAGGGCGTTGATTTTGTTTTCTGCGGCTGCCCTGTTCCTGATCGGCTCCAAGACGCAAAACGCGCCGGTCGGCGTCGGGTTCGCGCTTCTCGGACTGAGGTACGCGTGGCTGAGGGACGATAAGCCATGGCGCAGGCTGGCTCTGAGCTTGTCGGCCCTGACATTGCTTCTGTCCGTCGCGACGTATGCGCTTGCGCCCAAAGACTTTAAAGACATTAACACGTACCAAACGGTGTTTTTCGGCATTTTGAAGGATTCGCCGGACGTGGAGGGCGACTTGAAGGAGCTTGGATTGCCGGCGCGGCTGTCGGTGCTGGCGGGAACGAACTATTTTCAAGCGGATACGGCGATCAAGCAGAACGATCCTTCGCTCAAGGCGGATTTCTATGACCGCATTTCGCACGCCGATGTGCTGCTGTTCTATATGAAGCATCCGGGTCGTCTGATCGACAAGCTGGAATACGCCGCGAAATACAGCATGATTATCCGTCCGTATTACTTGGGCAATTTCGAGAAAGCGGAAGGCAAGCCGCCGGGTGCGCTGACGTACAAATACAGCGGGTGGAGCGAATTCAAGAAACACGAGGTGCCAAGCGAGCTGTGGTTTATCGCGTTGTTCTTCGTCCTGTATTTCGCCTTGGCGGCCTGGGAGTGGGCGAAGCGGAAGGACATGCGGTCGCGGACGGCGGTGGAGCTGTTCGTGCTGTTCGGCCTAACGGGGGCGTTCAGCTTCGCCATTCCGATACTGGGGGACGGCGCGGCGGATATCGCCAAGCATTTGTTCTTGTTCAACGCGGTGTTCGATATGATGGCGGTGTCGATGGCCGTGTGGCTGATTTATCGGGTGGTTCATCTTATTAATAGAAACTTAAAAGCTAAATGACCAAAAAAGAAACAGTCTCGATAGTCGCAGGGCGGCTATCGGACTGTTTTTTTTGTTGTCGGCTTGATTATGGAGCAGCGGAAAGCTTGTTGATTTCATCCATGACGGCAGGTCTCTATACGTGAGTGAGCCATCGCAAGCTCGGTTTATCGACATATTCCGATGGTCATAATGGGGAGAAGAAGATCCCATCTTAGAAAGTGGCGAAGCTCATGCACCGAAACTCAAACGTTCAGCCTCGCTCGAATGAGGATCCGTATTGGAAGGAACTCGAGGCCGCCGCGATCCATTCGACTGCGGAAGTCAATCTGGCAAGGCTGAAGAGGGATATGGGAGACAGCGACGATCTCGTGATCAGGCCGATAAGGCATCCGAAGTCGGGCAATACGGCGGCCGCTGTCGTCTACATCGACGGCTTATCGGACTCCGCGGCCATTAACCTTTATATTTTCGACGTGCTGGGAACCTCTCTTGTCAGCCGAGAGGATGACCCGGAGTGGATAGGCATTCAGCCGAATCTTGAGGAGGCGGCCAAAGAGCTGCTCGTTGGTCTCGGTTCCATAGAAAGAGTCCATCAATTAGGGGATCTATACCGGAATTTGCTGTCTGGCGAAGCGGTTATTCTTATCGATGGAGTCAGCTTTGCGTACCGCGCGGATATTCGGAAGTGGAAGGGCCGCGAAGTGACCGAGTCCACGAACCAGACGTCGGTTCGAGGTCCTAGGGAGAGCTTCACGGAAACGCTGCGCGTCAACACTTCGCTTCTGAGAAGGAAGATCAAGGATCCCCGTCTCTGGCTCGAAACGATCGAAATCGGACGGATGACGAAGACCCAGGTGACGATCATGTACGTGAATGGCCTCGCCAAGCCCGCGGTCATCACTAATGTGCGCACTCGTCTGCAGGCTATCGATATCGACGGCGTGCTGGATAGCGGCTATCTGGAGGAGTTGATCGAGGATGCGAAATATTCCTTGTTTCCGACCGTTTACAACTCCGAGCTTCCGGACGCCGTCGCCGCGCAGCTGCTCGAAGGCAAGGTCGCGATCGTGGTGGACGGCACGCCGAACGCCCTTGTCGTTCCAACGGAGCTGTCCGTATTTTTTCAATCGGCGGAGGATTATTACCAGCGCGCGATTTATGCCAGCTTGCTGCGTTTGCTGCGTTTCGGGACCGTGTTCATCTCGCTTCTTTTTCCTTCGTTATATATCGCGATTACGACGTTTCACCGCGAGATGCTGCCGGCCTCGCTGCTCTTCAGTCTGGCCGCTCAACGCGAAGGCGTGCCTTTCCCCGCTTTCGTCGAAGCGCTGGTAATGGAGGTTACGTTCGAAATATTGCGCGAAGCCGGCCTTCGCATGCCGCGGGCGATCGGGCAAGCCGTCTCCGTCGTCGGAACGCTTGTCATCGGACAAGCGGCCGTAGAAGCGGGCATCGTCTCGGCCGCGATGGTCATCGTCGTATCCATTACGGCCATCTCGACCTTCACGCTTCCGTCTTACAGCATGTCGATACCGGTTCGGATTCTTCGTTTCGCTTTCATGGCGGCCGCGGCCACCTACGGCTTGTTCGGCATTATACTCGGCTTGTTCGTGCTGTTGCTGCATCTCTGTTCGCTGCGTTCGTTCGGCGAACCCTTTATGGCTCCGCTGGCTCCTTACAACGCGGCGGAGATGGAGGATACGATAATTCGGATGCCGAGATGGTTATCCTTCAAACGGCCGAACACGTCCTTATCCGGCGGCAGCAGCCGGATCCGCAGGCGCAGATAGGAGGAAACGCCGTGTTCGTACGCAAAATGGTCCTCGTGCTTTTGTGCATGCTGGTATTGTCGGGCTGCTGGAGCAGAAGAGAGCTCAACGACCTCCTAATCGTGCTCGGCGTAGGAGTGGATTGGGAGGATTCGGAGTATCTCGTCTCGTTCCAGGTGGTCAATCCGAGCGAGATATCGGCCCAGAACAAAGGCGGAGGAGAGCGTCCTCCCGGCACGCTTTATCAGGGCAGGGGCAAGACGGTATTCGAAGCGGCAAGAGCTGTGACGGCCGAGGCGCCGCGCAAAATGTATTTCGGCCATCTGCAGCTTTATGTCGTGAGCGAAGAACTGGCCAAGAGGGGGCTGAACCGCTTCATCGACAACGTGCTGAGGGATAACGAATTGCGTCTTGATTTCAATCTGGTTGTAGCCAGAGGCGCGCGGGCGGGCGATATTCTGAACTTGTACACGCCGGTAGAGAAGCTCCCGACCTTCAGCATGCTGCAGTCCCTGCGCACGTCCGAGAAATCATGGGCTCCCACCGTCTCGGTGACGATGGACGAGGCGCTTGACCGTCTCTCCGGCCCGGGATACGAGCTGGCTTTGACGGGGATTCAATTGGTCGGCGATCCGGCGATAGGCGACACTCCTCGTAACGTGCAAACCTTCAAGGCGTCAAGGCGCTACCGTTATAAGGGCATTGCGTTGTTCAGGGGCGACCGTCTGGCGGGTTGGATGAATGAGCAGGAGAGCAAAGGGTACTCGGACATAACCGATAACCTGGACAGCACCTCCATCGAGCTGGCATGCGGCGAAGGCCGTTACCTGGGGGTGGAGGTCGTCTCCTCGAAGTCCAAGATCAGCACCGAGCTTAAGAATGGCGAGCCTTCGGCCGTGGTTCATATCCGGACGGAGGCGACGATCGTGGACCGGCCTTGCAGCGACGTGGATCTGACCGACCCCGCCACGATCGAGAGGCTGGAAAGGGAGTCGGCCGCGGTCATGCTCTCGAACGCGGAAGCCGCAGTCAAAAAAGCGAAGCGGCTGAAATCCGACGTACTAGGCATTGGCAATCAATTCGGCAAGGAGCATCCCGCTTTCTGGAAAGAAGCGAAGGATAGCTGGAATACCGATTACTTCCCAAGCCTCGATGTTGGGTTCCATATCGAGCTGTTCATCCGCAAGACGGGAACGACGTCGAATTCTACATTGAAATAATCGGGAGGGGCGAACGAATGGCTTCCTTAATCGGCGTGCTTGCGATTGCGGGCGGGGTCTTCTGGCTGGAGGCTCCGGGTCTGTTGAAACGAAAGCGCGTGAAAGAAATGGTCTGGTTCGTAAGCTTTCTTCTGATCGGTACCGGACTCTACGGAGCCTTAACGCTGGAAGCGAAGCTTCCGAATCCGTTCAAGCTGCTGGAAATCATGTTCGGTTGGGCGGCATGACTTTAATTGCCGCTTATGAAGGGGCAGGCTAATGAATCCATACGCAAACAAAAAAATAACCGTCAGGCAATTCCAAATCCTGATCATATTAGGTTTGATCGGAGACGCGATCTTGATCATGCCGACAATCACCGCGTCTTCGGCCAGGCAGGATGCTTGGCTGTCCATGCTCGTCGCGTATGCGGTCGGTATGCTGATCGGCGTTTTTTTTGCGCTGATTGCGAACCGGATCCGGCAGTCGGAGAGTCTGATCGCCGCTTCCCGCGAGGTGCTGGGACCATGGGGCGGGGGCTTCGTCGGACTCTTGCTTGTGTTTAATTTCTTCATGTGCGCTTTGTCGCTGCTTAGCGAGATGAGTCAATTCATGACGACGCAGCTTATGACGGAAACGCCGGTGAACGCGATCATCTTCGTGTTCCTTGCCGTCGTCATTCTCGCTTTCCGCTACGGCGTGGAGGTGTTCGCCCGCATGGGAGAACTGCTGTTCCCCGCTTTCCTCGTACTATTCGCGTTTCTGGTCGTTTTCCTGCTTCCGCAAGCGGAAGGGGATCGGCTAATGCCGGTGGCATCCGAGGGGGTGCTTCCGATCCTGAACGGCTCCGTTATGGCAATCTCGATCACTTTCATGGAGATGGTGGTTCTGCTAGCGCTCGCGCCGCACGTCTCCGGCAGCCGCGGGTTGACGAAGCCGATCCTGTCCAGCTTCGCCATCGGCGGTTTGCTGTTGTCAATCGTCGTATTGTTATGCGTCATGGTGCTGGGTCCCAACCTGATGGAGACCAAGCTATATCCTACGTTCGTGCTGGCGCAGAAGCTCACCATCGGCAACTTCCTGGAGAGGATGGAAGCGATCATCGCGTTTATGTGGATCATTACGGTTTTCTACAAAACGCTGCTGCTGTATTACGCGGCAGTCGCGGGGATCGCGCAGCCCTTGAAGCTGAAGGAAAATGTCATGCTGACGATTCCGATGGCGATGATCATGATGGTTTTCACGGTGACAAGCACGCCCAGCATAACCGAATACAGCTACCTGCTGGAGCGATATTATCCATGGTTTGACCTGACATTCTGCTTGCTGGTGCCTTCTCTGCTGCTCGCGGGGCTTCTAGTGAAGAAGAAGCACGGAGGGAATGCTGACTCGAAACCATAATTCATGTTAGGTAATATGACGAAAAACTTCTGCCCTCCATGCTCGTAAAGAGGAGTTATGTCACCTTATTAGAGCTTCTGCACAATAAACGCCTCCAATTTTAGCTATGTTATCTATTGTTCGCGCATTAATCGAATGTTAACATGTCATTAAATCTAACATCCAATTGTGCGAACAAGGAGGGCATCATGGGAGACAAAGAACAGGGTCACTTCGTAGCCTTTCACCACGTCGGCAAAATATATAGCACGGGCACGACCGCGCTTGCGGATGTTCATTTCGGTATCGGGGAAGGGGACTTCGTCAGCTTCCTCGGCCCGTCGGGCTGCGGCAAGTCGACGGCGCTTCGGATGGTCGCGGGGTTGGAGGAAGCGTCATCGGGCAGCGTACTCGTCGGCGGCAAGGAACCGAAGCGCGTTATCCGGGAGTCGAACGATATCGCGTTCGTCTTCCAGGAAGCCAACCTGCTGCCGTGGCGCACGGTGCTGGACAACGTCATTCTGCCGCTGGAGCTGAGGGGCGGAAGCATGAAGGAGCATAGAACCGAAGCGAAGCGAGTGCTCGAGATGGTCGGCTTGAAGGATTATATGAAGGCTTACCCGAGACAGCTGTCGGGGGGGATGAAGATGCGGGTGTCCATTGCCCGAGCGCTTGCCGCGAAGCCGAAGCTGCTGCTCATGGACGAACCGTTCGCGGCGCTCGACGAAATCACGAGGCAGACGCTCCAGATGGAGCTGCTCGACATCTGGCGGCGGGAGAAGATGACGGTGTTGTTCGTGACGCATAACGTGTTCGAAGCGGTGCTGCTGTCCTCCCGGATTGCCGTCATGTCGGCGCGTCCCGGCAGGCTGTCGACGATGATCGACGTTGAGCTTCCGTATCCGAGGACGCTTGCCATGAGAACGGACCGGTCGTTCGGCGAATACGTCGATCGTGCTTCCTCTTATTTGGAACACGGTTCGCTGCGGAAGGAGCTGGGATAATGTCGGTATCTACAGCGGAAACGATTCAAGCGGGAACGCTCGAGCCTGAGGTGAAGAAGCGCAAGGCCGATTGGCGTCAAACGTTTGTTCATTATTACCTGGGTCCGATTATCGCGTTCGTCGTGGTGACCGCGTTGTGGCAGCTCGTGCCGTCATGGCTTGGCATGAAGCCGTTCATCTTCCCGAAACCGACGGACGTGCTGGAAGCGGCCGTTCAAGACTGGAGCATCCTATGGGAAGCCGTACGCATTACGGTGGTCGAATCGGTTATCGGCTTTCTGCTCAGCGCGATTATCGGCATCGGCGTCTCGGTACTGCTGGCCAGCTCGCTTATTCTGGAGCGAAGCATCTATCCGTACGCGATCATTCTCCAGACGATACCGGTCGTAGCGGTCGCGCCGCTTGTCGTGATCTGGTTCGGCGCCGGCTACAATTCGATCGTGGCGATCGCCTTCCTGATCGGCTTCTTCCCGGTCATCTCCAATACGCTCATGGGGCTTAATTCCGTGGACCGCAGCATGGACGAATTGTTTACGCTCTACCATTCCTCCAAGTGGCAGAAGATGTGGAAGCTGAGACTGCCGGCCGCGATGCCGTATATGATGACGGGGCTGAAAATATCGTGCACGCTCTCCATCGTCGGAGCGATCGTCGGCGAATACGTGGCCGGAATCGGGGGCGGGAAGGGCGGTCTCGGCTACGCCATCACCATCGCGGCCGTCCAGATGAAAACGCCGTTCTTGTTCGCTTGCGGCATTGCCGCCGCCATTCTCGGCATTACCTTCTATCTCGTCGTCAGCTTGATCTCGAACCGGATACTCGGCTCCTGGCACGAGTCGGCGATGAAGTGAAGATAAATAAAGATACAAGTGGAGGAGAAGCGGATCATGGGGAAAAGAATGAAGCTCGGGGGATTGGTCTTATCGTTATGTATGATGATCGTGCTGGCGGCGTGCGGAGGAGGAGGCAACGAGCCGGCGGCGGCCCCGCCGGAATCGCCGAATCCGACGACAAGCGCCTCGGCGGAGCCGTCGGCCACTCCGTCGGAGGCGCCGGTCGAAACAAGAAAGGCGAAGCTCGTGCTCAACTGGTTCCCGAAGGCGCAGCACGGCGGCGTCTATGCGGCTCAGGAGCAGGGCATCTTCGCGAAGCATGGCTTCGATCTTACGATCGAGCCGGGCGGACCGCAAGTATCGGCGGTGCAGATCGTCGCGTCGGGGAACGCGGAATTCGGCCTCGCGCATGCGGATCAGATCGTCATCGCCAAAAATCAGGGCATCGATCTCGTCGTCGTCGCGGCCGCGCTGCAGGGAAGTCCGCAAGCATTCATGGTCCAGGAGAATGCGGCGGTGGAGAAGTTCGAGGACTTGAACGGCCGTACGGTATTCATTCAGCCCGGTATTACATACTGGGATTATCTGAAGAAGCAGTATGATCTAAGCGGTGTCAAAGAGATGACGTACACCGGCCAGCACGTGAATTTCCTGGCCGATCCGGAGTCGGTGACGCAAGCCTTCGTCACGTCCGAGCCATTCTTCATGGAGAAGGAGGGCGTGAAGGTGAAGACGCTGCTCGTGTCGGAGTCCGGCTATAATCCGTATAACGTCGTGCTTTTCGTGACGAAAGACTATTTGGACCAAAACAAAGAAGCGGTCGCGAGCTTCGTCCAGGCGTTCTCGGAAGGCTGGATGTCTTATAAGGACACCTCCGCGGAAGTGAACGAAGCGATTCACGCGGCCAACCCGAACATAGCGCTTGACGCCATCCAGTTCGAAGACGAAGCGCAGAGGGAGTTCGTCTACGGAGGCGACGCGTCCGAGCACGGCTTCGGCTATATGACGGAGGAGCGCTGGCAGACGCTGATCGACCAGCTTGCCGAGATCGGCCTGCTGGAAGAAGCATTTGCCGCGAACGAAATATTCACAACGGAATTTTTGCCTGCGCCATAGCCTGCGAGTCCGAATAAGAAAGCCCTGCTTCCCGCCGAAGCAGGGCTTTCTGCCGCTTGAAATAAGGCTGTTTTAACCGCGCGGGCTGCCCAAATCCTCATCGTAATTTCATTGAAAGAGTCTGCCACATAAGCTAGACTAGAGATGGGAGCGAAGGAAAGGATTGGGGATTGAAGTGACGGAGGAATTATTAAGCGCTTTCTTATCATCGATCAGAATCGTCAAAGAACATATAACCGGAGGCTATCTGTTCCTCCTTACCGACGAACGGGGCAAGCTGACGGCCATGGATTATAGTCCCGAGATGAAGGAAGCCGCGGATCGGTCGCCGATCCGGATCGGCCTTGTATTCTCGGAGGAAAACTGCGGCGTGAACGCCATCTCGGAAGCCATGGCGACGGGGAAGGCCGTATATCTGAAGCCGGAGCATCATGAGAGTCCGCACTTCCAGACCTGGCACTGCTTTGCAACCCCGTTGTTATCGGGGGACAAGCTGCTTGGCTATCTGGACGTCTCGACCGTCAACGAGGAGATGAAAGGCGAGCTGATCGCGATCGTGAAGCTGATCTCGGCGCATATGCTCGAAAGCGTACGAAATCTCGAGGTTGACTGCGACGCGAGCGATTATGCGGATGCGGTGCTGACGGAGCGCCAGCTGGACGTGCTGCGGCTCATATCGGAAGGGCAGACGGTCAAATCGATCGCACTGAAGCTTCATATCAAGGAGAGCACGGTCAACCACCATAAGAAAATGATTTTCGAGAAGCTGAACGTGCAATCCAGCGCGGAGGCCGTGCGAATTGCAAGTCAATTGTCGATGATCTGACCGATGCCTATAGAATCCTATAGGTGGAAGAAGCTTCCTCCAATTGTTACACTGTTCAAGTGTCAAAAAAAACGAATGGGTAACAGGAGGACAACATGAACAAAAACAAATTCGGCGCGCTAGCCCTTATGCTGGCGCTGATCGCCATAATGGCCGCTGCGTGCGGCGGCGGCAGCAAGGAGAAAGTCATCAGCCTCGGCACGACGTCGAGCGGCAGCTACACGAACGACTACTTCGGCGTATCGCTTCAATTCCCTTCGGAATGGGAAGCGCAGGATATGGAAATGGTGAATCAGCTGGCCGAAGCGGGCGCGGAGCTGATCGCCGGAGACGACGAAGAGCTGCAGAAGGGAATGGATCTCTCCCAAGCGAAGACGGTTAACCTGCTTATGGCGTCCAAATATCCGATCGACACGGCTGACCAGCCGAATCCGTCCGTCATTCTCGTCGGCGAGAAGGTGAGCTTGCTGCAAGGCGTGAAGGACGGCAAAGATTATTTGGAAGCTTCCCAGGAACTGATGACTCAAAGCGGATTGCCGTACGAATTCCAGGAAATCAAGGAGCAGCAAGTGGGCGGCAAGGACTTCCATGTGATGGAGGTAGCCGTCAACGTATCGCCTGAGCTATCCATTACGCAGAACTATTACAGCACGATCTTGGAAGGTTACGCGTTCAACATCATTACCACGCACGTAGATGACGAGACCAAAGCGCAAGTCGAGGACATCATTCAATCGGTTACATTCAAATAAGGAAGACAGGGTCGGCCGATCTTTGGTCGACCCTTTTTGTATGGGCTATGGTATGATAGTGGCATATATTGGGTTTAAGGGAGAGTGGGATGGATGGGGTATTTGGACAAAAAAATGCGGGAGCTCGAAGCGTACGCACCGGAGCTGACGAAGCGATCGGATTTCGACGCGTTCTGGGAAGAGACGCTCGGGGCGTCGCGTAACGTTCCGCTTGAGCCGGAGAGGACGGAGATTGATTACCCGATCCGATCGGCGAACCTTTATGATATCGCTTACAAAGGGATGGACGGAACGCGGGTGCACGGCTGGTTCATCGTCCCTGCCGGAGGCGGGAGCAAGCCCGTGCCGTGCTTGATTCACTATCATGGCTTTACGGGGAGCCGGGGCGAGCCCGCGGGTTTCATGCATTGGGTGATGATGGGCTTCGCCGTCCTGTCGGTCGACTGCCGGGATCAGGGCGGACAGACAGGCAATAACACCGCCTATACTCATGGCTTTCTGTCGAACGTTGCAAGCAAGGGCGTTCATAATAAACATGAATATTATTACCGTTATGCCTACACGGACGCGCTGAGGGCGATCGATTTCGCCTGCGCCCAGCCGGAAGTGGACGGGGAACGGATCATAATCGAAGGCGGCAGCCAAGGCGGAGGGCTGGGCATGGCGGTTGTCGCGCTCGACGGCCGGCCGAAGGCGGCGCTCGTCGACGTGCCGAGCAACAGCAATCTGGCTGCCCGGGTCGAAGGCAACCACGGCGCGTTCGGAGCCGTGGCGGACTATTTGAAGCGGCATCCGGAGCAGACGGATCTGGTCATGGACAACTTAAGCTATTTCGACACGATGAATATGGCGGATCGGATAGCTTGTCCCGTGCTTGCCTCGGTAGCGTTGAAGGATGAGACGTGTCCCCCGCAGATGTACTTCGCGACGTATAACCGGATACGGGGCGAGAAGGAAATCGTATTGTATCCGTTCAATGGCCACGAGGGCGGGGGAGGCAGACAGACGGAGGTCAAGCTGCGGTATCTCGCGAAGCATTTCGGGCATTGGTTCGCATAGATCCCGGCAAGCCGGACGGCGGGACGCCAAGCGGGTCAAGCGCGGCAATTTCTCGTTGCCAGGCATCGCCGATCCAAGTATTCTGGATAAAGATGGACATTCTAGCATAGGACGGATGTGGGAATATGGCAGGGAACAAGGCGATGAACTCGCCGTGGATGTACGCGTTCGGGATGCTGGCCATTATGATACCCAGTCATGCTTTCAGCACTTTTTACAGCTATTATTACGTAGACAAGCTGGGACTCGGCCTGGGGCTCGCTACGCTGGCAAGAGTAATCTTCATGATCTGGGACGCGGTGAACCAGCCCATGGCGGGCTATTTCTCGGATCGGACGAATTCGAGGCACGGCCGGCGGAAGCCTTGGCTGTATGCTTCGATTCCGCTTTTTTTTCTCGCCTTCTATCTCGTGTTCAGCGCGCCGGAGGGACTCCCGCAAGGCGGGCAAGGCGGATTGTTCGCATGGTTCCTGGTCGCGCTGCTGCTGTTCGAAGCGGTGGCCACCATTCTATGGGTGAATTACGGGGCGTTGTTCCCCGAGCTGTTCGGCGGCGACCGGATCCGGAAGAAGGCGTCTGCTATCCAGCAGGGCTACCAAATTGTGGCGATCCTGATCGGATCGGCCGTAGCCCCTATTCTTTTCAACGGGCTTGGCTTCGGCATGATGGCAGTCATCTTCGGCTTGTTGTTCGTCCTCTTCATGGTGCTGTTCCTGCGGTTCACGCAGGAGGATCCGGCGCTGCGCGAGGGGCCGAAGATGGGGCTGAAGGAATCGTTCGCCGCCACGCTTAAGAACAAGCCGTTCTGGATCTTCAATCTGTCGAACTCGTTCGCCCAGACGGTGAACGGGCTGCTCAGCTCGATGATTCCGTTCTACGCGAAGTACGTGCTGCGCATACCGGAGACGCAAGTTACGCTGCTGCTCGCCTCCATCTTCGTGTCGGTTATTCCGCTTGTCGGCGTATGGTTCTGGCTAATTAAGCGAATGGATTCGGTGAAGGCTTGGCGGCTGTCCCTCCTGGCGTACGCGTTATCGGTCATTCCGCTCTGGTTCGGCCAAACGCTCGCAGGCGGCATTATCGCGGGCATCATTGTCGGGTTCGGACTTGCCGGCTTCCTGGTGACGCCGCCGGTCGTGAACAGCCTGATTATCGACCTCGATTACAAGGAAACCGGCCGTAGAAGGGAAGGCATCTATACGGCGGTCAGCGGCTTCATTACTCGGTCGAGCGGGCTTATTTCAGCGGTGGCCTTCCTCATTGTCGGGGTGTTCACCGGCTACAAGAGCGGGGACGAGCCGGGCAGCGATCCCGAGCTCACGTTCCGCATCCTGATCAGCGCCGTGCCTCTCGCTCTGCTAGCGATTTCGTACGCGATGTCGTTCTTCGTGAAGCTCCAGGGCGCGAAGGAGCCGAGGGATCAGGACGCCGGTCACTGATCCTCCGCTTATATTGCGCGCTCCCGCCCGCGTATGGTAGGGTAGACGAAGCGATCAATAGAGGATAGGGGTAATGCGCCATGTACGAAATTACGATGAACTTGGTGGACGATTGGGTGAACACGGTGAAGGAAGTGCTGCGCGGCGCCGGCTACTCGTTGGAAGAGGATTGGACAGTGGATGAAATCGCGATTCGTTATTTCTTGCATTCCCAGCCGGAAGACGTCGCACGTTCGCTGGCGGCGGATACGATCGGCAAGCTTCGGGAGATGGAAGAAATCATTATCAGCCATATGGACACCACGATTGTGCCGGATATCCGGATGCGGACCAAATATGAGGGCAACGCCTTTCATTTCTGCTGGGTATACAATCAAGGCGAGCATATCATTGAACTGAATTCGGAATATCGGATTCCGCTTTAATCGCGATCGGCGATTAGAGGTGTGCCGCAGCAGCGATAGCCTCCTTAGACCATGATGGTCTAGGGAGGCTATTCGTTTTATTAGGGCCGATTAGAGCGACCTTATGCCCTCCCCCTCGCTTTTCGTTTCCCTTCTTAGGGCTCACTCAGGGTAATTGCGATTGTTGTTTTTTGTTGCGATTAACAGTTTATGATCTGACATTTTGCTATATTGACAGCAACAATCCACAGGAGTACAATCGAAATGCAACAAAAACCAATGAAACACACAGAAAAGGGGTTTCGCGATGGCTGTAGCATTGACGCTCGTGTTGGGATCCGGAATCGCGCATGCGGTGTGGAATCTGTTCACCAAATCGAGCCGCGACAAAAAGGTGTTCCTCTGGCTGATCAACTTCGGCGGCTTCATTGTTTTTCTTCCGTTCCTTATATACGAGATGGCACAGGGAATCCCGCTTGCAGGCTACGGATTGATGGCGGTTACGCTTGGCTTCCAGATCATGTACGCTTATCTGCTGCCGATTGCTTATCAGAGGGCGGAAATGTCGCAGGCGTATCCGGTTATGCGGGGAATCGCCGCGCTCCTCGTGCCGCTGCTTGGCGTGTGGCTGTTCGGCGAGAGCTTGACTACAATCGGCTGGCTGGGAGTCGCGGCGATCGTGGCTGGATTATTCGCTATCGGCGCCAGGGGCAATCGGCAACTGAATCGCGGCCAGATGCTGCACGCGTTTCTTCCGATCCTGGGCGTAGGGGCGGCGATAACGGGGTACACGCTGAATGACAAGCTGCTGCTATCCTATATTTCTCCGCTTGCGCTCATCGAGGTTTGCAACATCGGCTTTGTTATTATATTGGCCCGATCGGCATGGAAACCGAAAGCTATCCGGACGGAATGGGACGGCAGCTGGAAACAGATCGTCATCGGCTCCGTGCTGTCGCCGGGCTCATACTTATTGTTCTTATTTGCCATGGATGTCGGGCCGGTCTCGCAGCTTGCTCCCATCCGCGAGATCAGCACGGTCATTGGCACGCTGCTGGGCATCTGGCTCCTTAAGGAAGCGGGAGGAGCCGGGCGCGTTCTGTACGCGGGCATCATTACGGCGGGCATCATCGCGATCGGAGCTTGGGGGACTTGATTATGGATTGCAGCGGAAGCCCTGTGGTTTAGGGCTTTTTTTTTGTTTTTTATGAGAGTGAGGGGAAAATATCGCAATCGATGAGAAACGAATGAATGTTCCCTATGGTAGCATATAGTACATGTGGATCGGTGGCCGAAGCCATCGGGAAGGGAGTGGAAGGATGGATAAAGAGAGACAAGGGACGGGAGACGGGAGCACGTTCGGGAGCCGGAGCAATTTTGTCGTGGTCATGGTTATGATTCTTGGGGTGTTCGTGGCGATCCTGAACGAAACGCTGCTGAACGTGGCGCTGCCGAAAATTATGGAGGATATCGGCGTTGCGCCCAGCAAGGCGCAGTGGCTCAGCACGGGCTACCTCCTCGTCATCGGCGTGTTAATCCCGATGACCGCTTACCTGATGCGTCGCTTTACGACTCGCAGCCTGTTCTTGACGGCGATGGGCTTGTTCTCCGCAGGAACGTTGGTGGCTGCAGTCGCGCCGGGCTTCGAGCTGCTGCTGCTCGGCCGGGTGCTGCAGGCTTCCGGGACGGGGCTGCTGTTCCCGCTGCTGACCAACGTCGTGTTCTCCATCGTCGCGCTGGAGAAGCGCGGTTCGGCGATGGGCACGATCGGTATCGTCATTACATTTGCGCCGGCGATCGGGCCGACGTTATCCGGCATTATCGTCGAGCATTTCAGCTGGAGGGTGCTCTTCTACAGCGTCATCCCGATCGCGTTGTTCGTCATGGCGTTCGCCTATTTGAAGCTGAAGAACGTAACGGAAACGTCGCGGCCTCGGATCGACGTGTTTTCCTTGCTGCTGTCGACGCTGGGGTTCGGGGGATTGGTATACGGGGCCAGCAGCGCCGGTGAAGGGCATGGCAGCCTTCTCAGCGTGGAAGTGCTTGCTCCGATCGCCGTCGGCGCCGCCGCGCTCATCCTGTTCGTGATTCGTCAGCTTCGCCTGCAGGAGCCGCTGCTTGAGCTTCGCGCGTTCAAGTTCCGCATCTTCAGCCTTTCGACGCCGATTATGATGGTTGTCATGATGGCGATGTTCTCGGCTATGATGCTGCTGCCTCTGTTCCTGCAGAATGCGCTCAGCTATACGCCGCTGGAAGCCGGACTCGTCATGCTGCCAGGGGGGATTCTGATGGGCATAATGTCGCCGATTACGGGCCGCTTGTTCGACCGCTTCGGCGCCAAGTGGCTGTGCATTATCGGCCTCGGGCTAATCGGTCATACGCTTATTCAATTCGCTTTCATGACGCCGTCTACCAATTACGGCTTTATCATGCTGCTTAATACGCTGCTCATGCTAGGCATCTCCATGATGATGATGCCGGTAATGACGAATGCGCTGAACGCGCTGCCGCCGAAGCTGTATGCTCACGGAACGGCGATCATCAGCACCCTGCAGCAAGTTTCCGGCGCGATTGGCACGGCGCTGCTCGTCACCGTCATGAGCATCAGCTCCGAGCGTTATATGGAGGGGAAAGATCTGAACGATCCGGGCATACAGCTCAGCGGCATGATGGAGGGGATGAAGAACGCGTTTCTTATCGCGTTCCTGTTGATCGCCGCCGCGTTTCTGGCCTCGTTCTTGCTGAAGCGGGCAGCCCGCCAGGAACAGGAAGAAGGAGAGGGCGTTCCGTACCCGTCCCATTGACCGGGTGAGAAGGAGGCGCTTCCGGCATGCCGATGCGAAGGTTGCATCGCGGCATGCTGGGAGCGCCTCTTCTTTGTGTTTCAATCGTACGGTATGAGGTTAAGAAGAAGCAAGCAAGCGGCGAACGGAAGATGAGGAAGGCGGGCGAGATGAACCGCGAGCCAACCCTATCGTCTGAACCATCATTCCTGTTATCGCGGCAGCTTGCAAATACGAGTAGAAGAGGTGTTGTGTCATGAGCAATTTGACGAGTGCTGCTTATCGTACGGGCGAACGAGTCCAGAGAGAAGGGGACTACATTTGCGAAGCGGGCAGGCGAACCGCGCTCCGGGAAGGGGACAAATTCCCTTACTGTCCGGTTACCGGCCTCGACACGAACTGGTATTACTCGGAATAGGTTGAACTTCTCTTTCTATTAATAGGTGAAAGACCGGCCCCCGGACAGCTGATCTGTCCGGGGGCCGTCTGTTTGTAAATGGTGCATCACGATTTACATATTCTTCATTTCCTCGTAATCTTCCGTTTACGAATCGCCCACATAATGATTAATAGATTCGAACTATAAACCTACTATGGTTGGAGGAGATTCATTTGAAGAAGAAAGCAGTACGCACGCTGCTTGCCAGCTGCATGGCATTATCCGTATTATCCGCAACAGCCGTTTCCGCGGAAGACGCAGTGCCTGCGGAGGCGGAGGCTCCCAAATCGAAAAACCTGATCGTTCTGATCGGCGACGGCATGGGGCCGGCTCAAGTAACCGCGGCGCGCAACTACTTGATGTATAACAAAGGCATCGACCATCTGACGCTGGACAGCATCTACGTTGGTCAAGCCACGACATACGCGGACCGCGGCGAGGACGGCGGCACGGTCGTATCCGGCGTTGTAACGGATTCCGCATCGGCGGGCACGGCTTTCGCGACGGGCAACAAAACGTATAACGCGGCCATCAGTATCTCGAACGAAGATGTGTCCGTGCCATTCGCGTCCGTTATCGAAGCATCTGAATTGGCGGGCAAGGCGACAGGTCTCGTGTCCACGGCCCGCATTACGCATGCGACCCCTGCGGTATACGCATCCCATGTAAGAAGCCGCGACAATGAGAACGCGATCGCTTCGCAGTACCTGGACAGCGGAGTCGACGTGCTCCTGGGCGGCGGCAGCGCCAACTTTATCAGCAAGGAAGAGAACGGCAAACGCTCCGACAAAACGATCATCGACGACTTCGAAGACAAAGGTTATACATACATCAGCGATAGAGCGGGGCTTGAAGGTCTGACGGAAGAGAACGACAAGGTGCTGGGCCTGTTCGGCGGCTCCCATGTCTCTTATGTGCCGGATCGCTCCGAAGAAACTCCGAATCTGGCCGAGATGACAGGGAAAGCCCTAGACATCCTGTCCAAGGACGAAGACGGCTTCACGATCATGATCGAAGGCGGCCGTATCGACCATGCGGCTCACGCGAACGACTTCCCATCGATGATTCAGGAAGTGCTGGACTTCGACGCTGCCGTTAAAGCGGCACTCGACTTCGCGAAGAAGGACGGCAACACATCCATCGTTATTACAGCTGACCATGAGACGGGCGGTCTGTCCCTGTCCCGCGACAATATTTACGAGCTGAACATCGACCTGTGGGATAAGCAGAAGAACTCCTCCGAGTCCCTGGTCGGCAAGCTGAAAGAAGCGGCAACGATCGAAGACGTGAAGGCGATTGTTGCAGCTAACACTTGGATTACCGACCTGACGGATGAAGAAGCCGAGCTGATCCTTGCCGGCGATGGATCCTCCTATGGACGCGAAGGCGGCTATAACGCCGTTATTAGCAAAAGATTGCTTGTCGGCTGGAGCGGCCACGGCCACTCCGCGGTAGACGTAGGCGTATGGGCTTATGGTCCGATCGCCGACATGGTAACAGGTCAAATCGACAACACGCAAATCGCGTTGGCATCCGCCGAAGTGATCGGCGTCGACCTTGAAGCCGCGACAGCCAAGCTGCAAGAGAAATACCTGTACCCGAAATTCAAAGTGAGCAGAGAAGGCCAAGTGCTGTTCCCTGCCAAGGCGCTTGCGGAAGCTCTGGGCGGCAAAGTCGAGTGGAACGCGGATTCCCGCACGGCTACCATCACGCACGGCGACAATACGGTGGAAGCGAATATCGAGACGGGAGCCGTCGTCCTGAACGGCACGGCATCCGAATTGGCAAGCGACGTGGACAACGGCAAGCTGTACCTGCCTCTTGAAGCGTTCAACGAGCTGACTGGCTTGAGCATGACATGGGACACTCTGTCCGAAAGAATCGTGAAGTAATATACGCTGCGTTAATGCTTGCGGACAGGGGAGCGCTGCTCTCCTGTTTGCTTTTTGGAAAGGGGACATCATGATGGAAGAGATGATTCGGGTCGAAGGGGTGCGCAAAGCCTTCTCCCAGCAACAAGGGCGGCTGCCCATTATCGAAATCGATCAATGGTCGGCGCGGAAGGGAGACGCCATCGCCCTGCTCGGGCCGAGCGGCAGCGGGAAGAGCACGTTCCTGCATCTGCTCGGAGGCGTCTTGCCCGTAGATGGCGGCTTGTTGGAGATCGCCGGACAGCAGGTAAGCGGAATGAAGGAATCGGAGAGGGACGCGTTCCGCGCGCAGACAGTCGGCTACGTGTTCCAGGACTTCTACCTCATCCCCTCTCTCACGGTCAAAGAAAACGTGGAGCTCGTCATGCCGCGAAGCATGAGCAAGCCTCTCCGAGCGCGGTTAATCGGAGAGTGGTTCGAACGGGTCGGGCTGCAGGATCGGATGAACCAGCTTCCCGCCAAGCTGTCCCGCGGCCAGCAGCAGCGGGCGGCCATCGTTCGCGCCATGATTCATTGTCCTCCGCTCGTGCTGGCGGATGAGCCGACGGGAAGTCTGGACTGGGAGACGGCCTCTTCCATTATGAAGCTCCTGCTGGATGTCAGCCGGGAGAACGGTTCGACTCTCGTCACGGTCACGCATGATTTGCATCTGGCGGAGCTGTTCCCTACGAAGCTGCAATTTGCAAGCCTGAATCAGCTCCTGAAAGGCAGGGCGGAGAGCAGCTCCGACAAGAGGGCTATGCAAGAGACGGCAGCGGGAGGCGTAAGTTCATGAATTACATTTGGAGCAATTTGAAGCATCGCGCTTTCCTGACGGTACTAACGGTTATCGCGGTAACCGTCACCGTTGCGTTGTTCTCGTTGCTGCTGATGAGCAAGGACGGAGTGGAGCAAGGCGCGCGGCAAGGCTACGGTCCGTTCGAGGTCGTCATTGGGGCGGACGGCAGCGAATCGCAGCTCGTGCTGAACACGTTCTACCGCGTCGGGGCTCCGACGGGCAATATTCCGTACGAGACGCTTGAGCAGGTGCGGGAGACGGGGCAAGCGGAGGCGGTGTACGGCATGACGACAGGGGACAGCCACGAGGGTTATCCGATTGTAGGGATCGACCCGACTTACTTCCAGACCCGCTACGAGGATCGGAGTCTGGCGGAAGGCAAGCTGTACGGGCAGCAAGGCGAAGTGACGGTCGGTTATACGGTTGCCAAAGCGCTGGGTCTGCAAATCGGGGACACGTTCAGCGGGGCGCATGGGTTAGTCGAGCACGCGGATATCTCGGAAGATCACCATGAAGAGGAAGCTGCCCATTCGGAAGAGGCGGAGCACGCGGACGAGGCAATGCACGCAGACGAAGCGGAGCACGCAGACGAAGCTGCACACGCCGATGAAACCGTGCACGCCGACGAAGAGTCCCACGCGGACGAGGCGGCTCATGCCGATGAAGCGGCACACGTAGACGAAGCGGCGCACGCCGATGAAACCGCGCTCGCCGACGAAGAGTCGCACGCGGACGAGGCTGCGCATGCGGACTTGCATGACAGTTTCGCCTATACGGTGACCGGCATCCTGCCGAAGCTGGGGACGGCCGATGACCGGGCGATCTTCACGACGATGGATTACGCTTGGGCCGTGCATGCGCTAAGCGAAGAAGACCGCGAGATTACCGCGATCATCGTGAAGCCGGCGACGCTGCTTGGAGCTCAGACGGTGAAGACGCAATTCGAGGAGCTGGACAACGTGCAGGCGGTCTATTCGAGCAAAGCGGTAGCCGACGTGCTGAACATGGTGGACAGCGGATCGCAGCTGCTCATGATCGTTATGTTCATCTGCGCGCTGCTGGCAGCCGCGACGCTGCTCCTCGCTCTGATGTCATCGGTGCAAGAGAGGAAGCGGGATGTTGGTCTGCTGCGGCTGATCGGCAAATCGAGAGCGTATATCCTGTCCTGTCTCATTGGGGAAGGAGCGGCACTTACCGCCGCAGGCGTTGTTCTCGGCATCGCGGCCGGCCATACCGCCGCGGCGCTTCTGGGAGACCTTGTGTTCACCGAAACGGGCATTCAACTTGATGCGCTGAGATTCGCGACGAACGAGTGGCTGTTGATGGCCGCCGCGCTCGGGATCGGCATACTCGCGTCGGCTGGTCCGGCTGCGCGCGTATACCGGACCGACGCGCTCACGTTATTTAGAAACTAAGCGTTCCACTTCGTTACACAAAACTTTAGGAGGGATGATAAGATGACACGGAGGAAATATCCTTACAAGCGTACCGTCATCGGAATGCTGGCGGCGGCGATTCTGCTCGGCGGCTGCGGGGCGGACAAACAAACCGCGGGCGGCGCGGGTTCGTTCGGCGACGCGGCGCCTTACGAGCCGGAGCAGACGCAAGCGGCGGCGAGCACAGCGCCGGCGGAGGCAGCAACCGCAGCAGCGGATCCAACGGCGGAGAGCGCGGAGTCCGCTTCGCCGCCAATAGCCAACGCGGGCGGCGAAGAGCAGGCTTCCGCGATCGACGCGGCCGCAGACACGCCGGAAGCGTCGGCAGAGCCTGCCGGCTCGGTAACGCCGGCCGCTTCGTCCGCGCCTGCCGATAGCCAGGCATCCGCGACCGCGAAGCCGGCTGCGACGGCGCAGGCACAGACGGAAGCGACCGCGAAGCCCGCCGTCTCGGCCCCGGCGCAATCGACCAAGCCCGCGCCGTCCAAACAGCCGGCAGCGACCAAGCCCGCGCCTTCCGGCAAGCCTGCCGCAACGCCGGCTCCGGAGAAGGAATCGAACAGCAAATATCCGCAGATCGGCTGGAGCGAATTTTTTGATAACGAAGATCAGACGACTCCGTCCAATCGCTTCTGGGAGCTCTCCGATGAGAGGAAGACGGTGCAGATCAAAGGCTTCATGGGCGAAGTGCTATCCTTCGACCAGAACTGGTTCCTGCTTATTCCGGAGCCTGGCGCGGAATGCCCGTTCGATAACGGCGACGAGACGTATTGGAACAAGATCATGATCGTATTCGTCAAGGACGGCACGAAGCTCAGGTACACCTCCGAGCCTCTGCAGCTCACGGGAAGACTGGATGTGGGCATCAAGGTCGACGAGTCCGGCTACAAAACGATGTTCCGGCTGTACGACGCCAAGTTCGAGCCGATCAAGGACTAATCCGAAGGCGAAACGCGCTCGCAAAAAAATCCCCCGCTGCCGCTTGCCGCAAGGCAAGAGAAGCGGGGGATTTGTTATATGGCGATTACTGCTGAGCGTTCATCTCGTCCTGCTTCTCCGATTGGAACGCCTGAACGCTGTTCTGGCGACGCTCGTTTTTCGCCTGCAGGTTTTGCTTCTCCGAAGCCGAAATCTCATCGCCGAACTCGGCGAGATATTGATTCGTCTCTTGGATATTCTGCTGCGTGTTCTCAATATGCTGCTGCAGGTGTTCCGCATTATCCGCGCGGTTATCCGGTTTTGCCATCGTAATCCCTCCCATCACATTAGATCGAAAATCCTCTTATAGATTGAACAGGAAGGCGACCTCTTATTCATAAAAAATCCAAAAAAAATCAGACCGTCCTGCCGCAACAATTACGAAAATCCGTACGTTTCAGTATTGACGATTCGAGCAGGAAAGGGCTACCATATAATAACGTCGCTCTTTTAGGAAGAATTTGGGTAATAGACAGAAGTTCTGGAGTAGGAGATAAGCATGCAACCGATAGCAAACGAAGAAAGAACAATCAATGAGCTCGAGACGTCCCGGCTCTTATTCGCGCAGCTGCGGCCGAAGCAATGGTCCAAGAACGCGCTTATATTCGCCGCGCTTCTATTCTCGTTCGAAAGAATCAATCTCTCGACGATAACGGCGACGCTGGCCGGCTTCTTCCTGTTATGCTTCGTCTCGGGCTGCGTCTACATCGTCAACGATTACGCGGATCGGGAAGCCGACCGGAACCATCCGCTCAAGAAGCACCGCCCGATGGCGTCCGGCCGATTGAACCCTGTGACGGCGATCCTGTTCGGCAGCTTTCTGCTTCTGGCCTCGCTCGCCGCGTCCGTCCTGCTGAATCCGCTGTTTACCGCGCTGCTTGCCGTTTATTTTGTCCTGAACGTCTTGTATTCGTTCCGCTTGAAGCATATCGTCATCGTGGACATCATGGTCATTGCCGCCGGCTTCGTTCTTCGCGCGATCGCGGGAGGATTGGTCATCCATGCCCCGCTGACCCCGTGGTTCCTGATCTGCACCATGCTGCTGTCCCTGTTCCTCGCGATCGGCAAGAGGAGGCATGAGCTGCTGCTATTCCAGTCGAACAGCGGGACGCATAGGAAGGTGCTGGACAACTATTCGTTCGCCCTGCTCGACCAGCTGATCGGCATCGTCACGACGGCCACGATCATCAGCTATTCCTTGTTCACCTTCACGTCGGGCCGGACGATCCATTTGATGTGGACGATCCCTTTTGTCATCTACGGCATTTTCCGTTATCTCTACCTCATTCACGTCGAACAGAAGGGCGGGGCGCCGGACCGGATCCTGTTCGAGGACAAGCATATCCTGGCGACGGTCGTCTTGTACGTCATTGCCGTTGTCGCGATTCTAGCGTTTTTGGAATAAATCTATGAATACACGATCGGTGGTCATTATGGGATTCTGGAATTATTTATTTCGTGCTAAAAAAGATTACTACGCGGCAGGCGGTCTATTCGCGGCCTTCTACGTCTTCTACGTCGTCATGAACTTGCCCTTCATGTCTTATATGAAAGAGAACCAGGCGCTGCTCGCGGAGCATAACCCATTCTACGGCGTGCCGTTCGCGTTGAATCTGTTTAACTTCGATCCTTCGATGCAGTACGGGCCGGGCAACGCTTCCGTCATTCATCCCCTGATCAGCTTTCTGACGGGGCCGTTCGGGTTTCTGTCCAAGCATCTATTCGACAATCTATTTTTCCTCGCGCTCCAAGCCGCCGTCAACGCGCTGAGCGTCGTGCTGGTTTATTGTTATTTGAAACGAAGCGCCGAGGGAGCGATCATTCCATTCCTCATGGCGGCTTTCTTCGGCATTAGCTCTTACAGCTTGTTCACGGCGCTCGTGCCGGATTCGTATCCATACGCTCAGCTGTTTCTTATTTTGTCGGTCGTTTATCTGCAATACAGCAGGGAACAGGCGAAGACGAAGGTGCTGCCGCACGCGGGGCTGGCGCTCGCGAACTTCGGCATCACGTCGACGAATATCGTGCCATTCATGGCGTCGCTCTTCGCGAACAACGTGATGCTTCGGGAGAAGGGCTGGATCTGGAGGCTTGTCCGGATCGTCGCGGCGTTCCTGCTGCTCGTTATCCTTGCGACCGGACTGCAGTGGCTGCTGTTCGACGGACACAGCTGGATTCACAATTGGTCGAAGACGCTCGACAACGGCGGCTATAATTACGTGGCTCCTTTCTCGTTCTTCTATCACTGGAAGGCGATCTATATGCTGGGGATCAGCCCGATTCTGACGCCGGACGCGGCGCTCGTCACGCCAAGCATCGTCGCGTTCGCCACGGATTTGCTGCAGCCGTATCCCATCCATGTGTCGGTCGTCGGTATGGCGCTGCTCCTGCTGGCGGCTGCGGGATTTATTCGCCTGATCAAGACGAGAGAAGCTTGGATTCTCGGCAGCTACATCGGGGCGGCGATCGGTCTCCACATCGTTGTGGGGTACGGCCTGGCCGCGTTTCAGAACGACTTGTATCTCTACGCCGGGCACTATTTGTTCGCGATATTCCTGCTTGCCGGCAGATTCGCGATGGAGATCAAGCGGGACGCTCTCCGTAAGGGACTTACGGTAATCCTCGGCATCTTCTTGCTGGCTGCGCTAGTCCATAACGTTGTTCAGCATGCGGAGGTTCTTCAGGTGATTGAGAGCTCCTTTGCGAACGGCATATCCAACTAGCATAATTTTTTTGTTTTCGATATGAACTTCATTTCGAGAGGCCTTGCCGCTCCATTGGGCGGCAGGGCTTTTTGTTCATCAAAATCGCCCTGGATACTCCCGACTTCTATAAGCGGGGGAGGAATGGGGGTCCGGCGTTAGCCGGAATGATATTTCGTATGTTCTTGTTCTCTCTCCTATGCTAAAATTAGCATAGGAGGGAGGCGAACATATGATCGTTACTATGACGGCGAAAATCAAAATCAAACCGTCAGAAAGTCAAATGAAGGCACTGCAACAAACGATGCTCGCTTATCGTCAAGGCTGTAATTTTGTCTCTGCTCTTGTGTTCGAGACGAGCGAGCGCCGGCAGCCTGCCCTGCACCGAATGACGTATCAAACCCTGCGCAGCACGATGGGCTTGCGCTCTCAAATGGCTCAGTCGGCATTGAAAACGGTGCTGGCAAAATACAAGACCATCTTGAGCAGCGGTCATGCTTGGACGCGTGTACAATTCAAGAAGCCGGAATACGATCTTGTCTGGAGACGGGATTACTCGCTAAGCGCAAAGCTATTCTCCGTCAATACGCTGCAAGGCCGTATCAAGGTTCCCTTCGAAGCCAAAGGAATGGAGGCCTATTTCGACGGCACATGGATATTCGGCACAGCCAAGCTGGTGTGTAAAAAACGGAAGTTGTTTCTGCATATTCCGGTGTCTAAGGAAATGGCCGTTCCTGAGCTTAAGGAGATTGAACGTGTTGCGGGAATTGATCTGGGCATCAACTTTGTAGCCACGGCGTATGACACCGAGGGGAGGACGCTGTTTTTTCGGGGGAGGGAACTCAAACACAGACGAGCAAACTACAAACGATTGCGTTCCGAGCTGCAGCGCAAACAAACGGCTTCGTCCCGCCGCAGACTGAAGCAAATCGGAGAACGAGAAAACCGCTGGATGACCGATGTGAACCATCGGGTAAGTAAGGCACTCGTTACCCGCTATGGGGCGAATACGCTGTTCGTGCTGGAGGATTTGACAGGGATCCGCCGCAGGGCGGAGAAGGCAAAGCTGAAGCATCGGTATGTGACGGTATCATGGGCTTTCTATCAATTGCGTCAAATGGTGACGTATAAGGCGAAGCTTGCGGGCTCGATGGCGATAGCCGTGGATCCGAAGCACACCTCGCAGGCGTGTCCCCTATGCCGCCACATGGCCAAAGAAAACCGGGATAAACGCAGGCACCGGTTTCGTTGCCAGGCATGCGGATATGCAAGCAATGATGACCGGATCGGCGCCATGAATCTCTGTCTGAAGGGAAAAGAGTACCTTCTTGAAGGTGCAGGCTTAGCATGACTAGGCTTGCAGGGCAGCTGTCAATCTGCCCATCGGTAGGCGAAGGCTTACTCGAGGATGTAACACCACGTTCTTCGGAACGCCAAAAGATCGGAGTCGCGGGACGTTCGTACGATCGGGTCGTTACAAGCTCCCACTTCAAACGTTAGTTAAGTGGGGGTCATTGACTGACAAGTTTCAACTGCCTCATGAATTTCACCTTGCCATGCGGGTTTTCATCACGTTCCGCCTCCTTGTGTTCAGAACTTTGATTTCATAGGAAGAACATGCGATAATGTTTCGACATGATTCCTGGAGGCCGAACCCAAATTGAAACGTTATCCTTTTGAATACGATCATTCCCGTCCCTTTCTTAAGCAGGCTGGAGATTGGATCGCGGATGTGTTCTACGATATATTGCCGGAAGCGGGTTTCGAACTTCGCGATGAGCAAATCTATATGGCCTACCAACTGGAGAGGGCATTCGCTCAGAAGCAAACCATCTTCGCGGAAGCCGGCGTGGGAACCGGCAAAACGCTAGTATATCTGCTGTATGCGATTGTATACGCTCGTTATACTCGTAAGCCTGCGATCATTGCCTGCGCGGACGAATCACTAATAGAGCAACTGGCGAAGCCGGAGGGCGATCTTGCCAAGCTGGCTCGACATGTGGGCCTTACGATCGACGCTAGAATGGCGAAGTCGGCGGATCGTTACCTTTGCTTGGCCAAGCTGGGTCAAGTGCCATTCGATGACGAGGATTCGAATTTGTACAGAGGGGTGCGCGATGAGCTGCCCCGCTTTGTCCATCAATATGAAGCGATGCAGTCGTTCCATGCATATGGCGATCGCAAACAATACCCGCACTTAAACGACCAACAATGGGACAAGATCAGTTGGGACTCGTTTCAGGATTGTTTTTCCTGCGAACAAAGACACCGCTGCGGACAGACACTATCCCGCGAACACTATCGGAAATCCAGTGATTTGATCATTTGCTCGCATGATTTCTACATGGAACACGTGTGGACTTATGAAGGACGAAAGCGGGAGGGTCAGCTTCCGCTATTGCCGGATCACTGTGCCGTTGTATTTGACGAGGGGCATCTGCTGGAATCGGCCGCACAGAAGGCGCTGACATACAGCCTGAAACACTCGGTGTTCGAGGAATTGATCTGTCGACTGACAAAAGGCGAGATTCGGGAATCATTGGCCGTGCTTATTGACGAAGCGATTGACCGCAGCGAATCCATGTTCCACACCCTTACATCACATTGCGAGGATATCCCGGGCTCTGAGCGGAAACGGATTGTTCTAGGCAAACCGCTGCTTGAAGAGGTGCGCCTGTTTCGTCAAGTCATCGAGGCGATCGAAGAAGAACTCGTTTTTGAGAGCGAGCTTTATACCTTGAATGATTATCAGCTGCGGATCGTCGAGGAGCATCTGGAAACCATACAGAAAGCATTAAGCTTGTTTCAGAATTCCGAGGCTTTGATTAGCTGGGCAACGGAAACAGAGGACGGGCTCACTTTGGTCATTATGCCCCGAGCCGTTAAGGAAGTGTTCCGTGAACGGGTATTTGCCCTCGATATACCTGTTGTTTTTTCATCCGCTACATTATCTGTGGACGGTTCATTCGATTATATAGCGGGCATCTTGGGAGCTGACCATTATGTGTCGTTCAGCACTCAATCCCCCTATGATTATAGCAATCAAATGGAAGTTTTGGTCCCCGAATGGGCTCATGGGGCTTCGCTTGAAGAGAAAATGAGGGCTGCCGTAAGCCTGTTGAACCGAACCGAAGGCAGGGCGTTGATACTATTCAACGGCAAAGAGGAGCTGCTCAGGTTTAAGGAATTACTCCCTTCTTATCCGGAGTGTGCGGATATGCGGTTTTGGTTTGAAGGAGACGCTGAAATCAGTCACCTCATTCGTTATTTCCAGAGGGATGAAGCAAGTGTTTTGTGCGCGTTAAGTCTATGGGAAGGCCTGGACATACCTGGTCCTTCTCTCTCGAACGTCATCATTTGGTCGCTGCCGTTTCCCCCGCAGGATCCGGTGTTTATGGCGAAGCGGGAGGCGGCGGAATCGCCGTACGACGAGGTGGATCTTCCCTATATGCTTCTTCGTCTGCAGCAAGGCATAGGACGATTGATTCGCTCTCGCGAAGATCGCGGCATCGTCGCCATCTTAAGCGAGGAAATACATCGAGACGCGTTGCTTCGACAGGCGATTGAGGCATTATTGCCGCAGGGGGTCCCGTTGCAAACACTGGAGCTTCGCAGCTAAGCGGAACAAAACGTAGAAAGGCGGCCGATCGGATGAAGTGACCCCTTAAAGTTAGACAAATATTTTTATGCAACCTGTTGGGCATGAGCTCGGTACTGTACCGGGCTCATGCCTTTTAATTTTGACTTGATGCGTTTGTAATTGTAGTAATCGATGTAT
>NZ_JANIPJ010000013.1 GCF_024623455.1 Paenibacillus soyae | reverse complement strand
AGAAATCTAACAAAAAAAGGTGGCAGGTGGCCAGGCGGGGGAGGAGGCCTCCTCCCCCGCCTGGCACCTCATTGATCCATCCCAGATGGATATTCTACAAGCTTACACAAACTTCTTGACGCTACCCGTAATGCTGAAGTTAATGAAAAATAACAGTAGAATCGCCGTTATTCCAAAACAACCGCATCATGAAGGGACGAACGATGCTCGTTTGATCTCGCAGCAAGTTTCGGCACGCACCCCCACCTTACTCACTTTTTGTTAGTTAGTCAAACGAAACGGATTAGGGCAAAGCATTTTGCGTTCTTACTTTTTGAAAGTAGCCCCTTTATAATTCGGTTAAACACATCCGAATGGAAGGGATTGAACGTATCATGAAACGATTTACCGTCTACTTGTTAATGGTCGCCGTCTTCTTAACCGCCACCTCCGAGCTGGTCGTAGCCGGCATATTGAGCGTTCTGGCCGAGGAGCTGCACGTATCCGTCGCGCTTGCCGGGCAGCTGATTACCGCTTATTCGCTCGCCTTCGCGACCGGGACCCCTGTCATCATCTCCTTGACGTCAAGAATGGGTCGCAAAAAGCTGCTGCTATTCGCTATGGCCGCCTTCCTGGTCGGCAACCTCGTCTCCTTCGTTAGCGACGCCTTCGCCTTGCTCATCGCGGCGCGAGTCATTCTCGGCATAAGCTCGGGCGTCCTCATGGTCGCCGCCTTCAGCACCGCATCCAAGCTGGTCTCGCCGGAGCGCATCGGAAGCGCGGTCGGCACCATCATTCTCGGCTTCAGCCTTGCGATGATTCTAGGCGTCCCGATCGGCATTAAGCTGACGGACTGGTTCGGCTGGCAAACGATCTTCCTCCTCCTCGCCATCGCCGGCCTTATCATTATCCTTCTGATGGCGCTTCTGCTGCCGGAGTCCGAAGGCGACGCGCCCGCGCCGTTCTCCAGACAATTGTCGGTCCTGGCCAACCCGGTCATTCTGTTCGCTCTCATCTATGTGTTATTCCGTGAAATCGGCAACTCCGTCATGTTCACTTACGTTACCGCCTTTATGGAAGAAATCCTTCAGCGCAGCGCTTCGGATATCGCGTTCATCATGCTCGCCTTCGGCATTGCCGGCGCGGTCGGCTCCCGATTGGGAGGCAGCGCGGCGGACCGATTCGGCAGCGAGAAGGTCATGCTGATCAGCATCATCGGCCATATCGTCGCGCTCGCCCTTCTTCCGCTCGCCATCCAGTCGCTGCCGCTTGCCATCGGCTTGTTATCGCTGTGGGTTATCTCCATGTTCATGAGCGGACCCGCTTCCCAAACCTTTTTTCTCAAAAAGTCGCCCGAGTCGGCCAACCTCATCATCAGCTTGAACACATCCATTACGCAGGTCGGCCTCGCGGCTGGAGCCGGGCTCGGAGGCATGGCGGTCACGATGAACGCGACGGTGCTGTACAATCCGTGGGTCGCAAGCGCGGCGCTGCTGCTCGCGGCGGCTGCCGCCCTCGTCTCGGTGCGCAGAAGCACGCATAAGCTCGCGGCCGCCGCTTAATGGGATTCGCACGCCTGGCACCGGCAACAAACTGCAGACTCCGACGTCTCCTACAAATGCGAGCCGCCGCTCGCGTCGATCAGCTGGCCGGTCACCCACCCGCTGTCCGGCGAAACGAGGAAGGCTGCCACATCCGCCACATCCTCCGGCCGGCCCCATCGGCCGAAAATCGAGTAGCCTGCGCCGAATTGATAGGAAGCCGGGTCCTGAAGCATGCCGGCATTCATGTCCGTGGCGACGAAGCCCGGCTGAATCGCGTTAATCGTAATGCCGCGCGCCCCCAACTGGCTCGCAAGCGACAACGTCAGCGCGTTGACGGCTCCTTTGCTCATGCTGTACGCCGGAATCGACGGCAGCGAAATTCGGGTAACGGCTGAGGATAAGTTAATAATGCGGCCTTCGTCCTTGAGTCGCGGGAGGGCTTGTTGGATGACGAAGAACGACGCTTTCGCATTGACGGACATGACGCGATCGAAGTCCTCCTCCGTTGTCTCCTCGATTGAAGCGACGTGCCCTATTCCCGCGTTGTTCACGAGAATATCGAAGCGCGCGTCGCCCGTGCGCAGCTTCAGCTCCTCGTCCAGCGTCTCGAAGAGCGCTTGCGCGTCATACGCGGACACGAGCTCCCCGCCGATCGCGAACGCGCTCCCGCCGCCGAGCTCGATCTCCGCAACGACCTCCTTTGCGAGGTCTTTATTTTGCCCATAATGGACGACGACCAGCGCGCCCTCCCGCGCCAGCCGCAGCGCGATCCCGCGGCCAATGCCTCGGCTTGCCCCGGTCACCAGCGCCGTTTTCCCCTTTAGCTTACTCATCGTTAATCCTCTCCTCCCACGTCATAACAGGTTCCTTTTTCCTGTTCGAAACTGTTATATCATGGGAGGCGTTTCGAGATGTTGCGCTCTCATTGCTCCCGTAGCTTCTTATCGGCCGCGCGCACATGGCACGGCAGCTGCTCGTAAGTCCCCAGCTCCCGGATGATCGGATAGAGCTCCGCCAGCGCTTCCCGCTCCAACCGCCCGATCGTCGATTGCTTCACCATGTCCCGCGAGGTCACCCCCGAGAATGCCTTGGCAAAATGGTTCGTAGGCAGCACCGCCGTAATGCCGATGCCATAATTGGCCGCCGAGAATGGGGTATATTCGCCGATCAATAGTTCACCCGCGTGGCGGATCCGCGACAGCGCCAGCTCTTCCTTCATCTTCGCGCACTTGATGAGGAGATGCTCCGGCGCAAACGCGTTGATCCAGTCGCAAGAGGCATTCCAATCCGGCGCAATAATAATGGCTCCCTTACCGTCAGGTCCGAATACCTGCCGCAGCACCGTTCTTCTCGGCTCCTCCGTCTCCTCAATACAGTCCCGCAGCATCGCTTCCACCTTCTCGGCCAACGCGGAAGACGGGGTCACCAGAATGGCCGAGGAATCCGGGCCGTGCTCCGCTTCGTTCAGCAAATCATACGCGGTTAGACGCGAATCGGCCGTTTCGTCCGCAAGAATGATGCTTTCCGTCGGCCCGATGCCGAGAACGCTCTTCTTGCCATAGGTCATGGCCATGCTCAGGGCAGCCGCGATCCCTCCAGGCCCGGGGCCGAAGATGCCGTCCACCTCGGGAACGGTTGACGTTCCTTGGGCAAAGGCCGCAATAATGGACACGCCATTGCCGACGACGAACTGGTCGGCACCCGCAAGCGTGGCCGCGGCCACCGTCCCTGGATCGCCTAAGCCATTCGCAAGCGGCGGCATGCCGACGATGATCCGCTTCACGCCGGCCGTCTTGGCTGCCGTGACGAGCATGATCGCCGTCGAGACAAGCGGCCCCTTCCTGGCCGGGACCCATATGCCGACCGCGTCCAGCGGGCTTACCTTCTCGCCAATGATCGTGCCCGGCCGTATTTCCTTCTCCCATGACGCCGGGAGCATCTCCCGGTTCACCTCCGCCACATGGCGAATGGCGCGCTCCACAGCGTCGCGCATGGCGGGTTTTAGCGAAGCCACACATTCCTTCGCGTAAGCTTCCGACAGCGCCAGCTCCTTCAGCTCGACTTGATCATGCTGAAGAGTCCGGCGCTTGATCGCCTCGTCTCCATCCGCCCCGACCTCGTCGAAAATCGCCAGAACGCCGCTTAGAACGGTCCGATCAAACAGCGTTTTGTGCGACTTGTACCTCTCCGCGAGCTCGCGCGCCTGTTCGGGAATACGGTAAATCAGCTGTCGGTTTTGCATGTGTACAACCTCCTCGGATATTTGTCGAGCAAACAAAAAGAGCCATGCCGGGATAAAAAAATACCCGCATGACTCTCGTGAAGCAAGTCCGCAGGTATAACGCCAATAAGCGCTTGTACCTACGGACATATCAATCCGTCGTACAAACGCTTAACTATGATGATGGCTATATAATCTTGTGTTATTGGCTGGGAAACGGTTCATATCCTTTACCCCCTGAACGGCTTGGACTTATTATAGGGGGCGTTGGCGTTAATGTAAAGAGTTTCCTTTTCTACACCTTTACTGCAAGTAGCTTCTATGTTATTATTTAATTACGTAATTACGTTATTTAATAAAAAGAGGTGTTTCTATGACGCGCAACTTGGAACATGAGCTGGACGAACTGAAGGTACAATTGGCGGAGTTGAGAGAGATGGTGGCATCGCTGGCCGGCGATACCAACGCCCGCGCCAAGCAAGGAAACCGGATAGTCGAGGCCGCAGGTGAGAGGCCGACCAGTCAGGGCGACTCGGGCGCCTTGTTTTTCTCCGGGCATTTGCAAGGCATGGACCGGCATTACAGATGGGAGCCTCAGGAGAGGTCGATCCCGCAATTGCTGAACCTGGACAGCGATAAAGTAGCCAAGATCTTATCCGCCCTCGGTCATAAACAGCGTATTGATATGCTGAAAACGATTCTGCAGGAGCCTATGGCGGGCACCGATCTGGTCTCGCGCCTGAACATGGGAACGACGGGCCAGCTGTACCATCATATCAAGGCGCTGCAAGGCGCCGATCTGCTAAGCCAAGAGGAGCGCGGGGGCAGCTATGCGCTGCCGGCTCATCGAACCTTGCCGTTCCTGCTCCTGTTAGCCGCGGCCTCCGAGCTGCTGGACACGAGCGATTTTCTAGAGCTGACGGAGGTTCGGAACGAGGCCGGCCATTACCTGGGGAGCGCCTCAGAATCCTATGATCCCCATCTGCTGCTTGCTTCCGTACTCGAGAATGCAATCGCAGAGCACAAAGCCGGCTTTTGCTCCAGCGTAATCGTCAGCTGCCACCAAGATGGCAGCGTCACGGTTGCCGACAATGGCAGAGGAATTCCGGTTCAGGCCATTGCCGGGTCCGATAAGCCTCGCGTCCAAGCCATTCTGACCGAGATGAGCCTAGGCGCCAGCGCATCCATTACGGCGCCGAGCGGCGATAAGGGAATTAGCATTCCGGTCGTCAATGCTTTGTCTCAGCAGCTCTCCGTCGAGGTGCGCCGGGATGGCAAGAGATTCCGTCAGGACTACAGGCATGGCATTCCTCAGACACCGCTCCAAACCGTCGGCATCACGAACGAAACGGGAACGAGCCTCACCTTCCTTCCCGATAAAGACATCTTCCGCGCGGCGCTTGATCCAAGCCGAATCGCCGAGCTCCTCGCGGGCATTTCGGAGCAATATCCACAGCTTTCGGCACAGCTTCTCAAGGATTCCTAACACGAAATAACCCTCGTATTCTTAAGGATACGAGGGTTGCTTTAATGACGCTGCTATGTACGGTCATATCGTCAAGGGGAAGCCGAAGCATCGAGCTTAACAAGCCATTGTGCCGCATCCAGCAAATCTTTGGCCACATAATCCGGCACCGCTTGATCATACCATTTGTCGCGATACGTCTCGAGAGAGGGCTTTCCCCAGCCGATCTCTACCAGTATTCGCTTGGCTCCTACCGCGGCCGCCGCCAGCATATCCGTCGAACCGACGTCGCCGATAACGACGCAGCGGCTTAAATCCAGCCCATGCTCTTCCGCGGCCCGGAGGAGCATGCCCGGACGGGGCTTATGGCACTCGCAGCCCTCCTCCGGCTCATGAGGACAAATATAAGCGGCGTCGAAGCCATAGCCTTCGAACTGCCGCGCGAACTCCTCCTCCGCCGCCCGGCCTTTCGCAATGTTATGCTGATTGGTTAACGCAATTAGCTTGATCCCATGGTCCTTGATCATTCGCAGCGCCTCCGAAGACCAAGGAAACAGCTCGAAATCGCGGGGATGTATGAACCGGCCGGTTCCCCCTATCGTACCGTCACGATCAATGAAAGCCGCTTGTATAGCTGGCATCGGCACTCCTCCATTGGCTAAAATTTTCCCGACCTATGTGATCTATCTGCAGACGCCTCTCGCTCCGCTTCGCCAATCCGCGAATACGTCCTCGTGCTGCTCCACGAACAGCGGCGGCATTCTGTCCGGCGGGAAGTACGCGAGCTCCAGCGTCTCGTTCCCGTCCCCCTGCAGCTCTCCCCCTACAACCTTGCATTCGAAGAAGAAGGACACCGTCTGCGCTTTATCGCCGTTCGGGTATTCGTCGAAATACTTCGTGTAGGCACCAATCAGGTCTTTCGTCTCCACGATCAGCCCCGTCTCCTCGAGCACCTCGCGAATGGCGGCTTCCGCAGCCGATTCCCCAAGCTCCATGGCCCCACCGGGCAAGCCCCATGCCTCCCGGTCCGCTCTCTTCTGCAGCAACACTTCCTTGTTTTCGTTGCAAATGACGGCCCCCGCAAAGTTCAGACCTGCGTGACGAACAGGATGACGAGCAGATCCGTCGCTTCGATGCCGAGATCGGCTCCATAGGCGGTGGACATCGTGATGATCGTCCCGACGCCGTCGATGTAGAAGAAATAAGCGAGTAAGAACAGGAATATAGCGCGGTGGTGTTTGATTTGTTTCAAAGTCTCGATGAGGCGTTTGAAGCTGTTCGCGACGATGCGAGGCTCGCGGTTCCTATAATGCTTCTGGCGCACGTTGCGCAGCATGGGCAGGGTGAAGACGCCCCACCAGAGGGCTGTCAGGAAAAACGCGATCTGGCTCGCCGCCGTAACGGAGATCGGCAAAAGGCTAAGAACAAAAACTTAACCCGCCAATAGGATTGCCCCAACAAAGATAACCTGCAGTGCGGTTCGGTGTAGTAATTTAGGTACGGGCCGCCCCCCGATCGTTAATCCTTCCCTAGCCGCTATCACATTAGCAGGGAACATGAATGCCAGAAGTAGAGCCAAGCCAATAGAAGCGGCTTTGGAGAGGGAGGGTATTAGGATGCAAACAGCCCCGGCAACTTCCAGACATCCAGTGACGGTTACGATGAAATCTGGTCTGGAAAATACCGGAGGAACCATACGGATCAAGTCAGGGCGTCTTGTTCCCCAATGTGCAGAAGCGGTAAGCAGCAGCATGACAGCTACCGCTCCCTGGAGCGAAGTTTGCCAGCCTTCGAAATAAGTCAAGCCGAGCTGGCCGAGACCCTTGAACAGCAAAAAAGATGCGACTAACGTATAAAAAGGCAACATTGGAATCCCTCCTTAACGGTTTCGTTCCAACACGGACAGCATTAGGCAGCTATTGAACGGCTATGGTGAGATGACGAGACGTCCAATTTGATTGCACTCATCCGCGAACCAAATATCGCCGCTTTCGCCAATCGCTATACCGTGGGGCTCTGCATGAGCGGTGGGGATCGGATATTCTGTAATCGTTCCTTGAACCGTAATTTGTCCGATCTTGTTCCCCTTCCACTCCGTGAACCAAAGGCTCCCATCATTGCCGGTAACGATAGCATGCGGCCTTGCGTTCGGTGTCGGTATTATAAATTCCTTAAATTCGCCGGAGGTTGTCATTCTACCGATTCTATTTCCCATAATTTGCACAAACCATAATGCCCCGTCAGGCCCACTCGCGATGCCAACAGGTCCTGCGTTCGGAGTTGGAATCGGAAACTCCGTTATTTCGCCTTCGGCGCTTATTCTGCCGATCGCGTTCCCCATGTTCTCCGTGAA
Source organism: Paenibacillus soyae (assembly GCF_024623455.1). Taxonomy (GTDB): domain Bacteria; phylum Bacillota; class Bacilli; order Paenibacillales; family Paenibacillaceae; genus Pristimantibacillus; species Pristimantibacillus soyae. The sequence goes on along the minus strand of NZ_JANIPJ010000013.1, from coordinate 208,267 downwards.
CCATAATGCTCCGTCAGGGCCAAGTACAATATGGGAAGGAAATGAATCCCGGCCAGGCAGCCCAAACTCGATCATCTCCCCCGACGCGGTTATCTTTCCGATTCTTCCGCCGTTCGTCTCTGTAAACCAAATCGCGCCTTCCCCATCTTCCGTTATGCCGTAAGGGGCTGAATTGGCGACAGGAAGCTCGTATTCCGTAAAGCAGCCGTCCGCCGACATTCTCCCGATCTTATTGGCATGATACTCTGTAAACCATAAGTCGCCGGTCCTGCTCGAGATGATCGACATCACTCCAGCCTTCTCTGTCGGTAACGAGAAAGAATGGATCTCGCCTACGTCATTAATTCGACCGATCCGATTGCCCCGGTGTTCCGTAAACCACATGGCGCCGTCTTTCCCCCTCGTTACTCCGTATGGCCCCGAATCATGCGTTTTGACGACATATTCATATACCATAACCCTCATGCAACATGCCTCCTTAACAAATGAAATGAAACCATTAAGAACGTTGTTTCATTCTTCTAAGAGTAACCATATCTCCGCTTACGATTGCGCCGATATACGGGCTGATGAGATCGATATCGAAATCCCACCATCTAATCTCCAATAACTCTTGAATGACTTCTTTCGGGTAACGTTGTTTGATCTCCCTGGCGGGATTTCCACCGACAACGGTATAAGGATCAACGTCCTTTACGACCACGGCCTCTGCGCTGATAATCGCACCGTCGCCGATCCGCACCCCCGGCATTATCGTGGCGCGTCTGCCGATCCAGACATCATTGCCGACAACCGTATCCCCTTTGATCGGCAACTGATCTAGGGAGGGGGTATGTCTCTCCCAACCGTTTCCGAAGATGTTAAAGGGATAAGTTGAGCCATCCATTCTATGGTTGCCGCCGTCCATCATGAATCTGACTTCCGGAGCAATGGAACAAAATTTGCCGATCACTAACTTTGTCCCGATCACTTCATAATGATATAACACTTGATCTTCAAACGATTCCCCGTTCAACGCGTCGTAATAAGTATAATCTCCAACTATGATATTTGATTTCGTGATCGTGTTTCGAATAAATTGCACATTTACGTTCCCAGGAATTGGATACTTCGAATTAGGGTTTGGACCTAGCATACGGGATCTTCCTTTCGTGAATTGGTTTCGTTGCATGTGTTTTCTAACTGTTCAGCCCATGCTCTTTAATTCTCCTGATTCCTTGAATAATCTCTTCCTTCGAAACTCCCCGAAGCGATAAAATTACGGGCGCCGAAGGAATGTCAAATTTCAGATGGGAGTGGGGAATCTCCGTCAGCAGCGTACCTAACGCATGACCTCGCTTGTCACGTACTACGTTCCAAAATACTCTGGATCGGTTATCCTCCGTTCCCCACTTTTCAATGGAATTTCGGAAAATCAAATGTTTGGCAATGACGAAATCGGTCTCCTCGAGTTCATTCTTTAAGTTAAACCCTGCATTTTCCAATTGCTCAAATATGGGCGGCATAAGCTGTTCCAAATACAGACCGTAGGCCGCATCTTCAATTTCCCAAAATGCTGCCGTCAAGTCCTTATGCATGAAATCGTATAAGGACTTCCACTCACACTCGATATAACGGTTGGCGGCATTACTCATTTCTTCAATCGTCATGTCCTTGCTGAAAATCGGAAACGGTTTACTCATAAACTTACTCCTCCTTATCAATACTCTATTTCGATTGTATAACATATAAGCCAATTGGAAGGTTTCAGGTAAACAAAGAAGGAAATTCGTGTTCTATCCAGAAAAAGCTTATAAGATACTTTAATTTTGGTCGTCTTAGGGGAGGGTCTTGAATTGACGATGCGTCCTACAAGAATGGCAAAAACAGTCATGATTAGTCCCAGCACCTTGCGAAATTACGAAGCGAAAGGCCTGATCCCTCCAGCGGAAAGATCGGCGAACGGTTATCGAATGTATACGGACCTGCATGCAGCTTACCTGGAATGTATTCAAGCCATGGCGCCGTCTTTCGGGATGGCGGTGACAACCGAAGTCCTTCATGATCTGCGGCATGACAAGCCTTACGACGCACTGTGGACCGTTAGGAAAATGGAAGTGGCATTATATGAGGAGAAAGTGAAATTAGAGCAAATAGTCGAGGATATTCGGCAACTCACGAACGAGAATAATTCGCCTAGTACCATGCAGCGTTTCGCCATCCACGAAGTTTCCGAGATGACGAAGATACCTAAATCGACGATCCGCTACTGGGAGCAAGCCGGATATGTTAAGGCGGACAGAGACCCTGAAAACCGTTATCGTTATTACAGCAGAGCTCATCTTGTAAAAATCAGGTTGATCCATGTGCTGCAAAACTCCGTTTATTCCGAGGACACCGTAAAAATTAAGCAATCATTCGCCGCTACCGAAGATACGGATCTACAAGGCATCATGAATCTGACGGAACATATTCGGTCTTACCTAGAGGAGTGTATCCAAACCCAAATGTGCGGGATCTCCTCTTTGTGGAAGTTAATTCAATTGTTAAAAACCCCGAATTAACTTCCACTCCGTGAGCTTCGCCCGCTCCCTTTACTGTCACAGACAATTATTGAAGTAAATTCAGTTGCTATTCCTCACTGATGTTTGCGCCTTGATGTTCTTTCTTCTTTGTTCCTGGCATCCAGCTAACTTTTGGTCCGGCCAGGCTGATGATGTAAACCGCCAAAAGCGCTATCAGCGTTACGGCCGAGCATAGAAACACAAAACCGTAACCGGACACTTGCGCAATAACGCCAAATGAGATGGAACCGAGCGCAATTCCGCTATCCATGCCGACTAGAAACGTGCTGTTCGCCGCTCCCCGCCGGTCCGGCGCAGCACGTTGAATCGTCAATGCCAGGATTGACGGTTGCACTGCTCCGAAGGATAAGCCATACAAGCAAGCCGCAATGATAAACATTGTTCCGCCGGAAGACAGCGACAAGACGATCAACGCAACAATGCCGATCGTTAAGCCGGGGAGAAGCACGGCAGCATGCCCTCTTGAATCAAACATTTTTCCAGCTGCGGGGCGCACCAGCATCGCCGCCGCATTGGAAAGTAAAAAAAAGATGCCGCCGTTCTCAATTCCGAGCTCCACACCGAACAAGCTTGCGAAAGAAAGGATACCCCCGTAACTAATCGTATAGAGCAGGATTAGCAGGGCCGGGAATAGCGACGTCCGCTCGAAGAGGACGTTAAGCGCACGATACTGCTCACTCGCTGAAAGCGACGTTCCCGACGCGGGCTTGCTTATACCGCCCGGCAGGAACAGGAACAAAGACAGGAGTGCAAGGAAGCACGCTGTTCCAAATAACACCGGCGCCCCATACTCATCGATCAACCACCCGCCGATGAACGGTGCGACAGCCATCCCCCCCATCCCGAATAGCATGAACGTACCAATCCCGGTTCCCTGGCGGTTAACAGGGACGAGATCGGACACAATCGTTGAGTAGGCAGCCGTCATCATCCCCCAACCGATGCCCAGCATCAGACTGACGCCCGCCATCCACCCCGTAGAGGCCGATACCGTGTACGCAGCGGCGGCCAACGCTAGAGCGGTCGAACCGGCAAACACGATCCGATTTCGGCGGAAGCGGTCGAGCGCATATCCGGTGAAAGGCCGGATGAGCACGGCTGCGATGGTGATAAGGCCAGTGATCCATCCGACGGCGGATTCGCTGCCGCCGTTGTCTATCATATAAACCGGCAATATCGGCAACAGCATTTGGAAGGCACAAAAGAGAAAAAGATTGCATACACAGATACGAAGATAGGCCCCAGACCAGTAGCTCTGTTTATGATAATTCTGCATACGACGGCACCGTCCGTTCACATTTAATGAAAAATACGAATGCGCTCTTCAAGAGGTTGAAACTGCTTGTATTCCGGAGAAGCCTGAAGACCGGGAATTGATCCGCCATGCTCATAAAAAAGTCCCTCCGTTTCTTTTACCTGCCTATATTCAGTATAATATTGGCAGCGGCGCATGAATGTCGATTGCCTGATCGCAATCGGTGTTTGGTTACAGCATCATCTTACCTTCTTTCGGAAGCGATAAGAAGAACTTCGTTTCTATCCATATACATGATACAAGTATTAGTAATTCTATAAGTAGGAGTATCAGCTTGGTGAGGAGTGGATGACCATGAACGACGATCAACGACGTATAGAACTCAGCCGGTTTCTGCGGACACGTCGGCAGAAGTTGACTCCGCAGAACGCTGGGCTGCAGCACGTCGAATATACCCGGCGGAGAACAAAAGGGCTGCGGCGGGAGGAAGTAGCGGCGCTAGCCGGCATTTCGTTGCCCTGGTATACTTCGCTCGAACAAGGCCGGGACATCAACGTCTCCGCTCAGGTGCTTGACAGTCTGGCGCGCGCGCTGAACCTGAGTTCCGATGAACGGGAGCATCTGTTTTTTCTCGCCTCCCCTCCGCGGCAAACGCCGAAGCCAAGTGTTAATTGTCCGGTTGTATCTTCATCGCTTCAGTTTTTACTGGATCAGATGCCGCAAGTTCCCGCCTATATCTCGGATGAGAAGATGCACGTATTGGCTTGGAATCGTCTTGCATCCGCAGTGTTCGGCTCGTTCGAGTCCACGGATTGGCGCGATCGCAACATGATCTGGCGCATGTTCATGCTGCCTTCGTACCGAACGCTTTTCATTGAATGGGAAAGTCTGGCAGGCTCGCTGCTGGGACATTTCCGCTCGCTCTACACGCGGCATATCGAAGACCCTTGGTACACGAGTTTCATTGCAGCACTAATGGAAGGCAGTCCCGAGTTCAAGGCTTGGTGGGACAGCTACGAAGTGCAGTGCACGAGCCAGCATCCGCGGGTCCTCTCACATCCCCTGGCTGGACTGCTCAATTTGGAAACACAACTGTTGCGTATAGAGGACAGTCACGACCAGTTTTTAAACGTCTTCATTCCCGATTCAAAAGACGGCTCGGTGCATCGCCTTGCCAAGCTCGCGGAGGAGATCAGGATCTTACCAAACATCACGTGAGAACAGGGATTAGCTGCCGCCTGCTTCACTTCAATCGGCCGGTATCTCGATGTGATGCATGAACCGCATGAATACGTTCCGAAAATGAAAACATCCACCCCCGATTGCCGGGGATGGATGTTTTTATACGATTGGGCTTTTCGCCGAGCTCTGCAGCCTCAGTGTCTCATTCCGTTCCGCGAACCGGCAGCGTCACATAAAACGCCGCTCCCTCCCCTGGTCGGCTCCGCAAGCCGATCTGTCCGCCGTGAGCCTCTACGATTTGCTTGCAAATGGCAAGCCCCAATCCGGCCCCCCCGAACGCACGCGAGCGCGATTTTTCCCCGCGGTAAAACCGATCGAATACAAATGGAATGTCGGCCTCGGGGACTCCCTTCCCATTGTCGCTGATCACTATGCGAATCCAGTTCCCTTCGTCTCGCGCTGTAATGGTCAGCATGGCGGGATGGCCGGCATACTTTTGGGCATTCTCGATGAAGTTCGCCAACACTTGCGCAAGGCGGTCGCGATCGACGCGAATGGTCTTCGCGGGGAAAGGCCGTTCGACGGTCAGCGTGATAGCGCCCTCTAGCAGTTCTGTCTCGAGTGGCGCGATGATCGCTTCGAGGCATTCCCGGCTGTCCGATTCCCGCATATCCATTGCAAGTTGTCCGGATTCTAATTGCGAGAATTGAAACAAATCTTCGATTAAGCGGTTAAGCTGGTCGGTTTTGTTGCGAATAACGGCAAGATACCGCGTGAATTTCTGCTCGTCTCTGGCTTTGCCGTCCTGCAAGCCCTCGACATAGCCTCGAATTGATGTAATCGGCGTTCGAAGGTCGTGCGATATATTCGCAATCAACTCATTGCGGGACTGCTCGTAGGCAGCTTGCCGCTCCAGTGATTCCTTTAATCGGATTCGCATAACGTCGAACGCCGAGCAGAAACGGCCCATCTCGTCATTCGAGCGTTTCCGGATGGGCACATCCAGATTGCCGTTCATAATTTGTTCCGCCGCGGCATTCAATTCCTTCAGTGGCAGCAGGATGCTCTTTGTCACGATTCTCGTTAACAGGTAGGCGCACAGAATGAATGCCGCCGCCAGGAAACCGATCACGAACAAGAAGTTTACGCCGGGAGCTCTCCCAAGAACCGCATGCCCCGCTTGAACGCCGGTTATGTTCAGCAAAATAGCGGGAACAAGGATGATCCCGCTTAGCGAAGCGACAAGCTTAGAGCGAATACCGAGCCTCATCGCGTACCACCGGCCAGCTTATAGCCGACTCCCCACACCGTTCTGATGATCATCGGATTCGCCGGATCGGCTTCGATCTTCTCCCGGATTTTCTTAATATGAACGGTTACGGTATTTAAATCCCCGCGCTCGTTGTACCCCCATACTTGCTGAAAAATTTGTTCGCGAGTCAGCACTTGATTCGGATGAAGAGCGAGACAGCGAAGCACCTCGAACTCCTTAGCCGAGAACGGGATCGGTTGATTCCGAACCGTCACTTCATAAGCATGGAGATGCAGCTCCAGATCTTGATGCCGAATGATTGCCGGCGTTTCCGGAGGAGACGAAAGCTGATGGACCCTCCTGAGCTGCGCTTTTACTCTTGCGATCATCTCGCCGGGACTAAAAGGCTTCACGACATAATCGTCCGCGCCGATCCCCAGCCCGATTATTTTATCGACATCGCTTTTCTTGGCGCTAAGCATAATGATCGGTATCGACGATTCCGCCCGGATCATGCGGCACACTTCCATGCCGTCAAGCTTGGGCAGCATGATATCCAAGATCACCAACTGCGGCCGGCATTCCCTGAATAGCGTTAAGGCTTCCCGTCCGTCAATGGCAAGAATGACCTCATAATGTTCTTCTTCCAGGTAGTCTTGCAGCAATTCCGCGATTTCCGGTTCATCTTCTACGATCATGATTTTATTCAACTACACAGCTCCCCCTCGCCTGCGTCGTCATAACTTCCATTCGTATCATCATAACACTAGGAGGTGAAGTTTTTCTTCTTCATGATCATTGCGCTGACGGAATAGCATGCCGCGACATAACCGGTTAGTACCGTAACGCTCTGGAACAAAGTATCTGTATTGGCCTGATAGACTTGTTCGTGAAAAAAATAGACGAGCTTCGCAAGCGAATAAGACTCAAGCGACCCGACTTCGCTCAAATATTGCGAAGCGGTCAGGATGGCTATCGATAACCCGATCGTTGCACTCACGTTCGTTGAGGATAGGGCAATGAAGACGACGAACATTCCGCAAGCCATATACGGCAGCAGCATGGAGACAGCCAGGCGAATCGTCAGCCAAATACCCTCCGTCTCCGAATACAGCTTCCCGGCATAGTGCGTCTGTTCCCCCCACCCGAATGCAAGCGTGCCGATCGCATATTCCGCAGCGATCGAGAAGCCAAGGAGTACCGTAATGAACACGAACATCGATACGATCTTGGCGTTTAGCCATTCGATCCGCAGCACCGGACGCAATAACGCGATTTTCACGGTGCCGGATTTCACTTCGCTCGTGATGAGGTCGGCCGCGAAGACAGGAATGAACACAATCATGAATTGACCCATGCTGTTAAGGAGCGCTAGCGGAAGCGACTGGCCGTTTGCCATTGTAATGACCGACTTCCACTCGCCGCCTGCGCTATAGATACGGACGGTAAGCCAGGCGTGGACGGCTAAGATCGCCATGAACAGATATACCATCTTGAATCGAAACGTCTTGTAAAGCTCGTTCCGGATCAGCCTAATCATTGCCCGCGCCTCCTTCCGTCATGTCGAAGTAAAATTGCTCGAGCGTCGTTGCCTTGCTGCGGATGGCATGCATCGGTTCCGAGGCTGCGATGGCTATAGGTTCCTCTCTCGAAGCGCGCAGCTGTCTGACGTCGCACTCCGCGATCAGCTTTCCGTTCCGGATAATGCCTGCCATCGTGCAGATTTGTTCGATATCACGTAGAAGGTGGCTTGAGATCAGGAATGAGATGCCATGCTCCGACGCAAGCTGTACGATCAGTTCCTTAATCTCCTTCATGCCCTGCGGATCCAGCCCGTTGGTCGGCTCGTCCAAAATAATGAGCTTCGGCCGATTCAGAAGCGCGCAGGCAATGCCAAGCCGTTGCTTCATGCCAAGCGAATAGGATCCAACCTTATCTCTTGTCCGCTCGGACAATCCGGCGATAGTCAGCACTTCCTCCACCCGATGACGCGTAACTCCCGGCAACAGGTTCGCCGTCAACTTGAGATTGTCATAGGCGGTAAGCTGTGCATAAAATGCCGGCGTCTCGACGATAGCTCCGACGAGCGAAATCGCGGCCTTGAACTGCGATTTCAAATCGTATCCGCATATACGGACCTCACCTGCATCCGGATGGACGAGGCCTGTAATCATGCGGATCGTCGTCGTCTTACCCGAACCGTTCTTGCCGAGGAATCCGTAAATCTCCCCTTCCTCGATTCGAAGATTCAGACGATCCACGACAGTTCTTGAACCAAGTTTTTTCGTCAATTCCCTTACTTCCAGTATGAATCGTTTGTTCTCCAACAGCCTTCCCTCCCCATTTGCGATTACCATGTCAATCAGAATAACCGCGGAAAATGAAAAGCCGTCTGTATAAAAATTAAAAAAGGATATGCAAACGATAAAAATCCGATTAACTATCGCGTTGTTGCAGGTACCGGCACTTACCGTTGGACCCGCGGGTCGGCATGACGCCGATATAGGCACCCATTATATCCGTGTTCGTCAATAACTGACGCTCGAGCGTTAAAAAAACCAGTCGGCTTATTCATTGTTTTTTCAACGATTGTCGGCAGCATAGCTCTCCCCATCCTTCCATTCTTGATCTTATGCCTCTCAAAGCGTCTCCACAAACCACTTAATCACATGCGCGGCGGGCACCAGCAACAGCTGGGCGAGCACGGTTCCGAGCAGCCGGGACACCATGAGCAGGCCGAACACTTTGTTCAGCACGCGGACGTCCTTCTCCCCCCGCAGCACCTTGTCCGTCAACAGCCCGATTTGGGGGTCGATTAACACGGTTAACAAAATCGTCGCCACGCCGTTAATAAGGCCGGACGCCTGCGAGGCCGCCGTCGAATGCCCCAGCGATAACGCCGACGCCAGAAGCGCGGCCAGGACGCCGATCGTGTAGATCGCGGTGACAACGCAGTTCAGAATGACAAGCCGCTTCGGAATGCCTCCGATTCGCAGCTTCGACAGCATCTCCAGTCTTGGAAAACGCAGGTGGGTCCGGGCATTCTTTAGCTTGCGAATGGACACCGAGTCGCGCACCATCTGCGGAAGCGAACCGGCAAGCTCCAAGTGCGCAATAATTCGGCTGAACAGAAACACGGCGGACGGCAATAACAAGATGGCGGTCAACGTCCCCATCGTCGACGCGCCGATAATGACCCGGAGTTGCTCCACGAGCGGATACCCGGAATGCTCTCTGGCATAGTCGATGATATTGCCCAGGAACAGAGCCTGTATCATGTTCGACGTCCGCGACACCAGCAGGATAATGCCTGACAGCGACAGCGCGACCGCCAGCTTCCCGAGCCTCACGCCTGCAAGACGGATGGCATACGTCAACGTCTCCGAGAGATGGATGACGAACGTCAACCACGCGATCAACAACACTTGCTGCGCCAGACCAATCCCTCCCCCTCATGAAAAAAAAGACCGCCGGCACAAGCTGCCGGCCGTCTCTAAAGCTGTTTATTTTTCTTCTGAAGCCATTGTTCAAGGAAACAACGGGGCCAGTCCCGCGTCCACCCAATCCGCGACCAGCGTATAGAACTCCGGCAGCCGGGGATTCGACTTGCACGGCAGCTCCTCGAACGTCCGGACGTACAGCCCTGCCTCGGCGACCGCGCCGATGATATCGCCGACCATCCAGCCTCGCACCCGTACCTTGTTCAACTCACCGCGCTCCTCCTCCGGAAGCAGCTTCGCGAAGGCGACTTCGCCTTCTTTCACACCCGCGTCGAAGTAATCGCCTTCCGGCTGCGACGCCCGGAAGAAAGGATGGAAGTCCGTCAGCAGCAGCCTGCCTCCCGCCTTCAAGCGGCGCCGCACAACGGCGAACACGTCGCGCAGATCGGCGAAGTAATGCAGCACGCCGAACTCCATCAGCACGAAGTCGAACTCGCCGAGCTCTTCCTCGTTCGGGATGCTCAGCACATCGGAGCAGATATACCGAATGTCGACGCCGGCAGCCTCGGCCGTCTGCAGAGCGTATCTCCGGTTCTCCTCTGAGATATCGACGACCGTCACATTCGCGCCTAGAAGCGCAAGCGATATCGCCTTGCGTCCGTGCGAGCCGAGCATATTCAGCACCCTTCGGCCGGTCGGATTCCCGGTATATTTGAGCCAGTAACGGAGGTGATGCGCGCCTGTTTCCTTCAACTGAACGGCCAGCTCCTCCGGATGACCGTAATAACTAACCCAAGCGTCGTATGCTTTCGTTTCCCATGCTGCCTTGTTTGCCCGCGACAATGGTTCCTGCAAGTCCGCTCCCTCCGTTCTATTAGCTTAGAAACGTATCGATCTGCTTCCGATGATGAGCATCATGCGGCACGAAATCCTCCAGGTACCTGCGAATCGTAAACGGGTGGCCGTCTCCGTCCGTGTGCACCTTCGAATACTCCTCTTCCGACAATCCGGATATCGCATCAATGATGGCGGCGCGAATTTGTATCAGATCCTCCGTCACCTCGCGCTTAGAGCGCGAAGAGGCGTAGACAGGTGCCCCTGCATTAAATTCGTCAAAGTCCAAATGCTTGAGGGTGAGGGGCTCGCCCTTCTTAATCTTCGCTATGCCCTCTTCGTAGAAATAACGGTCCCACAGCAGAATATGACTCAGAATGTGTTTGACCGTCCATTTTCCTTCGGCGATCGGCTCGTTCCATCGCTGCTCATCCAGCTCCTCGTTCAATCGTCGAGCGTAGGAAATCAGCGCTTCGAATTCCTCGATCAGCTGCGTAATCGTTTTGCTCATGCAGACCATGCTCCTTTACCCTAATTTGGCGAAATTACCGCGCTTCCAGCAAAGCCGCGATATGCCTGGCGTTCTCTCTAACCTTCCTCTGGATGAAAGGATCCGTCTTCTCGGGCAGCTCGCCCGGCTTGAAGAAGCGCGCATCTATTACTTCTACGCCATCCGGCCGTACCGTTCCTTCATAATCCGTGCAGGTATAGCCGATGACGACATTATAATATTCGTGTCCGTTCCTAAGCTTCGTGTGCAGCTCCTTGCCGGAGAACACCCCGTACAAATTCAGCTTGCGGATGCGAATGCCAAGCTCCTCTTCGACCTCGCGAATAGCGCATTCCTCCACCGACTCGCCGAGCTCCATCAGCCCCCCTGGCACGCCCCATGTCCCGTTGTTATGCTGCACCAGCAGGATTTCGCCTTGCGGATTCAGGATCAAAATGCTCGGTCTGACTAATATAATCGGCGAGTTGCCGATCATCTCGCGAATAGATTCGATATAACCCATATTGGCCTCCTAGTTGATTCATCCCATGTCATGCGAACTACTATCGACTAAACGGCTGCTACAGGGGCTTGGTTGCACCCTTTAAACCCAATTCGTGGAATATTTTTTTGTGCATTTGTACCTTAGCGCCTTATGACGCTATTATATAGGTGTAAAATCGTTCCAAAAACTGAAAGTTGCGATCAGCGTTTTTCATGTTTTGCATGAGGTTACCTAATCTGCTGAAGAAAGGGCGTTTCGTCATGCGCGACCATCCGATATATATTCGACCCATCGAAGAAGGCGACGCCCCGGCCTTGCTTGACTTGAAGCAGCGCAATCGCTCCTCCTTCCAGCCCTTCGAGCCGATTCGGGACGAGGCGCATTTCACGCTCGAAGGGCAGCAGAAAGAGATTGCCGGCTGTCTATCCGCCATGCGGCAGGATCAGTCCTATATCTATGCCATCTGTCTGGCAGCCGGGCATAAGCTGATCGGACGTATTGCATTAACCGGGATCTCGCGCGGTCCTTTCCAGAATGCCTACATGGGCTATTATATCGACCAGGCTTATCAAGGCCGGGGCTATGCAACGGCTGCGGCTGCTCTCTGCGCGAGACATGCGTTCTCGGAGCTTGGCTTGCATCGCGTGCAGGCGGCAGTCATGCCTTCAAACCCCGCGTCCGTTCGCGTGCTGGAGAAAGCGGGATTCCGGCGCGAAGGACTGGCCGAACGTTATTTGCGAATGAACGGCGTTTGGGAGGATCATGCACTCTACGCTATGACAAGCGAGGAACGGGTACTCGGAATGGACGGGCTATGATACACTTTGGAGAAATACGGCGAGGAGGATGAAGATGGCAGGAAACGGTGATGGCATTCAAGCTTTTCGATTGGACATGGACGCGAACGGGAATCCGTTCGTCGTGCATGCGGCCCTCTTATGGGACGAGCAAGAAGCGATCCTGGTCGATACAGGCATACCGGGGCAGCTCGACCTGATTCGCAAGAGATTGGCGGAGGAATCAATTCCTTTGGAACGACTGACGAAGATCATCATCACTCACCAAGACCGGGACCATATCGGCAGCCTGCCCGAGCTGCTCGGCGTATTGGGAGACCGCGTACAGGTGCTGGCTCACGAAACCGCGATTCCGTACATAACGGGTGAGGTTCCGCTGATCAAAAGCAAGGCGTTAGCCCCTTCGCTGCCCGTACCCGTTACTCCGCTGCAGGATGGAGACGTCCTTCCGTATGCAGGCGGGATCCGGGTCATCCATACGCCGGGCCATACGCCGGATCACATCTCGTTGTATCACGAGCCCAGCAAGACGCTGATCACGGGCGACGCGCTGACGTCGGGCGACGGCGTGCTGCAGTCGTTCGACCCGAAATTCACGGCGGACGCTTCGATGGCGATACAATCGGTCCGGAAGCTCCTCGAGCTCGATATCGAGCGCGTCATCGCTTACCACGGCGGCGTGTGCGTCGATCGAATCGCCGAACGGCTGCGGGAAATCGTAGACGCGGGCTCGGAGGGCTAACGCCTCCTTTCCGTCTGCCCCCGCGCATATTCGAAAAAAGAAGAAGCAATCGTCGGCCCGCTAGCCGTCCGATTGCTTCTTGCGGTTTATCGCCGCAGGCCGGGAGGTCCGGTTAAGATGATGCATTCCAATAGGAATGTGATGTCATTCCTCAAGCGAAAAAGTTAAAAATGTATACTTGAGCTATTTACAAACCGATGGTCGGTTTTTTTAATTGAGTTAAATACAGATCTGCCGCGGAGGAACAAACATGAAACAAGAAGAGCGCAGAGAGCATACGATTCGCCTGCTGCTGGAGACGACGGAGGGGCTTGTACGGGAAAAAGGCTGTCACGCCATCACCATGAAGGACATTATGGAGAGGTCCGGCTTGTCCAAAGGCGCGATCTTCCATTACGTGAAGAGCAAAGACGAGCTGTACGTGTGGCTGCTGCAAAAGCGGCTGGAGGAAACGAATCGACAGTTTCATCTGGAGGTGGCGAGCGGTCCGCCGACATTCGAAGGCCCCATGGGCAAAATCGAGGAAAGCATCCAATCCTTTGGCAATCCGCAGGACGTGACGAACAAGGTGCTTATGTACCTGCTGGGCAAGGAGGATGAGCCGATCATCGCGGAGGCTTTGCGGCAGTATGACGAACGATCGGTGTCTCTTTCCCGACAATGGATCGAGGTCGGCCAGCAGCATGGAGTTATTCCGCCATCGGTCGACGCGGCCAAAACGGCCGAGCTGTTCGTCATGCTGACCTTCGGTCTGCGGGTGCGCAGCAGTATCCCTCAAGGGGGAGGCGCAGTTTTCGGCGCGGAGGAACTGTCGTCGTTCATGGCGCGGATGCTGCAAAGTCGCTGAGAGGCTGCTTCTCCAAACAACAATTTAGAGAGGATGTTAAAAATGAACGGGTGGTTATGGCTTCATTTGTTAGGGGTTTTGCTTGCCGTAGGCAATATCGTAACGGCCGCTTTCTGGAAAGTGCAGGCGGATAGGTCCGGCCAGCCCGCCGTCGCCCATGCCGCGGCCAGGAACGTGATGCTCGCCGATTACGCGTTCACGATCCCCGGTCTTATCCTGATCGTCGTCTCGGGCAGCATGATGGCCGAGCGTGCGGGCATGTCGCTGACGGGACTTAACTGGCTGACGCTGTCGCTCGTGCTGTTCGCGATCAGCGGCATCATCTGGGGCATCTTTCTTATCCCGCTTCAGCGGCGGATGATCCGGCTAAGCGCGGAGTGCGTAGCCGAGGGTCGACTCTCGCAGGCTTACCGCGCCGCCTCGCGCTCCTGGGCGATCTACGGTACGATCGCAACGCTTCTGCCAATCGTTATTTTGTATCTGATGGTGATGCAGCCACATTTGCTATAGATGCTTCGTGCAATTGTATAATTCGCAAGTCCACTCGTTGTTAGAGTGCGAAAGGATGGTTAAAGCGGTATTTTCAATAGATGTCTTCTTGAACTGATGCGGCAAAAGATGTTGTAAAGATAAACCGATCAACGCCCCGTGGCTCACCATTAAAATGTTTTGATTCGCATGCTCGACAGTCAGTTTTTCCAGAAAACGTAGTCCGCGAACGGCGACGCTTTTGAAATCTTCCATGCCAAGATTTTGTTCGCGCCAATGCTCTCCCCAACGTGTGATGCGTTCTGTCTCGGTAGTCCCTTCGATGAGTCCGCAATCCATCTCTCTTATTCGTTCATCCGTGATTACGGCGGCTTCCAGCCTCAATGTCTCTCCTATTATTTCGGCTGTTTGCCGGGCCCTTGTCAGATTGCTGCAGTAAATGATGTCCCACTGCTCTTCCATCAGCCGTTTAGCCAGTGCAGCGGCTTGCTTCATTCCTTCCTCATTAAGAGGTATATCCGAAATGCCCTGCGCCTTACCCAGATTGTTCCACTCGGTTACGCCGTGCCTAATTAGCCCTACTTTGGTCGCCACATTTCTCCTCCTTCTAACAACTAAAGACCGCCGATCTTGCCGTGCCCACTAGCTTAACGGAAATGAGAGGCGCTATTTTGCGAAAAAACGGGGTTTTTGGAGGGCTAGCGGAACTGTGCGCCTTTATTCCATCGATTTTGTATAGAATCACGTTTAAAACGGGCAAATAACGTCGCTCAGTTCCATTAACATCGCAAGAACACTCGTTTTATTCGAAATAAGGCTCCTCATTTCCGTTAGGTCATCCGCCGTATAGACGCCAAGGTTCCTGCACTACAACTTGTAGTATCTCTTAATCGCTTCCATTCTCTCAGCCGGAGTTCTGTTATCCTGGATATGGGAGAGCTTATACTCCTGAAAAACGATCTTTTGCTCATCGGTCAGCTCTTCATACTTCTGCCCATTCCATGTCAACGTCCCGTTAAAAAATCCATGAATCGCCGTGTATCGTTCATAGCTCTCTATATTATCAATGGTATAATCGTCATTCCATACGAGACCGCCGACATGGAGTCCCTTCCATATTTCTTCAATCAGCAGGTGTTGGCTCTCGATATTCCCTGTCGGAGCATTCAAATTCGGAGATATTTGAATGGGCAGCTCTAACAGCTCCCTTATCGTTATGTATCCCATACCCACGTAATCTCCCCTTCATCCTTTGGCTCTTCGAATCCATTGAGGAACGTTGCTAACATCTCTTCGGTTATCGTAAAAGCGGCGTTCGCATCAAAACGTTGGCTGCGAATCTTGAGGCGCTTTCGCAACTCATCGGGATGCACTTTCAAGTAAATAAGCCGCCATTTCCCTCCGGCGTCTTCAATAAGCCGTTTATATTTGTCCCTCTCTGCCCGGCTCCAGAAGCTGGAGTCGACCACAACCTGCTTTTTATCTTTAATCAATTCTATAAGCTTTTCAAGTAATCTTTTATGAGCTTCATCCAGGTACTCCCGATACTTTTCAACCGGATAATCGATTCCGTATCGACCATAAGCAGACCATACTTCCTCATCAATGGAAAGACGTTCATAACCGTCCTTTTCCAGCTCTTGAGAGAAGGTGGTTTTTCCCGAACCCGCTATTCCGCACATTAATACGACCAGGGCAAAACCACGATCGCGCTCTCGGTCCATTACATCCTTCATACTCCTCTTCTCCGCCATTATCTATCCTCCAATCCGTTTAGTGGACAGTCCCCAAAAAAGATACAAAAAGCGTTTTTCTCTGGTGGTATTCAGGAGAATCGGAGGGAATCAAGCCGCACGCATACTCTATTTGAACATTTCGGCCAAACAAAACCTTTTCTGTGTACTGAACGCCGCAATCTTTGCAGTCGAGGCCGCAACCGTCCTGCACGTTCCTGTTCTCTTTTTCGAATGCAGCCGTTACTTTATCCCCTGCGAAGCTAACGGTGACCCAAGGAGAAATGGCAACAACAAAAACTATAACAATGAGCGCTATCACGCTGGCTACTATGTTTTTCACAATATCCCCTCCTACTTTGAGGATGACAACTCATTTTTTCCGCTTCAACCGCGAAAGCTCAATTTGTTGTGCCGCGCTTGTACCCACAACAAGGAACAATGCGATTACATAACCCACTTAACGATCAGAAGGCTCTCGCTATCTAAGCTATAAGGCGGGCCTGAAAGAAATACATAGGTAACCGTACTGCAAGTTATAGCACTTATATCTAGGCATACTTCATCAACTTTTCGAAAACGGTTTTGAACCTCCAGGATTCTCCATCATGAATTTTGCATTAACCTTATAATTTTCAAGGATATCGTATATCTCTTTCGATCTATTTGATTTAATGGTAACCAGTACCTTTTGGTAGGTGTTTAACATTACAAAAATTTCATGGGCATTATCAGCTGGCTCGAATTCAGTTATCGACACTCCATCTACTACTTTTGTATTTGCGGTAAACACTCCTCTATTTTCATCATCCAAATAAAGGTCCTCTACAGCATCAGGATAAATGGCATCCAATATGTCATTACTCAATGTTAATGGGTTATTCTTAATTTTTGGAGGTAATGCTAATGCACAACCATATATAAAAGACAAACCTACACAATAAACTAAAAACGTAGTTAGAAGACTGACTAACTCAATTCCGTAAAAAAGATAGCTTAAAATCGCTTCAATAGCAGTGGCTACAAAGGCCATTTTTATAAATAATAAGGAAAGCGAATTTATATCGATCTTTACCTTCTTCATTGTATCCCACCCGCCCATACAACCTTACTGATATACTTCGCAAATAAATTTTCCATCTTCCTAACTCCCCCTGATGTCAGTTATCTAATTTTATATCGTTTATTAGGAAGAAAATCATAATACGTAATGATAAAGCAGCTGTTAATCCCTTTGCCATTCGCGCGCCAAGGGTCGGTCACTGCGGGTTTAAGCTGCGGTACATCCGGGCCAGCGAATGACAGATTCGCTTTTGAATCGCCGACGATCGGAAGTATCCGCCATGCGAGCCGAGAGGCGTCCAGGCCATCAAACCGGGGTTGCGGACCTCGACATCCTCGGTGACGGCGTTGTTATAAGACTCGCTTAACCGTTTGAGCGGAAACGCGATGATATCGTCTTTGTCGTAGAAGTTGACCCACTCTCCGACGCGCTGTTGCCGGTATTTCGGGGCGGGTACGTCTACAGGCTTACCGAAATCGTCGAACCGGAGCGTCCATAACGCAATCGGGCTCCCCATCGTGAACAAATGAGAGAGCGTTTCTCCCTTCTCGAGCGGAGTGTTACCGCGCGCGATGATGGCCTGAATGCGGGGAGGGAGCTTCCGTTTCTGAAGATCATACAGATAGTTGCATGCAATGACCGATCCGAGACTATGGCCGATTAAGCATAACGGGGCGGTTGCTCCGGCGCGTCTTGCCAGACATTGGAGCTTTCTCGCCATGCGCTCGTGAATATCCGTATATATGAATTCTTGGGGACGCGGGTTATCCACGCGTGGAATAGGCTGGTAGGCAATCGCATCTCCGGCGAAGCTGACCATGAAACCGCGGGCGTCGAACCAATTGTCCCAACGGAGCTTATAGGGAGCCAGCTTACCTAGCAGCTTCTCTTCGATTCGCTCCGTAATATCCCCCCAATAGATTCCTTCCGTCACCAGCTCGATCTCGGGGCAAATCAAGGACAACCGCCTGGCCAGCGCCGCAGCCAGCTCTTCATGAAAGTCCGGCTTCTGTCTGCCGATTCCGTGGATAATTCCAACCGCAATCTTCATCGCGCTCCCCCCTCGACAGCATGCAATACGGTTTCCTTATAGCCTATGCCGGGATCGGGCGAACTCTTCTATTCGGGTTGACAAAAAAAACGAAAGAAAGAGCCATGTCGCAAGTAAGCAGGCTTACTCGCGATATGGCTCCTTCTTTAATCCTTATTTATTATAGCTATATGTTCCGATCTAAGAGCAGGATCCGTAATATTAGAGCTATGAATGATTTCGTATATATTTAGAACTTCAGCCTCGGTTAGCGCTGCCTTATCTGTAGTAGCCTTAATCCTATTTAGCTTACGATTAATGAACTCTGAAAGCTCTGAATCATAGATAACTAACTCATTGGATTCAATTTTCCTTAGCTCAGGATCTATACTAAAGCGGCATCGCATAGTAAATGAGATCATTGAGATATATAGGAGGTCAGGCATTTCAGATAGCAGAAGCTCAAGTGCTTTAATATGTCCAAAGTTTTGTTTTAAGGGATTAAACATATTGAATCTATTGTTTACTCTCCAATACTTGTCTGACCGGCCCCCTTTGATTTCGCCGTTGTAGTTCTTGGTTTCAATGACGAACAATCCGTACGGTGATACAACAATATGATCAATTTGAGAGTAACCAGTTCGTGATTTGGGGTTTTTGATCATTATGTCATTTAGGTATTTTGAATCCTTAGGAAGTTGATCTAATTGTATGTTTATTTTATACTCACCGAGTTCTCCAATCCTTGAAGAAGTGACTGTTCTCTTATTAGGCGCTTTCGGAGATAAGGATTTATTAGAAGTTTTTTTGGAGTCCTTTGAATTGGACTTGAACCACGATAATAGTTTCTTAAACATTATGTACAATTCACCTCTGCCTGCGTTTCTCTTTTTGCCAACATCTAATTACTATTTCGGAAAATGTGAGCACTTCTATTAGTTAGATATTCCCAACAAACTACGTTGGATATAGTGGATTTTACGCCCGGGTCGAAGGGATAAAGATATTCATTAACTTGTTTAAGGATAGGAACTGGTCCCGATTAATAAGTACGACTAATACTTCATTGCCTGTATCCACGAAAAAAAATCTTTTACTGCTGCCGCTCGCAGCAAGCAATTCAGAAAAGATCGTCAAGATTTCGAGGCTCATCCAATCGTCCTGCACGGGAAGAGGATAGCGATAGCTTGCATCGTTAGCCTTAAAAGCGATCCACGCCTCACCGGCACCAATGTCCACGTAATCCTGAATATCGCTAACGCTTATTGTCGGCTCAATCATAGCCGCAATCCGATTTAAAGCTTCTATGTAATCCCCATGACCCTCGATACATTCGCGATCGAAGCACCACACGTCGTTAGACGGATATAAATCATCGGTACATTCTAAGCTCTCTCTTTCCCTTCCCATACTCATTAGAAGATGAATGTAAGGGCGTTCTTCATAGTCCCTGATATCAAAATCCAATAACTCCTTGATTTCTAGATTCCCTTTGAGCGTAATGCCTACAGTCTCCAAATTTGCTAGCTGCTCTTCAATGGGAATACGAGCTCGTTTTTTCCGAGTCAAGAAACTGAATCTCATCTGACTATCAACTCCATATTTTCATCTACAAATCGCTTCATTTTATCGATGATTTCTTTTTCAAAAACCTTTCTTCAATATTGCCGAGTATGCTTCTCCATTGATCTTTCCTAACTTCGGAAAACTTATCATTGGTAATATGAAAGTCTCGACATAATTCATCAATTTCCAATCGAACTGATTTTAGATTCATCTTGAAAACCCTTTCAGTTATGTGCTGATTGAACAGCCATCTAATCAGGAAGCAAGGCTCGAAGTACGACTTTATCGTTTCTTTTTTCTTAAGTACAGCCAAATGCAAAATATGAAAAAAGAAAACGTGAATAGGAAGAGACTGATACTAAAATACTGATCTGCCATTGCCGCAGCTTTATTTTGTTCTAAAACCATTTCCGGGGTTGGATTCTGGTAAGGTATTAAAGGGGATTTAGTCACCCCAATAGTGAAAATGACTACTGAACTTATAGTTAAAATAATCCACAAGATTTTTTTTCATCAGCTACTCCCTTTTTCGCTATCGAAACCTCATTTCATTCTCACCCTAATAAATAAAATAACGACCAAACATAATGTTGATACCGAGGATCGTCATCGACCGACATGGATTCCTTTCAATAAAATTCCAAAGTAGACGTTAGTCCACTTTTATTTTCAATGCAAAGCTTGCGCTTCCGATCGGCTTCCACCAAGCGTTCACGACGTACACGTAGACACCCTTTTCGGATGGAACGAGAACACCTTTAAATTGCTTCAGATTTTCCTCTGAAACCACGTTTCCTTCAGCGTCGAGCCTTTGAAGCACCAAAGTTCCAGGCGCGAAGTCAAAAGTGACCGATAATTCCGCACCTGGCACGACCACGGTCGGCTCTTGGTTCTTCACGAGTTCAAGGGCCCCCGCCGCGTCGTAAATCGCGTCGGTCACGCGCGTCCCGAGTACCGTTGGGATTTCTTTTCCGCCGACTGTTACTTTCGGCTTTGGAATTTCGGGTTCCGCAGCGATCCTGTTCTCGCTTATATTTTTAAAGAAGGCAAACGCACCGGCGCTGACGACTATAACCGACAAAACTATAAAAAACCACTTTTTCATTGCTTTATCCTCCTGCTCATTCACACTTATTTAAACAGACGTGTTGCGAGAGGAAAAGTTATATATAATATCGAGATGTGATTGAAAAAGGCAGCCGGTCGGCTGCCTTCATGTCGTGTTTTGACTTTCCATCTATATATGGCGCGTCTCATACTCAAATGGTTCTTCACTCGAGTAAATTTCATCAAAGAACCCCACGTACGGAATATCGTCCTCCAGACATTTGATCAGGTAAGACAACTCCTCATCGCACTCCGGTTCTTCGCTGCTGTTCCGCATGCCTTCGAATTCAGACACGATATTTTCCATAAGTACTGCTTGTATGAATAAAGGCAATTGCTCTAGCAGCGCATCATCGACCCGCGTCTCGGATCTGTACCCCTCGAGGGCCGTTCTAAAATAATCCTCCATAAACGCCTTGCGTTTGCCCGCATCCGGCTCAGCCGCCACCCAGCCCGTACCGCTTCTCCAGAGATCGGCCAGGTCATACATATACCAACCGAAGCATGAATTGTCGAAATCATAGACCGTGATTTGCCCGGTGTCAAAATCGATTTTATAATTGCCGTCGTTGTAATCGAAATGAATCATGCCGAACGACTCGCGGCTCCTGTCCAAGCCCTCCAAGGTGTGAAGAAGCTCCGCCAGCCTCTCCTTAAGCAGGGACAAGGAGTCGGGTAATAGCTTTCCAATGTACTCGACGTTGAATCTATCCGTAAATTCGTACCGAGGATGAACAGGCTTGTAGTCCTTAGCCAACTGGTGGAGCTTGCCCAGAACTTTACCGCAGTTAAAATAATATTCGGTAAGGGGAGCCCCTTCTCGGTACTGATAGTGATTTTCCGCAAGCCCTTTTCCTTTTGCCTGAGTGAACAAGCAGATAAAATAGTTATGACTCTGATAAGAAATCTCTTCGATCAGATTTCCATTACGGGAGCTGATGACATTCGCGACGCTTCCGCCATGCTCGAACAAATATCGGACATACTCGAGCTCGCCCAAATAATCTTCCCGGCTTCTGTCATTCAAGAAGGCGATTCGAAGTATTTTGGCATCGGCTCCCTCTTTCTCGCAGGTATACACGACATGACGCCCTCCGTCATGCGCCTGAACCAGCCTGAACTCGCAGCCTTCCAAACCGTACAGCTCTGCTGCTGTTGCAAGCAGATGCGCATCAGCGACTTTTACGACCTCGTTATAAGTTATAGGATCCCCTCCAAATGCTTTAATTGTCCTGCCTACCCAAAATTTTACACCTAACATTTTGGAGCCGACAATGGAAACTTCAACTATAACAAAACGATACCGCTGAAAGGCGGCTTACCCCGCATCCTTCAAAGGCTTCCTCGCGCTCCTGAGCTTCACGGCTCCGCCCAGCTTGAACACAAGGATTCCGCCTACGATGATCAGCACGCCCGCCGCTTGATTGAACGTAAACGGAACCTTCTCGAGTCCCATCCACCCTTGCGTATCCCACCACAAAGCAAAGCCGATCTGAGAAATTAGGGCGATTGAGGTCGCGTAAGTAGGCCCCAGCAGCTTGGTGGCTTGGGTGATGCAGACGACGACGCCTACGCCGATCACGCCGCTGAACCAGAACCAGAGCTTCATATTCCCCAAGTTGAACAACTGCTCGCCTTCCATTAGCAGTCCCATTAGGAGCGAGGCGGCGAAGCCCATGCCAAGCACCAGGGTCGTTGTCGTCCAAGGGCTGGCTTTCTCATGCACCCGTTTGTTGAATATGTTCTGCAGCCCGACAAGAGCTCCGCCGAATGCCGCGAGCAATAATCCTTGCCACATGTTAATCCATCCTCTCCGGCTTCTGTTCGTAAATATTCTGATTCGCCCGTTCTCTTAATCCGTCCCTATCCAGCACGAGGATGTAGTCCCTTCTTCTCTCGATTAAACCATCGTCCGCGAACTTCCGAAGCACCCGGTTCAAGTGGCGGTAGCTGGTGCCGATCAGGTTGGCGGCATCCGTCAAGCCCTTGGTCGAGAGACGCCCCCGAAATCCCGCATCGTTCTCGTCGAAGGAGACCGACAGCAGGTAGCTCGCCAGACGCACCTCCACGGGATAGATGAGATTGAAGCTCATGAACTGCGATTTCAGGCTGAACTTCCGCGTGATGATGTCCAGCAGAAAACGAAGCAGCGGCGCATGGTCGCTGCCGTGCTCTTGGAGCGCCCGATATGGAACGCGGATCATCACGACCGGCGATACCGCCTCCACGGTGTTAATGATCTCGATGTCTTGGAAAAACTCCACGTCCCCGATTAATTCGAGAGGCGTCTTGAAGGAGACGACAAGCGTTCGGCCTTCCGCCGATGTATTGAATATTTTGATCTTCCCCTTGACCAAAATGTACAGATAACGAGCCTTCTCCCCCTGCATGCAGATCGGCTCTCCCTGCTCGAAATCGCATAACGCGAGATGCGGATGAAGCGAGGCAGGAAGGATGGACTCAAGCCGATGCAGCCGGATATAATGGCGGAGCTGCTCCGATACATACGTTTCGCTCATAGCGCGCTATCGCTTCCTTATCTAAGATTTGAGCACGATGACGCCCGCGATCATCATCGCGATGCCTATAAATTGCGGCAGCCCCATCTTCTGCTTGGCGATGCCGAACCATCCGCGGCTTTCGATGACGAACGTCATGGCCAGCTGCGCGATCAAGACGGCGGCTACCGTCAAGGTCAAGCCGACGCTTTGGATGGCGGTCACGTTGCTGTAAATAACCGCGGCCGCGAACGCGCCTCCGAATAAGTACAGCGGCTTCACCCGCTTCAGCTCTTTGAAGCTTCCGCCTCCTACGGCTAACGCGATAAGCAGCGCCGTTACAAACCCGGTAAACTGCGTAATCGTCGCCGCCTGCCAAGTGCCGATATCCGCGCTGATCCGGGCATTCGCCGCTCCTTGAAGCGCAATGAACCCGCCGCCCAGCACGGCGTAAATCCAGCCTTTCATAAGTTGTCTCTCCTTCGCTTTTCTGTCTCCTTTCATTTAATGCTATCCTTGCCCAATAGAAAAGGACATATGTCCTGAATGAACAAAAACAGGGAAACCCCGACTAATGGCTTTCCCTGGCTATTCGACGATATGTGATGGTTAATCCCGATTATTATCGATTTTTGATATCGGCTTGCTCCAGATGGTGTGCAGCTTACGCGATATCCAGCCGGCTTTGAAAATGAGAAACAAACTGATCGCTACATTTAATACATGCACGACCATATCCATCATAATACCGAATCCTCTTTCTTCATGAAACAGCCCCAGCTGCACCGCAAAGAAGTCTCGAATCGACCAAAGTATGCCCGAAAAATCCAATACAATCGAATAGATGCCTACCAACCCAATGCCAACTTGCAAGATCGCAACGGTGTTCACCTCGTATTGAAGCTCTTCGTTCGGAACCAGTATTCGGGTAAGCTTCCCTGTAAACATCCATAGCAGCACGCCAATCATCATATAAATGACGGAAGGACCGAAATCAGAAATGAGCCTCCTCGGGATGGAATCATAGAGATAAGGCTCCCCGATCCAGTTAAACACGTATTCAAGCACAATCCCCATCGATTTTAATGAACCAATGAAACATATAATGGCCAAAACCCTTATGCCTAAAAACGTGAGTCGAGATAAATTCAATTCTTTTCAGTCCCTTCCTCAGATAGGTCACTACGCTCATAGCCCTCATTTTACTACTATCCCCCATTAGATAAAACACAAAAAAGAAGAGCCCCTTAAGAGACTCCTCTATCGACTGCCTATTCCCGTCGAATGCAGAACGATTTGTTCCATGCCTTGATTAAGAACATACGTTCCTGTATGCTGTTGGTATATGGATTAGGAAAGGAAGCTTGCCATGAACGCCATTGAACTCGCGGTATTGAATTTTGAAGAAATCCGAAGAAGAAGTATTCTCGTGTGGGAGAGCATTCCGGCAGAGGGATTGGAGTGGAAGCCGGACGGCGAAGCGTTGAGCGTGAAAGAGATGATCCGGCATGTGCTGGACAGCGAGCATTACTACCATCTCGCCCTTCTCCAGAGAGGCAGCTTGAAAACGTACGAATCTCCGTTTGAAGAGCGTCCATTTACGACCGTGCGGGAGGAGCTGGCGTTCGCCAAGCCTTATCGCGAGCAATTCATGAATACTGTACGGTCTTTCACGGAATCGGAGCTGTCTACGATTCAAATCGACCGAAGCGATGTGGGCTACATACGCTCGCTTGGCGATATGCTCATGCGAATCGCCTACCACGAGTCCATCCATACGGGCCAGCTGCTGGATTATTTGCGAACTGCAGGAATAGGCAGACCGAAAGTGTGGGATTAATTGCGAAGCGAAGAGCCCAAAAAGACCAGTCCATAACCTTCGACTGGTCTTTTGGCGTTGAATTTTTGTATCATTCATTTCCCTCCTTTGCCATCTATGTTATCGCCAAAAGGAACGATCCGCTCGATATTTTATATACGAAATTTATTGGATTCAGCTCTATCTTGAGCGTTTCCCGCCCTGAATATCAATTCCGGAATGACCAATAACAGCGCGATCGCACCGTACACTCCAATCGTGTAGCCGCCGACATAGGTGAAGCCCAGCCATTCGTGAGTCACGTAGCTGATGAGATGAATCAGCATATTGGTGAAGCAGAACGCGTAGCTTCTGACCATCCAGCGGCGGTGCTTCTCCACGCGCTTCTTCAAGATGTGAATAAGCGCGGTCGACGTGGCGATCAGCCAGTATATATTGAGCAGATTGAAGCCCATACTGCTGACCTTCCCTCCGGTGGCGTAAGGCGCCATGTAGCCGGACGTCAGCACGACGATCAGAACGGACAACATGTAGACGTAGCCGTTCACGCGATGGAGCCTGCGGCGCTTCGCATAGGTGCACGAAGAGAAATTCACAAGCCCCGCCGCCATCGCAACGCAGGCGAATGCGACATGGATATACATGACCGTCAGCCAAATGCGGGGCTTCAGCTCTAGTTCAAGATCTGTTTTGTAGCTGAGGAAGGTCTCGGCGCCCGGGTCCAATATGTAATTATTGATTAACGCATACAAGATATAGAGGAATACGACGACTGCGCTCAGCGCGTAAAATGGAATTTTGCGAGTCATCCGGTCATACCTCCACTCGCCGCTTTCCGTCCAATGCCGATGCCGGCAGCACGCCTGCTTTGGCGGTCCCGGTCATCTGGTTGCCCGTTGCCGCGACATCGAAT
Organism: Paenibacillus soyae; assembly: GCF_024623455.1. Classification (GTDB taxonomy): domain Bacteria; phylum Bacillota; class Bacilli; order Paenibacillales; family Paenibacillaceae; genus Pristimantibacillus; species Pristimantibacillus soyae. The sequence goes on along the minus strand of NZ_JANIPJ010000013.1, from coordinate 182,141 downwards.
TTCAGGTTGAGCCGAATCGGCTTCGTAATCCGCTGCGACCAGCGCAGACGGCTGCCTGATGCGACCGGATCGATGAACATGCTCACTTCGTCTTCCATCGTGGCCTTGCCTTGAATGCGCCCGTTCACCGTGGCGATATCCAGCTTCACCGCAAGCTTCCCGATGGGGGTCGAAATAATCGTATCCCATATCCCATCGAATGGTGACTTGCCGCGTTCCATATCGCCATTCGCCGGCAGCTTTCGGATCGGCTCTGCATCAGCCTCCGCGCTCGTATCGCCTGCCTCCGTCGGACTCTTCGGCGTGAGACCGCTATTCCGCCAGACCGTCCCCCTTCGCTCATACTCGAACAATTGCTCGATGGCATGGGCGATCCGGGGTCCCAGCTCGCGCTCCACCAGATAAAGCGCGACATCAAGCCCCGACGTGACGCCGCCGCCCATGACGAGCCTGCCGTCTTCGACGACGCGCGCCGCAACGGGAACGGCGCCCATCGCGCCGAGGAAATCCATGCCGAGGCGATTCGTAACCGCAGGCCTGCCCTCCAGCCAGCCGCCCATGCCGAGCAGCACGGAGCCGCCGCAGACGGTGGCGATCACGACATCCGGCTCCTGCATCGCCGTTCCCAGCATGTCCGACAGCTCCGTGCCCATCGCGCACGCCAATATCGCTGGAATTGCATTAGGCCCGTCGCCCTCCAGCTCTCCGGCTGCCCCTGGCAGCAATATAATGCCCTTCCGTGAGGGAACCAGCCGGCCTCCCGCCGCTTCAATTTTCAACCCATTTATACCGCTCGGGACCGCTCTCGCCCCCTCCGCCGTCACGAGCTCCACCCGTACCTCTCCGCCCGTCATCATAGCAGCCGCGCAGAACACCTCGTATGGCGCAATCGCGTCCAGCAGATCGAACCCGTCGAACAGTACGATTTGTACGTTCAGCATGTTAATTTCCTCCTCGCATTCATTCGTCGATGCGTAGGTTACCAAGAGAAACTCACGAACGAAGCGCCATAAAAGTCACAAAATCATAAACAAACCATCACAACATGCGAGCGGACGGTTTGTTTCGGCGGAAGAGATGCTACACTTAGAGGAGATAATCGGCGATAGTTTCATGTAAAGGCGGGGTTTGTGTGAACGAAAAACCAACGATATTGGTCGTGGACGATGATCAGAGCATCGTGGAGTTATTAAAGGATTTCCTGGAGAACGACCAGTTCCAAGTGCTGACCGCCTACGACGCGGAGGAAGCGTGGGCGGCCTTCCGGCAGCACGCGGTGCACTGCCTCATCCTGGACATCATGATGCCGGGACAAAGCGGCTTCGACTTATGCCGCCGCATCCGGACGGAGAGCGACGTGCCGATTCTGTTCCTCAGCGCCCGCAGCGATGATGTGGACAAGATTCGCGGGCTGACGCTGGGCGGGGACGACTATATTGTCAAAACCGCCTCGCCCGGCGAAATTATTGCCCGGGTAAAAGCCGTTCTTCGGCGTACAGGCACGGGCTCAGGCTCAGGCTCGCAGCATGCGCGATCGAACCCCGTGCTGGACTTCGGCCGCCTCAAGCTCGATATCGCGACAAGAGAAGTATTCGTGGAAGGGCAGTGCATCTCGCTCACGCCGAAGGAGTACGACCTGCTGCGATTGTTCGCGGAGCATCCGAGACAGGTGTTCACGTACGACCAGCTGCTCGAGAAGTTCTGGGACGGTATCGGCGACCGGCATACGATTCGCGTCCATCTCAGCCGTCTGCGCGAGAAGATTGAACGGGATCCGGAGCAGCCCCACTATTTGACCAACGTATGGGGCGTTGGGTACCGGTTCGGAGGCGTTTAACATGAGGAAGCTTCGCGTACGTTCGTACTTTTTGCTAAGCTTGGCGCTTCTTCTGCTGCTTCCTTGGACCTTGTTTGTCCTAGCCTACTTCATCACAATGGGATCGCTTGATATCGGTAACGGCGAGCCCCGCTCGTATGTAGCCGCTCACATCGCCGCGATTGCGGGTCTCCTGCTCGCGTTCTTCATTATCGGCATGCGCATGCGGAAGCAGCTGCTCACGCCGCTCGAGAGGATGAGTCGGGCGACCCGGCAGATCGGTCAAGGCGACTGGGACGGCTTGCAGCTCCCTCCATCCGCGATCCGGGAGATCGGCGAAGTTCGCGACGGATTCGAAATGATGGTGAACGGACTGCAGGACGCCCACCGGAAGCAAGCGACGCTGGAGGAAGAGCGGCGATTCGTTATCGCGGCCGTCGCGCATGACCTGCGCACGCCGTTGTTCGCTCTGCGCGGTTATTTGGACGGGCTGGAGCAAGGGATTGCGCGGTCGCCGGAGCAAGTCGCCAAATATGTGGCCGTATGCAAGGAGAAGTCGGCCCAATTGGACCGGCTGGTAGAGGACCTCTTCACGTTTACGAGGATGGAATATGTAGAGACGGAGCTTTGTAAGGAGACAGCCGACTTTCTCGACATTGTGCAGCAGTCGGTCGACAGCCTGGAGCCTCAAGCCCGGCAGAAGCAAGTGTCCATCGTCGCCGACTTCCAGGCGGAGGAATGTGCGGTAATGGCCGATGCTCACCTAATGGAACGAGCGATCAGTAATTTGCTCGATAATGCGGTGCGGCACACGCCGGCCCATGGCCGAATCGTCGTGCATGTTCGCCGGGAGGCGGAGCGCGCTTCGTTCACGATCCAGGATTCCGGTCCAGGCTTCTCGCCGGAGGAGCTGGAGCGAATTTTCGAACCGCTGTATCGGGGCGAACAATCGAGGAATCGCGCGACGGGCGGTGCCGGTCTCGGACTGACCATCTCGCAGCGCATCATCCGCAAGCACGGGGGCAAGCTGTCCGCGGACAATGGCCCGAGCGGAGGCGCCGTCCTCTCGGGCTGGGTGCCAGCCGCGGGCCGATAAGCGGGGCGTTGACCGGCTTCACCGACCAATTGCCCCAGCCCGCCGCCCCACAGCGGGAGCTCCTTAAAACCAATGAACAAGCGACATCACATCCCCGTCCGGGTCCGTGACCAAGAACTCAGCATGGTCGGAATAGACAACCCGCTCCGAGACGGTGACCCCTTCCTCCTTCAAAGCTTGGTGCAGGTCCTTGCTGTCTTGAATATATAACGCGAAATTGGGCTTCGTCATCGGAGAAGGCTCGTTGGAGCGAAGGAGATGCAGGACATTGCGGCCATTCAGGTGAAGCTCCGCAAAGTCGTTGAAATCATGCGGCCCGAGCGTAAATCCCAGCTTCGAGCAGAACCACGCGCTGGACCGCTCCACGTCCCCGACATAGAGCATGATGCCATATGAACCCGTCAATCGCTGCGTCATTCCGGATCAACCTCCTTTTCCACTCTCTTCACCGGACAAAAAATCTGAATCTCGCTCCGCGCATCATCCGCTTCGAAGATCGTCTTCTCGTCGTAGCGTTCTATGTAATAGGCAACATCGTCATATGCGAATCCGTTCTCCTTGATCCACCTCGACGTATAATCGTACGCCTCCTCCGTCAAGTTGGAAGGCCCCGCGTAATGAGTCACCGTATACATGCGAGGCAATAGATGAAGATGAACCATGCCATGTGGCACGTTCCCGATCGGCTCCACTTCGAAGCAGCAGTAGAAGTCTACGCTGCCAGCGTTTCCTTTGTAGTTCGGCGGCGTAATGCCGTAGGTAACCTGAGGGTTTTTAATATTCATAATCTCATCCCGCCTGCTCAGCAGCTCGTCGAACGCGCGAGCGACGCTCTCTCCGAGATCGGACATCGCCGAGCTCGCCCTTACGCCGATATACGCGGTGATCGTGCCGGTTTGAACGATTTTCACTTCCACAGGTTACGCCTCCGCTTCCTGGATATCCAAATTGAGGAAATTATATTAATCATCTTATCGAATATATGTTCTGGTGTTAAGATGTAACTATTTACATAGAACCGGCAACTTGGTGTAAAATAAGGAATGAACTATGCCAACTATTTCTTATCCATATGAAGGAGATTTCGCCATGTCCGCAGTTAAAACTTTCGATCCTAAAGTCATATCGCTTCTGCATGAGAAAATAAAAATGATCCAAACGGAGAACGGCGCGATCTATCTGGTTGGTCCCATTAGGCTCCCGGTTAATTTGCACGGAGAGACCGTCACGTTCAACTGGTACTGCTGGCTGAACTGCAAGGAAGTGACGGAGGATTACGAACGAATCATCGCCAAGCTGTCCGCGTCTAATTTGGCGGAATTCCAGCAGTCCAGCGTTCTCGTCTACGGAGATTTCCAGGATGCCGATCAAGCCCTCATCCGATTCCACTCCATCTGCCATACCGGGGATATCTTCGGCAGCAAGCGGTGCGACTGCGGCTACCAGCTGAAGGAGTCCATGAAACAAATCGTGGACCATGGCCACGGGGCTCTGTTCTACTTGGCTAACCACGAAGGAAGGGGCATCGGGCTCTTCAGCAAAGCGATGGCTTACATCCTTCAGGAGAACGGATACGATACGGTGGACGCCAATCTGCAGCTCGGCTTCGTCGACGATTCGCGCGACTACAGCGACGCCATCAAGGTGCTTAAGGCGCTGCGGGACAAGCCTGTCAAGCTGATGACCAACAATCCGAGGAAAGTCGACGCCCTCGTGAAAGCCGGCCTGGATCTGGATGATCGCATCCAGCTTTGGGGAGACGTATCGGAATACAACGAAAAATATTTGAAAACGAAAATCGAGCGGTCCGGACATCTGGGCGAGAACAAAGGCGAGGGCTGCTGCAATAACGATTAACGACATCCATTAAAGCGAATAGTCCAAAAAGAAAGGTACAGCCTTCAAAATAAGGGCTGTACCTTCTTTCGTAATACCTTCTTGAGGGATGCGCAGCGCGGCTTTATCAGCCCAAAAGGAGGCCAGTCTGATACATTAGGGATCACACGTGTCGTTATTGATTCAAAATGCGACTAGTCTGATGCATTAGCGATCACGCGTATCGTTATTGATTCAGAATGCGACTAGTCTGATGTATTAGCGGTCACATGTGTCGTTATTGATTCAAAATGCGCCTAGTCTGATGCATTAGCGATCACATGTGTCGTTATTGCTTCAATATGCGACTAGTCTGTTGCATTAGCGATCACATGTGTCGTTATTGATTCAATATGCGACTAGTCTGTTGCATTAGCGATCACATGTGTCGTTATTGATTCAGAAGCGCCTAGTCTGATGCATTAGCGATCACGCGTATCGTTATTGATTCTAAAGCGCCCTCCAAAAGCCCCTTTTCCCAAGGAATAAAGCCTCTCCGTTCCGCAAATCCACCCTCCCCCCGCCAAGCCCCCGATCGTCTAGCTCCCTCTGTTGATGATGCCCTCCTTGATGAACTGCTGAATGGTCTGAACCGGAATGCCCGTCATGTAGTGGACGTCCATAATCGTCGGGCGTTTATGCGTGCGCAGATACTCCCTGACCTTCTCCACGTCCTCCTTCATCTCTTCCATGCATGCCGCGCAAAAAAACGACTTCCGTCCAACCATCATTCCCCCGCACCTCGTACAATTCGAAAGCTCCAATTCTATCTTCCTCCCCCGGTAGACCCGAAAGGCGCAACGCAAATAGAGCTTGTCCGCTCAATCGGCAAGCTCCAGCCATAGCTAGCATCTAACGGCAGCTGGCTGGCATAGTATGATACTTTAGCCCCTATAGCTTTGCGTCATTACCTTTCGGTAACTTTGCCTTTTCTATTGTGATGTGACCTTGGTACTAATTAACTTTCATTATACATGATCTTAAGACTAGGTACAGCATAACTTTCTGAAACCTCGCCGCTACCTTTCATAAGCCCTTCGAACCATGGAGCGGTAAGTCTGCGGCGTCACGCCCTTATGCTTCTTGAACAGCTGGCAGAAATAAGGCGTGCCGAGGCTCCCTACCTCGCGGGCAATGTCCCCGACCTGCTTATCCGTGCCCGCCAGCAGGGCGCAGGCCTCGCGAATGCGCAGCACCGCGATGTAATCGGTGATGGTCGTGCCCGCATACCGTTTGAACAAGTGGGAGACATGGTACGGGGACAAGTGGCAATCCTCGGCCATTCGCGCCAGGGAGAACGGTTCCTTGTAATGCGTTTCGATCCAATCCGCCATTTGCTCGATATGCCCCGACGCCTTCTCCGTCATGCCGGGCTCCGCGTCCTCCTCCAAGAACACGCCCCTCTGCAAATGACGCAGGATCGCAATCAGGCCCAGCGCCGCCTCCTCGTCCTGAGGGCGATTATCCCAGTGCGGGCGGGACTGCTCCATTTCATGAAACAGCTCGGGAAGTCTCCGGTCGGCCGAGAGGTCGAACACCTGACGGGTCAGAAGACCCTTCCATATCCTGCGAAGGAAGGCCTGCAGCTTCGGGAACGGCGCCATATACGCTTCCAGGTGGCGAGGATCGAAGGTCAGATTGGTCCGAATGTAAGTCCCGTCGGCCCGGGCCGGCACCTCCACCTGATGGAGCTGATACGGCTGGAAGAAGAACAGCATCCCCGGCTTCAGGGGATGCTTCCGGTTCTCCACCGTGACGGTTCCGGCGCCTTCGTACACGTACAGCAGCTCGCAGCCCTGGTGCGCGTGATACATCCTCCAGTCCGCGTCCCGATTCTCGGTCCGGTACGAGAGGAAGAACGGCCTCTCCCCCATATAGAGCGGCTCGATCCGGTTCATCGGGTCCTCTCTCCCTTCTTGGGCATAATCGCAATATAGCTATATATTATCACAAAAAAACGGAACCGCATCGGCGTTATAATGAATCCAAGCAAACAAAACGCCGATAAGTACAGGGAGGCTTTCTTATGACGATGTGGAAGCAAGCAATCGAGGACGCGCTGCGCGTTGTTCGGGCGGACATCGCCCGCTTCGGGGACCAATTCCCCCATGTCAGTAACGGTGACCGGGTCTATCAACTGAACAACAATACCGACTGGACCGAAGGCTTCTGGTCAGGCATGCTCTGGCTCAGCTACGAATATTCGGGAGACGAAGCGTTCCGCGAAGCGGCCGCCAAGACGGTCGGCAACTTCCGCCGCCGGCTCGAGAACCGGACCAACCTCGACCATCACGATATCGGCTTCCTCTATTCCCTCTCCGCCAAAGCGCAATGGATCATCGAGAAGGACGAGGCCGCGAAGAAGCTGACGCTCGAGGCTGCCGACGTGCTGCTGGAGAGATGGCGGGAGAAGACGCAAATCCTGCAAGCATGGGGACGGAAGGACGATCCCGAGAACGGCGGCCGCATTATTATCGACTGCATGATGAACCTGCCGCTGCTTCATTGGGCATACAAGCATACCGGCGACGAGAAATACCGCCAAATCGCCGCTACCCATTCCGATAAGAGCCGCCGCTTCCTTGTACGCGGAGACGACTCGTCCTACCACACCTTCTACTTCGATCAAGAAACGGGAGATTCGCTGCGCGGCGGCACGGCGCAAGGCTATCGCGACGGCTCGACTTGGACGCGCGGCCAGGCATGGGGCATTTACGGCTTCGCGCTCGCCTACCGCTACCTTGGTCAGCCGGAGTATCTGGAGACGGCCAAGCGGCTTGCGCGCTACTTCATCGAACGATTCCCGGAGGACGATGTCGTATATTGGGACTTCGACGCGCCTGTCACGCCGGAGACGAAACGAGACAGCTCGGCGTCGGCCATTGCCGCCGCAGGCATGCTCGAAATTCTTGGCTTCCTGAGCGCCGACGATCCGGACCGCGCCATGCTGCAAGATGCCGTGGAGCGCTCCATGACCTCGCTCGTTAAGAACTACTCGACGATCGGCGAAGAGGACGCGCAGGGCTTGCTGAAACGCGGCTCCTATTCGGTAAGAGGCGGAGCCGCGCCGGACGACTATGTAATCTGGGGCGATTATTTCTATCTGGAGACGCTTCTTCGGCTGGAGAAAGGCTTGACGGGCTACTGGTACGAGCGAGACTAGAGCGGAATACGGATATAAGCGCAAGCCAAAAAGCCGGCCCGCATCAGCACAAACGCTGATGCAGGCCGGCTTTATTTTTTAATCCTGCAATCCTTCGTACAACGCCTTCAGCAGCGCTCCGTCACTGGAATCATGCGTCAGCGACCAGACCATCGCGCCCGCGAGATTGTTCTCCTTCACGTAAGCGGCCTTATGGCCGATCGATTCCGGATCGTCGTAGCTGATGAAGCTCGAGCCGTTGTACAAGTATGGCACCTTGGATACGGGATGGAAGTACCGCGTATAACCTTTGCCCAAATATTTGGTAACGACATGCCCGTAAGTTACGGACGTGCCTCCTTTAAAGCTTTGATACAAGCCTTTGTTAGTATTTGCCGCTGCGTCGTATTTATACCCGTAGAACGGGACGCCCATCACGAGCTTCTCCGCGGGCACACCCGCTTTCAGGTAGCCTTGCATGGAATCGTCCACGCTGGTCTCATAGGCGAAGACGCTGTTCGGATCGCGGTACAACGGCGCGTTGAAGCCCGTCTTGCTATCCCATGTGCCATGAAGATCGTAGCTCATGACATTGATGAAATCGGCGTACTGCTGCAGCTTGGACAGCTCCACGTTGCTGCGGTAGAAGCCGCCGCTGGCACCGGCCAGGCTTAGCAGATAGCTCTTGCCGTCTTTCGCGCCCTGCTCGTCCAGCTTCTCGCGCAGCTTCTGCATGAGCAGCGTGAAGTTTTGTTTGTCTGCAGCCCGTTTGACATTCCCATACATGCCGCCGGATACCGGGTACTCCCAGTCGATGTCGATGCCGTCGAAGCCATATTTTGTGAGGAATGAAACCGCGCTATCCGCAAATGCCGATCTCGAGGCGTCCGTTAACGCCGCGTCGGAAAATTTGCCGGACCAGGACCAGCCGCCGACGGAAATAAACGTCTTGAGATGCGGATAACGCTGCTTCAGCTTCCTCAGCTGATTGAAATTGCCGTGATAAGGATCAGCGGACGAATCGCCGGGAAACCATTTCTCCACGTCCGCATGCACATCGCCGATTTCAATCTTCAGATCCTGGCCAATGTTGGCGAAAGCATAGTTAATATGCGTCAATTTCGAGCCGTCTATTTCGGAAATTTGATGACCGCTGTACGTCGACCAGCCGGTATAATAGCCGATGACCGCTTTGACCTGCGCTTTCTCCTCCGTTACCACATCGACGGCGCCGCCGAATGGCGACAAATTTCCCGCCGCGTCCGCCGCTCTTACTTTGAAGCTGTATTCCGTTTCCGGCTTCAAGCCGGTTACCTTATAGGAAGTCCCGACGGAGGTGCCTACCTTCGTCGATTCGTTATAGATGTCGTAACGACTTACACCTCGATCATCCTTAGCCGCCTTCCACGACAGGGATACGTACGTGTCCGCTGTGTCCGATACGACCGTCTTCGACGGCGCGATCGGCGCTCTCCAGTCCCGCGGCGCGGCGCTCGCATGGCCTATGCCCGCCGACAGCACGACTGTCCATATGAAGGCGAAGCTAGCTACGTATACGAAGTAGGGCGATATTTTCGCAGAGAAATTCATGATTCACTCCTCTTGTTTCGAATTCTATCATCCCTATGATTCTAACGAGTTTACGTAGCTGTTGTCTATGAATCTAGCTGTAAAGTTAATGGGAAATACCCCTTAATATCCCTATGCATATGCAATAACGCGCAAAAAAAGGCGGACAGAAGTTGCCTTCTGCTCCGCCTTTCGATTGCGGGTTCCTATCTAACGAATCGGCACTTGAAAAACAAGCATCAAAAATGCAATAAAGCCGGCACTGATCAGGTAAGCCCACAGCGGTTTCTTATGGTGAAGCAAGATCATCCCAAACATCATGACATAGAATAACATGGACCACGCGAGCGTCCAGCCTAGATCATGTGTCATATGATCCGTCCTTAAGTAGATCCACTCTCCCGCCGTAAAGATAACAAACCACTTGGCCATATAGATCCCTTTTGCCCGGAACGTCTTCTCGAACGGGAACCTCGACAAATAAAGGAGCGTCATCGCGGGCAAAAATAGAAACGAATACATTGAATTTGTAAATAGCTGGCTGGAGACCGGCCAGACCGGCTCATACGTCCAAAGCATGTAATTGTAGCAAATGCACTAGTACAGGAGATCGCATAACGTTACATAGAGCAGTGTCGCATGAAACTCCTGCCAGCGGCGGAACGTTCCGAATCGCCAGTTCAGCCCTAAAATCAATAGGGTTACGCCTATATGCATGATTACCGCCCGCTCCTTCCAACAGGATTGTCTCCATGGCATTATTCCCAAATATAGCCATTTAAATCCCTGATGCAAGCGCAACGAAAAAAGCCCACGCCGTCCCGCTCGGAACGATGGGGCATAGTTAACACCCTTAATATCGGAAGCCCTCGGCTTTGGCGGTCTCCACCCAGTCAACGAGCTCCTCCCCTTTGTTCCGCTACAATGCCCGGAGCATCACGAGAAACCGCTGCCTTGTCTGCAAATCCACGCTCTAGTCATCTCACTTGTATGACCAAATGTTATTTACATCCTTGCCAGCAGCTGGAGAAAATATTCATTTCTTACGGATAAGCTTTCGTGGTACAATAGTCCCAATTACAGCGCAGCACCTTTAGAACCAGCATGAGGATGTGACAAGCATGAAATATAAAGGCAGGCTTCTCGTAGTAAGCATAACGCTGTCCCTTCATACGGTATACATTCTTTATTATTACTTGCGCGACGGGATGGTCGACATGATGGACATACTGGGTTACCCGCTCTTCTTCGCCCTCGCTTATTGGGCCGGGCACCAGTATGACAAAGCATTGTACTATTCCGAGAAGGACGTTCTCACCAACCTCTACAACCGCCGGTTCGTCATCCAATCCTTCGACAAGATCGCGGCGATCGCCAGCCGGACAAGCAGCAATCTGTTCGTCCTTCTCTTGGATTGCGATAACTTCAAAGAAATTAACGATGTATACAATCATCAAATAGGAGACACCGTCCTCCAGCGAATCAGCCAAATTCTTCAGCTTAACACCCGCAAGATCGATATCGTGTCCCGTTGGGGAGGCGATGAATTTCTTGTGCTCGGCCAATACAAAGAGCAGTCGGGGGTCGAGGTGCTTATGGGGCGAATTCAGAAAGAGATTGCCGCCCTGTCCGATGAAATGGGCTTCCGCGTATCGATTTCGATCGGTTCCGCCGTCTATAACGAAAAGGAGCATAAGGACTTGTCCAGCCTGATCAAGACGGCCGACGAGAATATGTATCGCACCAAAGCTACCAAGAAGCATTCCTAAGAAGCGTCCGCACGGATGCATGAACAAGCCCCGTTCTTCTTATGACAAGAAGAACGGGGCTTTCTTTAGGCGGTCCTTTCTCGCCTGCCGGCCAATAGACGGCCCAGCAGCTCCGAGAATAACAGCATCGCGGCTGCGAATATCGCAATGTAGAATGGAAATATGCCAATCGTCGTGCGCGAAGCCAGAAAACCGAGCAGCGGAGGCAGAAGCGTGCTGCCCGTATAGGCCACGGCCATCTGATAGCCCATAATGCGCTGCGAGTGCCGCTTGCCGTAGCGCGCGGGCGTCTCGTGCAGCATGCACGGGAAGATCGGGGCAAGGCCCAGTCCGAGGATAATCAAGCCCGCCAGCGAGAATGCGGGCGGCAGCGGCAGAACGAGCAGCAGCGCGCCGGCAAGCGCCATGAGCTGGCCTCCCCTAATGAGAAGCTGATTGCCGACTTTGAACGTAATGAACCCCGTCACGAACCGGCCAACCGTAATGCCCCCGTAATACAAGGACACCCATTCGGCGGCTTGCGCGGCCTGCAAGCCCTTCATCTCTACCAGGAAGCTGCTGCCCCACAGTCCGACCGAGGCTTCGATGCCGCAATAAAAGAGGAAAGACATGAGACCGACCTTCACGCCGCGTATCCGAAGCGGCTTGACGGAGCTTCCCGCGTCCGCCGACTGCTCATCCCCTGTCTCCGAAGCGGCCGCTTGTTCGTCCGCGTTGTTCGAGCTGAGACGTGCTACTTTGCCCCATAATGGGAGCGTGAGGAATAAGATGACGACAAGCGCGAACTGAATGCCTGCCACCGTCAGGAAGCCGTCACGCCAGTCCTTCATGACGAATCCCGCCATAATAATGGGTCCCGTCGTCGCGCCGACGCCCCAGAAGCAGTGCAGCCAGCTCATATGATGCGCCTTGTAATGCTCCGCGACATAGTTATTCAGCCCGGAATCAACCGCACCCGCGCCTAACCCGAGCGGAACGGTCAGGAGCAGCAGCCAAGGCAGCGAAGGAGCAAACGCGAAGCCGAGCAATGCTCCCGCCGTCATGATGCAGCTGACAAGCGTCACCTTCCCCGTGCCGAATCGCTCGATTACCGCCCCGCTCGCAAGACTGGACACAATCGTTCCCGCGGCCGTCAGCATATAGAGCAGCCCCGCCGTATCCAGCGGCGCGCCCATCTCCGCCTGCATGACGGGCCAGGCCGTCCCGAGCAAGGAATCCGGCAACCCTAAGCTAATAAAAGCCAAATAAATAATAAGCAAAAAGAATGTAGCGATGATGTTCACCTGCTTCCGTGTAGTACGTCCGCATTCATTAGTTATGGGCCCCGGACACGATAAGCCCAAGCCCCAACGTCTGCAGCCCGAGCAAATAATCTTGTCTCCAATCGCTGGCGACCAGCTCCGGCAGATGCTCCCGCGGCACATAGTCCGTGCTTCTCCGCGCGATTCGAGACAGCAAATCCTCGTTCGCCTCGTCCCGATCGAATACGATCGTGCGAGGATTGATCATGGCCGTGAACGCGGCGACCAATCGGCTGACCGCGTCGATGCCTTCGGGCGTCATATCCCCCGGTACGATCGCCTGATCGAGAGCCTTCAGGAAATTGCGGTCGTCGTACTGCGGGATGAAGCTGATCTCCCCGGAGAACGACGTGTTCCCCCGCACGAGGGCTCCGCCTACCATGATGCCGGCGCCCGCGCCGTTCTTGCCGAACAACACGTAGACGCGAGAAGGCAAGTCCGCATCGGGCCTGCGGGCATGATATCCAAGGATGGCCGCGTTCATATCGTTCTCGACGACGACGGGGATGCCGAGCCGTTCCTCGAAGTAGCTCTTCATATCAAATTGATGGAACGCCTCATAGCTCGGAATATAAATGATCCTGCCGTTATTGACCGCGCCCGGCACGCCAATCGCGAGCGAGCAAAGCTTGGGAAAGCGAGCGAGCAATCCTTCGATCAGGTCAGACAAGCCGCGAACGCCATCCGCAAGGACGCCGGGGCCTGAGCCCTGCTCTTTCGCTTCGCCCATGCAGTTGAAGATCGTATAGTTGGTTTCCGCCTTCTCCAGGAATACGGCTAGACCAAGGCTGAACTCCGGGTTATACGCGTACCGGTTCGCTCTTCGCCCTCCGCTCGAATCGTCGAGACCGGCCAGCCGCACCTCCCCTTCCTTCTCCATTCGCGACAGAAACTTGCCGACCGTCGGAAAGCTGATGCCGAGCTGCTGGCTGAGCTCCGCCTTCGTGGCGCTGCTCGCGGCTAGGAGCGCCTCGCGGATACGGCGAAAAATTTCGTTTTTCACATCGTTCGGATGAGTCGGGCGCTCGTTGATATCGTTCGCCCCCTTAGCCAAGACACTTTTTAAACGCGTTTAATAAGTCTTCTCGATCATAACTTAGCGGCGCCATTGGCGCAACAAAAAAAATCAATTTCCTTCGGTTCATTTTCTTATCCATTGCAGCAAGCTATAATCGATTTAATCAAACTACCTCGAAGGAGATGGACGGGAATGGAAACTGGCAGCCAAGTAAGGAAAACCCCCTACTACGCGGTGATCTTCTATAGCAAGCGCACGGACGGGGATAATGGATATGGAAGTATGGCGGATCGGATGGAGGAGCTGGCGCGGCGGCAGCCGGGGTTCCTTGGCGTCGAAAGCGTAAGAGACGCCTCGGGCGAGGGGATCACGGTTTCGTATTGGGAGAGCCTGGACGCGATCAGCAGCTGGAAGCGCGACGAAGCCCATCAGGCGGCTCAACACAAAGGCAAGCAGGAATGGTATAAGCAGTACAAGGTTCGCATCTGCCGAGTGGAACGAGAGTACGGGTTCGACGGGCTGTAATCGGGCAACTCCCTTGAAGATAGAACAGCAGCGGCCAAGCTCGGCTTGACTGCTGCTGTTATGGAACGTCCCCGTTCGTTTACACACTGCTAGCTAATTCCCCCACCAGGTCATATGAGAATTGGGTCCGCCTTCCTCATCAATAATTACACCCTAATAATAAGCCCAGGCAAATGACAACAATTCCAAGCAGTTTGATAATGCCCCGTTTCACTAAAGATCCATCTCGGAGTTGTCAATCGCCTGAATAGCTAATTCCAACGCTCTCATTCTTCTTTCTAAAAGCGTTTTTTGGGGACTTCCCGCCTTTGACTTCGCATAACTGTTTTCAATCGAGGGAAATAGGCGGGTAATAGTATCACGAGCTTCCGCTAATTCTTCCTTAGTGAATTGGTGTGGTTTTTTATTCCAAACATGTTCTAACATGGATAGCCCTATGGAAACAGCTTTAAGTCTTTTCTTTACAAGGGTTGTACTTGAGCCATTTTGAGTCATCTGTGACAAGGCATTTTCGAGCTTGCGGACTGTCGATTGTAAAGAATTAATTGATTCCGATCTATCTTCAATCGATACATTTTCCATGTTAGTACTGTCCCTTCATTTTGAAATAGTGATTTCACTAACGCTTCAGCGCTAGCGTTCCTCGTTTAAATCTATGACCACGATTTCCTTCACTTTGAAATCCTCGGGGTCCCAGTCATCTTGGCTGGTTGTATCAATTAACGTAACCTTTACTTTTTGACCTATCTCATATTTAGAAATGTTGTCCGCGTATATGGACTGGCCGTTAATATCCATTTGATTTTTTTCGGCATCTATGAATGTTATTTCACCTTCCATAATGAAGGTTTCCCGATAATTGTTGCAGCTTGTTAACAATAACACCACGATTAAGCAAGTTACCAAAACCCGCAATTCAATGCCACCTCTTTCCGGGTTGGTTTTCGTTATTCTTTAGACAAAAACCGCTGCAATACAGACATAGAAAATGATACGAGTGATGAGTATCACCTCATTCTTGGATATGTGAAAAATAACCATTAACCTCAATACTTGATACCTTCATTCTCCTATTCTAAAATATGGTAATATACAATTTGGAATATTACTAGACCCGAAAGAATCTATCTGGACAGAAGGGGAACAAGAGATGCGACATTCATTTAATCAATATGGAATGCCGAAGGATACCCAGTATGGTTATGTGAATATGCAAGAGGAGTATGTCATCGAGCCGCAATTCGAAATCGCGTTTCCATTCCAGGAAGGAAGGGCGCGCGTGAGCGAGCGCGGAAGATGGTACTTCATTGATGCTAGCGGACAAAGAACCAGCGATCGTTACGATTGGATCGGCGATTATTGGCAGGGCTTGGCCATTGTGAGCCGTGACGATGGAAAAAGAGCCTTTATCGATCGTGATGGAAAGCCAATCACAGGCTTTGAGTTTGATAACAGCCTTCGGTTTACGGAAGATCGAGCAGCCGTCGCAGTTCAAAATAAATACGGCTTCATCGATCTCGAAGGGCGCCTTGTGATTCCATACGCCTACGACGAAGCTATGCCCTTTTTTGGCGGTACAGCCTGTGTCGGAATGAACGGAAAGTATGGGCAGATCAATAAAGAAGGGACCCTTACCATCGCGTTAGAATGGGACCGATTCTTCACCTATCACGAATCCTTGGCTGCCGTGCGCAGTGGGAATAAGGATGGTTATATCGACGCGCAAGGAAATCTAGTGATTCCCTTTCAATTCGATTTCGCGTACCATTTCTCCGAAGGCTTAGCGCGAGTAGATGTCGGCGGCAGACAAGGCTTCATCAACAAAGCAGGTTTGTGGGTCGTCCAGCCTCTACTAACGGAAGCGCAGGACTTCCAAGAGGGTCTCGCAGCAGCTAAAGCCGATCATCTGTGGGGCTACTTGGATTCTACAGGTAATTGGGCTATCCCGCCGCGGTTTCTTGAGGCACGCTCGTTTCATGAAGGATTAGCCTTTGTTCGAACCGAGGATCGTACGGGATTTGTTGATAAACAAGGCAACTGGAAGCTCGTGCCGGCAAATGAGACGATTACCTTCTTTTCCGAGGGCCTTGCCTCCGTAGCGGTTAAAATCACACATCCCCGGTCCGGTGAGCATGTACGACATGCCCTCCTGGCTCTAAACAAGCATTGGTTGCAGATGAAAGAAGCGTTCGAGACCGCCGGTATAAGCGATAAAGCAAGGGTCGAATCGATAGTCAAACAGTACGGCGATCATCTCCAGGCATTTAGCGAAGAGCTGTCTCTTTGGATCGATGTCCCGCCCCGGACTCTATCTTACGAACAGGTTATTACAGAACTTGCCATTGAAGAGGTACTCCAGTCCTTGGATGAGGAAATGCTCGCTACAGTAAGAAGCGAAATCGAGAACGGAATCCGCGGGTTTAGAGGCGGCCAAACGGTTCATGCCGTTTATTGGAGGCAGGACGAGTGATATGAACGACAATTTTTATCGGCATATAGGGGTTTATGGAATATGTGTGGTTAATAACTGTATGTTAGTTATCCAAAAAATCTTAGGTCCTTACACAGGTAAATATGACTTGCCTGGCGGTCGGTTAGAAAAGACGGAAACCTTAGAGCAGGGAATCATAAGGGAACTCCGCGAAGAAACGGGACATACCGTTCGAAAGCTTAAAAATATTGGGGTTTGTGACTTCTCAGTGATGTGGACATTACGAGACAATACAGCAGAACGTGTACATCATATTGCCATTTTATATGAAGTTGATGTTGATTCAGAGGAGACAACGAAAGCCATTGAATCGTTTGAAGGGCAAGATTCCAACGGGGCTGTTTGGCTGTCTCTTGATGAAGTAACTTCCCGCAATTCATCGCCCCTCGTGCTGCAGGCTGTGGAATGGATACGTACAGGCTCTATTCCTGCCGCATGTGGTCATTTTGATTATAGAATCTAATAATGAATGCTAGTTACCGTATTTCTTGTCCCAGCCTTCCGTCCATTCTTGATACGAAACTCCTTTAACCTCCTCCAATGTCCTGCCGTCAAGCGAATAAGGCGCCCCAAGTAAAAGCAATTCTTCTTGAACCGGGAAGGAGGTCCCTCCAATGACTTTGCCTTCGCAAACCATGACAGAGACGTTGGTTTCCCTGTTATATATTTTTCCTAGCGGATGGTTGTTCACTGTAAAACCGTATAGGGTTATTTCTTTCCCGAGATACTTCTCGGGTTCTTCTTTTTGAACGGCCCATATCTGTCTATCATGCGTTGTTAATAGCATGCCTTTGTCTAATACGTACTGGTGAATCTCGCCCTTTCGCGAAGTCATTATATAACCTTGATTCTCAACGTACTGTTCCGCTATTTTTTCGTCGTTCGCATCCTCTTTAGCACATCCACAAATAATAATAAGCACTAACCCGATGATGATTGAGATATGGATAGCTCTCCTCATTTGTACCACCTCTAGTTTAGAGACGTTCCATTTCGATCAAACGTTGCACGGGCGGCTACTACGCGTCCAGCATGGTTAAAATAGGAATAACTACTTTTGGAAAAGGGACCTATGCCGAACTTCTTACCTTATCTGCTATTAGTCGCGATTAGCATGATCGCCTTTGTCATATTGCTGTTTCGACAACGTACGGTGAGGCCGTTGATCCTGCTGCTTGCCTTCTCCGGTTTCATTTACTTGTTTGAATTTTTTATTTTCGTCTGGAGCGATAGCTACAGCTATTCCCCTGGCCTTGTCAAAATCCCCTACTATGACAGCGTTTTGGGGGCCGTTGTCTCCAATCTGTTGTCAGTGCCCATAGCCGCCACTTTCATAGCCGTATATAGGTTGAACTGGCGGTGGATGGCGTGTCTTGCATTTGCCTATGGGGGAGTCGAATGGACGTTCCTTCAACTGGGCGTTTATGAGCACCATTGGTGGAGAACGGCGTACACGATCATCGCAATGCTCGTATTCTTCCTGTTCGCCCGACAATGGCCGATTTGGCTGTCGGGCCGCAGCCGTACGATCCCGTTTGTGACGCTTGTGATGCTTGCGTGGAGTGTCGTGGGGACGCTCGTCTTCTTTATGGCTTTGGCTGGCATGCGGATGTTCCATATTGGCGTTTTCGAAGATCCGTATCATGACGATATTTTTTTCTCCTCGATATACGGCGTCTTCAAAGCGATAGTCTTTGCCGCGGGCGTAACCGCGACGCGTCGTCCTTGGAAGAGAGCGGCAACGCTGCTTGTCATCTTCGCGGCGCATATTTCCCTTTTGCAGATCGGCATTTTGAAGATCTTGGTGCCGCAATGGCAATACTGGCTTCTCTATGGGCCATGCTGCTGCACCGTTCTGTGGCTGGTATCTGCGAGCAGTCGCAAGCTGGAGCGATTCAGGGCCGAAACCCGAATATGAACGATTTGCGTTGATTACAACACAAATCGCTCAAGAGCAGCAGCTACACCATCATTGTCATTGGAGTCGGTTATGTGGGCCGCGTAACTTTTAAGTTCCATGATTGCATTCTCCATGGCAACCGGAAAGCCGGATATTTGGAATAGACCCAAATCGTTAAAGTCATCCCCGAACACCATGACATGCTCTGGTTTCACTCCGATTTCGTTCAGCACGCCTTGCACGGCGTTTTCCTTGGAGGCCGATTTTTGCATGATTTGAACCAACAATCCCTCATCGGTTGCGATGACGTTCACATAGTCGCCGAACCGCTCGACTATCTCCCCCCAGGTCGTGCTGCAGCCTAGTACCAATATTTTCGTCGGAGAAAGAGTATGAATAAATTCTTGATCCACAACCTGGGGCTTCGGGTCCGTCGGGCGGATTCCGAGTGAAGCGCACTGGGAGTCGGGAACGGGGCTGCACGTATACCATAAATCATTAACCTCGTAAGAGATTATCGAGTGAGGCGCACGACCCCCGATGAATGGAGTAATCTGTTGGCTAATCTCCATAGGGATGCTGAAGTGCCGCTCATATTGCTTGGACTGGCATGTCACTAAAGCGCCGTTGTAATAGATCATGTAGTCTGCGAAAGGAAACTTCTTCAGAAAATGATTAGCCGCTCTAGGCGGCCGCGCCGTTGCAATAAGGATAGGAATGCCGGAATCATGACACCTCTTCACAGCCTCATAATTTCTAGGAGATACGGATTTATCGCTTCCGAGCAGGGTTCCGTCCAAGTCCAGTACAATGGCCTGAATATTAACCATCGATATCCTCCCTTCAACAAGTTAAATTGGTAAAATAATACTCCCTTATCGTGGTGGGGTCAACCGACAAATGGCATTCTCTTGTGATCCATCATTCGGAATACGAAAAAGACCCAAGCCCGCGCACGAGCTTGGATCTGCATCCATTACCGCTTTGTTTGCCGTTATTAAAGCATTTAACGTCATCGTTGGCAACATCAGGTGCCAGAACCATTGATACGACGGCAGCTGGCGGCTGCCGTCATGTCGTCGATCGTCTGCCGCTGTGCTGCCTAGAAGCGCTCGATAAAATACCCTTCCGTTTCCCAGCTGTCCCCGATCTCTCTATACATGTCAGCTATATTTTGCTTGGATTCTCCGAATCTTCTCATCAATTCTTCCCTATACTGCCCCATTGTTCTTCCTTCATATATCGAGTCGCTTGCGCAAAACTCATCCGACATATATATACAGTAACGGGTATCCATATAGGAACAAAGCTCTTTGCAGATCTTCCTAAGATCATTATCCAGTAGAAAGGCTCGCCATCTTATATAAGATGAGAGTTCTAATATATGGGGGTTAAATTCCATTTCGAGAATGGAACCGGGAGCTTTTAAGCTAATGGTTTTCTCCACGGTAAGCTCTTCCCAAATCGTCGAGTACTTGTAGCTCTGGTGCAATTTAGCTTCATCTACTTTTCTTTTCATATCCGCAATCCAATTCGTTGTTCGCGTTCCAAAGGTTAGGGGCAAGTCAAGTCGCCTTGACCACTCCCACTCGGCATTTGCACTATTTGTTAACTCATGGATAGTCGGAAAGAGGTCTGTCCTCGTATTCAATTCCTCAAGAAATTTATCGAGGCTATCCCTGTTTCGAAAATTATGTTCTATAACCGCTGAAAAATTCGCTCCCATCTATTAGGACCTCCCTAGCCCTGCATTCGGAATCTGGGACTTCTTATGATTTCTTCAACAAGCTCGACCGGCGTCTTATCATCGGTGTCCAATAAGTATGGCTCATTGGTCGGCGACGCTGTCAGCTTATTCCGAAGGAATAGCGAGCGTTGGATGTACTGCGCATCCCCTCGCTGATGGAGTCGAGCGGAAAGGGTGTCCGGTTCGGCATGTAACACAACATAGTGGAGAGTCGCCCCGAGATCTGATAGTTGATCGGAAAACCATTGAAGTTCGTCTTCGACGACGAAATCAATAACCACGTCCAGCCCGCTCAGCACAAAATTTCGTGTTACCGCAGCGATATTAAGCCATGCCAATCGAAGTCGCTCCTCCCAAGGAGGCTCGCTCTCCCCCTGGTAGACATGGAGAAGAAGGTCACCTTCAATCAAGACACATTGTTTCATTGAACTAGCTAGAATCTTGGAAAGCGTTGACTTCCCGACACCAAGCGGACCAGAGACGAGATAGACGGTTACTGATTTTTTTATGGAGTGCACGTTTTCTCCTCCCACCCTAAGTCACCTCGCAACTAATTAATAACAAGATTGTACCAAGAAGACTCTCGCTATGTTTGGTAGAGTTTTTTTAAAATCATGCTGCTGATAAATTTAATTAAAAAAAGCAGCCGATCGAATGACCAGCTGCGAAAGGTTTTATTCAGCTATCGTACCTACATCAGCTTAACGATTTCATCATGCGGTTTAATTTCTTACCGATCCGATCAGAATCTTAAAGTCCATCGTGACTTGTTTTAGATTCAACTGATGAACTTTTTCTATGCGTTCCCCGGAAGTCCCCCATGATAATGGCGTCATTCCAAGCAATGGTTCGATTAGACGTTCACTCAAGTTCGCTTGATAGCCGATACTTTCAACATCCGACAAATGGAAATGTTTGTTGAAGTGGCTAATTGTGCGAGCATTTGAATAAGTCTGCTTATCGGATCCCTTATAGAAGATATCTCTTAATTCTTTTAGATAATCCTGGCCAGGGACGACTTTAATGACCAAACCATTGTCACTTATTAATCTCTGGAATTCGGAATAATTGGCTGGTGAAAGAATGTTCAGAATGAATTTGAACGATTGATTGGAAAACGGGCCGTTTGCAAGGTCCGCGACACACCAGATCGTATCTGAATTTTCTGATGCGGCAAAACTTATTCCCTCTTTTGAAATATCGATCCCTACAGCCAACAACGCACTCGGTTTTTCTCGTTTTAACTCGGCTTGTATGCTATTTAAGTGCGACCCTTCTCCACACCCTGCATCTAGTATGCTTATGGGCTCATTGCTTGATTGTTGATTCCATATAATTTGACTTACCGCGGCATATAACGGATTGAACAAACCGCTTTTGCTGATTAATCTCCTGTTCTCAAAGATTCTTTTATCATATTTCGTTCGAATACTCCTGGACAATAAGTTGACATATCCATGCTTTGCTATATCAAAACAATGCTGATTGCTGCATACTAAACGCTGTAAATCGATGACTTGCATCGGTTTTTCACACAATGGGCATCGGAATATCTCCTGATGCTTCGCCATCATCTCGGCACAAATTAACTTTTTACTTTTTTGGAACACAAAAAAAGCACCCTCTCATTCGTAATAGGTGAATGAAAAAAGGCACAGTCAAATAAACCCTGGCCATTTTGTCAAAAATGCCGGGTTATGTGATCTGCACCTTCCATTACCTATAGCGAATGAATTGGATGATCATCGTCGTCAAACTCTCCTTTATGGGTTACATTCAAGCCTTTTAAGTTTAACATGTTTCACTAGTATGAAAAAAGCTAGTTCAACACGAGTCCGAACCCCGCACTCATAAGAAACACGGAGACCAAACCCAAGACAATCCCCAGTGCCAACGATTTAAGCGTAAACCAGCGGAATTGACCTGGCTCTGTATTGTCGATTTTGTGAATGCGATATAGGATGCCCGCGTTGACCATTAAGGTTAAGATTAGAACGACGATAGCCATAATCCCCCAAAAAGCCGTCACATCCCGAAATTGCATGGGATCATTATCCCTTATGCGATTAAAGGCCACCAATTGATTACCCAGCAAGAATGCAAAGGCAATGAGTCTCACAATCCGCCCTTCTCGATCTTGCTTCTTGCCTAGCTTTTCCCGTTCATATTCCGCGATTTCTCGCATAAACCGAGGGCCGTGCATAAAGAGCATATGCTTTGGAAAAAAGAAACCCCAGCACTCAAAAAGCAACAAGGCGCCATACAACAAAGCGCCTGTTAGATAAGTATCCTTAGGCGATGGCTCTACAAGAAGCAAGAGACAACCGGTTAATGGGATGACCATGCAAATACATGCATTTAAGAAGATGATTTGTTTAACGCGCAAGGATTTAAGTTTATTCGCGTCCAGGTGGGCCCCTCCTCCCTATAGCTGACTTACAATCCTGTAACGCAAAAAAATACCTTCAAGTTGCCCCTAAACATTGCAACATTTCCCAGTAACTCAGGTCTATATGTTGAACACTCCCGCCACCTTAGAGGTGGGGGATTCTTGGGTAGTTGCTCCTAACGGAGCAAAGCTGTAGCGATATTTTCTTTCGAAACATCGTACACCAAGCGATCCCTGTGGTTCCCACAGTTCCTGTTTCCTTCGTTACAACGTCATGGCTTTTATGTTTTGTGCCGCATACCTGTCCCGGTCATGTACCGCTTGGCAGAAGGAACATTTCCATACCCGAATGCTCAAGTCTTTCACCTCTGCATGCTTGTTCCCTCAGACGTGACAGGTTTGACTCGTTGGCGCAAAAGCCGCTGTCTCCTTGATAATTCGGCCATACCATCTGGCTTTGTAATGCAGTTGTCGACTCATCTCGCCCCAGGAAGCATCTGCTATGTGTTTTGCTTATTTGAATGCTTTATGCTGAGCATCGTCTGATTCATCACCTCACTACAAAAGAGATGGATGTTCACTCACTCCAATTATAGCACATACGTTCGTATTCATTTACCAGCAAAATTCCCGATTCATCCCCTTCCTACACTCTCACTTCGTGAGCAAGGTAACTTAGAGACAGGAGTCCCCTAACCTTGTCAAAATCCCCTATTATGACAGCGTTTTGGGAGCCTTCGTCTCTAATTTGTTGTCAGTGCCGAGTAAACCGCCATAAGCGGCCCCGGCTGGAATGCTTGCCGTCTAGCAAAGCAGCTTGCTCGCATCGAATGCGAAGCTTCAATGTCCTGCTTAACGATTTGAAGTTCCTCTTCGGATCGGGCCGCAAGAACCACATGATAACCGTCCGCCGCGAATAGCTTTGCGAACTCACGGCCAATCCCGCTTGTTGCCCCGGTGATGAGAACCGTTCGTTCCATGCTCAAGCCCCCCTGCTTGCCGTTTTTTTCCGGTATCGACAAATGATCAGCGCACCGGTTAGGACGAAGATAGATAAGAATAGAAGAGGACCTGCCGGCAAGATCCTGCCTGCTATCATGAACCAAGCAAACAGTAGGGAAGCCGGACTTGTTGCTTTCAAGAACCGATAGAACGCAGCTGCCCGCCCAACCCGGAAGAGGGCTGTGGCCTCAAGAAGAAGAATCAGGGGATTGCCGATCGTCCCATATAGGAGGGGAAGAACCATCCACATTGGCAAAGCGGACCCCGAGGCATATTCTAGTAGATAGACCAGCGCAGCGGCGAAGGCCTGCATAAAGAAGTCGAGATGCGCCGATTTCAATTTGCGGGGATTCGTGAAAATCTTCGCCCATGGAGGGGACTAATCGTAATACACAGCCGCTAGCGGCAAGGAGAGGAAAATTCCGATCATAAAAGAGACAAGCCCCCATTGTAACAACATCATATTCATTGCCGTTGCAGCTCCCATCCATATAAATATTATTCAGCACCACGCTGCTCGCTTTGTTTCTGCTTCTCGTACAGATCACGATAATAACCATTCATTTGAAGTAATGCCTTGTGGTCCCCGCTTTCAATAATTCGGCCTTTCCTCAGAACGAAAATCCTGTCCGCGTGCACGACGGTCGACAGCCTATGGGCGATCATGACAATCGTCTTGGTGTGGGCCATTCGTTCGATGGATGCCTGCACCAGCTTCTCGCTTTCATTGTCCAGCGCGCTCGTGGCTTCATCAAGGAGCACGATGGCGGGGTCCTTCAGAAAAACGCGGGCAAGCGCAATCCGCTGCTTCTGACCGCCAGACAGTTTGACCCCTCTTTCACCTACTGCCGTTTCGTAGCCATTCGGTAAAAACGTAATAAAATCATGTGCGAACGCCTTTCGAGCCGCTTCCACTACCTCTGCATCCGTTGCGTCCGGCTTCGCCATTCGGATATTCTCGATGATCGACGTGCTGTAAAGGAAGTTATCCTGCGTTACCACTCCGAGTTGCGTCCGGAGACTTTCGAGCGAATAGGCTTTTATATTAGTGCCATCGATTAACACTTCTCCGTGATCGACATCGTACATTCGGGTAATAAGTTGTAGAATGGTGCTCTTGCCTCCGCCGCTTTCGCCGACGAATGCATAGGTTTTTCCTCGCTCGATGCGAATTGAAACATCGTCGATAACCCTATTCCTTCCGTTATAAGCAAATGAAACACGGTCGAACACAATGGCATCCTCGAACCGCATCAACGTTTTTGCATCATCCTTCTCGCGAACAGTTACCGGCACAGCCATAAAATCGAATATCCGCTGCAGGGCGACACTTCCCTCCGCGATGGCGGGAATGGCTTGAACAAGCGCCGCGACCGGTCCTCGCATCCGGTCTACGTAAGCAAAGAATGCGATGAGGCATCCCAGCGTCAGACGTCCATCGATGACGAACAGGCTGCCGATTGCCACCACCAAGAAAGGCGTAAAATCGCTAAGCACGTTAACGGAAGATAGGGAAAGAGCTTGCAGTCCGACCTGCCGGTCCGTCATTCGGCTGTACTGATCCAGATGACCGTCTAGCAGCTCGCGGTCGCGCTTCTCCGACTGGAACAGCTTCGACCACAACGCGCCTTGGATCCGCTCGAGAACAAAACCGCTTAACACCGAACGATAATTCATCACAGTTCGTGTTGTCGACTTCACCTTCCGGGACAGAACATGGGCCAGCACAAACTGAAACCCGACCAACAGGACGGCGATCAGGGTTAACTCCGGGTTCAGAGTGAGCATAAGGCCGACCACGCAGACCAACACGACGAGCTCGATCCATACGTTTGAGAACAGGGCGGTCATGTAGCCCCGTATTTTCTCGATATCATCGAAAAACCGAGTACCGATCTCCCCGCTTCGGTTGTCTGCGAAATACTTGCTATCCAGCGAATGCACCTTCGCAAACGCATCCTTGCGCAGTGCCGTGATGATCCGGTTATTGGCTCTATTCAAGAAATATTGCCTGACATATTCCATTGGCGCGCGTATAAGGAAGAACGCGCCAAGCATGATCGCAGCGATTAGGAGAAGCTGGCCTATTTTATCCGACCGAGAGAGAACCTCGTTCCGCAGCAAATCGTCGAAGAGGTACTTAACGACGAGCGGTACCGAGAGCGGAATGAGAAAACGGAATAGGCTTCCGATAAAGCCTAGCAAGTATAGTTTCTTTTGCGTACGGACATAGGGAAGAAATTGTCTCAGCTCATTCATGGAAATACCTCCTGGATCTGAATCTATCCCAATCTTAACGCTAAGCCGGATTCTACTACGCGCAATAATTAAGCCCTCCATCCGCAAAAAATTGCGTCAATCGCGCAATAGCAAGCGGACGGCACGCATGGATATGGACAAAAAAAGAGACGGTATAGACCGCCTCTCGTTAATATAAATCCTCCGTTGGGAGAATACCCAGACTCTTCGCCTTCTTAATGACCTCCACGCGTGAATTGACGTGCAGCTTCTGGAACAGTTCCGTCAGGTTGTATTCCAGCGATCGCTGGCTGATCATCAACGTCCGGGATATGTCTTTGTTGCTCTTGCCTTTGGCCAATTCGCGAAGGAGACGATCTTCCTCCTGGGTGATCGTGGTCGGTTCGTGATCGGTATCTCCTTGCACCATTATTTCTTGGCGCCGAAGCTGCCGCAGCAATTGCATGGGAATAATTGCCTGTTTCCTCGCGGCGCAGCGGATTGCCTGGATCAGCTCTTCGCGAGTCGATGTCTTCGAGACGAAGCCGGATACGCCCGACTCCATCAGCAGGTTGAAATGCGGAGCAATCTCGAACCCTGAATAGATAAGGATAATCGCATCCGGGACGTATTCCAGCAGCTTGCGCGTGAGGTCCGCTCCATTCATATTAGGCATATACAGATCCAGAAGGATAACATCGAACTTCTTGAGCCGAATCAGATCAGGCACGCAGTAGACATCCGTCTCGATCGTAACCTGAATATCCGGCTCCGATTCGATTAGCATCTTGGTTCCCTCGACGACCGAGCGGTGGTCATCGACCAACAATACGTTCATAGCGCTCACCTTTCTATCGTTTGCTTGGGAAAAGTCACGGTCACATGAAAGCCTTGATTGGGCGCGGACCTGACGTCCACTTCCCCTTCCAAACTTAGTACGCGCTTCTCGATTCCCGCTATCCCCATATGCTCATACGAGCTTTCCAGCTCTGCCAGATCGATGCCGACCCCGTCGTCGGCATAGCGAAAATGCATATGCGCTCCGACGTCCTCCAACGACATGACCACGCGGCTGGCACGTGAATGCTTGGAGGCATTGTTCAACAATTCCTGTACGATCCGATACACGCCGAGAATTTGATCCTCGTGGAGCGGAACGTCAATCGGCCCGGCGTGGAACTCGATTGCGTAATTCGCGAACATGCGGGAATAAGTGAACAGACTCTTGAGCGATTCGACCAGTCCCATTTTCAACAAAAACGGAGGGCGTAGTTCATTACACGTAATCCGAATCTGATGAATGGCATCCAGCAGACCGTTCTCAATCTGAACCAATTCCTCCTGCGACTCCTTCCCGAACTTCCCGACGGATCGGAGCGACTCCAGCTTCCGATACCAAATGATGAGATCCTGCAGCACCGAATCGTGAAGATCACTGGACAGGGCGGCACGTTCCTTCTCAGACAGCCTGAACAGAAGCCGCAGCATCCACTTTGGCGTCTCCTTCGTCCCAACAAGATCCTCGAGCCGCTTCATCAAATCTTCTGTCCGATGAAGATTGTCATACAGAATCTTTACGTAATGAACCGCGGTATCGAGCCATTCTTGTTCAATCGCCGTCAAGGGCTCGCTGATCGCAATGCACAGGAAGACGGGCTGCGGATTTTCGCCGATGCGGATTCGAATCTGCTTAGACACGCTTTCGGCCATGTGATCCTCCCGTTTGTCCTCATCTTCTATTGCGACGAGGGATGCCGGGAGGACGCTTTGCACCTCGACGACCAGCCGCTCCTCGAGCTCCGATACCTTCATGACATTCGCCAGATCGCCCGACAGCCGGTGCAGGCTCATGCGAAGGAAATGGGAGCGCTCCTCGCGCTGAACCAATTCCCGCTCCTCCTGCTTCCGCTTGGTAATATCCTTCAGAATGCCATGAATGCCATTCAAGCTGCCGGACAGAAAAATCGGAACGAAGGTAATACTGACGATCCTCTCGCCCCTGTCCATTCTGGAGAGACGACATTCAATATCGCGCGGCTCTTCATGCTTGATGACTTCCATTAGCCTCTGGAAGACGGATAGATGATCTTCGTCGTGAATGAGGCCGAGCAAGCACTTGTCCGTCAGCTTGTCTAGCTCGATCCCGGTCGTTCGCTCGAACGCTTCGTTCGCATTCACAAAGTGCATATCTTTCAGCTCGATCGAGAAGACGCCGTCTAAATTATGCTCGAACAGCGATTTATACCGTTGCTCGCTCTCCTCGAGCGCCAGTTCTGCTCGTTTCTTCTCGGTAATGTCCAGAATAATGCCGTCAAGCCTCTCCACGTTTCCGTTCCCATCCAGAAACGGATGCACCATCAGTTGGCCCCAGCGCGTCTCCTCCGGCACATGCGTCCAGCGAAACGCGAGTCGTGCCGGCTCGCCATTATCCAGGAGACCCTTAACCTCGCCCATCAACAAGGCGTTGTCCTCCGGATGAATATGGTCATGGAGCCTGATCGGCCGGACAATCGCTTCCGATTTCGGGATGGCGCATACTTTATCGGAGTTGCCCGCGAAATAGTTGTACCGCGAAAAATCTTTGTCCGTGGACCACACGATCGCATTGACGTTATCCAGAATGTTCTCCAGCAATTGCTCCGTTTGCTTGCGCCTTGTCACGTCTCGGACTACCGCGACAACGTATTTCACGTCCCCGGCTTCCATGACCGGCTTGACTCGCGTCTCCACATAGACCAGAGAGCCGCCCGCATCGACGACCCGATAATCGACATCGACGGGCTGCAGCGTCTGAACAGACTCGTTCAGCGACATGTGGACGCGCCCCCTGTCCTCCTCCAGAATAACCTCGAAGGCATTCATGCCTTCATATTCCTCTACGGTGTATCCGGTCAAGGTCTCGATAGAGGGCGATACGTAGCAGACCGTTGCTTCACTGTCGACCACAACAATCGTATCCATCGTATTCTCTGCAACGATCCGAAACATCTCTTGCCTGTTGAACACCCGATCGTCCTTCCGTTTCTCCGTCATGCGCCTCTCCTCCTCTTCCCATCATCATCCTGTCTCTCGCCTCAATTATAACGAAAACCCTCATTTTCAGCGCGCAAAAAAAACGAGAAACCCCGCAAATATCAAAAGATGCCGGGGTTCCTGATATTAAACATCCCAATGGTCGCCAGCCCTAATCAATGATGGAACCCTGCGGCATGGGTTGCCACAGAGTGCGTAGGTTGCTTGTGACGCAGCAGCGGCAGCACGCCAATCGCGCCGGCAATGAATAGTGCCGCTGCAATCGCGTACAGAACCGTCAGCGGAAGACTCGCTTTAAGAACGCCGACGATACTCATGGTCAGAACCATCCCTCCTGTAAAGAGGGGACTCAAAATCCCGGTGACCCGCCCAACATAGCCTTCCTCCGCATGGCTCATCATCATCGTTTGGCAGGCGATGTGGATAAAGGGAACTAGGAGACCCGCGGCGAATTGCGCCGCAAAGGCAATTCCCGTCACGCTCGTCGTGCCGACTACGGCCACCGCCGCGCTGCTGCAGACAAAACCGATCATCAGCATAACGCGAGGCGGCATTCGCTTAGACAATCCCATCACGAGCATCCCGCCGAGAATCATGCCAGCTCCATTCATAGCCGTGAACCACTGCAGCTGTTCCGCTTTGAGACCAAGATGCTCCGTTACCACGTATATGCCGAGCGGATTGATCAAACCGAGAGCCAATCCCGCAGCTAGAAAGAAGCTTGCCATGTAAAGGAAGATCTTGTTGCCCATAACGTAATGCAAGCCGGACTTGAGGTCCTGTGTTATGCCGGTTGGCTGCGCCGGATGCGCTTCTCCATCCTTCGGAAGCCCGGTCAGCACGACAGCCGACAAGAGGAAGCAAATGCCCACAATGATGATTGCGGTCTGAATGCCGAAGCGGAAGAACACGAGCGTACCTAGCATTGGACCTAGAATCATGAAGACTGCCTGGATCGTCTGGTACATGGACATTCCCATCTGGATCTGAGAGGCCGGCACGTGAAGCTTGAACAGCTTCATGCCTGCTGGCTGTGAGAACTGGGAGAGAATCGAAGATACCAAAGTGGCGAAGAAGATGGCCTGCCACCCCCCGTAGATTAAGGCAAGCAGGACGACGAAAACGGATGCCGCGCTCAGTAGATCACAGACGACCATTGTGCGCTTTGGTCTCCACCGGTCGGCGAATGCTCCTCCAATGAAGGAGAAGACAAAGATAGGCGCATATTCGGCAACGGAAATCATTGAAATGGAAACCGGATCCTTATCCGTCAGCTCCGTGACGAAGAGCAGGATCGCGAAGTTCCGAATCCAAATACCAAGCTGCAGGAACACGCCAGACAAGAGAATGGATTGGATAAAGCGATTGAAAAAAAACGATTTTGAAACCATGAACTTCTACACCTCTCTCTATCTTTATTGGCGGGCCTAACGGCGATTACTCACCGGACGCCTCCAACGGAACATCGACTACGTAGGATACGGTGAACACGCGATTCAGCCTCTGGAATTGCGCCCAAATTTTATAAATGCCCGTGCCCGGGAACGTTGTTTCGAAGACTGCCTCAGGACCCGAACCCTGTTCGCCGTTCGCATGGACGTGCACATATTGCTCCCCGTTCTCTGACAGAACGACGACGTGGCCGATTGCGCCCAAATAGGGCTGAAGGTCGACGACCGACTGACCGGTAGAGCGATCCGTCAGCGTAAAGGTCAGCGTT
Source organism: Paenibacillus soyae (assembly GCF_024623455.1). GTDB lineage: Bacteria > Bacillota > Bacilli > Paenibacillales > Paenibacillaceae > Pristimantibacillus > Pristimantibacillus soyae. The sequence goes on along the minus strand of NZ_JANIPJ010000013.1, from coordinate 151,510 downwards.
GTGCTGGCGTCGGAAGCCAAGTTCGCGATCTTCAAGTCGACAGCTACTCCGTCTGCTTCTTTCGTCAAACTTTTATCAGGAATAATTGGCTCGGCTGGCGTAGGCGCCCCCGCAAGGGTAACCCACTCCATCTTGGTCATGCTGTCTCCCCCAGTCGGCTTAAAGTCAGCGATTAATCGGTATTTCCCGCCGGCAGGAAAGCGGTTCTCGATTTCAAATCGGCCGTTCCCCTTATTGAGTGGGTGGATGTGATTAAAATAGGATAAATCATCACTTATGACCATCAGGTGAAGCATTTTCTCGTGATGGATATCAAACTCCTGAAGGGGCGACCCATCCGTCTTCTTGAGGTCAAGACGAATCGTAGCATCCTCATCGGAAGGGCCGGACGGCGAATCAAGATTTACCGTCCAGAAAGCCTCGACGTCGCCGTCCAGCAATCGGTTGCTGGTCTCTTCCAGCTGCTCCTCCTCCCATGACGGATTCGAGGCGCAGCCTGCTAGAAGAAAACAGATGAGCAGCAATAACCAAACTCGTTTATTCATAACGCAACGCCTCGCTTAATGGAGTTTTGGCTGCCCGGGCCGCCGGCCCCAGACTGGAGATCAGGCTGACCAACAAGCCGAACAAGAAAATAACCAGAAGAATAACCCAGGAAATACCGAAAGCAAAGGTGAGCGAGCGGATCTCCATGAATGAGGATGTCATGTAAATAAGCATGGTCCCCAGCACGCACCCGGAGATGGTGGCTGTGAGACCCATCCCGATGCCTTCGAGCTGGATCATGCGAACCACTTGGCGCCGCGTTACGCCGACGGCTCGCATCATACCGAGCTCCCGTATTCGTTCCATAATGTTCATTAGCAGCGTATTTGCAATACCGATACCCGAGATCAAGATAGATAGCCCCACCAGGAAATTGATTATGGAGAAGGAGCCTGTATAGGAGGCGCCAATGACGCTAACCCAGTCCTCCGGACCGAACATTTCTTCAATTCGCGAGCCGAACCGCTCGAATATCCGCTCGCGCAGCTGGAGCGGCGTCACCGATTCATCCTTGAGGATAAGCGCATTCTTTTCGTATTTGATGCCGAATACCTTTTGGAATTGCGACTTGCGCATAAACGCGCCATATCCGTTGTTCTTCATCGTCTCGACAACTGCAACGACTTGGAATTCACGAACTCCCTCCGGCGTGTCGAGCACAACGCGATCGCCGACGCGTCCGCCCCATGCTCCGAACGCGATCTGATCGAGGACGACTTCATCATCGCGCAGCTTGCCAAGCAGATCGCCCGGACTTCCTTCTTGAACCGTGAACAATGGGAAGCTGTCGATCCATGCCTCCCCTGCGCCATAGACGGACAGCTGACGTTTCTCTCCGTTTAAAGTCCATATCGCGGTATGCAGCGGATAGGTTTCCGCACCCGCTACCCCTTTGATTTCCCTCAGCTGCTGTAGGTCCGTGTCCTCGATGTGATGCAGATGGACATCCAGGTTTCCCCCGTAGGTAGCATGAATAACCTTCTCGAAAGACTGAATCAGCGCGCTATTAAGCGAACTCATCAGCAAGATCATCGCAATACCCAAGCAGAGGACAACGGAGGTCATCGTAGTCCGGCCGCGGCTGCGGCTCAAATTGCGCGAGGCCATCGCGCCGCTGAACCCGAGGCCAGAACGATAGAGGGGCCGGATGAGACGATTGATCAGATCGAACAGGAAGGGGAAAACCAAAACTGCGCCGAGCAGAAAGGGCACAAATAGAAGCAAGCTTTTGATGAAGAACGCGGACAGCATGAGCACCCCGCCGGCCAACGCGGGCCATTTGCGCGGCGACTTGCTGCCGTTGCTTGCCGCATCATGGCTTTTAAGAGAGGCGACGACGCTAACCTTGCCCGCCTGGCGAACCGGATAGAGGGCGGCGATTAACGGAACGATCGTGCCTGCCGGAATAGCTACGAGTAGTCCCTTCGCCAGATCGAGCGTCCCCTGGTCATGAATTCCGAAGACCATGAAGATGACCATTTGGAGCAATTGTGCAAGGCCCCAGCCGAGCACGAGACCGATCAACGTTCCAATGACGGCTAGCAGGCACACCTCATACAAGACAAAAGCACGGAGCTGGCGCGGCGTATATCCAATCGTCTTCAGAGCGGCGAATTCCTGCTTGCGCTCCTGAACGCTAACGATCAGGGTATTAAAGATAATAAAGGCACCGAGCGCTACTCCAAGAAACCCCGCCAAATACAAGAGAAGGAAATAGGTATTCAACTCTTTGAATTGGGTCTTGTAATCCACGACGACCGGCTGGGCGTAGATGTCGCCATGGCTGCGGGTCAGCTCGTCAAGCTGCCGGCCAATAGCCGCCATGTCGCCTGATTGCTCGGCTTTTACTTGAATGTTTTGAATCTTGCCGCTGAGTCCGAACCACTCCTGCATGATGGGGAGGGGAATCGCGACCGACCACGGATGGTACTTCGCCATTGTCCAGCTAGAAGGGCCCATCAGCTCGACCGTATAGCCTACGATAGCCGATATGCGAATGGTACGGCTTCCTTCGTCGGTATCGAATGTAATCGTATCTCCGACCTTGGCATTCCAAGCCTTCGCCGTTCGGTCCGTAATGACAGCGCCGCCATCGGTTAATTTACCCTCCTTCACTTTGAAATTCGTAAGATCGGTATCGAGTCGGCTGAAACCGGTGAGATCGACCCGCTTCTGGATCGCAGACAAACCCTTCTTTTCACTGTGAAGCTTCGTGTTCTCCTTGAGCAACGCGATGGCGGTGCTTCCACCCACACCCTGTACGTCCTGCAGAAGTTCTTGCTCGAAGTAGGCATCGGTTCCATTGATTGTAAAGTCGGCTTTGCCGAAGGCAGCCTTCAGGTAGAGGGGAAAGGCACGTTTCGCCGAGTCTACGGACGTCATGACGGCGAGCGCGGAGGCGACGCCGATTACGATCGAGAAGATCGTAAGGAATGTGCGAAGCTTGCGACGCTTGAGATTGCGCCAAGCGATCAGCCACAGATTCATGCCAGTACCCCCTCTGTCGACTGCACAACCTCGCCGTCGCGGATCTGGATGATCCGACTCGCTGCCTTGGCCGCATCCTCGTCATGCGTGACCATGACGATCGTTATCTGTTCTTCCCGGTTAAGCCTCGTAAGCAGCTGCAGGACGCCTTCTCCGGTTTTGCGGTCCAGGTTGCCTGTTGGCTCGTCTGCCAGAATCAGTCTAGGCTTCATGGCCAGTGCCCTCGCAATGGCTACGCGTTGCTGCTGGCCGCCGCTTAGTTGAGAAGGAAAACGCGATGCTTTATCCTCCAGGCCCACTTCCCTAAGCAACCGGTTGACTGTATCTTTAATTTCCTCCTTGGGAGCCCTGTTGGCCGCGAGCGGAAGCGCGACGTTTTCCGCGACCGTCATCATCGGGAGCAGCTGATAATTCTGGAAGACGAAGCCTACCTTCGTCCTGCGGAACAACGTGCGCTCTTTCTCGTTCAGTTTGTTCAGCGCCACGCCGTCGACCGACACTTGGCCTGCCGAAGGAAGGTCAAGCCCGCCTAGCAGCTGGAGCATCGTGCTTTTACCGGAACCGCTGGGTCCCATTATGGCGATAAACTCTCCTCTTCCGATATGGAGATCGGTATCTTTCAGGGCGGTGAATGCTCCCGCTTCCAAGGCGAAAACCTTGGACACCTTTGATAATTGAATCATGTTTTTTGGGCCTCCCGTATTGTTAGGTTCATCCGTTATGCTAAGTTGTTATGTCTTCATCTTAACGAATTTCGAGAGGCCCGAACGCGCAAACAATAACCGGCAAGCCGCAAAGATTTGCGTGCGAAACGCAAGAAAAACACATTCCTTGATCCGGCATGCCACTGCTCACGATGACTGGCTTTATATAGAAAAGCGGGTCCTATCCGACTTTTTCAGCCGAATAAGCCCCGCCTTTTGATTTGTTTAAGAAATCCCCAAATACAATTGCAACATTTCCCAGTAACTCAGGTCTATATGATTTGAGGATGAATACACCATGGTTCCTATCCGATTCATTGTGGAGACGTTCGGGTTCGAGCTGGATTGGGACAGTATGCGCAGGTGGGTCATGCTGACGACAAAATCGATAGACTAATCTTAGGAGGCTTTATAATGAACGATAATCGAAGTCTTTCAACCGTCAAATCTTCAAAACGATTACTTATTATCGACGGCATCCCTGGCTCCGGCAAAACGACGGCAGCAATCCGCATTCATAACCAGCTGACAACGCAAGGCGTGCGCGTAAAATGCTTGCTCGAGCTGGAAGAGAATCACCCCCTGCTACCGCCCATGGAGCAGTACTATGCGTTGGATACCGTCGAAGGCGCCGACGCCTTCATCCGGCAGATCCTTGACCGATACGACCGATTCGTCGAGGAGCAACTCGGCAGTCCCGAGGACGTTGTCATTATGGAAAGCGTCCTATTTCAGGACGTCGTCAGCGTCTCGCATCTGCAAGGTATGAATATCACCCAACTCCAAAACTTTACCGAATCGCTGCAGCGGGCTTTGATGCCGCTGAATCCACACCTCGTCTATTATCATCACGCCGATGTCGAAGGACAGTGGCGGTTCATATGCGGAGTGCGCGGTAACGAATGGGGACCGGTATCCTTTCAATCCGACGAAGATTTCGTTCAGGCTGGCGAGGTGTGGAGTGCAAGTCAAGCTTTCGTCCGCGCTGCCGTCGATGCATGGCCGATCCCTAAGCTAATCATCGAGAACTTGGTTTATGCATGGGCTGAGTATGATGCGCAGATCGACGGATTTGTATCGGAAACATTGCTGAGCGCAAACACCGGTAAGCCGTAGAATTCCATTTTTTCGCCTGACTCAATCCGCTAACGGAACTCACAGACCTTATCTGCCCTTAAAACCCGTATTCGGTGATTCTGACGGAAGCACCCGAAATCTAGGGAATAACGTCTGTGAGTCCCGTTAGGCGTTACGACTCTTCAGACTTCCCCGCCAAAAAACGACCGCAGCTCGTTTGCGATCAGCTTCGCATTCAACTGCTTCGTATGGCCAAGTCCCCGCTTGCTCAGCAGCCTCGCATTCGGGAGCGCCTGTGCCAAAGCCTTGGCCCCGTTCCGCAGAGATATCGGGCTCTCCGTTCCCTCGAGCACGAGCGTCGGTACCGCCATATGACTCCATTGCCCGGCCAGAAGCGGCCTCCCCTCGTTGTAGCCATGCAGCAGAGCGGCGTCGTAAGGCAGCGTATGGGCTACGGCCATAAGCTTCGACCAGACACCTGGCATGACGCGCATCATGCTCACGACGAAGGACGGAGCCCCCATGCCTTGTGTCATAAAATATTTGATCGCCCCTGCCCGATTGCCGTCAGCGATCAGCTCCGCCACGCGCTGCGTGAAGTCCGCCGGCGGCAGATGCCCCTCCGCATCGACCACGAACGGCGGCTCGTGCAACGCCAGCTTCGTCATCCTTACCCCGCTTGCCGCCGCCTGCAAGGCGAGCACCGCACCCGATGAGAGCCCCCACACGCAGGCGGAGCCGCCGGCCTCGTCGATGATCGCCTGCAAGTCTTCGATCTCTCGCGTTATCTCGTAGCTGCCTGCGTCTCCACTGTCGCCGCGTCCGCGACGATCGTAGCTGTATACCGTAAATTGCTCCGAGAGCAGCTTCGCCAGCTGCACTTGCTGCGGGAACTTCCGATAGCTGAACGCTCCCGCCACGAGAACAAGCGCGGGTCCCTTCCCCGTTTTGTCATAAGCGATTCGCGTTCCGTCCTTCGAGATTACCGTCTGCATCATATGAGTCTCCTTTGTTAAGGGCATTAGTTCTTTATATGGCTAATTTCCTGCCTTCTATAGAAACGACGAATGGCACTGGATTGGATCGACATCGTGACAAAATCTTCAATAGCGTATTCACTTAATGATTTTCGTTATCTTGCCGTTACTTCAACAAACAAAGGCAGCCCATCGTAGCCGGCTGCCATCATGTCATGGTGCTATCGTTCTCCGGTGCATTAACAAACCAGCGTCCCTTTACGATTGGCCGCCAGTGTATCCGTGTTCATGAGAGAGGATGTTGATAAGCTTACCAAACGGGTCGCGGACATAAAATCGTCGAACGCCCCAAGGCTCATCGATTGGTCCATATTCTATCGGGAATCCAGATCTCTTCATGCTTTCTAAAGTAGCATCGAGATCATCGACCTCAATCGATAGATCAGGCGTAGGCGTTTCTGAGCCTCCCTGTGAGGCGAAACTTATTTGAATGCTCATCTCCTCGTCTAAACCATAAGTTCTAATCCAACCATGGTCCATCATTAAATCAAGGCCGAGCACATCCTGGTAGAAGCATTTAGCGGCTGCGATATCCTTCGTATTGATATTGGCGACGATACGTTTGACCTTCATTTCTAACCTCCCAGACTTAAACTGATTGTCCTTCAATTATAGAATACATTGGACTAACGGTTAATTTCTATTGAATGCTGCCCTTTAGCTTAACGACAAAAGGAGCAGCTGTCACGGTGGCAGTCTGCTCCTAGATTGATAAACTAACGTATTTACGTTACTTAATTTATTATTATTTGTCCGGATTCAAATATGATAACCATCCATACACATTCACTATTCGCCCAGTGAGCTCTCCATCTGTTCCTATTTCAGAAATTGCAAATGAAGGATATTCCGAATCATTTAAATCATCCATATATGTATGTTCAAAGCGGTAGAACGTGTCCATAATTCCTTCATAATGGAAAACTTTGAGTAATGTCATCAGCTCTTGACCAGTAATTCCAGCGTCGTTAATCTTTTGAACTGTATCTTTTATGATAGGATAACCATTCTTAGCCATCGATATTGCGCGATTTTCGGGGTCACTATCGTATTCACTTAGGCTCTTTTTTAAATAATGAACAAACCTATATTCTGACAGTGCAGGCGAATCTTCCTCAAGCTCTGCATAAGCAACTGCTAATGCATCATTTTCATCTGCGTTAGCATTCATTTTTTTGACCTTATTAATAAATACATCTGCCAAAGACCTTTTTTCATAATCGAGTTTGTCATACCATTCTTGAAAGAACATAATATCTCCCCATTACATGAATTTATAATAATAGCTTGTAACATTCGAGACATCGATACCAATTACCTTTTTTGTATAAAAAACGTTGTGAGCTGGCGTCCTGCTATTCTGCCCGTTTGTTCAATGGCCAGAGTTAAACGAACAAAAAGCAATGGATCGTGGTCCACCGCTACGCTCTTGTTCTCCGTTAGCGGAGTGGCCATCTCGCCGAAGACTCACGTTGCTAACGGAACTGACGGACGCTATTTGAGCTAAAAACCGCATTTTTGGATTCTTACGGAACTGTACGCTCTTATTCATCCGATTGGCCCTTCTCCACCATTAAAAAGGTGCAAATAACGTCGTTCAGTTCCGTAAGGAGCCACAAACCACCTGAAATCTAGCGAATAACGTCTGTCAGTTCCGTTAGGCAAATCCTGCAGTGTAGTGGTTTGATGAAACTGCCCATTAATGAAGCGGAAGCAGTCTATTACTTTATTTTCTTTGGACGCTAACGGGAGAGAAGCCCTGGCGCGGACGCCAGGGCTTCTCTTCTACTCGCGGGACTAAACAACCGCCATATTTCGTTCGATGATCTGCTCGTACAGGCTTCTTGGCCGGAGACCGACAAGCCTCTCGACGGGCTCTCCGTCGCGGAACACGATGACCGTCGGCATCGACATGACGCCGAATTCGCCGGCAAGGTCGGGCGACTCGTCGCAATCCACTTGCAGTACAGATACCGACTCCCCATAGCTGTCGGCAAGATCGTGCAGAATCGGCAGCAGCGTCTTGCACGGCGGGCACCAGACCGCGCCGAACTCCGCCAGGGTTACGCCCTTCTCGCGGATTGCCGGCTTGAAGGTGGCGCTATTCACAGGTTTTACACTCATCCTCGCTCTTCCTCCGTTCTTCCAGGATCGACCGGACCCGGTCCTCCAGGTTGGACTTGATGCTCGCGAGCAGCCGGATCTGATCGTCAATCTCGGCCAGCTTCCTCTCGTACACCGGCAGCACATTTTCGCAGAAGGCTTCTTTGCTCTGCAGCACGCAGTTCAAGAAACCTGCGATCTGCTCGGTCGTCAAACCCAATTGCAAATAAAGCTGTATCGTGCGAACCTGCTCCTCGGCAAGCGAAGTGTACTCGCGGTATCCGTTGGCCAGACGGACGGACGCCAGCAGGCCCTGCTGCTCGTAATACCGGATCGAGCGAATGCTCGCCCCGGTTCGTTCGGCAAGCTCTCCGATTCGCATCGGCATGCCTCCTTCGAAGGGGTACCCTCAGTATAAACCATGACATTAATGTGAGGGTCAAGCGAGTATCGAGGATTGGCCGCCCTGAGAGAATAGAGCCTGTCAGCGCTTCGCTAAATCGTAGGAGAACTCTGTCGTCAGCCCCCCTACAAAATAATAATGTTCAAGCTTCAGCGCATCGCCTTCGCGCCCCAGCACCTTGAGTCCGTCCCAATCGCGGAACTCCGTATTCAGTTTGTCCAGCGATTCATAAATCCCGACCTGCTCGGCGGTAAGCAACTCCTCCATCAGCTTTGTCGTTGCGCCAGTCTCCCTGTCGATCAACGTAAGCCAGCCGGTAGTCGAAGGCCGGACGACCATATACTCCGCATCATACCATTCGACTTGGAACGAAGCGTCTTCGTACCCCGTCATCTCCTGCAGATCATGCTCCGCCTCGATCACTCCGTCGGGGTTGACTTCGTACAAAATCGCGCCGTCCATTAACAGAGCGTTCCCCTCTGCTGATCGATCCAGGGTGCGAATCGATTGAAAGCCGTAATAGACCTTCGTTTCCAGCTTGAGCTGATCTTGGACCAGCACCATTTTGTAAATATTATCGTGGATATGCGGCTCTCCGTAGTTGTCGTGAAGCTTCAGGACGTGAACGTCCTCCGATAGTGGATCAACGGTGAACTCGCCGATATCGAGCACTTCGCCATTCGTATCCGCTACTTGCTTCACCGGCTCCTCCTGCTCCGCGAGATACAGCTCGCCGGACTGTCTGTTCAGCCAATATACCGTCGGCCCTTCAGCTGCCGTGATGTACTTGGCTTCGAAGCCCAGATTGACGCGGCGCTGCTTCCCGTCCCACTTCACTGTCGCCCCGAAGGCCTCGCCAACGAAACGCACCGGAACGTATACCGTGCCGTTCTTGTTGTATGGAACCACTCGCAGCTCGTGCGTTTTGCCGTTGATCTTCGCCTGCTTGCTCCCGAGAGCCAGCTCGATTCTCATCTCGGGATTCTGGATTACGATGCGTCTCCCGTCCGAGATCCATGTCGTGGCGCTGCCGAGCAGCGCTCCGGTTTCCCGCAACGGCAGATAAGCCGATCCATTCAGTAGAAATGGAGCATTCCGGAATTCTACGGCCGATCCCTCGTTCACAGCAACGGTAACGTCATTCGAGGCCGCGCTTGCCCCCGTCGGCACCAGAACCGTTGTCAGCGACAACAAGAAGGCGCCCAACAGCACCCGCCAGGACTTGCTTTTCCACATAAAAAACTCCCCCTCGCATTTGCTCAACGTCTACTACACATAGACGTTCGTAAGCGAGAGGGAGTTGCCCTAACTATTTTTTAGCGAATAACAAAGAAATAAAAGACCGCAGCCAGAGCGAACCGGTAATACGCAAACCATTCCAGCTTGATGCGTTTGATCAGCTTCAGGAACGTCACGACTGCGATCATAGCCACGATAAACGCCGCTACGAAGCCGATGAGGAACAGCAGCAAGTTATCCGACGTCAGAAGATGACGGCTGTCGTACATATCCAGCACCGTCGCGCCCATCATGACGGGAACGGAGATAATGAACGTAAAGTCCGCCGCAGCCTTCTGGCTCGTGCCGAGCAGCATGCCCCCGGAGATGGTCGCGCCTGAACGCGAGAAGCCCGGCCACAGCGCCAAGCATTGGAACAAGCCGATGCCGAACGCTTGCTTGTAGGAGATGTTGTCCGTCTCCTCCGCCGTCACCTTGCGCTTCGCTCTAGACGCGACGATCATGAGGATACCGCCGAGAATCAAGCTGATCAGGACGGGAGCAGATCCGAACAAGACGCTTTTTATGTAGTCGTTGAAGAGCAGATACACAATGAGGGCCGGAATCATCGCCAGCACCATGTGAACAACGTTTAATTTGTTCGGCACCTTAAATTTTAAGCTGGCTAAATCCTTCAGAATGTCCATGTACCTCTTCCAATAGAGGATCAGGACGGCCATGACCGCGCCGAGCTGAATGACGATCTTGAATGTCGTCGCCGCGTCTCCCTCGAAATTTAGCAGATCGCCGGCCAAGATCAGATGCCCCGTCGACGATACGGGCAGAAATTCCGTCAAACCTTCCAGAATGCCTAATATGATAGCGCTGATAAAATCCTGCATGTTTACTTATCCGCCTTTCTGCAGCCGCCTTGGGCAGCCTACTCGGGAAACATTTCCCTATGCTAGTGTAGTACAAGTATGCGGATTGAATCAATCGAAATGAGTGACATGAACAAATTCTAAAGATTACAAGTTTGTAAGATGTAAAAAAAAGGAACCCCATACGCGTCATCGATGAAGTGGATCATCGATGAAACGTATGGAGTTCGAGTCGATTTTAGAGCTCTAGTTGACCAAGAGGAGGATCGGAAGCTCGATAAACGATGATCTCATTACTCAGATGTCCCCATGCATTGTTAACTTCAGATTGCGTTGCATCCGGATCATTATTCACTCCGGCTGCGGCATTGCGTGCATTCGTCAATCGACTTATATATTCCGAACCGAATCCGGCAACGGCCAGCCACCTGTCTGCCTCTGCAATCACTATAGCCAATTCTGTTTTTTCCGCAGGTTTGACCACCGATTCTCGGAAGGTCGTCACCGCTCGATTCAAAGCATCGAGCGCGGCGTCCAATGTCGCTACGGTCGCCGCCGGGTCGTTCTTAGCCCCATTTGCCGCGGCGAGTGCCGTTTCCAGCGCTCCGAAAGCAGAAAGCGGGTAATTGCCTGGGGCCTCCCCGGTATTCTCGCTAGCTGTACGTGCAAGCGCAATCGCTGAATCAATGGCTGCGCCCAGCCCTTCTTTCATAAAAAAAACGTTGAACGTATCAGTTGCCGATTGGAGCGCATCAACCGCCGCATCCACGCCCGCCTGATCGAGGCTCTCGTTGTCTTTCGCCACCTCAGCTGCCGCGATCGCTTGATCGAGCTCATTGAAAGCTGCACCTTGAGGGAGTGTCACAACCACATATTGACTAGCCGTTACATTACGCGCAATATTTGCAGTCAATAACGCAAAGTTCAGCTCCGTACGATTCACGGCAGCCTGAGGCGTCGGTGCCGGAGGCGGGTTATACGCAGGCTGCTGTACCGGAGCGCCGTTTATATTCGAAATCTTATTCTTGATCTGATCGAAGTTTTCAATGATGTCGTTAGCGGAGATCGAGTCAGGCAGCATGACTTTGTCGATTTGCGCGTTCTGTCCGAGCTTCAATTTCGCGTTCGAGTTCAGCACGTCGAGCGTGCCGACCGGCGCGTTGATTTCCACTTGCTTGGCTCCTTCGCCAAGCGTAAGCTTTGGAATTTTGACGCCCGAATCCGCCTCGATTGTGGCATTGGCATTCACGACAATCTCGCCGACTTTCGTATTCCCTATGGCTTGAATCCGCACTTCGGGCTTATTGACGCCGACATTCCCAAGACTGACGTTGTTGAACACGACCGTATGCTCGTCGCCGCCGTTCACGATCGTGTCGCCTTCGACAACAACATTTTCACTATAGAAGTCGTGCGCCGCACCCGCCGCAACCTCGAAGTCGCCTTGCACGGTCAGATTGCGGACCGTCAAGAAATCCGCATCGGCTCTTACGCTGCCGGCGATGACGGCGCCTTTCCCATCGAGCACGAGATTGCCAGCAAACTCTGCTTCTCCTTCCTCAGGCGCATGCCCTGGAACCAGAAGACGAAGCTCGTTAATGCTTTTAATATGCCCGTCGCGTATAACCCCCGTCAGCTTAGAACCGATCAGCACGGCGCTGTTGCTCTCGTCGAAGAGACCCGACAAATCCTCAGCCGTCTCGAAAGTAAGACCCGACAACGTTACGCGGCCGTCCTCGAACCCTTCAATCGTCAGAGGAAGCAAGTTCGATGCGAACACGGCCAGATTAGCCGTTTCCTCTCTTGTCATCGTCTGATGCGGACGGATGCCGTCCTCTTCTATGTTCAGCAGTCCCGCTTCGACCGCTTTCCGCAGGCTTAGCTTCGCCCAGTCGCTCGCTGTTTCCAGATCGCTTGGCTCGGATGCGCCGCTTCCCATCGAAGGCTCGACCAATCCAAGAGCCCGTGCCAATACATGCGCGGCTTGCTCCCTTGTAATCGGGGACTCCGGCAGAAACGCGCTGCCCGTTCCGATCATCCAGCCTTGGCTTTTCAACAATTCGATCGCAGGCACAGCCCAGTGGCTTGCGGGAACGTCCGGGAAGGAGCTTGTCGTAACCTCGGGGACATCCAGCTCAAATATTCGCGCCACCATCACGGCAAATTCCGCGCGGCTCATTACATCTCCTAGGCGCAGGCCCTCCGCGTCTCCGTGAAGAAGCTGCCTCTGGACGGCGTCCGTCGTTTGTTCATTTAAATAAGGGACCGCTGTGTACGAAGTATTCCCCGCATAAGCGGACATGGGACTGACGGCCGTGGCTAGCAGAGCTGTCATAAGGATCAGTTTTTTTCCTGGTGATAAGTTCATGGTTGAGCTCCTTATTCCGATTATTGGTACGAATATGATATCGGAACAATTCACGCAACCCATTAGCTCTTTATAAGAAAAAAGTCCCACATTCATAATTCCCAAGCACCACCGCCCTATTGCTGGAAGCCCGATAAATAAAAGGGACCGCGGCAGCGGTCCAGCCTAAGCCGAACCCGCCGCCGCGGTCCTCGCAAACCTTATTCTTGCATCCCCGTGTAGATGAGGATCGCGTCTCTCAGAAACTCCGCCGTTCCCGGCTGCTTCTCGTCGTAGTACGCCCTGAAGCGTTCGTCTTCGACGTACATCCGCCCAAGTCCCGCATGTGCTTCCTTGCTGTAATCCTTCCAATAAAACATGAGCCACTGGCGGTGAAGGTCGGCCGCTTTCTGAGCCAGCTCCGAGCCGGGGTCTCCGCCTTGGAACGCCTGCGCAAGCGTAGCCGTCAGCTCTTCGTTCAGCTTCGTGACCGCGTCGTGCTGCTCCTTCGTCATGCTTTGGAGCTTGGCGTTCGATTGGTCGACCGTCTCGTCCCCGTATTTCTCGCGAATTTCTTTCCCGTATTTCTTCTCGTTATCTTCGATTATCTGCTTCTTGAAGCCTTCGAATTTCTGCTCATCCGACATGGCGATTCTCCCTTCGTGTAAAGCAATCGTGTTCTCCACATTGTGGATTAGGAGCTCGAGCTGCTTTTTTCTGTCGAGGAGTTGTTCGCGATGGGTCCTAAGCGCCAGCACGCCGTCGAACGCGGGATCCGTCATAATGGACTTGATCTGCTCGAGGCCGACCCCAAGCTCCCGGTAGAACAGGATCTGCTGCAGCCTGTCGACCTCCGCCTGACCGTAGATGCGGTACCCCGACGAGTTGATTCTTGCCGGCTTAAGAATCCCGATCTCGTCGTAGAACCGCAGCGTTCTCGTGCTGATTCCCGCTAACTTCCCCAGTTTTTGCACCGTATACTCCATACGCTTCCCTCCCGACATCTCAAAGGTACACCTTTACGTAACGTGAAGGTCAAGTGGTTTTTTTAACAAATAGACGCAGCTCTAACCGGACGTTGTCCGCAACTGCGCAAGCGAAGTTTTACGTTGAGGCCCTCGGAGGCGAGGTTGTGTCCTCCCTTACCCATGGCGAAGGGATGGGCGCAGAGAACGAATATAAGGACAAGATCATGCATATGTGCCTAGCCGTTCCCGGCGGCAACCTATTTATGGCCGACGCGATGGAGCCGTTCCAATACGGGACGGGCATGTACCTCTCCCTTGAATTCCAGTCCGAAGCCGAGGCGCAGAAAGCATTCGCGAACCTGGCGGAGGGCGGCCAAGTCAAATATCCGTTCGAGCTCCAGCCGTTCGGCATATTCCTCGGCGAGCTGACGGATAAGTTCGGCGTGCTGTGGATGATTATCGCGGAGCAGAAGAACGATTAGATTTCTAGAGCAGAACCTCCCATCCGGTCGCGGATGGGAGTTCTTTTTTTTTTTTGCAGAGTGTCACGAGTCCGCTACTCCGTCACCGTAACGGTCGTATACACTTCGCCCCTGTAATCGCTGTCCACCACTTCCTCCGTCAGGGAGAAGTTGCATACCGCGCTGATCAAATAGGTGCCCGCCGGGAGCCGAAGCTCTTTCTCCGCGTAGAACTTCTTCCAGAAGGCCGCATCCGGATCATCCGCCCCGAAGCCGCCGCTTTTCTCGAACGGATATTCGAACGTCTCTCCGCGCGCCAATTCGTGCGAAGCCAGCTCCAGCGTGGTTGCTCCATCCATATCGAAGTCCTTGCCGTCGGTTATAGCAAAAACGACTCTAGTCCCCGGTCCCCACACCGTAATGGATTCCTCTTCGCCGATATAAGTAAGCGAAGCCGATAGCTCGATAGGCTCTCCAGTCTTAAACTCCGTTCTGCCGATGTTCAGCTTCATCTCGAATAGATCATCCTTGTGCACCAGCTTCGGCTCCGCCATCTTCTCCGCGAGCGCCGGAGGCATCGTGCCCATCGGTTCTTCCGTCTTGTCTGATCCGCATGCGCTCAGCAGGATAATCAGCATCGCGGCCGCTAGTAATCGCGGTAATCGCCGGCTCATCGCCATCACCTCTTTCGAGCATTTCCCTTATAGACGAAAGAATCGGGAGAAGGTTCCAGTCTCAGACTCTCAACCTGGCCCTCTCATGAGCCGATATACAATAGGAAGTCTATTAACGTTGTAAATCTATCAAGTCGTAAATGATAGATTCTTTTTCTCTTACAAGCCACGAACCACATCCAGAAGAGAAGGAGACTCCGCATGACACTCTCATCCATATATATTAAATCCATCTTATCAGTTGTCCTGCTGTCGCTGGCGCTTCCGACGCAATGGGCATCTGCCGGCGCGTCTCCCGGAGCGACTCAGCATGAGGTGATTGTCGTTTACAAAAACGAAGAAGGCAAGGCCGCGATCCTCGAGGACAGCTCGGATGTATCGCACGAGTTCGACATCATACCGGCTGTGGCCGCATCGGCAACAGGCCAGGAGCTCGCCGAGCTCGCGAACGACCCAAACATCGCTTACATCGAGCCTAACCGGCTGTTCCGCGCGGTCGAAACCGGGCTTCATCCGGCCGCGGAGCAGGCCGAGCAGTCCCAGTGGGGCTTCCAGGCGATTCAGCCTGCGCCTATGTGGAGCGCCGGGTTTACCGGCGCTGGCGTGAAGATCGCCGTAATCGATACCGGCATCCACCCTCACCGCGAATTAACGATCGCGGGCGGCGTCTCGACCGTCGACTATACCGGCGATTTCGCCGATGACAACGGCCACGGCACGCATGTAGCGGGCATCATCGCGGCGAGGCGCAACGGCGAAGCCATGGTGGGCATCGCCCCGGACGCGGAGCTGTACGCCGTCAAGTCCATGGATGCAAGCGGGAACGGCACGCTTCAGGATCTGCTCGAAGCGCTCGAATGGAGCATCGAGCATGGCATGGATATCATTAACCTGTCGCTGGGCTCGCCCGAGGACTCCCCTCTTATAAGGGAGATGGTCGACCGCGCCTACGCCGAGGGTATCGTCGTAATCGCCGCGTCCGGCAACAATCAGGTAGACGTGCCGCTCAGCACGTATACCGTCTATTACCCGGCCAAATACGACAGCGTCATCGCGGTAGGCGCCATCAGCCGCTGGAATTCGCGCGGCGACTTCTCTTCCGTCGGCGCTGAGGTCGAAGCAGCTGCGCCCGGCGTCGATATCATCTCGACTTACGTGAACGAGAACGGCACGGACGGCTACGCCCAGGCTTCCGGCACATCGCAGGCAGCGCCTCATGTTACGGGTATGGTTGCCCTCTTGATGCAGAAATATCCATCGATGACGAACGCGCAGCTTCGCAGGGAGCTTCGGAAATTCGCGATCGATCTCGGCACTCCCGGCCGGGATATCGAATTCGGGTACGGCGCGTTGACTTTCGCCGCGCCTTCGGGCTCTTCTTCGGCATATGAGCCGCAAAGCTTAAGCGAAGCTGTATTAGAGGGCAGCGAAGGCGGTCGATTCCAAGAAAGGCTGGAAGCTTGGAAGTCGGAATGGAGCTTGCGCGAGCTGCCGGCGCGGACCTTGCTTCGGGGCAACGCCCCGCTGGGAGTTAGTCTGCAGCTCGCCGCGGGAAGCAGTAATTTCGCTTACATCGACGAGTCCTCGGTTCGTTATGGCGAGAATGTGTTCGTCCTGAACGGCTCGGGAGAGCGTATGAACGATTTCATCGTGCAGGTCTTATTCAACCGGATCGTTATCACGCCTTCCGTAGATGCTCTTCTTCATCCGAACGAGACGTATAGGCTGATCATTGATTCGTCGGTAAGAGGCAAAACCTCTTTATCCGCAAGTACGGCCTACGAGCTAACCAGCCCTCTGCTGATCCCGTTCTCCGTCGCTCAGCCTACCGCGTACGCCTTGACGAAGCAAGGCGCCTGGTACGATGAAACGGTTCAGTGGGGACTCGAGAACCGCATCGTGACCGGCTATGAGGACGGCTCCTTCAAGCCGAACAAGCCGGTCAGCGAAGCCGAGTTCCTCGCCATGCTGCTGCGCGCGTTCGAACCGGACCTCTCTCTCGTCCAAGGCGAGCGATGGGCGGATTCCTATTACGCCCGCGCCAAGGCGCTGCGTTACCCGGTCAAGAGCTATACCAGC
The DNA here is from genome assembly GCF_024623455.1 of Paenibacillus soyae. Classification (GTDB taxonomy): domain Bacteria; phylum Bacillota; class Bacilli; order Paenibacillales; family Paenibacillaceae; genus Pristimantibacillus; species Pristimantibacillus soyae. The sequence continues at coordinate 134,525 of NZ_JANIPJ010000013.1, read as the reverse complement.
CTCACTCCCCGGGGAACAATCATAGCTCGCCGGCAAGTCGCAGAGCTGATCTCCTCGACGGACGGCGTCCGCTTCTCGGGCGACGACGCCATCCATTATCTGCTCGCCTTCGGCCTTGCGGAGGGCAAGCAAGCGGCGCCAAGCATCGAGGGCTTCAATGGCGCCAAAGGCCTCACCCGCGCCGAAGCGCTCCAATTCGTACGCAACGTCATCCGATACGGCAGCGGCGCGCTGCTGGAGCGGCCGCTCCGCGCATCCGACCGCGGTGACCTGCCCGAGCTATAACAAACAGAGAGGCAGACCAGGACACGAGAGAATCGCGCCTTGGTCTGCCTCTTTCCTATCCTATTTTGTAATGAGGCTCTGCAATTGTTTAAAAGCTTCTTCGCTTATCGTCTCGTCAGGGCTTCCATAGTTTAACGTAAACATTTCCCCGTCTTTCACTTGATACTGCATGATATATCTTCCCGACCCTATATCTTCGCTTTCCCCTAGTACAATAATGGCTTCCGCATAGGTCATTTGGGGCGTTATTTTTTTGAGTTGTTCTTGCGTGACGGTTTTTGTTTGATTTTCGGATGCAAGGACAGTTCCGACTTTCGTTATTTCCCCCATTTTCCCCAGCTTGTTCAAGCTTCCGTAAATTCTCTCGTCCGCTCTCGAATCCGGCTGTTTCTTGTACTGAATGGAATAACTGCTCTTCTCGCTGCCTGCTTGCCATATGGACGTTATTGTCGGGATATCCGGATTATATTGAGAAGACAGATATGTCCAGAAGCTCCCTGCATAGATCCGTACCCCATCCGCCATCACGACGAAAGGCTTGCCGCTCATCGGCACCTTCCCCTCCAGCTTTTCCTCCAGGCTGATGCCGGCCTTCAACGAGAATTCATGCTTCTGCCAATCGTATCTCTCGATGTCCTTGTGCGTAAGAATCGGCATTTCTTCCAAAGGGAGGTCGCTAAGCTTTGCTCTCATTGCTTCTGTCGCAGATAAGTCCTTAACCAAATACAAGGAGACCTCCGTATCCGTCGTCTTATTGTCATTCTGGCAGCCCGCCATGATGAATAGGAGCAAGCTCAGAATGAAGCATCGTTTCAATATGGTTGCTAGCATAGCATAGGAACCCCTTTCTGGCGAATCGCACGCCCCTTTCCTCTGAAGACGTAAGTCAGGCTTCTATAGTTGCGTCGATTTGGTATGATGAGAGAGCGAATCTATGTGCATCGGGGTTGAAAACTTGGTTTCCAAAAGAAAGACGCTCATCATCCTTATTCTCTTTGTTATCGCTATCACCGGGCTGCGGCTAACCTTTCTCCACTACCAGAATCCGCCCGCCCAACCCAGAGCGGCCGAAGGCGTGCTGGATCTGAGGGGATGGACGATTCCCGACAACCGAACCCTTACGCTGAACGGGGAATGGGAGTTCACTCCCTCCCGCTTCATCCAGCCGGAATCTCTGTCTGCCGGTTCTCCTGCGGCTAGCGCTTCATTTATTCAGGTGCCCGGCGCATGGGAGCAAGCCTTCAAGGAGTCTACCGACTCTCCCTACCGATACGGCACGTACAGGCTGCGCATCTTGATGGACGATAACAGCGACGAAACGTACAAGCTCCGGGTCAACCGGATCAATCATGCGTCCGCCTTCTATGTGAACGGGCAATTAGCCTTCCAGAACGGCTTGCCTTCCGAGAATCAAGATCCGTCCAAAACGAGAGTGAATCCCTATTCCGTCACGCTCCCCTCCGGCGGCGGAACCGTCGAGATTATCATTCATGTTTCCGGTCATGCCGGAAACGGCGGCCTAACGGAATCCATTCGATTCGGAACGGAGAAGGCCGTGAATCAGTTGAATCTGCTTTCGGTTGGATTGCAGGTTGGACTTTGCGTCGTCTTTCTGATTCACGGCATTTATGCGGCGATGCTGTTTCTGTTCAGAGTCGCGAGCAGAGGGCTGCTTTATTTTTCGCTGATTATGCTGATGGGCATGATGACGGTATTGGTTGCGGACGAAAAACTGCTATTTGTTTGGTTCCCCATGCCTTACGAGTATCACTACAAAATTGCGATCCTGTCCTATATCGCCGTCGTGGCCTTTATTCCGCCTCTATTCCGGCACATGTTCGACGCGCCCGGCAAGATCAAGAAGCTGCGTTGGTTCACGGTCTACAGCGCCTGCTACGCCCTTTTCTTGCTGATCTCGCCTGCCCGATACATCGAGACCTCTCTCATCCTGCTGGGACTCGGCTTCTTGTTCTCTGTCATCGACTCGGGCAAAATCCTGATTCGCGCCTTCCGCAAGAATGAAGACGTCATCTACGTGCTCATCGGACTGACGGCGCTCGGCGTCAACATTTTATGGACGATTGCCGAAGGGAGATTCGATCTCGAATGGATCCATTATCCGTTCGATCTCGCTTTTGCCGTATTCGCTTTTGCGGCGTTCTGGTTCAAACGCTTCTTCCGGGCGAACGCCCAAACGAAGCGGCTAGCCGATGAGCTTCGGCGGGCGAACCGGCAGAAGGATGACTTTCTCGTGAGCACGTCCCATGAGCTTCGAAACCCTCTGCATGGCATTTTGAATATTACGCACAGCGTGCTGGAGGATCCCTCCTCCCCCTTGCCCGACGAGCATCGGAATCGGCTGGAGATTCAAATTGCCGTGGCCAGACGCATGTCCTTCATGCTGGACGATCTCATCGATATCACGAGGCTGAAGGAGAGCACCATCCGTCTGCAGCCCGGGAACGTTCATCTTCTTCCCGTGGTTAACGGGGTAGCCGATGTCCTTCGGTTCATGCTGGACGGCAAACCGATCGCTCTTCATATCGACGTCGACGGCCAATTCCCGAAGGTACGTGCCGACGAGAACAGGCTTGCCCAAATTTTATTTAATCTGATGCATAATGCCATTAAGTTTACGGATGCCGGAACGATTGCCGTCCTTGCCGAGCTGAAGCACGGCCTCGCCCATATTCATATCAAGGATACGGGAATCGGAATGGACGAGGAGACGCGCAATCGGATATTCGCCCCTTACGAACAAGGAGATTCGGAGCGAATCAAAGCCGTCGGCGGGTTCGGGCTCGGGCTTAGCATCGCCAAGCAGCTGGTCGACCTGCACGGCGGAACGCTGGACGTTGTCTCCTCGCCCGGCCAAGGCTCCGTCTTCACCTTCACGCTGCCTTTGGCCGTAGAAACCGATGACGAAGCTTCCATTATCTCGTCTCTGCCATTCATTCCCGACGCTCATTCGGAAATCGCGGCGGCGTCCGTTCCATCGGATGAGCCTGAACGCAGCTCCAAGACGGCTGCGGAAGTTCCATGGAGAAGCGCGCCTAGATTATTAATCGTGGATGACGACCCTGTGAATCTGAGGATCCTGGAGGATATGCTGTGTACGTGGCACTACGACGTGACGACCGCGGCCGGCGCGTCCGAAGCGCTGGCTGAGCTGGAGACGGCGCAATTCGACCTCGTCATATCCGACGTGATGATGCCGCATATATCCGGCTATGAATTCACTCGTCTCGCGCGGCAGCGGTTCTCCGTATCGGAGCTGCCCATCCTGCTGCTAACGGCGCGAAGCCGTCCGGAGGATCTCTACGCGGGCTTTCGGGCGGGAGCCAACGATTATGCGGCCAAGCCTGTCGACGCGTGGGAGCTCAAGTCCCGCATACGCTCGTTGATCGATCTGAAGCTTTCGTTCGAGGAACGTCTGCGCATGGAGGCGGCATGGCTGCAAGCTCAAATTCGGCCGCATTTCCTCTTCAATACGATGAATTCGATCGCGGCGCTCGGGGCGATGGATGTGGGCAGGATGCAGCGGCTACTCGAGACGTTCAGCCATTACTTGCGAACCTGTTTCGATTATCGGAATGCCGACAAGACCGTTGCCATAGACCGGGAGCTCAGTCTCGTCCGCTCCTATCTGTACATCGAGCGGGAACGGTTCGGAGAGCGCCTGAACGTCCAGTGGGAGCTTGATGAGAGTCTGCATTTCCTTGTACCGCCTTTGTCGATTCAAACGTTGGTGGAGAATGCGGTCAACCATGGCCTGCTGCCCCAGGCCCGCGGGGGAACGATACACATTCGGATTGCAAGCTCGGAGCAGCATATAGAAGTGTCCGTAAGGGACGATGGAGCGGGCATGAGCGAGTCGGCCCTGCAGCAAGTGCTCGAGGCGCCGCCGTCTGCAAGCATGGGAATCGGAATTCGGAACACGGACCGCCGACTCAGACAGCTATATGGCGCTGGGCTTCAGCTGCACAGCACTCTGGGGGAAGGCACTACTGCGAGCTTCAAGCTGCCTAAGCATCAATGGGCGGCAGAGAAGAAGAACACGAACTAAAAACGCATCTTCAACAGGCCTATGCGCTTTGCGCATAGGCCTGCTCGATTTTTGCGATGCTAATACGATTTCGTTACGGCCTTGGGCAGAAGCCTGGTGCTTCCGACCATTCCCGAACGGCACAGCGGACAAGTCGGCTCCGTGACGAAGGACATGTCCTTCCTCATCCAGCACCCGCAATGGCTGTCGCTGCACTCCCAAACGTCCGTTTCGAATAAGGGGCTTTCGATTGAGCGATAAGGTTTACTACGGTTCATCGTAAATTTTCCCCCATGTCGCAAGCTGGCTTACACTAGTATGGAATAGACTCATGTTATAACCTCCGGAATCCTATAACCGTTTATGATGTGATGCTAAGGGTACGAAATTTGTTCAACCACGTACTCGTATTCCCCATCGGGCAGCTCTACCTTCACATCCGTATACAGGGGAGCGAGCAGCAGCTGCCTGCCGAGAGGAGAAAGAAACGAAATGCAGCCCGTATCGATATCGGAGTTATCGGGATAACAAATCCGGTACGTCTCCGAAGCGTTCCACTGCTTGCTGCGGATGCTGACGGTGCTGCCGATAATGACGCAGGTTAACCTGAAATCGGGCTCTTGGTTCAAAGAGATGACCAGTTTTTCTAATCGATGCACATACCGCTGCAGCAGTATTTCGATCTCCTTGCGCTCGCGGACGCGGCTCGGCAACGGAAAATGTGCATTCAGCATGTCTGTCTTGGACTCTTCAAGCCGAATCATCTGGTGAAGAATCTGATCCTTCAATTCAAGTGTATGCATGCTATCCTCCTTGTTTGGTCCTGTAAATGATGGCGATATGACGCTGTTTCATAAGAAATGGATGCTTGCATTCAATGACCGAGAACTTAAGATCGACGAACTGGTCGGGGTCTAATGCGGATAGAAAAGCGTTGGCCTCGTCGATTGCCCTGCGGGACAGCGTATCCGCGAACGTCTTGACTTGAATCATGCGTGTCGTATTCCTCTCTTCAAAAAATATCTTGGCTGCCGGCCTTACCTTGTTCGCGTAGATGAAACACCTCCTAAGCCATCCAATCAGCCATACATTAAATGTAAAAAACGTCCATACATGCACAAAGGCACTCCGATGGACGAACCGATCGGAATGCCTTTGTAGCTCTATGTTATGGATACATTCAATGTAATGCCTATACCGCCGATTATGCCACCGCGCATGTTAAATGTCAACAGAAATGGATTCGGTTTACTTTTAATGGGTAATATTCAGACAAATGACATCACCTGACGAATAAGAGCTTCGACTCCGCCGGCTCCAGAACAACCTCGAAGCTCTCGGTGCCGGCATCAAGTACCGTCTCTTCCCCCGTCCACAAATCGCGGACGGACATTCCGGCGCCTCCGGCAAGACCAAGCCGGGAAAAGGCGACCGTCTTCGTCTTCGCCGACGACGCGTCGAAGTTGAAGACGGCGACATACATGCCCCCGTCGCCTTCCAGCGCGAACAGCTCCTCCCCGCCCGTGCCGCTGCCGCCTTCGACGGGACGGAACGATTCCCCTCGGCGCGCGAGCGTCATGACGGCCTCGTTCGTCATCCAGGCCTTCGCCCTGCGGGCTGCCTCCTCCATCCGGTAGTCGTCGCCGAGCAGCAGCGACGTGCCCGCGATGACGCCCGCGTTCAGGCGGCTGCGCCCTTCATGCTCGGTCGTCTCCCGCTGATTGGCGCTCTTGTAGAGCACGACGTGGTCCGGGTCGTTGAACCGGTACAAGCGGTCGCTGATCCACCAGCCGTACGTCAGCGCGTTCAGCATATACTCCGTGTCGTCGATCAGCCCGAACGCGTCGCAGGAGACGCGGCGGCTGTGCGCGTAGCCATGCGGGAACAGCGGCGCGATCGACAGGTTGATCAGGAACGGGCGCCCCAGCCGCTCGGGACGGAGCGCATCCGCGATGGCCGCCATCCCTCGGTTATACGCCTGGATGCCCGTGCGCACCGCAGGATCGAAGTGCCGTCCCTCCATGGCGCCGTGCGCCAGAAAGTCCATTTTCAAATACTTGAAGCCCGCGGCAACCACCTCGTCCAGCTTGCGCATGATGCGCGCGATCGACTCCGGATGGGACGGATCGATCGGGAACGCGCCGTCCAGCTTCGGCAGCGGACGGCCCGCCGCATCCTTGAGCAGAATGTCGCGGTAAAGCACCTTCCCGCCCGTCCCCTCGACCGGCGTGTCCGGATTGCTTCCCCAGAATGCGAACGGCGTGTAATATGTGCCCGGCTTTTGCCCGTTGGCCTTCACCCGCGCGACCGCGTCCTTCAGCTGCTCCTGCGTCAAATTGTCCGAGAACGCGTCGAAGTTGACGTACAGGCTGCCATCCATGTCGGCGAAGCCGTTCTCCTGCAATTCGGCCGCAAAGAAGTCCGACGTATGCGTAAAGACGTCGTAATCCAGCTTCGCCATGACGGCCGACCAGCTGTTCCAGCCCATTGGCACGCCGCCGGCCCAAGGGAGTGCGGGCTGGAGCATCGCGTTCGCCTGCCCGTACGCCTCCATGCCGTCCCGATAATCCTCGAATGCCCCGACGAAAATAACGGGCGACGTGATCGACCGGCCGCTTAGCGAGCCGTGCGGCACCGTGTCGCGGGTCTGCAGATCGGACGCGCCCGCCGCGACGCGCAGCCGGCCGACCGCTTCGCGGAACGTCCCTTCGACCTCGACGGCCGTCTTCCATGTGTCGTGCGTCACCGAGCCGATGACGAAGCCGCGGCGCGATTCCGTGCGGTACACGGCCGTCGCCTCATAGCTGCGGACGCTGCCCGGATTCGGATGCGAGGCGAAGCGCACCCACTTGTCGTTGTCGTACGGGATGAACAGCGACCGAATCTCTTCCTTCGACCCGTCGCCGAACTCGAGCACGGCGCCGTCGTTCAGATAGGCGGCGAGCGGCGTCAGCTCGTTCGTCTCCCATTTCGTGTCGTGCGACGCCTCCAGGTCGACGAGCGCGTAAGGCCGTCCTTCGTACAGCCGAATCCGCTGCTTAAGCACCGGCTTCCCGTCCAGTCCCCCGTGCTCGAACGTAAAACCGATCCCCGCGCCGAACGGATCCCTTATGGCCTCCACGGACGCCTCGGATACGCCGTGCGCGGGATAGTGGCTGCTTCTTAAGATATCGCCGCCGAACCGCGCTTCCGCGTACAGCCCGTTCATCGCCTGGCCGTCCTTCCATATGAAGTCCAGCGTTCCCTCCGCGAGGCTCGCGGTCACCCTCACGAAGCCGTTATCCGCCGCAAACGCGCCTTCCCCGTTCTCCAGCTTGATTGCTCCCATCATCGTCGCCATCCCCATCTCTCCTTCTCCCTATGTATTAAACGCCGCGCCGAGAAGAGGAAGAGGCCAGCAGTGCTGGCCCCCCCTTCCGTTACCTTCTTATTGCCACAGCTCTTTGCGGGCATTGTAGTTTTCGGTGTAAATCTTCTCGACCTTCTCGTCGCCCGCGGCCTTCATGTCCGCCAGCATCTGGTCGAAGATCGCGCTTGCTTCGTCAGCCGACGAAGCCATAATCGCCTTGGTAATCGCCTGCTTCGTAATGTCGCTGATCTTCTGCTCGCTAAGCGCCTCCGGCGTGCCGCCCGCCGGGCCCAAGCCGTCGAAGATCGCGGTGTCGAACACGGAGTCGGACAAGTTTTTGATCGCCATCTGGTCGATCGGCGAGCGCTCGTAGCGGCCCGGCAGGTCGTACGGCGTGCCGTCCGCGCCCGGTCCGTTCTTGATGAACCACGTCCACTTGCGGATGCCCGTTTGCTTCGTGTAAGCGGCCCAGTCATCCTTGAAGCCTTGCAGCACTTCCGGACGCGGCGTATGCTTGCCGTCCTTCATATCCCAATGCGTGCCTTCGATGCCCCACATGAGCAGGTATTGGCCTTCTTCGCTCGCGAGGAAGTTGATGAACTGCATCGTGCGCTCCGGATTTTTGTTCTTCTTCGTAATCGCGATCGCGTCCCAGCCGAGCGAGCTGCGGCCGCCGTACGTCGTCTTCGCCGGATCGACGCCGTCGGCGACGACCTTGTAAGCGAATAGCTGCGACTCTTCGCTGCGGTCCTTTTTCAGAATCGTGTTGGAATTGCCAAGGTCCCAATAAGCGCCCGTCGAAGCGAAGATGGTGCCCGTCGCGATCTTCTGCTCCCAAATCTGACGTTTGTTGATCGCCCACTCCTTATCCATGAGGCCGGAGCGGAACAGGTCGTTCATGTACAGAATCATGTCCTTGTATTTCGGATTCTTCACGTCGTACTGCAGGACGCCGTCATGCTCGTAGTAGCCCGTCAGGCCGAACATGCCCTTGAACGTGCCCATCGTGCCGCCGAAGTTCTCGCCGTCCATCGTCAGGGCGATCGTATCTTTGCCGTCGATTTGCGGGTACTTGGCTTTGAAATCGGTCAGCAGCTGCTTGAATTCGGCTTGCGTGAACGGCACGCCGCCCTCCGCTTTGTCCGGTGCCAGCTCCTTCAATATATCCTTTCGCATGTTGAAGCCGAACACCGGCTCGTGCTCGAGGCCGTACCAGTTGGACAGGTAGTAGTTTTTGCCGTCCCGGTGACGGGTCTTGTTCAGCACGTCGCCGTACTGGGACGCCACGTCGGGGCCGTACTCGGCGATCAGGTCATCCAGCGGAATGATGGAGCCCGCTTCGATATACTTCGTCACCAGGTCGCTCGAGCGGTCGAACATGATCATGTCGGGCAGGTCGTCGCTCGCCAGCATCAGGTTCAGCTTCTCCGTCGGATTGCCCGTCGGCTGCTGGATCTCGATCGTCACGCCGGTGCGCTTCGTAATTTCCTTCGCGACCTCGTTATCGAATTTGTCTCCCGTGTTCTTGTCAAAGAACGTAATCGTAATTGGCTCCGTGCCCGGATCCGCCCCTTCTCCCTCCGCGCCGCCGTTCGTCTGCCCGCCTCCGTTCGCCGGCTCGCCGCCGTTATTGCCCGAAGAACAAGCGGATAACAAGGACAGCAGCATGACGGCCGACAGCAGAAGCGTAAACCATTTTTTCGCTTGCATACGTAATCCCCCTCTAATCGTTATGTTCATGCTAATATGGGAGCCCCGCGCGATCAACCTTAACTTTTGACCGCGCCGAGCGTCATCCCTTTGACGAAATACTTCTGAAGGAACGGATACACCATGATGATCGGCAAGGTCGCCACCATCGTCGCCGCCATACGGATCGTGTCCGGGGAAACGGCCAGCCGCTTCGAGGAATTCGCCATTTGCTGCGCTTCGCTAACCATGGAGCCCGTCTGGTATTGGTTCAGAATCTTGACCAGCACCGCCTGCAGCGTCTTCAGCTCCGGCTTATACGTGAACACGTACGAATCGAACCAGGAATTCCAGTGGCCGATCGCCGTGAACAGCCCGATCGTGGCGAGCACCGGCGTCGTCAGCGGCAGAATGATGCGGAAGAAGATGTGCATGTAATTCGCGCCGTCCATCTTGGCCGATTCGTCCAGCTCCTGCGGCAGTCCTTGGATGAACGTCCGGACGATGATCATGTAGAACACGTTCATGAGGCCCGGCACGACGAACACCATGAAATTGTCGATCAGATTGTAGCTCTTCAGCACCATGTAGTACGGAATGAGCCCCCCGCCAAAATACATCGTGAACACGAAATACAGCGTCCAGAAACGTCCCGCCACCAGCTCCCGCTTGCTGAGCGAATACGCCAGCATGCTGATCGTCAGCACCGCGAGCGGCGTGCCGATGATCGTCCGGAGCACCGTCACCCGAATCGCGGTCCAGATCTCGCTGTCGCTCAAGATTTGAGCGTAGCTCGCCAGGCTGAACTCCCGCGGCCACAAGTACAGGTTGCCTCGCAGCGTGTCTTCCGCGCTGTTCAGAGAGATGATGAACACGTTCCAGAACGGATAGAACGTAATGATGAATACGGCGACGATGAAGGCGTACACGAAGGTCATAAAGAGAAAGTCTTTCCTATCGCGAATCATTCGGCTGCTCCTCCTTCCCTTCCCTAGAATAGCGATTGCTCTTCCATCCGCTTGGCCATCTGGTTCACCGTGATGACGAGGATGAACGCGACCACCGATTTGAACAGGCCGACGGCGGCGCCGTACGAGAACATGCCGTTCTGCAGGCCGTATTTGTACGTGTACGTGTCGATGACCTCCGCGTAATTCATGACCGTGGCGTTCTGCAGCAAATATTGCTGGTCGAAGCCCGCGTTCAGAATGCCGCCGACCGCGAGAATCGCGAGAATGACGATCGTCGGCTTGATCGAAGGCAGCGTAATGTGCAGCATCTGCTTCAGCCGGCTCGCCCCGTCCACCTTGGCCACCTCGTACAGCTCGGGGTTGATCGCGGATATCGCGGCCAAATACATGATGGCGTTGAAGCCCATATCCTTCCACGCGTTCCCGAGCGCGATGATCCACCAGAACAGCGGCCCCTTCTGCATGAACGCGATCGGCTCGTCGACGATGCCGAGCCCCGTCAGGATGTTGTTGATGACGCCGCCCGACGACAGCATCGTGATGATGATGTTCGCCGCGATGACCCACGAGATGAAGTGCGGCATATAGGATACCGTCTGGAACGTCCGCTTGAACCAGCCGTTCCTCATCTCGTTGATCATGAGCGCCAGAATGATCGGCAGCGGGAAGCCGAACAGCAGAGACAGGAAGCTCTGCGCCAGCGTGTTGCGCATGATGCGGACGAAATCGCCGTTCGTGAAGAAGTATTCGAACCACTGCAGGCCCACGAACTCCGTCGTGAAAAATTGCCGGAAGAACGCTCCGCCCCCCGGCGAATAATTGATGAACGCCATGTACAGGCCGAACATCGGCACGTAGGAGAACAGCAGCGTGGCGGCTATGGCGGGGAGCATAAGCACGTACAGCAGCCGCTGCTCCTTCAGCCTCGCCATCAGGCCGGCTTTGGCGGCGCGGACGGCCGGTTGCCCGTTAATCCCGGGCCGCGCCTTCGGTCGTATGATCATCGTGTGGCCCCCTATCGTTGAACTCTGGCTTGCCTTGCTTCGTGATCCCATTATAGGACCGGCAAGCGCCCTCCGAGATAACCGAATCTACCGATTCGTAATCGAAACGAACGCACTTCCAATCGCTGCATTGTTGAATACTGGCATTGCCGTTACACTAGGGGAAAGCGCTTTATTGGTATTGTTGATCGTTAAAGTGCATGTTCTAAAAGTCCAGTTTTCAGCACCGAGAAGATTGGATGAAGCTAGGAAATGAGGAGCGGAGCGTAGTGAAGGCTACGTGAGCACCGGAAGTTCCGGCTGAATTCAATATTCGATGTCGAATAAGCTTCCCGATATGCTTCGTGATCAAAAGTGGACTTTTTGAACAACCTCTAAATGAAAGCGGGTGCGGGCATGTACAGCGTGCTGCTGGTGGACGACGAATTAATCGAGCTGGAGACGATGGAGCAATACGTGCCGTGGGAGCAGGCCGGAATTCGAGTTGCCGGCACGGCCCGCAACGGGAAGGAAGCGCTCGGCAAGCTGAAGGAGCTGAAGCCCGACATTATCGTGACGGACGTGCGCATGCCGATCATGGACGGCCTGGAGTTCGGACGCCGGGCGAAGCAGATCGACAAGAGCGTCAAAATCATTTATTTGAGCGGCCATAACGAATTTCAATATATTAAGTCCGCCCTGCAGATCGAAGCGGCGGGCTACGTCCTGAAGCCGATCGACATGGAAGAGCTGATGGCGCTGCTGGACAAGGTGAAGAACAAGTGCGAGGAAGAGCAGCTCGCGTCCGCGGACGGCGGCTGGCTGCTCGAGAAGCTGCTGCTTCGCATCGTTAGGGAGCCCGCCCCGGATCGCCGGGCGGAGTGGATCCGGCAATGGGAGAACCGCGCGGAGGGCTTCGCCTCCGTCCAGCCATACGGCGCGGCTTATTGGACGTTCGAGCCGCCGGCATTCGGAGGCGGCACCGAGGGCGCGGCGGCCGGCGATATGGCGGCCCGGGCGGCCGAAGCGCTGCGCCGTCTGCTCGAGAAGAGGCTGGACGCCTCGATCGTGCTCGAGACGGGGATGAATACGTTGTTCGTCATATTCCAAGGGAAGGAGCAGACGTTCGAGGCTGTCTATTGGGAGCTGCTTCGAGGGGAGCTGCTGTCATTGCTTGGGATGCCGGCGGATGCGACCGTTGGATTAAGCGGGCCGTACCGCGGCTTCCCTCTTCTGAAGGAAGCGTTCGAGGAGTCCCAGCGCTGCAACGAGGAGAAATGGTACCGGCAGGCGGGAGCGGTCATCGTCCCCGGCATGCTCGGGGACGCGGCCGCCGCCGATCCGGGCGCCGAGCAGGCGGCGGTCCAGCTAGTCTCCGCCATACAATCGCATGATGAGGAGCAAGCCGAGCAATTGCTCGCCGACTGGTTCTCCGGTCTCCGGAGCAAGCGGATCGAGCGCCGCTCCGCCCTTCGCGGCGTGATCCAGCTGCTCACCGCGCTTGAGCAGCATTTTGCTTCCCTGCTGGCGGGACCGGAGCGCGGACATCTGCTCGCCGACCATTGGCGGGAGCTCTCCTCCCTGCCGACGATCGCCCACTATCATGCCTACGCGCTCCGCTTCTGCAAGGAGCTGCTGAAGGCGTCCGGCGAGCGGGAGCAGGACCGGAACCAGACGGTGGCCAGCCAAATCGCGAGGCTGCTCGACGAGAGATACCATCTGCCCGTGACGGTGGAGGATATCGCGAAGGAAGTGTATCTCTCTCCGAACTACGCGCGAACGATCTTCAAGGAGAAGACGGGCGAGACGATTCTCGATTATTTGACCCGCATCCGGATGATCCGCGCCGCCGAGCTGCTGAAGGACAGAGGGCTGAAGGTCCGGGAGATCGCCCATCGCGTCGGCTACGAGAACGTATCGTATTTCTGCTCCGTCTTCCAGAAGCATAAGGGCAGCACGCCGAACGAATACCGCAAGCTGCATCTCTAACCGGGAGTGATGACATCGATGGGAACCGCATTCGGCTGGCTTGTGAGGCCCTTATACAATTGGCGGCTGCGGGAGAAGCTGTTCGTCATGTTCCTGCTCGGCGGCATTCTCCCCCTGCTCTTCTTCGTGCTCTACTCCTACACGACCGTTCGGGGCGAGCTGTCCTCCCAGATGGTCGCAAGCACGAAATCCAGCGTCGCGCAGATCAATACGAACCTCGAGAACAAGCTCGAGACGTACACGAAGCTGTCCGCGACGTTATATTTGGACAGCACGCTGCGCGCCTATCTGACGAACGATTATTCCAAGGACCCGAGTCTCTTCGTCGACGCGTACAAATACATTAACAATTCGTTCTCGAACATGCTGACGACGAATCCGGACATCGATTCGATGACGATCTACCGCGCGAACGAGACGCTGCCGGTGGACGATTTGTATATCAAAAGGCTGAACCGCGACTTCCGCGAATCGCTCGCCTACCAGTCGCTGAGCGGCAGCTACGGCAACGTCCGGTTCGTCACCTCGCCTTCGGAGCCGGATCAGCCCGCGGTCTTCACGCTGACAAGGATGTTAAACATTAACAGCATGAACAATCCGTACGGCGTGCTGACGATCAATATTTTGGAATCGGACATCTTCCGGCTCATGGAGAAGGAGTCGCAGGACAAGACGGTGCTCATCGTGAACGAGCAGGGTACGGTCATGTCCGCCAGGGACAAGCAGCTGCTGAACGAGCCCCTCCCCCTGCCGGATCCGCCTCCGGCTCAAAGCGAGGGACAATTCGACAGCGTCTATAACGGGGAGCGCGTGCTGGTCGTCTACAATACGACCAAGTTCGGCTGGAAGAGCGTGTCGCTGATCCCGTACGGCAGCTTCCTGTCCAAAGCGAACCTCGCCGCGAAGCGGATTCTGGCCTACGCGCTCGCCAGCATGGCTATCATGGCCGCGCTCATCTACATCGCGGCGCGTCTGTTCACGAAGCGCATCGAGTCGCTGGTCGGCATGATGCGGCGCATCGAGAAGGAGGAGTTCGAGCTTGGGGACATCCGGCCGCTCGGACGCGACGAGATCGGACAGGTCGGCAACGCGCTGCGGCGGCTGTCCCAGCGGCTCAGCTCGCTCATCTCGGATGTGTACAAGAAGGAGATCGACAAGCGCGAGGCGGAGATGAACGTTCTGCAGGCGCAGATCAATCCCCACTTCCTCTACAATTCACTCGCCTCCATCTCGTCGCTGGCCATTCGCAACGCGGATCCGCGCATGAACAAGATGGTGACCGATCTGGCCAAGTTCTACCGGATCTCGCTCAACAAAGGCAAAAACACGCTGTCGATCCACGAGGAGCTCCAGCTGACGCGCTACTACGTGTCCATCCAGCAGGTACGGTTCGCCAATCTGCTGCGCGTCCATTACGACATCGACGAGTCCGTGCTCCCCTGCCCGATCGTCAAGCTGACGCTGCAGCCGTTCGTGGAGAATTGCATCAACCACGCGATCTGGGATCAGGAGCTCGGCGTCAACATCATTATCCGAGGCCGCCGCGATGGGCAGGATATTCTGCTCAGCGTCGTCGACGACGGCATGGGCATGCGGATGTCGGACGGGCCGGAGCTGCCGCAGAGCGGCGACAAGCTGTCGGGCTACGGCATCCGCAATGTCGACAACCGGATCAAGCTGCTGTACGGCGACTCGTACGGCGTCTCGATCTACAGCCGCCTCGGCATCGGCACGAGCGTCACGATTCGAGTGCCGGGGAAGTAGCGGCGGCGGGTTTGGTTCGTGGTGCCGGGGAAGGCGTGGCGGGCCTGGTTCGGGGTACAGAGAAAGTAACGGCGGATTTGTTCGAGTACAGAGGAGTTAACGGCGGATTGGCTCGGTGCAGAGGAGGTAACGTTGGGCTGGTTCGAGGTGCAGAGGAGAGGTGTCGGAGCGCCTGCCTAATGCTAACGGCTAACGGAACCCACAGACGTTATTCCCTCTATTTCCGGTGGTATGTAGCTTTTAGCGGAACTGACAGCCGCTATTCGCACCATTTTGGCGGTGGACAAGCCTCTTTCGGCCGAATAAGGTCCTGTGGTTCCGTTAGAAGTCCATATTTGCGATTTTAAGCGCAGATAAGGTCTGTGAGTTCCGTTAGCTGCTTAAAGCTTCGGCAAATCGTCATCCCGTTTTATGGAATTAACAGGAAGGTATTGATCAAGCGCCGTCGAATTACCATTGAAAACAAAGAGTAGCGGGCGGTGAGTATACTGGAAGAGTCTGTTGTAGGTTTTTATGATGGTCTGGCTGATGATTACCATCTTATTTTCGCGGATTGGCATCATACCGTTTCATGGCAGGGCGAGGTTTTAAGCTCATTTATTCATTCCAAATTAGCGAGTCTTGGCAAAGAAGGCGCCTCTCTTCTAGATTGCTCCTGTGGTATTGGCACGCAAGCCATAGGGTTGGCTGCTCACGGGTTTCAAGTAACGGGGACGGATTTAAGCCCGGCTGCCATTGAAAGAGCGGCAAAAGAGGCACAAGCCTTCGGGGTCGAGATAAGCTTCGGGGTAGCTGATTTTCGTACATTAGCGAAGGATGTTTCCGGCGTTTATGATGTTGTACTTTCCGCGGATAATGCCATCCCGCACCTTTTGACGGATGAAGATTTATATCTGGCCGTAAACAACCTGTATGCAAAAGTGAAGCCTGGCGGCCTTCTTCTCCTTACGATAAGGGACTACAATGAGCTGGCGGAAGAAAAGCCTAAAGCTACAGAGCCGCGCATCTTCGACAATGGCAAGCGAATTGTCTTTCAGGTTTGGGACTGGGCCGATGATGCGAAAACCTATCAGACCAACCATTTCGTCATTCAAGAAACGAACGGGCAATGGATAACCAAGCATAACCAAACGAGATACAGAGCTCTCTTGAGAGAAGAGCTTACTCCTATTCTGAGTAGAGCCGGATTTACGGATATCGAATGGTCTATGCCGTCGGAATCAGGCTATTACCAGCCCATTGTGACCGCCCGAAAAAAGGCGTAAGACCGGAGGCTTCTATTATGCATCCTACCATGAAAGAAAAAGCCTCTACTCTGTTCCCCTGCTTGTCCTCGATTCCCGACTCGTATTGGATGCCGTGCGAGGTTCGAACTGTCTCGCCAAGCACGCCCCATTCTATCCGAGAGGGCCATATGCTTCAGCATGCCGTGTTTGTTCTGAGCGGCTCGGTTCGCATCTTCAAGGTCAATGATCAAGGCAGGGAAATTACCCTTTATCGCGTGCAGGGCGGCCAGAACTGCGTCCTCATGATGGCTAGCATTTTAGGGGATACCCCCTATGAAGCATCCGCGGAGATTGAGGCGGAAACGGAAGTGCTGCTCGTACCGATCCCGCTGTTCAAGCAGTGGATCGAAGTCGGCCAACCGCTGAAGCAATTTATTTTCGGCCAAATGGTTGAGCGAATCACGTCCGTCATGACCCTGCTCGACCATATTGCGTTCCGGCCGATCACGTATCGAGTCGCTGACTACCTGCTATCACACACCGACGAGAACCGCGCGACCCTCAGCATTACGCACGAACAAGCTGCCATTGAGCTCGGTACCGCCAGAGAAGTCGTTAGCCGCGCTCTGAAGGCGTTGGCCGAGAAGCGTCTGATTGCCCAGGGCAGAGGATACATCCAAGTTTTGGACCGGGACCGGTTACTCCAGGTTCTTCGAGACGAGGCATTGTGACTTAGTCACGGAACGCGCCGCGGGATGCTGCTAAGATAAGCTCGAATCCAAACTTCTACCCGAGGTGATACGAGTTGAAAAATCTTAGCGGTCTCGACCGATCCGTGCGTCTCTTACTCGGTATCGGCATGCTGGTTGTATTCTTCCAAGCGGATTCCGGTTGGCGGTACGTCGGTTTGCTGGGAGTGATCCCCTTGGCGACAACTGCCCTTGGGACTTGCTTTGTCTACAGGTTGCTTGGCATCAGCACTTACCGGAATGACGGGGGGCCGCATCGCCGATGAACTACTATGACAGCAATAACTTGAGACGGATTCCCGACCTTATTCGACTTGCGCCGGAAGCCGCCCAATCGTATTTGACCTTCGAGCATCAGGTGTATGAGGAGCTGAAGGGAATACCCTTGCGAACGAAAGAACTCATTGCGATCGCCGTCTCCCATGTAACGGGCTGTCCTTACTGCATTGACGCGCATGTCAAAAAGTTTCAGTCTCTTGGCGGAACGCGCGAGGAAATATTCGAAGCGGTTCTCGTCGCCGCTTGTACGCGCGCGGGCGCCGTGCTGAGCCATGCGACCCATTCGTTGGTTGCCTATGAAGAAGGCGGGCCTCAAGAACAGCAACAGTCAACCGAGGCGCAGCCGAAGCACAAACCGGATTGCTTCTGCTAAGGAGAACAGGGCATCCCCGAAAGGATGCCCTGCGTTTTCGTTTTAGCCGATAACGTAAATTTCAAGAAAAATGCCGGCCTATATTCGTCAGATACTCCACTTCATCCGTATTTTCTTTCATATGAATGAGCATCTTGGCATCCTCCCCTACTACATACCGGAATCGATTCGTACCGTCCGTGGCCGCTTCGAAGATGGTTTCGGCAACGATTTCCGGAGGCGAAGCATAGGTTGGCTGTTTCTCCATCTCGCCCAATTTACTCCGAAACGCAGTAGTGAATGGCTTATAGTCCGTTAATGCCTCGTCAAAGAAGAACTCCATCGATCTTCCGCCAAAGTCCGTTTTGATCGCGCCCGGTTCAATCAATTTGACTTTGATGTTTTGCGATGCCAATTCATAGGATACCGACTCGGAGAAGCCCTCCACCGCAAATTTGGAGGCATGATACAGGGACATCGTAGGGAAGGTCACTCTCCCGCCCATGGAAGAGATATTGATCAGCATTCCTTCTTGATTGGATCTAAAATGCGGCAGCATGGCTTTTGTCATTCGGATCAGACCAAAAACGTTCACTTCAAACTGTCTTCTCATCTGCTCTTCCGTAGCCGCTTCGATAAGCCCCATGGTTCCATACCCGGCGTTATTAAGAAGAACATCGACTTGGCCAAACCGCCCGATCGCCTCCGCTAACGCAGATTGAATCGTCTCCTCTTTCTCCACGTCGAGCCTCAGCACCAGCACATTATGTAAGGAAAGGAATTCCGTCTCCCGTTCGGGCGAGCGCATCGTGGCTGCCACGTTCCAGCCTCTTTCGGCAAAATGTTTGACTGCGGCCCTGCCTATTCCCGTTGAAGCACCGGTGATAAAAATCGTTTTCATAACATTCCTCCTATAATCGATTGAATTCCCCGCGTTCAGACCTGCTCTTGCACGAGCTTCTCCAGCCTCACCACCCCCTCGGCAATCGTTGCAAGCTTAGCCTTATACTCTTCAATCCCGATTTGGATGCAGATGACCTGGGCGGGATGCATTTCATCTTTATAAAGCGAATATTGCCCCAGCAATTGGTCTAACTTCTTTTGCGACTCCTCTTGAGCTTGCTTGAGCCAACTAATGACCTTGTCATACCCCACGAATTCGCCAAAATAAAGCCGCATCATAAAATCGGATTTCCTGATGCTGTCCGCCTCCAGCGGGGCTAGCAGGTAAGCGTTAAAATGCTCTCTTCCCTTAGGCGTTATATTTAATAGATTCTTGTTAGGCTTACCGTCCTGGAGCACGTTCTCCTTCGTGATCAACCCCTCCTTCTCCATTCGTGCAAGGGTGGGATAAATCGTTCCGTAGCTAGAGGTGAAAAAATTGGAGAACACATCCTCCAGTAACTGCTTGATTTGGTAGCCGGTCAACGCTTCTTTCATAAGCATGCCTAAAATAACATCCTGACTGTTCAAGTTAGTTGGTCCTCCCTGTCATAAAACTAGAAATAATTGTATATGTTGTTGATCAGACTATATCAGACCAATATATATCATGTCAATATATAAACCAATAGAATATCTGCAATCTGCGGGAAACGCGCGCAAAAAAAGCTCCGGCTGCTCGAACCATCGGTTCCGCAAGCCGGAGTTTTATTAAAATTGTTACGCTATTTCTTCACCTTCACCTTCACCTTATACAGCTTCGACTGGCCCGCTTCCAAATCAACGGCGAGCGTGCCTTGCGCCCCCGTCCTCTCGCCCGTCCATACGTCTGTCAGCTCCGCCATGGCGGTAGCCGGAATGCCGAGCGCTCGCGCCAGATCGATCGTCTTGGCGGCGGGTTCGTTCGCGTAGTTAAATACCGCCAAATAGTAGTCCTTCTTGTCCTTCAGGACGAATACGTCCGCCGCCGCGGTTCCCGTATTGCCCTCGACCGGACGGAACGCCTCGCCGAGCAGCGCGACTTGGTTTACGTCCTTGTTCGTCAGCAGCGCCTTCATCAGCTCCTGCGCCTCGGGATTGCTTACATCGTCCGAGCTCATGAACACGGTGCCGGAGATGGCCGCGGCGTTGACGCGCGACTGGGCGGCGTTATACGATCCGCCTTTGACCAGCGTCATGTAGTCCGGGTCGGTATAGCGGTAGATCGTTCCGTTCTGCCACCAGCCGTATGTCAGATTGTTCAGCTGGTACTCCGTTCGGAAGAGCGAGCCGTCGATATCGCACGAGATGCGTCTCGCGTGCGCGTACTGGCTCGGGAACAGCGGCGCGATCGACGCGCTGATGAACATCCGGCCCTTCAGCGTTTCGTTGATGTGCGCCATGCCCTCATTGTACGCCTGAATGCCCGTCGTCACCTTCGGATCGTAGTGTACGCCCTCGAAGGAGCCGTGGCTCAGGAAGTCGATCTTGATATATTCGAAGCCGTAATCCAGGAACCGCCCGAAAATATGCTCTACCCGCTGCTTCGCCCCCGGATGCGTCGGGTCGATCGCGTACGCGCCGTCCACCTTCGGCAGCGGCTGGCCCGCTTCGTCGCGCAGGATAATGTCGCCGTACGTGTACTTCCCGTCCGTGCCTTCGACCGGCTGCTCCATATTGTCGCCCCAATAGACGAACGGCCCGTAATAGATGCCGGCCTTCTGCCCGTTGCCGCGAATGATCTTCACCGCGTCCCGCAGCTGCTGGTCCGTCAAGTTATCCCAATACGAGTCCATGTTGATGTACACGGTGCCTTTGTTGTTGAACGTCTTCTGAATATGCTCTTCGAAAAAGTCCGATACCGCCACGACCTTGTCGTAGCTGAGGGAGCTCTCGTACGCGCCCCAGCTGTTCCAGCCGACAGGCACGCCGGATGGCACGCCCTTGCCGAATGCGAGCGGCGGAGCGACGGCGGCATTGGCCTCGCCGTAGCCTTCGAGCCCGTCGCGGTAATCGTCGTAATAGCCGATCATAACCTGCGGCGATTTCAGCGTCGTTCCTTCTACGTAGCCATGCTCCAGCGTATCGTGCGTGGACGTTACGGACGTAAATCCGCCGTACACCTTCAGCTTGTTCAGCCTATCGTCCGAGCCGCTCCAGTAGATGCCCGTCTTCCATACGTCATGCGTGACGGAGCCGATGACGAACCCGTTCCGGCTGACGTTGTCGTACACAGCCGTCATCTCGGAGCTGACGTAGTTGTCGTTGTTGAGCGACGTATTAATCGTGCGCGCCTGATAGCGCGACCACATGTCGTTATCGAACGGCGTGATGAGCACGCGGTTGTCGCCGTAGCTGCCGATATCGACGCCGCCTGCCGCGTGCACCGCGAATGGCGCCATGTCGTTGGAGCGGATCGGCGTCTCGCTGACGAGCTCCTGCGACACGAGGAAATAAGGCAAATCCTCGTACAGCTGGTACGTCTGCTTCATCGTCGGCAGCCCTTCGGCGCGATTTTCGACCGTCAGGCGAATGCCCTTGCCGTGACCGTCCTTGATGCGCTCGACGCCGCGGAGCTGGAACAGATGCTCGTCATACTTGCGGCTGTCGAGCAGCTGATCGCCAACTTGAGCGCTGGCATACGCGCCCTTAATGAGCGTCTTGCCGTCCCACGCGATAGCGGACAAGCCGGACTCCGTGTTGAACGTGATCGCGTAATTCCGCGTCGCGAACACGGCGCCCTTCTCATGCTCGGTCACGCGGATCGAACCGAATTTGTCCGAGCGGACGGCATCGCCGATCAGGCCGATATCGTCGACGGGACCCGGATCCTCGCCGGAGCCGCCGCTCGCGGCCACCTCGATCTTGTCGATGTCCGGCGACCAGCCGCCGTCATCGTCGAACGTAATTGTGTTCGCCCCTTGTCTCAGCTCGATTTCGACGCGGAAGACGCCGAGCGAATCCCAGTCGGCCGTTTTCGGGAATGCGTAATTTTCGGCCGCTCCGTCATTAACCGAGACCGATACCGGCCGCGGATCGCCCGATATATAGAAGACGCTCAGCGTATACACGCCCCCTTCCTCGGCCATGACATCGTTGAACTGCAGCGTGGAGCCGCCCCACAGATTGCCGACCTTAAGGCCGCCCGAGCAGCCGGTCGCCGTCTGGCAGGCGGACACCGACGCGTTGCCCGTCCATTCGTTCACTGAGGCTTCCGCCTCATAGACCGCCCCCTCGCCAGGTTCGCCCGAACCGCCGCCATTTCCGGACAGGCGCAGCTCGATCCGGTCGATGTCCGGCGAATAGCCGCCGCCGTCGGCGAACGTCAGCACGTTGTCGCCCGCCTGCAGCTCCAGCTGCAGCTCGTAGGCGCCGAGCGTCTCCCAGCTCGCCGTAGCCGGCGGGTTATACGAGTCGGTTCCGCCCCCGTTCACGGTGAGCTGAAACGGCCGCGGATCGCCCGATATGTAGTGGACGGTCATCGTATAGACGCCCGCTTCCGCTACGTTAACGCCGTTAAACGTCAAGGACGATCCGCCCCACAGCCCGCCGACCAGCTGCCCGCCCGAGCAATCGGTCGCCGTCTGGCAGTCTTTGATCTCGGCTTTGCCGGACAACGCGTTGCCCGCGGCCTCCGCCTCGAACGAATAGCTCTCCGCCGCTTCCGCCGCTGTCACGCCGGCCGTATTCGCCGATGACTCCGGCGTCACCGCCGCCGTCATGATGAACAGCATGACCGCCATCAGGATAAGCAGGCTTTTGTTCATTCGCAACCTTTTACCTGTCATTCCTTCCTTACCTCCCTTTCGTCGCTTCCGTTTTTTCGAAACGCTTCCATTTCACCTTCACTGTAAGGCAGGATTAGGGGGCGAACAATCCCAATATCCGCCGAACATACGGCAAAACGACGAAGATGGAGGAGCGGCGGCCCAGGCCCCGCAAATAAAAAAGGAGCAGCCGCTCTGCTCCTTCTACTAAACCTATTTCCCGCTCTGAACGATCGGAATCCAATAGCGCCAAGCCTTTCCGCTTTACTTTATCTTGAACATTTTTTTCAACCCGCCGAGGAAGCCGGCCTTCTCCTTGACGACTTGCGTCTCCCAGCCATCGTAATCCCCATCGTATCGCTCAGCAGCATGGACCAGCTCATCGGTCACCTCGCTAATGGCGTCGAACTCCGCCGCGTCTTCTCTGGAGACGATTAAAGAGTACTTATTGTCCCGAAAATCCTGATCTTCGATGCGGAAGCCCGCTTCCTGCACGTGATCCTTGAATCGGCTGCGCGACTCCGCGGAGTCGAAGTAGATCCAGTGACGCACGATCCTCGGAATCGTCAGCGAGTCGCCAAGCTCGTTAAGCTTCTGAACCAGCTGCCTGTTGGCCATGCGATTCCAATTGATTTTGTCCGGATAAAGACTTTCATAGTAAAAGGATCTCGGCTCCTTCTCCTCCACTCGCGCCACGCTGTACAGATGATCTCCGATACAAGACTCGGCAAGGCTGGCCAGCTGACTTCCATCAGCGGATTCCGTATAGTAGAAGAAGTCCCTCCTGCCATCGGTGGTGATTCGGCCGACGAACAGATAGTCAGGGCCAAGAGCATCGTTAATGGAGTCCTCCAAGGCATACAATACCGAGGCCTCCTCATTGCTAGTAAGACCTTCCTCGGTCGGCTCGTTCAACATCACCCTTAGCCGAAACAGATGGATGAACGTTTCCTTATCGCCATCCTTCCAAGGCTCCATATCGAGCAGGAACGACGCCGGTTTCTTATCGATAGATGTAAGATATGTATTCCAGTGGTCTGACATTTCGCACCGCCTCTACATTTCGTATAGCTTTGTCATTAATTTGACAGGGATCTACAAATTACCTTCCCGTCGTGCACGAAAAAAACGAAACCTTCGCAGCCCTCTATGCGTATAGGTCTATGTTGTCGGGATTTGATGAAAAGAGATGAAGCATCATGGAGGTGACGAAATATGTTCGCGACCAAAAACTCCATTCGAAACGAATCTTTGCTGCAAATTTTGGAGCTACGGCAAAAGATGATTTCGGAGAACCTTGCGAATGCCGAGACGCCGGGCTATAAAGTGAAAAGCGTTGTCTTCGAAGAAGAATTGGAGAAGATGATCAACAAGGGAAACGGAGACAATCTGCAGCTCAGCCGAACGCATGAGAAGCATCTGCCCCTAAGCTCCGGTTCGGCGACAATCCCTTACAAAGTGGTCGAGCATAGCCATACGACCATGAACAACAATCGCAATAATGTCGATGTCGACAAGGAAATGGCCAACTTGGCCAATAATCAGCTTGCGTACAATTACATGATCGATCGCGTCAGCGGTCACTACAATAAGTACAAGAAGCTGTTTGCCGATTTAAGATAGCCAAACAAGTAAGAGGCCTATGCGCATGCGCATGGGCCTCTCTTTTTATTGATTTTTTGGCGCCCAATAATGCACGAACGCTTTGGCCGAAACGCCAGTGATCATATAGAAAAGAAAGGAATAGGCGTATGTCCAACCATAATAGGTAATAAGCTCGCTCTTGACCGAAAGCGGCTCCCCGATAAACGCAAAAACAAGGGCTTGCGCGGTTAAGGCCATGAGGAAGCTCCTCCACGCTCCGAAGTACTGAAACATCAGCATCTGCGCAACCGGAACGATCGAAAAATCAAAGGGAAAACCAATAAGAGAATAAGGCGCCAGCTTGATCGGGTATACCCAAATGCCGATTTCGGCGCCAAGATCATCCGTAAAGGAAGTCGCGATGAGCACCGTTAGTCCATAGAACCAGATCGAATACGCCCTTCGGCGGTCGATGAGCCGGAATAATAAAAACCATGGCACGAACAGTAAAGCAAGCAGTACCCACCACTGCCAGGTAAACAAGCTGCCCGTTAACCATCGATCGAGCTCATACTGCGCCATTTTTTGTTGGATGTCATGTAATTGACCACTCATGGGTCCCGCCTCGGCTGTCATGTATTTTAATCTTGTTCATTCTTCCCTTACCCCTGCCGCGCTAAACGAAGGAATGGACTCCTTCTAATAAGGATCGCGGTTTGGAGAGATACTTTGGTGGAATCGGACAGGAGGTGAACGACAGCCATGAGCACGAAAGTGAATCCGGATAAAAACAACCCGAAGCACGCCGCATCAAGGTCCAATAACCCGAACAAGCAAGGCAGAGGCAACTTGCAAAAAACCAACTCGTAATAAAAGTCAACGAACCCGGTTTCCTTTAACCGGGTTTTTTACTGCGCGCCGCATCATGCTTTCGCTTCGATTGGGAATGCTATCCTTGAGAGGTGCACGGCTTCAATCCATTCGGAGGAAGGAAATTGTCTTGGCTCTTACATCAGCAAAGCAACCGCGAAATACGGACTGGTCCCGGCTTCTCAAAAGTCACCAGATCCGTTTTAAAGAAAACCGCTTGCTTCAAGCTACGATTGCCGTCTTTACGGTTTTTTGGATTTGCATGGCGATTCGGCCGCTCGATTGGAAAATATGGCTGGTGGAAAACGCGCTTCTGGTCACCGCCGTCATCCTCTTGATCTGGTTCTACCGCGTACTTCCGCTTACCAATCTAAGCTATATTCTGATCGCCGTCTTCCTTGCCATGCATGCTTATGGAGGTCATTTTTCTTATCAGCTGACACCCGTCGATGCCTGGCTCAAGCAGGCTTTCCATTTGGAACGGGGAGTTTACGACCGGATCGTTCATTTGGCGTTCGGGCTGTTCCTTGCTTTTCCGGTACGGGAGGGCGTTCTCTTCTTGTTGAAGCTGCGCCATGCCGGTCAATACGTCGTCACGTTCGCATTCATCGTCGCGGCAAGCGGGCTGTTCGAGCTGCTCGAGATGTGGGCGGCGGTGTTGTTCGATCCGAAGATGGCCGCCAAATATATCGGCATGCAGGGGGATATATTCGACGCCCACAAGGACATGACGATGTCGCTCGTTGGCGTTCTTCTGGCGCTGGCGATATTCGGGATTCAGAAACGGATCGCCCGTAAGCGAGGTCCGGATTAGGGCAGACTTTCGCGCGTAAAAAAATACGGCCGGCAATCGAGTCTCGTACCCGATTACCGGCCTGCTTACTGTTTATTCAGGATGTTCTAGGATCTCGCCGCCAGCATTTCCTTCGTCGGCCCCAGTACGCCTGGTACCGGCAAGCCCGCTTGGCGAAGCAGAACCGTCATCTGTCCGCGATGGTGCGTCTGGTGGTCGATCAACAGCCGAAGGAATTTTCCTCGGGCCGTCCTGCCCATGAACCCGTCGATCTCTTCCGCAAGCTGCTCATCCGTCAGCTTCCCGGCTTCGTTCTTGAACGTCTCGACGGCCGCTTCATACTTCTCCACGATTTGCGACATCGAAGCCGGTACCGGAGTGCCCCGTTCGATGAACGGGACTTGCAAGCCCGCAGCGCCGGCGATTGTTCCAATCGAGCCGGTTAAATGCCAGGCCAGCCAGCCGAGCGTGCTATGCCCTTCCACGATCGCCGTGTTCATCTTATCATCGGTGATTGCCTTCATGACGGACAAGGTGCCTGCCGCCGATACTGCCCAATCCTCCAATAAGTCCTCTGCTTTGCGGTACATGTGATCAACCTCCATCGATAATATGGGTGACGGTTATATTTTAGCTTCTGGAGGGAGAGGAATTCAACTTGCTGTCCAGCAGATTCGCGATGGCTTGAATCGCTTCCGCCCGGGTCAGCTCTTCTTGCGGAGCGAACCGTTGCCGCTCGTCGCCTTGCACGAGACCTAGCTGCTCGGCAGCGAGAGCTTGCTCCAGCGCCCACGCGCTGATGTCCTCGAGATCCGCGAACCGGGAGGATGCACCGTCCGCCGCTGCGACTTCTCCCGTCAGATACTCATAGCTCCGCATGAGCATGATCGCCATCTCTTCTCTCGAGATTGCTTGGTCCGGCAGGAACAGCTCATCCGTCTTGCCTTGAATGATTCCCGCTTCGTACGCCGCGCTTACATCCGCCGCATACCACGCCTCGCCATCGACGTCCTGGAACGGCGCCTTCGCTTCGGCCGTCAAGCCGAGCGAGCGGCTCAGCAGCGCGGCGAGCTCCGCGCGCGTTACTTCGCGCTCCGGCGCGAACCGGTCCTCGCCGACGCCTTGCGCGATATGCTTCGCCGCCATTCGCTTAATGGCGCCGTAAGCCCAATGCTCGGCGGTTACATCGGCGAAGCTGCGGTCGTATTCGAGCACCGCGTACCGGCTGAAGTGGCTCACGTATGCCTGCATGTAGCCATCCGCATAACTGCCGCCGACATATTCAAGACTGCCGTCTTCCGCCAAATAATAGATGCCGAGAAGCTCTTCGTTTGCAGACGGATCGGCTTGCAGACGGATCGTGATCGGCGAATCGAATGCCGTCAGCGCGAAGCCTTCTCCGTCCCGGTCCACAATGGCCAGCTCGCAGTCGTAGACATCACCGGCCGGCCGCAAGCTGCTTCCGTTCGGATGTTGGTAGTCTGCGAGCAGCCCGTCGGTCTCCTTCTTCGTTACCGGACGGGCCGTCAGTCGGATCTCCGCGCCGGATAAGCCTTCATCCTCGGCGATCTGCAGCAGGGCTTTCACCACGGCGGCGGGAATGTCGACCCCGAGCGAGCCTTGCTCGACTCGAAGCGTCTCCAGCTTGCTCATATCCAGCTTGGCGGCCGGGATGCGCACTTCCTCCGCGCCCGCTTCGGCTTTCACGACGGCTGCCCCGTTCTCGTCGATCTTGATTTTATCGTTCCCGCCCGAGGATACCGGCGGAACCGGAGGCACGATGACCGGATCGGTCGGCTCATCCGGAATCGGATCCACCTTCACGATCCGCAGATCGTCGAAGTTCGCCCACTCGGATGCGGTCATCTTCGCGTTGATGCCGATTTCCAGCTTCCCGCTTGTGACCGGGATCGGCTCGGAGACGAACAGCCGGTAGCCCGAGTAATGGGCGGCCATCATATTCACGATGGTCGACGCGTTTTCGTTCTCCGCGTCGTACTTTTTGACCTCGAGCTGCAGCTTCTCCTTGTTGTCTCCCGCCTGCGTCCAGATGGATACGCGGTAGGTTCCGTTCGGCACTTCGATCGTGCGGTAGGTCGTCGCCTCATAAGGCTCGCCATGCCAGTAATTCAGCTTGTATGCACCCCCGTGGGCGCCGCCTTCGTTCACGGCAATCGTGCCCCCCGTGTTCCACACGCCCCAAGGCTCCGTCTGCCCCGACTCGAAGCCTTCTACGAATGCCGGCTCCCTCGTCGTCGCCGTAAATTCGGCCGACGCCTCCGACTCCAGCTCCTCCGCGTTGACGGCCGTGACCGTGTAGCGGTACGTCTGGTCCGCATCCACATTCTCCGCCACATAGGCAGGCTCGGTCGGCTCGGCAATGAGCTCGCCGTCTTGATAGACTCGATAGCCCGCTATGTCGCTTTCTCCGTTGCGTTCCCAGACGAGGCGCACGTGATCCGGATGAATTTCACCCTTAAGTCCGACCGGCGCCGCGGGCGGCGCGGCCTCTGCCGGCACACCGATCAAATCGGTCACCTGTACGTCGTCGATCGCCGTCCAGTTGCCGGCCTTGGCATTCGAATAAAACGATATCTCCAGCTGCCCGTTCGTCACCGCGATCGGCGGACTCGCGAACAAAGTCCATGTGCCCGATGAAGCCGAGCGCATGTCGACATTGATCTGCTCGCCGCCGTAATTTTTGACTTCCATGCGCAGCGCATTCTGACCGCCTCCCGTACGAACCCATGCCGATACCTGGTAGGTGCTGTTCGGCACGGTGATCGTCCGGTAGGTCGATTGCTCGTAATCGGTGCCGAGCCAGTGCGTCAGCTTATGCGCGCCCGTTCGGGGACCGTCCGTGTCGACCTTATTCGCGTCCGCCTGATCGCTCGGATGCCAGCCCTGCCAAGGAGACAATGCTCCCGCCTCGAACCCGAGGTTCGTCAAGCTGAGCGACGGCTTCGGCACGACGGTCAGAACGCTTGCCGGCGATTCATTGTTCGCCGTATCGACCGCGCTTACCTGGAACTGGTACGCGGTGCCGGTCGCAAGGCCCGTCACCTGCAGGAAGTTTTCGCCTTGCGTGGCGATCAGCTGCCCGTCCTTGTACACCTTATAGGTTTTAAAATCCTTTTCGCCGCTTCGGTTCCACCACAAATAAGCTTTGTCGGTGCCGATCTCGGCTCTTAACGTCCCCGGCGCTTTCGGCGCGTAGCTCATGATCTCGATATCATCAACGTGCGCCCAGCCGCCGTTCTCGCCCGCTTCGGAATAAAATCCGAGCTCCAGCTTGCCGTCCTTCACAAGGACGTGATCAATGCGGTACGGCGTCCATTCGCTGCCGTCCGCGCCGCTCATGTCGGCCGTCAGACTCGAGGTGCCGTCGAACTTCTTCAGCTCCATGCGGAACGCATCCGCGCCGCCGGCCTTCGCCCAGACGGTTACCCGATACTCCCCGTTCGGAACGACAATTTCGCGGTATGTCGTCTGCTTGTATGCACCTGTTGCCCCATGCTTCAGACTGGCTTCCCCGCTTCTCGCCTGCGTCTCGTCCGCCAGCTGAGCTGACTCTTGGCCATCCGGATGCCATTCGTTCCATCCGCTCAGCCCATCCTCGAAGCCGAGGTTCGGAGCCTCGATGGTCACGGATGGTGCCGTCGGCACGACCGTTGCCATGTCGCTGCGCGCCGACTCGTTGCCGCTGCGGTCCACCGCGCTGACCTCGAACGTATAGGTCATGCCGGCGTACAGGGAGCCCGCCGTAAACGTCGTCTCCGTCGCAAGTCCGATCGACGCGATCCGCGCGCCGTTCTGATAAACGTTGTACGCCTTGAAGTCGGCGTCCAGACTTGGGCTCCAATGAAGCGTCGCCTGCTCGGGACCCTCTACGGCCGTCAATCCGGCCGGCTTCGCCGGCGCATCCGTATCGGTCGTGCTCGGCATAGCCGCCGCTTCCTCCGATGCGGCCGATTCTCCCGTCGCATGGAAGGCCGTCACCCGGTAAGCATACGCCTGGCCGGCCTGGAGCCCCGTATCGACGAACGAGGTAGTGCCTGCGGGAACAAGCATGAACTCCGCAAATGAACCGTAGACCGCATTCGTCACGCTGTCATCGCCGCTTAACGAACGATACAGTGCATAGCCGCTCGCACCCTCCACGCCGCTCCAGCTGATCTCCACGGCGCCCGGCAGATCCTCGCGGACCACGGCCGCGACGGACGCCGGTGTATCCGGCGCATCCGTTCCAAGCTCTGCCGCCGGGGCAAGCTTCGTTACGCCGCTCACGACAAAGTCATCGATAGCAGCCCATTGGCCGGCAGGACTAACCGAACGGACGCCGATTTCCAATTGTCCTGACGTAATCTTAATGGATGGAATGACGAGCTGCGTCCATCCGCTCGATACCGCGCCCGTCGCAGCGATCAGCGGGGCATCCGAGCCGTTCCTCGCTTCCAGCGTTACGGTGTTGCCCTCTCCTTTGCGCACCCATACCGAAGCGCTGTAGGTTCCATTCGGCACGTGAATCGTGCGATACGTATATTGCTCGTAGGCGCTGCCCGCGAAATGCGTCAATTTATAATCGCCCGTGTGCGCTCCGTCGCCGTCCACTTGCTGCGCGCTCGCCTGGCCTTCCGGCTTGCTCTCGAGCCAGCCGCCGGCATTCCCCGACTCGAAGCCGCCGAAGCTCGCGGCATAATTGAGCTGCGACTTCAGGTCCTCCTTGGAGAACGTCAGCCAGTTAAGCTTCGCCTTGCCGTTCACCAGCACGACGATGTCCAGCACGCTATTGTCTACGTTCACCTCGATCATCTGCGTTTTCCATTGCGCATAGCCGCCGGTGTTCACCTCGACCTCGCCCAGGAGCGTGCCCGCAGAACTGCCTTCCCTCAGCTCGATCGTCGCATTGCCCTCCGTCGCGACGCGAAGAAGCGCCGAGCGAACGCCCGCGTTCATGCCTACGCTTCGGAAGGTCGCATGCTGATCCGCGCCGTCCAGCTTCACATGCTTGCCGCTGCCGTCATCCGTATTCTCGATGACGCCACTATGCGCGTCGGCCGTCTCCGCCTCGATGCGGGAGAACGGACTGATGACGGAATCGCCGGTCTGCTCCCCGCTCCACTTGAACGTGGCGACCGCTCCCGCCGGCAGCGTATAGCTGAAGGACTGGCTGCCCCAGCGCAGCTTGAACGTTTCGGCATCGGCGCCGGAGTTCAGCGCGACGACAACCTTCGAGCCGTCCGGATTTTTGAACGCGACGTTTTCGATGCTGCCGGCGCCCAACGTATTGGAGTCGATACGCACCGCGCCCGGCACGACGAACTTGCTCGCATGACCGAACGCGTAATATTCTTCGTTGAAGGTAACCTCTGTATTTTCTGGAGCGATATCGTCGACGTTGATCGTCACGAAACCGCGGCAGTCGTGGCACCCGCCGTTCTGAGGCCCATGATTCTGATCCAGAGCCAGATTCCACTTCAGGGAGGTTTTCGCCCAATAACGGGTCGCCCCGATGATCAGATTCTGCACGTCCCATTTGAGGTTGTCGCCGAAATTCGGAGCGAACTCCCCGCCGGAGCTCTCCGTAAAATAAATCTCTTTGTCCGGATGGGCATCATGCACCTGCTGCTGGGCATCGACCGATCCGGCATAGCCATGGAACGCGGAGCCGGCTATGTACGTCCTTGCTTCCTCGTCGTTCAGCACTTGAATCGGGTACTGCGGCTCGTCCCAGTTATGGTCCCACACCACGATTTTGGTGTTCAGCTCCTCCTCGGCAAGCAGCGGTCCCAGCTCCTTCGCGAGAGCGATTTGCTCCGAAGGCTCCATGCGCATGCCCGGATAGCCGCTCGGCTCGAAATGAGGCTCGTTCTGCAGCGTGATCGCGTGGATCGGGAGACCCTCCGCCTCATACGCTTCGATGAACTTGCGGAAGTACTCCGCATACACGCCGTAATATTCCGGCTTCAGCTTGCCTTGCATCAGGCTGCCGTTCGTCTTCATCCAAGCCGGCGCGCTCCAAGGCGTGCCCATTAGCTTCAGGTCCGGATTCAGGAGCTTCGCCTGCTGAAGGAGAGGGATGATGTAGTCTTTGTCATGAGCGATAGAGAAGCTATTCAAGCTCGGGTCCGTCTCTCCTTGCGGCATATCGTTGTACGTATAATTGCCCAGCGCAAAATCGCTCGATCCCATCGGCACGCGGATATAGCTGATTCCGATGCCATCCTCCCGACTAAACAACCGGCTCATCAATTCGTTCCGCTGCGGGGCCGTAAGCTTGTTGTCGATCAGCCAGGCCGACGAATCGGTCATGGATGCGCCGAAGCCCTCGATCGTCTGGAACGTCTCGCGCTCGTCGACGCTGATCGCCATCTCCGGCAGCGTGCTTATATCGTCCGCGCCGAACATTATGTTCTCTTGTTTGGATAATAAGTACTGTTTGTCCCCGGTCGTCAGCCAAACCTCAACCGCTTCTCCCGCCGCGAACGCGGACGGCGTCGCGAGCTGCGAATACGACGATAACACTAGCGAAGCGGAGATGACGCCAACAGCGAATTTTCTCCAAAATCCTCTTCTCACGGTACAACCCCTCCTAATGTAATCGATTCCATTTTTCGACGTTAATTTTCCGCCAAGAACCAACAATTTCTCCCGTAGAACCCGTACCTCCACCTGGAAACCTTCCACTGCATCCCCTGTAATCGATTACAACTTAAGGTGACCAAGGAAGAAACGGCTCACAGCTCCTAGCTTAAACCATTTTGTAATCGATTACAATAGTCGCTTGATTAAAATTTCTCCTCCTCTAACCGTTAATCGCCAGGTCCGACGAGCCTCTGACAATCAGCTCCGAATCGACCTTGAACACGCGCTGGCTCTCGAACTTGTTCTCGTTCATCTGATCGATCAGCTTCTCGGCGAGCAGCGCCCCCATCGTATACTTGGGCTGATCCACCGTGCTCATCTTCGGGGTTATGTACTTCGTAATCCGGTTATTGTCCGCTCCGACGACGGCCATATCGTTCGGGATCACGATGCCGAGCTCCGCGCATGCGGCGTAGACGCCAAGCGCCATCTCGTCATTCGCGGAGTAGACCGCGGTGAACGGAATTTCCTTGCCCGCCAGCCTTTTGAAAGCCGCATATCCGCCCTCTTCGTTGAAGTTGCCGCTCTCGATCAGCTCCGGCCGAAACGGAATTTGATGCTCGCGCAGCGCCTTGATATACCCCTCGAGCCGCTCGTAGCTGTCGAGCGCGTCCGGATAACCGCTTAAGAACGCGATGCTTCGGTGGCCCATGTCGATCAGATGCTTCACCACTTCCTTCGAGAACTTCACGTTGTCCGTCAGGCTGCACGGCACTCCCGGGTGTTCGATGTAACGTCCGATCACTCCGACGTTGAAGTCCTTGTCGACGAGATCCGTTATGACCTCGTCCGCGACGAGGGGCGTGATCAGAATCATCGCGTCTACCGTACGGTTAAGCAGCAGCTCCAGGTATCCGAGCTCCTTGTCCATCTGATTTTGCGCATCGCAAATAATGACCTTGTACTTCCTGGAGTAGGCCATGTTCTCGATGCCTTTGACGATCTCCGCGTAATACGACACGTTAATGTCGGAGACGATAACGCCGATCGTCATGGTCCTTCTGGAGCGTAAATATTTGGCCGTCGCGTTCGGGTAGTAGTTCATCGCATCGATCGCTTCCTGTACCTTCCGCCGGGTCTTCTCGGAGACAAGCTCGCTTTCGTTGAGCACCCTCGATACCGTGGCGACGGACACGCCCGCCAGCTTGGCGACGTCCTTGATTTTCGTATCCATGCTTTCTCCCGCTTTCCTCTTCCTACTTGGGCAACGCTTCCAACATTATAGCATAATTCGCGGTTCGAGCTACGGGCGGGGCTCCTCAGCGGCACTTTGGCGCTGTTAGTGCGGTCTTATCGGGTACTTAGGGTTTGATGCCCGAAAGAAAGGGCAAGGCTTGGTTTAGACCGCCATATACTTAAAGGGTACATACCACGACCGCCAAAAAAGACAAAAAGGCTCTCATCCATAGAATGGAGGAATCGACTCATGATCGTTACTTATCACGGCCACTCTTGCGTCCAGCTGACGGACGGCACGCATTCCGTTATCATCGACCCGTTCCTGACGGGCAACCCGTCCGCCAAAGCGAAGCCCGACGACATTCAGGTGCAATACGTGCTGCTAACCCATGCGCACGGCGACCATATCGCCGACGCGGAAGCGATAGCGCGCGCGAATGACGCCACCATCATCGCGACCTTCGAGCTCGCCACCTATTACTCCTGGAAGGGGCTGAAGACGGTCGGGATGAACCTCGGAGGCTGCTTGAAGCTTGATTTTGCCCGAGTGAAAATGGTTCCCGCCTTCCACAGCTCCGGCATGATCGTCGAGGAAGGCACCATCCTCTACATGGGCATGCCCGGCGGCTTCGTGGTGACATGGGACGATACGACTCTGTACCATGCCGGCGACACCGGCTTATTCGGCGACATGAAGCTGATCGGCGAGCAGCATGACATCGATCTCGCTTTTCTCCCCATCGGCGATCTGCTCACCATGGGGCCTTCCGATGCGCTCACGGCGGCGGAATGGGTGAAGACGAATAGCGTCATTCCGATCCATTACGATACGTTCCCGATCATCGAACAGGACGCCGACAAATTCGTCAAAAGCTTAAAGAAACGCGGCATTAAAGGGATTGCGCTCGCTCCCGGCGGAACGTTTGAAATGAAGAAATAGCAGAGTCATTCCTACTTCCTTTACTCCGGGGGGTGGTCCGCGTTCAGCAACCATTCTGCCCGTGATTGCGTCTGTATCGATATCACGACGAAAGGAAGAACCACAACCTATGAAAAGATGGACTACAGGAGTAGTTGCCGCCGTTGCCTTGTCCCTTTCTCTTGCCGCTTGCGCGGCGGAGAACGATGCGAATACGAATCTAAATTCGAACACGAATGCGAGCTCGAATGCCAACACCCCTTCTAATTCGCCTGATGCCGGGCAGACTGAGGAACAAGCAGCCGACTGGAAAGGCGAGTGGCAGCTGGAAGGCGCGGACGACTCGCATAACTCGGTCATTACCATCACGGAGCAAAGCGGAGACAAGCTGACCTTCTCGCTGGATGCCTTCTACTTGAGCAACCCGGATGCGGAGGAGCCTGCGCCGAATATCGGCAACATTCAGGACGGCACCGCGGTCATCGAAGGAAACACCGCCACGTTTACCGATGCCGATCTGAATTTCACTCTGACGATGAAGCTGGAGGGCGACAAGCTGACCGTCACCTCAACGAAGGATACCGGCTACTTCGGACACGGCGTAAATGTGGATGGGACATATAGCCAGGCGAATTGACCTCGAGCATAAAAACAGCGGCAAGCTTTGGACGCTCAAAAAACGTCCTAGCTTGCCGCTGTTTTTTAAACTAAACATTCTCGTGCACTTCAACAACAATATGGCCATAAAGCTTTTCCCCGACATAGGCATCAAGCCTCCAAAGTCCTGCTGAAGGTAAGCTCATCATGGATGGAGCATGACCGTCGGCTCCGTTATTCGGCCCGCCTATCGAAATGGCATTGATGACCGTGACCTTTTCGCCTGTCTCTTGGCTTGTAGCAAGCACGGTTAGTGCGTCTTGGATTTCTTCTGATTGCCCCCACACATGCCACATATATTTCTGTTCCTTGTTCGGGTAGAATCGTACGGCTTCTCCATCATCATAGATAAAGCCGATTCTCCCCTCTTCCCCGATCATGGTGTACGAGCCGGATTCGAACAAAGGACTGACTTTCCAATCTTTGTCGAGAACAACTTCCTCTGAAGCACATCCAGCCAATAACAGTACCAATAGGATAACCGTTAATAATCGCATATTCAGGCCCCTCTCCTGTTAAAGATCCGGCAGCGACGTTTAGGCTCCACGCCCTACAGGCAGTTGAATGCCGCGCCAGCCGCTTACGTCGCATTGGCCATGTTCATTATTACCCACAGCAACAACCGTGCCGTCCGATTTAAGACCTACGGTATGGGTACAACCCGCAGCTATCGCCACTATATCGCGCCATTCGCTAACCTGACAATGGCCATACTCATTCCAGCCTACAGCCATCACCGTACCGTCCGATTTAAGACCTACGGTATGATTGCTCCCCGCCGCTATCGCTACAATACTTCGCCAGTCACTTATATCGCATTGACCATGTTTATTCTGGCCTACGGCGGTCACCGTACCGTCCGATTGAAGACCGACCGTATGAAGATAACCCGCCGCGACCTCGACTATATCGCGCCAGCCGCTTACCTCGCATTGGCGATACCGATTATTACCGACAGCCGCTACCGTGCCGTCCAATCTAAGACCGATGGTATGCCAGTCGCCCGCCGCGACCCCTACTATATCAAGCCAGCCGCCTACGCTGCATTCGCCATCCTTATTCCGACCCACCGCTGCCACCGTACCGTCCGATGTTAGCCCAATGGTACGCCGCCAGCCCGTCACAATCGCGACCATATCGTTCCAGTCGCTTACCTCACACTGGCCATACGTATTCCAACCAACAGCAGCCACCGTGCCGTCCGCTTTAAGAGCGACAGTATGGGCATTGCCCGTGTTCGTCGCCATATGTACATTGCCAGCCGCGACCGACACCATATCGCGCCAGCCGCTTACCTCACATTGGCCATATTTATTATCCCCCACTGCCACCACTGTACCGTCCGACTTAAGCCCAACGGTATGACGGCGCCCCGCCGCAATGGTAGGTTTAGGCCTTCGTTTCATCTCCAACATCGCTTCTTTCGCTTTAGTGAAATCCATGCTGAGCCTCCTTGGGGAGTTAACCTTTTCCCTTTACATTAGCTAAATAAGGCCACCGATCTTGCCGGCAGCCTAGTCGTGGTTGTTTGTTAATGCTAATAACATTTTTGCTTAAATCGTTACTGTATATATTCTTCCTCTTACTTATCATTCTGACTATCGGAAGCATTCCAGTTTTCCTTTATCTCTTTAACATTCTTTACAAGGAACGTTTCAAATTCCGCAAAAAATAAATAACCAATTCCAGCAATTAGGGCGATCCAACTCATAATTAATGGTCCATCGCCTACGTATTCTAACATTGCATTAAATAGCTGACTGTCCCATGAAGAAACACCTGATCCAAATATGGCTGCCGATAAGTATCGTACACCATAAAGAAAGGCAGATATACATAACAAAATGACGCCAACCGTTCTTCTTTGCATGGTTCCCTCCTAGGGGATTATCATGTTATACGTTCCGTTATTCACCAATTAAACAGAATGCTATGAGCTTCAATTTTGTTGACAAAAAACCAACTCCACTACAGCTTAGTGAATTCCACTAATAAGACGTTTTTATATTTTGAGTAGTTGCGTTTGACTGCCCGCAAATTCAATAAAGCTAGCATCAAACAAAAAAAGAGCACTAGCGATCAACACGCCATGCTCTGAAAGATCCTGCGGACACCATTTTTTACTCGCTATCCGTAGCCGTCTCTTCAATAAAGGCTTTTACGAATTCCAACTGTTTTCCTGCTTCCGCCTCACCTAAGAGGGTGTATACTAGGCTCCCGTCTTTAAAGGGTTGTAACCAGATAAAAAACGGCTCATCATCACTCGCCCTGTGATAGATCGGTATACCGTGGAACTCGTATACCCGCTCAGCCGATGGGTGTTCGTCGTAAACTGTAAGTTGTTCATACGGAGGAATCATTGTATAGTGAACCATTAGCGTATAGGCTGCTTCCTCATCTTGATAATTCAATCGAACCGCATCATAATTTAAATTCACATCTTCGCCAGTCTTGAACTTGTAATAAGCGTAAGGGAAACCTGTTTCCGTATCGACGGCCTCCACCCACTTCTCGGGATCAAAGTCAGATGGGGTACCCGTGTCAGGCAGCATCTCCACGCTCATGAACTTCGCATCGGCAACGTCTTCCGGAAGCTTCACCTCGCTCAGAGGGCCAACCAACCGCGAGACTAATTCTGATATGGACGTATAGATGACGCCTCGATGCACAACGCTAAAAGACTCCGGCATTACATAGCTTTTTATCGCGCCAATGGCCGCTTGATCATGTACGACAAACGCCGATTCGCCCAGTTGCAGCTGATCTTTCACCTTTTGACGAACCCGTTCTAAGAATTGTATTCTATCCGGATCTCTAACAAACTCCGAGCTGACTTGCATGACCCCGCGTCCCGAATCATCCTTAATACTAAGCCAGCCCGCCGACGCGGCGTATGTAAATCCGCTTAGCAGCGTTACAGCTAAGGCGATTAAACCGAAATTGAGCACTGTCCGCTTGCGGCTGCGCGCTCCATTGTACAGGGATTCCGCACCCTCT
Source organism: Paenibacillus soyae (assembly GCF_024623455.1). GTDB lineage: Bacteria > Bacillota > Bacilli > Paenibacillales > Paenibacillaceae > Pristimantibacillus > Pristimantibacillus soyae. The sequence continues at coordinate 96,512 of NZ_JANIPJ010000013.1, read as the reverse complement.
TGTTGGATGCGATACATAATCCGCTCGGAAAAGTCCACCGGCGAAGGTTCGTTTAGCTCAGCATTCCATTTGAAGTTTTCTATCGGTTCAGAGCTCGGAGTATACCTTTTTTCCGTCACCTATTATCACCTCTCTGTTCGGTTTCTGATTTAACTTCTTTCGGATACGTTCGAATTTTTTCCGCAAGGTTGCAGCACCAACTCCGGTGATTTCCTCTATTTCAAGAAAGCTGTACTCCTCTATCACTCTGAGAATAACCAATTGCCGCTCTTCCGCAGACAGCCCGTTCAATAAACGATTGGCCGATTCGACCATACGAGGCGGAGGCGGAGATGGCCACTGCAGCTTAAGCAGGGATACGAGCCGCTGCTGCCCGGAGTTCTGCCGAAGCACGTTCAGACAATGGCGTTGGGCGATCTTATAAAGCCAGGCGGTGAACGAGACAGTAGGCCGGTACTTCCCGATCCCGCGGTAAGCTTTCAAGAACACTTCCTGTACGGCATCCTCGGACTCAGCCTGATTGCCGAGCATGTAATAGCAGTAGATGTGCAGCCTTCTTTGGTAATGCTGAACAATTGCGCGATACGGCTCGACATGTCCAGCTTGCACGTCTTTGACGAACTCCTCAATTTGTTCCCGGCTTAGCGGATCTAATGGTCCGTTGACGTCCACTATAAAACTCCTTTCCTTTCGGGGCCCCGATGCCTATATAACCATCATAAACCCAAAAATGTGACCAATCATCCAAAAAAAAGGGCCGTAACAGGTCGATGGCTTCCAACCTGCTACAGCCCTACTCTCTAACTTGCGTAATTACTCGTATTAGTCTTCAATCGCCTGATAAACCATGGTCCAGAAGTCGTGGATAAGATGCGCCGAGTCCGGGGTGGACATCCCGACCTGGGTGAGCAGAATTCCCGTGAGTTGTTGTTCCGGGTCTGCGTACGCCGAGGTGCCGCTTCCTCCATCCCAGCCGAACTGGCCGATGGAGGCGTAATCGCCTTGGTAGGTGCGTACCGCCATCCCGTAGCCCCAGCCGCCGTGCTGCCCTTGGCCATGCGACAAATGCACGTTGTTTTTGGCCAGGTCGTCTCGGAAGGCTTGTTGCTCGGGCGTAAGACGGTTGGTGGTCATCAGCTGAACGGCAGGCCGGGACAGAATCCGTTCGGTTCCATGCATTCCTTGATTCAACAGCATCTGCAGGAAAGCGTTGTAGTCGTCTACGGTCGAGAGCAGCCCGCCGCCGCCTGCTTGGAACTTCGGAGGCTTGCTGTAGCGTCCGCCCGCAGCTTCATCCCACACGATGAACTCTCCGGTCTGCGTATCCGGTACGTATGCGGGCGGCAGACGGTCAATCTTGCCGGCGGGAACGTAGAAGCCAGTGTCCTTCATCCCCAGCGGATCCAATAGGCGCTCGCGCAGGAACGTCTCGAATGTCTGACCCGATACTCTGGCAACGAGTACGCCAAGCACTTCGTTGCTGATGTGGTACTGCCACCGCTCTCCAGGCTGGTAGCACAGCGGAAGCGTGCCTAAGCGGCGCATCCACTCATCGGGCTCGGGCATCTCCAGTCCTGGCGTGTCGAATAACCCATTCTCGAAAATCGCATTCTGGATCGGAGAGCCCATCAACGTCATATCCACTCCGAGCCCGAACGTAGAGGTCAGCAGATCCCGTACGGTGATCGGCCGCCGCGCCGGCACGGTTTCGTCCAGCGGACCGTCGGGGCGTTTCAGCACCTGCCGGCCCGCGAGCTCGGGCAGCCATTGGTCTACGGGATCGTCCAGATGCACCTTGCATTCGTCGAGCAGGACCATCACCGCAGCGGCCCCGACCATTTTGGAAGTGGACGCCATCCGGAAGATCGTATCCCTCTGCATCGGCGCGCCCCCATCATGGCGCATCGTGCCGATCGCCTCGACATGCGTCTCGCCGTTCCGGCTGATCAGAGCGACAAACCCTGGAATTTTCCCGGAATCGACGTGCCTTGCCAACACGTCGCGCATTTTGCGCAGCCCTGTTTCGGAGAAGCCTCCGCTCTTTTGTTCCATCATCTTTTTCATTTCGTTTCCCTCGCTTTTCTTTTTTATGGTCCTTTTGTTTGCAAGCTATCTTAAATGACCGTAACCTTTGACAAATTGGCATCCATGCCTTTGAGCTGGGCAAAAGTCAGTTTATCCATCGTTGCTCCGTCGAAGCAGATCGTTTTGATCATGCGATAGTACTTCTTAGTCAAAGTAAATCCCGGATGAAAAGAAACATTCATCAATTTGGCGCCTTTGAACGAAACGTCGGCTAATGCCGCCTTCTCAAACTTGACGCCGATAAACGTCTGTCCGTCGAAACGCTGCCCGCTCAGATCGGAGCTTGTAAAGTCGACTCCATTCAATAAACAGTCTTTAAAAACCGTTTTTCTAAGATCGGTCATCGCGAGCGTTACGCCGGTCAGTCTGACTCCCGTGAATGCGGCTCCTTCAAGCCTAGCGTTGCTGAAGTTGGTTCCTTCAAGGATCGTCTGATTGAAGCTCGCATTAGTCAGGTCTAGCGCGGCTAGGCTGCAGTCCGTCAAATTCGCGCCGTCGAAATTAGCTTCGCGCACATCGCTGAATTTGAACGTACTCCCGGTTAAATCCGCGCCCGAAAAGTCGGAACCGGATAGCGCGCTGCTTTTAAACTGTCCTTTATGGGCCGTAACGCCTGCAAAATCGCTTTTCGCCAGGTTGCTTGCGCTAAAGTTTGTTACGACTTGCCGAATTGTCATCTTTTGATTCATTACCATCACATCTCCCAATTTTTAGTTTTTAACATGCTTTTTGAACTCGGATCACTTATTCATACCGACCGATGGTATGTATAAGTGTAAAAATAAGCTGCCATTTCGGCAGTTTACTTCTCTATGCTGATTTCTCTAGCGGACAAACGAAACAGCTCCTCGTAGCGTTGAAGCATTTGGTCATCGAACAGGTCAAGACCCAGGCCTTTCAATATTTCATCGAATAACCTTACCTTGCGCAACATAGTCTCGGGCGAAGCCGGGATAACCGCCTGGTTCAGCCACACATTGGTAAGAACCAGCAGCACTTCGCTAAGCTCCCTAGGATATTCGGTTCGGATCGAGCCGTCCCTCATGCCTTGTTCGATGATGGGCTGGATATAGACGGGTATGGCTTTCTCGATCATGTGCTCAATCTGGGCTGCCAGCAGCTTCGGATTGCGCAAAAGGTTCGGTGTCGCGGCTGCCAATTCGTCTTGAGCGGGATTACTCAGTGAGACGCGGGAAATCTTTCGGAGCTTCTCCAAACCGTTCAGCTCCTTATCGTCCCGGACGCCGGACAGCATCTCGTCAACATCCTTGAACAGATGGTCGATAACACCCTGCATGATCTCTTCCTTCGACTTGAAGTGATGATAGATAGCCCCTTTTGTCAGGCCGCCCAGCTCGTTGATGATGTCCTGAATAGAGGTCTGCTCATACCCTTTCTGGATAAACAGATTTAGCGCCACGGTTAAGATTTGATTAATCGTTTCTTCGGGATATTTATTTCTTGCCATTCGCTGCCTCCTTTCATACATTCGGTTGGTATGTAACAAATATAAACGATCTGCCTTTTCCTGTCAACACCCTCGGATCAAATAATTTCCAGCTTTCAGCTTTGGGTTATTAATCCATAGATATACCAACCGCACCATACTGCCAATGCAACCCAAACGGCTATGATGAGCATGCCTGTAATCCAGTTCTTAGGCTTGCCTAATTTCCTTTGTTCCTCTGCCTTTGTTCTGTATTCTTCAAGCACCTCTTTGGGGAACAGCCGTAAAGTCATGTACACGCCTAGCGGTACAAGAATGACATCGTCCAGGTATCCAAGGACCGGTATAAAATCCGGGATCAAGTCCACGGGGCTGAAAGCATACGCTACAACGCAAATGGCGAATATTTTCGTAAACAATGGCACTCGCGGGTCACGATAGGCCAAATACATCACCATCAAGTTTGCTTTAAGCTTCTTTGCCATCGTTCTCAATCTATTTAATAACGACGGCTTGGTTTTATTCGTTGTATCGTCCATTGTCCATTCACCCTTCTGAATTGGAGAGAATCTCTCTTACGGCTTCTATGAAAGATAACAGGATTGGCGAGAGCCACTTGTCTTTATGCCATAACATCTGCGTATACACGCGCAAGTCCGGAATGTGCCAGGGAAGCGCAACAAGCTCGCCTCTCTCGACCTCCGCTTTCGTGACGATTTCCGGAAGAAAAGCAATACCGATTCCCGAAATGGCGCATTGTTTAATGGCTTCGGCGCTTTGAAACTCTAAATAAGTAATGCTGTCTATGCCCTCTTTCTCAAAGGACCGGTCAAACATGGTTCGGTAGGGACAACCCTTCTCATTCGTGAGGAAAACCTCCCCATGGAAATCCTCCAGCCGCAGCGCCGTTTTTTCCGCTAGCGGATGGTCTGGCGTGGCGAAGAAACGAAATGTTTCCTCCAGCAATGGTTCCACTGCTAATCCCGTTGAGCGAATCGGTTCGTCCAGCATAAAGACGACATCCGCGGTTCCATCGAAGAGCGTTTGCTTGAGCATCTGGTTGGGAACGGAGCGGAAGATGAGACGAACTCCCGGATGGCGAGAACGCATTAGACGGAAGACCATCGGAAGCCGATAGGCGCAGAGAACCTCATTGGCGCTTATCGTCAGGGTACCGCTTAGCTTTTCATTATCGTGTACGGCGCTGCGGGCCTCGTCCAATTTGTCTAGTACGCTTTGGATATGAGTCAAGAAGCGTTTACCCTCGGGCGTAAGAACGAGCTGCTTGCCCAATCGGTCGAAGAGTCGAACCCCGAGCTCATCCTCCAAGGCTTTTATTTGCATCGTGACGTTGGAGGGGACGTAGCTCAGCGCTTCCGCAGCCCGGCTGAAATTTAAAGTGGATGCAACCGTGCGGAATATATGCAGTTGGCGCAATTCCATCATACTCCCCCTCTCATTTTCAATATAACTGAAAGCTAGCTTGAGTTTTAATCACTTTCATTGAAAGTACCACAGTCCTATACTAAGCACAAGAAACACATATGTTTTCATCTTGAAGGGAGAGACACTACGATGGATTATGAAATTTTCGAATTAGGCGACGTAGCCCTGCAATCAGGAGTGACGTTACCGGGCGCTTTTCTTGCTTATAAGACTTACGGAAGATTGAATGAAATGAAAAACAATGTCATTGTGTATCCCACCGCTTTTGGCGATCATCATGTTCAGAATGAATGGTTGATCGGGAACGGCATGGCCTTAGATCCGCAGAAATATTTTATTATCGTTCCCAATCTGCTGGGCAACGGGTTATCATCGTCCCCCAGTAACACGGCTCCCCCATTCGACCGGACGAATTTCCCCCAGGTTAGCATCTATGACAACGTTACATTCCAGCATCGACTGGTGACCGAAAGGTTCGGCATTCGAAAAATCGCCCTCGTGCTGGGATGGTCGATGGGAGGCATTCAAGCCTTCCAATGGGGAGCCAGTTATCCGGACATGGTGGAACGTATCGCCCCATTCGCCGGAGCCGCAAAAACTTGGCCCCACACTCATACGGTCCTGGAGGGATTAAAAGCTCCTCTCATGGCTGCGGCAGGCTATGACGCTAGCAAGCTGAACGAGCTGACTTCTTCGGATATGCGCGCCGTTGGCCGCGTCTATGCGGGATGGGGCTGATCGCAGGCGTTTTATAGAGAGGAGCTTTACCGTGAGCTGGGCTTCGACTCTTTGGATGGGTTTATGGCCGGGGTTTGGGAAAACAGCTTTATGAGCATGGATCCGCACAACGTCTTGGCCATGCTATGGACGGGCCAGCATGCGGATATTAGCAGAAACCCTGCCTATGACGGGGATTTCGAAAAGGCGCTCGGCAGCATTAAAGCGCTGGCCTGCATCATGCCTGGGAGCACGGATCTCTTCTGCACGGCGGACGATAACGAATACGAGGCTAAGCGTATCCCTAACGCCGTTTACAGCCCTATAGAGTCGATCTGGGGCCATTTCGCCGGCCGCGGATTAAATCGTACCGATAATGCGTTTATTGATAACAGCCTGAAACGGTTATTGGCCCAGAGAGTCTAGTAAGGGTAAAAAGCTTAACGCGCCAGCGCCGGCATCCGACTAATGACCGGGTGCCGGCGTTTTTACCAGAACATGCTTATCTCCTCCAGCATCGCCCAGCCTTCCTCGTCGAGCGGCTTGATCCGCTCAAGCCGTTCAATCGCTTGTTGACGCCGCTCCGCATCGGCGATCGGCTCATGCGGCTGCATCCACGGGAACATTTGCTCAAGCGTACGATACAAGCCGCTCACCTGCTTGTAATGCTCGGCCGCAGCCGTCAATCGCCTCGCGAGAGCGGCGTCTTCGGCCAGCCGCTCGGCGGCTTCCGTTAGAAATTGCGCAGCATACCGCCGGCTCTCGTGCATAATGTCGATGAAATACCCCATATAGAATGCTTCGATCGAACCGTCCCGAACCGCAGTCAGCCAACGGTCATAGGCCGCGCTTCCGCTATAGAACGTACGCCCGCCCCACGTGTAGACTCCCTTCCGCGACCATTCCGCCGCGAATCGCAGCGCCGCCGCCATAGCAGTCCGGTCGTCCGGCCTTTCTCGCTGCTCCGCGACGTGCAGCGATACAAACCCGCCGTCCTCAGGCAGTCCGCGGTACACGTGCTTACGCTTCTCCCCGTTCTCCGCCCTAGCCCGGCACGCGGCGCATGGACAATAGCTTCGCCCCAGCATGGTCCACGGAACGACGCCGTCAGCCCCTTCGTGCAAGCCAGGCCCGCTGTGCCAGGAATGTGTATAATAACCTGTCTCGTCATAGCCATAAATCAATGACGTTTCGTTCCCGAGATCAAGCTCCTTCGCGAACGCCGGAACGCCTCGGTCGAGCGCTGTCCGCGCCAATTCCCACGCCTCGAGCTGAAGCGCTTCGAGCGCAGGTCCACTGTCCGCAGCCTCATTGGTCCCCCGAATGTTCAAGCCGAGATGCTGCGACAGCGCAAACATAGATTCCTCCGGGTCCCCGACTAGCGGTGCCGACAGCTCCTCATCCACGATCATCAGGAACGCGCCTCCCGTTATGCCATACACCCACGCGGACGAGTCATCCGTTCCGTAATATTGGAGGCATGACTTCACCGCTCCCACGCAAGACCGATGCATCCCTGCAAAACGATAACCCTCCAAAGCCGTCTTTGTCATCATGCCGGCATCCCCCTATTTCCATCCGCGCTCTCGCCAAGCTCGTCGACCACGCTTCGGAATGCCTCGATGGCGGCAGCATCGTGCGGCGCCGCCTCTTCCAGCAGCCGGGCCGCCTCCAGGCGCCTCTCCGTATCCGTGATCAGCCCGCGCGGCTGGCTCCATGGAAACAGCTCATACACCTGATGAATGCGGGCCTGAACCGCCTTGAATTCCCGAATGGCCTGGTCCAGCGCCGCCGGCGCCTGAGTGCCAAGCCGCACCTTCGCTTCCTCCAAAAACTTATAACCGTGCGTCTTCAAGGTATCCCATTCGTGCGCGGCGTAAGCAAAAAACCATCCGTCGACTGCGCCCTTGCGCAGCTGCTCGACCCAATGGCCATAAGCCGCGACGCCCACGTAAGTATCCTCCGACGTAAGCCGTCCTTCCGCATATTCCACTGCGAGGGCGAGCGCGTCCCGAACGGTACGGCGGTCATCCTCCGTTTGCCCATCGGATGTCATCCAATACAAATCCACTAAGCCGTCCCGCTCGCCGAGCGTATGCCGAGGCACAGATTGGATGTCATGCCAGCAGCTGATGATATAAGTCCCTTCTGCCGCGTTATAGCCCTGCACGACGCTCGTCTCGCCGTAACTAAAGTAAAACCCGCGGCCGAAGCAAGGAATGCCTCGGTCGACTTTATCCCTCACCGTATTCCATGCTTCCTCGCGAAGCGCTGCCAGGCGTTCCCCCGAAGCGACCTCGCTCATCCCCTCCACGCGAACCCCCAAATTGTTCAGCAGCCCGACAATCCGTTCATGCGGCAGCTCGTGCAGCACGGGCTCCGTATTGACGTCCTCTACTGTACGGAATAAGAAGGGAGCCCCCATTGCGCCATACAGCCACGGCGTATACCCGTAACCGCTCCCCGCCTGCTTCAGCGCGGCGCTGAATGCGTTCACGTTCGCCAGGTTGCTTCTCCCATAGTAGCGATATCCTTCAATGATTTTCTCTGTTTGTGCATGCATTGAATACGAGCTCCTCCCTATTGCAAATATGTTCCGTTCTCCCGCAGACGGCCCGCCAGCCTCCGCAGCGCCCGCACGCCCGACTCCTCCGCGGCGCTCGCCCGCTTCAGCAGGTGGATCGCCTCCTCCGCGACGGCCGGATCGTCCGGCTGGCCGCCCGCAGGGAACGGGAATCGTTCCGTCATGCGCTCCAAATTTTCGGCAGCCGTCTCATAATGGCCCGCCGCCTCCAGCGCCAAAGCCGCCGCATCCTCGAACTTAGCCCCTACATCGCGCAGAAAACGTGCCGCATAGCCCCGCGCATCGGCGGCGATTTGAGCCGTATAGGCATTGCCGATTCTGTCGACCCTACGCTTGCGGAATGCCTCCATCCAGCAATCGTACGCCGGAAGCCCGCATACGTAGCCGACGAACGTCAGCTCTCCATAAGCATGACGGACGGCCATATCAAGCGCGTTGGCTATCGCTTCCCGCTCGCCGATCGGCTTAGGCTCCGTCACGGCCAACACGAACACGCCGCCCGATTCCCCGCGTCCGAAGCGATCATAGGGCAGCACATGCTTTCCCTTCGCGTCCTCCGCGTACAGAACCTGTTCCTCGTCATCGTAGCCGTACACGATACCGAATTCCGGCGCGCCGACGTCCCACGCAATGGCCGGAACGCCTCGCGCGATGGAACGGCGCGCATGGGCGATTGCCTCGTTCAACAGGAACGGCGTCGGCGGCGCGCCTCCGTCTCCCGCATGAGCGCTCTCAAATCCGAGATTCAGCAATCCGTCTCGGAATTTATTTTCCCAGAAATACATGGCCGGCCCCGATGCGTCGACCCGCTCCTCCTCTATCGTTAGCCGGAACGCTTGCGCGGTAAGTCCCATCACGTCGATAAGGGATCGCTTCACCTCCCCCGCATACGGTATGACCGCGCACACCGCCCCCGCGAACGACGTCTTGCAGCGCCTCCACTCCGCCGAGCCCGGGCCTTTCCTTAACGCTACGACCGCTTTGGCCGGCATCGCCTCATCCCTCTGCTCCCGGACATAATCTTGGAGGCGGAGGCGGATTCGTTCCTCCTTCACCTTAAGGCGAGCGCGGCTTAAGCTTTGGTACACATTGTCGGTCGTCGTGCCGAATAAGCAGGCAATCTCGGACGGGGACAGCTGTTCGAAGAAATGCGCTTCGAACACGGCCCGCTCCTTCGCCGTTAAACAGCGGAGCAGATGGCGCAGCGTCACAAGAAATTCCTTCTGCGCAAGCCGCCGCTCCGGCTCGTTGCCTTCATCCCGCCGGCTCGCCATATAGTGCAGAATGCTGTCCACATCATGCCATGCCACTTGTCCGGCATCCCTGACCGTGGCTAGCGCCGTGAACGTGCGTTCCTTCCCCGCATGCTCCGCCTTGCGCAGCTTCATAAGCGCCTCGTTGCGGACAATGCGATGGAGCCACGGCAGGAACCGTTCCATATCCGCAAGCGTTCCGAGGTGAAGGAATGCCCGCAGCAACGCCTCCTGCAGGATGTCCTCCGCCATATGCGGGTCGCGCGCGATCCTTTTGGCCCATTCGAACGCCTTCGCCCGATGCTTGCGCACCAGCTCCCCGAACGCGGCTTGATCGCCCGACCGCGCCCGCTCAATCAGCGCCAGTTCTTCCGTCACCGCTTCCGCCATCCGTTGTCCTCCTTCCTAATCAGATAGATGCATCAGCCGGCCGTTATCTGAGCCCATTTTCCACAATTAAGAAATAAATTCGTCAAAACAGACGGCTAACCTCTAAAAAGCACATCCGACGCTCTATTTTACAGGGATGGATAGGGTCTTGTTGTAGGTTTTTATATAAAGAAATCCATCTAGCAGCAGGTGTTCCGGCTCCTCCGCCGTGTCAAAAGAATAGGTCTGCTCCCACAACCTGTTGCCGTTGTTCAAATCCCATGGCCGCGATGTCGAAACGGAGGATACGGGAACCGCCTCACCGCCGGCTTGGACGAACATTTGACCTGGATCCAGGTAAACAAACTGCTTCCTGGCGATGACGACATCATAGCCCGTATCGGTCTTGGTTACGCTTCGGATCCACAGCTTCTCGCCGCCGATTCGGATGGCATGATCTGACGGCGTGGCGAGGGAGATCGGCTCTTCCACCTTCTGATATCCGGTGAAATTGTCGAGAACAAGCTCCACGCTCTCTATTTGGTCTGTGGGAAGCACGTCGAACTCCAGTTCGAATCCCCGAATCCCCTCTTCATTCGAACGACTTGACTGCATGCCCCATGATTCCACTTCCGCTCCATTCACATAAAGCTTGGTTCTGCCGGGGAATCTCGGATATTCGCCATCCTCCATGTCGTAATGACCCTTTATAAGGGTTGAGGTTGGAGAGGCCGTAATGGAGTCATAGGTAATCGTGCCCCGATCGACCGTAACGGATTGTTTAATGTCCTGTTTCAGCAGACTGTTCATCGCTTTATTCGCTTCGAAGCTGAAGGAGATCGGATAGGATTTCCGCTCGCCCGTATCCAGCCGTTCGCTGAACGTTACGGTTAACTTTCTCGAAAAAGCACTCACCGGTTCGAATTTATAGAAGCCCTCATACCGGGTCTCGTCTTTGCTGTAATGGCCGCTGCCGCCTGTTGAATCAGAATCGGTTAAGAATCCTTGCATGTTGCCTACGTCATAACGCAGTGAACGATTGTCCATAAATATGGAGCCTGTAAGGCGGTCAATGGTGTAGTACATGAGCAAGCCGTTGTCGTCCGCGATAACCCCGTTAATGGTAATGACTGTGCCATCATCAAGTGTTATGCTCTTGTCGACCGTTTGACCGTAGCCTTGCTCCGCCAGCTCCACGAAGCTGCTCGATGCCAGCTCGATTTTTTGAAGGAATTGACCTCCGTAATAAGCGAATGCAGGATACTGGTAAGTGCCGGCAACGAGTAGAAGTGCCGCAGCCGCTGCTGTAACCCAAGATAGCGCCCCATTCCTCGATTTTTTCCTCGCGGGAACAGAATCAAGGGCATGTCGAAGTCTGCTCTCCAGGTCAGGCGGAGCCTTTATGGTATTCAGGCTCTTTTTGTGCTCCTGCATTCTCGCCTCGATTGTGTTCATAATAGCCTCCTCCAATCATGGACTTCAGTTTTTGTATGCCTTGCGAAATTCTTGATTTGATCGTGCCGACCGGCGCACCCGTCATGTCCGCAATCGTCTGATACGGAAGATCGTGGACGTAGCGAAGCTCGACCGCTTCCCGCTGCCGCGTATTCAGATAGGAGAGCAGCACCTGCATGTCCATTTCGGACTCCGTGTTGCGATAGGGATTGTCATCGGTCCGTTCTGCCAATGCGGATTCCTGCTCATCCTCCAGCGGAAGATACCGGTCATTTTTGCGGAGTATGGTTTTGCAGCGATTGACGAGTATGGTTTTGCTCCAGCTGTAGAAGGCTTCTCGTTTTTGCAATTGCTCCAGCTTCTCATACAGCGTTACAATCATGTCTTCCATGGCGTCCATCGCGTCATGGTCATTCTTCATGTAGCTGTAGGCTAGACGGTAATAGGCGTCCTGCTCCGCCATAATTAATTGTAATAACGCTTCCTTGTTGCCTTTCTGGGCTTGTTTGACAAGACGGCTTACATTCATGTTCTCACCCCGTTTCATAGATAAGAGCATTCGGAGGTTCATAAAGTTCATTCTGCTGCAAAAATAAAAAATCCGCACTATGCATAGCAGCCGCCTCTTGCGGGGTATTCGTTATACGCAAGCATATGGTCATCAGTTGACATTAACTCATAGGCAAAACTGGCATATGCTATTGAAGAGTAATTATAGTTAAGGAGGCTTATTATGTATTATAGAGCCTATGACGCGGCCATTGCGGCTCAATCTGCCTCTTCCCATTGGATGTGGCGGAGTTACCGTCCAAATGGGATACCGACGCCATATCAAGCCTTGCAGGAAGCGCTGCATTCGATTCGAGAAGCTGTAGCTGGCGAAAGCCATGCGGAAAGGTTCTACCAAAAGCTGCTTGAGCTTGCGCCGACTGAGGAAGACCGCGTCGTGATTACTTCCATTCGCGATGATGAACGAGGACAATTGCAAACCCTAAGGGAGATTTACCTGGCATTTACAGGAGGTCAGGTTCCCATATCTGCCCCTGCTACGGTATATATGGACCCAGCCTCCTATAAAGATGGTTTGAAGTCATTGATATTTAAAAAGTGGAGAACAAACCAGATCGCCGGTCATATGCTGGCTGCAATGCCTACGGGCTACTATCAGAACCTGCTGGCAAAAATTGCGGTTGATAACGTGACCATTGTTTCGAAATTGAATTACTTGCTCGCAAACCTGCCTGAATCCTAAGTACAAATATGACCAATCCGACCAGCCCCGCCTCACGACGGTCACCTTTGTACTCCCTTAGGCGCCCGCCAGCCCCTGTTCAGGGCCTCTTCCGCAAGAATTGCCGCCAATTGGTGGGCCTGCACGAAAAAAACGCCGACGGCGTACGTCGGCGCTTACCTAACTAGGCGTTCATATTCAAATCCAACATCCGCAGCAAACGGACGACGGTCTAATAGATATACTTCCCGCTTCAGTTGTTACTTGAAACTCGGATGAGATCGTCGCAGAAAACCGCTACGTTTTGGCCCGTCACTTCGAGCACGCCTTTCCCCGAAGCCGCGCCCTCTTCGAATAAATCGACAATCCCCGAAATCAAATCCGTCCCGTCGGATAGTTCAACAGGAGCGACTTTAAACAAATATTTTTGAATCTCTCTATAAACGATTTGATAATCTTTCGGGAGCGCTTTGACTCGCGCCATGTGCGCACGCCACTCTTTTTTGCCTTCGATCAAATCCCTTATTGTCATTTTACCCTCCTATTTGCCTAATTTTTTGGCGATATTACGGTTGAGCTGCTCCCGCCACTTGTCCCGGTAAGACTTTGCCCCTTCTTCGCCGGCCAGCGCCAAACAGAAGCCCTGGATATCGTCGCCCAAAACCTCTTGGACACTCTGTCCCTCCGCCGCCGTCTCCTCGAGCAGGCCAAGCACGCCGTCAAGTATGGGGATGAGGTTGCGACCGGAGAAATTGGAATGCGGCCATAGGCTGGCATTTATTTTTTCCCATGCCGCTTGATAATCGGCCGGCAGCTTTTGGGCTCGCGACTCAAAAGCTTTCATTTCTTTCGTCATGTCGCTGCCGGTGATTTTTTCCCAAAAGTTCATCATTCCCTCTCCTTTAACTCATTCATTTTGGATGAGACGAACTCCCATTTCTCCCAGAACCTCCGCAGCTCCTCGCGCCCTGCATCATTGATCGCAAAAAACTTTCGCGGCGGTCCCATGTCGGAGGGCTTCTTGGTGATCTCCACCAGCTTGTTCTTCTCCAGCCGGATCAGGATGGTGTACACCGTTCCCTCCACAACATCCGTGAAGCCGAGGGCGTTCAGCCGCCGCGTGATTTCGTAGCCGTAGGTTTCATCGCGGCTTATAATCTCAAGGACGCAGCCCTCGAGCACCCCTTTGAGCATTTCCGTTAGGTTTTCCAGATCAATCACCCTTCGCTATTCTGTATGACCGGTATTCTGTATTACTTACTACAGCTACATAGTAACACGTAGTAGTCGGTTTGTAAACCGCTCCCGGTGAGGTCCGATGCATGCGTGAGGCCGCTGATAAACACTGCTTGAACGCAAGAAAGGTACAGTCCTCAAGTCATGATGGGGAGGCTGTACCTTAATTCGTATATACGGCGGATGTGCAACGGAACTCATGGACCCTATTTCGGATAAAACGAGTTTTTTTTGAGGCTAAGGGAACTGAGCGACGCTATTTGCCTGTTTCGAAGATGAATTGATCCAAATCGAATGCAATAAGGGCGCACAGTTCCGCTAGGTCCCTCAAAAGCCTCATTTACCGACTAATAAGGCCCCTCAGTTCCGTTAGGCTTCAACCCTGATCACCAGAAAACGAAACGTTGAATAAGCGCCCATCCATCCGTTGCCCTGCATACCGCCGCGGACTGTTTTTGCCGAATCTCACCCTTTATCTTTGCCTTTATCTTTGCCCTTATCTTTATCTTTATCTTTGTCTTTATCTTTATCTTTGTCTTTATCTTTGTCTTTACCTTTGTCCTTGCCCCCGTCGTCGTCCTTGCCGCCTTTCTTAGACTGCTCGACGGTCACGACCGCCGTTGCGGTCGACGTATTGCCCGCCATATCCGTAGCCGTATACGTGATCGTATATTCGCGCTTGTCGTTATGACGGGAGAGCTCGGCGCGAAGCTTGAACGACGTATCCCATGCGCCGATCTGCGCTCCCTGGATATCATCTCCGTCCCGCTTTCCTCTTGCCGCATCATTCGTCTCGTTAATCGTTATGGACGTTAAACGAATGGACGCGAGCCCCGCTTCTTCATCCGTCCCATGTACATAAGCTTGAATGGGAATCAGCTTATTGTTCGCAGGCGACAAGGTGTAGCGGTTTAGAGCGAGCTGCAGCGATGGAGCCGTTTTGTCGATTTTCACCTTGAGCTGCTTCGGCTGCTCCCCATTACCGGCCTTGTCCTTGCTCCGGTACAGAAGCGCATGCTTCCCTTCCTCGGCGAGGGTGATAGCCCCATTGTATGCGGTCCAGCTGTCCCCGTTGTCCAGGCTGTATTCCGTTTTTTCAATACCCGATAAGACATCCGTCGCCGATAAAACAACCTGAACATCGGAGGTATGCCAACCCCGGCTGCCGTCAGCGCCTGTGACCGACGCTTCCGTCACCGGCTGCGTTTTATCCAGGTTAATCGTGATGGCCGCCGACCCTTGCAGTCCGCCCGAATCCGTGGCCGTCCCCGTAATGAGCTGACCCCTGCCTTCTGTCGACACCAGCACCGGAGGATCGATCGTCAGCTGCGAATCCTCGTCGCTGGCCTCGAAAGTCACGAGCACATCCTGGTTATACCACTCGTTATAATCGGGCTCACGATCGGCGCTCGCTGTTACGACGGGTGGCTGGTTGCCTGGGATCAGCTTAACGGATAGCGGATATACGCCGCCAAACCATTCAATCGTCTCCTCATAAGGTGCAAAGCCCGGTGCCGTAACGCGAACCGTGTAGACTCCGCTGCGAACAATCTCGCTAATGAAATAAGGACCCGTCGCGCGATACAGAACGTTCGGCCCTTCGAGCTCAACCACAGCATCCATGATCGGCTCCTCTAACTCATCGGTGACGATCACATCCACGCGGCCATTCCTATAGGGCCCCGGATCCCCGTCGTAGGCTTGGTAGTCCATAACTCGTTGATCGCCTTGATGAAGCTCGACCGTAGTTTGCTGATTGTTGTTATAAGTGACTAGGAAGGCGTTATAGCCCCAAATAGAATTAAACTCGCCTGTAATTATGGACATTGTATAGTTGCCATCGGCATCTGAGACGGTCTGCGCAATCGGAATTCTTCCATGGCCACGCCCGAGGTAGACGCTGAGGCCGACCGGATAATCGGCAATCGGTGTAGCAAACTCATCCACATACGTAATTTTCCCCGTGATTACCGTTCTCTGCTCCGGCATCTGGAAGTTAATCGTGTCCGACTGCACCTCGTTAACAACGATATAACCATTAACCGTTATTAGCGCGGAAACCGCATCGCCCAGCGTCTTCGTATAAGCTATATCATAATGCCCCTCACCGTCGGTCGAGGCCGAGGCCAGCCACCGGAAGCCGACATTAGAATTATAAGCCCCGATCTGAACGGTCGCCCCTTCAATAGGCTGCCCGGCCTCATCCGTTATCGTTCCTTGCAGCGAACGCTCCGCCTGATCGCCGACTTCATTCGCATAACCGACGTTCGCGTTCACCGTCAGGAACGCCACAAGCACCAACCAAATAACCGCAAGCTTCCCCCTTCGTTTGCCACGTACCGAACTCATCTTCTTTTCCCGCCTCCCAAAGAAATAATTTAGAACGAATTGTTCTTTATAAAGAATATCATGGGAGGCTTGGCCTTGGAACACTTTAGAATATTTAGGTGACAGAAGGATTTACGCTCCATTCGCTGTCCCTCTCAAAAACAAATAAACTGACCATTCCTTCGTGGTCAGGCATGCGCTATAGTCACATTAACGGAACATGCGGAGGTGGCCAACATGCCAAGCTTAAACATCAAATCCCTCATTAACGGGGGCATTACGCCGGAGAGCTTCATGGAAACGATGGAGGTCAGGGAAATGCGGCTAAACGGCATCCCGGATACAAAACGGAAGTTCCGGGAGATCTATCAGGAGTTTACGTGGGAGCATGACGAGGACGAGCGGTTCTTCGGGGCGTTCGGCGAACAAGCCGGCGTATCCTGCCACATTCTATGCACGGACTGGTGCCCGGACGTCATCTGGAACGTTCCGATTCTCTTCCGCGTCATGGAGAAGGCGCAAGTGCCGGTCGAGGTGCTCATCATGGAGGAGAATCCCGAACTCATGGACCTTTTCTTGACGAACGGCGGCCGTGCTCAGCCCATTGCCGTGTTCGCGGACCGCGACGGCAACGTCCTCGGCCGTTGGGGTGGCCGTCCCGCCTATATCCAAGCGGTGATGGAGGAGTTCAAACGAACGCACACGGATCCTCAGCGGGAGCATATGAATCAAATTTATGAGACGATCGGCAACCTCTATCGGGCCGGCAGCTCCTACCAGACGGTTGTCGTTTGGGAGCTCAAGACGCTGTTCGCAGAGTTTCGGGACCATGCTCTAGTCAGCGGACTTCTCCTTCCGCAAGCCCAATAGATTAACTTCGCATTCCAGTCTTGCCGCCGACTTATGGTAAAATAATCTTATTCAAATCGGAAAGGCGGACAAGTCATGGAATTGGCGTTTACCATTCAACCGGACGCTTATACGGCGTTCGAGAGCGATAGCGAGCAGCTCGACAAGTACAAGGAATGGGGCCTCGTAAGCGAGAAGGCCGTTAAGACGAAAGCCCTCTTCTACAAAAGAGACGGCAACAGCCTGCCCTGCGACATCGTCGGCTACGCCGACAAAGCGACGGCGGTCATCCGCTTCGAGGGCGGACAGCTTCACTGTATTCATCCCTCTTACCTGAAGGAAATGCAGGCTTCCGGCTTCGGAGTGAAAACCGTTCCGACGAGCGCGGCGGATGAACCGGCCGCGACTCCGTACGATTCGGCTCCAGCCGCAGACGAATCGGCAAGCGCGCCTCAGTCCGCGCCGCCGGAAGACCAGCCGCCTTGGGATCAAGACGATTCGCCATCCCCGCCTCCGGCCCCCGCAGCCGAGGAGCCGCCGAAGAAAACCAAAGGCAAGAAGGAGAAGCTGGAGCTGCCCGAGGGCAAAGTGAGCATGACCGCCACGGTGCAGGAATTCACGACCGTGCCGAACAACTTCTCGGACAACGACGACGAGGTCGTCATCTACGAGGCGGTATCCATCGCGGACCCGGCTCTCGAGCTCGGCACCGCGTGGTCCAGCCACAGCGCCACGCTCAAGAAGCTGGAGCTCGCCGTAGGCGACACGATTACGTTCGAAGCCAAGGTGATCGCCAAGAAGCTGACGAAGCATCCGGTTCCGTACAAGATCAACAATCCGTCCAAAATTCAGAAGGCGTAGCCCTTCCCGAGGAACAGCCAACGTAGGCCTGTTCCGCCATCGGGAGAAGTCCGCTTCACGACAAAAAAGCCGCCCCTGACGGTCCATCCGTCGAGGGCGGTTTTTTTCGCTTTAGCCGAGCAGCTGCCTCAGCTCATCCAACGTCAGCGATGCATCCGGCGCGAACTCGCCGCTCTTCGCGTAGCCGATCATGCTGCGAAGAAGCTGGCGGCCTTCCAGCGTCGACATCAAGCTGTCCGCGTCCAGCGCGCCGAACAGCACGCGGCCGTTGCCTACGCGGCACTCGGACAGCAGGCCGAGCTTATGGTTGCGCTCGAAGTTGTCGATCGTCTGGACGATCGGATTCAAGGACGGCGCGACGTCATCCAGAATGACGGACCGCGAATTCATGACAATGCTCCACCAAGGATACGTGGAATGCTCCTCGCTTAGGAAGTCCTTGAATACGGGATGCGTATTCTCGATCAGAAGCCCCATCGTGCCGACCGGCACCGGTCTGTTCATGCTTTCGGAGATGGAGCGGAACATCGGGTAGCACCAGAAGTCGGTGGCATAGGTGCCCTCAATAGACTTCGAGATCGTATCAGGCTTCGGCAGCAAAATAATGCCCGCTCCCTGCTCCAGCAGCCGAACCGCTTCATCCGTCAGCTCGGTGAACAGCGGAGCGCCCGTCAGGTCAAGCTTTTCCTGAGCCGACGGATAAACCCAAAGCGAATACGACTTCCGAATGTCCGTGCCGGGAATCGACAGGAGCAGCTCCAATCGGGTCATCGCCGTCACGGAAGGCAGGGTCAGGCCGATTCGGCCTATGTCGATGTTCGTTTCCCCCGAAGCTGCTGCGATTTCCGTTTCTCCTTCGGCTATCCTTGACTGCCCGTCGTTCAGCTCCCACTGCAGCCGAAGCCCGTCAACCGGCGTCTGCCGGTAATAGACCAGCTCGACTCCCGCCTCGAACGTCTCGCCAGCCTCGTAGTTGAACTTCTCGAATCTCGCCAGCAGGACGGCGTCCGAGCAGAAGGTGCGCCACTCCTCCGGCGAGATCAGCCCCTTCGAGTCCATGAAGGCGTCCAGCATGCCGACAAGCGCCGTGCCTTGCCCGCTGAAATCTTGAAGATCCAGCAGCTGGAAGCCCGCTAGATGCTTAGTGCGGAATGCCGCCTCCAGCTCTTCCTTGTAGCAATCGGCCGCCAGCTTGCCGGAGCATTCGAAATAACGCTCCGCGAGATGCCCGAGCCCTTTGGCCTCCAGACGCTCCCGGAATATCTCGAAGTTCCTCGCCTTCAGAGGCCCCGTATATTTCTCGATCTCCCTGAAATCCGGGAACGTCGCATACTGTCCGATCTCATGGGAGACGACTGGAACGCTCGGGATCAGCTGGTCATCCGCCGCTTCCGCTTGTACGGTACGCGCTTCGGTGCCGTATTGGATCTGAATTTCTCCAGCCTCTCCGGACGCCCCTGGGCCGGCTCCGGCGGAGGATGGGAATAACGCTTCGTCGTAATCCTTCATCGTGCTTGGCGGATCCACCTGCACATGACCCTGCGGCGCGTCGCACATCGCGTACGAGCCCCGGAACAGCCGCTCTCTCGACATTCGAACGCCGCAGAAGAAATCCTCCTCCTCCAGAATGACGGGAACCCACTGGAAGTTATTCGAGCCCTGCGTATAAAGAGGTCTCGCGTCGAACGCTTTGTATGCCTGCAGAATCTCGCTAATTCTCGTCTTGCTGCCCCACAGCTCATTGCCGAGCGACATCATGACGAACGACGGATGGTTGCCGAACGCCTCCAGCATGGCAAACCCTTCGCTGACGAGATAGTCCTGCTCCGCCTGGTTGTGGCGCTCGTCGCTTTCGTCGGTAATCGTTCCCCAGAACGGAAGCTCCGGCTCCATGTAGATGCCGACCCGGTCCGCCGCCTCGAACGCCGCTTCGGGCGGACAGCAGGTATGGAAGCGATAATGATTCATGCCGTACGACTTCGCTATGCGCAGAATCCGTTCCCATTCCTCCACGTCGGTCGGCGCAAATCCGGTCAGAGGGAAAATAAGGCCGTCATGCTTGCCGCGCAAGAACGTCTTGGCGCCGTTAATCGTGAACTTGTCGCCAGCCGCCTTGAACTCCCGCAGCCCGACCGTCAGCTCCTCCGCGCCGAGCTTCTCGCCGTCCGCTCCCTGCAGGCTCACTCTAAGCCGATACAGATTCGGCTCCGCGTCGCTCCACAGCAGCGCTTCTTCTCCCAGCGGATAGTCGATGGTCAGCTCTTGCGACTCCAGCGCGTATGTACGCTCCTCCGCCTCATGCCGCGAATCGCCGCCGTTAAAGCTTGCCGCCGACACAACGGCATGCACGCCCGCAGCGTCGCCGACGAGCTCCGATACGATGCGCACCGACCGATCGCTTACGTTCGGGTATACCCTCAGCTTGCGAAGATAGACGCGGTCATGGAACTGCAGCTCTATTTTCCCGGTAATGCCGTTCCAGTTCGTCTGCGTGTCAGGGGAGGTCATGTGGCCGCCCTTCGTCGGATAATCCGTGTTGTCCACGCGAATCGTGATCGTATGGCGTCCGCTCGCGAGGAACGCCGTCACGTCGTACAGATGCGGCGTGTTCAAGCTGTTGCGTGTGCCTACCTCCCGCCCGTCGATCCATACGGTCGTCACGCGCGTGCGCTCGAGGTGCAGGAAGCATGTTTTGCCCCCGAGCCGTTCCGGAATATCGATCTCCCTCTCGAACCAGGCATAACCTTCGAACTTGTATTCGTCCGTCAGCGATCCGATCAGCGCTTCTTCGTTTCTCTTTCCCTTGCGGGCGAAGGAGGTGGTGCCGGGCAGCGCCATTGTATCGCCTAGCGGCCGCCTCAGCCCTTGCTTGCCCTCATCCAACTGCAGCCTCCAGCTGCCTTCCAATCCGATAACATCTATCATGAGTTCACTCTCCTACATAGCCGGTGTCATCGCGGAAGCCATTCCGCGTAGTTTTTTCCACCTCTATCATAATGTGCATAGCCGCCGGCAAACCATGCAGGAACCATTCGATTTCGATCGTTTTCATTAGAAAATCAGACATTTCCGCAAAAAAAGAAGCCGACCAAATGATCAGCTCCTTCCGTAATAGGCTCAATAAACGGTATACGTTTGCCCGGTCTGGCCGCCTTCGACGCTTTTCCTGAAAGCCTGGGCGACCCTGCTCGCGGGGACGGGCACGAAGCCGGGGAAGTACGGACCGTATGTCTCCATGGATTCCTGCACGATAGTGGGGCTGACATTGTTAATGCGAATGCCGCGAGGCATCTCGATCGCTGCCGACTTCACGAACGATCGGATCGCTCCCCCGGTCATGGCGGCCGATGTCCCGCTGACGATCGGATCGTCCATGATGATGCCGGTAATGAGGGTGAAGCTGCCTCCATCGTTGACATGATTCAATCCTAGCAAGACGAGATTCATCTGTCCCACTAATTTGCTGCGGATCGATATTTCATTGTTCTCCGGGGTGAGCTCTTGGAGCGCTCCGAAGAAGGTTTTGCCGGCCGTGCTTACGACCGCGTCGACCTTGCCGACCGTCTGGTACATGCTCCTAATACTGTCCGGAGAGGTTAGATCGACCGCGACCTCGCCGCTATGGCGTCCGGCCGATAGCACTTCATGCCTTAACGCCAGCTCGTCGCGCACCGCTCTGCCGATTGTGCCGCTTGCGCCTACTAATAATATTTTCATGGAACATTCCCCGTTTCATTATGAATTTAGGGCCGTGACAGTCTGAACTCTTCTGCGAGAAAGGGCCAGCAATACGATGCTGATGCCGGACACCGCTGCGCTGGCGATAAATAGCGGCTGATATCCATTGGCGGAAGTGGAGAGGAACAATCCCGCGACGGTTGGTCCCATCGTCGAGCCTATCGACCGGAACAGGCTGATGTAGCCCACGGCCAGCCCCGTCTCTTGGGGATTAACCGCCTGCAGGATAAGCACGTTAAGCGGTGCGCCGATTATAATCCCGATTCCGAACCCCAGAACCGCCATCATGGAATAAAACAATCCAATCGTGTCAACGCCCGATGCCATGACCGCTCCAACCGCCAGCGTCAACGCGAAGCCGGCCATCAGAACATTTTTGGCGCCTGCTTTGTCGGCCAAGTAGCCTCCCGCAAGAGAAGCTAGCACGGAAGCGATCGCCAGCGGCGTCACGCTCATCCCGGCTGCTCCTTTGTCCATGCCAAGCACCGTCTCCGAGAAATAAGGAATAAGATGGGTGGCCGACGCCATCACGAACCCGGATACCATCGAAGCCAGCAGCAGCGTTAACGTACTGGACCTGGTGAAATACGCAAGCTTCACAACCGGATCAGCCGACTTGCGCTCGATCATGACCAGCAAAGGAATCAGCAGCGCGCCGAGTCCCAAAAATCCTAAATTCTTAAGGGTGATTCCGAGCATAAGCGACAGGATGATGATCGTCAGTGTGACGATGCCCGGCACATCAATCGTTTTCTTAACGATCGGCTGCTCCTGCCGGATTCTCGTAACGAGGATCAAAATAATCGCGGAGATCGGGACGTTAACCAAGAATATCCACTGCCACTCCAGGCCTTCTATAATAACGCCGCCCAGTACCGGGCCAAGGATCGTTCCCAAGCCGAACACCATTCCGATTAGTCCAAGCATTCTCCCTCTCTGCTCAGGCGGATAAGACATCGCGATTTGCGCGGTTGTAATCGGGAATATGCCGCCGGTCCCAATCGCTTGGACAGCCCGGCCGATCAGGAATACGGTAAAGCTTGGCGCTATAGCGGAAATAATGGAGCCCAGCGCGAACATGGTAATGCCGAATGCGAAGGTTTGTTTTCGTCCGAAACGGTCCGACAGCTTGCCAAGCACGGGGATGCTCACAGCGAACAACAATGTATAGACCGTAAAGCTCCATACCCCCCACCCGGTATCCAGATCAAACTCTTGCATAATGGAGCTTAATGCCGGTCCTACAATTCCGTGATCCAGCGCCCCCATAAAGATTCCAAGCAATAAAGTGAGGACCGTGGCTCTTCTCGATAGTCCTTTCGATTTGAACGGCTGCGACATATGAATCTCTCCTTGTATCTTCGTTAGTGAAAATATACTATACCCCCCTACCCTATGTCAACGACAAAATGGATTCTTTTTCAAAATAAAAAACTGCCGTAGAGACGGCAGCCTTGCAGGACGGACTATGGCGGATTATGGCCTAACGTAATCGTTGAAATACTGAATATGCGCTTCCACTCTTTGCTGCAGCTCGTCCGTTTCTTTGTTGTCGAACCTTAGCAGCAAGTATTCCGTCATCATGGCGAAGATCGGATACTGGTACTCGACGGCGAGCATCCTCGGACTATAGGTGTCCTTGATCTTCTTATTCTGCTGCAGCAGCAGAAAGGCCGATTCCAGAAAATCGATGGTGCCTTTGTAGATGCGCGTCAAAATAATTTCCCTCGCGCGCGCGTCGCGATACTGCTCGATGTTCAGAATCCTCCATATTTGCGTCAGCAAGGGGTTCTCGATCGTGCGCTTAAATTGTTCAAAGCCCTGCTTCAAGAAGGTCTGCAAATCCACATGCTGCAGCATCGCTTCCAGCTGCTCCGGCGACGGGAGCGTGTTCCCCTCGCTGGCATCCGTAAATAACTGATAGATGGACTGGAGGATTTCGTCCTTCGTCTTGTAATGGTTATACAGGGCGCTCTCCTTAATGCCGACATGCTTCGTAATCTCGCGAACCGATACGGCGGAGTAACCGTTCTGCGAGAACAGCTCGATCGCCACCTCAAGAATACGCCGCTTTGTCTGACCCGGCTCCCGGCTAGGCAACATCGTCTCCATGTTATTCCCCCCCTCTCTTTCATGGATCGTATTCCATCCATTATATGAAATTCGCACCGCTCTTTTCAATAGTTAACGTTCGTTCATTTCATGGCGCAGCATGTACTTCTCTCTTTTATCAGCCCTTGAACCATACATCCATGCGCCTCGATTAGCTCGAGTCCTTCAACAAAATAGGAATGCTCCGGGTCGTAGGAAAGCCTCATCCGGCCTTCTTGCACATTTGCAGTCATCGCAATGCCGATGTTCGCGAGAGCATCCCGGATCGCCGCTGTCTTGCAGCTGCATAAATGGTCGACAGACAAAATCACGTTTCTCATGATGTTCACATCTCCTCGTTCTATTCCATGGAGTAAACAAACAACGTTATCGCAAGCTGTAAATCCATTACATAGTGAGCCATCGCGATCGGCAGCAGCCTCTTCGTGCGGCTAAAAATAAATCCAATCGCAAGTCCGAGCGGAATGAAGGCTGCAAAGCGCCACAGCATATAGGGAACGTCAAGCACAAGCGGGAGAGCGACGTGTTGGAAGGCCAACGCCAGCCCGGCGAACAGAATCGCCAGCCGTCCGCTCCCCGTAGCCCTCTTTAATCGCGGCAGCGCATAACCTACGTAGGTCGGCGTTTCGACGAGACCATTCGTTAGCGGGAAAAGGACAAGTGCAAGGATCGCTGCCCAGACAGGCAAGGGCTGGAACATCAGGTTCGGCGGAACGAAGGAGCCCAGTATCGCATACGAGAACAGGTACAGCGGGATCCCCCCAACCGCGAACCCTACAACCAGCAGCCAAGCAAACTGCTTCATATCCAATCCGGTAATGCTCCTCCGGAATCCGAATAGGCTCCCATAGGACTGGCCCTCCTTGCGAAGGAAATAGCGAAGAACGGCATACGTCGCAATGTTTGCGAGGATCGCTTGGAAGGGCCACCATCTCTCTGCCGCCTTCATAGGATGCTCGTATCCGGCCAAGAACGAAATGCCGACGAATACCAATCCGAAACCGATAAAAAATAAAGTACGCATCATCAGGGAGAACCATAGGGATGACTTTGAAGCCGTCCCAACGGCGCCATGGTTCTCTTGAAGCTTTGGAAACGCTAAAGTGCTCATTTGTTTTTCTCCTCTCGTTATTTACGGCTGTAAACATTACCCAACACATTCTATATGAACGAACGTTAACTCGTCAATAGTTAACGTTCGTTCATATAGAAAAAATTTGTCGAGCTCAACTAAACAAGTCGCTATCTCTCGCTAAGCGCGCACAAAAAAAGAAGCAGACCTCATTGTCTGCTCCCACCCTATCCATTATCTCAGAAATCGGCTTACCCGGTTCGCCGGGGGAACCTTCGTTGCGGTTCCGCCCTCGGAATAAGCGGTTGACCGGCCGCCTTCCCCCGTTAACTCTCTAAACCAGGCTTCATCCCAGGTAGCCAAAGCCAAGTCGATGAGCTCGGGAACGCGGAAATCGCCAGTCTTGGCATCCGGCACTTTCCTCACCGTGCTGGACCGGACGTCCACCTCGCGTCCGACTCGATCTTCCTGATCCGATTTGACGACGTATATCGTGACGATGCCTTGCACGGAATCCACCGCCTCGACAAAACCGTATACCATCTCGCCTTCGACCGTCTTCCCATGAACCCAATCGCTAACATTGAATCTCATCTCCATGCACCGCCCATCGTTAACGTATTTCATCATCCGACTAACTGTAACTTATTCGAGTACACATCGGTTAAAAAAAGAAAGTTACTTGTTATTCGTTACTGTAATTATATATGTTACAGTTTGGAATGTCAACAGGCGGGAGTCGAGGTTGATCGACAAACGAAAGAGGCGATCGACAAGTAGCTGCCGACCGCCCTAACTTTTTTTAGCGATGCAAGTCTTATTGTTCAAGAGGAGCCGGTTCATACACATAGCCGTTCCGACCCTGCTGTTTGGCTCTGTACAGCGCCTGATCCGCCAGCTCGTATAGAGCGGCGAGGGACGCCGGCGCTTCGCGCCGCGACGTATACGACACGACGCCGCAGCTAAGCGTCACGAAGGGAGCCGCCCCCGAAGCGGCATGAGGAATGCCGAGAGCCCGGATGGAGGATACGACCTCCTCCGCCAATTCGGCCGCCTCCTCGGGTCCCGCTTCCGCGATCATGATGAACTCCTCCCCTCCGTACCGGGCTGCCAGACCGTGACTCCGTTCGGCTACGTTATGAATGGCCCCGGCAACCTGCTTCAGGCACTCGTCGCCAGCCAGATGGCCGTACGTGTCGTTATAGCATTTGAAGTGGTCGATATCCATCACGAGTAGAGAAATACTCCGTTCCTGTCCTGCATCCATCATCCGCTTGAAGACAGCATTGAAGTGGGTCCGATTCGCGATGCCGGTCAGCCCGTCGATCAGCGTCTGCTTCTCCAGCCATCGGTTCGCCTCTTCGAGCTCCAGCGTCCGCTCCTTCACTTTCTCCTCCAAGGAGCTGTTCAGCTGGCGGAGCTTGGCGGCCAGATCCTCGCTGGAAGCAAAAGATTTCGAATAGCTCATCCCGAGGATGAAGGACTGGGAAATGATGAAGATCAGGAGACCGATCGGCACCATGTATCCCGTATGGATGAGCCCTTGATTGTAAAGCACGTCGTTAAATACGCTTAACGTCAGCAAGAAAGCTCCGCCTACCGATATGGCCGCCCCCTCTCTTCTGCGGATCGTGGCCAGCACGAACACGAAGAGGGCATAGCTAATCGCCACAACGATGACGATCTGGAAGTAAGGCAGAAGGAACATGAAATGGCGCAGCTTGGATACCGCGATGACGCCGCCGTACACGACGCTGAACGCGATAAACACCGAGATAATCCGGTCCGACATTTCCTTCGGATAGACGCGGCGCAAAAACAAAGTAAACGAGATCACGCTAATAACAAGGCATAGATACTCCGCCCTTACCCAAGCCTCCCAAGGGACGCCAGGCAGAAAGCGATAGACGACCGTCTCCCCGGTAAGAAAGCTTCGAAGCGAGATGACTAGGCAGTATACGGCAAAAAATAGCGGAGCCGCATCGCTCCTTCTCATGAGGAACAAGCCCAGATGGTACAGCCCGATCAGGCATAACCCTCCTGTCAGGAACATATCGTAGGCAGCCTGCTTCAGCTGCTCCTCCGACAAGGTGCCGACGGGCCCCAGCTCCATGCTCTCGGTTATTCCGCTGCGAGGATGCATATAGTTGGATACCTGCACCACCAAGCGAAGCTCATGAGCGGGAGAGGAAACGGTCAGTACACGCTTCTCTTTGTGGGGGTCCATACTCTTCTCGTTCGTGCCGGCCTGCCCGTTATCCCAAACTCGCTCGCCGTTCACCCATATCGTGTACGCGGTTGAGATCGAAGGAATATAAAGCTCCATGTCCGAGGCTTGTCCGTCGTGCTTAACGATAAGCGAATACGTGGCGTAACCGTAGCGCTCGAAGTCCGCGCTCGCGTTCCATGCGGACGGGACTTTCGCGTAAGCGTCCGGCAGTTCTCGCGCCAGCTGCTCCGGGTCGTACAGCTTATGCCAATAAAAAGCCCATTCGCCGTCCAAGGCAATGGGCCGATCGATGGTCCAGTCCGTTAGGTCCAGAACGCCCATCACAGCCTGGGGAGCCTGCCGCTCCGCTCCCGGGCTTTGGGACGTGCAGGAGACCAACAATAATAGAACAGGAAGCAAAAATATAAAGAGGCGTTTCGCCGTTACCGTCATGAAAGCGGGCTCCTGATGAATGACATGTCATTTATTTTTCGACAAATACATCCAGATTCCTTCCTTTCTCCCGGCGATCCGAAATCTTCCAGCTAACGGTTCCGACCATATGCAATATTCTTTCTTGGTCATGAACATGATTGTAAGCGTTGAAGACGCATGGTCAAGCTCCATCCCCTATCTCCTTCATATCTTGTTGGCTCCGGCCATTGGTCTATTTTTGCTTAAGATGCGAACATCTCGAACAACTCCATTGCAATAGTTGAGAGCCTTATTTCAACCCATTCAACCAATCACGGAGCAGTTACCTGGGTGCAGCAGCTACTCATTCCCATTAAGCTAAAGCACAGTTTTATAAAACCACTAAGCTGCAGAAACCTAACGGAACTCACAGACGTTATTTCCTATTTTTATGGTGGTATATGGATCTTAACGGAACTGTCCGCCGCTATTTGCACCATTATGGTGGTGGACAAGGGTCATTCGGATGAATAAGGGCTTATAGTTCCGTAAGCATTCATAAATACTATTTTAAGCGCAGATAAGGTTTGTGAGTTCCGTTAGCTGCTTCAGTTTTCGGCAGATTGTCATTCTGCTATCGAGTCTTATGATCGCTGTACTATTATTGGGTTCTGCCGCACTTCCATTATTTAATGATAACCACGTTCATGCAGCTAAACCAACCGGAGGATCAAATGATCCGCCGGTTGGCACATGACATCGAAGGGCACCTATTCAGGGTTGGAGGGCACCCGGCAACCAATGGTACGCACGTACAGAATCGTCGTGACGAGCCGGCGGTTACCGAAGCGAATACTTCAAGCTTACAATATGGCTGCTCGTTTGCTCGCCGTCCCACTCCGTATAAGCCAGCTTCTCTCCAGAGGCGTTCCAGTGGGTAGACACGCTCTCGATTTCGACATCGACGGCGATCGGAGTCGTCTCGCCGGTTAACAGATCATAGAGCTGAAGACCCTGAATGGCAGTGCCGTTCGCGTCCCCCTTCATGCTGTAGGCGATCATTCGCTGATCCGGCGACCAGGATATCCCGCCCAGCTCCGTCCCTTCCGCTATCGTCTTGCGGCTGCCGCCGTCCGCGTCGCAGAGAGTCAACGTTTTGCGGGAGCCGTTCTGCTGAAGCACCAGCAGATGAGTGCCGTCAGGCGATGGCACGATGTCGTACGCTTGATCGAACCCCAAGCTCGCCGTCTCCTTGGTTGCGCGGTTGAACGCCATTAAGGCGCTGTCGGAGTTCGTATTGTAATAGATCATATCCTTCGTCGGCTCGACAAGGAACAGCGCGCCATCATCCTCCAGACCGGCGATCGTATCGATCTCTCCCGTGACGCTGGCCGCGTAAGCCCCGCCCGCATACGACGCGCCGATCACCGTTCCGTCATCCGCCCACTTCGCGCTGATCGCCCCTCCGATCGGTTCGCCGTGAAGCCCGAACGTCGCGCGTGTCTCCAAGTTCATGACATGGAAGACCGGATCGCCGAGCGTGTACTCCTGGTAGATCAGGTGCTTCTTGTCGGGAGACAAGGCGGCGCCGCCGAGGAACGCGTTGTCCTGCTCCTTGAGCGGCTCGTAGTCGTCCGTGAGCAAATCGTACACATACAAGCTCCTCGGATGGGAGTCCGCGAGCTCCTCCAGCTTCATCTTCGCAAGACTTTCATTCTCCCGGGACACGATAACCCTCTCCTCATCCAGCCAGCCGTACAGCTCCAACTGGACTAGGCTTTCGATCCTCTCCACCTCTACGACGGGCTCGCTTGTCTCCTTGCCCGCATCGTCGATGACCGTTATCGTTTTTCCCGGCTCCTTGATGACCGTCCGGTCTCCCGTATTATCCGAGCTGCAAGCGGCAAGCCCGATCAGCAGGACCGGGACGCATGCGATTAGTTTCATTTTCGATCTGTTCATCTTTAATCGCCTCCTCGATCCTTACTGTACCAACAAGTTGTTCCGAAATAACAAACGGATGTTTCCAAAATGTAAACAATCGTATCCAGCGAAGAGATCATTATCGCTGCGACGAACCGTGAGCGGGGAGCGAGATTCTGAACGCGGTGCCCTCCTGCCCCGTCTTCACGAGCGAGATCGAGCCCCCTTGCGATTCCGCGTATTGCCTCGCGAGCGATAGTCCCAGGCCGGCGCCGCCATGCTCCCGCGATCGGTTTCGGTCCACGGTATAGAACGGCTCGAAGATGTGATGCGCGACTTCCTCCGGTATGCCGATTCCCGTGTCTGCGATATCAATCGTAATCCGGCCGTCCGACGCGGCGTTCTTCACGACGATGCGGCCTTGCGGTTTGTTGTATTTGATGGCGTTGTCCAGCAGATTCGCGAGCACGATCGTCACGGCGTCCCGGTCCGCTTCGGCGTGAGCCTCGTGCAGCTCCGTCTCCAGCCGGATGCCGAACTTCTCCATTTTCCCCCGCAACCCGCTTAATACCGATTCGATAACCCGCTTCACTTCGAGCCGCTCCTTGTTGTATTCGAATTCGTACTTATCAAGGGCAGAGAGCTGGAGCACCTTCTCGACCATCTCGTACAACCGCTGCGTCTCGCTCTGAATGCTCGCTTTCGCGGTATCCAGCAGCTGCGCGTCGTCCGGATACATGTCGAGCAGATCGAGGTAGGCTTTGATGGAGGTCAGCGGCGTCTTGAACTCGTGGGTGACGTTGCCGATGAACTGCTTCTGCTGTCGGTCGAGCTCGGACAGCTTGCGCACCGCGAGCTCCAGCTTGCCCCGCTCCTCATCCTTGTCCCATATCGTGCTCCGGATCTGCTCGCTCATCGCGCGGATGCCTTCGCCGAGCTCTCCGATCTCGTCCTTCCGCTTGAGCGCGGCGACCTCGAACTGCCCCTCCCGAATGCGCCCCACCGTCTCTTTCAGCCGAATGATGCCGCGGGCGAACGAATGGAAATACGCGTAAGCGAGCGCGAAGCTGAGCAGGAAGACACCCGCGCCGATAGAGAGGAACAGCTGCTTGATCCGATTATAGAAGGCCATATTGTCCGCCAAGGAATAATCGAACCGCACAACCCCCACCTGCTCGCCGCGAACCCTTAACGGGGTCAAATAATACAGAGTGTCCTTCTCGACCAGATACGCCGTCTTATTAGCCAGCGCGAACAGCAGCGTCTGCTCGAGCCCGCCGGTATCCGCTTGGTGCGCCGTTCGTTCGACGTTCTCCCCGTTCTCGTCGTACACCATTACCAATTGTCCGCTTATCTCCTCCAGCTGATCCGCGAACTCGGTTCCCTTCTCCGCCAAGTACGATTGCGGCATCTTGTTCGGCTCCTCCAACAGCGTCTGGATGAAATACGCGTTCGCGGTCGCCGCCTGCTGGGCGAAATACGACTCGACCTGCTCCCGCTGATTGCTCTTAATACCTTCCAGCACAAGCACGCTTAACAGAACCACGGTCAGGAGCAGCAATACGGCCAGGAACAGGCTGAATTTGAACTTAATGCTAATTCTCACCTTGTCCCCCCGCCGCCTTGTACCCGATTCCGTGAACGGTCTGGATGAGGTCGGCATAATCGGGACCCAGCTTCTTCCTCACCCGCTGCACGTGAATATCCACGGTGCGCGTGCCTCCTACATAATCGAAGCCCCACACCAAATCTAGAAGCTGCTCTCTCGTATACACTCTGCCCGCATTCGATGCCAGCAGCGACAGCAGATCGAATTCCTTGGGCGTCAGCTCCAGCTTCCGGCCGCCCGCGGCAGCCGATCTTTTGTCCACCTGCAGCGAAATGCCGCCCAAACCGATGTCAACCGGCGCCTCTTTGTTCCCTGCCGCCTGCAATCTTCGCAGCAAGGACTTCAGGCGGGCGAGCAGCTCCCGCATGTCGAACGGCTTCGTCATATAATCGTCGGCGCCGAGCTCCAGCCCGAGCACCTTATGGACGATATCTTCTTTGGCCGTCAGCATGATGACCCCGATCCGCTCCTTATCCCGCAGCTTCTTCAGAATATCGTAGCCATCCAAGCCGGGGAGCATCACATCCAATATAATGGCATCCGGGCGAAATTCTCTCAGCCTCGCAAGTCCCCGCTCGCCGTGATCGGCAACCTCGACCACATAGCCTTCTCTACGCAAGGCATAAGCGATTGCGTCCGCGATTTTCCGTTCGTCCTCGATGACCATGACCTTCTCGTTCATCGGTCCCGCCCCTCCGTTCTAACAATGTCGTCCCCATTATCATATAGTGGGCGACGTGCTCGAACAAGACGAGAAGAGGTTCAGGCTCACATACAAAAAAGGATTTTACTGGATACTAGCGAAATCTACTAGTCGGAGGAATCGTTGATGATGACGAATTCATCGATTTTAAACGAGGTTGATGTGCGCAGGGCGAACCTGATGATTTAATCGACGGA
Organism: Paenibacillus soyae; assembly: GCF_024623455.1. Taxonomy (GTDB): domain Bacteria; phylum Bacillota; class Bacilli; order Paenibacillales; family Paenibacillaceae; genus Pristimantibacillus; species Pristimantibacillus soyae. The sequence continues at coordinate 64,674 of NZ_JANIPJ010000013.1, read as the reverse complement.
GAACAATATCTATCTTTCCATTGGAGGGTTTTACATTGAACAATTACCTGTTTAAACAATTACGATTTGTCCGGGACCAAACGATCAAACATGTCAAAGAGCTGAGCGAGGAAAAAGCGCGCACTGTACCGTCAGGCTTTAACAACAATATTCTGTGGAACCTTGGACACATTCTTTTTGTCCATGAAAGGTTCGCTTTTGCGTTAACGAATGAAAATATGGAGCTGTCTAAGCTTTTTGCGGAACGATTTGCACCTGGCACTAAGCCCGAAAACGGGGGAACGCAAGTGCCAGGCATGGAGGAAATTGTGCTGTTGCTATCCAAGCAAATCGAACGGATCGAGCAAACCTTGGAGCTCCGTCTGGAAGACGAGCTCGAGAAACCGTTTGTGACTTCGTCCGGGCTTGAAGTAACGACAGTTAAGGAATGCCTCAGTTTTTGTTTGTATCACGAAGGCATGCATTTTGCAGCGATTAAGGCCATTAAACAGCAGCTATAAAGATGCTAAACAGCTTACCGGATTTGTTCAAATTCATTCCTGCTCTTCAGCATATAATTGGCAGCTAAAAAGAGAAGAAATTGGATCATAACGGAATATGTGTATCTCCAGTTTTTAGGGTTATACACCCCCAGCCAATGGAAAATCGGCTCAGCGATATAAGATGAAATCAATGCAAATAGCAAGGCTTTGAGATAAACATTTGAGTTTGGTTTTATTTGCAAAATTAGCATTATGGTAACAGGCATTAGTGTTAAGTCCCAAGGTATGTATGTCGGAAGTATGGGAATTACATTAAACCTATAATGCCACAAAGCAAATTGATCCCCTAGTACATCTGCAGTCATTGAAAAAACCATAACCATTAACCCAACATAAAGTAATCGGTCTGTACTGTATTTGGGCCTAAATATGAACCAAATAACCCATGGAACCACTGTTAGCGCAACACCCAACCACCAATAAGCCGAAAACAATTCGTATTCGGCCCAAATCTTTATCTTCTCGCTTATTACGGATTCCGCCTTTACGGCATTGGAATCTATAAGCTCGATTATTTTTTGTTTATCCACCCTGCTCCACCCTTATCTTAGAGGTTCTTCATTGTGTCATTTCTGCTTGTTGAGGTAGACGAATGCATTCAGGAATAGCTTCGCCATAACCGCCCCGGCAAAGTAATTCACGAACATGATCCAGTAGTTGAAGCCGCGATACATCTGGAACATATCCAGCCACTTAAAGATCGGATGGACAATAAAGACGAATACGGCGGCCACGCCGGCGGCGCATAGATAATAATTGATCCGTTTTCGGGACTGCCATTGATACATGAGCATGAAGGCTACGGGGATCATCGAGCTGGTCAGCGTAAAGCTGGTGGGCAACACGGGAATCATCTTGTACGGATAGGACCAGAAACCATAGTTCGTGCCTACGGTGTCCACGTAGACGCCAAGCATATGAATGGCGAACCCGTAAAAGCCAATCTGGTAAACACGGCTGCGGTCCAGCTTAAAATAAAGAACAACGAGAGGAACGAGCAGCAGAATAACCGTCAGCCAGAAGCGCCATGTATCAAAGGCCGAGTATTCCCACCAATAGTTGATCGAGTCCAAGTTCGTATCGCGGTAGCTCTGGATAATGTGTTCGAGTTCCTTTTTCTGTTCGGCGTCCACCAAGATCAGCTCCTTCTGCCATTATGCTTCCCAACGCTCCGCTTCCATATTACATAAAATTAACCATAAATGTTAATCAGAGTGGCAGTCCAATTGCAGGCGGCAAAATGAACGCAAAGAAACGGCAGACCTCAAGTCTGCCGTTTCTTCATGCACATGATTGTCAGCTTCTATATGTCGCGAAAACCTCGAAATCATCCCATAGCCCCAATTCCAGCAGGTCGTATTCGGCCGCGGGCGGGGGTCCCTGCACGGGTGCCGTCTTCCAGAACGACGGCCATGCCGTCTTGCGGGTGCGGTTCGGATCGTGGAACGGCCCTAGCAGGTTTTTGAAGCTGCCGCATACCCGAACGCGAATCCGGTTCACGCCCTCAGCAACGCAATTCGTTACGTCGATTTCCTCACCTTTGCCGACGCCGAACAGTCCTGCGGCTTGCCCGTTCACCTCGAGCGACGCGACCGTGCCGGACCAGCTCGGCAGCTTGACTGCGTACCGCCTGCCCTTTGTATCCCCCAGCAGAACCTCGTTCTCGTACACGGCGGCATAGGGATAGAACGGACGCCCTTGCTCCTTCCAAGAGCCTAGCGTCATCGGCACGGGACGATCGATGATCCAGCCGCCCTCCTGTTCAACCACGGCGAACTCGCCGGATAAATAGACTGCCTCCAGTTCCATCCGAATGTCGAACGGCCGCGCTTCGAGCTCGATCCGGTTGTCGCCCTCGACAACGAATTCGGCAATGGAGGCCGCGCGCAGATGCTGCTCCAAATCCGGGTTTTCTGCCGTCCATTCGACCGCTTGCCCATTCACCCTGAGCTGATACATGTCACCCCGTTCCGCCCATAGCTCGAGCTTGGCGGGCGCGCAGCCGGGAGCGACACGGAACCGGTATGCAACCTCGAAGCCGCTCTTACAGGAGAAGCCATTGCGGTCAATAAGCCGCCGCTTGAACTGCACCGCGTTGTCCCATGGATTCGCTTCGAAGCCATGATGCTCGTACACGAGCTTCTGGGCGTGAAGAACGCCGATTCCCGCGTACTCCTTGCCCCCGAGCTTCAGGTCGCAATAGTCCAGGACGAGCAGATTGTCCCTCTCCGGCGTGACTCGCGTCGAACCCGTGAGCGGAACGACGACGGCCGAAGCATCCGGACGGATTGCCGGCATGCTTCCGGCATCGACGTCTTCCGGTGAGTCGCCCGCTTCTCCGTCCTGATACACCCGAACAAGCAGCGACCCCTCTGGCGGCAGCTCGGCCGTCGCCATCAAGCGACTCTCCTCTCGGCGGTACGCCATCTCCTCCGTCCTGCCCGTCCACGGATCAAGCCGCTCTATACGTTTGCCTTCCACGACGAATTCGCCACGAACGATGTGCGTGCTGCCATTCGCCACAAAATAGACGACGCTGCCGTCCGGCATGACGCGGCGCAGATGGTGGATGCCTGGAGGCAGTCGCTCCGGCTCCGCCCACTCCAGGCGGGGAGGCGCAAGCCGCCTTAGCTCCTGCAGCAGCCCGTCGATCCCGCCTACCCGCACCCAGCCTGGGTGCGAGGTCAGCCTCTCCCACGCCACGGCATTCCATGAGCCGTTAATGCGGCTTCCCGCTTCGCCAAGCGCCAGCACGACGCCGCCGCCTTCCAGATAGGCCTCAAGTAGCGCATACGTCGATGCCCGCACTGTAACCATGCTGTCCGGGACGACAACGACATCGTAACGGCGTTGCCCGACGATGAACGACGTCCCTTCCGTCCCCCCATGGCTGCCCAAAATATATTCGTCGCCCAGATCGTAGTTGAAGCCCCGGTCGCACAGCCGCTGCACGGCGGTCAGGAACAGGCTCATGTCGGGATGCCGCGGCGAATCGTTCACCCTCAGCTCGCCCTGCTGCGAGCCCGGCGTCTCCAGGTACGCGGAGAGGCACGGATTCAGAAGCAAGATCCGGTTATGCGTCTCGCCCTGGGAGAGCAAGTAAGACAGCCGGCCGAAGTAATCGTTCAGCTCTCCGTATTCCTCCCACCACGACTGCCGCCAATCGAACGATTGCGGATGGTCCCGCTTCCGGGCGCCGGAGATGGACGAGAGGATCATGTGCGGCGCGAGAAAATTAATGCCGTGCGCGTACAGCCAGTCGCCGATTCGCTTGTAATCCTTGAAGTCGGAATCCCAGCCTCCCGCCCCGTACGCTTCGCACAAGACGCGCTCGCGGCCCAGCTGGTTGGCGGCGCTGCTCGCCTCGCGAAGCACGAGCGCCAGCATCTCCTCCCCCTCGTGCCCGGGCTGGCGAAGGCTGTTCGCCCGCAGAATGTCCACGGCCGGCCACTGCATATAGGCGTAGAGCGACATGACCGCAGGCGACGAACGCCCCCATGGATACGGCCAGTTATGCTCGACGAAATGCCCCGTCCAAGCGATCCCGTGCTCCATGCACCAAGCCGAGATCGGGCGGAAAAAGTTGTCGACCCACAGCTCGTGAATCGTGTCGTAATAATCGTAACGCACCTTTTTGGCGTCCCGGTCGAACGAATCCGTCGTCACGTCGCGGAACAGGCATGGCAAATAGTCTTTAATATCATAGCCGTTGCGCTCGGCGAATTGCCCGCCGAACCAGTAGCTGAACGGCAGGAAGTCGGAGCCGGCCTGTCGGAACAGATTGCCCGGCGAAATCTCCGGCTCGTCCGTGAAGATCGCGGGCACGACGGTGCCGAACTTGTCCCCGTACCGCTGCCGGTACGCATCGTAAGTGCTGCTCAGGAACAGCTCGGCCACCTCAGGACGCAGCAGGTCCGTATAGGCAAAGCCGCCCAGCCACGCGTTCGTCTCCGGCGCCCCGATCTCGAACAGCAGGAAGCGGTCGCCGAACGACCGCCACTTCCCGAACGGCTCGAGCGTCACGTCGCGGGACACCGCGAGCTCGCCGGACGCCGAACGACCGCCGAGAGCGAATACCCGGATCGGATGTCCCGGCTTGTTCAGCGTGCCCGAAGCGATCGGCAGGAAATCCGCCAGCTCCTCGTAGGCGAGCTCGCGCATGATAACGGCAGTCGCCAGGCAGTCCGGCAGCTCCGCCGGCACATGGCCGCCCGCGAAGCCCGACGGGTACGAGTTCTCGTCGTAGACGTACAGCTTCATGTCCAGCCGCTCGGCTTCCTCCAGCGCGGCACCCCAGAGCGAGAACCACTCCTCCGACAGGTACGGATTGACGAGACCCGGACGCGGATTGACGAAGGCTCCGCCTAAGCCGCGGGCTTTCATCTCGCGCAGCTGCTCCCGCACGAGCTCCTCCGTCATCTCGTCGTTCCATGCCCAGAGCGGCGAGGGGCGGTACCGCGCGTCCGGCTCGGCGAACGACCCGGCCAGCGCGTCGGGAGACGATGTGGAAGCTCTCCCTCCCATCACCGCGTCCGTCTGCTTTGCTCCCCCGCCCGTCATCGCACCGCTCCATCCAGGCACAAACGTACCAGATCGTCGACATGGGCGGTCGCCAGACACTCGACCGCATCCGCCGCCCCGTAATACATTTTCACTTCGCCGCTATCCTCCAGAATCATGCCGCCGGGGAAGATGACATGGTCGCGGAATCCGCCCGACACCTCGTAGCTGGCCTCCGGCGCGAGCAGCGGCTCGCGGCTCATCCCGATGATGCGGTCCGGACGTTCGAGATCGAGCAGCATGATGCCCGCGGTATACCGCTTCTTCCAGCTGTCCTCCCAGCCGTTCTTGCCTCGGGAGGCGTCGATGTCGACGGCATGGAACAGCGTCAGCCAGCCGTGCTCCGTGCGCACCGGCGGAGCGGCCGGGCCGATCTTGTCATTGGCGAAAGGCACCTGCTCGACCGCCAGCAGCAGCTTCGAGTTCCCCCAGTAGCGGAGGTCCGGCGAGTCCGAGATCCATGTGTCGAAGCGGTCCTTGCCGCCGCGGCTGTAGACCGTGAACGGACGCTCGAGACGAACGAACTTACCGCCGACGCGCTCCGGGAACAGCACCATGTTCCGGTTGTCCGGGCCGGACATGCTTAGGATTTCGAAATCGACGAAGTCGTCCGTGACGGCTATCCCGCCGCGGATGCCGTGCAGCGTATCGACGGCGAAGCACATGTAGCAGCGGCCGTCGAGCACCGTCAGCCGCGGATCGTACACGCGCACGATCTCTTCGTCATGGAGCTTCAGGCACGGCTCGGGACGGACATCCCAATAGATGCCGTCGTCGCTGAACGCGACGCCGAGATCGGTCGTATGATGGGGCTCGAGCACATGCGTGTCCGCGTTGCCGTAATCGTTGCGGAACACCATCACGTATTTGCCGTTAAACTTGCAGACGCCGGCGTTGAACACGAGCGCCGGTCCGTATGGCACCTGCGCGGGCGTCAGGATCGGATTAAGCGGGCTGCGGAAGACGACCGGGCTCGAGGCCAGGTCTCCGATGCGCGAAGGCAATTGCATATTCATAAAGTCGTCAGCTCCTAACCTTTGATGGATCCGGCCGTCACCTGCATGAACGATTTGTTGGCGATCAAGTACGCCGCGAGCAGCGGCAGGATCGACAAGCAGGCGCCGGCCATCATGATATGCGTCTGCGCCGCCGCGGACGATCCGTACCGGAGCGCCGCGAGGCCGACGGTAAGCGTCTGCAGATGCGGACTGTTCATCGTGAACACTTGCGGAAGGATGAATTCATTCCAGGCGTACCGGAAGGTGAACAAGCCGGCCACGCCGAGACCCGGCGCCAGCAGCGGCAGGATGACCGAGCGGTACGTGCGCAGGAAGCTCGCCCCGTCGATCATCGCCGCTTCGTCCAGATCGCGCGGCACCGACTTCATGTAGCTAAGCAGAATGAAGAACACCGAGGCATGCGCGCTGATCAGGATGAGAATGACGCCCCACAGCGACGTGTGCAGCTTCAAGTCGATCATCAGCTCGAACTGCGGCCGGAGCACGACCGCCCCGATCGTGACGAACATGGTGGCGGCTTGAATGCCCACGAACAGCTTCTTGCCGGGGAAGCTCAGCCGGTCGACGGCGTACGCCGCCATCGAGACGATGACAAGCGTCGCGGCCGTCGTCACGGCGGACACGAACAGGCTGTTCCAGGAATACCGGGCGAAGTTCGCTTCCTTCCAGGCGTACAGATAGTTCGAGAACTGCCACTCCGCCGGGAAGATCGTGCCGCCCGCCGTCACCTCCGCGTTCGTCTTGAAGGAGCCGAGGAACGCCATGACGACGGGGAACAGGATGAGGAAAGCGACGGCGAGCAGGAACGCCCACAGGATGATTCGCGATAGGTTGATTTTCATGGCGATGGCGTCCTCCTAATGAATGTCGTTCAGCTTGCGGGACAGGTAGAAATACAAGACGGTGATCGCCCCGACGATGACCGCGCTGGCGAAGCCCACAGCGCTGCCGTAGCCGATCTGCTGCTCGATGACCGAGCCGGTCGACACCGGGAACAGCAGGCGGTACACGTAGAGGAACATGACGTTCGTCTTGCCGAACGGCCCGCCCTCCGTCAGCACCATGATGCTCTCGTAGCCCTTCAGCGAGTTGATGATGGCCAGCATGACGATCATCTGCAGCACCGGGCCGAGCATCGGCACCGTGATATATCTGAACTGCTGGATCGGATTCGCCCCGTCCAGCGACGCGCTTTCGTAAATATCGTCCGGGATGCTCTGCAAGCCGGCGAGGAACAGCAGCATGTAGTTGCCGATGGCGCCCCACGCCGCGATCAGCACGATCGTCAGCATCGCGTAGTCCGGACCGAGCCATTCGATCGCTTGGCCGATGAGGCCGTATTTGAGAAGCAGCTGGTTCAGAATGCCGTTGTACGAGTTGAAAACAATGAAAAAAACGACGGCCATGACAGCCGAGCTGATGATCGTCGGCATGAAGATGATGGCCCGCAGCGCGTGCCGGCCGCGAATTCGGCGATTCAGAATAACCGCCAGCAGCAGCGCGAGCGGAATGGTGATGACCAGCTTGCCGCCGGCATAGACGAAGGTGTTCACCACGGATTCCCAGAACAGCCCGTCGCGCATCAGCCGCTCGAAGTTGTCCAGCCCGACGTAGACCGGCGTTCCGTACCCCTTGTAGTCGTAGAACATGTACCTCAGCGCCCACAGGATGGGATAGACGCCAAGCACCAACGTAAAGACGAGGCTCGGAAGGATAAAACCATAGCCGTTAAGCAGTCTTTGAACGCGATTCATTCCGGATCCTCCTTGCTTCTGGTTTAGAAGAAAGGGAAACCTTCCGAGGGTTCCCCTTTGCGCTTATCATGTTTCCTACTCGCTCGCGAACGCGCCCTGCATGGAGGCCGGATCGAAGCTCGGATCAGGCTGCGCCGTTACCTCGCCGCTGGCGATCGCTTTGTCCAGCGCGGCATTGTAACGATTGTTCAGATCCTCCGCCAGCTTGTCGAAGTCTCCGCCTTCGTTCACGTAGCGCCAGAATTCATCCCAGTTGGTCGCGCCTTCCGGCGTAACGGTCGGCGTAAGCGGCCATACCCCGTCGTACTTGGTCGGGAAGAAGCCGTCGATGCCTTCGATTTGCGGCTTGGCCGCCGTCTCCGCGATATGCGGCACCATCGGAATACCGAAGCCGCCTTCCGCGTAGCCCTTCAGCACCTCGTCGCTGTACATGAATGCCATGAACTTCCACGCGGCTTCTTTGTTTTTGGACTGGTTGCTCATGACCATCCATTGCCCGCCCAGGAAGCCGGCCACGCCCTTCACGTTGCCGTCGATCGTCGGAGGAAGCGCTCCCGCCCATCTGATCTTGGCAGGGAATTGATTCTTGTAGACGCCCGGCTCGGAGGAGAAGCTAAGGTACATGCCGATCTTGCCTTCCGCGAATTGCGCGCGGAGCGGATCGATGTCGAGCGACTCGCTGCCCGGAAGCATGCTGCCGTCGTCCTTCATCTGCTTGAACGCGCCGATGATGTCCTTGAAGCCGTTAAAGTCGAACCGTCCCGTCTTGAAGTCGTAGCCGAAGCCGCCGTAGCCGCTCATCTCCGCGATGACGCGGGCGGAGCGTCCGAACGCGCTGCCCGGGCTCTTGAAGTTCAGCGCGAAGCCGTAAGCGCCGTCGGCTTTGCCGACTTCCGTGATTTTGCGGGCGGCCTCGACCATCTCGGCCAGCGTCTTCGGCGGCTCCGCGATGCCCGCCTTCTCGAACAGGTCGATGTTGTAGACGAGGCGCATCGTCGAGCCGTAGTTCGGAAGGCTGTACGTCTTGCCTTCGAAGCTGCTGAAGTTGTCGATGCGCGGGAATTTCGTTGTCATATCCTCGGTCAGGTAAGCGTCGATCGGCTCCAAGTAGCCCTTTTTGTAATACGTCTGGATCGTGTTTTCTTTCACCCGGAACACGTCCGGCGCCTGCGCGCCTACGAAAGCGATGTCGAGCGCCTGGTCGTACTCCTCGGTTTTCACCACCATCTCGACCTCGATGTTGTCCTCGTTCGTCTCGTTGAACGCGGCAATCTTCTCCTTAATATAGTCCGCGTCGTGACGGTCGCCGGTCCAATACGTGATTTTCGTCTTCTCGGCGGGCTTGTCATCCTTCGGTGTTTCCGTCGCTTCCCCGCCCGGAGCGTTGCCCCCGTTCGTTCCGTTGCTTCCCGAATTGCCGCCCGAGCTGCAAGCCGTGAGCGAGCCCGCTAGCGCTATGCCGAGCATGAGTAAGCCTAGCTTTTTCTTCATACCGGAAATCCTCCCCTTGTAGCACTTCTTGTTCTAGCACCTTCAGTATAAGAGGAACGCTCCTCCCGCATAATGAGCCAAGAACAACAACAAGGGCAGAAAATCCACGGTCTTCTCCGGACTTTCGTCCGCGCCGCGGCTTCCCGCCCCTGTAGTCAGCCTCCTTGCTGGTAATAGTCTTTGAACTCGCTTGGCGTCATGCCGGTATGCTTCTTGAACACGTCGCTGAAATAACGCCTGTGCTCGTAGCCGAGCTCGGCGGCGATATCCTGCACGGGCACGTTCCGGATAAGCTGCTTCTTGGCCCGCTCCAGCCGCTCCTGCGTCACGAACTGGTTGAAGGTGGAGCCGGTCTCCCGCTTGAACAGGTTGGCGAAATAGCCCCCGCTTAGGTTGACATGCTTCGCGCAGCGGTTCACCGTCAGCTCCTCCCCGATATGGGCGCGGATGTAGTCGACCGCCTTGGCCACGATCTTCTGCGACTCGTTCTGTCTCTCGCCAAGCATAAGCTCGCTGCCCTCGTCCGCCAGCCGCTTCAGCTGCTCCGCCAACTTGCCGAGCGAGCCGTCCGTGCTCATGCGGATCTTCCGCACCTGCTCCTCGAGCGGCGCCAGCTTCTCCGCGGGCAGGCTGCCGAGCAGCGTCCGATAGATGACCGACGCCCACACGACGAACGTGCCGACCGCCTGCTCCGGCTCGGGGGGCGGCCGCTGCTCCGTCAGTCCCTGCACGAGCAGCTCCGCCGTCTCGCGCACCATGTCGCGGTTGCCGGACTGGAGGGCGAAGACAAGCGTTTCCTCCAGCTTGAAGGAGTAGACGGGCTGCGACGGCCCCGTGCGCGGCACCTCGTCATAGTGCAGAACAGCATTGCCTCCCGAGTAGAAATGGTACGACAGCGCCTCCCGCGACTGGCGATACGATTCGGACAGGTCCGACAGGGAGACGGCCTGGCCTCCGACGCCGATGGACACGGTAAATTTGGTGAATCTCGCGATATTCGCGCAGCACGCCTCCGCGATGACCATCGCAAGGTCCCGGCTGCCCGCCCGGACGACGGCGGCGAAGCGCCGCGACGTCTCGCGAAGCAGCGTGCCTTGCGCATGCGCGGCAATCGTCTCTTCCAATATATTTTGCAGCGAGAACCGCACCAGCTCGATCTCTTGCACCGACTGCCCGGAATATTTGCTCTCGTAGTCGTCGATCTCCACCGCAAGCACGGTCAGATTGTCCGGCGGCATGTCGAGGCTGAGGAATGACCACAGCTCCTCCGCTTTGGCCGGGCTGGACGGATATTGGAGCAGCATGTTCAGATGCTCCTGGCGGAGAGCGGGAAGGCTGGCCTCAATCTGCTTCCGCAGCTCGGCCATCGACGATTTCCGCCGCTCGCTCTCCTCCCACTGCTCTTTCGCTCGGAGCGCGACGCCTACGATCTCTTGGATCGTGAACGGCTTCTTGACGAAGTCGACCGCTCCCAGGCTCACCGCTTTGCGCGCGTATTCGAAGTCGGTGTAGCCGCTTAGAATAATGATTTTGCAATCCGGCAGCGACTGTAGAATGCGCTCGGTCATGGACAAGCCGTCCAGCTTCGGCATACGGATGTCCGTCAGAACGATATCCGGCCTGCAGGCCTCGATCATGGCGATCCCCTCTTCCCCGTCCCTCGCCTTGCCGACTACCTCGATGCCATGGTCCTCCCACGGGATCTTCGTCGCGATCATCTCCACTACGCTGCGGATATCGTCAATGACCGCCAGTCTGGCCATTCTCGTCTGCATGCCGTTCGCCCTCCCTCTCCATCGGAATCCTAATTGTGACGGTCGTGCCTTGCCCTGGGGCGCTGTATACCGTCATCTCGGCCTTCTGATCATAATAAAGCGCGAGTCGATCTCGAATGTTGCGAAGCGCATAGCCTTGCCTGGCAGGCTGCGAGGCGGGCAGGATTACGGTGTGCTCCTCCTCCGGCGCGGCCTCCCGGTCTTCCGGCCCTCTCGCCTGTTCCATGTCGAAGCCGTCTCCGTTGTCCGTCACTTCAAGCAGCAGCCATTCTTCCTCGGCCCGGACCTCAATTCGGATCGCTCCGCCCGAATGACGCTCGCGGAAGCCGTGCAGGATACTGTTCTCGACGATCGGCTGGAGAATCAGCTTCAGCACGGGGTGCGTGTCCGCGATGTCCGGCGTCCGCCCGATGCTGTACTCGAACAGCTCCTCGTAGCAGTTTTGCTGGATGAGCAGGTATCGCTGCACATGGTCCAGCTCCGCCTGCAGCGTCGTGACGTCCTCGCCGTTGTTCAGCCCGAGCCGGAACATATCCGAGAGCGCGATGATCATCTCGTTCACCTGCTCGTTCTCGCCAAGGACGGATTTGCAATAGACCGTGTGCAGCGCGTTATAGAAAAAATGCGGGTCGATCTGCGCGGTCAGCGCCTTCATCTCGGCTTTGCGCTTAAGCTGCTCGGAGCCGTGTATCTCCTGCACGAGCAGCTGAATGCGGTCGAGCATATGGTTGAAGGCATGGCCTGCTTGGCTCACCTCGTCCTTGTACTTGCTTCGGTATCTCGTGCTCAGGTCGTCCTTCGTCTCGACGCGGGACATGAGCCGGACCAGCTTCGTGACGGGCTGCGTCAGGAAGCGCGTGAGGAAGATCGAGAGGACGAGCGCGGCGACGACGCAGACGCCCATGATCAGGACGGCGGCCCACTTGATCGCGTCCGCCTGCCCCAGCAGCTCGTCCTTGGACTCCAGCCGGTAGACGATCCAGTCCGGCACCAGCTCGGAACGGTAATAATTGACGAGGTAATCGGAGCCGCCCGCATGGTATTCGAACCGGCCGCCGCTCGCGGCTTCGCCCCGGTCCGCTTCCTTCATCGTCCGCCGCAGGTCGGCCGGATCGACGTCCGCCGCGATTCCGCCCGGCTGCAGAACGGGATGGCCGTCGGCGTTCAGCACCATGATCTGGCCGGCCGACGCGGATAAGTTTTGACTTAAGAGAGCCATCAGATCGTTTTCTTTTATATTAACGAGAATGTAGACGTTCCGGATCGGCCTGTCGGCTTTGCCGACTCCCTCGATGACGAGCGAGACGACGCGGTCCTTGCCGGTGAAGAAGGCATCCTCGTGCCCCTCGACCCAAACCGCCTTGCGGCTTTGTTTGATTTGTTCGTACAGCTCCGTATCGTAGAAAGAATAGGACGTATCCCGGTTGATGTTGGTCGGGTAGAAATCGCCGATCGGCGTAACGAGCAGAACGCTCTGGAGAATTCTCTCGTTGAACAGCAGCTGAGAGAACACGGGCTGCATCTCGGAGAGATGGGTGTAATAGCGGCTTGTAATGCCGAGCGAGCTGTCGCTCGTCACTTTGTGGAAGGAATCGCTCATCATGAGGGACATCATGGACATGACGATCTTCTGCAGCTTCTCGTCGAACACCTGGCCCGCCTTGTTGACGGTATCCTGGCTCATCCGCGTCGCGTTCTCTTGCAGCCGGTTTGCTGCGATCTGATAGGAGGCCCAGCCCGTCGCCAGAATGGACACGATGATGAGCAGGACGAAGGAGAGCCACATGCGCGTCGCAAAAGATAGGTTGTACAGCCGGTTCATCGTCGCCATTCCTTCCCGCCTTCCGTTATATCCTCATTCTAATAGAAGGCGGGAGCGCTTGGGAACACGGCGCTGACAATGTATGCGATATTCTGCCCTGGGCAGTCGTTATACCGCACCTACCCCCGCGAAACCAGCTTATAGAACTGCTTGGCCATATATTGAGGCGTATAAGGCATGCCGTTGCGGAGCCAAGAGACGATCAGGCCCGTCAACGAAGAGGTGCCGTACCAGATCGCGATATCTTTGTTAATGTTCAGCCTGACGAATTTCGATTGGCTTCCGCTGTTGTCGTATTTCTCCTCGATCCATTTCGCCAGCAAATCATGCAGCCTCTCCATGAAGATAGGCGTTTTCCGGAAGGTGAGGACGGCTCTATAAAACTTCCCGTTAGCCGCGATATGCTCCAGCAGCTCGAGCAGCAGCATATCCTCCCCTTCTATCAGCCCCCGGGATCTCGCTTCGTATTCATGAAGAATCCGATAGATTTCGTTATACATCTCTTCCGCCAGCTTCTCCATCATGTCCGGGATGTCCCGGTAATGCTGATAGAAGGTGACGCGGTTAATCGTGGCGCGCTCCGTGAGGCGGTTAACCGTTATTTTGTCTACGTCTTCTTCCTGTATCAAATCAATGAAAGCGTCCTTCAGCAATTGCCGCGTGCGGACAATGCGGGGATCGACGCGTTCCGTTCTGCCGTACTCCATCCTTGCTCCATCCTTTCCTATCTAAACAACAGATTGTTGGTTTCTGTCTGTTTTCGCATCCCAAAACGACTGAAAACGAAACCAACGGCAACTAAACTACACTTTGATGATTTGTGTCGGTTGCAACTTAGCTCTATCGTTATATAATCTTATTTATGCTATGTTAACTATACAACACAGTGTAAATTAAGTCCACGCATGAACAAGAAAGGAAGCGATAGATAATGAGTGCCAGCAGCTTTGATTTAAGCCATATCAAGAAAGGCCCGATTATGTTCGTCATGATCCTCGGAGCCTTTCTCGCCACATTGAACCAGACGGTCATGACCGTCGCGATTCCGGAATTAATCGAGCAGTTCGGCATCACCCCGGCAACGGCCCAATGGCTGACGACCGGCTACTTGCTGGTTAACGGCGTGCTTGTTCCGATTACGGCCTACCTCATGCAGCGCTTCAGCACGAGGCAGCTGTTCCAGACGTCGATGTTCATCTTCTTGATCGGTACGGTCGTGTCGGCGCTCGCGACGGGCTTCCCCGTTCTTCTGACCGGACGCCTGATCCAAGCGGCCGGAGCCGGCATCATCATGCCGCTGCTGATGAATGTTATCCTGACGATCTTCCCTCCCGCCAAACGCGGCGCCGCGATGGGCATGGTCGGTCTCGCCATTATTTTCGCGCCGGCCATCGGTCCCGTTCTTGCCGGTTATATTCTCGAAAGCTATGCCTGGGAAACGATGTTCTACGGCATGATACCTTTCACGCTTATCGTTATTGTGTGCGGCTTCATCTACCTGAAAAATATTTCGGAAACCATTGCGGCCAAAGTCGACGTTCTGAGCGTCATCCTGTCCACGGTCGGCTTCGGAGCGCTGCTCTACGGCTTCAGCCGCGCGGGCAGCGAAGGCTGGTCGAGCGCCGAGGTTATCGCCACGATCTCGACCGGCGCCGTCTCGCTGATCCTGTTCGTATGGAGACAGCTGACTTCCGCCGCGCCGCTGCTCGATCTGCGCGCGTTCAAATACGGCATGTTCTCGCTTACAACTCTCATTAATATTGCCATCACGATGGTGATGTACGCGGATATGATGCTCCTTCCGCTGTACCTGCAGAACGCCCGCGGCTATACCGCCCTGGAGTCCGGATTGCTTATGCTGCCAGGCGCGATCGTCATGGGCATTCTGATGCCGGTAGCCGGCAAGCTGTTCGACCGGTTCGGCGCCAAGTGGCTGGCCGTCGCCGGCATGCTGATTACCATCGGCACAACGTTCGGCTTCGTCAATCTGACGGATTCGACCAGCTACACGTACTTGCTGCTCATGTCTACAGGACGCCGCATCGGCATGGCGCTGCTTATGATGCCTGTACAGACCGCGGGTCTCAACCAGCTGCCGAAGAGCCTGAACGCGCACGGCACGGCGATCAGTAACACGGTTCGCCAAGTCGCGGGCGCCGTCGGAACATCCTTGCTCGTCACGATTATGTCGGACCGCATTCAGGCCCATATGACGGACATGGCAAGCACCGGAGCAGCCTCAAGCATGACCCAGCAGCAGATGATGCTGGAGGCATCCATTCAAGGCATCAACGACTCGTATGTCGTCATTATCGGTTTTGCCGCGGTCGCCTTGCTGCTCTCCTTCTTCATCAAGCGCACGACGCAGGCCTCCGAAGAGTCGCTCAATCAGTCAAAACCATCTAAAGCCAAGCTTGCGGCGGAAGCTTAATACGGAATAAGGGAAAGCCGGGGATCCGCGAAGGGTCCGCCGGCTTTTTTTTGATGTTTATATTTTATGTCCTTAATGTGTTCACAAATCGTTCAAAAAACTGCGCAATGAGCAACATTTCCTTTTGCGCATCATTGCCCAATGGGCAACAAACATGATAAAGTAGGTGCAGACCAAATGAAGAATGGCTACAGGGAACGGAGGTGACCCTACCCTCATGATGAATAAACCAAGCCTGCGGGAAATGAAAAAAGAAGCGACCGCCCACGCCTTGGCCGAAGCGGCCTTCGAGCTTACGCTCGAGCGCGGCCTGGACAACTTTGTCGTCGAGGATGTCGTGCAGCGCGCCGGCTATTCCCGCCGGACGTTCGCCAATCACTTTTCCTGCAAGGAAGCGGCGGTCGCGATGGCGGCCCATCCTTATCAGGGCATCGAGGAGTTTTTTGATCTGATTCACCAGATGCCCGAGACGACGCCGCCAATCGACGCGCTATATCAATTCGTGAAGATGCAGCTGGCGGAGCAATCGCTAAGAAGGATGCGGCAGCTGTTCACGCTGTGCAAGGAGTATCCGACGCTTGAACCCTACACACTTGCCGTCATTAACAGCCTGCAGAAAGAAACGCAGAAGCTGATGACGGATTTGTATCGGGAAACGCATGCTCTTCCCTATATCTATCTGCTGGTGGGAGCGATATTCGCCGCCATCATCCCTATGCTCGATGGGACTCTCCATGTTCTTCTCCCCGGCCAATCCGCCGAAGAAGCGCCTGGCGCCGAATCGTTCGAGCACTTATTGGAAACCGCCTTCGGTTACTTGCGTCAAGGCTTTTAGCGTTAGAATGCGCATGTTATAGAAAGATATAAGGAGAGGAATCATCAATATGTCCAAATTATTGTACCGAATTGGCAAGACCGCATACGACAAGCCTTGGGCCTTCATCGTTAGCTGGGTTCTTATCATGGGCATCGTCATCGCGATGCTCGGCATTAATGGCATGAGCGTCAGCTCCGAGATGAAGATCGACGGCACCGAGTCGCAGAAGGTGCTCGACAAGCTCGAGCAGGAGCTGCCGGAAGCTTCCGGCGGCCAAGCAAGCGTGTTGTTCACCGCGCCCGAAGGAGAACGATTGGATACGCCGGAGCGTATCGCGCTTATTACCGAAGCGGTTAATAAGGTGTATGAACAGGAATACGTCATTAATCCTGCCGAGCTGGCCGCCGCTGCCGGCGCGACATTGTCCGGCCAGGACGGACAAGGCGCCGCACAAGGCGATGCAGCCGCTGGCGCAGGGGCCGCTCAGGGCACGGATGCGGCTGCTGGCGCAGGCGCAGCTCAGGGCGCGGACGCGGCTGCAGGAGCAGCTGCCTCGGCACCCGCCGAGCTGCCTCCTTACATGCCGCTTATGGTGAACGGCATGCCCGTTCCCGGCGTCTTGATCGCTACCGACGGCAGCATCGCGTTGTTCCAATTCCAGTTCACGGTTCAGCAGAACTCGCTGCCAGCCGGCGTAACGGACTCCGTCGTGGAAGCCGTAACGGAGCCTCTCGAGGGCACCGGCATTACGCCGCTTCCGAGCGATTCGCTCAAAGCGGTTGAAGTGCCGATCGGCGTCAACGAGGTGTACGGCCTGATTCTCGCGGCCATCGTTCTTGTCATGACGCTGGGCTCGCTTGTGGCGGCAGGCTTGCCGATCATCACCGCATTGTTCGGCGTCGGCATCGGCGTAGGCGGCGCGTTCGCCTTCTCCAACTTCGTAACCATGACATCGTTCACGCCTGTCCTGGCCCTCATGATCGGTCTGGCCGTGGGCATCGACTACGCGCTCTTTATCGTAAACCGCCAGCGCCGGCTTATTTTCGACCAGGGGCTGACGGCTCGCGAAGCCGCGGCTCGCGCGGTCGGCACGGCGGGCAGCGCCGTATTTTTCGCCGGATTGACGGTCATCATCGCGCTGTGCGGCTTGCTCGTCATCGGCATTTCCTTCTTGAGCATGATGGCGATCGTGGCTTCCATTACCGTATTCCTTAGCGTTCTGATCGCCTTGACGCTGCTCCCCGCCCTGCTGGGTCTGGTCGGAGAGCGCATCTGCTCGAAGAAATCCCACGAGAAGAACCGCTCCAAGACGAATTCGCACGGCTTCTCGAACGGCTGGATCAAAGGCATCGTCAAATTCCGCTGGCTGGTCATCATCGCGGTTATCGCCATTCTGGGCGCCGCTGCGATTCCGGCGGCGAAGATGGAGCTTGGCATCCCGTCGGGAGCGAGCGCCAATCTGGATACGTCCGCCCGTCAAAGCTATGACGCAATCTCCGCGGGCTTCGGCGAAGGCTTCAACGGCCCGCTGCTCATCGTCGCCGAGGCCAATTCCGGCACGATCGCTCCGGAAGCGCTGGGCGGCATCGCGCAGGAAATCGGCAAGAACGAGAATGTCTCCGTCGTGTCGCCCGTCGGCATGAACAAGGACGGCAATATCGCGATTCTCAGCCTGATTCCGAAGACCGGTCCTACGGATACGGAAACCAAAGATCTGGTAACCGAGCTCCGGGCCGCCGATTCGGCAATCGCTCAGAACTATGACGTTACGCTCGGGGTGACGGGCTTCACCGCGATCAACATCGACATGTCTTCAAGGCTGGCGGAAGTGTTCCCGACGTACATCGGCGTCATCGTCGTCCTGTCGCTGATCATTCTGCTGCTCGTGTTCCGCTCGATTCTGGTGCCGATCAAGGCGACCGTCGGCTTCCTGCTCAGCGTGCTTGCCACCTTCGGCATCACGACGGCCATCTTCCAATGGGGCTGGTCCAGCGAGCTGTTCGGCGTCGATACCGGTGGTCCGCTCATGAGCTTCATTCCGATTCTCGTAACGGGCATTCTGTATGGACTTGCGATGGACTATCAAGTGTTCCTCGTCTCCTCCATGCGCGAATCGTACGTGCATGGCCATCACGGCCGCGAAAGCGTCATTCACGGCTACAACCACGCCAGCCGCGTCGTCGTCGCGGCAGCCGTTATCATGGTCGCCGTCTTCGCCGGCTTCGTCATGACGCATGACATCATGATCAAGCAAATCGGCTTCGCGCTGGCGCTCGGCATCCTGATCGACGCGTTCTTCGTCCGCATGGCGCTCGTGCCGGCCGTCATGGCGCTGTTCGGCGACAAAGCCTGGTGGCTGCCGAAGTGGCTCGACCGCCTGCTGCCGAACCTCGACGTCGAAGGCGACAAGCTCATTGCCGAGCTTCACGCCAAGGAAGAAGAGCATCCCGGGAAAGTCGTGAAGGTAGCTTCGAAGTCGCATTAATTGGGTAAACGAAAAATAAGGTGTTGTCTCCAACAGATCCGATCTGTTTGGAGGCGACACCTTTTTTTCATATAACTCCTTGGGTTTGCTCCTAGCCATTCCACCGCAGAGAAGGCGCTCTGAGAACAGAGCGCCTTCTCTGCGCCAAGCGTATGCTTAACGCAGCATATCGGCCAATCCCGGACTGTGCTCGTTCGGCATATCGGGCATCTGAGGCACTGGGAAACCGGCGGGAGGCGGCGTTACGGCTAACTCGCCATTGTTGCGGCTCGGCGTGCTGCCTTGGAAAATTTCCGCGATCCGGGTTTGATCGAGCCGGAAATTGAATTGGGCGTTATGAAAGCCCATGTCCACATATTTTCGGCATTCCGGATATTTGTTAATATCGTAGTTCGGCACGGGGAACAGCTTGCCCCAGTCCACTCCGAGAACCTCCAGCGCCTTGGCGAAGGCATTCTGATGCGCATTGTCCCTTACGATAAGGAATCCAAGCGTCTCACGGAACGTTTTGTTCGAGCTCATCTCGTAAATCCTCGTTTTCTGCAGGACGCCCGTCGACTCCAGCACGAGGTTGTTCAGCATGTCGGCAATCAAATTGCCATGGCTGTACACCCACGAGCCATTCCATGGGTTCCCTCCCGCATCTACGGGAAGAGAGCTCTTCGCTCCCATAATGAAATGATGGGGGTTCGCATGCTTGATCGCCTCGTCGATCGGCGCCCCGTCCACGCCGGCATTGCCCGGGATGGATTCGCCCGCGCCGTTCAACAGCTGGTTGATCGTATTCTGCACAAGCTCCACATGAGCGATCTCCTCTAACATAACGCCCTTAAGCAAGTCGCGGAACTGCGTATCCTTTCCTCTGAAGTTGGAGCTTTGGAAAAAATACTGCATCATCGTTCTCATTTCGCCGAATTGCCCGCCCAGCGTCTCTTGCAGCACTTTGGCCGCCGCCGGATCAGGCTGATCCGGTTCAATGACGTTAATTAATTCTTCTTTGTAGTAATACAAGCGATCCACTCCTTGGCTTCATTTCGAATTTAAGCTACCCTTGGCGTATTTTAATTATTCTGGGGGCAAATTGAAGGAAGAAGCTTAAGGTTATGAACGTAACAAAGGAGAATAATATGGCTGCAAATCGCAATGTAGGATCGGGTTTTCTATTCGGCTTGGGTCTTGTCGCTTTCGTCGATGAGACGGTATTCCATCAGCTGCTTCACTGGCATCACTTTTACGACAAATCCACCACGGCGGCAGGGCTGGTCTCCGACGGCTTCTTTCATGCGTTCAGCTGGTTCGCGACGATCGGAGGCCTGTTTATGCTTGCGGGTCTGCGAAGACGGCAGGCTTGGCTTCCAAGAAGATGGCTGGGCGGCCTATGGCTCGGGGGCGGCTTATTCCAGCTGTACGACGGCACGATCCAGCACAAGCTGATGCGGCTGCACCAAATCCGCTACGTGGATGCCGTCATCGTGTACGATTGGGTCTGGTACGCGATAGCTGCCGCTATGGTCGTTGCCGGCATTATTCTCATAAGAAAGACCGGGGCGAAGCAAGCATGAGCGCCTTTTACGCTTCCCATGGCTCAGGAGCTCCTGCTCCCATCATCACGGTTATCCTGATTATGCTTGCAGGCTATATCGCCGCAGCCGTTCAGACCAGCCGCCGCTACAAGCCATGGCCGTTGCGCCGTTACTTGTATTGGATAATCGGCGTTCTGTGCGCGTCCTCCGCCGTGGTTGGCCCTGTTGCGGTACAAGCTCACTCGGACTTCACGGCCCACATGGCCGGCCACCTGCTTCTAGGGATGCTCTCCCCCCTCTTCCTGACGCTGGCGGCTCCGATCACTTTACTTTTAAGATCGTTAACGATCAGAGCGGCGCGAAAGCTAACCCGAGCGCTGAACAGCAGGCCGCTTCGCGTGATCAGCCACCCGGTTACGGCGTCTCTTCTTAATGCGGGGGGATTGTGGATCCTCTACACAACGGATCTGTACATGGTTATGCAGCATCAGCCTCTCTTGCACTTGCTGGTGCATCTGCATATTTGGCTGGCCGGCTGCCTCTTTACGATGACGATCATCTACATGGATCCCGTACCCCATCGATACGGGTTCTTGTACCGTGCCGGAATACTCGTAGCGGCGTTCGCCGCTCATGTCGCATTGTCCAAATATATCTATGCCCATCCTCCTGCCGGAGTGCCGGATGGGCAGGCGGCAGCGGGCGGCATGCTGATGTACTACGGCGGAGATTTCGTCGAGATCGCGCTTGTCTCTATCTTCTGCTATCAGTGGTATAAGAGGTCTTTAGCTTCAGAAGGTGCAAGATGACCTCCATCGTATCCTCCAATGCCCGGGAATCTCCGGGCTGCTGCGCGATCCACAACGCCGATTCGTTCAGCGCCCCAGACAGAAAGTGAGTCAAGGCAGGTACGGACACCCCGGGAAAATAGCCCTTCTCCTGCAGCAGCCCGAGCTGCTCCTCCAAATGGCGCATCGCGTTCTCTTCATCCATTCGGCGCCAGACCTCCCAGCCCAGCACGGCTGGTCCGTCCACGAGCAGGATGCGCCGGGCTGCAGGCGCGACCGCCGCTTCCAAGAACGCGCGGCAGCCGAGAATCAATTGCTCCATCGGATCTTCGGCGCGTGAAGCCTCACGCTCCACATTCTCTCCGATCTCCGCCTGCACGGCCGCGACAACCGTCTCGAACAGCCCCTGTTTGTTGCCGTAATGATGGTATAACGCTCCTCTCGTCACCCCCGCTTCCGCGACGATCACTTCCATCGAGGCCTTGGCATATCCGTGTTCGGTGAAATGCTCCCTTGCGACGTCCAGCAGCCTAGCCGCCGTCTCGAGCGAATCCTCTTTCTTTCTTCTCATGATGCGTCCCCTTCTCCGGCTAGGATATGTAGTTCTCGCTGAATGCCTCGTCGGGAGCGATATTCGTGATGACGTCGATCAGAACGCCGTTCGGATCCCGCGTGATGAAATGGCGCTGACCGAACGCCTCGTCCCGAATATCGAGCTCGAGGGGCAGCCCCTTCTGCCGTATTAGTCTTTCATACTCTTGATCGACGTCTCCCACCTCGAAATTCAGAATGAGGCCTTGCGTCCCCCGGCGATACCCTTCCGGAATCGATTCATGCCGGGGATCGAGGATCGCCAGCTCGAATCCCGGTCCTGTGCCCGCCAGCCGCATGCTGACATACCAGTCCGCTTCAAAGGCCGATTCGAAGCCGAAGTATTCCCGGTAGAACCGGGCCGTCTCCATCACTTGCTCGGTTAATAAAACAGGATAAAAGCTCGCCGTGTTCATATTTCTTTTCCTCCCTGATCGTGAATTGATTACACATTAACATACATACACCATGTATGTAAATGGTGTATGTATAAGTGAAACCACATCCATACGCTCGCTCCCCCTGAGCTGTAAAGACAAAGTTCTATTATGGTACAATAATAATTAATATTGTTAACCGAGAATAGGAGCATCCGATTATGTACCCAACCTTGGAAGCATGCGTCAACGATCTGGAACGGCACGGCCATCTCGTCCGGATTCGGGAGGAAGTGGATCCCGAGCTGGAGATGGCGGCGATTCACCTTCGGGTATTCGAGGCGGGGGGCCCGGCCCTCTTGTTCGAGAACGTGAAGGGCTCGCGCTACCGCGCGGTCTCCAACCTTTTCGGGACGCTGGAGCGGAGCAAGTTTATTTTCCGGCAGACGTGGGAATCGACTCAGAACGTCATCGCGCTGCGCAACGATCCGATGAAGGCGCTCAAGCAGCCGCTCAAGAACGCGCGCGCGGCAACGGCGGCGACGAAGGCGCTGCCGCTTCGGCAGAGCGGCGGCGCGGCAGGATTTGAAGAGATCGCGGTGAGCGACCTGCCGTTAATCAAGCATTGGCCTATGGACGGCGGGGCTTTCGTCACGCTGCCGCAGGTGTACACCGAGGACCCGGACAAGCCCGGCATCATGAACGCGAACCTCGGGATGTACCGGGTGCAGCTGACGGGCAATGATTACATAACGGACAAGGAAATCGGCCTGCATTACCAGATCCACCGAGGCATCGGCATCCACCAGCACAAGGCGGACCGGAAGGGCGAGCCGCTTAAGGTCAGCATCTTCGCCGGCGGACCGCCGGCCCACACGCTGTCGGCCGTCATGCCTCTGCCGGAGGGCCTAAGCGAGCTGACCTTCGCCGGCCTGCTGTCGGGCCGCCGGTTCAGGTACGGCTATGAGGACGGCTTCTGCATCAGCCGCGAAGCGGATTTCGTCATTACGGGAGAGATCCATTCTGGCGAGACGAAGCCCGAAGGTCCGTTCGGCGACCATCTGGGCTACTACAGCCTGATTCATCCGTTCCCTCTTATGCGCGTGCGCAAGGTATACGCGAAGCCGAACGCGATCTGGCCGTTTACGGTCGTCGGCCGTCCCCCGCAGGAGGACACGGCGTTTGGGGCGCTCATTCACGAGCTGACCGGCGATGCCGTCAAGCAAGAGATTCCGGGCGTCAAGGAAGTCCATGCCGTCGACGCGGCTGGCGTTCACCCGCTGCTGTTCGCGATCGGCAGCGAGCGCTATACGCCTTACGCGCCGGCGAAGCAGCCGGCGGAGCTGCTGACGATCGCCAATCGGATTCTCGGCACGGGCCAGCTCAGCCTTGCCAAATATTTGTTCATCGCCGCCGAAGAACGGGAGCCGCTGAGCACGCATCACGAAGCGGAGTTTCTCTCTTATATCCTAGAGAGGATCGACCTGCAGAGGGATATTCATTTCCAGACGAACACGACGATCGATACGCTGGACTACTCCGGAACCGGCCTCAATCAAGGCAGCAAGGTCATCCTGGCCGCCTGCGGTGAGAAGAAGCGCGAGCTCTGCGCCAGCGTGCCGCCTCAACTTGAAGGACTGCGGAGCTTCGTCAATCCAAGGCTTGTTCTGCCCGGCGTCGTCGCGCTGGAAGGACCGGCGTTCGGCAGCTATACGGAAGCCGAGGGCCAGCTGCGGGAGCTGACGGAAGCGATCCGCGAGCGCGGCGATATGCCGGAATGCCCGCTGATCGTGCTTTGCGATGACAGCTCGTTCCTGTCCGAAGCGTTATCCAATTTCTTGTGGACGACCTTCACCCGAAGCAATCCGTCCCATGATATGTACGGCGTGAACAGCGGCTATACGTTCAAGCATTGGGGCTGCGACAACCTCGTCATCGACGCCCGGGCCAAGCCGCATCACGCCCCGCCGCTTATCCCCGACCCGGCGGTCGTGAAGCGGATCGACCGGCTGTTCGCCTCCGGCGGCAGCCTGAGCGGGATTCGATAAGCGTCAACGGAAAGCTCGGCTCTGTACGCGCAGCAAGAAGAACCGCCCTTTCGGCCGAAAGGGCGGTTCTTTTTTTTACCCGAAATGAGGCATGCTCTCGTCCTGCAAGCGGATCAGCACTTTGCCGAAGCGGCCGCTCTGCCGATTAATCACTTTGCCGGACGGATACGCTCGCGCCAGATAGTCGGCTACCTGTTGCCGCACGGTTTCGTCTACCGGCTGACCGTGGACGTGAAGCCAGGACATCGCTTGCTCCAGCGCCGCTTCCGCCGAAAGCTCCATCGTTTTGGTTTCTCGCGTGACCAGCGATTCATAGGCGTACCCTTTGAGATACAACAGATGGAGCAAGTAGGCCATTTCCGTAGGCTTCGATTGGAACGGCTTCCCCGTCACGATCGGCCAAATTTCCTTCATCAGACTAAGCTCTGTCGTATCCGCTGGCATGCTGATGTAGGCATACTGCCGTGCGCACCGCAGTACCTTCTCCACGCTCTCCCAATCGTGAATAACCGGGCACATCGACACAAAGACGAGATCGAAGCCTTGGCTCCAACCTCTGGCCTGCACGTCAATTTCTTCAAACGGCTCGTGTATGATCTCCACCTGATCCTCGGGGAATCTTGCCAAGTTTTCATGCAGCAGCTCGACGAGTGGCGGGGACGTCTCCACGGAGGTGACCCGGGCTCCCCGCTCCGCGAACGGCACGGAGAAAACTCCCGAAGCGGCGCCTATGTCCAGGACGGATGCTTGCTCGAACCGCACGCCGTGGCTCTCCAGCCAGCTTATGATTCGCGTGGTCCGCGCCTTTCCTTCTTCGCTGAACGATTGCTCGTTGAACGATTTGGCCTTCGGATCGAAGGATCGTGTCGGATCGATACCGGCCTTTTTCATTTTGTCCGCCGCGTTGTCCCCGCTTTCTTTCCATGCCTTCTCCCAAGCATCCGCATTATAAAAATCATTCATCATTCTCATCCTCCATGGATCTGAAATATCTATAATTAAAGCGCAAGAAGTGCGTCACTTCTTGTTTCCTCCCAGGCAGCCGCGTCTCTGAGCCTCGTCCAGCACCGACTGGATCGTGTGCTCCCGCAAGTATTCGTGCAACTGCTGCTCCGCGCCGGCCATCACCTTCTCGACCAGGCAATCGCTGCTTCTCGGACGCTCCTGACCGCGTTCGTCCGCTAATAGCTGATGCTGGCTCGAGTTCGAATTCGAGCAGGCGAACATCTGCTGTCTGCCTTCGACGACTTGAATCACGTCAAGGAACGATATGTGCTCCGCCGGCCGCGCCAGCTCGTAGCCTCCGTTCACGCCCGGCACCGCGCGCACGATTCCGTCCTGTCTCAGCTTGGACATGATCTTGGACAAATAGCTTTCCGAAACCCCCAGCGACGCGGACAGCTCCTTGATGCCGACGTTGCTGCGGCGCTCCGAATGCCCCAAGTGGATTAAGGCGTGCAGGGCATAATCCGTGCTTTTGGAGAATTGCATGCGTCTCTCCTCCTTGCATACGCATCATTGTAATCATGGATTTATAATGTCCATAATATACGTTCCGCATTCAAATTACAATGGTATCCTTACCCAGTTCTTCATTCCGCGAAGTAAGCAAACCGCCCCTCCGACAAAAGGCCGAAGGGGCGTCTCCCATCTCTATCTCTTATACAAATCGGGAAAGAGCAAAAACCGCAGGTGAGTTCCAATAAATCGCGACCTCGTTGGTCGAGTAGCTCTCCATCACGTCGGCGAAGGACGCGGCCGGCGCTTTGCCCGCCAGATGCTCGCGGGCGTAATCGTCCTGCAGCCCGCGGTTCGGGCCGCCGGAGACGAGTCCCGGGATAGGCGCTTCGACGCCGTCGCCTTCCGATGGACGGTGGTGGGGGAATAGAATCGGAGCCGCGCCGTATCCCGTCACATAGCTCATGCCGACCGTATTCGTTCCGAACAAATAATGGACATGCCGAAGCGCATGCTGTTCATAATGCGTGCCGCCCGATATCCGGTCCGCAAGCAGCAGAAGCATCGCATGGTTCATGACGAGCATGTTGCTGCCCCAGATGTATTGCTCCGGCTGCAGCGAGATGCCGTACCCGTCCTTCGCGCAGACGGCCGCCAGCTCATCCGCTTTCCGGAGCAGGCCTTCCTTCAGCCGCGCCTCGAGCTCCGGAGCTTTCTCCCGCTCCGCGAAGAGATAGGCGATCGTACCGTACCCGCTCATGTTCGCCCAGCCAAGCTCGTATAAGCCGGAGGTTTCCGCCGCGTTAGCTAGCGGTTCGATGGCGGCGTGATAACGGGCTTCCCCCGTCGTCCGATACAGCTCGGCAGCCGCCCAGTAACGCTCGTCGGCATCCTGCGCGTCTCCGTATTCGCCGGTCGCTATAGTCGGCGGATTCTTGAAGCCCGGGTAATCCGGATGGGCCTCGAGCCACGCCCAGGCCCTCTCCGCCGCGCTCAAGCAGCTTGCCGCAAAGACCTCGTCATACGGTCGATAGCGTCTCGCCGCCATAGCCATTACCGCGGCGAAGCAGCCCGTCGCCGTAGCCGACACCGGCGATACGTACAAGTCCGCCGTGTCGTCCTCCGGCATCGTATCGCCGGGCGGGAAGCGCAGCGTCGTCAGCTTATGGTACGCGCCGCCCGTCTCTCCGTCCTGCATCCGAAGCATCCATTCCAACTCGTAACGGCATTCCTGGAGCACGTCCGGCATCGCTCCGCCGCTCTCCGGAATGCCTAGCGGCCTCGCGAACGCCTGCGGGTACAACTCCTCCGCTAACAGCAGATCGGCTACCGCTTTGGCGCCGGGGCCCACATATTTGCCGTAGTCGCCGGCATCATGCCAGCCCCCATAAGCATCAACGCGCTTCTCCTCGTCCCCATAGACGATGGCCGGCGTCAGATGACATGGGCCATGCGTCCACGGCCCCGCGCAGCGCTCCTCCAGCTCCATTCCGCAGCGGAAGAAATAGAACGCTTTCAACATGGCGCGATGAGCTTCTTCATAGACGCTATCCGCGATGACGAACGGGTACGAGCTCTCCCCGCTTCCGCTTTCGATCCGGTACGTGCCGGACTGCCGAAAGCTTGTAAAGTCGCCACGACTGACCGTCTCCCCGCTCGCTTCATCCCACTCGAGAGGACCCGCCTCCCCTTCCCATACCTTGCTGCCGCTGCTTGCATCCACGATCCGAAAATTCCCGCCTTCGCCTCTTATAACGGCGATTTTGGCGTCCATGCCGCGGTAACCCAGCTGGTTGACCGCGATCCCCTGCCGTTTAATCGTTTCCATGAGTGAACGTCGCATCCTTTCGAGAGTAGGATCTCTTTCCACTCTATCACATTCGCGTGGAATACTTAACCCGCCGCCTTCCGAAGTATGGCTTCATTTCCCACAAAACTTCTGGCCGATGGATGTCGATGACTTTCTATAACGTTGGTCTCGAAATTAAGGGAGTGAAGAAGATGAAGAAAAAATTGCGGAGCATGCGCTTCCGGTTAACGCTTATGATTCTGGTTCTAACGCTAGTTCCCCTTGTCTCACTCGCCGCCATTCAACTGACTCAATTCAAGAGCCAGCTTACGGACAGCATCAATGATCAAGAGATGGGCGTCGCCAAAAAACAATCGGATGCAACAGCCGTCTGGCTAGATTCGAAGGTCGGCGCCATGCGCAAGCTGCTGGAGAGCAACCCCAGCTTCAGCGAGCTTGACGCGCAAGGCAAACAAGTGGCCGTGCAAGCGATCGTCCAGACCGATCCCGAGGTGCAAATGACGATCGTAGCGGACGCGAACGGGCATATTCCGGCCGAAGACGGCACCTTCACCGATATTTCCGACCGCCAATATTTCCAGGAAGCCAAGTCAACCAAGCAGCCAGCATTCAGCGATCTGCTCCAAATTCGCGGCTCGGAAACACTGGGCATTACTATTGCGGTACCATTCTTCGATGCGCAGAATCAATTCCAGGGCACAATTATCGACGTCGTTTCCGCCGAAGCGCTTCAAAGCTCGTTCAGCGATTTGATAGTCGGCGAGACCGGCTTCGGCGTCCTGCTGTCCGAGGCCGGCATGGTCATGTACCATCCTGCCAAGGATAAGGTTAACAAGCCCTACAAGGAAGCCTTCGGGAGCGAGAGCCACCATGCAGCCGTCGAGGCGATAATCGCCGGACAGATGGGCTTCACGACTTACACCGACGATGAGGGCGTCGACAAAATCGCGGCATACTCCACGGTCAGCCAGACCGGCTGGAAAATCTATGTTACGGTGCCGGACACGGAAGTGTACGGCAGTCTTCAAGACAGCCTTAACAAAACGAGCGTTCTGGTCCTTATAACCATGGTGGTCGTGATCCTGATTGCCGTCTACATGGCCGGCTTCATCGCCAAGCCGGTCAAGCAGCTCTCCCAGTTCGTGAACGTAATGGCGGATGCAGATTTTACGCACTCGCTGCCCGGCAAGATGCTCAGACGGACCGACGAGATCGGCCATCTCGCGCAATCGGTCGAGAGGATGTCTTCTTCCATCCGCGGCGTTCTCGGCCAAGTAGCCGACCAGACCTCGAACGTGAAGACGAACATCGGCCAATCCTCGGCCAGCATGAGCTCCCTCGCCGCGCAGGTCGAGGATGTATCCGCGACCACCCAGCAGATGTCCGCGGGCATGGAGGAGACGGCCGCCATGGCGGAAGAGATGAACACGGTGTCCGCCGAGATCAAGGAGGCCGTCAACTCGATCGCGATCAAAGCGCAGGACGGATCCGCCATGGCGGACGAAATCGCGGTTCGCGCCCAGCAATTGAAGGACTCCGCCGTCTCCTCCCGGAATTCGGCGCAGGACATTCACGGCGCCATCGACAGCGAATCGAGAGCCGCCATGGAGCAAGCGAAGGCGGTGGAGCGGATCCATGTGTTAACGGATTCCATTCTTCAAATTACGACGCAGACCAATTTGCTTGCCCTTAATGCCGCGATCGAGGCCGCGCGCGCGGGCGAAGCTGGTAAAGGCTTTGCCGTCGTCGCCGGCGAGATCCGCAAGCTCGCCGAGACCTCGGCCAAGACGGCGGGCGAAATCCAGAGCGTCGCGGGACTCGTCATGGATTCCGTGACGGCTCTCACCAAGAGCTCGGAGAAAGCGCTGGCGTTCATCGACGAGACGGTTATTAAGGACTATAACGCGATGGTTGACAACGGCGAGCAATATTATCGGGATGCAGGGTCGGTCCAGGCTCTCGTCACGGACTTCAGCGCAACGGCCGAGCAGCTGCTCGCTTCGATCCAGAACGTGGCGCAGTCCATTCACGAGGTTACCCTGTCCAACAACGAGAACGCCTCGGGCACGCAAAACATTGTCGAGAAGACGTCGGATATGCGCGAGCATTCCGATCGGCTCGCCGCGTTGATGCTGCAGACGGAGGAGACGACCGCCCAGCTTCTAATCGCGGTATCGAAGTTCAAAATTTAAGAGTAACGCACAGCGGCGGGCCAAGACGGTTGGATACAGTCTTGGTCCGCCGTTTCTCTATTTCAAGACTCTCTTGCGGTCGTAACCGCCGAAAACTTACAGGCTTACGGAAATGAGAGGCGTTATTTTACCGGGAAACGGGGTTTGAGGTGGGCTTGCGGAACTGAGAGCTTTTATTCCTCACGATTTCAATTAAAATACCATTAAAATCGGCGAATAACGGCTCTCCGTTCCATTACCAACGAAAAAACGCTTATTTAGCCGAAATAAGGCTTCTCACTTCCGTTACATTCGCGGCTAAAGCCTTGCTGACTTACCCATGACCATGGCGGCGGCCTACCCGGCAGTTCCACCCGGCCAGGCTCTTCACCTCGCTTTGAACTTATACCCGAAGCCCCTCACGGTCGCGATATACGTCGGCGCCGCGGGGTCTTCCTCGATCTTCTTCCGGAGATTACGGATGTGAACCATGACGGTACCGGTGTCGCTTTGCTTGTCCCAGCCCCAAACCTGCTCGTACAATTGATCGACATGGAACACCTGGTCCGGGTGCGAAGCAAGCAAGAGGAGAAGCTGCATCTCCTTCGCGTAGAGATGCACGACTTGACCGTTCACGCGCGCCTCGCAAGCGGCCTGATCGATCTCCAGCCGCTCATCCTTCCACAGCAGCGCGCCCGGCTGGGGCGGTCCCGTTCTGTTCCGCCTCCGGAGCACCGACTTGATGCGGGCCACGACGACGCTCGGCTCGAACGGTTTCGTAATGTAATCATCCGCTCCTAGCTCCAGCCCGTTCACGATATCCTCCGCTTCCCTCTTGCAGCTCATCATAATGATCGGCATGTCGGACTGCTTGCGGATTCGCTCCGCCAGCTCGGTCCCCTCCGTATCCGGAAGCACGATATCCGTCAGCATCAGATCGATTCCCCCTTGCCCGTACAGCCGCATAGCTTCTTTCCCGTTTACGGCGGACAGAACTGAAAAGCCGTGCTTGCGCAAATAAGCGGACAAGATGTCCATAATGTCTTCGTCGTCCTCCACGACCAGTACGGTTTCCGCCATATCCGCAGCCCCCTTATAGTTTCCTTAAATGTGCCGGTATTCGAAAATAGAAGGCGTTCCGGGCATCCTCTTCCCTTGCATAACCGATGCTGCCATGATGGTAAGCCATAATTTCTTTGCATATGGCAAGACCTAAGCCGCTGCCCGCGGTTTTTTTCCCCGCCCCGCCATGCCTGCCCCGATAGAACCGGTCGAAAATTCGCGGGACCTCCTCATCGGGAATGCCCGGTCCGGAATCGACGATTTTCACGCAAAGCTCATACGGCTGCCCGTCTCCGGCCTTCGTCTCCAAGCCTACGCTCACGATAATATCGCCTCCCGCATACTTGCGGGCGTTGCCGAGCACATTCGAGAACACTTGCTCCAGGCGGAAGCTGTCCGCGGTGACCATGACGCGCCCGTCTTCCGGGCGGTTCGGCAGCTCATCCTTCCAGAACAACCGTAGCCCCTCCTCATCGGCCCATTCCGTTGCATATTGATCGAATATACGATGGAACAGCCGCAAGGGGTCAAGCTCCTCGAAGCGGAAGGGCAGCTGCCTCGTTTCCAGCTTCGTCAGCTCGATAAGATCATCGATAACTCTCTCCAGCAGCAGCGTCCGCTCATGGATTCTCCGCGCGTATTTCGGATCTCCGGCATCTACGACGCCGTCCATCATGGCGCTGGCATAGCCCTTAATGGAGGTGAGCGGCGTACCCAGCTCATGCGAAATGTTCGCCAGCAGCTGCGCGCGGAACCGTTCCATTCGCAGCAGCTCCTTGTTGGCTTCCTCCAGCCTGTCGTTCGTCTCGGACAATGCCGCGGTGCGCTCCGCCACCTTCCCCTCCAGCGTCACGTTCGCTTCCTTCAGCTGGTCGCCGAGCGCCTCCGCCGTATAGAACGCCTTCGAGAACTTCGCCGACACTTGGATGGCTTGCATGAACAACAGAGCGAGCAGCCCGAACGGCATCCAGGTTCCCGTCGCGATCACTTGATTATAGAACAGAATGTCGTTGACGATCGTAGCCGCCATGAAGACGAACCCGATGATATCCGCCATGGAGCCTTCGCGTCGCTTCCATGCCGCCCAGCCATAGATCGTTATGACGTACACGATCGTCGGCACCGCTACTAGAAGCTGATAAGGCAGCATGATCAGGGTGTAAATGCGGGCAGGCGTCAGCAGCACGAGAGCAAGCACGGCGATCTGCGCCGCCGCAGATATTCCGTTCGCCAATCGGCTTGCTTTCACCGGATACCGGCCGTTCGCGTACAGCATGAACATCAGAAACGCGACGCACGCGGAGCCGTATTCCAGCTTCACGCCGATCTCCCATGGGATGGACGAGAACAACGACATGCCCGCCGTCTCGCCCAGCACCAGCGTGCGAATGCCGATTGCCAGACAGAGAATGCCGAAATAAAGCGGAATGCGGTCCTTCCGGCGGAACGCGAACAAACAAACGTGATACAGTCCCATCAGAAACAGGCTGCCTACGATAAACAGATCGGACATCAGATGCCGTTCGCGCTCGCGGGCGATATCCTGCGAGTCGCCAAGCCGTATGCTTTCCCAAATCCCGCCTTTGCGTTGCACGAAGTTGGCAACCTGCATCACAAGCTCGTTGTCTCCCTCTTTCGGCTGGAAATAAACCGTCTGCGGAACATTGCGAGGCGTCATCGAAGCCCGGTCCGTCCCAACTCTCCCGCTCGCCGCCAGCTCCTCCCCGTTCATCCAAAGCCGGTAAGAGGTAGCCACGCTCCTTATGTATAAGCCCATCGTCCGTTCTCCGGCGCTCTCCGGCATGACGAACGTTAATCGATAGGTGGCGTACCCGTGGTTAGACAGCTCCTCGCCGCCCCACCGCTGTCCCCCCCATTGTCCGGGCACCTTAATTCCTTCGGCGCGGATCTCCCCGGACAGCTCGCCCTGAACGATTTCGTCCGGCGTAAGCAGCCGATTCCACACCAGCTCCCACTCCCCGTCCAGATTCACGATGCCGTCCTTTTGAAAGCTCCAATCGGTATAGTCCGCCTTCCCCTCCGACCACCCTGCTTCGCTAACGGTGGCAGGCAGCCAAGCAAGCAGCGCGATGAGAATCGTCAAGCACTTCGCCAGTCGTTTCATGAAAGCCTCCAATTGCCGTTTCTATCTCCCTACTATTCGACAAAATCCACCTCCCCCCTTCCTGAATCTTTCGTAAATTCGACAAATCCGCATGCTTTTTTAAACGGATTTTAAACTTCGCCGTGTATCGTAGCAGCAGGAGAAACAACGAAAGGAGTTTTCAAGTGAAAAACACAACCAATAGAAGCCGGCTCGGGCTTGTCATGCTCGCCTTCTTTATCGTCATGACGCTTATTCCGGCCTCGGCGTTCGCGCTCGCGTCCGAGCGTTCCGCCACGATTCTGGAGGCCGGGGGCGGCGTGACCGTGCGCATAGCAGGCGGCTACGCTTCTTATCCCGCCTATGCGGGCATGCGTCTCCATGAAGGAGATACGATCGAGACCGGCGAAGGCGCTCACGCGATTATTCAGGTAGACGACCGCAAGGATCGGATCACGTTAGGCGAACACGGCGAGCTGTTCTTGTCCGATCTGAAGTCGCAAGGAAAAGCCGCGATCACGCGATTCGCGCTATTATCCGGCTCCGCATGGTCCCATGTGGAGCCGCGGACGGGCCATACGGCCGGCGAGCGCTTTGAGATCCGGACAGGAACTGCCGTGCTGACCGCCAAGGGAACCTACTTCATGACGATCATCAACAAAAAAACAGGCGAGACGACTATGGTCGTCGCTGCCGGGATCGTATCTGCCGCATCCCCAACCGAGAATGAAAGCGCAAATCGATCGCAGGAGGAGAACAAGACAGTGTTCGTCTATCCGGCCCAGCAGATCAATCTGGATTCGCGCGAAGTGCGGGAACTCAGGGCCAAGGTCGAATTCATCGACATAAAAAAACTTATCGATGAGATTCCTCCGAAAGTGATCGAAAGCATCGTCAAAGACCATGAAGAGATCGTGAAGGAGAACGAGCAGTGGGCAGAGCAGCTGAGGGAGCAGTTGGAGGCAGGCGTCATGCGTCCGTCGGAGCTGGCAAACTTCCAAATCCGGGATTTGACGGATTTAAACAAGGTGACGGCGAACTTGGACAATCTTGTGGGCAACATCGCCAAGCAGGCAATCGATGCCCACAAAATCGAACAGAAAACCATTGACGAAGCCAACAAAAAAGTCGACGACCCCCTTAAAAAAATCGATCTTTCCAAGGTGGAACAGCTGGACAGAACGGCGGGACTGGACCCGGAAGTAGAAGCGCTGAAGCAAGCGGCGCAGGATGGGACTCAGCGCTTGTTGGAAGAACAGCGCCAGCTTCTCGAGAATCAGCAGCGGCTGGCGTCCTTGCTGCAGAAGATCGAGGCGGACAAGAAGAAGCTCGACGAGACGAACCGCAAAGCGGCCGAGGACGAATCAAGCAAGGCCGAAGAGCGGCTTAAGGAGCAGCTCGACGAAGCGGCGCGCAAAGCGTACGAGGAGAACAAGCGAAAGAATGAGCAGTCCTCTTCCGGCCAATCCGGTACTACGCCGCCGGCCACAAGCTCGCCTTCGCCCGGCTCTCCTCCTTCCAATATCGACAAGGAAGAGACTCTTGTCCTGCGGGATGCCATCTCCGACGGGAAGACGGTTACGGCCAGCTTGTATCTCGGCGGCTTCGACCAGCCGGACGAAAGCATCTACGCCGTCGAGGTCCAATTGCTCTATGACGACAGCAGGCTCAGCTACCATGGCAAAAATATCGTCAGCCCATCATCGGGCACCGTGTTTGGCGCGCTTCCGAACAGCCTGGAGCTGCTAAGACAGCCGCCGACCTGGGGCGAGAACGCCACGCTGTATTACGCGGCCGCCGTCAGCGGCGTCGCCGGCTCGAACGCCGCTCCCTTGTTCGTCGCGGACGAGAAGCTGCTCGTCAGCATCCCGCTTCAGCTTATGAACACGAACGATGAAGGCCTTGTCATCCAGCTCGCCTACTTTAAGGTATTAGACAAAGACGGCAACGTATTGCTGGACGGCAGCCATCTAGCGGATGATCCAATCAAGGTTGCCGTTCGGCCGGCAACGGAAAGCAGGTGAAGCTTTTGAAACGAACAATATCCTTCCTCATCGCGTCGGCGCTATCCGCAAGCTTGCTTGCCGGCACGGCTGCCGCCGCATTCCTCTCGAACGCTCTCGTCGGCGACAAGGGGCAGATCATGATGGACGTTAAGTCATATGCCGGATCGGGTGACTACGGCAGCGCCAATGATATGCGGCTTCAAGCGGAGTTTCGTCATCCTTCCGGGCTCCTCGTTCGCGGGGACGGCGCCTTAATCGTCGCGGATGGCGACAACCATCTGCTGCGCGCCGTTACGGCTGACGGCACGGAGAGCCTCGCCGGCGTTCTTCTGAAGAAGGACGCGCAAGGCAAGCTGGTCGGCGGCCTGCTCGACGGTCCTTCGAACGCCTCGTTATTCCAGAATCCATCCGGCATTGCCGCGGATGCACAAGGCCGGCTTTATGTAGCCGACACGGAGAACCATGCCATTCGGAAGATCGGCTTGGACGGCAGCGTAACGACGATCGCGGGCACCGGCCTGCTTGGACGGCTTGACGGTCCCGGCTCTCGCGCGACGTTCCATTCGCCGAAGGATGTCGCCGTTGCCGCGGATGGCACGGTTTACGTCGCCGACACGTTAAATCACGTCATTCGCAAGATCACGCCTGCAGGAGAAGTGGTAACGCTCACCGCTCCGTCCAATCGGGTCGTCGAAGCGTTCCCGGGCGTGGCGGTTCCCGCCGGCGACTTCGCGGACGGCGATATGGCGATAGCGAAGTTCAACGAGCCGTCCGGGCTCGCCCTGGACGCCCGGGGCAACCTGTACGTCAGCGACTCCGGCAACCACAGCATTCGCTACATTAATTTTCAATCGGGTAAAGTAACGACCGTCGCCGGCTCTGCCATGCGAATCGGCAAAGGCAAATCCCTCTACGCTGACCTGACCAGGCTTTACGCGGAGGACGGCTTCGCCGACGGCAAAGCCAGTGACGCAGCATTCCGTTACCCGGCAGGCATCGCCGTCACGGAGGAAGGCGGTCTCGTCATCGCGGACAGCCTTAACCATTCGATCCGCTACTTGCAGGATGGAGAGGTCGCGACGCTTGCGGGTCATTCGTCGCAGCTCAGCGGCGAGCATGACGGCGCGGATCGTCTGGCGACTTTCCACCGTCCGACGGACGTGGCCATCGCTCCCGACGGAAGCATCTATGTCGCGGATTCCTATAACAACAAGATACGCCTTCTGACGCCTTACCGGCTTCCCGACTTGCCGGAAGCCCCTGCGCTGAAGGTGGTTATCGGCTCCGGGCTCGTCGCCTTCGACGCTCAGCCGGAGATGATCAGCAGCCGGGTCATGGTGCCGGTACGAGCGGTAGCCGAGCGGCTAGGCTACGAGGTGGAGTACGAAGACGGCGAGAAGCTTGTCACGTTTACGGGAGCGGACGGCTCTGTATTGGAGCTGCGCATTGACGCGAATTCTCCGTATGCGCCTTACCTGAAGCAGGGACGCACCTATGTGCCCGTACGATTTATGGCCGAGCAGCTTGGTCTGGACGTGCAGTGGCAGCAGGAGAGTCGGACCGTCATATTGAGACCTTAAGGATTGGAGGAACATAGAAGCGATGAAAAACATACAGCGGCGAGCCCGAATGCTTCTAGCGGCGTTGCTCGCGGCAGCTCTGCTCCCCTGGAGCGGAGCTATGCAGGCAAGCGCCAGCGCGGGAGGAAGCATCGAAGCCAGGCCCTTCCCGAATGACCAGAACGTCGCGTACGCCATCGAGTTTAAGGCAAGCGAAGCCATTCCCTCCTGGAGCGACGGCGGTTCACTGACGATCGAATTCCCTTCGGCCTACCAGCTGCCGGATGGGGCTGCCTTTCATGAAAATACGAGCGTTAGCTCCAGTCTGGAAATTCCGGACGGAACCCCCGTATACGGCTATCCTAATATCGTTAACGTAAGCGTGAATGCTGCTACCGATTCGAAAGCCGTTCGCCTAGGCCTCGACGAAGAAATTCCCGCGGATAGTATCGTCATGGTTAGGATCTGGGAAGAAGTCGGGATCGGTAACCCTGACTCCGGCAGCTATACGTTCCGCATCGGCAAGACAGGCGGAACGTTAACGGAAATTCCGTTCACCATTATAAGCGGGACGACGGTAGAACAATTTACGGTCGAATCCGACGGCAATGGCCGGTATCTCAGTGGTTACAACGGCCTGACCGAGTCGCTGGCGAACTACACCTTCCGGTTTACGCCCGCTTCGGACCTAAATAGCGGTGGTCATATTCAAATTAGACTGCCGTTTGGCTATTTGTACGAGAATCAATTTATGTATTGGGAACCGGTCACCATTCCATCGAATAAAGTAGCCGTAGCTATGAACGACGTGACTGCCGCCGGTATGCTAAGCGACGCGAAAACTATTCAGGACGAATATGGCTATCCCGCGCTCTCGTTTACTGTAGCCCAGGCTATACCCGCCGATGCGGATATTTCCATTCAGCTTTCAGACTTCTTGAGAACGCCGGATTATCATTACGCAGCCCCCGGCCGCGTGTCGTTCGAAATCACGACAAGCCAAGACCCGCTGCCGAAGGCGGCAGATTACCTGTTGTTCAGCCGAAGCGTGACCGACTTCTATCCAGAAGCCTCCACATATGCCGTTTCGGCCGCGGCGGAATACCGGTTCTCCTTCACGGCTATGGAGACGATTACGACGGATAAACAGATTGCGATCACGTTCCCTGCAGGGATGATTCCGGAGACGCTGGAGACTCTGGAAGCGGATAAAGTTACCATTAATGACGATCCTGCCGCAACCGTTGTCGTCGACGGCAATAAGCTGTTCGTGACGGCATCCAGCCCTCTTGCGAGCTTCACTACCGTCGACATCACGATTGCCGAAGATTCGGGTATCCGTAATCCGGCTTCCCCCGGCTTCTATACGTTAGAGATCAAACCGGAAGGATCTGCGCTGCCGGCCGTACGCCGAATCGGCTTTATCCCGGCCGAAGGCAGCTCCTTGAACGATGCCGGTCACGGAAGTTTGGAGCCGGGCGGCGAACAGCTTCGCTTCTTCTTCCCTGCCCATACGATTCTAAAAGGCGGAGATACGATCACGATCGCCAGTCCGGAGGGCACCTTGTTGACGGAAGAGGATATTACGATCCAAGACATCTATATCGAATCGCCGCCTATGGATAACGATGGCTCCGACGAGATATTCCATCCTGCTTCACTTGAGCGAACCGCCGGCAATGAGCTGACCTTCACGCTGCCGGAAGGCTATTACTTGGAGCCGGATTACTCCTTCGGCATTCGCATCCCGAACGTCATTGCCGATCAACCGGGCAAATACGTTTTCACGATTGCCACCTCGCAGGAAACGATTCCGTTGGCGTTTAGCATCATGAATGATTCTTTGGCCATGCGGCTCTCGGATTCGAAGAAATCGCAAATCGACGGCAATAACGACGGCTTGCACATGGACGATATCCTTCGCTTCATCGGGGAAGGCGAAGATCTGGACATGAACGGGGACGGCGAATTCAACGAGGAGGATATGCGGATCTTGCTGGCCTCCATCGATCCCCTCTCCGAGCGGTAGAATACGAAATAGGACGAACCGCCCCTTCGGGTCTGCCGAAGGGGCGGTTTCATTCTGTAGCACGAACGAGTCCTTCTTTCGACTTCGATTAGCTCTCCCTTCAACTCAGCTTAGCCAAACATCCATCCACACTCTTTTTGTCCTGCTTGATCGTACGGCCTCTTTCCCCCGCATCAAAAAAACTTTTGTATATTCCTTGACAGGAATATTCCTTATCAGGTATATTGAGTATGTAAGCAAGAGGCACCGCTAAAACGAGGTGATCGCACCGAATGATGGACAGCACAACGTTTAGCGCTCTGGCAGAACCGAACCGATTGCGCATCGTGGATTTATTGGCGGGCGGCCCCCTATCCGTGGGCGAAATCGCGGAGCGGCTGCAGCTAAGGCAGCCCCAAGCATCGAAGCATCTGCGCGTCCTCTTGGAGGCCGGCTTGGTGGAAGTCGAAGCGGAAGCGAATCGGCGGAACTACAAGCTTCGAATCGAGCCTTTAAAAGAAATGGATGAATGGTTGGAGCGTTACCGGCGGATCTGGAACGAGCGTTACGACAACTTAGAACGATATTTGCAGCAGCTTCAGGCGAAACCCAAAGAAGAGTAAACCCAAAATTCGAGGAGGAATTACAATGACAAACCAAATGCTGAGCAAAGTAGAAGGAAACGTATTGACTCTGGAGCGCGTATTTAACGCCCCTCGCGAGCTTGTATTCCAAGCATTCTCCGAAGCGGAGCATCTGAAGCAATGGTGGGGGCCTCGCGGCTGGTCCATTCCGGTATGCAACGTCGACTTCCGCCCGGGCGGCATCTGGCATTACATGATGAAGTGCGAAGACAAGGCGCAAGGCGATTTCTACGGCATGGAGTCCTGGGGCAAAGCCATCTACAAGGCGATCGCAACGAACGAGCAAATCGACTATACCGACTACTTCTCCGATAGCGAAGGCAATGTGTCGGCGGATATGCCGTCAACGGATGTCGTCCTTCAGTTCGTGGAATTCGAGGGCAAAACAAAGCTGATCAACCAAGCGACTTACGCGTCCTCCGAAGCGCTGCAACAGGTGCTGGACATGGGCATGGAGCAAGGCATCACGGAAACTTGGGATCGTCTCGAAGAGCACCTTCAGAACGTACAATAATACCTTTACTAGCTACAAAATACAACAAACCGCCCTTTCGGCTATGCCGGAGGGCGGTTTCTTTTCTATCGCGGAAGTGGAGTCATGCGGCAGTTACTGCCTTCCTTTTACACCTTCAAATACCGCCTTAGAGAGGAGACTAACAAATCGTGGTCCTCTTGATCCGGCAGGCCGGATACGGTAATCGTGCCGATCTGCCCTTCGCCTGCCACAATAAGCGGGAAGCCTCCGCCAGCACCCACGTAATCTGTAAGAGGCAAGCCGTAGCGCTCTTCCAACGTCGTTCCTTCCTGACGAACAAGCAAGGCGACATGCCACGAGCTTTGGCCGAAATGGTTGACGACATTGTTTTTGCGGCGAATCCAGTCCTCGTTTTCCGCCGAGGTCCCCTCCATGGCATGGGCAAATAACCGTTGGCCGCGGCGATAGATTTCGACCGTAATGTTTTTCCCAAGGCTCTTCGCTTCCTCAACGATGGTTAGGCCAACCTGCAGCGCCATTTCGTTTGTGAATTGTTTGAACTGCAGCTCTTGCTCCTCTTGCTCCATTTGAGCGATTTGACTATTCATGCTCTCCCCCCTGAAAAATGTTGCGTTCGCAACTACTGCGTCCTTGCGTTACTCCCCATCGTATCACGACTTTCCGTTGGCAGGAAGCTTCTCGTTATTCGTTCGCCTGTCGCCTTGCTCAAGCGTTATCGTTTTTAACCGCTCCGTCCCCCATACTCTAACGCCATTCCCAACCCATCGCTACCTCAACCAATTCATCTGTCCCAATTTTGATATTCTTCTGACCAACCTGTTGGCCGCCTTGCGAACGATAGAATCCGAGTGACGGGTTGTCCTTTAACACCCATAGCATCATCGATGCGCAGCCATTACTTTTTAATGCCACAATAACGGACTGAAATAGTGATCGACCGATACCAACACCCTGGTACTCCTTTAAGAGGTAGATCGCATACAGCTCACCATCGTGTTTATATTCTTTATTCCGATTTTGACCGCCACAGGAAAATCCAACGATCTTATCCTCCTTGTTAACCGCGACAAATATGTTTTCATGTTCCGCTTGATGTTCAAATGTCCAAATCCAGCTCTTCTTCCTGTCCTCAAGAGAGAGTCCAGCCAGATATGACTCCGATAGAATACCCGCATAAGTCGTTTTCCAGCTATTCACGTGTACGAATGCAATGCCTTCCGCATCAGCGATGGATGCTTCTCTTACCTTCATTAGGCTGGCCTCCCATTCCTGTTACTTCGTCCTCTTCCGCGAGTTTCATGAACGAACAACGGCAGCCGATCAGTGACCGGTTGCCGTCGTAATGACTCGCTATTGATTTGTCTTTCGTTGATTCAGCTCTCTCCGAAGCCTTCCTCGAAACCCTAAATTCACGGTCGAAACCGCTTGATCCGCGATTTTCGCGTCTGCTGAGCTGCATTTCTTGCAGACTTTCAATTGTTTGCCTTCCGAGTTAGCCGCGGAATAAAGCAGCTTTATTCGGGTCGAAAGACAAATTGGACAAGTACCTCTGCCCCTAGAAGGCGTATTCCACAAACCCTTCCCGCGTTTCGTTTTAGCCATTTGAAACCCCTTTCGATATGAACCATTTATTAATGCCAATTGCTGCATAACCTTACTTAAATGATACTAATTCGCCAAATAAGTATAAAGGTAAAGAACAGTTATGGTAAAAGTATCCTGCGAGTAAAAATCAAGGAGCAGCCGCTTCAGCTTTTGCTCCTTGTTTTTGCGATTGAAACCTCACCTTCCCATAAAGGCTCTCGCAACACGCACTATTACTGTAATACCGCATGCCATGAATAAAATAAAACCCAAGTAACGAAACACTGCTTCGACATGCTCCATAATGCCGCTCCAAAAAAAGAAATGCGGTATAGGCATTAGCAGCAGAACGCATCCAACTACAAAGCCGTAGAAAAAGATTTGCGTGTTATCCTTTCTCATCCTCTAACCTCCGTTAATACTACGGGAATCATGAGCGTAATCACATTCCATGCGCTAACCCAATCATGCAAATATTGCATATAATGCTCGTGAAAGGAGGAGTACGGTATGCACGATTCCAATATTCATTTTGATCAATATCGTTATCAAATCCCTGCTTACGCTGGAAAGACCTATAGATACGATTATGTGGATGGCAATGTCTTTATCATTCATTTCTTCGACGCCACTCATCGACATGACGAAGGGATTGCCGGACAGCATAAAGGCTTTAAAGGCTATTATCGATTTAATTACGTGGAGATCGCCCCTTGTATTTACTTCATGTATTGGTTGGAGGAGGTCTACTCCGTAAGCCAAATTATGGATCTAAATAGGATGCTTGTCTATACTCACTATACCCATGATAAAGACGGCGATCGAAAAAGCTTTTTCCATTCTGGTACCATAACCGAACTATGTACAGCTTCACATCATCATTCCCACGCATCACTTTATTGAACGATCATCCCCCTTAACGAGCAAAGGAGCAGCTGCCGCGGCGGCAAACTGCTCCTTGATGAATAATCTCGTTAACTGTTTCGATGGGCCCTTTATTTACTTGTTTCTCTTCGAACTATAGGGGCGATTTCTGTGGCTAATAACTCGATGCCATCGGCAATTTTTTGAAACGGCAATCCGCCAATGTCAATTTGCGCAAGGAAACGCTTATGCCCAAACAGCTCATATTGACGCAGGATTTTCTCCACGATCTGTTGCGGACTGCCCACGAACAATGCCGTATCCGGGCTTGCCATTTGTTCAAAATCAGTTCGGTCCATCCGAAATGCCATTCCGCGCTGACGATTAACATAAGACCAATAATTCAGATAATAAGGGAAATATTCGTCCTTAGCCTGCTGTGTGGTTTTAGCGATGTACCCATGTCCCGTTATTCCTATATTGAGCTTCTCCGTATCATGACCGGCTTGTATGCCGGCCTCGCGGTAAGCTTCAACCAACGGCATAAATCTCGTCGGGTCGCCGCCAAGCATCGCAATGGCCATTCCGACGCCTAGTCTGCCGGCTCGGGCTGCGCTTTGCACGGTGCCCCCAACGCCAACCCAGATTGGCAGCTGTTTTTGGACAGGTCTAGGCGCAATCTCCGCATTCATTAGCGGAGAGCGAAAGCGACCTTCCCACGTTACTTTTTCCGACTCGTTAAGCTTTAGGAATAGCTCTAGATTTTCAGCAAAAAGAGCATCGTAATCCTTTGTGTCGTAGCCGAAAAGGGGAAAAGATTCCACAAATGCCCCACGACCTGCGATGATTTCCGCACGTCCATCCGAAATGAGATCCAATGTTGAAATATCCTCGAAAAGTCGAACGGGATCTACGGTACTTAATACGGTTGTGGCGCTTGTTAATTTGATTTTCTCCGTAATCTGGGCGATGGCTGCAAGAACTACAGGCGGAGCTGATGTCGCGTAGTCCAACCGGTGGTGTTCCCCAACGCCAAATATGTCTAATCCCGCTTCATCGGCAAGCTTGGCCGCTGCGATGATTTCCTTCGTTCTTTGCTGAGCACCTATTATTTTCCCGGTGTGTGGATCGGGAACGATATCCGCAAGCGTATAGAGACCAATCTCTATGCCTTTCGTTGTATGATGCACCTCTTCCATAGAAACCTATCCTCCGTTACATAATGACTTGATTCAGCTGCGATACTTGGATAGATTCGATCCTTTGCCATGGTCATTATCCCTATTCTGCTTTGCGCTTGTTCCTAATAAGACAATCGATCGAGAGCCTCGACTCAGCAATAACCAGATGCAATAAAATCAAGATATAGGCGAGATCCAATTCATAACCGGCCATTTGGCCATTTCCGAGAAGCCCAACGGATAGCTTCGCCTTCACAATTGCGCCAATAAGGATAACAATAAGCAAACCTGCTGCATAGCGAGTAAATAATCCCAAAATCAACATGATGCCACCGAGAAGCTCTACATACGCAACGACATAAGCCAAGAAACCAGGTATACCTATTGAGCTAAACCATGCTTCTACATTGTTTAGTCCCATTTGAAATTTATCTATGCCATGAAACACAAATAGGATACCCAGCACCACTCGCATAATGATGGAAACAACAGCTGTCTTTGTCATCGTCTCTCCCCTTTAAAATATTAGTTATAGAAATAAAAATTCTGTATATGCAATTTAACTCAATTCACATGGATCTGTCAACACAAAAATTCATAATATGAAATTAAGTTTTGTATTACTTATATTTTGAGTTGTGATCAGTCCAAAAGCCCACGATCAAGTCAGCCAGACCGATTGTGGGCTTTTTCCTATATTCTTTTATTTTTAAAAAAATGTAATCAAATAGCTTGCACCTTACGTAACGTAAGGTTTTATAATGAGGCTACAGACATTCGAGCTAGCGATAGAACGGAGATGATCAATGAAACGATATTGGAAAGTTGGGGATCTGGCCAAGCTGACGGGGCTGACGGTTCGCACGTTACGCTTCTACGACCAGATTGGGCTGCTCACGCCGACGGCGGCCACGGAATCGGGACACCGGCTCTACGGCGATGAGGATTTATCGCGACTCTATCGAATTGTATCGCTGAAGGAGTTGGGCCTGTCGCTCGACGAAGTGAAGGCGGCGCTGACGGGCCGCGGAATTGACCCGCTCGAGGTCGTCGGCATGCAAATCGAGCGAGTGCAAGAGCAATTACGGCGGCAACAGAAGCTGCTGGATCAACTGAGGCACGTGTCTAAGCTGATGAAAGGAAAGAAGCAGGTGTCGGTAGACGATTTCACAACGCTGTTGCAAGCGATGAAGAACGACTATGAAAAGCCGATCCTGAATCGTCAACAAAGCTGGGAGCAACGTTTTGGCCTGCTGGGAATGTTCTTAGCGGGCGCGGATGAAAAAACAAACCACAAAAAAGAAGAAAACGAGGAGGATTAATATCATGAAAGCAAAATTTGTAAACCATGGAACATTCGTCATTGAAAAAACATATCCGGCATCCAGGGAGCAGGTGTACGAAGCAATGGCTGACGCCGAAGCCAAAGCACGTTGGTTCACGAAACCGGAAGTGTTCGAATTTCGGGTAGGCGGACGGGAATTCAGCAGCGGCGAAACACCGGACGGCGGCTTGTTCACGTTCGACGCCACTTATCAAGAGATCGTTCCGCTCGAGCGGATTGTTTACACCTACGTGATGGACTTTAACGGCGTGCGATTCTCGGTGTCCATTACGACGATTGAGCTTACAGACGCGGATGGCGGCACGAAGCTGACCTTCACGGAGCAAGGAACCTTCTTCGATGGGCTCGATGCGGTGG
Organism: Paenibacillus soyae; assembly: GCF_024623455.1. Classification (GTDB taxonomy): domain Bacteria; phylum Bacillota; class Bacilli; order Paenibacillales; family Paenibacillaceae; genus Pristimantibacillus; species Pristimantibacillus soyae. The sequence goes on along the minus strand of NZ_JANIPJ010000013.1, from coordinate 20,002 downwards.
AGAATCGGGAGCACGGATCGAGGGAGCTGCTAGAGCTGCTGGGCAATTCGCTTGCTCCGAGCAGTGAAGCGGCTGTGGCAGATGAAAAAGATGAAGATTTGACACCTGGCGAGTTAGAATTTGTCCATATGCAATTGTATGATTTTCCAAGGGAAGAGGTTTACCGGGCGTGGGCGCAGCCGGAGCTTCTGACGCAGTGGTGGGGGCCGAACGGCTTCACGAGCACGTTCCGCGAATTCGATTTCCGCGAAGGCGGCTTCTGGCGCTTCACCTTCCACGGACCGAACGGCGCGGAATATCCGAACGAAAACAGGTTTATCGAGATCGAGCCGGGGAAGCGTATCGTACTTGAACATCAAGGCGCTCCCGAGTTCCGGTTGACGGCGACATTTACCGATATCGCTGGTCGGACTCGTGTGATCCGTCAACAGTTCAATGACGAGAAAATATTCGAGCAAGTCAAATCATTTTGCCCTGACGCCAACGAGCAGAACCTGGATCGTCTTCAGGCTGTGCTGGATGGACAGCGTGTAAAGTAACGCTGTGAAAGAATGCCGCTTAAACAGCATCGGCCTAAGAACGTTGGAGCGTTCTTAGGCCGATTTTATAAATGTACAAAGAAAATAAAGTATTAAGTTCCCCATAAAAGCTCTCACAACACGAACGATTAGGGTAAACCCGTATGCCACAAAATCTATTCCAATATGTAAATCTAAATAACTCAACTTTCGCAGCAGCAAACGCGAAGTATGCAAACGCTGTCCGCTCAAAGAAGTCTGCTATTAAGATGGATCTGCCAGCTTCGCGATAGCTTCTAGCGCCGCGTTTATCTCGCGCTCGACGGCACCCGCCACCACGTTCGTATGCGGGTCGTACTCCGCCGCCAGATCGGCATCCGCGTATCCGTCGAGGGCAACAATCGCGCCGGCCCGCGCGCCGCGGAGCGCGGCCACGACATACAATGCGGCGATTTCCATCTCGACCGCCAGCACGCCAGCTTGCTTGTATTGCTTGTGCGGCACCTCGACGACGCCGGAGAAGAAGACGTCAAGCGTAACCGTAATCCCCTTCTTGACGATGCCTTCGGTCGCGCGCGCCGATTCGTACAACGCTTCCACGATTTCGCTGTCCGCCACGGCGGGGAACCCGTCAGGCACAAGCTGCTTCGTCAGCCCGTCGGCCCGGACGGCCGCCGTGCTTACGATCAGGCTTCCTGCCGGATGATCGGCCGAGTAGGAGCCGGCGGTGCCGACGCGGATCAGCGTCTTCACGCCGCCTTTGATCAGCTCCTCGAAGCATACCGCCGCCCCCGGCGAGCCGACTCCGTGGCTGACCACGGCGAGCTTCACGCCCTTGTATTCGCCGACGAACGTCCGATACTCCCTAGCGTAGGCCAACTCCTTCGCGCCGTCCAGCTTCCTTGCGATAACTTCCGCTCTTCTCGGATCGCCGCATACGATCGCGAACGCCGGCAATTCCTCCGAGTGAACCTCCAGAATCGGGAGATACATGTTAATCAAACTCCTTCTTCAGCCATTCGTCCTCCGGCATAATGAACTCCTCGCTGGAGAAGCGTTCTTCCTTGAACGGGTCGGCATAATTGTGGAAGCCGTTCCGCTCCCAGAACCCCGGCCGGTCTTCCTTCATGAACTCGATGCCGCGAATCCACTTGGCGCTTTTCCAGAAATAGAGATGGGGAACGATCAGGCGCAGCGGCCAGCCGTGTTTGTCCGTCAGCGGCTCTCCGTCATACGAATGCGCCAGAATAACGTCTTCCCGGAGCAGATCCTCCAGGGGAAGATTCGTCTCGTAATCTTCGTCCGCATGAATCATGACGTAGCGGGCTTCCGGCTTCGCTCCGAGCAGCGGCAGCAGGTCGGCGAACTTAACGCCTTCCCACTCCGTATCGAGCTTCGTCCAACGCGTCACGCAGTGGATGTCCCGCAGGATCTTGGTCTGCGGCAGCTTCGAGAGCTCCTCGAACGTGAACGACCGTTCCCGTTCCACTTCCCCGAACACACGCAGCGACCAGGTAGAGAGTTCGTACTCCGGCACGTCGCCTTCGTGCAGGATGGGGAACCGTTCCGTCACCGTCTGGCCCGGCGGCACGCGATGGGCGATTTCCGCCGGCACCGCGGGCAGCTTGGGGGATACCTTCTTCAGTCTTTCCGCTTTGTTATGCATCTTCTGTCTCTCACTCCTCGGGATCGTCTGGTTCGAAGTCATGGTCTTCCGTTAGCGCGAGCTTCCGCTCGATTTGCGCGCTTCTTGCATATAGCCTTTGTCCTTAAAGAATAGCATAGCCAGAATCGTCACGACATACGGCACCATGAGCGTAAAATGGGTCGGCATCGCGAAGCCTTGCAGCCGGATGCTCAGCGATTCCATGAAGCCGAAGAGCAGGCTCGCGCCGGCGACGCCAAGCGGGTTCGATTGCCCCAGCATCGTGGCGACAAGCGCGATGAATCCGCGCCCCGCCGTCATGCCTTCCGTGAACATCGTCACGTTGCCAAGCGACAGCTGCGCGCCGGCCAGCCCGCAGAGCACGCCGCAGAGCAGCACGGCGCCGTACTGGATCCGCGTCACCTTGATGCCCAGACTTCGCGCGGCTGTCGGGTTCTCTCCTGCCGCTAGCAAGCGGAAGCCGGACACCGTCCGGAACAAATAATAATGAAGCGCGGCAACGATCAGGATCGAAGCGTATACGAGCACCGAATGCCCGGACAACACGCCGCCTAGCCAAGGGATGTCCTCGATGACGGGGATGTTCAGCTTCGGCAGGCCTACCATGTTTTTGTCGTAATAAGCGCCCTTCACGTCGAAGATCGCCCGCAGGGAGAACGTGGTCAGACCGAGCGCCAGGAAATTAAGCGCGATGCCGACGACGATCACGTTCGCTTGCAGTTGGATACTCATAAAGGCGAACAATAGCGAGAACGCGAGCGTGCAGCCGATCGCGAACAGCAAGGACAAGGCAATGCTGCCCGTCAAATAATTGCCGACGATCGCCGAGAAAGCCCCGATCAGCATGAGGCCCTCCAGACCGACGTTAAACAGGCCGACTCGCGCGCAGATCGCGCCGCCGAGCGCGGCGAGCAGAATCGGCGTCAGCATGCGAAGCGCCGAAGCGAACAACGAAACGTCAAACAGCTGGTCCATTTTTCGCCCCCGCTTTCTTCCGCTTAATGAATGAATAAGTCAGCTTCGCCGACACGAACAGAATAAGCACCGACTGGATGATGCTGGATACTTCGAGCGGCACGTCGGTGTTTCGTTCCATGCCCATTCCGCCCGTCTGCAGCGCAGCGATCAGAATCGCGGCGACCGCGGTGCCGATCGGATTGGAGCCCGCGAGCAGCGTCGCCATGATGCCCGACCACGCGTAGCCCGGCGAAGTCAGCGCGCCGTCCAGGTAACGGTATTGCGTGCCAAGCACTTCGACGGAGCCGGCAAGGCCCGCAAGCCCGCCGCTGACGAACATGCTGAGGAACATCAGCTTGCCGCGCTGCACGCCGCCGTAGCTCGCGAACAGCGGGTTGCCGCCGAGCATGCGGATTTCGTAGCCTTTGACCGTGTGCTTCATGAATAGATAGAGTAGAATCGTCCCTAGCATGGCAAGCAAGAAGCCCGCATGCAGGCTGTACCCCTGGAACAGCTTCGGCAGCCAAGCCGACTTGTCGAGCATGACCGTCTGCGCCATGGCGGCAGAGCCCGTCGTATCCTTAAGCGGATAAGTGACGATATATCCGGCGAAATAAGTCGCGATGTAATTGAGCAGCAGCGTCGTGATCAGCAGATTCATCCGGTACTTGGCATCCAGCCAGCCGGCGAAAGCCGACCATATGCCCCCCGCGAGCATGCCTGCCACAATCGCTCCGATCAGCTTCAGCCAGCCCGGGCCCGGCAGGTGGATCGCGGTGATGGCCGCACTTAACGCCCCGAGAACCATCTGGCCCTCCGAGCCCATATTGAAGAACCCGGCGCGGAACGCGAGCGCCACGCCCAGACCGATCAAGATGATCGGCGTCGCGCGGGCGAGCGTATTGGTGATGAAATAAAAATTGCCGAATGCGCCCTTCCACATCTCCGCGTACGTCTCCGTCACGGAGCCGCCCACGATCAAGATCGCGACCGCGCCGACCGCGAGACCCGCCGCCAGCGCGAGAAGCGGCTGCAGAAGCGGCTTGATCCAATTACCCAGCTTATCCAACTGCCTTACCTCCCGCCATCAGCAGACTGATCTTCTCTTCCGTGGCCTCCTCCGCCGTCAGCTCTCCTGCGATCCGGCCCTCGAACATGACCAGAATGCGGTCGGAAAGCTTGAGCACCTCAGTTAGCTCGGAGGACACTAGCAAAATAGCGCCTTGCCGGTCCCGCTTGCTCAGCAGCTCGGCATGAATAATCTCCATCGCGCCGACATCGACGCCCCGCGTAGGCTCCGCCGCGATCAGGAACGGCGACTGCTGCGCGAGCTCGCGTGCGACGATCAGCTTCTGCAGATTGCCTCCGGACAGATGCTGCGCTTTCGTATCCAGCGATCCCGTCTTGACCCCGAACCGCTCCACCCATTCCGCGACCATCGATCGCGCTTTGCCTCTTCGCAGGATGCCGTTCTTCGACAGCCTGCCGGTATGGCCCATTATGCCGTTCTCCGTTACGTCCGCTTCCTTGGAGACGCCCCACAAGTAACGGTCCTCCGGTATATGCGCGAGCCCGGCGCCCCGTATTCGCTGCACGGAAGCGCCCGTGACATCTTGCCCCGACAGCTCAACCGTGCCTTCGTCCGGCTGCAGCAATCCAGCCAGCACCTGCAGAAGCTCCGATTGACCGTTGCCCGAGATGCCTGCAATGCCTACGATCTCGCCTGCTTTCACGTTGAGGCTGACGCCGTCCAGCAGCGGCTTCGTCTTCGAGCCTCGCACGGTCAACCCTTTTGCTTCCAGCACCTTTTCACCCAATGCCGCAGCCGATCGGCCCAATTGCACAAGCTCGCGACCCACCATCATCCGCGACAGCTGCTCTTCGCCCGTATCCGACGCGTTCACCGTGCCCGTGACTTCGCCGTCGCGCAGCACCGTGATCCGGTCGGCGACCTCCATGATCTCACCGAGCTTGTGGCTAATCAGAATGAAGCTTTTCCCTTGGCGCGCGAGCTCCTTGATCGCCGCGAGCAGCTCCTTCACTTCAATCGGAGTCAAGACGCCCGTCGGTTCGTCCAAAATGATGATTTCCGCTCCTTGATAAAGCACCTTCAATATTTCCACGCGTTGTTGAACGCCAAGCGAGCATTCCCCTACCCGCTTCCATGGATCGACCGGCATGCCGAACCGCTTGGCAAGGCGCGTCGTTTCCTCGGCAGCCGCTTTGCGGTCGAAGCCGATCGCACGGGATGGCTCCCGGCCGATCACGATGTTCTCGGCTACCGTGAAGGAGGGGAACAGCATGAAATGCTGATGCACCATGCCGATTCCGTGCCGGATCGCGTCCGTCGGACTGCCGAAGCTAACCGGCTTGCCGCCTAGCTTGATCTCGCCCGACGTCTGACTCTCCATGCCGTACAGAATACGCATAAGCGTCGTTTTGCCAGCGCCGTTCTCGCCGACGAGCGCATGAATTTCGCCTTTTCGAAGATTAAACGAGACGTTCCGGTTCGCGGTTACGTTCCCGTAGCTTTTCGTAATGCCTTCCATTTGCAGCAGCATAGCAGTCGCTCCTTTCAACAAGCAAACCGGCTGCTAATAGCAGCCGGCATCGTAAACTATTGAGCTAGCGGATTCACGACTTCGATTTTGCCGGACTTGATGTCTTCGGCGATCTCTTTCACCTTGTCGACCGTTTCTTGGCCGATGAACGGGCTCAGCGGGGACTTGCTCTCTCTCGTTACGAACGTCAGGCCTACGCCGTCTTCCTTCAGGCCGTAATCGGCAGCGCCGAATTCGAACGTCCCGCCCATGAAAGCTTTAACCGTCTCGTACGCTACCGCGTCCGTTCCTTTCAGCTGGGACAAGACGATATGCTCCGGATCCAGCTCCGTGCGGTCGACGTCTTGGCCGGAAGCGTAGAACCCAAGCTCCTTCGCCGCTTCGAACACGCCGAGATCGCCTACCGCAGCCATGCCCGCGATGAAGTCCGCGCCTTTGGAGTGCTGCAGCACGGCAAGCTCCTTGCCTTTCGCCGAATCCTCGAAGTTGCCGACGTAGTTCACGAAAAACTCCGCGTTCTCATTCGTGTATTTCAGGCCTTGCTCGAAGCCTTTCGTGTACTTGCTCAGCAGCGGAGCATCGATCGCGACGACCGCGCCTACTTTGTTTGTCTTGGTCGATAAGCCGGCAGCCGCCCCCAGCAGGAACGCCGCTTCATGCTCGCGGAATACGACGCTGCGCACGTTCGGCTGGTCTACGACCGTGTCGATGATCGCGAAGGACTTGTCCGGATTTTCGGGAGCTACTTTGTTCAGCGCGTCTTCCGCCTGGAACGTAGCCGTAATGATCAGATCATAGTTCTCGGCAACCGTAGAACGCAGGTTTTGCTCGAAGGCGGCCGGGTCGGTCGACTCGATCGTTTTCACTTCCGCGCCAAACTCCTCGCCTGCGCGCTTGAAGCCCTCATCCATCAGAGCGAAGAAAGGGTTAACGCCAATTTGTTCGGGCAGCACGAGCGCGATTCTCTTCTTAACCGCGTCGTCCCCGCCGCCGTTCGCGGCGCCTTCGTTGCCTGCATTGTTACTGTTGCTGCCGCAAGCGGCGATGACGCTGATCGCCAGTACGAGCGTCAGCAGTAGAGCAAAATGTTTTTTCATAATCGTTTCTCCTCCTGTTTTCACTTATTGGCAGCAAAAATGCGAATCCCGTACGAATCACGTGTCCGTTGTCGGAATCCGCATTTATTTCGTAGTTATTCGACATCATTCAACTCTTTCTACATCATAGCATATCCGGCGCAATGTCGGGGCACGAATCGTCAAAAAATTGTTACAATGCGTTATCGTCGCGGAACGCAGCCAAGACCGGCGCGCGGGCCGGTCTCCTGTAATTGCCCCTGTCAGTGGCGGGGCGTATTCCATAGCTCCATGATAGCTTCCGTATCGCTGACGATACCGAAGTGCCTGGCGATGTTGCGCAAGCTCGGCTCGTACGCGTCCTGGAAGGCGCACGCGGTCGCGTCCTTGGCCAGCACGACATGATACCCGATAAGATGGGCGTCGCGAAGCGTCGATTCCACGCAGGTATTCGTATTGATCCCCGCTGCCACCAGAGTCTTGATCCCTCGCTCCTCCAGCAGCTGCTGCAGCCTCGTCTGAACGAAGGCGCTGTACCGGTGCTTCCAGATCATCATCTCGTCAATGCCGGCCTCCAGCTCGCGATACAAATCGGCGCCCCAGCTACCCGTCCGGCAGCTGGGCGGGTGCTGGCTCCCCAGTCTGCGCGCCATCCACGCATCCTTCCCGTCGTTCAGCTCGTTATGGGACATGCCGATCCATAATACGGGAATGCCAGCATGCCGCGCTTGATCGATCAGCCGTCTCATGGCCGGAATTATGGCTTGATATCTCTTAACGTCATAACCTGCCTGCGCGAAAACGCCTTTATCGTGCACGAAATCATTTTGCATATCGATGATCAGCAGAGCCGCCGGCTCTCCCATGACCGTCCCTAACGTATAACCGTTGCCGCCCAATGCCGCTACACCTCCGCGAGTACGCCCTGCGATTGGAACACGCCGCGAATTTCCTTGACGCAGTCTAGAAAACGGGCATCCATCCGGGTGCTCAGGTTACGCGGACGCTCCAATTGAATCTTGATATCCCGTACTACCGAGCCCGGTCTTTCGCTCATGACAAGCACCCGGTCCGAGAGGAACACCGCCTCCTCGATGCTGTGCGTAATAAAGACGACGGTACACTTGTATTGGTCGTACAACCGCAGCAAATCGTACATCATCTGCTCCCGGGTAAGCGCGTCCAACGCGCCGAACGGTTCGTCCATCATCAGCAGCGTAGGCCGCTGGATCAGCGCCCGGCAGATCGATACCCGCTGCCGCATCCCGCCGGACAGCTCGAACGGATATTTGTCCCCGAAGCCCTCCAGCCCGACCATCCTCAGCAGATCCTCGGCCAGCTGACGGTTCGTCGTGCGGTCTTTGCGATCCAGCCAAGTGACTCCATGGAGCTCGAAGGGCAGCAAAATGTTGGCGATGACCGTCCGCCACTCCAGCAGCAGGTCGCGCTGGAATACGACGGCATTGCCTTCCTGCGCGCCGCTTACGCGTTCTCCGCCGATCTCGATAACGCCGCCCGTCGGCGTATCGAGACCTGCCAGCAGGTTCATAAGCGTGCTCTTGCCGCAGCCGCTCGGCCCCACCACGGATACGAACGATAGCGGCTCGATGTTCAGGTTAACCTTGGACAGCGCCTGAACGGCGCCGCCACGCGTCTGAAATGTTTTCTCTACATCCCGAATGACGATTTCTTTGCTCCGCATGTTATTCTCCTCCTCTGGAAGCCCGGTACCAAGGCAGCGCGATTCTCTCGATCAACCCGACCAGATTGTACAGAACCAAGCCAATGACGGCCAGCATGACGATGACGCAGAACTGCATCGTAATATCCAGCTTCGCATTCGCTACAAGCTGCAAATACCCGAGCCCGCGATCCGACGAGACAAACTCGGCGACCACGGCTCCGACGACAGACAGCGTGATGCCAACCTTGAAGCCGCCGAATATGCTGGGCAGCGCCCGGGGGAGCCTGAAGTACAGGAATATTTGAAGCTTGCTTGCCCTCAGCGACATCGCGAGCATGTTCATCTCCTTCTCCATGGACTTCAGACCGACTACCGCGCTGACGATAATCGGGAAGAAGGCGATCAGAAACGCGATGACCACTTGGGTGATCATGCCGAATCCAAGCCACGTAATGAGCAAGGGCGCGATAGAAATCATGGGCACGCATTGCAGCCCGATGAGCAGCGGGAAGACCGCTTGCGAGAAGTAACGGGAGTACACGATGATGACGGCGGCGGGAATTCCGAACAAGACGGACAATCCAAAGCCGGCGACGATTTCAAACAGGGTAATTCCGGTATGGCGCAGCAGCACGTCGCCGTCGCTGATAAGCCGGCTCCCGATGTCAAGCGGCGTCGGCAGCAGATAGGCTGGGACCGCAAACAGCACGCATATAAGCTGCCATACCGCCAGCATTCCGATCAAAGTCACGCTTACGGACAAACCTTGTCTCCAATTCATTCGTTGAATCATTCTTACAGCCCCCTCCGGTCGTCTTGTCAGTTCTCGAAGTAGTCATTGGTGAAGTATTGCTCGACCGACTTCCGCCCCTCAATCAATTCGCTCTCCAGCATGAGGTCCACCATTCCATTCATCTTGTCTCCGTCGGTCCAGCCGAACGGCTTGCCTTCCGGCCGCAGAGCCAGCTCGCCCGTCCGCTTGATCTGCTCGATCACGATCTCTTCGTCGACCACTTCCGGGAACAGCTCCTTCGCAATGGATGCCGCTTCCTCGGGATGCTCCATCGAGTAGGCCATCCCTTCGTTGACGGCGGCCAGGAACCGCTTGACGGTATTCGGATTATCCTGCAAAAACTTATCGTTCGCGATTAAAGACAAGCCTGTCAGATCGAATCCGTAATCCGCCAGGTATAGCGGCACGAGCTCCTCGCCGAGCGTCTTCTCGAAGAGCGGATATTCATTCGTGGAGAAGACGGCAACCGCGTCGGCATCCTTATTGAGGAACAGGGTGTTTCTCGCGCTCGTTTCCACCATCATATGCTCTACCTTGTTGTAGTCCGTGCCGTTGTGCTCGAGGAACCGTTCGTAGATGCTCGAGAAGGTGGAACCCGAAGACGAAACCAGTTTCTTCCCTTCGAGATCCTTCGGCGAACGAACCGGCGTGTCGGCGTGAGACAAAATCATAATCGGCGATTTGGACATATACGAGGCGATAATTTTGACCGGCATGCCCAGCTCGACGCCTTGAATCGGCTCCACGGCGGACGTTACGCCGATCTCCTCCCGATTTTCCGCGACAACCTGCAGAACCGCCACGGATCCCGAGCCTTCCAGCACATCGACGTCCAGCCCGTATTTTTCGAAAATGCCTTTCTCCTTCGTCACAAAGAACGGCGCGAATTCGCCTTTGAACTTCCAATTGAGCCGTAGCGTAATGCTTTTCTTCTCCGCCGGCGGCAAGTCAATGCCGTCGTTCGCGTTCGCCGCCCCGGAAGGGACCGTCCCCGTTGCTGCCTGCCCATTATTTGTTGCTCCGCCGCCCCCTGCGCACCCGGCCACCGTCATAGCAACGATAAGCAATATTGCCAACATGGACCATTTTGTTTTTTCCATCCGCCATCCTCCTCTTTGTATGTACGTCATGATTAATGACATATTCCCTTTAGAACCTTGCCCGTTTCTAAGTTAATGTTATATTATATAACACAAACATCCCATGTCTCTGGTGCACAATTGTCACCGCCTATAAAGCAGCAATATGAACAAAAAAGCCTTGCGGAGCTTAGCCGGCGCATTTGTTCGTCGTGCACAACTTCTCCGGCCGCCCGCGCGACACGGAATTATCTCCCGATCAAATCCATTACGCGAAGCAGGAGGGGAACCTATGAGCATCACGATTCAACGCATCTTGGAGCTGCCGCTGTTCACCGGCGCTTCCGTTGCTTCCGGACAGCTTGGACTCCACTCGCCTATCGACTCCGTCAACGTCATGGTGAAGCTGCCGCATGAGCAAGAAGAGGACGGCAGCGCGCCGGCCATTCCCGACATATCCACCTGGCTCGGCAAAAATCAGATGTTGTTCACGACGGAGCATGTCATTGCCGGAAACGGCAGCCTCTCCCTCCGGTTTCTCCAGCAGATGAGCTGCGCCGAATGCGCGGGGCTCGTCGTCAAAGCCAATCATCGGGAAGCTAATCTGCCCGGCGATTTGCTGGAAGCCTCGAACCGCCTTGGCTTGCCGGTCATCGCCCTGCCCAACGACGCTTCGTTGGGCGAGATGATGAGCCAGGTGCTCAGCATCATATTGAACGAGAAGCAGGTCGAGCTGGAGAGGACCTTCGAGATTCACCGGAAATTCTCGCGACTGTTCCTGAACGGGGCCAGCATGTCCGACGTCGCCCAGACGCTGACGGGCGTCATTCATCACCCGATCCTCATCCAGAATAACCGCAGGCAGATCGTCGGGTGGTCGGCCACGGCGCGCCAGCGGGCCTTGTCGCCCGCCTTCCAGTCCGAGCTGCTGCAGCTTTCCGTCCATCACGCCGCCGCGGAAGGCCGGCTCATCTATTGCGTTACGGAAAGCGGAGAGAAGCTTGGCATCTACCCCATTCACAGCTCGGGCATGTTCAAAGGCTCCATTATCGTCATGCATGCCGACGACACCATCGATACGTCCGTCATGCCGCTCGAGCAGGCCGCTCAGATCATCGCATATGAAAGCATTAAGCAAGACGCTTTAATGGAAGGCTCCAATCGTCTGAGGGAAGAGTTTTTCGGCGAATTGCTGGAGAACGAGCTGAGCTCGGTCGAGGAGATTTTGAAACGCGGGGAGAAGTACGGACTTACGAATAAAGGGCAGCATTGGGTCGTTGTCTCCAAGCCGCTGGCGCATACGTTCGAAGGTCATTCCACCTTCCAGATGGAGCACGCTCAGCTCGAGCACTTAATGAATGAAGTGCATGCCTATATGGAAGCCCGTAACATCCAAATGATCGGCACGACCAAGGGCGAACATGTCGTCCTTATTCTGACGTCGCTGCAAGAGACGCCCCCGGCCGGTCAGGAGGGGGAGTGGATTCGTCTGCTCGAGCAGCTGCAGGAGCATATGGAGAACGGCAAAGACAGATGGATGATCGCCAGCGGCATCAGCAATCCAGCCGATCAGCTCGACCGGCTGCCGCGAGCTTATCAGGAAGCTTCCCAGGCGCTGAGACATGGGCTGGAGCGGAACCGGGGACCCTTCGTCTCCTCTTACCGCGTACAACAGGTGCCGGATCTGATCCGGCTGCTTCCTTATCATAAGCTCAGCGAGTTTTATGTCAGCGTCCTTAAGCATTTGGCTTATGCCAAGAACGAAGAGAGCCTGGAGCTGCTGCACACGCTCGATATTTACTTACAGAACAACTGCAACGTCAAAGAGACGGCTACCGCGATGTATTTGCACCGCAATACCGTCTTCTATCGACTGAACAAATGCGAGACCATGCTGGGTCTGTCCTTCAAGGATCCGATCGACCTGCTCAAGCTCCGCATGGCCGTCATGATCCATCAAATTTTGACCGCTACGGAGAAGTGAGAGCGGCTCCCCTTGCCATGGAAACCGGGCGCGGCGCATGGGCCAGCAAGAGGTCCGCCCGTCCGGTCTCGTATACGACGCAGGCACCCAGCTCTTCCACGCGCCGCGCGGCTTCCGCATCCGCAGGCTCCGACATGAGCATATCCAGCAGGGCCTGCTGCTCCTCCGGCTCGTAGAATCGCTGGATATAGGCAAGCAGCTGGGCATAGTGCAGCATATTGCCGCTTCCGAGCGGATTGAACAGATCGCCCATATTATCGCTGCCCAAGCTGACCCGCAGCCCCGCCTTCATCAACTGCTTCGTCCGCGTGACGGCGCGCGTGGCGACGGCCGTCGGACACACGATAATCGATAGCCCCGCTTCGGCTGCAAGTTCGATCGCCTCCTCCGCCTGCCGATCCGTTACGTTCGCGAGAGAGTTGCAATGGATGGCGTATACCTTCCCCGCCCACCCCCTCTTCTTGCTTTCCCGCGCGATGACCGGCATCAGGAAATGCTCCGGCTTGCCGCTCTCGTCCGTATGGAACTCGAGCCATGGAACGTCTCTTCGCTCGCAGAGCTCGAACAGCCGGCGGATATGCCCCTCTCCGTCCGCGTCGGTCAGCGTATGGCCGCCCAGCCCAATCCGTCCCATGCCCAGCGCTTCCTCCAGCAGCTCCGCCGTTTCGGGGAACCGGTCAAAGCCCTCCTGGTTAAAGGCCGTAATATCGATTATGACCTGCTTCTCATAGTTTCGCTGCAGCTCGAGCAGCGCCTCCACGCATTTCAGCCCGACTAACGGATCTACGTCTACATGCGTGCGAATGTAGGTTGTCCCGTATTGAAGCATGGACTGCAAGGCGGCTTCCGCACGATCGTAAATATCTTGTCTCGTGAACTTGGCCTTGTGCTCCCTGGTCCATCCGCCCCGGACGGCCGGGGGAGCATCGGCATAGGCAACGCCGGGAACGAGCATGCCTTTATCCAGATGGGCATGTTCGTTCGAGAAGCCCCGAATGCTCCATGGCTGCGTCATCCCGTCACGCCCCCCTCCGCAGCCGCTTCGACGACCGCCGCGATCAGATTCGCTCCCTGCGGCCCTTGATGCTCGGACCCCGCGGAGCATAGAATGGCGGCATCGCCGACCAAAGCTCCCACGACGGCATGCGCGACCGCCTTCGCCACGATTCCGCTATGCATGCTCAGCGCATCCGAGTGGATGGTATGCCGCTGTCCCCGGATATGATTGAGCGCGTCGGCACCGGCATTAACGAATACTTGCCGCACTCTGCTCCGGTCGCTCTCCGCCAAGGCGGGAGATGCCGGCATGCCCAGCTCGTCGAACACGCGATACAGCCCCGGCAGGTCGAAGCTGTCTCTCATCACGCCCGAAGCGACCACCAGCGGACTGTCGGAGCCTCTCCTGTTGCCCATGACGATAATCCGGACGGCAGTCTGCTCTCCGCCCGCGGATACCGACGTGCGCAGCGAATACAGCTCATGATCGCCGTTAATGGCCGTTTCGCCGATCCGTTCCCTGTCGATTTCCCCCAGCGCGACGCCGGATCCAAGCGCGGAAGCCGCTTTGGAGCGCGTACCCCCCACTCCCCAAGGGCATTTGATCTCTACGCAGTGGACATCCTCAAGGCTTTCAATGCCGGCATCCGCAATGGCATCCCGAACCGCTTCCGCCGTCAAGTCGACCTGAGCCGTCGTCCCGATCTCCTCCGGTTTGAGCTGGCGGCTCGACGCCACCCCGAACACGAATCGCTTGCCCGTCGCGGGCGCCGCCTCCGCGGATGACTCCTTTCGAAATAACAGCGTATAATGCGGACTCATCAGACCGCCCGTCTTGCCTATCATCATCATTGGAATGCGATCGAAAATTTGCTGATGCGACCATCCCAAGTAAGGCGCCAGCAGCACCTGGAAGGCAAGCGTGCTGTATCCTCTGGCGTAGCCGTCCCCTTCGGTCTGGGCAATAATTCCTTTAATATCCCCCGCCTTAATGCTCCCGGACTGCAGGAGCTTCTCCAGCTCGCTTACATCGCCCGGGTGCGACATGCCTAATCGGATTAATTCGTGACGCATGTTCATCCATCCCTTCATTATTCGTTATGTTTGTCCTAAGGCCGGTCTGCTTCCATCATAGGACGATCCCCGATCGCCAACTATGGACCCACTGCACAAATCTTGCTTCCCCTGCTTATTCACCTTGCATGGCGGGGAGCTCCGATCCTCCGCGCACCGGATTCCTCAACGGTCGGAAACCGTCGATCCGGCATTCCACCTGATCGCCGGGACGTACGACCGCCGCGCCAGGCGTACCCGTCATCAGAATGTCCCCTGGCACTAGCGTCATGCATTTGGAATGAAAGGAGACAATCCATTCGGGCCGATACCGCATGAGCGCAACTTGCTTGGCGGATACCCTCTCCCCGTTAAGGACCGTTGAGACAACAAGCTTCGATACATCCACGACTTCGTCCGGCGTAAGCAGCTCCGGTCCGAAGCTGAAGAAGGTATCGAAGCTTTTGGACCGGGTCAGAAATCTAGGATTGCGGCCATGAATATCGTCCGCTCCTATATCCAGCACGGTCGCATACCCCGCGATATAGGAAGCGACGTCCGATTCCTCCACGTCCCGGCAGACCCGCCCGATGACGATGGCCAGCTCCGCCTCCGCGATCACCCGCCCGGATTGCGGCGGGATGACGATGGACTCCCCATAGCCGATCAAGCTCGTATCCGGCTTCATGAAGCCGACGGGCTCCTCGGACCGGTCCGCCGCAGCAAGCGCTTCTTCGTCGGCGGCATAATTAAAGCCGACGCCCCAAATCTTCCTTGGGTGCCGATACAACGGCGCGAGCTTCAGCGCCTCTTCCGCTTGCGCCTCCAGCTCAACAATGGACGATGCCGCCGTCTGATGGAACCAATTCCGGAATGTTTCCCACTCGCCGTCCTGAAGCAATTGGAACAGCTCGGTGCTCCAGCGCGTACCGAAAACCCGATTGATCGTCTCCACCAGCACGATGCCATGCGGCGCGATGACACCCAGCGTCTCCCTGCCATCGATAGCCACGGTTACGAATTTCATGTCGGCCATTCCCCTCTCTTGTCCAAGGATTGCCCGCTCTCGAGCGGCTCTCCGATCGTCCGGGCGATAAGCTCCACCGAATGAAGCAAGCTGAGGTCCAGCCCCGGTCCCGCGATAAACGACAAGCCTGCGGGCATACCCTCATGCTCCAACCAGGGCACTGTGATCTGCGGCAAGCCGGCCAAGCCCGCGGGACAGCACAGCTGCAAGGCCCTGTTTCGGCGTTGTTCCGCCTCTTCTCCCTGCTGGCCAATCGGCGGCGCAACGCCAGGTGTCGTCGGAATAACGACTAGCGTATCGGTCCCCAGCCACTCTCCCATTCTGGCTTCCACCGCCTTCTTGAGCTTAAGCGCTTCGCGTGCGTCTTCCTCGCGGATCGTGCTGCTCCACCGGAACCTCGCCTCCACATCCGGCGCGAAAGCCGGCCGATCCCGTTCAATCCACTTCCCGTGAGTCCGCCAAATATCGTAGCCCTGAATGGAGCGGAAGGCCTGCAGCCAAACGTCCAGCCCTTCTTCGGCCAACACCGCTTCCTCATGAACGAAAGAAGCCATTCCGCGCAGCTTATCCAGCACCGCCCCGGCTGAGCTCTTGACCTCGCGATCCAGCAGCGCCCACATGTCGGACGGCCAGATGAGCCGTTTTACCGTTTGTATAGGCGCCGCCTTCGCATGCTCCTGTCCCCCATCCGGCATGAGCGCATTTGCGGTCTTTGCAAGCGTCGACAGGCTGTCAGCCATCCAGCCCGCCGTATCTACCGCAGGAGCCAGAGGAACAATCCCTTGCATCGTTATCCGCCCATATGTCGGCCTCATGCCGTATACGCCGCAATAGCTCGCCGGCACCCTGACGGAGCCCGCCGTATCGGTGCCCAAGGCAACGTCTGCCATTCCGGATGCTACGGCCACTGCCGATCCGCTGGAAGAGCCTCCGGGAATGCGCCCCGGAGCTTTGGGATTGACCGGTGTGCCATAATGTCCGTTCTCGCCGTTCAGCCCGAACATCAGCTCGTCGGTATGCGTCGCGCCGACCAGCTCCGCCCCTTGCTCGAGCAGAGCGGTTATGGTCGGCGCGTGACTGGAGGCTGCCCCATGCGTCCGCCTCCAATCCGGATTTCCGGCCCCTGTCACATAGCCCTTCATATCGTAAACATCTTTAACCGCTAATCGCAGGCCCCGCAGGAGACCGTCCCGCTTCCTGTACAAATCGGCCGTATCCGGAATCTCCGCCGAGACGAATGCGTTCCATCTGTCCTTAACGCGCATAAGCCTCACCCTCCTGTCTTCGCCTCATTTCCTCTTCATTATAGGGAACAGAACTGAGGCATACATTGGCGTCCATGACCAAAACGGAGGCAAAAAAATATAGCCGCTGCCCAAATGCGCGGGATAAGAGCGAGAAAAAAGCCGAGCGAATTTCAGAGGGGGAATCCCTGAAATCCGTCGGCTCAAAGAGCATAAATATTAAAAAATATAACCAGCCAGACTATTTCCTCCCGCTCCATTCAGAATCAATTCCGTCCTAGAGATTCCCGGATGTGCGCCCATGCTGCTGATCCCCCAACCCGCTTCATCACTTCGCCGCTGGAGTTCTAGTGAAAACATCAGGCACGCAAGCTTTGACTGAGTATATGACACCATAGGCTTATAATGATGTTCTGACTGCAAATCATCAA
Organism: Paenibacillus soyae; assembly: GCF_024623455.1. Lineage (GTDB taxonomy): Bacteria > Bacillota > Bacilli > Paenibacillales > Paenibacillaceae > Pristimantibacillus > Pristimantibacillus soyae. Next base: position 2,933 of record NZ_JANIPJ010000013.1, on the reverse strand, counting down.
ATTTAATCATTCCCGAACGATGAGCTATGCTACTCAACGTGACTACCCTCGCATTTTTTGCATTTTAGCAAGATAGGGAAGAGATGCGCAGTTAATGCAAAATGACCATGGTAATTGGTTCCGAGCTACAGTTCAAAACCATCCTTTGTTACCCTTCGCTGAGGCGGATTCATTACCGCTCATTTGATAACAGCTTACATGCTAAAGCGTCTCGAACGTACTTGTATGGTGCTTTTACTGATGTTAGCACTTAGAGTTCTCTCTAAGTCAAGCGCACTTCCCACTATCTCAAGCAGATTGTTGATTTCCATAAGAACCTAATTCTTACACACCAAAAAACAAAATAAACAGGCAAACACTTAGAGTCGCGTCTAAGTATGTGCCTGCTTATTTTTAGTTTATTATACCGTCAGACTATCACTTTCCCATATAGGCTCTTCCAACACCAACGACTATGGTAAGCCCGCATGCCGCAAATAAAACAAAACCTAGGTAACGGAACACAGCTTCGATATGCTCCATAATGCCGCTCCAAAAAGCGAAATGCGGTATAGGCATCAGCAGCAGAACGCATCCAACTATAAAGCCGTAGAAAAAGATTTGCGTGTTTTCCTGTTTCATCTTTAACCTCCGTTAAGTGCTACGGGAATCAAGTATTCGAATGATAGGGATAACATCCATCTCTTGCTTGCTGTGTCGTTTTTTGAAATATAGCCATGACCTGTTACGCCTATTTTCAAATTTTTCAGGATTGTGACCCGTTATTATGCCTGATTTTCTGTATGCTTCAACCAAAGTCATAAATCGCAACGGATCACCGCCAAGCATCGCAATTGCCTTGCCGACACCCGAACTTCCAGTACGAACCGCACTTTCTATTGTTCCCCCGACACCTCCCCACATAGATAACTCTTTTTGCATAGGCCAAGGCGCAATTTCAGCGTTTCTTAGATTTCCCTCCGCTTTACACTTGCATTACTCAAAGACACAACAAAGCCCTCAAATGAGGGTTTTGTCGAGAGCCTGATCTACTCGGAATACCGGATACCTTTTGAAAAATAGGCTTCGGCGCAAACGAGCTGAATTTTACCCATTTAATGCCTCTCGTTCGCCCTGATCAGCCTGACTGAAACGAGCTGGGGAATTAATATAAATCAAAAAAATATTTTTAAAGACATGTCCATTTATGCCCTTTCCGTCCCTTATACTAATAGAGGGGAATTTTCATACCATTCTCCCGACAAATAATGGATGCTTCGAGACAATACAAGAAATCGCATTAATAGTCGAAGCCAAAGGAGGAGCTTTATATGTACCAAAAATTTCACTTAACCGGAGGTAAATCCAATGTCAAAACTCACCGACGTAGAATTTGCTCATCTACTGCATCACCTTCAAACTAGCAGCGATGTGACCCTAATTGGCAACCGGACCTTTAAAGAGGCAATCGAGCAAGTGTATGCTTTTGCACGATGGTATGCCATAGGGAAAAAGTATACAGACGACTTTAGTAAGGATGATTTTGACGAATTGGTACACGAAGCGATAACCCTAACGCTCGAGAACATCGCTACCATTACAGACTTAAAATCAGCCATCAAAGTTAATGTACGCGGCGCGATGGGCAAGTACAGAACTGCATTCCTGGAACCGTATCGTCCCCTGCTTCCAGACGGAGGTCGACCTCGGCGTTACATTAAATCCGTCACAATCGATCCCCGTCCGGAAGAAGATGAAAGCCGACCTGATGGTAACAAAGGAGTACAGAAGGGGATTTCCAGCGGCTATATGGAACCTCATACTGAACTTATGTTTAATGAGGACATGAATGATATTAATACTGCTCTTGCAAGCCTTAAAGAGGTAGATCGCAATATTTTTATACGAGACATTATCCTGGATCAGTCCCAAGGTGAAATCGGCACTGCACTGGGACATGGAAGCGGAAATATTTCCAAGCGCAAGAACCGAGCAATAGATAAAATTCATAACCAGTTAAAAGGCACTTTACAGTATTATAAATTTTGAAAATTAACCCAGAGGTAGCCCCCCCATTGTGGGGGCTCTGCCCCTAGGGGCCACAAGGGAGAATATATATATCAAATGAATAGGAAACCAAGTATTGAATCGTTCACTTGGCCCTCTGTCGCATCTTATAATAAAACAAATGATTATGATGATTTTGTTCATAGGTGGGAAGAAATAAGAAAGAGACCAGTGACAAAACCTACATTAGTCGATTATCAAATGCAACTATTAAATGAACTACTTGTTTATTTAGAAGACGAAATTATTGATGGTAAAACTCATGAAGAGATTATAAAAGACCTTACTTTTATCAATTTATATTCAAGATCTATAGAACTAAACATTCCATTAAAGAAGTTAGTTGATACTATTAAAGAGGCTCAAATAAATGCACAAGTGGAACTTGGATCTAATATTGAGTTTAAAAAAAATGAACTAAACAGAGTAAATCATTTTAATTTAATTCATGAGATTGTTCAGCAAGAACAAGAAAAGGATAAAGATTTCAATATACTATCGCTCCGGCTACATGCTATTTACAGTAAACAATTTTGACTGCAAGATTTTATTGAATTCCTCAGAAACAATTGTAATAACGTAAAGATCTTTCTAATAAGCGAATTAGATAATCGTAGGCTAAACACTTATATACCTGCCTCCATTCGTGATGGGTAGTTTATTCTGGAATTCAGTAATAGTTTAAAAGAGTTTTTAATGACACCTATTTGTCGACAAACTATGTGATTCAAAAAATAAAAAGAAGCCACTTGCATTTAAGGAGGCCACTGAAGAACTTACGCATTTTCAAGTGAACAATAAAGTTCAAACAAAAAGAAGATGTCCACACCCATATATTGGGATGGGCATCTTCTTTTTGTAGGTTATTTTGCTTGTATTCTCGGGTA
>NZ_JANIPJ010000012.1 GCF_024623455.1 Paenibacillus soyae | reverse complement strand
AAGACCCCTTGAAGACGACGAGGTTGATAGGTTCGGGGTGGAAGCACGGCAACGTGTGGAGCTGACGAATACTAATCGGTCGAGGGCTTATCCTAAGATACCCCACAAAGTGAAGCGTAGGCTTCGATGATCATTCCGATTACTTTGCGGGGGCCCCAAATTCAGCATAAAGATCATTCAGCTAAAACTTTCGTATCCAGTTTTCAAGGCGCAAGCCTTGTTGATCTACCTTATAGAGAGGTGTCCGAGTGGTCGAAGGAGCACGATTGGAAATCGTGTATACGTTAACCGCGTATCGAGGGTTCGAATCCCTTCCTCTCTGCCAGATTATTTCCAGAATGGCATGTGCTTCCGATCAACTTTTCAATTGTACATACTAAGCTTTGATTGCAAAACCTGTCGCATGATGTTGCGGCGGGTTTATTTTTACTGCAAAATTATTAATTCAAAAATTTTCCTAAGGTGGTGTAGAGCATATAGAGGGGTAATCCATAAATATAGTTGTAGATAAAACGTATAATCATTGTCGAACGGGAAGCCGATGTTTTGAAATATGGATCTATGGGAGTTATTCATTTTATGTCTGATCGTACGGTATTTCTTAAATTATGGGGCGTCTCCTTGCTTTGGGGAGGCAACTATGTGGCGAGCGCGTACATGCTTCGCGATTTTTCGCCGATATTTTTATCTTTTGCACGATTGGTCGTTATGTCTCTTTTTTTGATATCGGTGGCTGTCATCAACAAATCGATGCGGCGTCCGACGAAACGCGAATGGTTCCTATTGCTTATGGCCGGCATTACCGGCACGCTGATCAACCAGCTGTTTTATTTTACCGGTTTGCGGGAGTCGACTGCCGGCAATGCCGCGCTAATCATCGCGCTTTCACCGATCGCGACCACGTTGCTGTCGCGAATCTTCCTTAAAGAGGCGATCACCGGGCAAAAGCTGACCGGAGCCATTGTGGCACTGATCGGCGTTGTCTGCATCGTGGTGTACGGCGGCAAGGAGCTAGGAATTTCCCACGGCGACGTTTATTTGCTGGTGGCAATGTTAGGCATGTCGGTGAGCCTGTTGTTCATACGCAAGTTGACGACAGCGATGAGCTCGTACGAGGTGACGATATACTCCACGGTGATCGGCACGATTCTTATGTCTCCGGCTGTGGCGGTAGAAGCATTAAACGGCGATCTTCACGCTAGCCAGCAGGCCATCATGTGGGTGTTGCTCGTAAGCGTCGCCGTCATCGGCCAAGGGCTGGCGGGCTTCTGGTGGAACTCGGGCATAGCGGTGGCCGGAGCTTCCATGAGCGCCATGTTCATGAATATTCCGCCGTTTATCGCCATTATTGTCAGCCATTTCGTTTTGGGCGATCCGATCCTGCCCGCGCAGATAGGCGGCGGAGTGCTGATATTGGCTGGCGTCGCGATCACGAACTTTAAGAGAAGGATGCCGCGCGAACCGAAAGCCGAATATGGCGTCAAGAGTACTTAAGAATGATGAAACAGCGGCAAGCCTAAGATCGAAAACGATCATAGGCTGCCGCTGTTTTTTGTTGCAGTTTCGCGATGAGATATCACTCCACTGGCTTCCCGTTTATGTAATAGCTATCCTCGCGGTAAGCATGGAATACGATTTCGACTTCAGGGATGTCTAGCTGCGAGACGTAACGGGTCACGGCTGCTGCAAATCGATCCCGAACGTCCCGGCCCCTTTCGAACCAGCCTACCTCGACGAAAGCAAATGCGGGGTCGCCCGGCAGCGCACCGAACACGTTGGTTGCATGCACGCAGTTCATCGTGAAGTTATCTGTTCCGCAATCGCAAATAACGGCTAACTGTTCGACTAATGGCTCGGCCACGGATTGAAGTCGTTCGGCTGGGACTCCGCGGAATAATAGGTGGGGCATTATTGTCGTTCCTCCTGTTTAATAAAAGTTGGTCTCATGTAGTATAGCATAACGATGCTTTTCTTTTCATGCAGCAGGATAGTGTGAACATATAGCGTCATTGTTACTTTCAAGATGATTCGCAACTGCCTAATATTTAAATGACGGAATAGAAAGATTTGAATAGGGAAGGCGGTTGAGGCTCTACATGAGTGGCAACATAACTAATATGATCAAAAATAAGGATCTGGCGTTAGACGTCCAGATGTCCTGGTGGACGATGAACGGCTTCGGCCGGAACGGCCGTGAGTGGACGAAGGAAGAGAAGGTAGCCGCAATTGCGGAAGCCGGATTCAATGGGATTAACGGTTTTGTTCCGTCCCAGGAAGAAGCGTCCGACTGGAGAAATTTAATGGAGCGATACGAGCTATCCTTCGGAGTTAATGCTTACCCCAAATCCACTGCGGATTTAAGAGCGTTTCTTGAGAATGTTAAACAGACCGGTGGCATTGATTTTGTGAACGCGCAAGTGCTGACTCCGTTCCTGATCGATGAATCCGCGGAAAAGCTGCTTAGCGAAATGCTTGCCTGTTCGGCCGAGTATCGTATTCCGGTCTACATCGAGACGCATCGCGGCACCATCACGCAAGATCTCATCCGTACCGCAAATTATGTGAAACGTCTTGGCCGCCTTCCCCTGACAATCGATTTCTCCCATTATGTCGTAGCGGGGGAGATGCACTCGCCGGACGAAGAGGCGGATAGACTTCTAAGCATCTTATTGGAGCAAACGTCGTCTATCCATGCAAGGATATCGAATGGGGAGCAGGTTCAGGTCGGCATTGGCGAAAACGGAGAGCATCCCATCGTTCCTCGGTTCAAGCAATGGTGGCGGAAAGGCATGTCGGACTGGGTCGCAAACGCCGAGCCTAAGAGCAAGCTGCCCGTCGTTTGCGAGCTTGGACCTGCACCGTATGCGATTACAATCGACGAGCATGCCGGCAGGACGCAAGAGATCAGCGACCGTTGGCAGCAGTCGTTATTGCTGAAGAACATTTTGAAAGGCATCTGGGAAAAGCTTTAATGGGAGGTGTTCTCCGCATAAAGCGCCTCTCGTTAGTGTCCCATCATTAACGTCAGCATCTTCGATTCGGTGCTCGTATCCGGCGCGGGCGTATAGATGCTGCAGCGCAGATCGGTATTGCCGTGCACTTGCAGCGATGTCAGATGGAACAGCATTTTGCCGGCTTTCGCATGGCGGAATTCGAGCGCAACCTCGGGCGCAAAGCTAACTTCGCTCCCTTCCCAGTAGCTCTGGAATTCCGGGTACGTCTCTATCATCTCGCGAAGGAATTGCACGTACCATTCATCCTCTACATATTGTCCGTAATAAGCGCGGAACATAGCCAGAAAGCCGCTGGCGAATTGCTCCCAATTGCCGGCCAGGCGCTTGAACTCCCGCCGCGAGAACAATAGCCGGATCATATTGCGCTGGTCGGCGGGGATTTGCTCGAAATCGAGGAATACATGAGCGGCTGCCTCGTTCCAGCCGACGATATGACAGCGGCGGTCGGAGATAATCGCCGGGCAGCTGCGAAGGTCTTGTATGATTTTGCGAAGGGAGGGGCTGATCTGCGCAACCTCTTCCTTAGGGGGCCGGACGACCGGTCCGGCTTCGAGCGCCAGCGAAAATACGTATTTCCTCTCGTCCGCCGTCAGCTGCAGGGCTGTTGCTATACAGTCCAGCACGAAGGCGGACACTTTAATGTCGCGGCCTTGCTCAAGCCAGGTGTACCAAGTCGAGCTGACGCCCGCAAGCTGTGCGACTTCCTCCCGCCGCAAGCCCGGCGTGCGCCGGCGGGCGCCTTCTGGCAAGCCGACCGAAGAAGGAGAGATACGCGACCTTGCCTGTTTGAGAAATCCGGATAAAGCCTGCAGCCTGGTTTGACGATTCATTTTGTTCACCTCGACGTATTATATGCTGGTACTAATTATACTAGGATAAACGACAACTTGTAATAGGATACATGCTATGGCACGATATCTCCATAGTCAATTCGAATATGGAGGGATACGGATGGAACGCGTCGTCATAACAGGTATGGGGGCTATTACGCCGCTGGGCAACAGCGTAAATCAATTGTGGGAGAATCTTCTGGATGGAAAATCCGGAGTAACGAGGATCGACAGCTTCGAGGCGGAGGGACAGAAGGCGACGATCGCCGCGCTCGTTCGAGGCTTCGACGGGAAGGAGCTGTTCGGCGTCAAGGAAGCGCGCCGGATGGACCGCTTCTGCCAATTCGCCGTTGCAGCGGCCGATCAGGCGGTGCTTGACGCCGGTCTGGAGCTGGATCAGATTGACCGCGAGCGCGTAGGCGTCTATGTCGGATCCGGCATTGGAGGCATACAGACGCTGGTCGACCAGCATGCTATTATGCGAGATCGGGGCGTCGGCAAGGTCAGCCCTACGCTCGTTCCGATGATGATCTCGAATATGGCCGCGGCAATGATCAGCATCAGGCTCGGGGTCTACGGGCCGACTTTATCGCCGGTTACCGCTTGCTCCATTGGGAACACGGCGATCGGCGAGGCTTTCCACCGGATCCAATCCGGAAGAACGGATGTCATTATCGCGGGAGGAGCCGAAGCGGCCGTTACTCCGATAGCTCTGGCCAGCTTCTCGAATGCAACGGCAGTGTCGACGCGGAACGATAGCCCCGAGTCGGCCAGCCGGCCGTTCGACCGCGACCGGGACGGCTTCGTTATGGGAGAAGGAGCAGGGATTCTCGTTCTGGAATCTTTGACTCATGCGCTGAAGCGCGGCGCGCGCATCTATGCGGAAGTGATTGGGTACGGGGCCAGCTCGGATGCCTATCACATGGTCGCGACGCATCCGGAAGGGACGGGCGCGTTCCGGTCGATGCGCGAAGCCATGCTCGATGCGGCCGTTACGCCGGATGAAGTGGACGTCATCAGCGCCCATGCCACGAGCACGGAGCTGGGCGACCTATCGGAGACGGCCGCGATTAAGCGACTGTTCGGCGAAGCGGCGTACAAGGTGCCGGTTACGGCGAACAAATCCATGCTGGGTCATCTTCTCGGCGCGGCAGGCGGGGTGGAAGCGATTGCTCTCGCGAAAAGCTTGCAGGAGGGCGTTATTCCGCCGACGATTAACCTGCATAATCCCGATCCGGCATGCGATCTCGACTATGTCCCGAACAAGGCGCGGAAAGCAAGCCTCAGGATTGGACTGTCCAATTCATTCGGCTTCGGCGGTCACAACGCGGTTATCGTCATGAGAAGATATGACGAGAAGGACTGAAATAAGCTGCAACGCTGGATACGGGTTGTTATTTGGTCGCCGGCGCTTCTTAGCTCATCGAGAAGCGCTGGCGGTACAGGCGAGGGGATAAGCCCTCGAAGCGCGCGAAGCAGGTCGCAAAGTAGGCCGGCTGGTTGAAGCCGACTTCCTCGGCGACGCGCGAGATGGACAAGTCCGTCTGCAAGAGAAGCAGCTTGGCCTGCTGGATGCGGAAGCGCAGCAAATAATCGAACGGAGAGCAGCCGAATTCCCTCTTCATGCAGCGGGCGATATAGACGGGATGGAAGTTGATGCTTTCTCCTAGCGACTGCGCGGTTATGTCCTCCCGGTAATGCTCCCGCAAATAGGAAGCGGCCTTCTCGGCGCAGACCAAGGCAGGAGTCGGCGATCTCGCTTCGATCGATTCGGACAGCAGATCGACCACCTCCTGGAATACGAGCTGCTGCTTCCAGCGCACGCCGTGAATATGGTCGTTAACGCTCATCTGCGCGAGCTGCCTCAGCTTGCTTTCCAGCACGGTCAGCTTGGCCGCCTTCGCGAATTGGGGCAGTCGCTTCACGAATGTGCGCGGCGCGAATTGCTCGGCCGTCGGAATCGGCTCCGCCGAGTCGCTAAGCCGGGCGAAGGTAAGCGGATAATCCGAGAACGACCACTCCCCGAGCGTGCGGAAATGCGCCCAATAATATTCCGTATCCTCCTCGCAAGCGCGCGTCGAAAAATGCTCCGCATCCGGACGAAGGATGAGGGCCTGCCCCGCGCGTACCTCGAACTGCCGATCTTCTTCTCCCATGTAGAGACAGCCCTTCATAACGACGATAAGATCGAATACGCCAATGGCTCTACGGCTCGGATGCCGCCGCCCCGGCGGCATAACGGTATGCCCGCCGATTATGTAGTAGGGGAGAGGCGGAATCGTCAGCTCGATCATACTCAAGAGGAATCCCTCCCTGACAGGTTTGTATATTGAAAGTTTCGGTTGAAAAATTGAACCATCTTTTTCAGTATACCATCTATAATTCTAGATGACATCGAGCAAACGAGGCCAGTCCTTAACGTTTGCGCTGGAGGATGGGATCATGAAGAATACGGCCAAAAAATTAACCTTATGGGCGCTCGCGTGGCCCATATTTATCGAATTGTTCCTGCAGTTTTTGCTGGGGGCGGCGGACACGCTGATGGTCAGCCGCATTTCCGATGACGCGGTTGCGGTCGTCGGCTTCTCCAATCAATTATTTTCGGCCGTGACGACGTTGTTCGTGACGGTCGCGAGCGGAGCGGGCATTCTGATCGCGCAGAAGCTGGGAGCGCGCAAGAACGAGGACGCCCGAACGATCGGCATCATGTCGCTGACGGTCAGCTTCGGAATCGGCCTCGCGCTCAGCGCGGTGTTATATCTGTTCCCAAGGCCGATCTCCGCATGGCTGCAGCTGCCGGAGGAGCTGCTGCCGCTGGCGGAGACTTACGTCTCGATCGTCGGCGGAGGGATGGTGCTCGTCGCGGTGATGTCGGCGCTGAACACGGCGATTCGCAACACCGGCAACACGAAAGGCCCGATGTACATCGCGATCGGCATGAACGTAGTGCACGTGGCGCTCAACTACGCGTTTATATTCGGGGCATGGGGATTTCCGAAGTGGGGGCTGCTCGGAGTTGCTTTATCAACCGTTATATGCAGACTGCTCGCGGTGCTCGTGCTTCTGTTCATGTTCCTGCATGCTTTCGAACGTCCGATTCGCGTGCGCGATCTGAAGCAGTTCCACCGGGGTTTGTTCGGCGAAATTCTCCGCATCGGCTGGCCGCTCGGGGTTAACATGTCATGTTGGGTCTTCTCACAGCTGGCGATTTACGCGTACATCGCCATGATCGGAGCGGCCGAGCTAGCGGCCCGCACGTATATGAATACGCTGGAGTCGTTCTGCTTCATGCTCGGCTACTCGATTGCCTTGGCGCTGCAAATTCAGATCGCCCATCTGTTCGGAGCAGGACGAATGCAGGAGGCTTACCGGACGGCGTATCGCGCGCTCTTCATTGGTCTTGGCATCGTCATCGTCAACGCGGCCGTCATCTATTTGCTTGGCAAGCCCGTGCTTGGCTTGTTCACGAAGGATGAAACTATCGTGGCATTCGGCGTGTCCTTGCTTGGCCTCAATATTTTGCTGCAGCCGGGCAAAATGCTGAACATGGCGATCCAGAATGCGTTGAACGCCGTTGGCGATACCCGGTTTACGATGTGGATCTCGCTCGGGTCGCTGACGATCATCGCCACCGGCGTCTCTTATTGGTTCGGGATCGGGCTCGGCTGGGGGCTGACCGGCATTTATATCGCGATGATTCTCGACGAATATGTTCGCGGCGCGCTGGCGCTGACCAGATGGCGCGGGCGCAAGAAACTTCGCGAAGCCGAAGGCGGCATGGCTGATGATAAGGTCCAAGCAAGCGGCATTCGGCAGGAAAGCGTACTCGACGTTTAGCCTTGGCTCTTGACTTGGAGTTAGCTCCAGGTGCGATAATGGTTAAGCACGGCGGATGATGGTCGTTGAAGCGAACCATTGACGCCTTGCAATCACGCTGCGTATGGAGGTTATCGGAATGGAATACGTGAAGTTGGGCAATACCGGCTTGGATGTTTCCCGGATTTGCTTGGGCTGCATGAGCTTCGGCGTAGCCGAGCGGTGGACTCATCCTTGGGTATTGAACGAAGAAAACAGTCGTCCGATTATCAAGAAAGCTCTGGATCTCGGCATCAACTTTTTTGATACGGCGAATATTTATTCTCACGGCTCCAGCGAGGAGATCGTCGGACGCGCGCTGAAGGATTACGCCGATCGGGACGAAATCGTTATCGCGACGAAGGTTCATTTCCGCATGCACGAGGGACCGAACGGGGCCGGCCTTTCCCGTAAAGCGATCATGAGCGAAATCGATAAAAGCCTGAAGCGGCTCGGCACGGATTACGTGGACCTGTATCAAATTCATCGCTGGGATTACAACACGCCGATCGAAGAAACCATGGAGGCTCTCCATGACGTGGTAAAGGCGGGGAAAGCCCGGTACATAGGAGCGTCCGCGATGTACGCTTGGCAGTTCCTGAAGGCGCTCCATGTTGCGGAGAAGCACGGCTGGACGCGGTTCGTGTCCATGCAGAATCATATGAACCTGATTTACCGCGAAGAGGAGCGTGAGATGATGCCGCTCTGCAGAGCGGAGAAGATCGGCGTCATTCCTTACAGCCCCCTCGCTTCGGGCAGGCTGGCAAGAGCCTGGACCGAAACGACCCACCGTTCCGAAACCGACCAAGCCCAGAAGTGGAAATACGACGCGACGGCAGATGTAGATAGGTTGGTAGCGGATCGAGTGACGGTCATCGCCGAACAGCGCGGAGTCCCGCGCGCGCATATCTCGCTAGCTTGGCTGCTGCAAAAGGAGCCTGTGACCGCTCCGATTATCGGAGCTACGAGCATCGCTCAGCTTGAAGAGTCGGTCGGTGCGTTAGGACTCACGTTGACGCAGGAGGAAATCGCGTCGCTCGAAGAGCTGTACGTTCCCCATAAAGTCGTCGGCGCTCAATAGGGTTTTGCAAACCAGCGAACAAGCCGTTCGCTGGTTTTTTCGTGTCCATAGGTATGCCATATCATTGAGATGTAAGCGGTGCGTCAGCAACGAAAGATTAATTTTGACTCTGTTGTGCGTTACGATGTAAAGGAAAAGCATATGATTCTTCATGATGATAGAGGAGGTCGATGACATGGTTCCGAAGCATATCGTATCCGCTGCGGCGATCGTGCTGAACGAGCGAAACGAGATTTTGTTAATCAAAGGTCCTCGGAGAGGCTGGGAAATGCCCGGCGGACAGGTGGAGGAGGGTGAATCGATTCGAGAAGCGGCGATCAGGGAAACGAAGGAAGAGAGCGGCATCGAAATCGAGATAACCCAATTTTGCGGCATTTTTCAAAATGTGCAGAGGTCCATATGCAACACGCTGTTCTTGGGCAAACCGATCGGCGGCGCGTGCACGACTTCTCCCGAATCGCTCGAAGTCGGTTTTTTCCCTATTGAGACCGCGCTTGAGATGGTAACCTGGAACAATTTCCGGCAGAGAATCGAATTTTGTTTAGACGAGAAGCTTCATCCGTTCTACGTGGATTTCTAAAGCGCGGCAGACCATCGAATGGCTCATATTGGAATCGCCCGGTTGCCTCTGATACAATAAGTTCGAACGAACTCATCCAAGGAGGGGCAACCTTTGACATTCGGAGCACGCATGCTCAAGACCGGAATCGCGGTCACGCTCGCCTTATACGTCAGTATATGGCTCAATTTCACTCCTCCGGTCATCGCGGCGGTTGCGGCTATCTTCGCGCTTCAGCCCTCGATCTACCGGTCCTGGCGGCATTTCCTCGAGCAGGTGCAGGCCAACACGTTAGGCGCCGTTATTGCTCTATTAGCCGGAACCTACTTCTCGAACGAGCCCATCGCCATCGGCGTGGTCTGCATACTCGTCATCATGCTCTGCATGAAGATCGGAATGGGAGATTCCATTGGTTTGACTCTGGTTACGGTCGTAGCCGTGATGGAAGCTTCCGGGCAGTGGGAATTCGCGTTAAACCGCTTCTTGCTCAGCATGATCGGCATCGTATCGGCATTTTTGCTTAATATTGCATTTATTCCGCCGGACCCCAGGGAGCAATTCAATAAGCAGATCCATACCGTATTCAATCAGCTTTCGTTGCTGCTGCGCACCGCGATATCCGACGAGATGAAGGAGAAGGTGTTCCGGGAGCAGAAAGAGGAGCTCGAGGACGGTCTGCGCGCCATGACCGATAAATACAAGCTCCTCGAAGAAGAGCTCAAGAAGCTGAAGCGGGCGAAATACCGGCAGAAGCGCCAGATCGTCGTCTATAAGCAGCTGCTTCATAATCTGCAGAAGGGCTTCGAAGTGCTGGAAGCCGTGCAGGAGCATTATTTCCAATCGAGCCGGACGCCGGACATCAATTCGAATTACGATCGCCATTTGGAAATGCTGATCAAGTTCAACGAGCATGTCCTGCTCAAATTCGAAGAGAAGGTGAAGCCCGGAAGCTGGAAATCGGATACGGTGGAGGAAGCGAACAATACGTTCATCAAGCACGCAAGAAACTGCTCCAACGAAGGCGGCGACGAATCGCTCCGGCTGCTCATCGTTGCTGGGGCAATCTACGATTACGGGCATCAGACGATCCGGTCGGACCGCCTCGTAGAGCGTACGGAGGCGGATGACGAGGAACTGGCTTCCTCGGCCGGCTGACGTGTGCCATAGACCTTAATCATTCGCAATAGCGCAAATAGAAAGAGAAGCCGCTTATCCAAGCAGCTTCTCTTTTTTGTATCGATTAAAAACCGAATATTTGTTGGATCAGCCTGGAGTAGATCGCGGCCGCTTCCTTGCGCAAGAGCGTGTCGGTCGGACGGTAATTCGCTGCGCCGTTCGCGTCCACCGTCACATCGCTTCCATGTAATCCCGCGCCGACCATGAATTGCACCGCCTCGTCGGCCCAAACGGCAGGTTTAACGCCGAGCTCGGCGGGGACAGCCGTCGCGCCAAGCGATAGGCGAGCCGTGCGGTAAATAATGACGGCCGCTTCCTGACGCGTAATCGCGCGATCCGGCTCGAAATTTCCGGAAGGCATGCCGGCGATCGCGCCCATATTGGCGACGTTCTGCACGTAGCCGGCTAGCGGGTGATCCTGCATATCCTTAAAGCTGCTTACGCTCTCACTCGGCTTCTCGCCGGACAGCAGGGTGATGATGCTGACGAATTCCGCCCGGGTTATCGGCTCTTCGGGTCGGAACTCCGTGTGATCCGCATCATGGCCGAACACCTGGAGCTGGCTGAGGAAATAGATGTCTTCGGCATAAGGATGGCCGTTCTCTACATCTTCATACACCGCCGGCTTCGGCAGCTTCTCGGACATGCTGTCCATCGCCGTGTAGTACAGGTAGGCAACTTCGCCGTCTTCTCCCAGCATGAATGCGGCTGGCTTTCCGTCCTCGTCGACGAACCGCATCGGGCCAACCGGCTTCAGCTTATGATCGCCCAGGGCATCCTTGACAAGAAGCTCGCCCTGGCCCGCCGTCACTTGGGTGGCGATTACGGGAGACCGAAGGCTTCTATATGTACCTTCGAAGCGTAACAGCTGCGCTTGCTCGATAGGGAAAGCTTCCACCTGCTCCGACTTCTTCGGGTAGAAATGATCCATGAACGCGTCGAAGAATTGTTCCCGAACCGATTCGCTTGCATCGCTATTGACGACAATTAGTCCTCCGACATTCTGCTCGGGAAGCAGCCAGAGCCAAGAGTGATAGCCCGCCAAATCGCCGCCTTTGCCGATTACGTTCTGACCGTTATGGCTGCTCTGCAAGAACGACTCGAAGCCGTAGGACATGAGCGGGACCCCGGCAGCATCATAATGGATCTCATGCATTAGCTTGGCCGTAGCTTCTTCCAAGATTCGTGTCGAACCGAACTGCCCTTTATTTAAATGGGCGATTAGGAAGTTCGCCATATCGGCGCCGCTGGCGAACATTCCACCTTCCGGGGCGATTGTAGGCATGTTCGGATATACGTCGATCGGTTTTTGATCCGCGTTGTAACCCGTTGCCAGATTGGCGAGAACGTCCCGATCCATCCGGAATGCGGAGTTTTTCATTTCTAGGGGATCGAAAATATGCTCCTCGACGTATTCCTCGAAAGGCTGTTTCGATACCTGCTGTACGATATACCCTTGCATCGAAGAGGCGAGATTGTCGTATCGGTAAACATCCCCGGGGGTACGCACGACAGAAGGCCCATTAACCCGCAAGAAATCCTCTAGCGATACTTCGCCGTTCTGCACGACATGGGGCGGAACCGAATTAACGTCCGTATAGTCGAAGCCGGTCGTGTGGGTCAACAAATGCTCGACGGTAACGGGGGAATCCGCCTCATTGACGATTTTGACACCCGGCATATAAGCGGTAATGTCGTCGTTCAAGCTGATTTTCTCTTGCTCTACAAGCTGCATGACCGCCGTCGCGGTCACCGATTTCGTAATCGAGGCCATGCGGAACAAGGTGCGATCGGGATCCACCTTTTTCTTGGTAGCCAAATCGGCGTATCCATAGCCTGCGTTCAGAAGCACTTTACCGTCTTTCACGACGACGGCAAGCGCGCCGGCGAGCTTGGCCGCCACCTCAGGTTGGGCGAAATAAGAATCAGCAAAGGCTTGTACTTGGGCCGCATTCAGCTCGGGAGCTGCTGATTGCTGCAAAGCGGAGGCGGGCGAAGGAGACGTCTCCGCAAAGACACCTGCGGGGACGGATAACAGACTGGCAGCCAGTACGGATGCGCAAAGTACGTGTAAGGCCCGGGATCGGTTAAGGCTTTTTCGTTTCATCATTTCTCTCCTCATCTCTATTTCTTGTTATTTCCATTTTTATCATAGTGGATGGAAGAATAGGGATAAACCGTCCGGAGTCCGGTGTGATCCCTGCACCCCAGACGGAGATTGGATCTGGACCCGAGTCCGTTGAAGAGGCCATACATATAATTGGAAATTTAAGGGGATGCTACTTCATTATGATTCCGCGGGGAAGTGAAGGCATGGAGAAAATCAGCCATTATCAGCTAGCGTCCGGCATTATCCTCTTCCAAATCGGCAGCTCATCGTTATTCCTGCTGGCCAGCAACGCCAAGCAGGACGCCTGGATCGCGACGTCGATCGCGATGATCGCCGGTTTTTGTCTGCTGCTTTTCGTGACGCTGCCGATTCAGAAGATGGAGCCCGGCAAAAATCTCGTACAGATTCTTCAAACCTATATGGGCAAATATGCAGGCGCGATTATTGCAGCTGCCTATATCCTCTATTTTAGCTACAAGTCGATCCGAAACGTGCGGGAGTTCGGGGATCTGATGATCGTATATTTATTGCCGAATACGCCTCTGTCAGTCATTCTGCTTATCCTTGTATTTTTGTCCGGATATGCGGTTTATCAAGGACTTGAGGTTTTTTTCCGGATTACGGAATTTTTGCTCCCGATCGTCGTCTTTATTTACGCGGCCTTGATCCTCACTTTGCTAAGCAGCGGCATCGTCCATTTCGAGAGGTTGGAACCCCTCCTCGAGCATGGGATCAAGCCCGTCTTCGACGCCGCCATTCCAGAGGTTATCTCCTTTCCGTTCGGCGAAATGGTTGTGCTTCTTATGTTCTGGAGCCATTACAATAACAAACCGAATATGTCCCGAGTGACGCTTGCCAGCTATTTGTTCTCCGGCGTTTTTATTATCTTCACGAATATGATCATTCTAGCCAGCTTGAGCGCGACCTCGTTCCTCATCGCGATCCCGTTCATGATGGGGACAAGCTTTATTCAAATCGCGGGCATTATCGAACGCATGGATCCGTTCGTCGCGATTCTGTTATTCACCGGCGTGTTTATCAAGCAGACAACCTATTTCTTGGCGGCGGTTCTGGCATGCTCCGAGTTGTTCAAGATGAAGCGGAGGAAGGCGTTAATCCCGATCGGCGCCTTGATTTTTATCGGCTGTCTTCTATTCAGAAGCCATATGGAGCAAGTGTGGACGGGCTTTAAATATAATGTCGTGTTTCATTTTCCGATCTTTCAAATTTGGATCCCGGCGGCGCTCGTTCTGGTTATGCTTCTTAAAAAATATTTTAAGAGGGCTCGAATATGAAAAAAAAACCGACGCGAATCCCGAATACCATACAAGAAACAGCTTCATGGATACAAGATCAATTGGGGGCCAGCCCCGACATCATCCTCCGAGCCTATTCGGCTGAAGGCGCAGGAGCCGAACGGGTAGTGCTCGTCTATATCGACAGCCTTGTCGATAACGATACCGTGAACAGCAAGATTGTCCGTCCCATACAGGAGCTGTCCGAAGAGGCGTTCGAGAGGTTCGATGAACGCGGTCTGTACGCTTTGATGAAGGACCGGATTCTGGGAGTGGGGAGTATTGCCGAAATCGATACGTTCGACCATGTGATCCAATCTCTCCTCGAAGGGAATACGATTATTCTGGTGGACGGATACCAGACGGCTCTTGCCGCGCAGACGGCCGGAGGGGATGAACGAGGAGTAGAGGAACCGACCTCGCAAACCGTCATTCGCGGCCCGAAGGAAGGCTTTACGGAAAATATAAAGACAAACATGTCGCTCCTCCGCAGGAGGATCAAGTCCCCGAAGCTGCGTTTCGTGCAGCAGAAAATCGGCGAAGTAACGCAAACCAGCGTCGTCATCGTCTACTTGGACGGTATCGCCAATCAGAAAATCGTTAAAGAGATCACCCGCAGACTGAGCACCATCGATACCGACAGCATATTGGAGAGCGGGTATATCGAGGAGTTTATTCAAGACCGCACGTATACGCCGTTCCCGACTTTGCAAAATTCGGAGCGGCCGGACGGCATCGCGGCCGGCATTCTCGAGGGACAGATCGCGATCATCGTGGACGGCACGCCGTTCGTGCTGCTGGCGCCGGTAACGTTCAACCGGTTCTTCCAATCGAGCGAGGACTACTATCAACGGTTCGATATCGCTTCCTTCCTCCGATTGATCCGGTACGGTTCCTTTCTGGCTTCCATGCTGCTGCCGTCCTTGTATATCGCCATTACGACCTTTCACCAGGAGATGATCCCGACAACGCTGCTCATCAGCTTGGCCGCGCAGAGGGAAGGCACGCCATTCCCTGCGATCGTCGAAGCCTTCATTATGGAGATTACGTTCGAGGTGCTGCGCGAAGCGGGCGTGCGAATGCCGCGGGCTATCGGCTCGGCCATCTCAATCGTAGGAGCTCTGGTGCTCGGACAGGCCGCCGTTCAGGCAGGCTTGGTCTCCGCGGCGATGGTTATCGTCGTGTCATTCACGGCGATCGCCAACTTCGTTATACCGTCGATGAACATGGCGGCGGCTTCGCGGCTCATCCGATTCGGATTGATGATTCTTGGCGGAACGTTCGGGTTATTCGGCATTATGTCCGGCCTGATGTTCATGCTCATTCATATGGCGGGTCTTCGTTCGTTCGGCATTCCCTATCTGCTTCCCGTATCGCCTCTGTCCATTAACAACTTGAAGGATGTATTCATACGCGCGCCTTGGTGGAGGATGTCCAAGCGGCCTACGCTGGTCTCCGAGCCCGAAGCGGAGACCAGGCAGGGGAAAAGCCAGAAACCAGAGCCGCCTAATACGGACCCAGCTCATGAAGGAGATCGCGGATGATGAAGGCTACCGAAAAAATAACGGCGCTGCAAGCGACCGCTCTCCTTATGCTGGCGATAATGCCGACGGGATTACTGTATCTCCCGGCGATCGTTACCAAGATAGCGGCTCAAGACGCCTGGATTTCCGTGCTGGTCAGCCTGCTGCTCGGCTTGGGGCTGGCGTTCTATATAGGCTATTTAACGCTGCAAAATCCGGGCATGTCGTTTATACGTTGGATCGAAAGCCGCCTTGGCCGAATCGCGGCTTTGATCATCGGTTTATTCCTCACGAAGTACTACGTGAGCGTCTCCGCCGTCGCTCTTCAGGAGTTCTCGACTTTTATCGCGGACGAAATTTTGCAGAGGACGCCCGTATTCATCATCGTTTCAATCGTCATGATCGTGGTTCTCTACGCTGTCTATCACGGTCTCGAAACGATAGCCCGCGTCACTTTAATCGTTTTTTTCCTTAACGTGGTGCTTACCTTTATCGGATTGCTGCTTCTAGGTAAAGACCTGCATTTCGCCTACTTGCTGCCGGTAGGGGAGAAGCCGGTACCCGTCATTCTGAAAGGAAGCATCTCGCCGTTTATTTGGCTGACGGAGGTCGCCGTGCTGCTCATCATTGGCCCCTTTTTGAACAAAAAGCAGTATCTGATGCGAACGAGCGTTACCGGCGTCCTGCTCGCCGGTACTTGGAACGTCTTGCTGGTGATGCTCGCCATTCTAATCTTCGGACCGAAGCTGGTTCAATTGGTTGCCTACCCTAGCTTTGCCGTTGTCAGTCTGGTGGAAATCGGGAATTTCCTGGAGCGGCTCGAGATTGTGTTCATTTCGCTGTGGATTACGACCATGTATGTCAAAATAGCATTGTTCATGTTCGCGGCGTCCCATTGCCTGAATGATCTATTTCGTATTGAAAACAAGCTCCCCATCCAGCTGGGGCTCGGATTATTCACCTTAATGACGGCTCTGTATTCCTGGGACAATACGGCCGACTTCAGCGAATTCATGCGGCTTGCCGGTCCGCCGCATCTGTTCCTCGCTAACATCGCGATTCCGCTTCTGCTCGGCATCGCGCTGTGGTTCATGAAGCGGACGGCACATCGAAGGGGGGAGCAGAATGACGGGTAAAATGGTTCGGATCGCGCTCGTCCTCGCGCTTGCGATCATAACGGCCGGCTGCTGGGACAGGAAGGAGCTGAACGAGCTCGCCATTACTTCCGCCACCGGCTTCGACGTCCAAGACAACCAATGGATCATCTCTTATCAAGTCATTATCCCGTCTTCCATCTCCTCGGGTATGGGAGGCGCCGGGTCAAGCTCGGGCCACTCGCCGGTAACGGTGTATTCAACGAAGGGCAGGACGATCCGGGAAGCGGTCGCGCACAGTCTTCTAGAAAGTCCTCGGAGGCTTTATTTCGCGCACAACCGAGTGATGGTCGTAAGCGAAAGGGCAGCCAAAAAAGGATTAAGCCCGATACTGGACGTGTATTTCCGCCAGCCCGATTCCAGGGAAACGGTCAATATGCTCGTAACGAAAGGGAGTCCGAAACGGATATTGGAGCAGCTCATGCCCTCCTCGCGCATCTCCGGCCAGGGCATACAGGAAATCATAAGTCTGCAGAGTGAAAACGGTTCGCTGCTGCCCGCGGTCAAAATATACGAATACGGATCCAGCATAGTCGGCGATGCAAGGAGCGCTCTGCTGCCCGAAATTCTCGTATCCGGCTCGCCGGACGTCACGACGACGGAGCAGACGAACAAGACCAGCCAGCCGTCGAAGCTCCGATTGGGGCAGCTGGCCATTATGAAAGAAGATAAATTGGTCGGTTGGTTGAACCATAGGGAGTCGCTTGGCGTGGCCTTTATCACGAATAAGGTCAATACGGTCAACATCGCTTTTTCCTGCGAGGAATCCGGAGACAAGAATTCCACCTTCGAGCTGCTGCGCAGCAAGACGAAGGTCGAGCCGAAGCAAGGCGACGGCGGCGGATTTACAATATCCATTGCCGTCGATGCGTATGGAACGCTGGAAGAGACCGAATGCCCGCTGGATCTTCATAAGCCGGAAGTGATTGCCGGGCTGGAGAAGCAGCTGGCCAAGGAAATCGAGGGCAGCATCCGCGCCGCGCTGCTTGCCTCGCGCCGTCATAAATCGGATGTGCTGGGATTCGCCTCGGTGATCCACCGCAAGTTTCCGAAGCAATGGGAGGCCGTCAAAGACGAATGGGACGACTTGTTCCCAATGGTCGAGATGGAGACCAAGGTCAGCGTGACCATCGAACGCGTCGGCGTGAGCAATAAATCGTTTAAGGAGCTAGAGAGTCCGGAGGGGGAATAAGGCGCGATGAATCTAGGAATGATGGTTGCCTTCTACGGCGTTTTTTTTGTTGCAAGCGGAGGACTGCATCTCGCGAAGCAATCCAAGAAGGAGTTTGCGCTGTTCGTCCTGTTCATCGGCATGTGCATGTATATGAGCCTTGCCCGTTCCATGAAATTGCCGGTCATATCGATTATCGATGTGGACCGATTCGTGTTCGAGCCGATGGGGAGATGGCTGTATTCGTTCATGTGACTAGACCATAGACCAGTCGAATCTAGCCTCAAGGACGGTGAACGAATGAGAAGGAGGATGATAAAATCGAACTGTAAAAAAAAGGAGGAGAAACCGTGAAATTGTATCCATTGGCTTCAAGTGTCATTGCAGCGACCTTATTGATGTCGCCGGTCACCGTCTTAGCGGAGGAGAGAACCGTTCAAGGAGAGAGAAGCGTTATTCCGGCTCTAAATGCTCAGGAAGCTGCCAAGTTTTTGGACGAATTTTTGGCATCGGCTGCTGTCAAGAAAGAGGCTAGCGCAATTTCCGTTTCCGTCGTCAAGGATGGGACCGTGTTGGTGGAGAAAGGATATGGCTTGGCGGACAAAGCATCCGGCAAAGCAATCGATCCCGCTCAAACAACGTTCCGGGTGGGCTCTGTCGCGAAGGTGTTTGCCGTGGCCGCGCTCATGCAGCTAGTCGATCAAGGCAAAATCGCTATCGACGATAATATCGAGAAGTACCTTGGCGGCTATGAGGTTCGCAACCCCTTCGAAACGCCGGTAACCATAGAGATGCTTCTGACGCACTCCACCGGCTTCGAAGTCCGGGACCCCACGGATCAGAACATCCTATTCAATCCTTCGCAGAAGCCGATATCATTGGAGGAATCCATCTTCTCGATCTTCCCGCCAGTCGTGAGAGAGCCCGGCACTTCCTATATGTACGATAACTTCGCCACCCAGTTAGTCGGTTACATTGTTCAGGAAGTAAGCGGCGAACCGTTCGTCGATTATGTCGACAAGCATATATTCAAGCCGCTCGGCATGACGTCCAGCTCCTTCGATCCTTCCGGCAAGCTTGCGGGCAGGCTGCCCGTTACATACGGCATGGACGGCAATCCGCTGCCCGACTACAGACTATCGCCGGACGTTCTTCCGGAAGGCAGCATGCTGACCACCGCAGCCGACATGTCCCGCTTCATGAATGCCTTCCTGAATGATGGGAAGGGTCCTGACGGCAAAGCCATTCTTTCGGCCTCTTCGCTGCAGGCCATGTCGTCCTTCCATCTGTCGATCCACCCCGATGTGCCGGACATGGCATACGGCTTCGAAGCTCCTGCGCCTATTGCGGCCGCCAACGGCAAACCGGTCATCGCGAAAGGGGGAAGCATTCCCGGCTTCGAATCTTATATGTTCTTGCTCCCGGAAGAGAATGCGGGGGTGTTCCTGTCAGCCGCGACGGAGTCGGATATGACCCTTCGGTTTTTCGAAGCGTTCATGGATCGGTTTTATCCGGGTGATGCTTCATTCGGAAATCCAGATTTCCCCATACAGTCCCAACAACAATTAGAGCGGTTTGAAGGCATCTATAGGGACCTGCGGATCTCGTTTATGCTGACGAATATCAAAGCTAGCGCGGATGGTAAGCTAGTCGCCGGCGATACGGCGGGGGAATGGAAAACGTTGAAGCAGACCGGGGAGCTTCTGTTCGTGGATGAAGACGGCAACCCGCTGGCATTCGTAGAAGATGCCGAAGGCCGTATCTTATATGCGAAATATACCAATCCGGGCAGCTACGCTTCCAAGCTGCCGGAAGGCGCAGGCTTTTCGGATATTCCTGCCGATCACGCGTACGCGTCTTATATCCATGGCCTGCAGTCGTTAGGCGTTTTGCCCGACACCCCGGATCAGCCGTTCGGAGCGGAAGAGGAAGTGACCCGTGCTGAGTTCGTTCATTCGTTGATTCAACAGTTCCGGCTTCCTGCATCCCCGAACGAACCTGCGTTCAAGGATATTGCGGATTCGCCGTATAAAGCGGAAATCCAGGCTGCCGTCGAGCTTCAGCTGATTATGGGAACCGGGGACGGCAACTTCGAGCCTAATCGTCCGATCACGCGCGAAGAAGCGGCAGTGGTTACGCTGAGGATCCTTCAATTATCTGGCTATCAGCTGCAAGAGAGCCGGACGGAGCTTGTACCCGGAACCTCCTCATGGGCGGAGCAGGCCGTCAAAACCTTGATTGATCTTAGCCTTCACGGCAGCGAAGTGACGGAGGAAGACGGTCTGTACGACTACGGTTCGGCACGGGAGCTGAACAGGCAAGAGCTTGCCGCCATTCAATATTTGCTCATGCTGCCCGCGAAATCATTCATCTCATAAGGATAGAGAAGTAGAAGAAGATCGCCTTCACTTGCCGCTGCGGGCAAGATGAAGGCGATCTTCTGTTTCATATCGAAACCGATTCATTATTCGCCATTCAGGGAACAATATAACAAAAACAAAGAGGTGAAATGATGAATCGGTTTGCGGCATACGTTTTCTTTATTTTGCTCCAGTCTGTTTTCGCTCCCTTTGCGACATCGTTGCATGCTGCAAGCGATAGCAGCCGAGACGCTGCTGCGAGTATTCAGCCCATCCTGCATAACGCGGAAAATGCATTAACGACTGTTAATCTCGAGGTTCATTTCACTGAAATTGATCGTTTGCAGGTCAATAAAGTCCGTTTTGCGAGCGATCAAGGACCGTTAATCATGACCTCAAGCAACATTCGCGCTTCCAACGCCATCCGTTTAACTATTTTAGACCCGACTACTGGCGAAGAAATCATTCAATCGGAACAAAGCGATTTGTCTGTAAGGGAATTTACGCTTCCTTATACATGAGACTATGATTTATATATGGAGTATGTGTTCAACGGCGATCTTGCAAAATCGGATCCGGTAAATATTCGCTTGCAAGCCCGAAACATTCAAGTGCCCGAAACGGATGCTCCTTGGGTGGGAATCCGGAGGTTTCTTCCCTACGAAATGGTTGCGCAACCATTCGATCTTAGACTTCGCACGATCAAGGGAATGGCCGGAGATGTACAGATATTCGTAGATAATCAATATCTGACGAATGCGAACGCGGACCAACCCTTTATCGTTAACCCAAACCAATGGAAGGATGGAATTCACAACATCATGATCGCTGTTAAAAATAACGCTTCGTCATTGAATGAAAACCTATTGATACGCGATTTTGTAGTAGATCGGTTCGATACGTTTTCTGATGTGCCCAAATCGCATTGGGGGCATCGAACCGTAGAAGTCATGAATCACTTAGGTATTCTGGCAGGTCGCGGCAGCCAGAGGTTCGAGCCTGACCTTCCGGTGTCTCGCCAGGAATTCGCGAAAATAATAGCCGAAACGTTGCTTCTGAAGGCAAGTGAAGCGTCGACCAGGCGCTATGAGGACGTATCTGATGACCAATGGTCGAAGAAATATATAGATGCTCTCACACAGGCGGGTCTAATTGAAGGCGAGCAAACGGACGGGAAATGGTACTTTTATCCGGAACGTGCCATAAACAGGGCCGAAGCAGCAACCATAATTGGCCGTACGAAGCTCTTTGCCGATATCCCGGTTTACGGGAACGAAGTCTCGTTTACCGATTTGCGTGATATACCAGACTGGGCGGGTTTGGCGGTGGCGCGGTTAGGTGGAGCGAAATGGATTAACGGTTATTCGGATGGAACATTCAGACCGATGAAAAGGCTTTCCAGGGCGGAGGCTTCTCAAATCGTTATCAAATTTATTGGACTTTAGTCTAAGAGGCGAAATAAAGGCCATTCCTTTGTGGAGTGGCCTTTATTTCGTTTATTCAAGCTGGATTGGAAACTATTGACGATGACACCATGTTGCGACATTGTATATAATTATTCCAAAGGAGAGGGTCCAAAGAACTAACCCTTTCGTGTTTATCAGCATGCTATCATAGGTCTTACGGTCCGTTTCGTCTATTACACTTACATCTATAGATTAACATCCAGGGGGCAATTTCGATGCCATCAACAAGCTCACTCCAACGAAGAATATGGATTTTCGCCCCGGCGCTGCTTATTGCCATGCAGCTTGTCATTAGTCATATTTACCCCAACAACGCTGCTCTTCTTATACTCGCCGCTATTTTGCCCTCACTCTGCGCGTGGATCATCCTCTCCCGCGTCTCCAGAATACATACCGGAAGCAATCGCATGTTTTGGCGTTTTTTCGAGCTGGGTTGCGCCTTATATACAGCGGCTTGGTTCGGTTGGCTAGGTTATGTTCTAGCAGGCAAGGAGCCTCCTGTTGCAAGCGTCAGCGATTATTTGTGGGCCTTGCAAGGCTTGATGTTTCTGACGGCACTTTGCTATAAAATTTGGAAAGAAAAGAGCCTTTTGCGAGGCGTTAAATATGTTCTCGATATGGCCGTTCTTCTCATTCTATTTACGGCTTTCGGCTGGGAGCTGTTCATGGAGACGCGGTTCGATCAACATTCCATTTCGGGCATGGGGTTAAGCTTGTTTTATCCCATCATTGATTTCGTCATCTTCTGCGGATTACTCATTCACGTTCGAATCGATCGTTACCTCTTTCAGTCTTACGCCTTAGCAGCGTTGACATTCGGATTAATCCTGCTCTGGGCAGGGGACCTCCTCTATATGGAGAGCCTTATTCAAGATACATACAAGATCGGCAGCTGGCTCGATGCATGGTATAGTGTCGGATTGCTGGCATTGGCCGTCGCTGGAATTTTCTCGCTCGGTCCGAATAATCGACGGGCAGGCGACAGCCCGGATCAACCCCGGTCGTCGTCCATTGCGGCGCTCTTCATTCCTTACGGCGCTCTAACCGCGATTGCCGTGTTTCTATCTTTCCATTACAAAGACATAGCGGAGCATACCGAGCTTATGTTTGCGGGGATCGCCATCACGGCGATCACGGTACTAAGGCAGATCATGGTTTCGGCGGAGCACGACAAATTGATTCGGGAATCGAAAAAGCTGCTGGAGCAGACGGAATATTTGGCCCATCACGATATGCTGACAGGACTTGCTAACCGAAGGCTCTTCGAACGTATGCTGGAGAACTGCCAGAACGGAGAAGCGCCACTGGTTAACGGCTATCTCGTAACGGTGTTCTTGATCGATCTGGACCGCTTCCAGCATATTAACGATACTTACGGTCACGATATTGGAGACCGGATTATTGAAACGGTGGCGAAGCGTCTGCGCAATCAGTTCCCGGCTCAGGCAAGCATCGCCCGCTTGGGCGGCGATGAATTCGCGGTCCTTCTCCATACCCCTCCCGCGATTAATATCTTATCGCTGGCCAGGAGCTGCTCCGCAAGGCTGTCCGAGCCTTATCTGCTGGGCCATCTCGAGCTGCGCTTAACGGCAAGCCTAGGGATCACGATAACTTCGGATGGCACGGGATGCAAAACCGATGTTTTGAAGCAAGCGGACATGGCATTGAAGCGGGCGAAATCCTTCGTTCGGGAAAAATATTGCTTCTACGAAGAGGAGATGTCTCTCGAGCTGGAGCGCAGGGCGCTCATGGAGCAGTCTTTGCACCAAGCCTTGGAACGGGACGAGCTTCTGCTTCACTACCAGCCGCAAATTTGCGCGCAAAGCCAGGGACTTGTCGGAGTGGAGGCCTTATTGCGATGGAAGCAAGAAGACGGCAGGTTTGTCTCTCCAGCGGAATTCATTCCTCTTGCCGAGGAATCGGGGCTCATCGTGCCAATCGGCGAATGGGTGCTGCGAGAAGCATGCGCGCAAGCGGTCGAATGGGACAGGGCGGGGCTTCCTCCCATTCAGATGGGAGTCAATGTGTCGCCCCGTCAGGTAGAAGCTCCGGACTTTGTCGAAATGGTGCTCCGGATCGTCGAGTCCACTGGAATATCGCCTTCGAAGCTCGTTATTGAAATTACGGAAAGCCTGGCTCTTCGCGAAGAAGAACAGACGATCGAGAAGCTGAAGACGTTGCAGGCAAGAGGCATCCAGGTTTCCATGGACGACTTCGGAACCGGCTATTCCTCACTGGGGGCTCTTCGCTCTTATCAAGTGGATTCGATCAAGATCGCTCAAACCTTTATTCGGAATATAGATGGCATAGGTGAAGGGATGACCATTGTCAAAGCGATGCTTGCCATGGCGAAGAGCATGGATATGCATGTAATCGCGGAAGGGATCGAAACTCGGGAGCAATTCGAGCTCTTGCGAGATGAAGGCTGCGACTTTATTCAAGGGTATTACTTCGATAAACCTATGGCTGCCGAAGATCTGATAGCCAAATACGGCAATAACGAAATCGCAGGCTCCGCAAGCGCCTAAATGCGGTCTATCATAGCTCTTTGGAAAGGCAAGATAGAACATGAAAATAAGAGTGAAGGCATTTCTAGTCGTGTCCATAACGTTGGCTCTGTTTCTTACGCTGCTGTTCTGGGTTGTCGCTCCGATTCTGATGAAGGAATCCATCGAATTAGACCGTAATACGATGATCAATGACGCGAAGCGGGTACGGAACTATCTGGATGGAGACATGCAGTCGTTGGCGAGGACGAACACGGACTGGGCCGTATGGGACGATACCTACTTATTCCTGCAGGGACAACAACCTGAATATATGGATGTCAATTTGCAGCACGATACCTTCGAGAATAATAGGGTCAGCTTCATGCTGTTTTTTAATGCGAGCAGACAATTAATCCATCAGCAAGGCTTCGATATTTACAATTCCGAGCCGTTGGAGCTAGACAGCGGCTTTCCCAACGTTTTTTTGCCGCTCATTCCGACGGACGGCGACGTCGATCACACGCTCCTTATTCGAACGGGCGCCGGCTTTGCAATGGCAGCCATTCATTCCGTGCACACCAGCGATGGCGAGGGTCCGGCAGCGGGAACGCTCATTATGGGGAAATTTATTCAGAAGGAATATATAGCTTCCATGGCGGAGGTGCTGTCTCTTGATCTTCGACTTGGAGACGAGGTCCAGTATACTGGCGCGACGCCTGACCATGTTGAGATTGCGCCGGTGAATGAAACGATGCTGGAAGGTACGATCTTCATAACGGATGATTCGAACCAATCCGCATATGAAATGAAGCTTATCGGGGACAGGAAGTTTTATCACGACAAGAAGGAGAGCATCAAACATCTTAGTCTGTTGACCATGCTCTTTAGCTTATTGTTTATGTTATTTGTTCTAGTCCTGCTGGACCGGTTGATCCTCTCGCGAATATATCGGATTTCCCTGCAATTGAATCGCATACAGCGGGAGAAGAACGTAAACGAGAGAGTTCAGTCCAATTCGAAATACAAAGATGAAGTATCGGTCCTTGAATGCTCTATTAATACGATGCTTCAATCGTTGGAAGAAAAGCATAACGAAGTGACGACGCTCGCCTATTTCGACCCGTTAACGACACTGCCCAACCGCTATAAGCTCGAAGCGGAATTCGAACGAATGGCGGAGTCCCATCCGGACGAATTGGCGCTCCTGTTCTTCGATCTCGACGGCTTTAAGAAGGTAAATGATTCATTAGGCCACGATTCGGGCGACATTCTGCTTCGGACGGTAGCCTGCCGGGTAATGTCGGTAGTCTCGGAGGCCGGCGGTGTCGCGGCAAGATATGGCGGAGACGAATTCACCGTTCTCGTGAAGGAATCCGCCGAGCTGGACTTTAACCGGATGGTCCGTACGCTTCTGAAGGAAATCGAAGCTCCGGTCTTCATTAAATCGCAGACCGTCAACATTACGGCCAGTATCGGAATCAGCCGGTCCCGTTACGACGGACATACGCTCGTTGAGCTGCTCAAAAAAGCGGATATCGCCATGTACACCGCCAAGAAGAGGGGCAAAAACCAGTGGGCCGCCTATACCTCAATATAAGTAAGACGACAGTCATAATGTACGGGGCAGCCCAATACAAGTTAGTAGAGTAATCGTGCTCGCTGACCTTCAGGGGCAACAGGAGAGGGGCTGACCTCGTGCCTTCAAGCGGATCGAGTCTAGCGGCGGAAGCGTATACGAAAGCCGCGTTTGCAGCGGTTGTGGACGCGATTATTCCCCTTGAGCTATGGATGGCGGGAGCGTTTCCGAACGATTGGTATGAATTCGTCATCAAACAAATCGATCATTCCCAGTTCGTCTCGTACGGGTCAGGCGCTCAAGCAGGGGGGGAGGCGTTGTCGCTCACAACCGCCAAGCTCTTGGATATCGGAGCGCAAGAGCTGCTTCGCAGGGGACTGATGATAATGCCTATGAACAACGGGCCCTTCGTCGGAGGTGGATTGTTCGCTAGATTGTCTAGAATCGACAGGCTTAGAACGATTGCCATCCTGAATCAAGTCGCTGTCCCGACGGGCTTGCTGCCGCCGCCCTACCGGAACAATCCGGGATTGGTTCAAACGATGATGGATTCGCTATTTCAGCTCACGATGTTCGGTTACGATTCCGAATGGGCGGGTTACGGGACAACACGGCTCCTGCCGCCGGATGAGCAGCGCGTCGAGTTTTTCCCGCCTGCTTGGCGCCAGATTGGATATCCGGGGCCTTCGTTCGGCTATCGCGCCCTTCGCGGCTGCTATTTCGTGCCGCCTTCAGCCGAAGGGAGAAACGGCGATGCCTAATCCGGATGTCATTGTGATCGGCTCCGGCGGCGGCGGAGCGGTCATCGCCAAAGAGCTCGGGGAGCTGGGGCTCGAGGTGTTGGTTCTGGAGGCGGGGCCCTGGTATGGAAATGCGAAATGGCCTGAACCGAACAAGGAGAGCGGGGCCGCGAGCAGCGACAGCCCGCAGGATTTGGACATTGCGCTCCTCCGCAAGCAATATACGAAGTACGAAGGCGAGATGAATGATCTCATTACCGGCAAGCTGCGCTGGGGGCCGGCGAATCGGAACCGTCCGCCTTGGTTCCGGAATTTGACGGAACGCGGGTTTATCTGGCAGGTGGCCGGGGTTGGCGGCACGACGCAAGCCTATCTCGCCAACTCGCCCCGCGCCTTTCCCAGCGCCATCGACGGCATCTGGCCCATCTCTTACCGCGATCTGATTCCCTACTACGAGAAGGTTGAGGCCACGCTTCCCGTTGCGCCGGCTCCAACGACCGCGAAGGAAGAGCTGTTCTATTATGGTGCAAGGAAGGCCGGTTGGCCTGTAATTCCTACTCTCAATGTGACGCGCGCGGGATATCGTCCCCAGCCCAATGCCATCCTGCCCCCTAACCCCGAGCTTATGAATCCATCCTATTCTCTTGAGCAGCTATCGCATATGGAAGGCTGCACGCTAGCGGGACATTGCATCAACGGTTGTCCTCACGGACCTGCCTATGACCGGGTAGCGAAACGCTCGACGAATGTGAGCTATATCCCGCTGGCGCTTCAAACCGGGCGCGTGACGATAAGGCCTAATACTTTCGTGACCAAAGTGCTGACCGAGCGAGGACGCGATAGCGGATTGTACGCGAGCGGCGTTCAAATTCGAGATGCGTGGACCGGAGAAACGGAGGAGCTTAGGGCGGCTGTCGTTGTTATGGCGGCCGGCGCGATCGAGTCGCCCCGTTTGTGGCTGAATTCGGGTTTGCCCGATAACGGTTGGGTTGGGAGGGGACTGGTCAACCATTACTTCGATTGGGTGACGGGACTCTTCGACGAACGCGATTTGATCTCGATATTGGGAATCCCGACAACCGATCCGTTCGTCGGTCATACCTCGGGAGGAAGACTGGATATTCCAGGGCTCGGCTCGATGATCGTGACCGGCTTAAGTCCGGGATTAACGAGCTCGATGAGCTTCGGGATGAGCCAGGCGGGGTATGCCAGCATGCATCCTTATGCGGCTGGGCTGCCGAATTACGCGAGAGGCTGGCTTGTCGGCGCGCAGTGGCGAGAGTGGATGAGCAGATATAGGCAGACGTTAAGCATCGCGATCTTCACAGAAGAGGAGGTTGACCCGCGCAACGGGGTCGGAATCGATCCCGTCCAGAAAGACGAGCACGGTCCGATTCCGCTTGTCCATTATATTCCCGGTCCGCGGGCCTCCCGTAATCGCGAAGCGCTTGTCCGAATCGCCGCCGAGCTTCTTCATAAGGCAGGGGCCAAGAACATACACCGGACGGACTGGCCGGCTTCTCTCATGATTCATATCGAAAGCACCATGAGGATGGGATACGTGGTTGATACAAGCTGTGAAGCTTTGCAGGTGAACCGGTTATATATAGCAGATAACAGCGTGCATGTCAACGGATTGGGCGGGGCGAATCCGACTTTGACCACGCAGGCGCTAGCGACGAGAACCGCCGAAAAGCTTGCAAGCAAATATTTCACATAATTAGGCAATTCATGCTGCATAGCCGACTGGGGATAACGGCAACACTAACAGAAAAAAGTGGAGATGCAGCCAATGAATTTGCTGGAAATACTGAAAGACGCGATTCTTCCGTTCAGCGATGGAAAAAAACCGCCTCTGCATGTCGGAGAAGTCATGAATCTCTGGTTTTATTTGACGGCGACCGAACAAACGCTGCGAGGGGAAGAAATTTCTTTGAATACCGCGCAGGATCCCGAGCTGAAGGAAAAAATAAAGGATGTCATCCATAATGTCCATCATCCTATTCGCACGGAATTGCAGGAGTTTCTAAGAGATGAAGGCGTGCCTTTGCCTAAAACCACCCCGGATAAAGCGGTTGGAGATTTTCGAACGCTTCCCGACAACGCCAAATTATCAGATGAAGAGATCGCGAATCTGCTCAGCTTCAATATCGTGCTGGGCATTACGTATGCTTGCCGCGGTATGACGGAGTCGGTACGGCCGGATGTGGCGGCTATGTTCGCGAAGTATCAGATGAAGAAAGCCGCTTTCTCGATAACGTTTCGAGAGCTGATGATCAAGAAAGGGTGGCTGCTCGTGCCGCCTGCCTATCATCCCGCTTCATCCGTTTCAAGCGATAACTAGGGAAGCGCTTTACTTCATCTGTATAAAGCGAGGTTAGCGATAACGAACAAGCTCCCGGCAAGCGGCCGGGGGTTTTGTTCGTTTGCTTTGGAATCGGACTCACAGATCTTTTTTGCGGAAAGCGCGAACGCCAAGCAGCAGGACAATGATCAAATAACATAACGCATAGAGCAAAAAAGCGTTGGAGGGCACGCTGACGATCGCGAACGGGCCGAACGACTGAGGCTTGGCCAAATCGACGAACTGCTGCATGTCCCGCAGCGAGAACAGCTCCGCAAGCATGCGGCGCTGCAGCGCATCGGCAGGCATCGCCAGTAAAGGGTCGATCTGGGCGACCTATAATAGCCTCGTCGGAATTGCCGACGCATAATCCTCTGCCATTTTGTTCAATGTAAGGTTATGGCTGAAAGCCGTACAACGAAGAGGAGGGTGAAACCATGACTTCAAGCCGTGGCCATCAAGGCGCGCATGGAATTGGACAAGCCGAGCATCAGCTGAACAATCAGGCTCAGGCCGCCGTCGAAATTCAAGGCGAGTCGGAGCTCGACCGCAGCATTAACCAGGCCGCCAGACAGCCTTACAAAGCGTCCGAAGAAGAAAACGAATAAGGAACGCGAACAACCCGCCAGCTGTCGCCATCGATAGTCGGCGGGTTTTCTTTTTCAGCCATTATATATTATATACCATTACTTTTTTATTGCAAAACAATAAACATTTTGCTAAACTCAATGTAATTTCAACGATAAGCGAGGGGCTTTCTATGGAACGTGGAACAACAATCTTTTTGAAGGCGGCTGTCATTCTTTTTGGGATTCCGGTGCTTGCGCTTTGTATATTCGCGGTACCTGAGGTCGCGAATTTTGCGGCGGAATTGTATCCGGAGCATACGTATCTGAAATATCTGGTGTTCCTTGATTTGTACGCGTCGGCGATTCCTTTCTACATCGCTTTGTATCAGGCCTTTAAGCTTCTCACTTATATCGATAAGAACAAAGCGTTCTCCGAATTGTCGGTTCGGGCTCTGAAAAATATTAAAAACTGCGCGGTCGCGGTCAGCGGCTTGCATGTGGTTGGCCTGCCGCTCTACTATCTTATCGCGGAGAAAGACGATGCGCCGGGCATCATCCTCATCGGGATGGTCATTATATTTGCCGCCATGGTGATAGCCGTTTTTGCCGCCGTTCTCCAAAGGCTGCTCAAACAAGCCATCGATATTAAATCCGAAAATGATTTGACGGTCTGAGGTGATTATTATGGCGATTATTATTAATATTGACGTGATGCTGGCGAAAAGGAAAATGAGCGTAACCGAGCTGTCGGAGAGGGTAGGCATCACGATGGCGAACCTTTCGATCTTAAAAAACGGGAAGGCCAAAGCGGTTCGATTATCGACTCTGGAGGCGATCTGCAAGGCCTTAGATTGCCAGCCTGGGGATATACTGGAATATAAAGAAGAATAATATAGACATCTGGGCAGCCGTAGCGGCTGCTATTTTGTTCGTGCATGTTCCTCCAACAGAACGAGAAGAGGCCGCCTCTTGAAGGGCAGCCATAGTAAGAATCTGCTGGCATTGAATTCAAGCCCGAAGCTTGCGCTCTCTTCGTACCCGAAAAGCCGTGCGGGCTCCCTTCAAATAGAGCAGCAGCCGCGCTCCCGCCAGGAAGAGGATGATCGCGCCGTCCCAGAAGGGGACGGAATGGGAGGGGGTTTCGGACACTTGCCGCACGGCCATCTGAATCGCGGTATAGGCGCCCGGCAAGCTGTAGAGGAGCAAAGAAACGGTCATCGCCCCGATGCCGATGGCGTATACGGCGCCGAACCAGGCGGCCGCCCGGCGCTCCGTGACGGGCAAGCGCCGCCACGCTTCGATCGTATCGCCGTCCTTGCGCCACAGCTTGCGCAGGAACAATCGGCCGCTGCGGGCGAGGTCGGCGGAATGGGTGGCGTTGCCGAGCACGAAGTATAGATCCGTCCGCAGGAACACCATGAACTGCGAGAGGATGCCGAGCATTAGCAGCAGGACGACAAGCCGGGCGATGTCATGGGCGAAGCTGCCTGGCTCCACGGCAAGCTGCACGAGCAGAGCCGCCGCGATCAGGAGAGTGTCCCACGCCATGCCGGCGAGGTAAGGGAAGTAGCGCTTCGCCGGCGGCTGCCCCCATAAGCCGGTCATCTCGGTCTCGGCGACGATGACGATATATCGGATACTTACTCTCATATGAGCCGGCACGCCTAAGCCGCGGGCTGCCAGCAGGTGAGCGCATTCGTGGAGGAAAATAAGGAGGCAGGCGAGAACCGAAACGAGCAGCGCGTTTGCCCCGACGTACGGCAGCACGAACATGTCGCGATAATGAGGCAGGAGCTCGGGGCGCAGGGCGAAGAGGAGAATAACGGCGGCAAGCGCGGCCACATAAACCCATGCGGCGCTGCCCGTGAAGAAGAGGGCGCCGATCCGCCGGACAAGCCGGTCGTTTACAGATTTCGTCCGCGTCTCTGATGCCGGGACCGCAGCGGCCGCGAGCCCGAGCTTCTGGAGCTGGGTCACGAAGTCGAGGACATCGACGTCGAGCTCCCGCTCCCGCAAGATGAGTTCTTGCACCTCCAACACCGTTCGGGTGCCGTCCGCGCGCTCGATCACGTACACGGCGGGCTCCGGTACCCGGATGAAGCGCGGTATGCGCGGGTCTCCGATCGTATATTCATCTCCGTCCCGCTGGACGGTCAGATGGGAGAGGTCGACGCGAGAGGATGCATCCCATTCGCTCATGATGGAGTCTCCCTATCCCGCGTCCCCGTCGAGACGGCTTCCGCTGCATCCAGCAGCTGCTCCATCGAGACCGGCTCGACCGCCCTGGAGTCCGACGACGCCGTTCCGCAGCTCGGGCAATCGGGATAGCGGGGGATGAGGCTTCTCGAGATATCCATATCATGGAACGGCACAATACCAAAAGCCATATCGGGAAGGGAAGCGTAGCCGGTTAGTTGTTTGGCGATGTCGGCGGCGACCAGCGCGGTCATCATGGCCACATTAGGCGCGAAGCCCGGATTGCCGGCATCGGCATCGGCCGCGGCGCCGGAGACTTGACGCCGAATTCGTTCGGCCGCCGAAGGGTCGTTCCGCATAATGTGCATAACCCGGCAATCGGTGCAGCCGCTCTCGTACGGGAGCACTCGGAAGTAGAAGCCGAGCCGGTTGCCGATCGAAAGGTAATAGGAGGGGACGCGCCGGCTCAGGCAGGCGCTGTTAACGAAGCGGGAGCCCAACAGTGGCGGCGTATCGATGGCGCCGACCACAAGGTCCGCCTGCTCTACGATATCCGACAGCGACCGCGCGCTGTCGATCCGGCGCTCGTGCACCTCGACCCGCACGTCGCGATTCAAAGCGAGCAGGCGCCGCTGCAGCGCAATCGTCTTGTATTCGCCGACGTCGTCCTCGGTATAGAAGAACTGCCGGTTCAAATTGTTCAGCTCGACCCGGTCAAAGTCGACACCGATGATGCGCCCGACGCCCATCGCGGCGAGCCAGGCGGCGATAACGCTGCCTCCCCCCAGGCCGACGACGGCTACGGTTGCTTCCTTCAGCCTTTTCTGAAAGTCGAAGCGGCTTTCGGCCAAGCTTTCGTACAAAGAGAAGTAAGTGAAATTATTTTTGTAGCGAAGCTTCTCGCGCTCCGTCAAGCCGGAGGGATCGGCCGTCCCGCAGGTTAACAGGCGATAACGGTCGAGCATCGATAGGCCTTCCTCTACTTCGCGCAGCGTTAGTTGGCGTTCCCGCGCGATTTCTTCCACGCCGCGCGAGCCGTCCAGCAGCTGGATAAACGCATAGATGCTGCCGTCGGGATCGTCGATTTCAAGCGTCGTTCGCTCCATTTTGAACCGTATAACATCAAGATCCCGGCTCATGACTTGCCGGCAGTATGATTTTAAAGCGGGATTCATCATCGTTAGAGTCTCCTGATCCATCGATTTTTGGGAAAGAGCCGTACACAAGCGTACGGCTCTTTCGGCTGACCTTCTTAGATTTTGAATTCGGTTAGTACCTCGGGATTCTCATGGATAGCCGTCGGCGTCAGGTTTTCCACTTCGCGGATTTCGATTTTCATCAGTCTCACCTCCCTCACAGTTCTCATTATAAAGCTGCTAGATTTGGCAACAAGTGACAGGGTGTCATCAATGCTGTCACGACGATGACGGAACCATGATCTCTGTTGGTTGGCGTATAGGCCGGTGTTCCCAAAAACAAGCACCCTCGCCGCCTGCTTAGAAGACAGGAGCGAGGGTGCAGCTTCGCGAGCCGTTAGTTAGGCAGAGCTTCAAGACGCGATTTCATTTCGCGATAGACATCCGCGGGCAGCGGGCCCTTCTCGGCAAAACGCAGGTTCTCTGCCAAGTGGAGCGGGTTTTTCGTGCCGACGATCGTCGTCGACATGTCGGGATGGGACAACGTATAGCGGAGCAGCAGCCCGGTGCGCGTCTCGCCTTGCTCCAGCAGCTCGTCCAGCCTCGCTTGCTCCCAGACGGCCCAGCGGTCCGCGGAGCCGCGGCCATGGCCAGGCTCCCCTTGTCCGACGCCACCGCGGACGATGATGCCTGCGCCTGTCGCGGCGGCTCTCGTCAGCCACTGCTCATGCTCGCGTTCCAACGCGGAGTACGGAAGCTGAAACGTATCGAACACGCCCGAATCCACATAGGAGGGGAGATGAGGGAGGTAGGACGATATGCCGATCCATCGCGCTTTGCCGGAAGCTTGTATTTCCCTAAGCGCGTCGACCAGCTCTCCTTCCTCCGTTTGCCGCACCGTAGGCCCGTGCAGCTGCAAGAGATCGACATAATCGGTTTTCATTCTTTTCAGGCTAGTTTCTATGTTGTGCAGCAAGTTGTCCCGCGTCCACACATGCGGAGTTTCGTCATGGTCGCCATGATCGACAAGCGTGCAGCCGCATTTGGTGGCGAGATAGTATTCCTCCCGGCGATGGCTGATAAATCGGCCGATAAACTCTTCGCTCCGCCCATAATCATAGGACGTGTCGATAAAATTAATGCCGGCATCGAGTACGGCATTTAGAATCCGGTCGGCTTCCGCATCCTCCACGGGTCTGCCGCTCCATACCCGCGGCCCTCGGATTTCCATAGCGCCGTAACTCAGCTTCGTAACTTGGAGACCGGTTCGGCCCAGCTTCGTCTTTTCCATTTGCGCAAACGCCTCTCTTTCAATAGAAAATAATGGACGAGCTCTCTATTAGTCTATCATGCCGCAAGCTTCTCTTAATTTTAGCCGAACGGATGACGGAATGCACATTGTGCGGAAAACGCTTTCGATTCATAATGGAAGAAAGGCGGAAAAAAGGCTGCAATAGCTGCCGGGGAGGGGAAGGCCGTGCTGCGGATCGTTGAACGAAATAAAGTGTTCGTTCTTATGGTGGCGCCGTATTTGGTTTTTTTGGTGCTGTTCATGTCTGTAGGCTGGATTGTACAGGAGAGAACGACCGAGCTTCTGCGGGAGGAATCGGTCAAGGTGAACCGCAGTCTGCTGGAGCAGAGCCGCACCACGCTCGACCGAAGGCTGGCGGATATCGACCGGATCGCGCAGGAGCTGTACAGCGATTCAAGGCTGACCAGGCTGCAGGACATCGAAGAGCCGTTCCAGGGCGCGACGACGTATTTGCTGCTCGATACACAGAAGCGATTAGCGAGTTATTCTCTCTACAATAACTTCGTGTTTGACTATTTTATCCTTTATTCCCGCAGCGGGCTCGTCCTCTCGGACGATACGATTTATGAAATGCCTAAGTTTTACGACCATGTGATGCAGATAAAAGGTCAATCCTATGAAGAATGGCGTTCAAGGTGGATGGACGCCTACTATTCGAAAGAGGTGCTGCCAGCCGGGCAGGTCACCTATAACAGACAGCCTTATTCGCTGGTTACGGTGCTTCAGTCGATCGGCAATCCCGGCTTTCAAAAAGGGGTTATCGCCATTCTCATCGACAACAAGGAGATCCAAAAGCTGCTCGGCGGCGTTGATATTTCCGATGGGGGGATCGCTTATATACTGGATGAGCAGGGGAGAGTCGTAAGCTCGGTTTCTTCGCGCTCGGGCGAAAGGGTCGCGGAAGCGGAAGCCATCCCTGTCAGCCGCGGCGAACTGATCGGAGGAGAGGGAGTTCTAGAGCCGACTCGAAGCCGTCCGATGTTCGTCACCTATACGACCTCCGAGTACAATGGCTGGACCTACGTGGCCGCGCAGCCGGAGCACGTCATCCTGGAGAAGGCCGATTACATCAAGACGATCTTCATGACGATTCTCGTCTTTGCGCTGGGGGGCGGCATCGCGATCTCCTGCTGGCTCGCTTACCGCAGCAGTCGACCCGTACAATCCATTCTTAACCAGCTAGCCAATCGCTTCGGAGGAGATGTCGGCTCCCGCCGCGATATTTACCGATTGATCCGCGACAAGCTCGCGATTCTAATGGACAATAACGATAAGCTGGAGAGCCAGCTGAAAGAGCAAGCGCCCCTGCTCCGATCGGCTTTCGCCGAACGTTTGCTGAAGGGCGACATTACGGACCCCGAAGAAGCTGCAGCACAATCCTCTCACGTCGGCATGGAGCTTGCGGGCGCGCCGTACTACGCCGCAGTCATCGTGCAGCTTCGCGGATATGAACGCTTATCGTACCATGCGGACTTGTGGCAGGAGCTTGGCATCGTGCGGCTGCGGTTCAAAGAGCTGCTGGCGAAGGCACTTGGAGCCCGCGGACTTCTGCATGACATGGCCGCGGACCAAATCGTGCTGTTGTTCGCCCTAAGCGATGCCCGGGAGGGACAATGCCGGCAGGAGCTGGCGCAGCTGCTGGAGCAGCTATACGCGCGGGCCGGCGAAGAAGCCGAAGCGACGCCGATTCTGGCCGCAGGAGGCGTGTATCCTTCTCTAATCGAGCTCGCCAGATCCTTCGAAGAGGCTCGCCAAGCGCTGAACTATTCAGCTTGGCGCAACCAGCCAGGAATCATTCATTATGATGACACTCCGAGAGAGCATCATCTCTACTATTATCCGCCGGAGCTGCAGACCAGGCTGATCAACTGCGCGGCGGCCGGCGACGAGCAGGGGGTGGCCCGGCTTTTCGACGAACTGCGCGAGGCCAATTTGACAAACCGACATCTCACGATCCCTATGTTGAGACTGTTATTTCATGAGGTATGGGGGACGGTGTTCAAGCTATACGCGAAGGCGGGAGCAGAGACCCAGCCGCTGCTCGAGTTCATGACCGGCCGTACGGACTCGCCGTTAGGCTTCGAGGCATTGGAAGAGGGCTTGCGGCAAGCGCAGCAGGCCGTCGAGAAGATCTGCAGGCAGGCCGGCGACCGGAAGAAAAGCGGCAACCAGGCTCTGCTCTCGCGCATTACACAGCTTCTCGAGCGAGCTTATGCCGAGCAGGAGCTTTGTCTGGAAAGCGCGGCTGCGGAGCTGGATATCTCCCGCGTTTATTTGTCCCAGTTCTTCAAAGAGCAGACCGGAGAGAACTTCTCCGATTACTTGGAGAAAGTCCGGATGAACGAGGCGCGCCGGCTGCTCTTGAACACTCGTCTGCCGATATACGATATCGCGCTGCAAGTCGGCTACAGCTCGCTTAATACCTTCGGACGCGCATTCAAGCGGATGCACGGTCTCAGTGCGACGACTTATAGGGAATCCGGAATTGGAAAAGAAGGTCTTCAAACCCCAAGTTCTTAACCGTTGCACAGCCCCCGATCCGCTGCACAAGCGAGTGAAGGGGCCTTTCTTAACTATGGAACAATGCGCGAACAGGTTCAGCTTTACGAGAAATCGAAGCCAAGGTAAGGTGGAGCTACAGTTTTCTGCAGAAAACGATTCCATTCCTTGCAAGGGAGGTGTACGAACGGGATATGCGAGCATCCGTCAGGACCCCGGCCGCGCCGGCAGCGAAAAAAACGTCTGCCTGGCGGAAAATGAAACGAGGATGGCGGTTGTACGCCTTAATCGCCCTTCCGTTGTTCTACCTGCTTCTGTTCAAATATGTGCCTATGTACGGAATTGTCATCGCTTTCAAAAACTATACGGCTTCGACGGGTATTCTGGGCAGCGAGTGGGTCGGCTTGGAGCACTTTGAAAGATTTTTCCGTTCTTACGAATTCGGCCGCATCCTGAGCAACACGCTTATTCTCAGCCTGTATTCGCTCGCTGCCGGATTTCCGTTCCCGATTCTGCTCGCCTTGAGCTTGAATGACGTGAAGAACCGGCTGTTTAAGAACACGGTTCAAATGGTGAGCTACGCTCCTTATTTCATTTCCATCGTCGTCATGGTCGGCATCATTCTGGAGATGCTGGAGCCGCGCCATGGGCTCGTGAACAACCTTATTCGGTTGTTTGGCTTCGAGGCGGTCGGCTTCATGAACGATCCATCGTATTTCAAATCGATCTTCGTCTGGTCGGGCATCTGGCAAACCGTAGGCTTCAACTGCATTATCTACATGGCCGCGCTGGCGAGCGTCGATCCGGTGCTGCACGAGGCGGCTGTCGTCGACGGCGCATCCAAGCTGCGGCGCATGTGGCATATCGATCTGCCCGGCATCATGCCCGTCGCCGTGATTCTGTTGATCTTGAATACGGGGACCATACTGGACAGCGGCTTCGAGAAGGTGCTGCTGATGCAGAACCCCCTCAATTTGAGCACCTCCGAAGTGATCGATTCGTATGTGTACAAGGTTGCTTTCACCTCCCAAGTGGTGAATTACTCGTATTCAACGGCAATCGGACTGTTTAAATCGATTATCGGCCTTATCCTGTTGGTCGCGGTGAACAAGATCGCCCGGCGAGCCGGCCAGTCTAGT
This sequence comes from Paenibacillus soyae, assembly GCF_024623455.1. Classification (GTDB taxonomy): domain Bacteria; phylum Bacillota; class Bacilli; order Paenibacillales; family Paenibacillaceae; genus Pristimantibacillus; species Pristimantibacillus soyae. Next base: position 186,995 of record NZ_JANIPJ010000012.1, on the reverse strand, counting down.
CTATGGTAGGAGGGAGGGAAGACCAATGAGGCCCTATACGCTGGCGGAGTCGCGGGGAGATAAGCTGGTTAGCGGAATCAATATGTTGCTTCTCTCCATCTTTCTGCTCGTCGTGCTCTATCCGCTCGTTTTTATCGTAAGCGCTTCCTTCAGCGATCCGCTGGCCGTCATGTCCGGCAAAGTGTGGCTGCTGCCCGTAAATCCTACGCTCGACGGCTATGAAGCCGTATGGAAGCATAACTTGATCGGCAGAAGCTTCTTGAATTCGATTGTTTATACGGTCGCGGGGACGGCGGTGAACATCGTCGTGACGATTCTGGCGGCCTATCCGCTCGCGAGACGGGATTTTTACGGCAGGCAGCTCCTCCTGTTTCTGTTTTTGTTCACGATGCTGTTCTCCGGAGGGTTGATCCCCAGCTATCTGCTCGTGAAGGAGCTCGGGATGCTCAATACCGTGTGGGCCATCATTATTCCGGGGGCGCTTGGGGTATGGAATATGATTGTGACACGAACGTATTTCCAGACGACGATTCCGGAGGAGCTGCTCGAGGCCGCCCAGCTCGACGGATGCACCGACTTCTCTTTCTTATGGAAGATCGTCCTTCCGCTGTCCGGGCCGATTATCGCGGTGATCGCTTTATTCTACGGAGTGGCCCACTGGAACCAATATTTCACCGCGTTGCTATTCCTGCATGACCGCGAGCTGTATCCGCTGCAAATCGTGCTGCGAGAAATTTTGATCCAAAATCAAATCAGTCCTCTCATGATAGCCGACGTGACGGAGCTGTCCCGCCGGCAAGCGCTAAGCGAGCTGCTGAAATACTCGCTCATCGTAGTGGCAACCCTGCCGCTGATGCTGGTATTCCCGTTCGCGCAAAAGCACTTCATTAAAGGCGTCATGATTGGGTCGTTGAAAGGTTAATATGGACTGCGAACGTAAACAAGGAGGGTTCAAGCATGAAAAAGAGAATGCGAGCAGGGCTGCTAATCTTCATCAGTCTGATGATCATTCTGGCGGGCTGCGCGAAAAACGAAGGGAATCCGAATCCGACGGCCGCCAGCGGAGAAGGAGGCAATAACCAGGCCACAGCGGAACCGGCGCCTGTTGCGGAGGAGAAAGTGTCTCCTGCCGGCGAATTCCCGATTACCAAAGAGAAAACGACGATTCGCATCATGGCGATGGAGAATGGCGCCGTGGAAAATTTCGCGACCAATGCCTTTACCCAATATTTAGAGGAGAAGACGAACATCCATATTGAATGGGACATCGTGCCGAGCAGCGCGGCGGCCGAGAAGCTGAATCTGGTTCTTGCCGGAGGCGATCTGCCGGATGTCATTATGAGCATGTGGGTATCCAACGCGCAGCAAATGGTCTACGGCAGCCAAGGCATTATCATCCCGCTTAACGACCTCATTGACAAATACGGCAAAGAAACGAAACGGATATTCGAAGAGAATCCGCTCATCAAGGAAGCGATAACGACGCCGGACGGCAACATCTATGCCCTGCCAAGCCCGAATGACTGCTATCACTGCTCGATGATACAGAAGATGTGGGTGTACCAGCCTTGGCTGGATGAGCTCGGCATCGCCAAGCCGACCACGACCGACGAGTTTTACGAGATGCTGAAGGCGTTCAAGACGCGGGATCCGAACAAGAACGGCAAAGCGGACGAAATCCCGCTCTCCGGAGGACCGAAGGGCTGGGAAACCCGGGTCGACAAGTTTTTGATGAACGCGTTTATCTACAACCCCGCCAACTACGTCTATCTGAACGGGGGCAAAGCAGACGTGCCGTTCGATAAGCCGGAGTGGAAGGAAGGGCTTGCTTACCTGCACAAGCTGTATGAGGAAGAGCTGCTCGATCCGCAGGCGTTGACGCAGGACGGCGCCCAGCTCAGGCAGCTCGGCGAGAATCCGGACGTGCCGATTCTTGGGGCATCGGGAGCCGGTTATATGGGCGAGCTGACGCAAGACAACGGCGCGAGCGGCAGATGGAAGGAATACACGACGCTGGCGCCGCTCAAGGGATCAGGCGGGCTACAAGTCGCGCCGGTCGGCACCTATCATCCGAACGGAGGCAACTTCGTTATTACGAAAGCGGCCAAAAATCCGGAGGCCGCCTTCCGTCTGGCCGACGCGCTGTACGACCTGGAGATGACGCTCCGTTCCGTCGTCGGTATCCCGGAGAAGCAGTGGACGTGGGCGAAGGACGGCGAGATCGGCATTAACGGGAAGCCGGCCGTATGGAAACGGCTGCTGCCGGACGGGCAGATCCAGAACGACTCATGGGCGCAGACCGGTCCGTCCTATCGTTCGAACGATATGCGGCTGGGTGAAGTGAACAATCCGGAGCAATCGCTGGAGCCGATGCTGTTCAAGGAAACGAAAGAGAATTACGAGCCTTATCGGGCAAGCGGGGACATGGTGCTGCCGAATCTGTTCTTTACGAGCGAGCAGTCGGCGGAGCTGGCGGATCTGCAGAAGACGATTAATGACTACGTTGACGAATCGCTGGCGCGGTTCATTACCGGCGATAAGGACTTGACCAAGGATTGGGACGATTACCTCAAGAGTCTGGAACAGATGAATCTGAAGCGTTATCTGGAAATTTACCAGCAGGCTTATGAAGCCAAAGCTTCCACAATGAAATAGAGCTGCTTCAACCGCCCACCCGCAGATGCCGTCACTCCAGCTCTGCGGGTGAGCTTCATGGAAAGCCTTTGATGAAAGGGGGCCGCGGCGTTTGACAATGAATAACAAGCTGCTGTCAGGTAGGAGAGGCTATTTGATTGATTGCCATCGGGGAGATTTGCCGGAAGTGACCTTCGCGGGGTTCGATCCTTCGGTCTACGCGGATCGGATACGCGCCGCGGGGTTCGATAACATGATTGTCTACGCGAAGGACCACTGGGGGTATGCGTATTATCCGAGCCGAATCGGACCGGTACATCCCAAAGCGGCGGAAGCCGGGTTGGATCTGCTGCAGGCGCTGAAGCAAGCCGGAGAAGGAGCCGGGGCAGCCGTCTCGGTCTATTACAGCGTCGATACGGATCATTATGCAGCCAAATCGCATCCGCAGTGGAAGGCTATCGATGCGGAAGGACGGCCGATTCGGGCGGGAGGGCGCTGGTTCCGCTGCTGCATTCGCCACGGATATCGGGAGTACATGCTGGCCCAGCTGCGCGAAATTCTCGAAAATTATAAGCCGGAGGGACTGTATCTCGATTGCTTCCCCTCCGTGCTGTGCTTCTGCGGCCCATGCCAGGAGCAATATAAGAAGGCGACGGGGCGCAGCATGCCGCTGGGCAGCGAGGCGAATGAGCGTTGGCGCGAGCTGTATGATTACGAGGAGGCCGAGTACTGGCTGCCCTTCGCTAGAAGCGTGCACGAGTTGATTCAGGAAGTCAGCCCGGGGACGATGTTCACGACGAACGGCTGCAATGCCGGCATGCCTCGTTCCATACGCCGCGTCTACGATTACCATTTCGCGGAGCCGTGGGCGGGCAATTTTTTGTCGGCGGGGTTTGTCCGGGACACGATGACATGCCCTCAGGTCGGGCCGGGCAATATCGGCAGCGTCTATGATCATACGCCGGTAACCCGAGTGGCGAGGGAGTTGATCAGCATTGGCATGCAGGGCGCCCGCCCGTTCCTGTACAGCGAGTCGATGAAAGCAGACGGCAGTCCGGTAGGACCGGAGTGGGACCGGATCGAAGCCGCCTATAAGCTGGTGTCGGCAGCCGAGGCCTTCTGGGGCCAGGGCGCGCCGCCGAGCGACATCTCGATCCTGTATAGCGAATTGTCGCATCGATTCGATCCCGCATACAGCCGATTCCAGCCGCACTGGTGGGAACGGTCCAGCGTCCATCTTCAAGCGGTGCAGACGGCCATGTCGCTCTGCGCTTCCAAGCGCCGAGGCTGCCGGATTATCGAAGCGGAGGAGTGGCGCGAGGAACGCTCGGGCCGGCTGATGCTGGTTCCGGGCGCGCAGTCGATGACGTTGGAAGGATGGCTCCGAGTGGAGCAATATGTCCGCGCGGGCGGCCGGGCTATCGTGACGTTGGATGATGTGCCGAGACAACGAGACGGCACGTTGTACGGTCCGGAAGGGGAAGCGATCTGGGAATCGTTATTCGGCTGCAGGCTGCTTGGGCGAGATACGCGCTACCAGCAGAACGGGATCGGCAGCTATTTGCAATTCGATCCGGAGCATGTTCTATGCGAGGAGCCTTTGAAGGGACCGCTGGCCGTATGCGGGCCGCGGTTAAGAATGGATCCGCTCCCGGGTACCGCCGTGTGGGGACGCTTCTCGGCTCCCTTGTTCGAGGAGGATACGGCAGCGGAGCGGTGGATGGCTTGGCGGTCACCCGAGCCTTCCGGCGAGCTGGGCGCTCCGGCTGTCATTCGGCGGCAGACTGGAGCAGGCGAGGTTGTTTTGGTTGGCTTTGACCTGTTCGCGATGGCGAGGGGGACGCTTGCCGTTCAGACAGGATTTGCCGAGCAGGAAGGGCAGCGGTGGCACTGGCCGGGCCAATGGCTTCGCGGGCTGATGCAGGCTTGGGCTCCGCCTTCCGTCCGGGTGGAAGGATTGCCTGAGCAAACGCTGACGACATGGATGTTGACGGAGCAGGGAGAGCTTCAGCTGCACGTGCTGAACGAAGAACAGCCGAAGCGCCTTCGGTTTACGGTTTTGCTGCAGGACGCGGGACGCCACAGCGCCCCGGAGATGATGTATCCGATTCGCCGCGAGCTGCTGCCCGAGCCTGACGGCTCCGGAGGCGGGCGGGTTCGAGTCGACACGGACTCTTTGTATACAGTCATTCGAATGGGAAAGAGAGGCGAATTTCCGGAGGTTTGCTCGAACTTTGACTAGTTTTGGATATAACAGGTTTCGACAGAAACATTTTCCTATCCGGCATCGTTAAATAGGTACATTGCCGGCTAGCGTTTGTTCTCGGACTATTTGTTCTACCGCGGTGCCGGCATATATCCTATAGGAGGAATGCCATAATGAGGAAAATCGCCCTAGCATTGCTCGCGTTCGCGATGCTGCTCACCCTCTCCGTCCCGGCCGCAGGCGCGGCAGGGCTCACGACGGAGGAGAAATTCCAAGTACTGAAGCAGCAGGGCATCATGACCGGCTTCGAGGACGGGTCCTCCCGCCTTCACGAATCCATGTCCCGCGAACAATTCGCAACCGTGCTTTACAAGCTTCTCGAATTGCCTCATTCCAATACGACGCCCGCGTTCGCGGACGTGCTGAAGACGCGCTGGTCGTTCACGGCGGTTCAGGCGGTTCGCAACTCAGGGCTTATGGTCGGCAAAGGGAATAACCGATTCGAGCCGACCGCGCCCGTGAAGGTGGAAGAGCTTGCGGTCGTGTTGCTGAAGGTCAATAACGTATCCGCTTACCCTAACGTCGTCTTCGCGGGCAAAGTATCGCCATGGGCGAAGAATGCGGTCGGAACCGCAATCAGCAAAGGCTGGATTGCCCCTCGGGAGGACTATACGGTCAACGCCACGCGAGGCGTGCTCGTGGAAGCGATCTACGCGGTCTATACGGGCTGGGGAAGTCTGCTCGACGTGAGGTCGGTCGAGGCGCTGAATGTTCAGACGGTACGGGTGAATCTAAAGGCGAAGGCCGAGTCGGCGGATATCGGCAGATTCACGCTGCGGGACGATCTCGGTAACGTTGTGCCTATCCATCTCGCGACGGTCAGCGCCGACGGGATGTCGGTATTGCTCACGACAGGCTACCAGCTCGAGAACCGTACGCATTTCTTAACGGTCGACGGCCGGTCATGGGCGTATACGTCCACAAGATCGGACATGACGAAGCCGACGATCACCGCGTTCGACCGCGTGACGTCTCGTATCTATGTCTTGACCTTCTCCGAGCCGGTTGAGAACGGGACGGCTACGAATCCATCCCATTATTCGTTCTCCGGCGGCTTGAAGGTAACGTCGATCCAGCTTTCGACCGACAAGAGACAGGTGACGCTCACCACGTCGAATCAGGCGGACAACGTCCGATACTGGCTCACCGTCAAGAACGTCAAGGATCTCGCCGGCAACGTGATGGATACGCGCTCGGATCTGTCCATCGTCGGCAGCAACGACGGGACGAAGCCGACCATCGTCGAATCGGAGTTTAAAGTGAACGCCGACGCCTCGCTGACCGTCAAATTCAGCGAGAAGGTGAATCGCGACATCGCCGTTCAGACGGGAAGGTACAGCATCAGCGGCTTGACGATCGTATCGGCCACCCTGGATAGCGAAGGACGCACCGTTACTCTGCGAACCTCCGCCCAGCAAGACAAAACCGTATACAGCCTGACCGTCTCGGGCATCCCCGATCTGTCCGGCAACGTGATGGATACGAAATCCGGTCTGCTGTTCGGAGGCATCTCGAATCCGGTTCTCCCCGTGAAGCTTCAAAGCATCGCGGCGGTTAACGAGAACACGATCGAGGTCACGTTCGACAGAGATATCAAAGATTCGGACATCGGATCGCTTGTCGTTACGATTCTCAAGGATAACGGGGCTAACGTCTCGATGACCGGCTGGAGCAAATACGCCGTACGCAAGCCGGGAACGAATAGAGTCGTTGTCGTCCAATTCCGCACCGGCTCCGATTCGAATCCGGCGTTGTTCCAACCCGGCCACGTATATACGGCGAGGGTAACGGGCGTGTCGTCGCTCCTCACGCAGGACGGCGCGAACGAACTTACGTTTGCCGGAACCGTCGCCGCCAACGAGGCGCCTTACGCGAAACAGGTGATCGTCATGAATCGGACGACGATCAAAGTCGTCTTCAGCGAGCCCGTGAAAAACGTAAATGAAACGTCCTTCGCTCTCCAAGAGCAGGGTGGAGACGCCGTCGGCATCTCCCACGACGAATTGAACAATACGGGAGCGGTCGTTACCGAGGTGACGCTGAAGCTGGCCAAGGACCTGACGCCGGGCCGAGTGTATGCTCTCACGTTCAAACCCGGCATCACCGACGCGGCCGGCTTCAATGGATGGAAGACGAAAAACGGCAACGAGGATATCAGCATTCTGTTCACGGGTATTTAATATAGGCTAAATGAATGACCGCCACGGTTAACGGGCTCAGCCCGCCGGGGCGGTCGTTTTTCCTTTTCGCGCGCATCACAGAGAGGTGCACGATCACAGATAGTCGGACAAGCTCTCGGGAACCCGCTCTCCGAGATGCGTTCAAGAGGCTGGAAACCACGGCTGCAAAAAAGTGCAATTGCAGGGGATAGAACGGACGCTTACAATAGTCGTGCAAACAAACGAACCAATGTTCTATAGGGGAGAGGATTGCATGACATATAAAGTAAGCGTCTTTCTGGCCGGTGATTCCACGGTGCAGACCTATGAGCCGGAGCATGCGCCGCAGGCGGGCTGGGGTCAATTTATCGCCGAATATTTTCCGGACGAAGTCCGCTTCGTCAACCGGGCGATCGGAGGCAGAAGCTCGAAGACGTTCGTCGGGGAAGGGCGTTTGAACGCGATCTTGGAAGAGATGCGGGAAGGCGACTATTTGTTCGTCCAGATGGGCCACAATGACTCCACGAAGAGCAGACCCGAACGATACACGGATCCTTATACCGATTATAGGTCCTATCTGAAGCTGTACATCGAAGGAGCCCGTGGCCGCGGCGCGATCCCGGTGCTGATCACGCCGGTCGGGAGACTGCATGCGGAGAATGGCGTCTTCCTGAACGATTTCCCGGATTACTGCCATGCGATGAAGCAGCTGGCCGCCGAGGAAGAGGTGTTTCTCATTGATCTGATGAGCAGGAGCCTGGATGAGTATGCGTCCGTCGGGGTTGAAGAGGCGAGAAGCTACTTCATGGTTTCGGTGAACGGTACCGACCACACGCATTTCACCGAAACGGGAGCGGAACGGATCGCGCGGCTAGTCGCGGAAGAAGTGAAGAAGCTGCCAATTGATTTGTTCCCCCGTGCTTAGGGATAAGCGACAGTGATAAAGCCTTGGTGTCCAAGGCTTTTCCTTGCGCGGGAAGGGAAATATACATATCGCTTCTATTTTTTTACATGGAATACCCTGAATTGATCGTGTATACTTTTAAAAAAATCAAAAGGTGTGAATTTATTTATAACGAAAATTGAAAGCGGTTTCTTTTGTTATCTATTTGTGGGGGTGGGGGATCTTGCTGCAGCGACTGTCCGGCTTTATGAAATCAGGGAAAAAAAATCGAAGCTTTTACCGTAAAAGCTTCATATGGTTCTTGTTGGCCGCAAGCGTTCCGGGGTTGATTATCGCCGTGTTTACCTATTGGTTCGCGGTCGGTCCCATGGAGAAAAACATCGGGGAGCTTCATCAAAACCAAATCGAAGAACGCGCGCAGAACATCGACGACCAATTCGGCTCCGTGGAGCTCGATATTTCCCATTGGGCGTTTAACCCGCGTTTCGGTTCCGGCCTGAAGGAAATGGACTTCGTGTATCAGTTCAGGGAAACCTACGATATTACCAAGACGCTCTTCATGCTTCAAGGTTCTCATCCTCTCATTAATCAAGTCCAGCTGTATATCAACGGGGTGGATCCGGTGTTGTTCCAGCCTGAATTCTACATGCTGGACGATGGAGAGCGGATTGGCGGCTTTGAACGGTTCATCGGGGAAGGCTCGAATATTTACTGGACGGATTGGCTGCCTGTCGAGGAGGACAACGCCGGGAGCATCTACAAACCGATTGTTCTCGTCCACAAAATTCCAGGGGACAGCAGCACGCCGTTCGGGGTGCTGGTTGCGGAGCTCAAACGGGATAAAGTCATGAATCTGCTCAAGACCATGACGCCTTATAATGAAGGGTCCACCATGCTGCTCGACAAGAACGGAGAGGTGCTCGTCGCGGATAATGCCGAAGAAACGGCCCTCGATGAAGCGCTCCGCGCCGAAGTGCTAAGCCGGCCCGAACCGTCGGGAACCTTCATGCTCGACCAAGGCGGAATTACGTATTCCGTTTCGTACGGAGAGCTGGCGAGGCTTTCCTCCGAATGGACGTATATTTCGGCTACGCCGATAACGGCCATCACCTCTTCGGTCATCACCCTCTCCAACACGATCTTTATCGTCAGCGTGTCGGGGCTTCTGCTTGCGCTTATTCTCTCGTGGCTGGCTTCGCGCCGGGTGTATCTGCCGGTGGAGAGGCTGCTTGGCCTATTAACCGGACATAAAAGCAAGGATCTCGAGCGCGGCATGGATGAATTCCAGTTCCTGGAGCATCAGTGGAACCAGCTGCACAATGAAAGCCTGAATCTTCGCATGAGGCTTGAGGAACAAAGAGCGCACGTTAGATCGGGTTTCCTGCTGCAGCTGCTGCAAGGGCATCTCGGCTCCTATTCGGAGAAGGATCTGAAAGCAAGGATGAAGCTGTACGGATGGGACATCGAGCAGCACCAATTCCGCATTATGCATATCCAGCTAACGGGGTACGACATCCTGACCGAGCGGTTCTCGCAAGGGGATGAAAGCCTGGTGACCTTCACGGCTTCCAATATTATCGAGGAGCTTGCGGCGCACCAATTCGAGCAATACAGCGTCATGAATTTCCATGATTTGACCGCTGCCGTGCTCGTTATGTACCCGGATGGCGAGCCGATATCCGGGCGGCTGCAGACGCTCGGGACGGATATTACGAAGGCCATCAACGGAATCATTCATATGCAGGTAACGATCACGATCAGCGCCCAGATGGAGCGGATTCAGCAAATTCCCGATATGTATATGGAAGTGGAGCGCGCGACCGGCTACCGGAAGTTCGTCAACCAGAATCAGCTGATTCATATGGAGCAGCTGCCCGCCCACAACGACGCCAGCGAGACGCATTATCCATTTGCGCTCGAACGCGATATCGTCCACGCGATGAGAGCGGGAGACAAGGACGAAGCCGAGCAGCTCGTCACCTTGTTCCTGCAGGAGGTTCTCTCCGCACGCGGCACGGAAATTCATGTTCAGCAAAGCATGCTGCAATTGTTCGGCACCATGCAGCATGCCATCCTTCAATCCGGTCTCAGTCCGCATCAGCTGTTCCGCGGGGAGAACATGTTCGGGCATCTGTCGCAAATCCGCGAGCCGGAGAAGATGCTCCGCTGGATGAAGAAGAACGTCATCGTGCCTTTCATCGAGGAGAGAGACGCGAGGGCGAACATCGAGCTGAAACGGCTCGTGGAGTCGACGATCGAATATATACATGCCCACTTTACTTCGGATATTTCGCTTGAACAATGCGCCGACTTGGTCGGCACCAACTCCTACACGCTCAGCAAATATTTCAAACAGTTTACGGGCATTAACTTCATTGATTACGTGACGGAGCTTCGAATCGGGAAAGCGAAGACGCTGCTGCGCGAGACGGATCTGAAAATCAACGATATTGCCGGGGAGGTCGGCTATCAACAACGATATTTTAACCGCATCTTCAAGAAGCAGGTAGGCATTACTCCCGGACAGTTCAGGGAGCAGGCGGAAGCGTAAAAACAAAAGAGTACCACCCCGCCAAAAAAGTTCCATAGGTACGACGAAGCCTTGATTTTCAAGGCTTTTTTCGTACAAAAATAGGCAATTGAAAGTTGTTCGGCCTGACGCGATACTTGGTCATGTAAGCGATAACATTCCGGCGCAAAAGAAGAGAAAGGGTGAGTGGATGAATACGGCGCTGCAATCTGAAATCGAAGTATCCGCCCGGCAGGGCATCCCTAAGCGGAGGCGCTGGCTGTCCAAGCTTAAAAAAGATAAGTGGCTGTACATTTTGCTGGTGCCTGGCTTGCTGTACTTCCTGGTATTCAAATATTTGCCCATGTGGGGCGTGCTGATCGCCTTTCAAAACTATCAGCCGTTCCTTGGCTTCTGGAACAGCGAATGGGTAGGGTTCGAGCACTTCCGCAACTTTTTCGCCAACCCGGACTTTTTCCGGCTGCTGCGCAACACGCTCATATTGGCCATTTACGATCTGGTGTTCTTCTTCCCGGCTCCTATTATATTGGCGCTTCTTCTGAATGAGGTGAGGCTCGCTTACTTCAAACGGATCGTCCAGACGCTGGTATACGTGCCTCACTTCGTATCGATGGTCATTGTGGCAAGCATGACGTACGTCTTCCTCACGACCTCGGGCGGCATTATTAACGAGTTAGTCGCCGCGGTGACGGGACAATCGATTAATTTCCTTGCGGATACGGACTGGTTCCGTCCGATGATCATTCTTCAGATGATGTGGAAGGATTCCGGATGGGGAACGATCATCTTCTTGGCCGCTCTCGCTTCCGTTGACATGGAGCAATACGAGGCGGCGGTCGTGGACGGCGCGAGCCGATTCCAGCGTCTCATCTATATTACGATTCCCGCGATCAGCAGCACGATCGTTATCTTATTGATCTTGCGGCTAGGCAGCTTCCTCGACAACGGCTTCGAGCAGATCTTCCTGATGACCAACTCGCTCAACCGGTCGGTCGCGGACGTCTTCGATACGTACGTCTACTTCGTCGGGATCACGCAGGGAGCGTTCAGCTACAGCACCGCCATCGGATTGTTCAAATCGGTCGTCGGCATTCTGCTGATCTACGGCAGCAATCGTCTCGCCAAACGTTTTGGACAAGAAGGCATTTTCTAATTAGAGGAGGTGAAGGAGAATGAACAGCAGCAAACATGACTCGATCGGCGAGAAGCTGTTCGACGGATTGAACTACTTGTTTCTTGGACTTCTGGCGCTGGTGACGGTGCTGCCGTTTATCTACATTATCGCGGGATCGTTTGCGACGGAAGTAGAATTGATGGAACGGGAATTTTTTATCTTTCCGCGGGACCCGTCCTTCTCCGCCTACCAATATATTTTCTCGACGGATACGGTATCCCGAAGCATGATCAACTCGGTCATCATAACGATAGCCGGCACGATCGCTAATCTGGCGTTCACGTTCACGATGGCTTACGCGCTTTCCCGCAAAGACTTGATGGGACGCAACGTCATCATGAATCTGGTCGTCTTCTCCATGCTGTTCAGCGGCGGGATGATTCCGGGTTACTTGGTCGTGAAGGAGCTCGGGCTGCTCGACACGTACGCCGCCGTTATTCTGCCGGGCGCGATCAGCGCGTTCAATATGATCATTATCAAAAACTTCTTCCAGGAGCTTCCGCCGGGACTCGAGGAATCGGCCCGGATCGACGGGTGTACCGACCTTGGGGTGCTGTGGCGCATCGTGCTTCCGCTGTCGAAGCCGATCATCGCGACGTTCGGCCTGTTCTACGCGGTGGGCCACTGGAACAACTTTTTCTCCGCATTGCTGTTCCTGAACGACCATATGAAATGGCCGCTGCAGGTCATTCTGAGGGAGATCGTCATGCTATCGCAGATGGCGGCGGGCGATATGGGCGCCATGGATCCGAATTTCGTGGAGCCGCCGGATCAATCGGTGAAGATGGCGGTTATCGTCGTCGGCACGCTTCCCATTCTTCTCGTCTATCCGTTCCTGCAGAAGCACTTCGCCAAAGGCGTGCTGCTAGGCTCCATCAAAGGGTAGATCATCACGTTCGTGATATCTATATAGATGCATCGATTCATCTATTCATAAAGAGGAGGGCATTTCATGAAAAAAGAAAAATCAGGGTTAAGAAAAAACTTGGCGTTCCTCGTCTTGTCGTCGGTGCTGCTGCTGTCGGCCTGCTCGGGCGGCAACGAAGGCTCGGAAGGGAACAAGGAAAGCACGCCGCCGCAGAGCACGCAGAATACCGGGACCGAGACCGATGGCGGAGAGAAGCAAGAAGAGCCTTATAAGATCAGCATCATGATGCAGTCCTTCGATACCAATCTTCCGAATGCCGACAGTCCGGTCATCAAGAAGCTCGAGGAGTACACGAATACGGATGTGGACATTCAGTTCGTCCCGAACAGCTCTTACCCTGATAAAGTGAACATTACGCTTGCATCCGGCCAGCTGCCGAGCATTATGGTCGTGGACAAGACGCCAAGCTTCATCAGCGCGGCTCGCGCCGGCGCATTCTGGGAATTGGGGCCATACCTCAAGGACTACCCGAATTTGAGCATGGCTAACGACATCGTGCTGAACAACTCCTCCATCGACGGCAAAAATTACGGCATTTACCGCGAGCGCGTTCTTGGACGGATGGGGGTTACGCTCAATAAAGTGTGGATGGATAACCTCGGCTTGCAGCCGCCTAAGACGATCGACGAGTTCTACAATGTTCTGAAGGCGTTCAAGGAACAGGATCCGGACCAAGATGGCAAGGACGATACTTATGGCGTCGTTATTACGAAATACGCGGGGCCTTGGGACATCATGCAAGTATGGTTCGGCGCGCCGAACGGCTGGGGCGACGACGGAAGCGGCAATCTGGTGCCGACGCACATGACGCCGGAATATCGGGAAGCGCTGAAGTTTTTCCGCAAGCTGTACGAGGAAGGGCTCGTCAACGAAGACTTCGCGGTCATGGATTCGGCCGTATGGAACGATCCGTTCGTGAACGGCGAAGCCGGCGTATTCGTGGATGTGGCGGATAACGCCCGCCGCCTCAACAGCCCTATGCAGGAGAAGGAGCCGAGAGACACCTCCTACACCAACGTATTCCAGGCGCCAGTCGGTCCGAAGGGACATCGGGATATGCCGACAACGGGCTATGCGGGCATGCTCGCGATCTCGAAATCCGCGGTGAAGACGGAGGAAGAGCTGAAGAAAGTGCTTGCTTTCATCGATAAGCTAGGCGACGTGGAAATGCAAATGCTGCTTGGATACGGCTTGGAAGGCACGCACTACGACATGGTCGACGGCTACATCGTGCCTAAGGAAAATCTAGATCCCGGCGTGCTGCAGCAATACAATGGCCTAAATCAAATGCTCACGTTCATCGGACCGGATACGCCGACGCTGGAGCAAACGGAGATCAACAACATGATCGCCGAGGTTCAGGCAGCCAACGAGAAGATCGTTGTCGCCAATCCGGCGCAGCCGCTCGTATCCGAAGTGTACGCTCAGAAAGGGCAGCAGCTGGACAACATCATCGCGGACGCGCGGATTCAATACATCGTCGGCCAGATCGACGACGCCGGACTGGACGCGGCTGTCAAGCTGTGGAGAGAAACCGGCGGAGACGATTATATCGAGGAGATCAACAGGCTCTATAAGGAATCTCAGAAGTAGGTAAGAGGACGATAGACAGTGCCGCGAGCGTATCGCCGCACTGTCTATTGCTTCATTGGAGGCGAATAACGATGACAAAACGCGATGCAGGTTCTGCTCTCATTCAAACATTAGACATCAGCCAAGCCGGTCTGCGAACCAAAATGCTCCTCGGAGACCTCGACGGAGACGGCCGTATGGAAATCGTCATGGTGCAGCCGGACGGAGGAATCGATGATCGGTATGTTCCTCATCAGGTGCAATGCATGACCGCTTTCGATCTGGACGGCAACGTGCTGTGGCAGGTCGGCACGCCCGATCCGAATTGCGGCGGGCCGGGCTCCGATTATCCGGCCCAGCTCTATGACATTGACGGCGACGGACGCTGCGAGGTGCTGTGCGTCATGAATAAGCGCTTCTTCATCTTGGATGGGAGAACGGGGCAAGAGAAGCGCTCCTTCGAATTGCCGTCGGAGCTCGCGCACGATTGCATCATCATCGCCAATCTAAGCGGCGGATCGTATGCGGCGGATATCATTTTGAAGGACCGTTACAGGACGCTCTGGGCATTGGACCGAGACTTCAATCTCTTATGGACGCATCAAGGCAATCCGGGCCATTTTCCTTGGGTGTACGACTTCGACGGAGACGGCCGCGACGAAGTGATGGCGGGCTATGACCTGCTTGATCATGACGGAAAGAAGCTGTGGTCGGCCAAGGATTTAGACGATCACGCGGATTACATCTGGGTCGGCGACGTGAACGCGGACGGAGAAGAGGAGATCGTCATCGGCGGCAGCGTGACCGTCATGTATGATGCGCGGGGCAACGAGCTATGGCGTTATGAGGATTCGATCGAATCCCAGCATGTCGCGCTGGGCAAATTCCGGAATGATATGCCGGGGCTGCAAATCGCCGGGCTCGACCGGATCCGGCGCGGTGATACCGGAGGCGGCTTCTCCGACCAAGGCAAGGACGGGTTGTTCCTGCTCGACGCGCAAGGGCGAGAAGTGTGGAAGGAAGACCGGCAAACAAGCGGATGGCTGACGATTATCGAGACGCTCCCGAATTGGGATGACGGTCCGCTCGACTATATATTGGCGTATCGCCGCGGAGGCGGCATCCATCCGACGCTGTACGACGGACATCTGAACGCGGCTGTGACCTTCCCGGCGGATGGTTATGTCGCGCATGCGGACTTGGTTGGCTCGGGCAAGGAGCAGGTGCTCATTTATAACCAAAACGAGGTTCGAATCTTTGCGAGCGGTCCGATGGAGCTGAAGCCCCGCCGGCCGTGGGCTCCGCTGACGCAGCCGAAGAGGCTGTACAGCTCCACGCTGTACCCCGGAGGAGAGTACCGCTAAGGAGGGAGAGGAGGGAAAAACATGGGCATTGCAGAGGAGATTGAGCTTGGGGAGCTGTTGTACGCGAATCCTCTAAGGCATGAGGCCGATGCCCGGGCATTCGTAATGGAAGGGGACGGGGCGGCGAGCTTCCCGCTCGGACGAATGAGGCTGGAGAGCATAAGAGATCCGAAGGAGGGGCAAGCCGCGAATATCGTGTATTGGTGCAAGGAGACGTTCCCCGACGATATCGCGATCCGTTTTAACTTTTGGCCGATTCGGCAGCCCGGGCTTTGCATCTTGTTCTTCTCGGCGGCAGGAAGAGGAGGGGAAGACTTGTTCGACCCCGCGCTTCTTCCGAGAAACGGCATTTATGATCAGTATCATCATGGCGACATCAACGCCTACCACATCTCGTATTTCCGCAAAAGCTACGCGTCCGAGCGCCGGTTCCAGACCTGCAATCTGCGCAAAAGCTATGGCTTTCATCTTACAGCCCAAGGCGCGGACCCCATTCCGTCCATCGCGGACTGCGATCCGCCTTATCGGATTCAGGTGGTCAAGAGCGGTCCGGTCATCCGGTTCTCGATCGACGGTCTTCCGCTCTTCCAGTACATGGACGACGGAGAGACGTACGGACCGGTGCTGGGCGGCGGGAAAATCGGGTTTCGGCAGATGGCGCCGATGATCGCGGAATATTCCGAGCTTGAGGTGTATTCGTTAAAAAGCTTGCAAGGGAGATGATCGAGAATGAGCGCAAACGCCAACGGAATGGCGGCAACTCCGTCTCTGTCGTGGCTTGAAGGAAAGCCGGCTTGGCCAGCGGGCGTCACCTGGGGCGTGCCGTGGAAGCAAGGGGAACTGGACCGAAATACGCCGCTTAAGCTGTGCGGGAACGATGGAGCAAGCGTTCCGGTGCAAAGCTGGCCGACGGCTTATTGGCCGGACGGCAGCGTGAAATGGACGGCGCATGCGGCATCCTTCCACTCGGAGCCGGTGGACAACTATTCGCTGGAGCCCGGGGCGGCCGCGCCGGCTGACGCGAGCTTGTCCGTGAAGGAAGCCGACGAATATATCGAGGTTGATACCGGGGCTGTCGTCTGCCGGTTCAATCGTTCCGGCCCGTCGGTCATACGAGAGCTTTCGAGAGACGGGAGGAAGCTATGCGCGGAAGGCAGGCTGGTCGCGATGCGCGAGGAACGCCATTACACATCGGGCAGAAACACGATCGTGGAAGAAACGCTGCAGAGCATCGTGGAGAGTACGAAGGTAGAACAAAAGGGGCCCATTCGTGCGGTCGTCAAAATCCAGGGTCGGCATCAATCGACCGCAGGCGGGCGCAGGTGGCTTCCCTTTACGCTGCGTTTTGTTTTTTATGCGCGGCAAGCATCGATCCGCATCGTTCATACGTTGTTGTACGACGGGAACCCCCACCAGGATTTCCTGAAAGGATTAGGCATTCGTTTCACTATTCCGATGAAAGGGCCGCTCTATAACCGCCATCTGCGGATGGCCGGAGATACGGGCTGGTTCAGCGAATCGCCCAAAGGACTGATGACGTTTCGTTTGCCTGACAGACAGCGCGAGCTGTATGAGCAGCAGACCGCGGGATCATTCCTTTCCCTCGACTCGGATCAAGATGCCGGCTTAAGGTCGCTGCTCGACGATTCCCCGGAATGGGGAGATTTCAAGCTGACCCAGATCTCCTCCGATTCCTATATGATCCAGAAGCGGACGAAGGAAGGCTGCGGCTGGATCCACTCCGTGTCCGGAAGCAGAGCGGGCGGACTGCTGTACACCGGCGGCGAAGAAGGCGGGCTCGCGATAGGCGTGCGCCGGTTCTGGGAGAAGTTCCCTACCGGTTTGGAAGCGGCTGGCTTGACGGGGGAGGAAGCGGCCATTACCGCTTGGTTCTGGTCGCCGGACGCCCCGGCCATGGATCTGAGGCATTACGATACCGAAACGCATGTGATCTCCTGTTATGAAGGCGCGGATGAGCTTCGCAGCACGCCGTACGGAGTCGGCAATACGAGCGAGCTCATGCTGTGGTGCTGCGAAAGCACGCCGAACCACGACACGCTGGACGCCATGGTACGGGAGAAGGAGTCTCCTCCGCTGCTCGTCTGCGAGCCGGCCCGTTATCACGAGACAAGGGCGCTCGGCTTCTGGAGCCTGCCCGATCGCTCCACGCCCGTGAAATCGCAGCTCGAAGATACGCTGGATCAGTTGATCGGCTTCTATCAGGAGGAGATCGAGCAGCGGCGCTGGTACGGGTTCTGGGATTATGGAGACGTGATGCACAGCTACGACCCGGTGCGCCATACTTGGAAGTACGATATCGGCGGCTGCGCTTGGCAAAATACGGAGCTGGCGCCGAATATCTGGTTATGGTATATGTTTCTCCGCTCGGGGCGGGCGGATATATTCCGGCTGGCGGAAGCGATGACCCGCCATACGAGCGAGGTGGACGTCTACCACATCGGCGAGTATGCCGGCCTCGGTTCCAGGCATAACGTGCTGCACTGGGGCTGCGGCTGCAAGGAAGCGCGGATCGGCATGGCGGGGCTTCATAAATTTTATTACTATTTAACGGCAGACGAACGCATCATGGACATCATGGACGAGGCAAAGGATTCGGACTATGCGACGCTTCGCCTGGATCCGATGCGGGCTTATTTCGCCAAGGACGAATTTCCGACGCACACGCGTAGCGGACCGGATTGGGCCGCCTTCTGCTCGAACTGGCTGGCGCATTGGGAACGGTACGAGGATACGTCCTATCGGGATAAGATGCTTAGAGGAATCGAGTGCCTAAAGGGCATGCCGAACCGTCTGCTGACCGGTCCCGTCTTCGGCTATGAGCCGAAAACCGGAGAGCTTCTCTTCATGGGGCACGAAAATTACGGGCATCACCTGATGATCTGCATGGGCGGCGCGCAGGTCTGGACCGAGATGGCGTATCTGCTGCAGGATCCCGAGTGGGACGCGATGCTGGCGGAGTACGGGGAGTTCTACAACCTGCCGAAGGAAGAGAAGATCCGCCGCACTTCCGGCGCGCTGCAAGGCAAGGATTGGAACATCCCGATGCTGTCGACGGCCATGATGGCCTTCTCGGCCAGCCGGATGAACAACGGGGAGCTCGCCAAGCAGGCATGGGACTATCTGCTGCGAAGTCCCTATAATTGGAGCGTGGAGATTCCGCTCGAGACGCGGGAGGTGCCGCGCCAGGAATTTGTCCGGAGCATACGAGAAATTCCGTGGATTTCGACCAATACGGTCTCTCAATGGTCGATTAACACTATCGTTTGCTTGGAAATGATCGGGGAGCATTTGCCGGTAACCATCATGCCGCAAGAGGAGGTCAATAGCCCATGATGCAGCTCGAATTTTTGGACCGGGGATTGGTGGCCGTATGGACGACGGAAGGCGCGTTCTTAAGCTGGCGACTGCTCGGGAACGAAGCGGCCGGCTATTCCGAGCATGGCCTGACCGGAACCGATTTCCATGTTTATCGGGACGGAATCCGAATTGCATCCGTGAACGACAGCACGAACTATTTGGACCGCAGCGGAACGAAGTCCTCGGCATATGCGGTATGTGCCGTTAGGGATGGGCAGGAGCAGGAACGAAGCGCAGCCGTCGCTCCTTGGCAGGATGGCTATTGCGAGATTCCGCTGCGGAAGCCCGCGGACGGCGTCACGCCGAAGGGAGAGGCCTACACCTATTCCGCGAACGACATGAGCGTCGGGGATGTAGACGGCGACGGACAATACGAGTTCTTCGTGAAATGGGATCCGTCGAATGCCAAGGACAATTCCCATTCCGGCTACACGGGGCCCGTCTACATCGACTGCTATAAGCTTGACGGCACGCTGCTCTATCGCGTGGATCTTGGCGTCAATATTCGCGCCGGCGCTCATTATACGCAGTTTCTGGTGTACGACTTCGACGGCGACGGCCGCGCGGAGCTCATGATGAAGACGGCTCCGGGAACGAAGACGATTCGGTTCGACGAGCAGGGCGAGGCGGCATCGGAGACGTTTATTACAATGCTGCCTGAGGATGAGGCCGAAGGGTATTCCCATCATGACGATTATCGATTAAGCAGCGCAGGCTATTATGAGCATATCGTCCGGCTGTTCATGGGCTGGCATCAGCATGAAGAAGTAACGGCCGGCCATTGGCCGGCATCCTTGGAGGAGTGCTTCGGGATCGGGAAGAAGTACGACTCCCCCTTGTCTCGCGAGGATGCGGAGAAGCTGGTCGACTATCTGTTCGACGACTACGCTCCAAGCCGAAGCAGCCGCAATAATCTGCGGGCGATCGAGGGCTTCGTGCTGGACGGTCCGGAATATTTGACCGTGTTCCGCGGCGGTACAGGGGAAGAGCTGGAGACGATCCGCTATAAGCCCGGGCGTCACGACGACGGGCTCATGTGGGGCGATTATTCGTGGAATCGCATCGAGCCGGGCAATCGGGTCGACCGCTTCCTGGCGGGTGTCGCCTATCTGGACGGCCGGAAGCCTTCCGCCGTATTTGCCAGAGGCTACTACACCCGGTCAACGGCCGTCGCTTATTCATGGGATGGCAGACAGCTGCAGGAGCAGTGGTTCGTAGACAGCGGCTGGGTGACGATGAACAATCCCTTCCATGACACGCTTCATATGCAGGACGGACGTGATGAACAGTTCGGCACGCTCGCCAGGCAGGGCGCGCATTCCTTAAGCGTGGCGGACGTCGACGGCGATGGCTGTCAGGAAATCATCTACGGTGCGGCGACGATCGATCATGACGGGACGATTCTGTACAGCTCCGCAGCTCCTATGCCCGAAGGCAGCAGGTCGCCAGGCAGGACGGTTAAGCTGGGTCATGGCGATGCGCTGCATGTGGCGAACATTGACCCGGACCGCCCGGGCCTCGAAATCTTCATGGTGCATGAAGGCGGGGCTAGCGTGCCGTGCGGATATACGCTGCGGGATGCCAAGACCGGCGAGGTTCTGTTCGGCGCTCCGGCGGACGGCGACGTAGGGCGCGGCATGGTTGGCCAAGTGGACCCGGCGTGCCGCGGCTTGCAGACTTGGTCGAGCGAGGACATACATAGCGAGCAATCGTTCGGCTTGCAGACGGCAAAAGGGGAGCAGATTGACCGGAAGGTTCCCGGCACCAACATGAACATCCGATGGGCGGCCGACATGACCACCCAAATCATCAGCGGCTCCTTCGATCAGCCGGTCGTGATCAACGATTGGAAGAGAGGCAGGCTGCTGTCGGCCGAGGGCTGCCGTTCCAACAACGGCACGAAGGGAAATCCTTGCCTCGTGGCGGATATTTTTGGCGACTGGAGAGAGGAGCTCCTGGTGCGGACGGCGGACAGCTCCGCCATTCGCATCTACGTCAGCACGGAGGTCACCGACCGCAAGCTGTATACGCTCATGCACGACGCGCAATATCGGGTCGGCGTCGCTTGGCAGAACGTCGTGTATAACCAGCCTTGTTATCCGAGCTTTTACTTAGCGTCGGATATCGACTGGGCGGAGGTGCCCCTACCGCGGTATGATGCGCCGCAAGCTCAAGCAAAGCGGGAGGAAGGTTTGTTCGTGGAATAAGATGATGAAGCGAAGAGGCTGTCGCGTGACAGCCTCTTCGTTGTGCCGTTCGGCATGTGAAAATTCGTATAGATAGCCTTCAGGAGCGCTCAATCCTTCATCCGTGTCCATCCGTTGGATGGAACCATTCAAGAAGCCGCTGGCGGAACACTCTCGCCGGAACGTTCAGCACCCGGTCTCTGTGACGAATAAGGCCATGCGTAAGGACCGAAGGCTCCTGCAGGGGAATTCGGACGATGGTTCCTTCGGCTAGTTCTCTCTCCATCGTAATTTCGGGCATGTAAGCGACACCGGCCCCGTAAGAAATCATTTGCCGTATCAGCTCCGTGCTGGGGAGTTCCGCCGTCCGTGCATCCAGAGGCATTCCTAATTCAAGAAGCAGCTTCTGTCCGTCCGTATGATAAACGCAGCGATTGCCGAAGCCTATGATCTGCAGTCCGGTGAAGCTAGAAAATCCTTTATCGTTCAGCTGCGCCCCTAATCCGGCGGAAGACACCAGCGCCATCCGTTCAACGACCAGCGGTTCAAACTCGATATCGTCACGGGACGGATCCTTCGGCACAATTCCGAAATCGACGGCATGAGACAGCACCTGTTCCACGATATCTCCTTGAAAGCCTGTGGCGAGATGCAGGGAGATTCCGGGGAATTCCGCCAAGAACGGCTCAAGAAATCCGGAAAACCGAGTCACGCAGAAGGACTCCAGCGCGCTTACTCTCACAATTCCTTGCGGCTCCTCCATGCTCCCAAGCGCCTCTTCCAGCGATCGGCCCAATTGCACGAACTGTCTTGCGTATACGGCGAGCCTCTCGCCGGCATCCGTCGCTTGCACCCCCCGCGCCAGTCTGTGAAACAGCTTCTGCTTGCAGGTTTGCTCCAGCAGTTGGATTTGGGACGTAACCGTTGATTGGACATAACCGAGTTTGTCCGCCGCGCGGCTGAAGCTTCCTTCCTCAAGCACCGCGAGGAAGGTAACGAGATAACGGCCGTCCAGCTTTTCCAGCATGCTCATGCCTCCTATGTATTCGATATTCCGATACCTTCCATCGTATATATTCGTTTCTCAAATCGATAATGCGATGATAGCATAAAGTTCGAAAACAATAAATGAAAGAAATGGAGATGAGACCATGAGAAAAAGAGGCTTTCGGCTCGGAATCTACGTGTTCAAGGATGCGGAGATCATCGACTACGCCGCGCCGTACGGCGTCCTATCCGTGGCCCGCAGGCTTGATCCGGAGCTGGACGCATTCTTGGTGGCGGAATCGCTCCGTCCCGTACAGACGCAGGCCGGTCTAACGGTCCTGCCCCAATACAGCTTTGCGGAGGAGCCCGACATGGACGCTTACTTGATCCCGGGCGGGTTCGGGACGCGGCAAGAAATGAATAACGGGCGGTTGCACCGCTACATCCGCTCCTTGCCGGAGTCATGCCTGCTTGTCAGCGTCTGCACCGGTTCATGGGTTTACGGCCGGATGGGACTGCTCGATGGCTTAGCGGCGACCAACCGGAAGGAGCCGGATCGCTTGGAGGCTTCGGGTATGGGAATGGTCCCCATCGATCGACTCGCGGAAATCGCGCCAGCCTGCCGAATCAGCCGGGCGAGGGTGGTGGACAGCGGGCGGGTCATAACCGCGGGAGGCATAGCGTCCGGGATGGAGCTGGGCTTCCATCTTCTCCGCAGAGCGGGGTATGAAGAAGCGTTCATTGCCGACGTGGCCCGGATTATGGAATACGACCGCGCTTACGAGGTCTATCGGACCGACTTCGAGGAGGCCTGAAGGCTATGACATCGGTTTATCATTCGGGCGAACTGGCTGTGCAGCGACTGGCTCGAGCCGAAGCGGCCGCCGAGCAAAACGGGAGAAGCATTCGGGATGCGATACCGAAAGGAGTCGCCGCATTCTTAACTACGCTATCCTTTGTCATCGTCTCGTCCGCTGATGCCGACGGGAATGTATGGTGTTCGATGATAACGGGAAATCCAGGCTTCTTACATGCGTTAGACGAACGAACGATCGACATCCTTTATGCATCTGCTCTAAGCGATCCGCTGTATGAAAACCTGAGGACGGATCGGAATATCGGCTTGCTTGCGATTGATCTAGAGAAGAGAGTTCGGGTTCGCATTAATGGGACGGCCGCTCTCATAGACGGAGGATTACGAATTCGGGCGGCAGAGGTTTACGGCAACTGCCCGAAGTATATCCAGAAACGGAGATTGCGCCATCGGCCGGATCATCGAAGCTCGGAGCAGACGGTTTATCGCAGCGATAAGCTGAGCTCGGAGCAAATGGAATGGATTCGACGCTCGGACACGTTCTTCATCGGCAGCCGAAGCAAGGAGGGGAAGACGGATGCTTCCCATCGCGGAGGAGCGCCGGGATTTGTCCGATTTTCGGATGATCGCACGCTCGTGTTCCCCGATTATTACGGAAATTCGATGTTTAATACGCTGGGGAACATCTATAGCCAGCCGAATGCAGGGCTGTTGTTTATCGATTTCGACAGCGGGCACACTCTGCAGTTAACCGGCCACTGCGAAATCGTATGGAACGAGGAGCAAATAAAGCCATTTCCTCATGCCGAACGGTTAGTCCGTTTCGATATTACTGAAGTGCAGCACACCGCAGCCGATAGCAAGCTTTATTGGGAGCTTCTCGAATAATCGCTGGCTGCTGTTCAACTAAAAGGAGGCAGGGTTATGACGGCCAACAAATATTTAATCGTCATTCAATCGAATCAGCATGATGTGGGGAAAGCGGTTCACGGGTTGTTGTATGGAGATGAGCTTCACGACGCAGGGTTCGAGGTAGAGATCGTATTCGACGGGCTGGGTACGCAGTGGCCCGAGGCGTTCAACCAATTGGAGCATCCGTTCCATCCCCTGTTCAAAAAAGTGATGAAAAAGGGGATCATAAAAGGCGGGTGTCAGGCTTGCTCGACGTTCTTCGATGTCGGCGAGCAAGTCGAGAACGCCGGATTGGCTCTGGTCGGGAATGAAGCGACAGGCGGCCATATTCCGTTCGTCCGCTATATGAAGGACGGGTTCGTGCCGATCGTTCTGTAGTTGTTTAATAAGTTATAGACAAGACCGTGGTTTGCCGTGGTCTTGTTTTCTTTTTGTCCTACGAAATTCGAAACTTCATCAAAATAATCCATTTTTTCCCTATCCCATAGGAGGAAATCGCGCGGTAAAATTAGAAATCTATTACGGAGATCAGGCCAGTTATAAAACGGTTTAGTGAACAGGGGAGTATCTTAGGATGCTGGAATATTGGGCAAAGAATTAAAATTGGGCTAAATTAACACCCTGGATGGGTTTCATTAGCATAGTTCTTTTGTTCTGGACATTCAGTACTGCCGACGCGATGTTCTGGGCATGTCGTGAAAGGGTTGCCGAAGGGTGACGAGGCTTAACGGACGAAACCGTGTTTTGGATCAATATTATTCTTGTTTGGCTGGCTTTCCTCATTTTCGGGCTCTCGTAAATATCGGCTTTGGCTTGTTAATTGTCATTTTTAGCCTGATGAATTGTGCCACCCATATTTATACAGGCGTTAAATATAGAGAATGGAATCCGGGTCTGGTCATGGCAAGCCTCCAGTTTATCGCATCTACTTACGGTGCATATATAATTACGGCTAAAGGCATTTCCCATCCCTTGATCTGGTGGATTAGCTCGGTTATATTTTCGATCCTAGTTCATGCCATCCTATTTAAGTTCGTGATGAATAAGAAATAGGTTGAATCTATGGTAAAAACGGCTTCGATATGTTCTCGGAGTAAGCTAGTTGCTGCGTGAGCGCGACAATTGCTTCAGCCATGGGAAAACGATATTCATGTTAACAAAAAAGGGGAATGAAACAACAGCATGCACGATACAATCATTGCCACATACGAGGATGGAACGGTAACGGCGGATGAGTTTAATAAATATATTGGATTTCTTCGCCTAATGAATCATGAGTACAAGTACGACAATCAAACTTCGGAATACATACGGATGCACCTCAGAACGTATATCGGCTATAAAGTATTGACTGCTCGCTTGGGCAGGGTATCGGATGATGAAGTCAGAAAAAAAGTCGAAGTACACGTGAACTCGTTCTATGCGTACTTGAATAGAGCGATTGAGTCGGACTCCACGCTAAGAAAGCAGATGGAGCAGGAGGAGCTATCCGAATCGGACATCAAGTATTACTTTCGTCTGATGACTTCAGTCAGGGAGACCATAGAATACAAGATTACGGATGAGGCATTAAAGGCGAATTTCGAAGAAACCAAGGCGGATTACAACATCGTTACGTTGCGCCACATTCTGATCAACACAACAGACCCGTCGACGGGTGAAAAGCTCTGTACTGAGGAAGAAGCGCTTGATCGCGCACAGGAAGTGAAGAGAATGCTCGATGCGGGCGGTGATTGGACTGCTCTTGCAAAGGAATATTCCGACGATCCTGCCACCAAAGACGACGGGGGACTCTATGTAGGGCAAACGGTGGGCAGCTTTGTAACGGAGTTCAAGGATGCAGCCAACAAGCAAGAAGTTGGTAAGATTGGCGATCCGTTGAAGCTGCATTATAGCTTCCATGTCATCAAAGTCGAGAAGCGTGAGGATATGACGTATCATAGGTTGACCGAAAACCAGAAGATAGAGATTAGACAGCTGCTCGCATCCGAAGTGATAGAGAAGTTTATGTCTGATGAGCTGGAAGAACGGATCACAAAGATAGATTTGCCATAGGACTTGATTAGAGAAGGAGTGTGAGGGATAGGGATGAGAATGACGCAAAAAGAGATGTTGAATATTGTACAATCACAACTTGCTATCGACCTGAATTGCTCCATCGATGATCTGAACAGCGGAGAGGACAGCATTATATTTGTTGAAGCTAAAGAAAATCCCGGTTGCAGGCCATTCCCGAGGAAAGCGCGTTATTTCGAAATATGATCTATGGGGAAATCCATTTCAGCAATTAGGGTATTTTCCGGCATGGGTGTCAGATTGGCGATGCAATTTTGAAGGATTTGAGCAATAGGCCTGAAGAACAACGTTCTTTTTAGCCGTTCGAAACCGATACAACGTCTCATTTGTTATAGCTTAGAATTATAACTAGCTATAACTTATAGGTAGAGTCCTATAGCCAACTCGATATGCTATCTTACTTATATCAAATATCTACGATATGAGGAGATAATCTAATGAACGCACAAACCGAGCCTAGACAACGCACCGTTACTCCGTTCCGATATGATATTGTTGGCAGCTTCCTGCGCCCCCAAGCGCTCAAAGCGGCCCGATTGCAATTCCAGAACGGCGAAATTTCCTCCGATCAATTGAAAGACGTGGAAGACGCCGAGATCGTCAAGTTGGTACAGAAGCAAAAAGAGGTTGGACTCAAAGCCGTAACTGACGGTGAGTTTCGGCGTTCCTGGTGGCATCTGGACTTCTTCTGGGGATTCGACGGCGTAGAGAGGGCGCTCATTGACCAAGGCTACCAATTTAACGGAGCGCAGTCCAGACCCGAAACGGCCCGGCTAACCGGCAAAATCGGCTACAGCAGCCATCCGTTCGTATCCCATTTCGCCTTCTTGAAAGGAATTGCGGGAGAGGACGTCGCGGCGCGTCAATCGATCCCCGCAGCCGCACAGCTCCTGTTCGAGCTGGACAGAGCGGAAAATCAGGAGAGCACGAAGGCGATCTATCCGAATCGGGAAGAGCTCGTCTCCGATATTGCCAAAGCGTACAAAGCTTCCATTCTCGCATTGTATGAAGCGGGCTGCCGAAGCCTTCAAATCGACGATTGCACATGGGGAGCGCTTTGCGACACTCAGTTTATGGCGATAATGGAGCAGATCGGCGTGAACGTTGTCGAATACGCGGAAGAGTTCGCGAAGCTGAACAAAGAAGTCGTTTCCGGCCTTCCAAGCGATCTAGTCGTCACGACTCACGTATGCCGCGGCAACTATGTTTCAACTTATGCAGGTGTGGGCGGAGGTTACGAGCCTATCGCGCAAACGCTTCTCGCCATCGATAACTACTCCGCTTTCTATTTGGAGTACGATACCGATCGCGCCGGCGATTTTAAGCCTCTTCGTTTCTTGAAGGATGATCAGCAGGTCGTGCTAGGCTTGTTCTCTTCCAAATTCGGCGAGCTCGAGAGCAAAGATGATATTCTGAAGCGAATTGAAGAAGCAGCGCAATATGTCGATCCGGACCGGATTTGCTTGAGCCCGCAATGCGGCTTCGCTTCCACCGAGGAAGGCAATCATTTGACAGAGGAACAGCAGTGGCGCAAGCTTGCATTCATTAAAGAAATCGCAGAAGAAGTTTGGAGCGATTAATTGATATATAGATAGTCGGCCAGCAGGCCTAATAGACCGCGTCGATCGCGGTCTATTTTTTTTGTGTAGCGATAGTTTCCTGGTCATGGAAACTGTTGACAACACAAACGTATGTTCGATAACATAGAGGGGAATAAGCCATTGGAGGTAGAGGATAGAGATGACCGCACGGTGTGCATGGGTGAATGACGACCCTCTGTATATGGACTATCATGACCTTGAATGGGGAGTGCCGGTCCATGATGATAATAGGTGGTTCGAATTTCTTGTTCTGGAAGGTGCGCAAGCTGGGCTCAGTTGGTACACCGTTCTAAGAAAACGCGAGGGTTACCGCCGAGCTTTCGATCACTTCGATCCGAAGAAGGTAGCGCGCTACGACGAACAGAAGATAGTTGAGCTTATCGGGAACGAAGATATCATCCGGAACCAGCAGAAGATTCGATCGGCGATTAACAATGCCCGATGCTTTGTGAATATTCAAGAACAATTCGGAAGCTTCGATACATATATCTGGACCTTTGTCGGCGGTAAACCGATTAGGAATCTATGGCAGGACAGAAGCGAGGTTCCGGTATCCACTCCACAATCCGACGCAATGAGCAAGGACTTGAAGAAGCGAGGCTTCACCTTCGTAGGCACGACGATTTGTTATGCGTTGATGCAAGCCTGCGGGATGGTCTTCGATCACACGTCAGACTGCGACTTCCGGCATAGCCATTGATGTTGACACGACACCAAACGGTGTCTTATAATTTAAATGTCACCAAATGGTGTCCGATTATGGGAGGGGTCATTTGATTACATAGGAGAGGGTGTTGTGGGCGATAACAAACCGTTGCGGGACGTGTTCGACGCGATTGCAGATCCTACCAGGCGCCGGCTGATCCATCTCCTCTCGAAAGCGCAGGAGCTGCCCCTTCATGAGCTGGCGGTGCAATTTCAGATGGGCAGGACGGCGGTTTCCAAGCATTTGACCATACTGAAGGAGGCCGGGTTAGTCACGGACCGGAAGGTAGGCAGAGAGACGCGGTTCCGGCTGAACGCCGAGCCGCTAATAGAAGTGCAGAACTGGATAGCCTTCTACAGCAAGTTCTGGAGTGCCAATATGCTGCGATTAAACCTAATAGTAGAGGAGGAAGAAGATTGAGTTTAGCTTTAGCTTTGGATTTTGAATACAAGACAACGATCGAGAAGCTATGGTCCGCCTTAACAGATTCGAACAAGCTGGCCAAGTGGGTGCTCCCGAACGATTTCAAGCCGAGCGTCGGGCACAAGTTCCAGTTCCGGGCCGAGCCGAATGCATATTGGGACGGCATTATTGACGGGGAAGTGCTGGTCGTGGACCCGCCGAGCCGGTTATCGTATACTTGGGCAGTCGGAGACGAGAAGCATACGGTCGTCTGGACGCTGCAAGACTTGGGGGACGGCAAGGTAAACCTTCATCTCGATCAAACCGGGTTCTCGAATCCGCATGGGCTGGCAGGCGCCAAGCATGGCTGGACGAACTGGAGCGGCGAGCTCGAGAAGCTGCTTGCGGAATAATTAATACCATTAACAAAACGATTGAAGGGATGTTACCATGAACGAATCCAATCAGGAATATATCGTGCTGTCGGGCGCGAGGGAAAACAATCTTAAAAACGTTTCTTTGCGCATTCCGAAACGGAAGATTACGATCTTCACCGGAGTTTCCGGGTCCGGCAAGTCCTCGATCGTCTTCGATACGATCGCAGCGGAATCCACGCGTCTGCTGAACGAAAACTTCAGCATGTTCGTGCGCAATTTTCTGCCGAAGGTGCCTCAGCCGGACACGGACGCGATCGAGAATCTGAGCATGGCCGTCATTGTGGACCAGAAACGGCTGGGCGGAGGTTCCCATTCGACGATGGGCACGATTACCGATATTGCGCCCATTCTCCGTTTGCTGTTCTCCCGTGTGGGCAAGCCTCACGTCGGACCTGTGAACATGTTTTCGTTCAACGATCCGCAAGGCATGTGTCCCGAATGCAGCGGGATCGGCCGCAAGCTGGGCGTTGATATGGCCAAGGCGGTGGACATGTCCAAGTCGCTCAACGAGGGAGCGCTCATGCTGCCGGGCTACGGAGTGAACGACTGGGAATGGAACATGGTTATGCAATCGGGAGACTTCGATCCGGACAAGAAGCTAAGCGATTATTCGGAAGAGGAATTGAATGCGCTTCTGTACGGCAAGGCGAAGAAGGTCCAGGTGGACTTCGGCGGCAAGGCGATGAATATTACGGTCGAAGGCGTCATCGAGAAGTTTACCAACAAATACATCAAACAAGACGTAAAAGCGAAATCCGAACGCACGCAAAAGGCGGTCATGCCTTTCATAACGGAAGGCCCTTGCCCGGCCTGCCGCGGAGCGAGACTCAGCCAAGCCGCGCTGAGCTGCAAGATCAACGGCCACAACATCGCGGAATTGTCCACCATGGAGGTCGGACAACTGATCCGCGTCGTACGCGAAATCGACGACCCGGCCGCCGCGCCCGTCGTCAAGTCGCTCGCGGAGCGTCTTCAGCATCTAGTCGATATCGGACTGGACTACTTGACTCTGAACCGCGAGACGGATACGTTGTCCGGCGGCGAGTCGCAGCGGGTCAAGATGGTCAAGCATCTGAGCGGCAGTCTAGTGGATGTAACCTACATCTTCGACGAACCCAGCGTCGGCTTGCATCCCCGCGACGTTCACCGGTTGAACGAATTGCTGCAGAAGCTGCGCGACAAAGGGAACACCGTCATCGTCGTCGAGCATGATCCCGATGTCATCAAGGTGGCCGATCATATCGTCGACGTTGGACCGCATGCCGGCAGCCGCGGCGGGAACATCGTTTACGAAGGAAGCTACTCCGGCTTGCTGGAGTCGAACACGCTGACAGGCACTCATATGAAGAGGCCGCTTCAGCTGAAGTCCGAATGCCGGCAGCCATCCGGCAAGCTGCCTATCCGGAACGCCACGCTGAACAACTTGAAGGACGTGAACGTGGATATCCCGACGGGAGTGATGACGGTCGTTACGGGCGTCGCCGGCTCCGGCAAGAGTACGCTCATTAACGACATCTTCCTTAGCCAGCATCCGGACGCGATCGTTATCGACCAATCGGCGGTTGGCGTATCGACGCGCTCCAATCCTGCCACGTACACCGGCATCATGGATGATGTGCGCAAGGCCTTCGCAACCGCGAATAAAGTGAACCAAGGTTTATTCAGCTTCAACTCCAAAGGGGCTTGCGAGAACTGCCAAGGTCTTGGCGTCATCTATATGGATTTGTCCTTCCTCGACAGCGTGAAGCTGCCGTGCGAAGTGTGCGGAGGCAGACGCTTCAAGGAAGAAGTGCTCGAATATAAGCTGAACGGCAAAAACATTGCGGAAGTGCTGGAGATGACGGTCGAGCAGGCGCTGGAGTTTTTCGAGCTGAAAGAGGTCGTTCGCAAGCTTCAGGCGATGAGCGACGTGGGGCTGAACTATATTACGCTCGGCCAGCCGCTCAGCACGCTGTCCGGCGGGGAATGCCAACGCATCAAGCTGGCAAGCGAGCTTCATAAGAAGGGCAGCGTCTACGTGATGGACGAGCCGACGACCGGACTGCATATGTCGGATATCGGTCATCTGCTGGAGATCATGAACCGCCTCGTGGATGCCGGCAACACGGTGATCGTCATCGAGCACAATCTCGAAGTCATCAGTCAAGCGGACTGGATCATCGATATGGGACCGGACGGGGGCAGCAAAGGCGGCCAAGTCGTGTTCGAAGGCCTGCCAACGGATATCATTCACGCGGAGCAGTCGATTACCGGCAGATATTTGACATAAACGGAGGCTGGGGGAATGAGTTTCTTTCGCGATTTTTTGAAAATGTTCAAAAAGAGGGAAATCACGCTCATCGAAAGCTATAAAGAATCAGATAACGTGTATTCCTTTCTATTCGAGAAGGATAAGGGTGTAAGTTGGTTAGCCGGGCAGCACGGTCTGTTCAGCATCCTTCACAAAAAAATTAAAAATCCGCTTAAGCCGTTTAGCGTGGCATCCGCCCCATCGGAAAACGTGATTCGGCTGACGATGGCCATCGGCAAAGAACCAAGCGAATTTAAACAAGCGATGCTGGAATTAAAGCCGGGCATGAAAATGAACATGACTGGTCCAGTGGGGACCTTCCAGCTTGCCGATAACAGTCCCGCGGTTCTGATCGCGGGCGGAATCGGCATCACGCCCTTTCGTTCGATGTTGAAGCAGCTAGAGGCGGAAGGGAAAGGGAATGGGCAGCCCGTCCATCTGCTCTATCTGGACAGCGGCAAGTCGTATGTGTTTCAAGAAGAACTGGACGCTCTCGCCGAACATCCTTCCATCCATGTCTCCTATCTGGACTCGAGGGAGATGCTAGAGCAGGAGCTCCTTAAGCTATCTTCCCAATTTAAGGATAGTGGCAAATTCTACGTGGCAGGACCGAAATCCATGGTGGAGTCCATGGCCGCTTTCTTGCAAAAGCATCAGATTCCTAAGCGCAATATCAAAAAAGACTCCTTCTTCGGCTATTAGCCCCAAAAAGGCAGCAGCTCCATTACGGGCTTGCTGCCTTTTTTTCGCTTTCTGCGTTCAAGTGACCAGCTGCGGCGTTTTGTTCTGGTGCTGCTGCCAATAGGACGCAACCTGGTTCGAATCCGCCACCATTCCGAAATAGGTATCGACGGTTTTCAGGGTCATGTCATGCTCCTCCTGAGTGAAAGCCGCGCAGGCATCCTTGATGAGCACTATATGAAAATCCAGCATGAACCCGTCTCTGGCAGTGGATTCGACGCAAAGATTGGTGCTGACGCCCGACAGGATCAAGGTTTCGATCTTTAAGGTGTGCAGGACCGACTCCAGCCTGGTGTTAATAAAGCCGCTGTATCGATGCTTCTTCACCACGATGTCGTCCGGCTGCGGTTCAATCTCATAGAACTCCGCTCCCCAGCTTCCCGTATGACAGATCGGGTTAACGCCGTCCGGGAAGCGCGATAACCATACCTCGGAATCGGTTGCCTTCTCGTGATTCGTCTGCAAAAAAATGATCGGTACGTTATGCTGCCGAGCCGCATCTAACAAGCTTCTCAAGCCCGGCATCATCTTTTTGGCCGCGCTGACATCGCTGCCGCTTTTGGCAATCGCTCCATCCGGATGACAATAATCGTTTTGCACATCCACGACGATGACGGCCGCGTTTTTTTGATCCAGTCTCGCTTTCAACTTTTCCAACGATTTCACCCCTTTTCACGCTTATTTTCCCCGTTGGCGTTATTAGCAATCATTTGTAATTTATGTTTTTTGGGGTATACTATGGCGCGAATAGGGAAGCGAGGGATTGGATGGATCAAAGAATTCGCAAGGTGCCGTTCGGTCATGCCGATGAGCTGGATGCCCGCTCGGGGAAAGGAACGCTAGTGTATTACGACACGTTCCAGGACGTATCGGAGGAGCAGCTGGATCGCGCAGCGGCTCTCGCGGCGGAACGAGGGTTCGCGAAGCTTGTTCTCTACCCGTTGCACGAGGAGACGGCGAGACGAATGTGGAAGCGCCCGATCGAGCCGTACTACAAGCGGGAGAAGAGCTTGTTCGATTGGCGGCGGGAGAGAGAGAACGATGAAACGATCACAGTGGAGAATTGGGAAGGGAAGCGCAAGAAGTACACGCCGATCGAAGCTGCTCTCCGTCACTTGGCGGATGTGTATCCGAGGCCGATGTTCCTCTATGTATCGCCGGATACCGCTAACGCGTTCGCCTCCTTCCATTCGTTCGAAGAGTGGATCGGGAGAATCCGTCTGATCATAACCGAATCGCCTCCGGACGCGCATCCGAATCTCACGAAGTATCGACACCGCTGGGAGGTCCAAGAGAACAGCTGATGGAATCGGCTGTTCTTTTTTTGTTCAAGACGACCTTTGCGAAGAAGTCTCCCCAACAATCGGCCATTCTGGTATGATCAAACTCACGGGAACTAAAATTTGACAGGCGCAGGAGGCTGTGACCTTCGTAAACGAGGTGGCTTGTGATGAAATCCCATTCCTCCGGACGACAAGGCGGGGAGAAGACGCTCCAACGTCAATCCGCCGGCTTACGGCAAGGAAACGGGCGGGAAGCGGCGGGAGTCCAGATGGCGCCGGGGATGCAGACGTTCTATCCCATGCAGCTGATGCAGCTGCAGCAAACGATCGGAAACCTGGCGACGGGGGCCGTCATTCAGCGTATGCTCGATCCATCCACGGGCAATCGATTTCCGGTCGATTGGAGAAATTTAAACCTCCATCAGCTTCAAATGCTCGAGCAGCACGTTGCGAACGGAAGCTTGATCTACGAGCCCGGAGATCAGGACGCCCTGAACAAACGAAAGCTGCAGCTGCAGACGGGATCGATGGACGAAGAAGAAGAGGAAGTTGAAATTGAGGAGGAAGCGGACGAGATCGATGAAATCAGCGAAATCGACAGCGACTCCGAGGAAGAGGAAGAGAGTTCGTCGGAAGACGAAATGGAAGCCATGAACGTTGAAGAGTGGTACGAGCAGGATATAAGCTCTCAAGGAACGTCGGACGACGAAGAATTTAAGCCTGGAGTCAATCCGATTGTGCAGGAACTCTATTCCGCGATGGAGCCGAAGTTCAAGCAAAGCGTCGAAGATCGCGGCGGCAAGAAGCTGCCGGGCAAGAAGGTGCAAGGCGACTTTCTGGAGCAATACGTCACCAGCCACTCGAGGGATATGGATACAAGAGAGCGGGATGCCAACCAATTCGCGATGAACATTCCCGGTATCGATCATATGATGGACAGCTCCAGCCATCCGTTTGTCCAGGACAAAATGCATTTGTCCGCCCATACGGCGAAAATCGAAACGTATCGCGCGCATTACGCGAAGCGTTTTGACATGGCCAAAAAACTGCTGAAGTCGATGGCCGAAGAAGGAAAACGAGGGACGAGCATACGCGGCATGTTCGAATCGGTCGTCTCGGACGATGCCTGGATCCATAAGAACGCGGTGGAGCCGATCTTGTCCGAGGTCAATAAGCACCGGGAGTTGTATAAGAAGGCGCTGACGGACGATACGGCCGACTCGCTGCCCGATATTCTGGATAACGACGGTCTCATTCAGCAAGTAGGAAATTGTATCGCGTTCGCCGTCCCCTCCGACATATGGGAGCAGCTCTATGCGGCTTCGGAGCGCGGCGAAGTCCTGCCGGCGGAGCTGCGTTCTTATATTCGGCTCGATCTGGATACCGGAGAATTCAGACAGCTTTACGACATGCTGAGCCACGTGGCGGCTCCATGGAACGAGCGGAAGCCGAAGCAAGAAGACGATGAATACAAGGGCTAATTATACAGCTGTGAAAAAATCTCTAACCTAAAACTGGGGCTTGCCTCCCCACGCGCGGCGAGCATTTCCACTCGATTTCTGATAAGATGGGTTCGGAGGAGAGTGATCATATTGACAACCGACAAAACTACATATCCATACCGGAACCCGGATCTCCCGCTGGAAGACCGCGTCAACGATTTGATTAATCGTCTGACGATCGAGGAGAAGATCGGACTGATGCCGCAATACCAGATCGCCGTAGAACGGCTCGGCATCCAGCCTTACAAGCACGGCACGGAGGCGGCTCACGGCATGGCTTGGCTCGGCGAAGCGACAACCTATCCGCAGCCGATCGGTCTGGCCTGCACGTGGGATAAGGATTTGA
Organism: Paenibacillus soyae; assembly: GCF_024623455.1. Classification (GTDB taxonomy): domain Bacteria; phylum Bacillota; class Bacilli; order Paenibacillales; family Paenibacillaceae; genus Pristimantibacillus; species Pristimantibacillus soyae. Next base: position 151,803 of record NZ_JANIPJ010000012.1, on the reverse strand, counting down.
TGAAACGTATCGGAAGCGCGATCGGCGATGAAGCCAGGGGCTTCTACAAGCGGAATCCCGCGATTAACGGCTTGACGCTGTGGGCGCCGACGGTCGATATGGAACGGGACCCTCGCTGGGGCCGGACGGAAGAAGCGTATGGCGAGGACCCTGTGCTTGCGGGCAAGCTTACGGCCGAACTGACGAAGGGCATCCAAGGCGAGCATCCGTTCTACCTGAAGGCGGTCGCGACGCTCAAGCATTTTATAGGCAACAACAACGAGGCGGGCCGGGGGGATACTTCCGTCAGCATCGATCCGCGCAATATGCGCGAGTACTACCTGAAGGCGTTCGAAATCCCGTTCAAGGAAGGCGGCGCCCAGTCCATGATGTCCGCGTACAACGCGATCAACGGCGTGCCGGCTAACCTGAGCCGCGACGTCATCGACATCGTGAAGCGCGAGTGGGGCATGAACGGCTTCGTGGTCAGCGACGCTTTCGACGTGACGGGCACCGTAAGGGACCATCATTACGTGGAGAAGCTGCAGGAAGCGGTGGCGCGTTCGATTCGCGAGGGCGGCATTGACAGCATAACGGACGAAGCCGCCGTGGTAACGGATGCGATTCGCTTGGCGTTGGAGGAAGGCCTTCTGACCGAAAACGATCTCGATACGGCGCTTCGCAATACGTTCCGCGTCAGGTTCCGGCTTGGCGAATTCGACCCGGAGGATCGGAATCCGTACGCCAACCTGGACGAGTCGGCGATTCTTCAGCCTGCGCATGCGGAATTGGCGCGGGAAGCAGCGCAGAAGGCAATGGTTCTGCTGAAAAACGAAGGCGGAGCGCTTCCGCTGCAGGCGGACAAGCTTCGCAAGGTCGCGGTCATCGGCCCGCTCGCCGATATCGTGTACAGCGATTGGTACAGCGGCACGATGCCGTACGCCGTTACTCCGCTGCAAGGAATTAACGAGAAGCTTCAAGCGGCTGGCAAGAACGCCGAGACGGTATACGCCAGCGGTTCCGACCGCGTTCGGCTCAAGTCTGTACACAACGGGCGATATGTCAGAATCGGCGACGGGGAAAAAGGCGAGCTTGCCGCTTCCGCTCAAACGGCTGCTGACGCAGACGTCTTCGACGTGACCGATTGGGGCTGGGACAGCCATACGGCGATCGCGGAACGCAATGGCCGTTATCTGACGACCGACGATCGTGCGGTACAAGCATCGGCCAATCGGATCTGGGAATGGTTCACGAAGGAAGTGTTCATGATTCGGCGCGAGGCTTCCGATCCGTCGCTTGCAACGATCGCAACCTGGAACGACGTGCCGGTAACGGTCGACCGTCAGACGGGAGCTCTGCTCGTCGGCGACGGCAAGGCCGAAGAGACGGCCAATGCCATCAATGTGGGCGGCATAGAAGAATCCCGTCAAGACGATGAGGTTCAGGCTAAAGCCGAGCCATTCGAGCTCGAAAGCGTCACGAGCGGATTAGCGAAGGCTGTCGAAGCGGCAGCCGGCGCGGATGCGGCTATCGTATTCGTGGGCAACCATCCTCTTATCAACGGCAAAGAGACGGTGGACCGTCCTGACATTACGCTCGCGGCTTCGCAAGAAAAGCTGGTGCTCGAGGTGCTTCAAGCCAATCCGAACACGATCGTGGTCGTAGTGGGCAGCTACCCGTTCGCTTTGAATACGCTGCAGGAGAAGGTACCGGCCATTCTGTACACGTCTCATGCCGGCCAGGAGCTTGGCCATGCGATTGCGGACGCGCTGTTCGGCGATGTCAATCCTGCTGGCCGGGTGAATATGACCTGGTACAGCTCCGTCGATCAGCTGCCGCCGTTTATGGACTACGACATTATCCAAGGCGGCCGGACGTACCAATACTTCGAAGGCGCGCCTCTGTATCCATTCGGACATGGCCTTTCTTACAGCGAGTTTCGGTATGATGAGCTTCGTCTGCCGTCCGGACGTGTCGAGTCGGGTCAAGACGCGGCTGTCGATATCACCTGCCGCGTGACCAACGCTAGCGAAAGGGCAGGAGAAGAAGTCGTCCAGCTCTACGTTCGGGCCGGCGCTTCCCGCGTAAAACGTCCGCTGCTGCAGCTCGCCGACTTCCAGCGAATCGCGCTGCCTCCCGGCGAGTCGGCTGACGTGACCTTCCGCTTGCCGCTCGATGAGCTTCGGATCTGGGACGTGACCAGGGAACGCTTCTGCATCGAGAGCGGCGAATGCACCGTCTTGCTTGGCTCGTCCTCCGGCGATATCCGGCTGGAAGGCCGCCTAACGGTTGACGGAGAAACGATTCCGCCGCGCGATTTGAAGCAAGTAACGAGGGCTGTTAACTATGATACCTACGATGGCGTATACCTCGACGAGTGTGACGAGGGAGGCAGCGCGGCAGCCGTAAGCGGCGAGTCGGGATGGCTAGCCTTCGAGGATTCGGAGCTGGGCGATGGCGTGTCCGCGATCGAGCTGCGAGCGGCAAGCACGGACCATGCGGTCGTCGAAGTCCGGCTGGACGGACCTGACGGTCCCCTTGTTGGATCGTGCGCGATCCCAGCCGGAGGGAAGCAGGAATGGCGGAGCTTCACGTTCGGTCTTACTAACGCGGCCGGGCGGCGCGACGTGTACCTTTCGGCGAGAGGACCTGTTGCGGTCAGCTGGTTTAGATTGGTAAAGTAATTTAATAAATAAGACAAGTCAAAAGAGCACCCCTTCGGGAGGAACTCGGAAAACACCAGCGCGTGTAGTCCGAACCCCCCTAGGGGTGCTTTTCGTTGCGGCATGCAGCGGATATAGAGTGGGTTATTCGCGTTGTTCCCGAATAGTAATGGTGAGAGGAGGGGGCTTGATAATGGCAATGCTATCGGGACTGCGGGCACTCGGGTTTCGCACGAAGCTGCTGGCCGGCATTTCGGTTATCGTCGTCTTGACGTTTTGTATCACGGGCATCGCGACTTACCGTATCTACTTAGGACTATTCGAAGAAGAAGTAAGCGCCCAGCACCGGAAAGCGAGCGAGCAGGCTATGACGCAGCTGGAGTTCCGAATTCAGGAGCTGTACCGGATCTCGAACGCGATCGTGTTCAACAAAACGATCGAGGATGCGGTGACCGGGCTTGCGACGAACCGGATCGACACGCCCTACGAGCGATACGCGCTGCAAGAAAGCATGATCACGGAGCTGCAGCAGGTCAAGATCGACGCGCCGCAGCTGCAATCCTTGTACCTCTACGATTTGAACGGGACCAACTACTATCACGGCTTAATGAAAGAGTCTGCCGAGCCGATCGATGCATCCTTATTCGAGGAGATCCGGGGGAGAGTCGAGCAATCGAGCGGACAGCTCGTATGGATGAACAAGGCTCTTCCTAGCCGGATTGAACGAAGCGGAACCCGGGATGTCATTATCGCGTCCCGTTGGATGCGCAATAAGGAGCTAGGCATGTACGGTATGCTTGTCATGGTTATCGATGAACAATTTATATCCCGATCGTTTCGGGAGATGACGGCCGAAGGCGAGGGCCAGGTCTACCTGTTCGACCAATATAACCGGATGCTCTTTCCGAGCCCCAATCAGGCTGACCAAACGCAGCCCGATAACAGCTGGTTCACGGGACCGGCCAGCAGAATCGAGCAGGAGGGGAACAACTCCGTTTATTTCACCCGCAATGTCTCCCTGCAGCTTTCGTTCACGCTGGTCAGCCGAGTCTCCATGTCCGACTTTCTGTCTAAGAGCAGACGAATCCTAAATGTTCATGTGCTCTCGGGGCTTGTCAGCATTCTGTTGAGCGGGCTCCTGATCATGCTCCTCGGCAACCGCCTGCTTCAGCCGATGAAGGAGCTGGTGCAAGCGATGAGGGGGATAAGGGCAGGCCGCTTCGACATACGGATCCGCATTCGCTCGAGCGACGAGCTTGGCTATATCGCCGAGAGCTTTAACGCGATGGCCGCGAACGTAGAGGGGCTGATTAAGGAAGTGTATATGCGTCAGCTCAGCGAACGGGAAGCGGAGCTGAAAGCGCTTCAAGCGCAAGTAAATCCGCATTTTCTGTATAATACGCTCAATGGATTGTACTGGAAGCTGTATCTGCAGCACGATCTGGAGACGGCCGAGCTTGTCTCTTCGCTGTCCGAATTATTGAAGTATTCGCTCGCTCCGGTTTGGAAGGAGACCACGCTCCAGGAGGAAGTCCGTCAGATCCGCAACTATCTGGCTATCCAATCCGCTTTCTTGGAAAATGACTTTGAAGCGCGTATCGAGATCGACCCTGAAGCCGACGACTGTCTGACGCCCCGATTTATCTTGCAGCCGTTGGTCGAAAATGTGTTCGTTCATGCCTTCAAAGGCCAGTCCAAACCGAAGCTGCTGCTTATAAGGGCATACCGGGAGATGGATGAGGTGAAAATCGAAATCGTCGACAATGGCGCAGGCATGGAGCCGGAGAAGCTGGGGCGAGTGCTCCAGGAGGAGCAGGTGGCAAAGGAACGGCCTTCTCTTGGCGTTCGAAGCGTCATGAGACGAATCGATATTCTGTATGGCGAGCCTTACGGCCTGCGAATGACGAGTAAGCCCGGCGAAGGGACAACGATTCAGCTGCTGCTGCCCTATCGGACGTCGGCGCAAGGATTGGAGGAGCATGAATGAGAGGGAAGCTGCTGCTGGTAGAGGATCAAGCGTATTTCCGCAAAGGGCTGCGGAAGATGATCGACGAGAATGCGACGGGCTGGTCCGTCATCGGCGAAGCCGAAAACGGCGAGGAGGCGCTCGCTCTAATCGCGGAGGAGACGCCTGATTTGATCTTAACCGATATCCGGATGCCCGGGATGGACGGGATCGCTTTCGCCGAACGCGTGCGCAAGGAAGGTCTGGATTCGGAGCTGATCATCTTGACCGGCTACGAAGATTTCGCGTATGCGCAGGCGGCCGTGCGGTTCGGCGCGCTCGACTTCTTGCTGAAGCCTTGCAATGAAGCCATGCTGCTGGAAGTGCTGGAGAAAGCCTATCGCAAATATCAAGAAAAGCTGGTCAGACGCGAGCAGCTCCTGGCCGAGGAGCGAGGCCGAGAAGATGCAAGCCTGCGCGCCGCTCTGCTTCGTCTGCCTTATCACGGCCCGAAGACGAATATGGAATCGTTGACGCTGGGCCGCGCGGTGACGTTTGCCTTCGTCGACAGCTATTTCCCGAACGATAAGCCGTACAGGGCGGAGGATCTTGGTCTGCTTCAATTCGCGGTGGCGAATATAATCGCCGAGCATGCGTGCAGACAGGGGACGGACGGAAGAATCGTGGCCGTCGAATACGACCGCTACGCCATTGTTCATGAAGAGGACGGTCAGACCGAGTGGAGATCTGCCGCCGCCTCCAGCATTACCCGTTATCTCGGATTGTCGGTCACCCTTGTTGCGGCGGGCGTAATCGGCCGCTTCGCGGATTTGCCAGACTTATACGAGAAATCGTGCGGGGCTGGAGAGATCGAGCGCACGCGGCATCGACCGTCTGCCGTACCCGGGCAGATCGGAGATGCGAGCGCCTCCTGTGACGCCAAGGTGAAGGAGTGCCAGCTCGTCTTGACCATTGCGCTGGCCTCGGGCGATCCGGATCGGTTGCGGCACTCGCTTGAGGAGAGAGTTGCCAGAATCGCCGATCAAAGCTTGGAGGAGGCTAAGCTGGAAGCGCTGGCGCTCGCTATCGCGACGAAAACCGTATCGCTCCAGTCCTTCCAAATCGCCCAGGACGACCGGCTGTTCGGCGAGAGGATAAGCCGGCTGCAAGGCATACGCTCGGTGAAAGAGGCCTCGGAATGGGCTGACGGCGCCGCAAGTCGGTTTCTGCAGGCTGCCCGGCAATGGCGGGAACAAAATAATCACAATGTCATTGCGCGGCTTCAGGGCTACCTGGAGCAACATTATCCGAAATCCTGCACGTTAAACGAGATGGCGGAGCAATACCATATGAGTCCGGCCTATCTGAGCAAGCTGTTCAAGAAGGAGACCGGAGAAAATTATAGCGCATACTTGACGAAAGTAAGAATCAACAAAGCTGCGCTGCTGCTCGCGAATACCGATATGAAGGTGTTCGAGATCGCTTCCGCCGTCGGCTATGATGACCCGAATTATTTCACCAACGTATTCCGAATGCTTCATCGGATGTCGCCGAGCGATTATCGCAAGCAAAGCCGATGACGCGGGTAGACGATGGGCATAACCTTGCGAAGCTAGCTCCGACAAATAGACTTGTGGGCTGCCTCCATCGCCGGTCGGCGAGCGGGCGGCCTTTTTTGAACAAAAAATTATAGAATTCGATCCATATATTCAAGGAAGCGCTCTCAAGAATGGACTAAGATAAGAATATCGAACCATTCAAAGGGGATGATCAAGATGGCTGCCCACAGGGCCGAAGCTGTAACAGCTCGCGGGGCATCTGCGCATGGAAGAGCGAGACTGCTCAGACGTAATATTCCGCTTTACGTTATGTTTTTGCCGGGGATCGTATTTCTGCTCCTATTCAAGTATATCCCTATGGGCGGATTGGTCATTGCTTTCAAGGAATACAACATGTATGACGGCATCCTGGGCAGTCCTTGGGTCGGGATGGATAACTTCAACATGTTGTTCAATCAGATGCAGACGGTCACGATTATCAAGAACACGCTGATGCTCAGCGTTCTAAGCCTGGTTATCGGGTTCCCGGTCCCGATCGCGCTGGCGATCATGCTGAATGAAGTGCGCAAGGCTTGGTTCAAAAAATCCGTGCAAACGCTGTTGTACTTGCCTCATTTTTTCTCCTGGGTCATCGTATCCGGGATCGTTCTCGAGATCTTCTCCTTGGAATCCGGCGTGATCAATCACTGGATAACCCGATTAACCGGGGAGCCGTTCCCGTTCCTCTACGAGCCGGGTTCATGGGTTGCGATCTTCATCGGATCGGGGATCTGGAAGGAGATGGGCTTCAGCGCCATCATTTATCTAGCCGCCTTGACGACCATCGATCCCCACCAGTACGAATCCGCAAGTCTCGACGGTGCAACCAAGTGGCAGCAGATCCGCTACATTACGATTCCCGGCATCATGCCGACGATCGTATTGCTGCTCATTCTATCGGTCGGCAAAGTGATGGATGTCGGCTTCGATCCGGTCTTCATGCTTCAGAATGAGGTCGTATCGAATGTATCCAATGTCATCAGCACCTATATTTACACCTTCGGCTTGCAGCGGGCGCAGTTCAGTCTGACGACGGCCATGGGGCTGTTCGAGAATCTCGTTGGCCTTATTCTGGTGCTGACGGCAAACCAAATCGCACGAAAATTTAATCAGGAGCTTTGGTAGGAGGGAAGCGGGATGAAAGACACGTTTGGCGACAAAGTATTCTATGCGTGCAATTACGGGCTGCTGTTCCTGCTCTCGCTAACTTGCCTGTTTCCGCTGCTGCATATCGTATCGTTGTCGCTTAGCGATTCGCATTCGGTCATGTCGGGATTCGTAACGATTTGGCCGCAAGGCTGGTCGATCGAATCTTATCGGCAGCTGTTCGTGAATACGCGGATCCTTCCGGCATTCGGCAACAGCGTATTGATCACCGTAGTCGGCTCTGCTATCTCGATGATCGCGACGATTTTGACGGCGTATCCATTATCGCGCAACTATTTTATCGGCCGCCGCTTCTTCACGTTAGCCGCCGTCTTCACCATGATGTTCTCCGGCGGGATGATTCCGCACTATCTGCTGATGAAGCAGCTGGATCTGATCAATACGTACTGGTCGCTGTGGCTGCCGGCGGCGATAAGCGTCTACAATCTGCTTGTGCTGCGGACGTTCTTCGTGAATATTCCGGAGGAGATCGAGGAAGCGGCCCGCATGGACGGCTGCGGCGAGTGGCGGATGCTGCTGCGGATTATGCTTCCGTTGTCCCTGCCCGCGCTTGCGACGCTGACTCTCTTCTATGCTGTAGGGTATTGGAACTCGTTCATGAGCGTGTTGATCTATATCAACGAGACTTACAAATTCAATTTGACCGTGCTCGTGCAGCAAATGATCCGCAAGCAGTCGGTGTTGACGGAGATGGTGTACGCGCAGCCCGACGATGTGGCGGAAATTACAGGCGAGGGGATTAAGGCCGCCGGGATTATGGTCATGATCATTCCGATGCTGATCGTCTATCCGCTGCTGCAGCGTTATTTTGTCAAAGGCGTGATGCTGGGATCGGTCAAAGGGTAAGAGGCAGTCGAAAACTCCTTGAGGGGATGTGTTGCGCATGTCGTGAACGGGTCATGGCCGGACGAATACGAGAGGAATGCGAAATAGAAAGGGGATATCGGCATGAAGCGCACAAACAGGAGAAAATGGTTCACCAATTCGGCCTTACTCGCCGCTGTATGCGTCCTGCTGGCGGGCTGCACGCAGAACGGCGGGACGTCCGGCAATCCGAGCAATGAGCCGACTAGCACGAACCAGCCGGCAGAGACGGAGCAGCCGAAAGCGAGAGGGGAAATATCCGTCACCGTGTATGATCGGGGGAATGTGCCTTCCACCGAAGGGACAACGGAAGAAAACCGGTGGACCAAGTGGCTGAACGAGAACGGCCCGACCGACGTCCGATTCGTTGCCGTGCCTCGCTGGGAATCCAAGCAGAAGCTGAACGTCCTGTTCGCTTCGGCAAGCGCGCCCGACCTGATCTTCGAATACGATCCGTATATCAAGAACCCGCTGTACGATCAGAAGCAGCTGATGCCCATCAACGATATGATCGACAAGTACAGCACGACGTACAAAGAGCTGCTTGCGGACTATCCGGTGCTCGGCAAGGTGGGAACGAAGTCGGACGGCAAGATCTACGAATTCGCCCGGCTGGCCGAGGTTGTGCCGATCCACGCCTTGCTGATCCGCGAGGATTGGCTCAAGAAGCTGAATCTGAGCGTGCCCCAAACGACGGAAGAGCTGTACGAAGTGGCGAAAGCCTTCGCCGAACAGGATCCCGACGGCAACAATCAGAAGGACACGTACGGCATCGCCATCAGCTTCCAATCCGGGCAGGTCGTAGACCAGATCTTCCAGGCGACCCGTTGGGTGGAGAAGGACGGCAAGCTGACTCGGAACTGGGATAACTTCAAAGCGGTCGCCGAGTTCAAGAAACGGTTGTTCGACGAAAGCATCATCGACAAGGATTTCCTGAACGATAAGAACGGCGCGAAGGCGAAACAAGATTTCATTAATGGTAAATTGGGCATCTATCCGCTGCAGCTGAATTGGTACGGCTTCACGAACGGCGAGCTTGCTTCGCTGAAGAAGAACGTGCCGGACGCCGAAGTCACGCCGATCCCTTATCCGGAAAGTCCGGCGGGCCGCTTCAACCCGGCGTTCACGAATCCGGTTCAAGCGACCGCCGTCGTGAACGCGCATGCCAAAAATCCGGAAGCCATTATGCAGTATGTGGACTTCCTTGTAAGCCAGGATACGGTCAAAGCATTAAAGTACGGTATTGAAGGCGAGCATTGGCAGAACGGCGCGAATGGGTGCCCGGCACCCATCGATCCGGAAAAAACGAAAATCGAAGTCGGCTACACCGCCGATCTGCTAATGCTGAGCTCCGGTGTGCTTGATGAGCAATGCGGCAGGGTCGAGCAGCAGTTCAACACGACCATTCCGATCCAAGCGGAGGGGCTGGCTATGTACAAGAAAGCGCTCGAGATTTACCTCGACCCCAGCAAGCCTTATGTTGAAATTACGCATCCCGAGCATTTGCCGCAAATTCCGAAGGATATCGATACGATCTCGACGAACATCGGCAAGCCGATCGATGACATATGGGTGAAAGCGGTGCTTGGCGGCAGCGGATATACGCCTGAAATGGCCATGAAGGAAGCGATGGACACCTGGGAGAAGGGCGAAGGCAAGAAGGTGGAGCAATGGTTCGAGACGTGGTGGGAAACCAGCCGTGAAGAGGCTTTCTTGGCCGATGATATTTACGACATGATGAGACAGCAGAGAGGGCTCTAGGAACGAAGGGGCGCAGGGGATGGCGGCGGGCGCACGCCATCCCCTTTCCTATAAAAAATAAGGCGTTACAGCAAATCAATGCGAGGAGGAACCATGAAATGATGGTTGTCCGCAAATGGTTGACAGTGATTGCCGCAGCAGCGCTTCTACTCTCGCTTCTACATCCGGCCGTTTATGCCGAGGATACGCAGACCGCAGGGAACTTTCTAGAATCGGTTGAACCGCCGCCCGGATTCATCGATCCCTTGGACACCTTCAGTCTTGCCGCGAAGCGCACGAATTTATATTTGGAAGGCGGCAATCCCGCCTATTATGGCGGAGATACGAAACGCGCGACGAGAGCGACGACCGCGGCCGGTTATCTAACCTATACCACCCCGTACGATATCGAGTCGTTCGCCGTGCACGGCTATTCCTACAACGCCGTGCCGTTCGTGCCGCTTAAGCTATACGTCTCCAAAGACGGGGAAGCGTTCACCGAGCTGGAGGTTACGCCGGTTCTATCCGGCGAACCGGTCTTCGCCTGGCAGCTGTACGTCTATGAAGCCGCGGGGCTTCCGGAAGGAACGAGGGCGCTGAAGATCGAGCTTTCGGGAGACTCCAAGTCGTGGACGCCTCAAATTTCCCAAGTGCTGATAAACCGAAATACGCTTTCGGTGACCGCTGAACCACCGGAGGGCTTCATCGGATCCGAGACGCTTATGGTTCGTCTGCAAACGGCGACTCCTGGAGCTTCCATCTATTATCGAACGGAGGAGAACGCGGCCTATCAGCTCTACACAGAGCCTATTTCCTTGACGAAATTCACGTTGCTCGATACGTATGCGGCCGCCGAATGGCTTCAGCCGAGCCCAGCTCGCGTCTACACCTACTTTGCCCTGGCCGATATCCAGATCGACCGTTATGGCCAAAGAACAAGCGCTAGCTTCGCCTCCAAAGTCACATCCGACGAAGAGCTGCAAGCGGACGTGGCTTACGACGAGGCCTACTATGGAGCGCTTGAAGCCCCGGCTCACTTCGATTCGTACGGAGGACTCATGGGGAGCGCAGAAGCTCTAAACCTGCAGGCGAAAGGTTTCTTCAATATCCAGCATGCGCAAGGCAAGCCGGTACTGGTCGCGCCAGGCGGGAACGTTTATTTCAGCAATGGCGTTAACGCTATCTCGAATAACGAGACCTTCACGAACGTCGCGGGACGGGAACAGATCTACGAGTGGATCCCAAGCTACGACTCCGAATACCGGGCTGCGTTCACGGGCTCCAAGGATAATTTCTCTTACTATATGGCCAATAAATATCGGAAGACGGGCACGATCCCTACCAATAGCTCGTTCTATGCCGAAGCAGCCGAGCGTATCCGCAAATGGGGCTTCAACAGCGCGGGCGCCTGGGGCTCCGGCGAATACGCGCGGCAGAACCAGCTGCCTTACACGCTTGTCCTGCCGCTTAACAGCATGAGCAAACCGAGCGAAATCAAAGTGTTCGATATTTTCGCGGAGGGCGCGGAGCAGCAAATCGACGAAGCGCTGGCGAAGTCGCTGCCGAGCCTTAAGGATGACCCGCTCCTCATCGGCTACTTCGTCGACAACGAATACCATTACGAGAAGTTCCTAACAACTGTGCCGAAGCTGAAGGCGAGCAAGACGGGGCTGAAGCGGCGTTTTGTGCAGTTGCTCGAAGAAAAGTATGGCGACATCGCGACCTTCAACGCGAATTGGGAGACGAGCTACGCCGCATTCACCGAGCTGGGCGAAGCGTCGCTCTTCATTGATACGGCAGCGGCGGCGGCCGACATCGAAGCCTTCTTCCGGCTTTACTTGAACACCTATTATGAGACGGTTACGCGGTTGTTCCGCCAATACGATCCCAATCATCTGCTCTTGGGCGACCGCTGGTTGACGCTGCCCATGCAGAGCACCAAGATCCGCGGCATCCTGGCCGAGGAAGCCGGAAAATATATGGATGTGATCAGCATCAACCACTATAACCGGAACCTGGATACCGACATGCTGAATGACGTGTACGCCAAATCCGGAGGCAAGCCGATTCTGCTTAGCGAATGGAGCTACGGCACGGCGGAGCAGGGATTGAATCCGATCGTTCTTGGAGCCGCGGCAACGGAAGAGGAGCGAATGCTCCGCTACCGCAATTACGTGGAAGGCGCGGCATCGCTCGGCTACGTCGTCGGGACGCATTGGTTCGATTACGTCGATCAGGCCGCGACAGGACGCTGGTTCGAAGGTCATACAGGCGAAAGCTACAATACCGGTTTGATTAATGTTGCCGACCGCCCTTATACCCGCTTCCTGGAGGGGGTCATGGAGACGAACAACCGGGTCTACGATGTTCTGCTCGGCAACGCGCAGCCGTTCCGCCATGATTTTGGCGATTCGGACCCCGGTCCTGCTCCAGATAATCGGATGCTGGATATTCCTTATGTCGCTGAACCGGGTCCTATCGACGGTATTGCAAGCGATCTGCCCGGTACGGCGGGATCGGCTATCCTTACCGAAGCCGACCTCGTCGCGGGTAACGGAGCGGAGGGCATGACGGCCGGTTATCAATTTGCCTGGGATGAACAGCATCTGTACGTCACGGCATCCGTAACGGAGCCGACCCCGATGAACAATCCCTACCGGAACAGCTCGCTCTGGAAAGGGGACGGAATCGAGCTCTTCGTTGGTCCGGATGAGCTTGCGGTCGGCGGGGATCTGATCTATAGCGACCGCCAGCTTATCTTGAGCGCCGGGCTGACGGATGGACTTCCTTACTGGATGTGGTTCAATACCGGACGGCAAGCCGAGATCGACATGGCCGTGGCGCCCGTGCCGGATGGAACGGGATATGTGTTAGAAGCGGCCATTCCTTGGACGTCGTTAAAAATGTCGCCGCAGGAAGGAACGAAGTTCCTGTTCGACTTCGGCTTCGATGACAGCGAGGACGGCCAAAGCCGCAAGCGGCAGTGGATCTGGAACGGGACGAACCGCAACAATCTGGACCGCGGCTTGTGGGGAGAGGCGCGGCTGACAGGGCCTGCCGTAAGGGAGACGGCGGAGGTCGACTACACGGGCACACGCGTTTCCCGTTCCGACACAGCGATTCCTATCGTCGCAACGATCGTCACGTCTTCCGGTCAGATTGCCGGCGCGGGACTTCCCGTCCAATTCCACTTGACTGCCATCGGAACGAACGGCGAACGGGTCCCCGTGGAAGCGTCGGAGCTCGAACGGATTATAGAAACCGATGAGAACGGAACAGCCTCGGTATTGGCGGAGCTTCCCGAAGGGTTGTACAGCGTCCGGGCAGAGCTGCTAGAGAACGATAGGTATCAGACTGCCTATACGGAAGCGGTTATCGCCATTGAGCCAGCCGGAGGCGCGGCATTCCGAATGAACGGCTTCCTCTTGCTTGCCGGGAACGACAACATGGGGCGGGGTGGCGAGAAGCTTCATGTCAATAGTCAGATAGGCGGACGGGGCGAGGATCATTGGCGGCTGAAGCTGCCGGGAGGCGAGAAGCTGGACGTAACGATGATCGAATGGGCAGTAACTTCGGGAGAAAGCGCTTATTGGCAAGGCCGGACAACGTTAGACGGCAAGCCGGTAACGATCCGAATGGCGGCAACGGCCGACGGGAAGGAGACGAAGGCCTCCATCTTCGTTTGGGAGGGAGAAGCGACGTCCGGCGAGCCGATCCTAAGCGTGCTGGACGCGGTATTCTCCGGCCGGTTCTCGATACTCAAATGAAATGGATAGAAGCCGAGCAGGAGGTTGACGGATGGAGAAGTTATTGGCTCCCTTGCATGCAGAGGAAGAATGGCTATGGCATCAGAAATGGCTGGAGAGGAAGGTGAAGTCGCTTGATCGCGACTTCACCCCAGATAAGCGTCTATACCGATTCCCGTTCAACAGTCCCGGCTATCACACTCGAATTCGCGAGGCGGAATATGTACATTCCACGTATCCAAACGCAATGGCGGCGGCCGCGCTGCTCGACAGCGGTATGGATGCGTATGAACAACGGGCATTCGACATTCTTGAGAAGCTGATCTCGCTCCAGGATACGGACCGGAGCAGTCCGACGTTCGGCATCTGGTCATGGTTCGAGGAAGAGCCGCTCGCCGAGATGTCCCCGCCGGATTGGAATTGGGCGGATTTCATCGGCAAAAACTTGGTGCTCGTCTTATCCCGGCATGGCGACAGATTGCCGGCCGGCCTTGCTCAGCGGCTAAAGCTGGCGCTTAGGAATGCCGCGGATGCGATCATCGCGCGCGATGTCGGCCCGAGCTATACGAACATTGCGATTATGGGCGCATTCGTCACGCTGATCGGCGGCGAAAGACTCGGCATCTCTTCGTACGAGCAATACGGACTGGCGAGGCTCGAACGATTTCTCGCCTTCACGCGGCGCCTCAACACCTTCCAGGAATACAATTCTCCCGCATACGCGACCATCACGATTCTGGAATTGTCCCGGCTGAGGACGGAAACGTCGAACGAGCGGGCCAAGGCGATTTGCGAGGAGCTGCTGGATGTAGCCTGGAGCATGATTGCCGAACACTTCCATGCGCCAACAGGCGAATGGGGCGGGCCGCATAGGCGCAGCTACAGCACGCTTCTCAAACCGAATGTGCGTTCATTCCTCCAGTTGGCTACAAGGGGCGCCGCCTCGTACGGGCCATGGGAGGAGCTGGACTATTCGCCCGAATGGTATAAAAGCGGAATCGCATGTCCCGATCGGTATCTAGACCGCTTCCGAACGCTGCAGAGCCGATCGATCCGCGAAGTTTACCAGCTCGATGAAACCAAAGGCATTCAAAGAGTCGCCGCGGCCGACCTGTCCGCCGACTACGCGATCGGCTCCTTCAATCAGGAGATCATGTGGACGCAATGCAGAAGCTTAGTCGGTTATTTCGACAGCGGCGCTGGAGCCGTCTCGATGCAGCTGCGCTTCCTGCTGGAGCATTACGACTTTTCTTCGGCCTTGCTTACCGCCGACCAATTGGATGGGCAGCTGCTGTTCGGTCTCAATCTGTTCACCAACGGCGGCAACACCCATCCCGTGCTGGATAAGACCAATGGCGTCATGGAAACGTCGGATTTGCGGATTCGGCTTGAGTTCGACGGGCAGCTCGATCTGGTCCAGGGAAAGCTTCGGGACCATGAGGGCTTCGATATCCATATCGGACAACAAGTCGTATCCCTGAGGCTGCTGCACGGCATATTCGAAGAGGAGGGGCAAGGTCAGCCCTATATACCGAGTTGGCAGCTGCAGCACGTTGAGGGGAAGCTGCATGCGGATTATGTCATTTATTCCGGTCCGCGGCGCGTGTTCGAGATGTCGGAAATCCGCCAAGCGATCTTTATCTTCGCGTTGGCCGTTGGCGGAGAGGATCCGGAAATCCGGGTCGATATCCGCGTTGAAGAAGATGGAGAGCTCGGCGCGGCAGGCGAGGTCAACGGGAGAAGGCTGGCCATACAGAAGCTGCATAGGAAACCGAAGGTGGTATAAACGCGAACGACTATAGGAAGGAGGTTTATGGAAATGAAAATGAACCGTTCCGCGACGGCTGCGGAAGCGGCGAAACGCGTCTATTCTCGAATGCTGCATGGAAAACCGGGCAGCTGGTCCATGGACATTAACGGCTGGGATTGGGTGCCTGGCGTTGGCGTCATCGCTATAGCGGAATATGGACGAAGATGCGGGCAGCACGATATATGGGAATGGCTGGATAGCTGGGCGCAGCGAAATAGGGGCAAGTCGGAACGACTGAAGGTCATTAACGCGATCGCGCCGTACGCCGTTCTTCCCGAGCTCTATGCTTTCACGGGAAATCCGGTTTATGCAGAGGCTGCCGAGCGGGCTGCGCAATGGCTGACGAACGAGGCTCCCCGGACGCGGGAGGGAGCTTGGGAGCACACGGTGACGGAGGATGTTCAATTCCCCGAGCAGGTGTGGGCGGATACGATCTTCATGGCGGATCTCGTGCTTGCGCGAGCCGCGAAGCTGTCAGGGAACCGTGCCTATGCCGAGGAATCGGTCCATCAGCTGCTGCTTCATCTTCGTTTGCTCCAGGATGAGGCTACTTCGTTGTTGTTCCACGGATGGAATTGCGAGGAGAGGCATCACATGTCGGGGGCCAGATGGACCCGCGCGAATGCTTGGATCGCCGCCGGGGTTCCGTTGATCGGAGAAGCGCTGGACGGACTCGTCAATTTGCCGGAGGAGGTCGTCACACGCTATCAAAGCCTGATGGGCGCATTAGCAAAGCTCCAACGCGACGATGGGCTGTGGCCGACTGTGCTGGACCGTCCGGCGTATTACCCCGAGACTTCGGGCAGCGCAGGGATTGCGTTCGGTATCAAACGAGGCATTCGGGGAGGATGGCTTGATGCCGGTCTTGAGTGGCATGCGGACCGAACGCTGCAAGCCATGCTGGGTCTTGTTACGGAAAACGGCAGCGTCCAAGGCGTTTCCGGAGGCACGCCGGTCATGCCATCCATCGAAGCTTATCAGTCCATTCCGCAGCATGAGAGCCTGTACGGGCAAGGATTGGCGCTGATGCTGCTTAGCGAGTATGTATGAAATTCTCCTTTTTGAAGCCCTAGCAACGTATCTTTCACAGAAACGACAGCCGAACGGAACGATCGGTTGTCGTTTTCTTATTGAAGGGAGACTGTACCTAATACTGCGGAGCATCGATATCAAAAAAATCCAGACATTCTGCTTTCCGCTCCATTGTGAACCGAGGGCTCGTTCCGTCATAATGGAGTGGAATCGCACCATTACGAGAGGGATGATGGATAATGCGCAAAGTTAAAATCGGCGTCATCGGTTGTGGCATGATTAGCGGAGTTTATTTGAAAAACTGTACAGAAACGTTTAATTACATCATAGAAGTGAAAGCGGTTGCGGATCTGGTGCCCGAGCTCGCCAGCAAGCGGGCGGAAGAATTCGGCATCGGCACGGTGTATACCGTGGATGAGCTGCTGGCCGATCCGGAGATCGAAATTGTGCTTAATCTGACGGCTCCGGCAGCGCACGGGCCGATCAACAAACGCGTGCTCGAAGCAGGCAAACACGTCTACACCGAGAAGCCTTTCGCCTTGTCGCGCGAAGAAGCGGACGAAGTGCTGGCGCTGGCCGAAGCCAAGGGCCTGCTCGTCGGCTGCGCGCCGGATACATTCCTCGGCGCGGGCGTCCAAACCTGCCGCAAGCTGATCGACGACGGCTGGATCGGGCAGCCGTACGCCGCGCATGCTTCGATCATTATGGGACACGCCGGAGGCGGCATCCATCCGAATTTCCAGAACTTCCTGAAGCTCGGCGGAGATCCGATTATGGATATGGGCCCTTATTACTTGACGGCGCTTGTGAACATGCTCGGACCGGTGCGGCGGGTATCGGGCTCGGCCCAGCAGATCAATAAGCACATTACGGTCACTAATCCGAGATCGCCTCGATACGGCGAGACGGTGCCTGTCGAAGCGCCGACCAACGTGACGGCGACGCTCGACTTCCAGAGCGGAGCGGTCGCCAGCCTGCAAGCGTGCAAAGAAGCGTTCGGGTATGAGCCCCGCATGGAAATTTACGGAACGGAAGGAATCCTGTACGTGCCGGACGCCAATTTCTTCGGCGGTACCATTCGGCTGAAGTCGGCATCCGGCGAGCTGAAGGAAGTTCCCTATTCGCACGGGTTCGCAACGGAAAGCAGAGGCATCGGCGTAGCCGACATGGCCCACGCGATCCAGAGCGGGCGCGCCAACCGGGCGAGCGGCAGGCTGGCGCGGCATATACTGGACATCTCGTTCGGCATATTCGAGTCCTCCGAGCAAGAACGCCATGTGACGCTGCAATCGACGATTGAACGGCCGGAGCCGCTGCCGCTTGGCCTCAAATACAATACGCTCGACTGAGCGCAGGAGGAGAAGACGAGATGAAAACATTTCCGATTGGCGTACAGCCCTATACCGTCAGAGATGCTTTAAGATCCGATTACGAAGGAACGCTTCGCCGCTTGGCGGAGATCGGCTATAAGGGCATTGAGCTTGGAAGGCCGCCGGAAGGCGTTACCGTCGCCGAGCAGAAGGCGCTTCTGAAATCGCTTGGACTCCATGTCGTCAGCTCGCATGCCGGATTCGACACGCTCTCCTTCGATGCGGAATCGATTATGGATTATTTGGACGAAGCGGAGGGCGGCCGGCACATCGCGATTTCGCTGCGGTTCGCGGACAAAGACGATGTGCTTCGCAAGGCCGCCGAGTGTAACCGGATCGGCGCTCGCATGCAGGAACGGGGCTTCCAATTCCTCTATCACAATCATGACTGGGAATTCGTTTCCTACGACGGCAAATACGCGATGGACTGGTTCCTTGAAGCTACGGATCCGGCTTGCGTCGGCATGGAGCTGGATACGTATTGGGCGGCCAAGGCGGACGTATCGCCGGCGGATTATTTGCGTACGCGTTTGATAGGCCGTTGTCCGCTGCTTCATATTAAAGATATGGAAGCAGGAGAGCAGCGTTTCTTCGCCGAGGTCGGCGAAGGCGTGCTCGACTTCGTGAGCATCGCGGCCGCGGCGGAAGAGGCGGGGGTCGAATGGCTGATCGTGGAACAGGACGAAAGCCGGCGCGATCCGTTCGAAAGCTTGGCCATTAGCTATCGCAATTTAGCCGCTATGGGCTTGCTCCAGCGTTAAAAGGAAGGGAGGGCGGAGATCGTACGCCAACAGGATCCATTCATCGGGCTGCCGAAGATCAGCGTTGCGGGAGATATCGTCAAGCGGGCGGGGACGGGGCTGGCCGAGCGAACGCTTCATGATTACGAGCTGCTTTATTTCCCCTACGGAACCCGAAGTCTATATATTCTCGAATCGCAAGAGCTCCCCTTGAACGAGCCCAGCTTCATCGTGACCCGCCCCGGGGAACGGCATGAATACCGCTATGACCCTGGCCAGCCCTCCAGGCACCTGTTCGTCCACTTTACCTTCGAAGGGGCGGAGACCGAAGCTCCGCCTCTTCGGCTGCTGCAGCGGGGCGGCCCTCCGATTATACGTTCCGGGGACGAGCTGCTTGCCAATCTGATGAAGCAGTTGATGCTGGTGGCGTACTTGCATCCAGGCAACTTTCGCCGGCGGGCCGGCTTGCTGCTTCTGACGCTGCTCGAGGAGCTGGACAGTCTTGCCGAAGACAGCCCTGCGGACCGGCCGGAAGAGGCTATTCCGCCTCAGATCGCCAAGGCGCTGGACTATATCGACAAGCATCTGGGCGCTCCGCTTACGGTCGACGAGCTAGCCGCGAGCGTAGGCTGGACGCATGAGCATCTCTCCAGAAGCTTCGTGCGATTCACGGGGCGATCTCCCAGAGAGACGATCGTTCACCGGAAGATCGAGCGGGCTTGCCAGCTGCTGCTGCATGAGGAGCGAAGCGTCAAGGAGATTGCTTATTCTCTCGGGTATTCGGACGAAAATTATTTTTACCGCGTATTTAAGCAGGTGAAAGGGATTACGGCTGTGGAATACCGGCGCAAATATTTTAATCCGTGGTATAGCGAATTGCATCCGATCGGGGAAGGCGATACGCCGTATCCGCAAAATCGGATTTTGTTCAACGCCGCGATGCTGAATGACAAGCAGGACAAGCAGGGGCTTTAGCCCATAACCTCGTGAAGGAAGGAGAGGACGCCGATGATCCAACAACCGTTAAGAGTGGGGCTGATCGGATATGGCTTCGCCGGACGCGTCTTTCACGCTCCCGTTATATCAGCCGTGCAGGAGCTTGCTTTGACGAAGGTGGTCGAGCGCGGCTCGGAAACCTCGAAGGAACGTTACCCGCATGTCGAGGTGGTCAGAAGCGCCCAGTCCTTGTATGACGATCCGGACATCGACCTGGTTGTCGTCGCGACGCCAAGCACGAATCATTATTCGTTCGCGAAGGATGCGCTGCTGGCCGGCAAGCATGTAGTCGTTGAGAAGCCGTTCTCGGCGACGTCGGCGGAAGCGGACGAGCTCATTGAGCTTGCCCGCCGCCAGGGAAAAGTCATCAGCGTATTCCATAACCGGCGCTGGGACGGCGATTACATGACGGTACGGCAATTGCTGCGGTCCGGCAGTCTTGGACGCATGAGCGAGGCCGAATTCCGGTGGGATCGCTACAGTCCGCACGTCGCTTCGAAGAGGTGGCGCGATGCCGGCGAGCAGCTCGGCTCCGGCGTATTTTACGATCTTGGCGTGCATTTGATCGATCAAGCCTTGTGTTTATTCGGCAAGCCGGCTACCATTACGGCCGACATTCGCACGCAGCGGGACGGGGCAGGAGCGGACGACGGCTTCGAGGTCACGTTGGGATATCCCGATCGGCTGAACGTCAGGCTGCGTTCTTCGCTGCTTATTCGTCAACCGGGACCCCGTTACGCGCTGCACGGCACGGAGGGATCCTTCGTCAAATACGGCGAGGATCCGCAGGAGGAGGAGCTGAAGGCGGGGCGGACTCCGCTTGACGCCGGGTACGGCCTTGAACGGGAAGAACGGTACGGCAAGCTGGATACGGTCGTGGGCGGTCTTCGTTTTGTCGGCAGCGTTCAGACCCTGGCGGGCGGCTATCAGCATTACTATCGCAATGTGGCCGAGCATATTCTCGGATTGGCCGAGCTTGACGTGAAGCCGGAGGAGGCGCGGGATGCTATCCGCTTGATCGAACTCGGCCTTATAAGCAGCAAGGAAGGAAGGACGGTACACGTGACATGGTAGAGAGCATGAAGCTTGGGGAGCGTCAATTCCCGTTCAAGAGCGCGTTGAATGCTTCGACGCTGATGCCGTTCGGGCTGAGGCTGGATCAGCAGCTCCGCGTTGCGGCCGAAGCCGGTTACGACGGGTATGAGATCTGGGTACGAGATGTCGAGGCCTACGTGGACGAGGGACATTCGCTGAGCACGCTTCGGAATGAAGTCGAAGCGTTAGGCATCGCCATTCCGAACGCCATCGCATTCTTCCGCTGGGCGGATCGGGACGAGCGCGTACGCGAGGAAGCGCTTCTTCAGGCGAAACGCGAAATGGAGCTTCTGGCCGAGCTAGGCTGCCTGGCGGTCGCGGCTCCGCCATTCGGCGACGTGGAAGGCGTGACGCCCCATGAGTTCGCCCAGCGCTTCGCCGAGCTGGCTAAGCTCGGGGCAGAGGCTGGCGTCGAGCCTTATCTGGAGTTTTGGGGAAGAGCCGCACGGCTGAACACGCTCGAGCAGACGCTGGAGGTGCTGCGCTCGCTCGAAGCTTCGGAGGCGAAGCTGCTTCTGGATCCGTTCCATCTGTATACCGGCGGCTCGAAGCTGGACTCGCTCCATGAGGTAGCAGGGCGGAATATCGGCATTGTACACGCCAATGATTACGGAGCGACGCCGCCAAGGGAGACGATCGCCGACGCCGATCGCCTGTTCCCGGGTGACGGCGTCGCGCCGCTGGGACAGCTTGCCCAGCTGCTTCATCAGAACGGATACGCCGGCTATCTGTCACTGGAGCTGTTCATGGAAAGCTACGGAGATCTCGGCGCGGTCGAAGTTGCCAAGCTTGGGCTTGAGAAGCTGCAAGCGGCCTTCTCGCTCACGTCGCTATAACTCCCTGCAGGCTGCATAGTTAAGAGGGATTATAGAATATTCGGAGGCAGTCTAGGACCTTTCGTCCGAGGCTGCCTCTACGTTATGGCGTAAAAAAACGACTTTTGACCATTCCGGGCAAGCTTGCTACAATAAGACGACGATACCAACAATTAGTTACGGGGTGGTCCAATCTTGCATTACAACAACGAGCGTCTGGATCTTTGGCTGTCCATATCCCATATCCATACCAGCGTCAACGATAAGTTGGAGCAAGCGCTGCTGAAGCAATATGATATTTCCTTAAAGGAATTTTACGTCCTTAAATTCGTAGCCAACTCGCCATGCAAAGAGCTGCGGCTGCAGCAGCTCCAAGAGATGGTGGGCTTAAGTCAAAGCGCTACGTCGCGTCTTGTGGACCGCATGGAAGCGCCGAATGTCGGAGCGCTGGAACGGCATTCTTGCTCCAATGATCGACGCGGCATTTATACACGAATAACCGAGTCAGGCGAGCAGAAGGTTCAGCAAGCTTTAGCGACAGTGAATGAGGTATTGCATGCGGAGCTTGGACGCGAAGGTGTCTTATTCGAGCTGGAAGGTCTCATTCAAAAACTTTTAAGGTAAAGGCTTCTTGACAGGAAGCTTTTATTTCGGTAATTTATATGCATGCGCATGCTTTTAAAAAGAGAAGTGGAGGGTTTATCATGTCGAACACGCAAACGGTGCAAGCCTTGTTCCGTCCATTTACACTCGGAACTCTATCCTTATCTAACCGAACGGTAATGGCGCCGATGACGCGTCAAAAATCGCCGAACGGCGTTCCCGGACCGGATGTGGCGGCTTATTACCGTCGGAGGGCGGAGAACGGAGTCGGACTTATCGTAACGGAGGGCACGGTCATAAACCATGCCGATTCGAGCAATCAGAAGGATGTCCCGTTCTTCTACGGGGAAGCTGCCCTGAACGGCTGGGCGAATGTTGTGTCCGAGGTGCACGCCGCGGGAGGCAAGATCGTTCCTCAAATCTGGCATATGGGCGCACGCGGCAACGTGAACGAATACTCCGAAGAAGAAATTGCCGGAATCGTGCAGGAATTCGCAAAAGCAGCTGCGGAGGCCAAGCGTCTGGGCTTTGACGGCATTGAGCTGCATGGCGCTCATGGTTATTTGATCGACCAGTTCTTCTGGGAGAAAACAAACCAGCGGACGGATCGGTACGGAGGCAGCTTCGTAGACCGCACGACCTTCGCCGCGGAGGTCGTCAAAGCTTGCCGCGAAGCCGTTGGCCCCGATTTCCCGATCATCCTGCGCATCTCGCAATGGAAGGGGATCGACTATTCGGCGAAGCTCGTGCAATCGGCGGAGGAGTTAAAGCAGTTTCTCGCGCCGCTGGTAGAAGCCGGCGTGGATATCTTCCATTGCTCGACGCGACGGTTCTGGGAACCGGAATTCGAAGGCTCCGAGCTGAATTTCGCGGGCTGGGTGAAGCAGCTGACCGGCAAACCGACCATCATGGTGGGATCCGTCGGCTTGGAGGGGGACGTGTCGACCTTCTTCTCGACGGGAAGCGGCTCGGGGAACGCAAGCTTGGACGGCCTGATTCCCAAGCTGGAGAATCAGGAGTTCGATCTTGTCGCCATCGGCCGAGCGCTGCTCGCGGATCCGGCTTGGGTCAAGAAGATTAGCGAAGGCAGGGTGGAGGAGCTTATTCCGTTCACGCCTGAGGCGCTCCAAACCTTACATTAATGTATATATGAACGAGGAGGCCATTCCTTTTGAAGGAAGGGCCTCCTCGTTTTTTTGTATATCGGTTAGTACCTTGACAGTCACAGTAGTGTAACGTATTATAGATTTGCGGGGTGATGAAATGAGCGAAAATAAAATTACATCCGACCTGCTGCGCGGACATACCGATACGATGATTTTGCGACTCCTATCCGAATCCGATCGCTACGGGTACGAAATTGTCAAAGTGATTGCGGAGCGCTCTGGCGGAGAATACGAACTAAAGGAAGCAACGATGTACTCCAGCGTTAGGCGGCTTGAAGCGGAAGGCGATATCGAGTGGTATTGGGGTGACGAATCGCAAGGCGGCCGGCGCAAATATTTTCGAATTACCGAGAAGGGCAAAGAAACCTACGAACGCAACAAAAACAACTGGGAATACGCGAAACGCGTCCTTGAACAATTATTATAAGAGGAGTGGATGATTTGAACGAGAAATTGACCAGCTACCTGAATGGCGTGTTCGCGCCTTACGATGGGGTGAAAAGCGTCGAGGAATTGAAGTCGGATCTGCATTCCGATCTGCAGGAACGTTACCGTGAGCTCAAGAGCGAGGGCAAGGACGATGACACGGCTTTCGAGATGACGATCGACAGCATCGGCGATATCGAGGAGACGGTGCTTGAGGTAGCGAACTTATCGCGGTCGCTCGAGCGCCAAGTCGTAACCAATTTTAGCGGAAGCAATCTGCAGATGAGCGACTTCGCCGGAGTTAAAGCGCATAAGGGAGAGTTTTCCGGGAGCGCCTTGCGAGGCTCCGACTTTTCGAACGCGGATTTGACCGGCAGCAAGTTTGCGGGCAGCGATGTACGCGAAGCGAACTTTGACGGCTCCAACCTTACCGACTGCAGCTTTTCCGCCTTGGACCTCTCGAATGCGAGCTTCAAAAAATCGATCCTGGTACGCACCAACTTCAGCTCGTCGGGGCTGGAGGGGGCAACCTTCCAAGACGCCAAATTAACAGACGTGAAGCTGCATACGACGGATCTGAGAAAAACAACCTTCGCGAACTGTATATTTGACGGCGTGGAGTTCAAATATTCGGATCTGACCGGCCTGTGTCTGGACGGGCAAACCTTTATCGGCGTCAAGTTTGAGAAATGCGGCTTGAACGACGTGACGTTCAGAGGCGCGACTCTGAAGAATGTGTCCTTCCATCCGGGGTTTACGCTGACCAAAAAATACTTCCGAGCCATCAAAACGATCAACTTCGACGGCGCCGTGATGGATAAACTGACTTATGCCGCGCTCAAAGGCATGGAAGCCGATCTTACGAACGTTACCGTTAAATAAGCCAACATTTTAATTTTTGCGATGAGGGTGTTTCCCCGGTACCTTGCGGGTGCTGGGTTTTTGGCATGCATTTTGCTTTGGTTATCAAAGGCTTTAAATGAAACTTTACCAAACCAAATAAGAGCTTGCTTGGTACAATCTTGTTAGATGTAACCAATCCAGCGGGGGAAGCAGAACTATATTCTCCGTAAGAAAGCGAGATATTGCCATGTACTATACACTTAAAGATCTACAGCATGCTTATGAAGCCGGGGAGAAGATGAAGTTTCTTTTTTTCTGGGGGCATACTCCAATGGCCGATGGAACGATTAACGTTAGTTGTTTAAGCCAATGGTGGAAAACTCATTTCGAGTCAACGATGAGCAATATAGCTGCGCCGAGCAGTACATGATGGCTGAGAAGGCAAGGCTTTTTGGGGATGAAGAGATGCTGGAGGCCATTATGAAGGCGAAGCACCCTAAAGAAATGAAGGCATATGGACGCGCAATTAAAGGGTTTAATGAAGAGATATGGGATGTTCGCTGTTACGATATTGTGCTGCAAGGCAACCTATCAAAATTTGAGCAAAACCCAGCTCTATTGGAATTTATCATGAATAGTAAAAATCGGATCTTTGTAGAGGCAAGCCCAGTAGATCGGATCTGGGGGATCGGTCTAGCAAAAGATCATCCTAACGTAAATAATCCGATGTTATGGCAAGGTAAAAACTTACTTGGCTTCGCAATAACCGAGGCTCGAGATCGTTTATCGGGCGTGATTTAGAAAAAAGGAGGGAGATCTACATGCACTCCTCTCGTTTATTGTTTCGCTGTTACTCATTATTCGAGATAATAGAGTATTTACAAGAGCCGCGTATATCGCGGCTTTTTTTCGATTAACTGGCAACCTCTTACTCCCAACAGGCGTTTATGCTTTGTAGAAAGGTGGATGATAAAAAATGAAAATAAAGTGGTTGAACTATGCGGTCACGCTTTCATTGTTCGCGGGCTTGCTTCTGCCTGCGGGACAGACGAACGCCGCGAGTACAAACGTCAAGGTAACACTCCCCACATTCGAAGTGAAGCTAAACGGCCATCTGGTCGAAAATCGAAATCGGGAATATCCGCTGCTGGTTTATCGAGGAATAACCTATATTCCAATGACCTGGAACGATACCCGATTGTTAGGATTGGAGGCCAGTTGGTCGCAAGCAGCAGGCTTAAACATTCAACAGAGCCAAGTGACGTCATCTTATGAGCCTTATAAAACCGAGAGCCGCAATGCGGCCGCGTACACCGCGAAGATCTCCACATCGGCCATCACGGTCAATGGGAAGAAGATTAACAATTCAAAGGAACCTTATCCGTTGTTAAGCTTCCGCAACATCACGTACTTTCCTCTAACCTGGCGATTCGCGCATGATGAATTCGGGTGGGATTATAAGTGGAATACTGACAGCGGCCTAAGCATTACGTCTCACAATCCGCAGCTCCAATCAGTGGGCCTGCCGTCATTTGCCGCCGATAACGGCGTCGCTCTATTTGAGGGGTATTATTATTTCGTTCAGACGTCCGGCACAACGAATCGTATCTATCGGTCGCCCGTTAAACAGCCTTCGGCCAAGGAAGAGATCTATTCTTATAGCTTCGAAGGTTCAGGAGAAGAATGGCAGCCGGAAAAAGTAACGTTTCAAATTCGCGACAAAGCGCTGTGGTTTACCTACCATCTCGGAGGGGGAGTCTCGGGCAGCGACAGATTCGTGAAAATCGAGGACAACGGGGAGGCCAAGATGGTACACGATGGTTATCTCGATTTCCGTGATACGCCTTACGGAACGCTGATCGTAGATCTTGGCTTCAATTATGATGATGGGACCCTTTATTTTGAAGAAGGCAGCGATCGTGTTCGTGTAGGCGACCCGGATTTGTCATTCGCCCAATATGTTACGCAGAATGGCCTTACCGCAACGACGGTAGTCGGCGATGACGTATACGTGTTATGTCAACCACTCCCAAGTGACCCGTATTCCATCTATCGAATCAACCTGAAAACAAACAAAACCGAGAAGATCGTTGATGCGTCTGTCAGCTGGTTCCGCATTCTTGATAATAAGCTGTACTACATTAATAAAGACGATAATCAAGCGTTATATTCGTCTAAACTAGACGGTACGAATGCCATGAAGCTGTCCGAGCATGCCGTATCCTGGTTCGATAGCGTGGACGGCAACCTATTCTACACAACGAAGCTGAATTCAACCCAGTACGCGCTATACAAACTCAATTCAAACGGAGAAGATGTGCGGGTATGGGCATCGCCGGTCGCCAGCGTCCAAGTAGTCGATCATTACCTCATAAGTCAGCTGGGCAGCGGGAGTGGTGTCGTTCTGCTGGAAGGCTCAGGCCGCCTGTCGCTGAAAGTGGCGGATCCGATCTCACGTGTTGTGACATCAGAAGATGGAGTTATACTCCAAAGCGAAAAAAATACCTTTTATAAAATAAATCGCTAAGTTATTCCTCGTCATCTCTTTCGGTGCGTCCTAGGGTAGTGCGAGATTGGGACATTCGTACTATAATAGATATTATTTCAAGGATAAAAGACGGAGATGAAAGAGTGAACCGGACCAACAACATTATTCATGAATCGAAGCAGCGATGTTTCGAGAGAGGATTGCGCCGTGATGTCATACCCGCGCTAATCGAGAAGCTGGGAGAGACGGAATTACGCAATCGAAAACAGAAATATGAAGAGTATTTTACGGTAATGAAGACTTTTGGGGAAAGCACGATCCGCGATCTGAATGGCACGCCGGTCGTTATCTTCCTAACCGACAATGAAGGAACGGTATTAGAGTGTTTCGGCGACGAGAATCTATCCGGCGAATTAGATGAGATTGGTATCACGGTGGGGATCCAAATTAGCGAGGAAGAAATGGGGACGAATGCCATTAGCTTGGCGCTTATGCATCATCACTCCATTCAGCTGATCGGCGATGATCATTATCATCTTCCATTACGAGGCGTTGCTTGTTATTGCGTACCCTTCCTGTTCCCTCCGGAGAGAGGCGGTCTTTCCGGTACCCTTGCCATGATGACAACCACTGACCATCATAGCCCGTATGCGCTTGCCTTGCTGTCTAATATGGCGGAAGCCATTGAGAGGGAGATTGCGCTTAATCGCCGGCATCGCTATCAATACTTGCTGAACCATTTGATTATCCATTCCGTGAACAGCGGGATTGTCGTGACGGACCGTGACGGCATCGTTATAGAGTTGAACGAGGCAGCGGGAAGAGTGGCGGAAGTTGACCGCGCCCAGGTCATAGGAAGGCCATACACCGTAGCGAAGGCATTTGCGCCTTTTATCAGGCAATCGTTAGATGAACAACTCTTAATCGAGAACAAGGAGTGCGTCTTTACGATGGCTGATCATTCGAAGCGGATTTGCTTGCTCGATTCCGTGCCTATTATGGATGAGCTAGGGTTTCTTGCCGGCGCTTATCTTCAGGTGAGAGACATTACGGAGAGAGCGGAGCTTGAAAATCAAATTTTGACTTACGAGAAGCTAAGCGCGATCGGCAAGCTGGCGGCGGGAGTCGCCCACGAGATTCGCAATCCGTTAACGACGATTATGGGCTTCATCCAAATGTTGAAGAAGAGGGATGACTTGCATGAATCCAGCGCTCGTTACGTCTCCATCATGCAATCGGAGCTCCAAGACTTGAATCGGCTAGTGTCCGACTTCGTTATGATGGCTAAGCCCAGCCCGCCTCAGAAGAAGTCGGTTAATATGAATCAGCTAATGAAAGATACCATCCTGTTCATGAGCTCGCAAGCAAAACTGACAAACACCGTCCTCCGGTATGAACAAGAGACGGATGCGAGCGTGGAGCTTGTCGTTGATGGCGCGCAAATCAAGCAAGTATTGATCAACCTGTTGCAGAACGCAATGGAGGCGATGCCAGACGGCGGGAACATTCGGCTTCGCCTCCTTCACTCGAACGGAGCCGTCATCATTAAGGTGGCAGACAACGGCAAAGGCATGTCAGAGAGCCAAGCCAAGGATGCATTCACGCCGTTCGTCACGACGAAAGAGACCGGTCTCGGTCTGGGGTTATCCATATGTTATCGCATCCTAGAAGCCCATGGGGGCAAAATATCGTTCAAGTCGGTCGTTAACGAGGGAACGGAGTTTACGATCGAACTGCCAAACGAGTGACAAGAACGCCAAAAGCTAAAGCCGAGATCATTTCGATGATGATCGCGGCTTTTGTTGTTTTTTTTGACCCCTTCTATATTGAATATGACATTAGATGACGTATTTGATGTCTATAATGGGTGTTAGATGAACGAGAGGAGCACGGATCATGGAACGAAAAATCGTATTAGATTTGGCTGTAACTTTGGATGGCTTTATTGAAGGGAAAAACGGTGAAATCGATTGGTGCATTATGGACGCCGAGATGGGGTTCCATCATTTCTTGAACTCGATTGATACGATCTTCTATGGAAGAAAAAGCTATGATTTATGGGGGCAATATACTCCGGAACTGGAGCATGCGGATGATTCCGAAAAAGAGCTTTGGGAAGCGTTTCATAGTAAAAAGAAATATGTGTTTTCCAGGACGCAACAGGGGACGGATCAAAATGCCATTTATATTAATGATCAAATCCTTGAGAAAGTAAATGAAATAAAGAATAAGCCTGGTAAAAATATCTGGCTATATGGCGGCGCAAGTCTTATTACAACCTTTATCCATTTAGATCTTGTCGATGAATTTAGATTATCGGTTCACCCAGTTGTTTTGGGAGAGGGAAAACCGCTGTTCGAGGATATAAAACAGAGGTTGAATCTCAAACTGGTTCATACCAAAACGTTTTCCTCAGGCGTCGTACAGCTCGTGTACCGGCATAACTAATCCCAAACATTTCGAAGCGGGAGTCCACGTTCTAACCGAGCCAAATCATCCACTCGTTGAATAAAGGCTGTTTTTGCTCGAGTGTAGCCATCCGGGTCGGAATGGTATTCTTTGGCCAGCACACGCTTCAGTTCACCGTATTCCTTGACCAGTTCAGGATGTTCACGGAGGTAATCACGAAATAGAAATTCTTTTCTTTCGTAAAATCCCTTGATCGGCAGGATATGCAAATGATGCGTTCGCACACCTTCAATTTCCTTTGCAAATAGATGCCGCCCGGTCATACCTGCTTCAACATGGAAGTAATCCGACTTACTAAGCAAGCCTGCATAATCCTCAGCATTAAGCAATGAACGAACGCCAGCGTACATATCGATGATCGGTTTGGCTTCTTGGTTGGGGATAGAGGTACTGCCGGTATGTTCGATTGTGATGATGTGTGAACCTAGAGCTTCAAGCAATCGTTGCTTCTCTTTTTCAAATTCCAAAGGCCAATTTTCGTTGTAAGGAACGACTTTGACACTATAATGCTTTTGCGCAGACATTGATCATCTTCCTTTCCAATTCGTGTAACATCAAGATCTGCAATCAACTAGACCAAAGTTTAATGATCCAGGAGCAGTCTGCCACCGAAGCAGCTGCTCCTTCTGTCGTTGAGTTGGGCAGGTTAGTTAAAAGTGCGATGAGTAACCCCTATTATGCGGTAATATAAAGTTATCAAAGATGTTTAATTAAAGGAGTTGTAAATAATGAATGAAAATAAAGGCACAGAAATCAAACGTACTTCAAAAGCAGAAAACATTCTATCCCAGATCGATAGTAACACTAAACTAGGCGACTTACGAAAAATCGCAAAGGACATTAAAAAAGATCACGAACTAGCATTAGAACTTTGGTCAACCGAAAAGTTTTTGCCCAGACTATTAGCAATCCTAATTATGGATAAAAAACTTCTTTCACAAGAACTGCTAAATAAGCTTGATAAGGATATGCAGACTCATACATTTGATGAACGAAATAACTTAATGGATTGGTTAATGGCTAATCAGCTCACCAAAGACAAGAAGACAATTGCTTTCATGGAGTCATGGGAAAATAGCCGTTCTGCTCTTCAAAGGCGAGCTTACTGGTATTATCACGCGCGATTGAGATGGACTGGACAAACACCGCCTGATAACACCGCAGACTTGCTATCTAAATTAGAGGCTACTATTGCGCAGGAAGAACCGGAGGTTCAATGGGCCATGAATTTCACCGCAGGCTGGATAGGCGTTTATGATGAAAATTATCGTGCACGTTGTATTAAACTGGGTGAGATAACGGGTCTTTACAAAGATGAAATGGTCTCAAAAGGATGTACTCCCAACTATTTACCTGAGTTTATTACGATTGAAGTTAACAAACGACAAAATCATTAGCTTATTGGTAATAGGGAAATATTGGCTCCATTCAATTCCGGTTTACGGGATAAGCGCGACGGCAGCTGGTCACCAACCAGTTGCCGTTGTTTGTTTGAGTAAAAGCTGTTGCCGCGCTGCCGCGTGATTGTAAATATCCCAACAATACAAAAATTTTGGGTATGAGTGTTATACTAAAACTCAAAACTCCAAATGATTATAACTCAGCCATAATAGAGTCGCGTGTAGTTCTGCCGAGGAGGGATCAAATTCCGATGAATTTAGCCGCCAAGTTGATGAAGAAGATCAAAGACCGCGATAACCAGAATAAGCTCAAAGTCTATCAGGACAAAGGGAAGCTCATTAGGAAACGGAACTTGGAAGCATGGGATGATGAGAAGCTTCAAGCGGAATCCCTCCGGCTGCAAAAAGAAGCAAAAATGGGTACGCCTTTGGATGAGCTGCTTGTCGATGCTTATGCGTTAGTCTGCGAGGCGGCGAAGAGAAAGCTCGGATTAAAGCCCTATGACGTCCAGATCATGGCTGCCATCGCTCTGTACGAAAGATTTGTGATTGAACAGCATACCGGAGAAGGAAAAACGCTCTCTGCCGTTCTGCCCGCCTATTTAAATGCGCTGACCGGCAAAGGCGTTCATGTGCTGACTTTCAATGATTATTTGGCAAGGCGGGATGCGGAGTGGATGGGTCCAATCTATCGTTTCCTTGGGTTAACAGTTGACTCGGTTCAAGCGGGTATGAGTCTGCCCCAAAAACAGGAAGCGTATGGCAAGGATATAACTTATGTTACGGCTAAAGAGGCGGGCTTCGATTATTTGCGCGATACGATCGCATTGAACGAAGCCGACACCGTGCATCGTCCTTTCCATTATGTCATCGTCGACGAAGCGGATTCACTGCTTCTCGACGAAGCGCGGGTGCCACTAGTCATCACCGGCGAGTCGAGCTCTTCCAGCGACGGTCGCATGCGTTTCGCTGAAGTGGCTCGGCAGCTTGAGAAAGCGGAGCATTATGACTTCGATGAGTTTGGGCGGAACGTGTACTTGAATGAAGCAGGCTCAGCGAAAGCGGAGGCACTGCTAGGTTGCGGGAATTTGTACGAGAATCACAACAGTCATTTGTTAAGCTCATTGAATTGCGCGTTGCATGTGGAATCGTTATTAAAAAAAGACGTCAATTACATCGTCCGGGACGGCAAAATCGAGCTGATTGAAGAATATACCGGTCGCGTGGCGGAGAATAGGTATTTGCCGGACGGGTTGCAAGCCGCGCTTGCCGCCAAAGAAGGCCTGCAGTCCGTAGCGGGCGGGAAAATTCTCGGAATGATCACCCTGCAACACTTTATTAGTCTGTATCCGAAGATTAGCGGTATGACGGCCACCGCGTATGCTTCCGCAATGGAATTCGAAGATGTTTATGCGCTGCAGGTCGTACAAATGCCCCCGAACCGGCCAAGCATACGGATCGACCATCCGCACCGGATATATACCCATAAAGAAGCCAAGCTTAAGGCTCTTGTAGATGAAATCTCGTCCGTCCATGCAACGGGACATCCCATACTCATCGGTACGTCGAGCGTCGAGGAGTCCGACATACTGGCGGAGGCGCTGGCTGATGCAGATGTATCTTGCCATGTTCTGAATGCAAAAAACGACGCAGAGGAAGCCGCGATCATCGCCAAAGCGGGAGAAGTCGGTGCCGTGACGGTGTCAACGAATATGGCGGGACGCGGCGTCGACATTCGGCTAGGCGGCGGCAACCCCACGCAAGCAGAAGCTGTCGCCAAGCTGGGCGGGTTGTATGTGATTGGTACACATGTAAACGAAAGTGTGCGGATCGACGACCAGCTCCGCGGGCGTTCGGGCCGCCAAGGCGATCCGGGCGACTCCGTATTTTACGTAAGCTTAGAGGATGAGTTAATGCTTCGGTTTGGCATTCATAAGGCGTTTCGCGTCCCTAGACAGGATGAAGCTCTCGATGAGCCCTTGCTCAGCAGCAAGATCGCGCATCTTCAGCGCGTTGTTATGGGCCAAAACTTCCATATCCGCAAGGAACTGAACAGTTATTCGGATATGGTGGAGGATCAGAGGCGGATTTTATATGCGGAGAGACTTGGTGTTCTGAGAGGCGAGAAGCCGATGAGCCCTTCGGAGCAGCGGGTACGGCTTTTTTATATGGATGAATTCTGGGCTGACCATCTTGCATACGCTGCTTACATCCGCGAAGGTATCCACTTGGAGGGCCTTGCCAGCGGCAATCCGATCGACGAATTTCATGCCCAAATTACCCAAGCATACGATCAAATGGCAGCTAAAATCGATAGCGAGTCGGCGAATATGCTTGTAAAGCTCGGAGGATCGAATGATCCGGCGAAGTGGGAAGAGTTTGGTCTTCAAAGCCCAACTTCCACTCGCACCTATATCATCAACGATCAATACATCGAGAATAAGCGCAGCTCATGGACCCCAACGACAGTGTTTGCTTTTGGAATACGCAAGATTTTGAGACCGATATTAAAACTTTCAAAATATTGATGCAGCGAAACGAACGAACGATTTCAATACTCCACTCATTAGGAGGGTGGATCGCATAACTAATACGAGGCTGCCGAATCGGTGGTCCGTTTTTGTATTAGGAAGAGATGCGCAACCGTCTTCTATGTATAGGCGTCCCAAGATATTTCTGATCTTATAACACTTCCGTTGAACGGCGATGATTAAAAGTTGTAGCGATACGACAAAATAATGTAATCATTTGGGCGAAGTTTGTTGTGTAGCCAAAACAAGTGGAGGTTCAGTTATGTATCTTTGGGACGTAAAGGCTTTAGCGCGTGAACTAGAAGGAAATACATTATCCCAATATCAAAAAATGAAATACTTCATAGTCTTTTTTTTATTAAACGTGTTAACCCTCGAATTTAGTAAGTATATTGGGTCAGATTTGAACCTTTATGATTTTATTAGTTCGTTAGAAATGGTTTTCGTACACACTGCAGGGATTATTTTCTGTTATAAGGCCAACAGCAATGGCGATAACGTTGATTTTATTGACAGGTTTATTTGTTTAAGTCTACCGATTAGCATAAGACTAATCATTATATCTGTAATTGTTTTTACATTCCTTTTGTTAATTGACTCCTTTATTTTAGGTGGATGGTTTTACACTGAAAATACAAACATTACTGATGTCATTATATACGCGTTGGTTGATATTGGTTATTATATTTGGATAAGGTCCTATATACAAAGGATTTCCAATAAGTAAACTAGCGATATTCAACAAGAGAGAGGGATGTAATCTTTAAGGTGGTTAAATATTAATCACCATTACAATTATGAGGGTGACGCCATGCATCATTTTTTTCAAGCGATTCAAAATCGACTGGACTATAAAAAATGGTTTTTCGGTCATTTCCATCGAGATATTGAATTAGCGAATAACCAGCGTCTGATTTATAACGATATGATTGAGTTAGAAAATTTCAAAATGGAGGATTAATTGAATGAAATTACGTGTTGGTGCCGTATTCATACCTGTCTTAAACTTAAAGAAAAGCATCGATTGGTATAAAGAATGTTTTGACCTTCAATTAATTGAAGATTGGGGGGAGGGTGCTAGCTTAAGCTTCAAGTCAGGTGAAACGCTATTAGCACTCATACAAGTTCAAAAGCTTGTTCCTTTAGAGTTCCCGGTTCAAAATAATCAGCCCCACAACTATTATCACTTTGAGACGGATGATTTCGTTGAATTAAGAAATCACCTAGAGCGCAAAGGGATAGAGATTATCGAGACCCATGATCATGGTGTCATGAATGAGCTGTTTATAATGGATCCTAGCGGGAATCGAATCGCTTTTTACTGTGAGAAAAAAGAATCTCCTTTTTATAAACATGCTGCTGGAAAAGTCAGCTGGTAAATTATTCATCCATTTCAAATATAAAAGCGATAGTCCAGGACTTCAATATCCGGTCCAGGATGTCGCTTTTTTTTCGATCGAGCCACCAACCAAACCTTTCCTGAACAAACAGATCCGACACGCAGCGTTATCAAAGGGAATTGTTCGTCTAGTGGCGGATCGATTGATTGTTTGTTTATGAAAGCGCTACCTATAATGGACTGGAAAGCAGAAGCCAAAGGGAGGAAAGGAGGAGCAGACGCGTTCGAGCGGCTTCATAGATGGACCCATTTCGACTTTTGAGGAGGTAACGAATGAAGCGTTATTTGGCAATGATCTTAGTTCTGGTTCTCGCCTTTTCCTTGTATCCGCTGCAAGCGGCTCCGGTTCAGGCTGACAACTCCCGGCTGCCGGCCTTCCCGGGCGCGGAAGGCTTCGGCTACGCAACTGCAGGGGGCCGCGGAGGAGAAGTGTACCATGTCACGAGCTACGAGTTAACGGGTCCAGGCACGTTCCATGACGCCATCATGACGGCCGGGGATACTCCGCGAACCATTGTGTTCGATATATCCGGCGACATTACGATTCCTCAGATCGTGGCGAGGAACAAATCTCATATTACGATTGCCGGCCAGACAGCGCCGGGAGAAGGCGTCACAATCAGGGGCAATAACATTCGATTTATTGAATCCAGCGACATCGTCATTCGTTATTTGCGCTTCCGCATCGGCAGGCAGACGTTTAATGACGACACGATGTATTTCGAGAATTGCCAGAATATCATCATCGACCATTCCACGTTCTCTTGGGGCACGGACGAGGTGTTGTCCATCAAGAGCAAGGATTACGACAATCCTACCTCCAAAAACATCACGGTCCAATGGTCCGTCATTTCTGAAGGGCTGCTGACGCACTCCATGGGCGGATTGATCGAGATGAATACGATCTCGATGCATCACAATCTCTACGCCCACAACAACGATAGGAACCCGAAGACGAAGGGCCAGATCGACTTTGTAAACAACATCGTATATAACTGGGGCGACTTCCCTTATGTGGCAGGAGGCGAATCCGGGACAAAAGGGTACGGAAACGTCGTTGGCAACTATTTTATTGCGGGACGAAATTCGGCCGATCCCCAATATGCCGTTGTTCGAGGGAATGAGAATTACCAGGTCTATCTGGAGAACAATCGGATCGACAGTAACAAGAACGGGGAGCTGGACGGCGTGGACGCAGGTACGGGCATTATCGAGACCGAGCGGCCGAGCGTCGTGATGCCGAAGCGGTTCGAATACCCTCTGGTGCATACGCAGCAGCCGGAGCTCGCGTACACGTATATTTTGGACCATGTGGGCTCATCGCTTACGCGGGATATGGCGGACACACGAGTCATCAACAGCGTCCGGAATCAAACCGGCGTCATTATCGGAGACGAGGACGATGTAGCCGGCTTCCCGCCGCTCAAGCGGGAGACGGGGCCGGCCGATCAGGATCGGGACGGCATGCCCGACGAATGGGAGAAGGCGAATGGATTCAACCCAGCCGACCCGGAGGATCGGAATGGCGACTCGAACGGGAACGGCTATACGAACCTGGAGGAATACTTGAACGAGCTGGCGGCGCCAGGCTTCCCTGCCGGCTATCCGACGACGCCTCCCGCTTGGGACGGACCTCCGTTTACTCCGCCGTCTATCGAGCCTGAGCCGGAGCCCGCTCCGGAGCCTAAGCCGAGCATGGATGGCACGCTCGTCAGAAATGTCGTGATTAACGATAATAGCGCCAACGGCAGCGCGAACATGGCCAATTGGTCGGTGCAAAGCAATCTGCAGCTTGGCGATATCGTCTACGGAGACCGAATGACGGGAAGTAAGATTTACAGGTTCGAGAGCTTGCCGGATCCGCTGCTAGGCATGGAATGGATTCGCTCAGCGGTAGCCTCGAGAAGCGCGACGAGCAGCGACTTGTTATCCTTCTACTTGGCAGCCGAAGCCGATGTCTATGTGGCCTATGATTCCAGGATAACGACGGAACCGGAATGGCTCACGGCCCATTATGAAGATACCGGAGAGACGATCGTCGATAGTCAACCGGTGACGTATAAGCTGTACAAAAAGAGGTATTCCGCAGGCTCTCACGTCGTCATGGGAACGAATAATAACACATCGCGTTGTCCGTATTATGTCATCCTGAAGCCGGCAAGCTTGGATGCGGCTCCTCCTGCCAACACGCCTGACGGGCTTGCGGGAGAGGTGTTAACGGACGCGACAGTATCGCTTAATTGGTCTTCTGTAGAAGGGGCGGACGCTTATCTCGTCTATCGTTCCTCGAGCAAAGATCCTCATTTCAAAACGATAGCAGCCACGACACAGCCGTCATACATGGATCGTACCGTAGAGAAAGGCGTCGCGTACTCGTACAAGGTATCGGTCGTCGGGACAGGAGGGGAAACTCCGTTATCAGGCGCGATTGAGGTTTTCACTTACGACTCGTCTTATCCCGTGCCTTCGGAGCCGACGGGTTTGCATGCAGCCGCAGCTAAGAGTCTGTCCGTCGAGCTGGCATGGGTGCCGGTCGAAGATGCTATCAGCTACAGTGTATTCCGGGCGACCGGAACAGATGGAGAATTTACCAAAGTAGGAACGACGGCGACGGCGGCCTATACGGATCATAACGTTACTCCCGCAACCGCCTATTCCTATAAGGTATCAGTAACGGGAATCGGAGGCGAGTCCGTTCTATCCGCTCCGATCCAGGTTACGACGAAGGAGCCTGTGAGCTTGCCTGAGGTGCCAACGGGACTAGCGGCTGGAGAGGTATCCGCTTCTTCCTTCGCGATACAGTGGAACCCCGTATCCGGAGCGGAAAGCTATAGGATCTACCGCCAAGCGGATGGCGAGGACACGTACGCTCTGCTCGACACGATCGCCGCTTCTTCAACTATGTACGTTGATGATAGCGTCAGTATAAACAGTGCGGGTTACAGCTACCAAATAAGCGCAGTCAACGAGATGGGAGAGACGGAGAAGACATCGAGTTTGTACATTGCGATGCCGGTTCCCGCTTCGCCAACGGATCTGGTCGTCGGCTTGATCGGCGAGGACTTCGTTGGACTGATCTGGACATCTGGCGGCGGGGCGAACGGGGTCAACGTCTATCGAGAAGCGAACGGCGTTGTCGAGCTTGTCGGCGTGGCCAAGGTGAATACTTTCTATGATCGGACGGCCGAACCCGGCGTAGCCTACACTTACTTCATAAAAGCGCAGAACGCCGCCGGCGAATCGGAAGCATCGGAAAGAGTGACAACGACGCCAGGACTCGTTCCCGTGCTTGAGCAATATTTGAACCAGTATAAGGAAACGGGCGAATTGTCCGGTCCGGCCGCTTCCAAACTAACCAATGACCTCAAGCAGGTTCAGCATCATCTCGAAAAGGGAGCAATCAAGCAAGCGAATCATTTCTTGGACAAATTCCTGCTAAACTTGAGCGAGGAGCAAGAAGGGCAGATTTCCGCAGAAGCTAGGTGGATGCTGACTCATTACGCTGAATTGTTGAAGAACCGATTAGAGTGACTGGAAGGGCCGCGTATATCGCGGCTCTTTTTTTGGGAACATTGTTGAGTAATCAACCAATCTTCGGTTATAGGCTTCTTTCTAACAATGTACCGACTTGTTTGGCCATTATTTTCGGCGGATACGGCATACCGTTCCTGATCCACCACTCGATAACCCCTACATATGCCGTTCCCGCATATTGCAGCATGACGTCATCGTTTAAACCCTCATTTCTGCCGCTTTCCCTGTCGATCTCGCCTTTGAATCCTTCCATAAAAGTTGCAAGCAACCGGGTTCTGAAGGAGGAGGGGGCGCCTTTGGCATCTTTGCTTGCCAGCATGGTAGAGAAGAACAAATAATTTTGTTCGAAATATTCAAAGTAAGGGACTAATGCGTCAATCCAGTCCATCTCACAGGCCCACTTATCCATCTCTCCTAATTCATTGAAGTAGGATTCAATCAATTTATCCAATAAATCGTATTTGTCCTGATAATGAAGATAGATGGTTCCGCGGTTGACGTTTGCCCGGTCCGCGATATCCTGAATGGTAATGTCATCGAAGTTTTTTTCTGACATCAATTCAATAACCGCTTTTTTCAAGGACTCTTGCGTTTTGAGAATTCTCCGATCCAGCTTGGGCATCAATAATCACCAATCCTTCTACGTTAATGAACACTTTCAAGAACTCTGTTGATATATCAACGATTTGCGGTTTTTTAACCATTGAATCCGTCCCGCTTTACATATAATAATGGACATGAGTTGATTAAACAATAGCTTTTGTTTATTGACAATTATGAAGCAATGGGAGGATTTTCAATATGATTACCGCTAATGCAAGAGCTGTGTTTCATCCGGAAGGTCCGTTCAAGCTGACCACCATAGAGCGCCGGGACCTTCAGCCGCACGATGTTCTTATTGAGATTAAATACGCCGGAATCTGCCACTCCGACATCCACACGGCTCGCGGCGATTGGGGACCGGTAAACTATCCGCTCGTGCCTGGCCACGAGATCGCCGGGATTGTGACTCAGGTTGGCTCCGAAGTGAAGAAGTATGCCATCGGCGATCGAGTAGGGGTAGGCTGCATGGTCGACTCCTGCGGGGAATGCCCGAACTGCCATAAGGGAGAGGAGCAATATTGCCTTAGCGGCAATACGGGAACTTACGGGGCCATCGACCGATATGGGCAATATACGCAAGGCGGCTATTCCACGCATATCGTCGTGACCGAAGACTTCGTCGTCAGAATTCCGGATGGCATGGAGCTGGACAAAGCCGCACCGCTCTTATGCGCAGGCATTACAACATACTCGCCGCTTCGCCATTGGGGAGCCGCTCCAGGCAAGAGAGTAGCCGTCGTTGGGTTAGGCGGACTTGGCCACATGGCCGTAAAGCTCGCGCATGCGATGGGGGCGGAAGTGACGGTCTTATCGCAATCGTTGTCGAAGAAAGAGGACGGATTGCGGCTTGGCGCAAACCATTATTACGCTACAAGCGATCCGGAGACCTTTAAACAGCTGGCCGGTTCGTTCGATCTTATCGTAAATACAGTGAGCGCAAAAATCGACATTAATGCCTACCTTTCCTTACTGGCGCTTGACGGAACTTTGGTCAATGTCGGCGCGCCGGCTGAACCATTGCCGGTTCAGGTATTTTCGCTGATTCCTCACCGTCGGTCGTTCGCCGGCTCGATGATCGGCGGAATACGCGAAACGCAGGAAATGCTGGACTTTTGCGCGGAGCACAACATTGCTCCCGAGATCGAGGTTATATCCGCCAATCGGATTGATGAAGCATGGGAGCGCGTTCTCGCTTCGGATGTCCGGTATCGTTTTGTGATCGACATCGGCACAATGGACAATGAATAACGCTCTAGCCTGACGAAATAGGAGAGGCACACCGGTCTAGGTGTGCCTCTTTCATTTACCGCTTTTTTCCTTATTCCGCTCTCACATCTACGTCACGCAGAATTACATTCGGAATAAAACGAACATAAATCAGTTCTCCTGCAAGCTCGACAATGGTTTGCGTTACGATAATGGCTGCTACGAGGGTGCTCCAATTTTCAGGCAAGGCTAGGGCAAGGGGGAGGACCACAAGAGAATTGCGGGTTCCCGCGCTAAAAATAACAGCTCGTCCTGATCTCGCGTCGAGTCGAAACCAGCGCACGATGAATCGAGTAAGGAGCGGCATGATGAACATGAATGCCAGATAGATCGGGATAACCTTAACAAGGAGCTCCCAGTAGCCGGATAGCTTGCTTATTTGCGAGGATACCACGACAAAAAGCGTAAGAGCCATAAGCGGGACAGGGATCCATGCCGATCCATCTAGCAGCAGTTGACCGCGATTTTTTGTTTTGCTGGCTAACAATTGCAATCCTATAGCGAGCAACAGCGGCAAGACGATGATGATAAGAAACGCTTCAACAAACGGACCCGGATTCACAACCTCCGATGCTTTTTTGCCCATGAACAGCCATAGATAAACTGGTAATACAATCATTTGCGTCACAAAAAGGATTGGCGTCGATAAAAGCATCGCTTTTTCATTCCCGCGGCCTAGATGAGTAAAAACAATGACATAATCGATGCACGGTGCCAGCAAAACAAGATAAACGCCGAGCAAAACAGGAGATTGCTGAGGCAGCAGCTGAGATAAAAGCCAGACGACAACCGGTACCGCTACATAATTGGCGGTTAGGATGGCTCCAATAAAACGTCGATTACCCAGCGATTCCTTGATCGAGGTAAATGGGATCTGGGTAAACATGCCGAACATTAAAAACGCGACGACGACAGAGATAAGGATGGGGTGATCGAATGCCGTCATTCGTTCAGGAATGAATAAGCCAAGCCCGGCCGCAAGCACTAATACCGCGATATAAAGCCAAATCTGATTTTGTTCAAGCTTCTCCCGGGTTACCATTTTCGTACTCTCCTCTAACACGAGCCCTCGTTTTCTATTTTATCTTTACATTCCGACCAAGTAAGGCATTTGCAGCTTAAGCCGCTGTCTAGAATTTGTATCATCGCATTCAGCTGTTTTTTCCGCTCTTCGAGATCGGAGCGTTTTTGCCTTGCCATCTGCTCCCATTGCTCCGATAAGGAATCGCCTGGTTCAAAGCCTTCCAGCAAAATCGTAATCTCCTGGATGCTAAATCCTGTTTGTTGCGCGATTTTAATAAAATGAATGCGATCTAAAAGCCCCTCGTCATATCGGCGCTGACCATTCTTGCGCTCTGGAGCGGGTAGAAGCCCAATCGATTCATAATATCGAAGCGTCGATGCGTTCAAATTTGCCTTTGTCGCGAGTTGACCAATGCTCAGTCCTGCCATCAAAACAACTCCTTGACTTAAAGTTAACTTTAAGATTTATGCTTACATTATAACTTTATAAGGAGATGGTGTACATGAAAAAAGGGAGCTGGCTGACTGGTCTCGGATTATTAGGAGCATGCGCTTTGTGCTGCGCACTGCCGTTGATTGGAGGTCTGACTGTTATAGGGGTAACTTCCTTCTTTTATAAAAGATAACCGGACAATCATAGGAGAGAAATATAATGAAAAAGCGATAGTCAAGGACATGATTCGTCCTTAGCTGTCGCTGTTTTCATTTCTGAAGTCATTTCAATTGACACATATATTAGGTATTGCTAATATGATATTCATATTAGAATCCGCTGATATGAAATTTCGGAGGTGCACCTATATGGAGCTTCACAAGTGTGACGTTAAAGCAAAATTTATGCGCGGCTTCAGCGATAAAACAAGACTGCAAATTCTTGAATGCATAAAACGGGAAGAAAAAACGGTCACTCAACTGGTGGAGGAGCTCAAAGGAAATCAGTCCAACATCTCGCAGCATCTGGCTTGTTTGAAGGGATGCGGTATCATTGTCGGCCGGCAAGAAGGAAAATATATGTATTATAGCTTGCGTAATGAACAAATCGCGCAGCTTCTAAACGTCATGGATTCCGTATTTCAGCAGGTTGAGGCCGAAGTTGAGGCTTGCGAAAAAAATGACGAACTAAGCCATTACGATAAATAATGAGCGGAGGGATCGGATGATGAGCGACTCAGCCAACGCACGAACTTACAACATCGAAGGAATGGACTGCAGCTCCTGCGCAAAAACGTTAGAAAACCATTTGAAAGGCCAGAAAGCAGTCAGAAGCGTAAACGTCAATTTCTCAACGGGAAAAATGAGCATTGAGCACGACAACTCTATCGAGGACATTATTAAAGAAGTGTCGAAAACCGGCTATAAAGCCTCGCTTGCGACAAAAAGTCGAACGGTCGAAACGAAAACGAATCGTTCCGGCATGAATGCTCTTGTTCTGTCAGGCGTATTGCTGCTTTCCGGTATTGTCGGATCTTATTCCGCGATGTCTCCCGTTCTTATGACCATCCTTTATGCGCTAGCCATCGTAATCAGCGGATATAAGCCGGCCAAAAGCGCCTACTTCGCCGTCAAAAGCCGGTCGCTGGACATGAACGTCCTGATGACCGCTGCAGTGATGGGGGCCGCGGCGATAGGCGAATGGTTCGAAGGCGCGACCGTTGTCTGGCTGTTCGCGTTAGGCAACGTCCTGCAATCGAGATCCATCGAGAAGACGAGAAATTCCATTCGCAGCTTAATCGATTTGGCTCCTCCCGAAGCTTGGGTGAAACGAGGCCAGGAGCTCATAAGACGGCCCGTAGAAGAAATCTCGCTCGGCGAAGTCATCGTAGTCAAGCCAGGCGGCAGGATCCCGCTCGACGGACAGGTTATCAGCGGCGAATCCAGCGTGAATCAGGCTCCGATTACAGGAGAATCCATACCTGTTGATAAG
Source organism: Paenibacillus soyae (assembly GCF_024623455.1). Taxonomy (GTDB): domain Bacteria; phylum Bacillota; class Bacilli; order Paenibacillales; family Paenibacillaceae; genus Pristimantibacillus; species Pristimantibacillus soyae. The sequence continues at coordinate 108,568 of NZ_JANIPJ010000012.1, read as the reverse complement.
CAAGCAGGCGACGGAGTGTATGCCGGAACGATCAATGAACAGGGATTGCTTGAGATTAAGGTGACGAAGCTGGTCCAAGACACGACCATCTCCCGAATCATTCATTTGGTCGAGGAAGCCCAGGAGCAGAAGGCGCCAACGGAAGCTTTCGTCGATAAATTCGCGCGTATTTATACGCCAATCGTCTTCCTATTCGCGCTTGTCGTGATGGTGATTCCGCCTTTTGCCGGATTCGGTGCGTGGAGCGAATGGTTTTACAAGGGGTTGGAGCTTCTGGTCGTGGCTTGCCCGTGCGCGCTTGTCATCTCCACGCCGGTGGCCATCGTATCGGCTATCGGGAACGCGGCGAGGAACGGCATCCTCATCAAAGGAGGCGCCTTTCTGGAGATCGCAGGCAAATTATCGGCTATTGCTTTCGACAAAACCGGCACCTTGACCGAAGGAAAACCAAAGGTATCGCAAGTCATTCCATACGGTACGACGGAAGATAAGCTGCTTTCCATCGCGAGGACGCTGGAGGAGTATTCTACGCATCCGATTGCGAAGGCCGTGGTCGAATATACCGCTCATGCGGGAGTGAAAGCGAGAGAAAGAGACGCGTTTACGAACATTGTCGGAAAGGGCGTCAGCACGTTCATTGACGGTCAACCTTACTTTGCCGGGAATCTAAAATTATTCCGGGAGCTCGGGACGAATCTCGAAGGCGCGAACGAAAGGATCCTGTCGCTGCAGCAAGAAGGGCACACGATGGTCATCGTCGGCACGCGTGATAGGCTACTCGGCATCATTGCCGTAGCAGATGTCGTTCGAGATACATCGGTCAAAGCGCTAACGAGCCTTCGGACAGCCGGGGTGAGTCAGGTCGTGATGCTGACCGGCGACAACGAGGGAACGGCTAAGAAAGTCGCCGCGCAGACCGGAATTAACCGCTTTTTCGCCGAACTGCTGCCGGAAGATAAAGTGTCTTCCATTAAGAAGCTGCAGACAGAGGGCCACGTGGTGGCCATGGTGGGGGACGGCGTGAATGACGCGCCGGCGCTCGCAACCGCGGATCTGGGCATCGCGATGGGCGGAGCCGGCACCGATACCGCCATGGAGGCGGCCGACATTGTGTTAATGGCGGATCATCTGGAGCAGCTGCCTCACACGGTTAAGCTCAGCCGGAAGGCGCTGCGCGTTATTAAGCAAAACATCTGGTTTTCGTTAGTTGTGAAAGCTTTGGCGCTGATCCTTATTTTCCCCGATGTGCTCACGTTATGGATCGCGGTTATCAGCGACACGGGCGCCGCGGTAATCGTGATCTTAAACAGCATGCGATTGTTAAGGTTTCGAAGGTTAGAGGCACCGAAGTGAAACGGTTGACAATCATCTTTTTATTTTTGATGGAAAATGGAAATCTGTGCTAATATAGGTTCCAGTGAGGTGGTTATTATATTCCAAGGTATGAGAAACGCCATGAAGAACCCTCGTTCTTGGCAGGTCTTATTTGGTTTGAAGCTCGTTTTTGATGTAGCCATAACCGGTGTTTTTTATTGGGAGCATTCGATTACGATTTTTTGGAAGCTGGGCTTTATTGCAATTTCGTTACTGATGTTTATAGGGATATACTTCCTTTTCCTTAACAAGAACAAGCGGCCCCATTGGTTTCTCCACGTCCTGCTCATTGATTTCCTAGTATCCGCTGCTTACGGATATGTATCGATCAGCGGGAAATTTCCGAACCATCTGTTCATTGGAATTACCGCACTGGCGATTCTAATGCTGGTCAGGAGCATCCGGCTGACTCTCCTTGCTTGTATCGCTCTGCTTGCCGTGTATCTAGTAACGATGGGCGGTGTCGACTGGTTTCTCTATCGTCAATTCGATGCAGCAAGCTATTTCGTTTCCGGATCTTTGATTATATTTGCGGGTATCGTAAGCGCCGTTATCCAGCATTATCAACGCGCTCGCGAGGAAGCGATCCAGCTGCACGCCCAGTTAATGCGGTCTCATGAGCAGCTGCAGGAGTATGCTCTCCAATCGGAGGAGTGGGCAGCAGCCAGGGAAAGAGTGCGCATTGCGAGGGACATTCATGATACGGTAGGGCATCATTTAACGGCGTTAATGGTCCAAATGCAGTTGGCTCGCAAGCTGGGCGGGGCGGACGCTTCGCGCAGTCAGCAAATCTACCTGGAATGTGAAGATTTAATCAAAACATCCCTACAGGAGATCCGGCTGTCGGTACGGGCTATTCGCGAGGAGCCTGCAGGCTCCTTAAGCAACCTGCATGACAGTCTCGAAAAACTGACTGCGGAGTTCACGAAATTCACTGGCGTGCAGACCACTTTTGAAATGGCGGGAGTCCCCGTCGCTTTACCTTACAAGCTTCAGTTAACGGCCTATCGCATGGTTCAAGAATCCCTTACAAACGCGCAGAAACATGGCCATGCGAGAAATGTGATCGTGTCCATGGTTTATTCGGATAGCGGATTTTCGCTGCATATACGTAATGACGGCGTTGTGCCTGATGAACTGAAGCCGGGCTTTGGCCTCATCGGTTTGCAGGAGAGAGCAAGGGAATGGAACGGAGAGGTGCGATTTAACCTGGATCCGAACGAAGGCTTTGCCGTCGAAGGAGCCTTTCCTTATTCGCAAGCAGAAAGAGAGCGTGTCCATCATTGAAAATATTAATCGTAGACGATCAGCGGCTAATGAGAGAAGGATTGGCTGCCCTCATCGGACTTGAACCGGGCATGGAAGTGGTCGGGACTGCCGTTGACGGGAGAGATGCCTATTCGAAAGCGATGGAATGGCGGCCGGATGTGGTGTTGATGGATATCCGAATGCCGGGAATGGACGGAATAGAAGGAACGCAGTTGATCTTAAAGCATTTGCCGGAGACCAAAATCCTGATCCTGACGACCTTCGACGACGCGGAGTTAATCCTCCGGGTTTTGGAGCAAGGCGTCCATGGCTATTTGCTGAAGGATATGCCGTCCGAGGCGATCGTGAGCGCCCTTCATTCGGTTTATAACGGAGGAACCGTTCTTCAATCCGATATAACGGCGATGCTGATGAATGAGCTAAAGAAACTGTCAGCGCCGCACATGGATACCCCTCATTTCCTCAGCATGGATGAACCTTCCCGCCTGGGTGAACTGACCGAACGCGAAAAAGAAATTCTCGTTTTATTGGGCCAAGGCTACAATAATCGAGAGATTGCGGGCGAGCTTGTCATCACGGAAGGCACGGCGAAAAACCACGTTTCAAACCTCATAGCCAAGCTTGGGCTGCGAGACCGAACTCAGGCTGCACTGTATGCGGTTCGTCATCATACATACATTTCATAAGGGCATGACTTTTGACATAGAGCATGATAATTATCACGCTTTAGCGATCAAACGTTCTGCCTTTTTCTTTGCGAATTTATGACTATTCGCAGCGTTGCCGGCGTCCGATTCCAGCTACAATCAAATACAAGAACCATCCATAAAAACGAAAAGGAGTTTTCGAAGATGAAAAAGATCAAAATCGCGTACTGGATCGTTACGGCTTGCACGCTCATTGGATTCGCGATCAGCGCGTTCAACGAGATTACGCATTCCCCCAAAACCTTCACGGGAACCACGGAGCTGCTGGGCTACCCGGCGTACTTCCTCACGCTTCTAGGGGTGGCTAAAATCATAGGGATTATCGTTCTGCTGGTTCCGCGCTATTACAGACTCAAGGAATGGGCTTATGCCGGATTTACGATTGACTGCATATCCGCGTTCTGGTCCATGATGGCCGTCGGCAATCCCATGGGCAGCATACAGTCTGTCGTGGTCTTCCTATTTGTCATGCTGTCCTATTATCTATTGCTGAAGATGGAGAAGGGCGATTACATAGGCATCGAGGAAAAAGCACGATTCAATTATTGACTGATCGGTATTAAAGATCCAACCAATCGAGACGGCATCACAGCTGCTGCTGATTGCCATTTTGGTCCTTATGGTCACTAAGCCCTTTTAATACCGATAGGCGCGACTTGGCCGCATTTTGACCGCTAACGTTTCTTAAATATCAGACGGCAGCCGACTCGGCTGCCGTTTTTTACTTTGCGAGCAATGGCAACAATGTCTCGATTAAAGACGTTCTAAGATAGACGGGAACTACTATAAACAGAGAAAAAGCGGGTGAGAGAGTGAGCTTCGTTTTCATAAAACGTATATTAGTGTTAGCAGCCATTCTCTTCCTATGGTTTATCGTTCACACTATTCTCGTCATAGCAGATGGGTTGAACGATGAGTTGAGGCGCGTTGATGTTGCTGTTGTATTGGGAAACAAAGTGGAAGTTAACGGACAACCTTCTGAACGGTTGCAAGCAAGATTGGATAAAGCCGTAGAACTTTATAACCAGGGATATTTTAGATTAGTTATTGTGAGCGGCGGCATTGGCAAGGAAGGTTTTGATGAGGCAAAAGTAATGAAGTTTTATTTAATAGACAAAGGAGTGCCTGAAGAAAAAATTATAGAAGACAATAAGGGCTACAACTCCCAGATGACCGCTCAAAATGCCAGCAAGATCATGAATGATTTAAAATTAGATTCTGTGATGGTGGTAACGCAATATTTCCATGTTAGCAGGACCAAACTAGCCTTCAAAAAACTGGGAATTCAAGAAGTATATTCGGCTCATGCGGCTTTTTTCGAGCCCAGAGACATTTACTCGATGATAAGGGAATTCCCGGCCTATTATAAATACCTTATCAAGCTATAAAGCAAAACGACGGCAGCCTATTCGGCTGCTGTCGTTCGTTTAACGGATGCCCCTAATGGCATCCATCAACAATACGGCTGCCTTGCCGAGGAAGTTTATGTTTTTATAAGCGATGCCTACTTCCACAACAGGATTCAAATCGGCCATAGGTCTAATAACTAAGCCTTCCTGTTCCAGTCCGCTGTAAATCGGAACAATCCCGATACCGAACTCCGCGTTAACCATTTGTTGAATGACAAAGAAGCTTCCAACCTCCATACATGAGAACTGGTTTCGCCCAACCCCATCTATTGCCGACTCCCAAAGCTTTCGATAGATGCAAGTCGGTTCTTTGACCAGGACGGTTTGCCCCGCGAGATCGCTCGCCATGATGTGCTCCCGATCGGCTAATGGATGGTTCGTGCTTAACATGACCCCTAATCTTTCCTCGACCAGCGGCTCAAACTCCAGAGCGAGCTTCGTTGGCGGAGCCGAGCAAACGCCGAAATCCAGCTCGCCGGCCTGGACCCTTTCCGCGATCGATCTGCTGCCGCCTACTTCCATGGTTACCTCTACTTTCGGTCGAGTCTTGCAAAAGCCGGCGATAACAGTCGCCAGCTGCTGGCTTGCGACGGGCTCGATCGCGGCAAAACAGACGGAGCCGTTATCTCCCTCAGCAATATCCGTGACGTTCTGTCTTATGGCTCCTACCGATTTCAGTAAAGCCGATGCCTCTTGATGAAGCCATCTGCCGGCTTCGGTCACGATCATGCGTTTTCCGTCGCGCACGAATAAGGAAACGCCTAGATCCGCTTCGAGGCGCTGGATTTGAAGGGTGACCGTCGAGGGCGCATATTGAAGCTCCTCGGCTGCTTTCAGAAAATGACCAAGTCGTACGCAAGTCTCGAAGGTCTTTAAAGCTCGAAGATCCATTGTCATCACCTTTATTCATTTATTTCGAATCATTCGTTCATATAATTCAATTTTACAAAACATTCGTCGGATTTTACAATAGGGTCAACGGTATCTTATGGAATGGGATACCACAGAAGGGGGAAACGAAATGACAAACATGGTCATTACTCGCGGCAATCCAATGGTTTCACAGTGTGCCTTTACGTTCGACGACGGTCCAATGCGGATTCCCATTGACGCATGGCTGGAGGCTCTGGAGCAAGGAGGCGCCCGCGGAACGTTTTTTTTAACAGGCGAATGGTTCGACCGGTACCCCGCGAAAGCAAGAGAAATGATAGCAAGGGGCCATGAGCTCACAACGCATACCTATCATCACCGCAGAATGGCGGACGTGACCAAGGCCGTATTCTTCGAGGAGCTGAAGCTGGCCGAGCTCGCTTATCAGGAAGCAACGGGAAGGCCGGCCCCAGCCTTCATGCGCTTTCCTTATGCCTCTTATCGGCAGGAGAATTTGGAATGGCTCCGGGAGTGGAACTATGTACTGGTCGAGGGGGAGGATACCGTCGACTGGTCAGGGCCGCCAAGCGCGCAGCTTGTGAAGCAGGTGTTGCCTAAGCTGGTCAACGGGGCGATTCTGATGTTTCATGCCAATGAAATCGCCAAAGAAACACCGATGGCCGTTAAGTCGCTGATTCAGCAGGCTCAGGCCAAGGGTCTTGCCGCGGTTTCCGTATCCGAGTTGCTCCATTCTAATGGGCTCATTGCAGACGAACGCAGTTGGCAGGTTCGCTTCAAACCAGTCCCCCAAGATTTTTTGCAAAGCGAGCAGTGGAAACAGGTGGCTGATGAAGAGGAATTGCGACAGTTGGCCGCCGATTCACTCGAATGGGGGAACCCGAAAGCACCGTCAGGGGCTGGCGCATATGTCAGATGGCTGCAAACACTCTCCGCGCGGGTTAAGTCGGATGGCGATACGCGTTTTGTCGCCCGCAGCTTTGCCGACCAGTACTGGGCGTACGCTTACGCTTCGGTCCGAGGTGACCGGCTTGTGCTGGAGGACTTCGCCACGAAGGAAGCTCATGCGGATGCTTTGGTCTATATCCTGCAATGGGCGGCTCGCGAAGCTTCAGCTTTGGGTTGCGAATGGGTTACCAGCACCAAGGACATGCGCCTGATTCACACGTTGTGTGAACAGCTGGGTTTCGAAGCGGAAATTGTTTTGCAGAAGGAATAGGGCGAACGCATAAGGGAGGAGTTAGGGGACATGGCTACAAAATCCGCAATGAATGGGATCACCCTATGGGCATCTTTATTGTTTGTCGTCATACTCGGTTTTTCACGGCTCTCCTACAGCATGTTCTTGCCAGGGATACAGAGGGAGATCGGGGGAAGCTACGTTCAGCTAGGTATGCTCGGAACCGTTAACTTTATCGGTTATTTGGTCGGGACATTGTGTCTTTCTCCTATCATTTCGCGGTTCCCAGAAAGAAAAAGTGTCATGAATCGAATAACGTGCTTATTGCTCGGAGTGACTTTGATCGGCTCGGCCTTTAGTAATCACTTCGCCGGGCTTGGTCTTTGGCGGTTCGCCATTGGATTGCTATCGGCATTCGCTACAGTGCTGGTCCTGTCCATCGCCATGGATGCCGTTCGACCGGCGGAACGGGGAACGGCATCGGGTCTTATATGGCTGGGCGGATCTGCCGGCATTCTAGTAACGGGTTTATTCGCTCCATTGACCATAGATCCTTCGCATTTGCAGGGGTGGCGATATGCTTGGGTAATCATGGGCGTATTCGGGGTAATCGCCGCGTTCGGCTTCGAGTTCGTTACAAGGAAGGCGGGAGCCGAAACCATACCCTTGCAGACCGAATCGAAACCTCAGGACATTAAAAACGAAAAGCTGTACCGTATCCTGCTGAATCCCAAGAGGCTCTTGTTCCTAATCGCTTCCTATTTCTTCTTCGGCTGGGGATATATCATTTATTTCACGTATTTGATTCCCTATCTGGTGAGCAAGGGCATTCCGTCTCTGTATGCCGGGCTGATATGGTCTGGAATCGGATTCGCGGGTTTGTTCAACGGATGGATCGGCGGCAAAGCGATTGACCGATGGCCGAGCGGGTACACGCTGGCGTCGGGCTTAGCTCTGGGAACGATCGGCGTGATTGGGGTTGCAACCAACCATATTTTCTTTACGGTGCTCGGAGCCGCCATAATTGGACTGGTGTCCTTTATTACTCCGCCGCTCATGACGACTGCGTTGCTTCGCCGTCATGTTCCTCATCACGCTTATGCGGGTTGTCTGAGTATAGCCACTGCCTTCTTTGCCTCTGGGCAAATTATCGGTCCAATCGTTGGAGGCCTGGTGGTCGAAAGGTACGGATTGCAATTAGGCGTTGCATCCAGCGCCATTTTTATGGCGATTGCCGCCGCGCTCGCAGGCTTGTATGGACAATGGCAACAAAAGCTCGAGGTACGTTCTTTGTCTATAGAAGGTTGAAAATCGGTCGTGGTATATTTCTCCATAATTGGTGAAAGATAAACTTGATTGTTTAAGCCCAATAATTGAAGGAGTTCAAAATGAATAAAATAAAAATGCTGCTGATCGCCGCAGGCATGCTCCTGATTCTCGGCTCGCTCCCAACCACAACCAATGCGGATGGATTGATGGCCGGGGAGGAAATGGCCCATATTCTTGGCAGCACTTATTGGCAAGGAACGAAGGTATATGACGCGAATAACAATGACTTAACAAAAGAAAACGCTAATTTTATTGGTCTTGCGCGATATGACGACGAGACAGCCCGGTATGAATTTTTCGAAAAAGCGTCCAAGCAAAGCCGCGGCGACTTTGGAACCTTTTTTATCACCAATGACGGGAAGATTAGAGGATTAATCTCGGAATCGAAGGGCTATCAAGCCATTGTTGAAATAACCAAGCTCACAAATGAAATCTTCACCTACAAAAGAATGGGTGTCGACGCCAATGGCAATAGCATCGAAGTGTATGTAGACCATATACCCTACAAGGAAACGGAGCTCTCGTTTACGGTCCCGGATAAGCCCTTGCAGTCTTATACCGGTGAAGTCGAGACGGCAAGGGATGGGGACGATATTTTATCCTCCGCTTTATGGCAAGGAACGGTCGCTTTAGATGAGCAGGGGAATGATGTCTCCAGTTACAACGCTAACTTTTTAGGTCTTGCCAAATATGATTTCGAGACCAATAAATATGAGTTTTTTGACGCGAAAACAGGACAAAGCCGCGGCGACTACGGATATTACGATGTCGTTCACGGGAATAAGCAACGCGCTCATATTTCGCAAGGGATGAATTATGGGGCAGTTCTCGAGCTGACAGAATTAAATAACAATAAATTCACCTATAAACGGCTAGGTAAAAATGCAGAAGGAAATGAAATTTACATAACGGTTGAACATGTACCCTATACAGGCGGCTTCAATCTGCAATTTACGAAATAAAAGCAGCAGTGGAGCAATAGTTAAACGACAGTCGATCAGAGGTCGGCTGTCGTTTTTATATTCGTTCTTCCCTAGATTTAGTTATGGACAGGATTGGCAATCGCTCTCTATAATAGGGAACGAATGAGCATCTTCAGCATTCGCTATTCTAGAAGGGGGAACCCGTTTCGTGCAGCAACGACAGAGCATACCCTCTCAACTATATCTCTTTGTAGGATGTTTTTTACTTATCCAATGCTTCGCATCCGTACTTCTGCCTCGCGGCAGCATTCTGCCTAATCTCCTGGTAATAGGCGCGCCAATGATTGTGATCGCGATGCTCGTGCCTGTCATTCGCCGGCATACGGGGAAGCAGCGAAGATTCTGGGTTTACATCGGGTGCGGACTTCTCTTCAATGCCATCGCGCATTTAATAAATGCCTTTGATAATTGGACAGTAGAGCTTAAAGTAATGGATATTCGAGCGGCGGATCTTTTCTATATCTTGGGCTATCTGTTTCTTGTTATTTCGTTATACTCAGTAGGGTTTTGTTTAAGCAAAAGGATCCGCTATCTAGCGGATGCCGTCACCATCATGACGACGCTTTTCCTGATCAGCTGGACGTATGTGATTCAGCCAATCTACGCGCAAGCCGAGATGAGCAGTTTACACGTCATAATCGTTAACTTGATGTACCCGCTGATGGACATTCTCATGTTATTCGCTATCATTATGTGGAAATATCAGGGGGACATCGAAGTAAGCCGGGCGGCACAGTTTTGGCTCATCATGGGTGCTTTGAGCTGTATCGCAGGCGATACGTATTTTCTAGTTGTTAGCGAGATAAACGGTTGCGCGGGCACCCCCTTAATCGAACCGCTCTGGAGTTTTGCCGCTTTCGCTTTACTTCTCGCCGGACGTTCCACCTTAGTAACCCGACGCGAGGACAAGCCCGTCGATATTGACCCCGACAATCGAGTGAGACACGTCCTGCCTTATATCGGATTAATGATACTGACCGTGATTCCACTCCTTCGTCCCAGCGACTTGGTCTATAAGCTTGGCTTGGTTCTGGTTGTCGGAGCGCTTGTGATTCGTCAGATCCTGCTCATGGCGGAGCGGGAGAAGCTGCTCATTCAGCTGAATGGCACACTCGAGCAGACGGAATATATGGCCCGTCATGACGGGTTAACTCAGCTGCTGAACCGACGCGCTTTCTTGGAGGAGCTTCGCGGAACGATAAGTCGCGCGCAAGAGCAGAGCCGAGCGGCCGCTTTGTTTTATTTTGACCTTGATGGATTCAAGCCGGTTAATGATCAATACGGACACCAGACAGGCGATCTTCTCCTATGTGATATTGCCGGGCGACTCACGCCCCTCATCGAAGCGGAGGGGACATGCGCTCGGTTAGGCGGGGACGAATTCGGCGTTATCCTATACCCGGCGGTCTCCGAGCAGCATATCCGCGAAGTCGCGGAATTCCTGCGTCAAGAGCTGGCGGCCCCCTATTGGCTGGATGGTAAGGAAATTCGCGTCACATCAAGCATTGGTATTGCCTTTCTCGAACAGGGCGAAGAAGCGACGGCTGCCGAACTGATCCGCTCAGCGGATAACGCCATGTATATATCGAAACGTAATGGCGGCAATCAAGCGACAATTGTGAAAATGAGGAAGATCGACGATATAGCAATGAATAACGAATAAGCGCAGCCCCGGAAGGGGATGCGTTTTTTATTAGGCGCCTCATATCTCCTTGACGCAAATTTAGGCGAGACCGAATGTTTCTTTGGTTTGATGCGGGAAATAGGGAACAAGAGAGAGTCCCATATTGGCTTCTACCATGGAACGGAGGGAGGATACCGCATTTGCTTCAAAAATAATAGTAGGACGAAACCCTTGTTCTTCACAGATATGCTCCGTGAATATGCGAAGCTGGTTTCTTGAATCATAGGAAATGAACTTTTCATTAGTTGAAGAAGATGGAGTAGAACACGATTAAGAGCCTGTTGATCCGCTTTCTACGAGAGAAGAGCCTCCACGGAGGCTCTTTCGTTTTTTTCGCAAGCAGGTAACTTCGTTACATGTAGAATAACTGTTATTTCACTCATATATTACAAAAAAGAAGGCGTTTGCACCGACACAAATGGAGCCCCTAATGCGAAGTTTATGATAAAACTGCACAAGACCTTTAGGAGGTGGCGTCATGTCTATCCTGACAATCATCAAGGTCAACTGGCACAGGTTAGCGCGTAATTACCATATGTTGTTGTTGGAAGATTGCTTAGACCAAAAATGTAAACATAAGCTCAGAACAAAAGTGGAGTACCACGTTTCTAAGTTAAGAACGGATAGATAGTTTTGGTTTGATATCAATGAGTGAGTGCTTCCCTGGGAGCCTTAATGACTTCCGCGTATTTTTCTGCCGCATGCGCCAACTCAGTATCCGTAGCTTGCATCACGTTGTACATAACAAAGGCAGGAAGAAACGTGCCGTTGCATTTCGTCAGCGTTCGCTCGATCGGTCGCAAGAGCTCGCTGATTGTATACATGTTCTCGCCGCCCGATCTGTAGCAGGCTTCCGTACCTCCGGTCGTAGTGGCGATCATGAATTCTTTGCCGAGCAGCTTCTTCCCCCCAGGCCCAAAGGCCCAGCCGAACGTCAGCACGTCGTCGAACCACTTCTTAAGCAGAGGTGGACAGCTGTACCAATAAAAGGGGAACTGGAGCACGATCCGATCGTATTGCAGCAGCATCCGCTGCTCTTTCTCAACTTCGATCTGCCAATCGGGGTATTCCAGATAGAGGTCCCGAACATGAATATCCATATCCGCATGTTTTTTTAGCTCCTGAATCAAGGCCTTATTGGCTCTGGACTGATGAAAATCGGGATGTGCGGCGATAACCATAACGTTCATATCGATCATCCTTTACTCGGTTTTAGCAGCATCGCGATCTGCAACCCCTATTATTAGGGAGAAAGAGCAACTTGCAAAGTACGCTCTTTTTCCGTACTAGGTTCTGCCGAACGTACTATGGATTCCGAGTGGAAAAATACAAACAGTACTAAAAACCGTACTAAGTACGGTAAATGATCGTACTGTTCGATTGCCGGATACTCTGGTAAAGTGGCATTAGAAGAGTCCGGCGGAGGTGGGGAACATGCACGATGGATTACGCGAACCGAATCATCGCACGCAAGGAATTATAGCGACGCTGCAAGCGATCGGGGGAAAGTGGAAGCCGCTGATCCTGTTTATATTGCTGCACGACGGGACGAGAAGGTTCGGGGAATTACGCCGTCTGCTTCCGCACATTACCCAAGGAATGCTTACGAGCCAGCTGCGCGAGATGGAACAGGACGGACTAATCGTACGCCTGGTCTATAATGAGATACCGCCGAAGATCGAATACTCGTTATCCGATCATGGAAAGACGCTTAGCTCGGTGTTGGCCGATATGTGCGGATGGGGCTTCAAGCATATCGAATTTATGAACCAATCGAAGGCGGAATCGAAAAACGATTCGCATGCAGAATAACTATTGACAAAGGTTATTTCTACGGCTATAATTACCAGTAATTTCAAATCAAAATGTGCTGATTAGAATTAGTAGAAGCGATGAGACCTTTCAGAGAGCCGTTGGTTGGTGCGAAACGGCAGCGTCGATAGCTTTGAACTCGTCTATGAACAGTTTTCCTGACATGTAGGGGAAACCGGGATTCCGCCGTTACAAGGATAGATGGTGATGGCCATCGAAGGAGTTCATTTCACCCCAGTGAAATGAAATTAGAGTGGTACCGCGGGTTCAACCTCGTCTCTATTGCAGAGACGGGGTTTTTTTGTTGGCGAAATTCCGGGTTTCGCCAACCCCGCTTCATATAGATGATTCCGTTCGATTTAGAGGAGGAGCTCAAATGACAATTCGAAACATTATGGTACTGGACACTACCTTGCGCGACGGAGAGCAAGTGCCCGGGGCGAAGTTGAATATGCAGCAGAAGGTTGAATTTGCGCAGCAGCTTAAGCGCTTGAAGGTCGATATTATCGAAGCCGGATTCCCGGCCTCGTCCCAAGGAGATTTTCAAGCGGTGCGGGAAATCGCCGGTACAGTGGGGGATAGCGTGTCGGTCACAGCGCTGGGGAGGGCGGTGAAAAGCGATATCGATGCCGTATACGAGAGTATCCGCATCGCGCAGCAGCCGTTGATCCATATCGTGCTCGGGACCTCGAATATCCATGTGGAGAAGAAGTTCAACCGCTCCAAGGAAGCCGTCCTGCAGATGGGGGTAGACGCGGTTCGTTATGCCAAAACCTTGCTGCCGCAGGTGCAGTATTCCACGGAAGACGCATCGAGATCCGATTTTGAATATTTGTGGAGCACGATCGAAGCGGTCGTGAAGGCCGGCGCGACGATCATTAACGTGCCCGATACCGTCGGATTCGCCGAGCCGGAGGAATTCGGCGAGTTGATCCGCAAGGTGAACGAACGGCTGAAGAATGTGAACCACGAGGTTCTACTTAGCGTGCATTGTCATAACGACTTGGGTTTGGCGACTGCCAATACGCTGAGCGCGATCAAGAACGGCGCAGACAAAATCGAATGCACGATCAACGGCTTGGGCGAACGGGCGGGCAATACCTCTCTCGAAGAGGTCGTCATGGCGCTCAAAGTGAGAGAAGCGCGTTACCAATGCAGGACGAATATCCAAACCACCGAGCTGATGCGAACATCGAGGCTGCTAACGTATCTGACGGGCTTGGATGTCCAGGTGAACAAGGCTATCACCGGGGAGAATGCTTTCGCCCACTCCTCGGGCATTCATCAGGATGGTTTGCTCAAGGATAAACGGGTGTATGAGATCATGTCGCCGGAAGAGGTGGGAGCGGATAGCATGGAGCTGGTGTTAACGGCTCGTTCCGGTCGCCATGCCTTTCAGCATGCGGTCCGGCAGCTGGGCTTCGATCCCGGCGAAGGCGAGGCGCTGGAGCAGCTGTTCCAACGATTCCTCCAATTGGCCGACGCCAAGAAGGAGGTCTACGATCACGACCTATTCTATTTGGTCACCGAGCATCGGGAGCAGGAGGCCAGCAGCCGGCAGCTCTTCGAGCTGATGTCGTTCCAAGTCGTAACGAACGATGAGCGTCCAACCGCAGCGATAACTTTGCGCAAAGGCGACACGATGCTGAAGGGAAGCGCAAATGGAGACGGTCCGATCGATGCTTTATATAGCGGGATTAAGACTTTGACGGGGCTCGACGTTAGTTTGAAGCACTATAAAATCAATAGCATCTCGCGGGGGACCGAGGCCGTGGGGCGGGTCAACGTCCAGCTCGAATACTGCGGTAAAATCTATTCGGGCCGCGCGATGGATACCGATATTATCAAAGCCAGCGCCCAGGCTTTCTTGAACGGCATGAATGCGGCCTTGCTAGATACGGCGAACGGTCAAGAGGATTCCCGCGAGCAATGACCGATTAAGCAGAAGATGGTTTTACGTTGGATGCCTCTTCAAAGAAGGTTGAAGAGCGAATGAGATCAATAAACGAAGTATTTGCTAAACTTGCCAATCGCAACAAGATGCAGGATTAATAATTCAAGAAAGTTCAATGGAGTAACCCTCAGGACAGCAATAAGGCGTCCTGAGGGTTTTTGCGTAAATTTAAGGCTCTTGTAAGGTTGGGATTAAGTCGGTGTAAGATGCGATCTTTAAAATTGGAATTACGTTCTTGAAATCAATGTTTAAGGAGAGACCCCATGAAAACCATACTACGAGCAAAAAACGTTAACAAAACCTTCGGCACTAAAGAAAATCGATATACGGCGCTGCAAAACATAGACCTAACTATTGGAGAAGGGGAATTCGTCGGCATCATGGGCCCGTCCGGAGCGGGAAAATCGACGCTGCTGAACATCTTCTCGACCATCGATACGCCAACCTCCGGCGAAATCACGATCGACGGTCAAAACATAGTTGCGATGAATGAGGAGAAGCTATCCGATTTCCGACGCCATAATCTCGGGTTTATTTTTCAGGATTACAATCTGCTTGATACGCTGACGGTCAAGGAGAATATCCTGCTTCCGCTTGCTCTCTCCAAAGTCCCGGCAGCCGAAATCGAGAAGCGGGTTGAGCAAATCGCCGATACGTTCGGCATACGCCACATTCTTCATCAATACCCTTATCATATTTCGGGAGGTCAAAAACAGCGGACTGCCGCATCGCGGGCAATCGTGTCGAATCCGAGCCTGATTTTGGCGGACGAGCCTACCGGCGCGCTCGATTCGAAATCGCCGACCGGTCTTCTGGAAAGCTTGAGTAAGCTGAATCAGCAAGATCAATCCACCATCCTGATGGTTACGCATGACGAGTATGCCGCGAGCTATTGCAAGCGGGTAGTTTTCATTAACGACGGCAGGCTGTTCAAGGAGCTTCATAAGCGCGATATGACAAGAAAAGCATTTTTCGGACAGATTCTCGAGGTATTGTCGACGCTCGGAGGTGGACATCATGACGCTAACCGTGGCAAAGGAATCAAGAATGAAGAACTGGCACGGATTTTCGACCGTTATTATCGTGGATCCCATACAGGCGAGCGGCATATAGGGTCAGGACTCGGCATGGCCATCGCACATGATATCGTGAAGGCTCATGGCGGTGAGATCCGCGTTGCGAGCGAGATGCATCGCGGTACAAGAATCGAAATATTGTTCTGAATATACAAGGTCAAGTAGTCGCGGAAATCGCGGCTATTTTGCTTTGTATAAAAGAGGAAAAATGTCAAAGGACAAGAACTTATATCCTTAGCCGAATGTTCCAAATATCCGATAATAAAGGTGTTGTCATTAAGCGGGCAGAGGGTACTTTCGAGGGAAAAATTGACATTTGGCAGAAGGATGTATACAATAAAAACGGAACAAATGTTCGAGTTTTTTACAAGGGAGGAACTAGGTGACAATGGATTTGATAATTGAAAAAAACAGGGATATTAAAGCAAATAAGCATGTTGTTTGGAACGTATTAACTGATCCTAATTACATCAGAGATTGGTTAGGTGTAAATATTGAAACGGACTGGAGAGAAGGCAGTACGATCACATTTTCATTTTCATGGGACGGAAAAAACTTTACCGATAAGGGACACGTATTGAAATTCAAGGAACTGGATACTTTTTCTTATGATTATTGGAGTGGGTTTTCGGAAACTCCAGACACTCCGGAAAATTACTCAAATATTACGTTTCAATTATTTGATAATCACGAAAATACGACACTTAGTTTAACGCACCGTAACTTTTCTACACCGACGATGTATGAGCACTCGGATAAAAACTGGGAAGAGACTTTAGACAGAATTAAGCAATTAGCAGAACAGTAATGAAGATGTTATTAACGGGAGAAGTAAGTTCAGAGCACCAGGAGCAGTTTGCCATCGCGCTAGCTGCTCTTTTTTCATTAAGCTAAAGGGAGTTTATGTTAGGAATCCTTATACTGGACAAGAGAAACTGACTTTGAAAGGAGTCTGCAATGGACGAAATTATTATCACGCCGCATGTCGGAATTGGTCCCTTTCTGCTGGGAATGAGCAAGCCAGAGGTCGATCAGGTTTTTCTTGACCTCGTTGATTGGAGGCTTAACGATGGCATAGCGGCTAGTTATATCAAGATGCTGTACCATTCAAGAACTTGAGTTTGGTTTCTGGCGCGAAGGCATCATAAATGATGACCTTATGAAGGACCCGGGCTTTCTAGATATGAGCGTGGAGAACCAGGAGCTCGAGAAACGGTATTTCTATTTGACGACCGTCTCGATTGGAGCGCCGGGATATTTAAAACATCATGGCTGCTATCCCGACAGGTAAGTGATGTGCACTCACATGACTAGAGTGAATAGGCCGAAAAGAATTTAGCGCCAAATTCGATGAGAATATTAGAATCGTTACGTTAACGGGAGACGATAGCACCACGACAAGACGGCAGCCGGCCACACTAAGAGGAAAAAGAAAAAATCACGATACAAAAAGGCCTTTCCACGGTATATATACATATGTACAAAATACGAGTTTTGTGAAAAAGTATATAGGTTCAATCCGGGAGCCTGGTGATTTCTGGTGTCGTGTCCGTTCAACCCATACTAGTTGCATTATTCAATCCAAGTTGATTGTATTAGAAAAATTCAATTGAATGTTTGCTCTGAACCAGGAAGATTCCATTCAGAAAAGTCACCTTTTTCATTTGCTTCACGAATTTGTATTTCATGGTTCATTTCATCACCTAATTTAAAGATTATATAGTTACCGTTATAGTCCCTTGATTTTTGCTATCATTTTCTTTAGCACCTAAACAGTAAATTTATTCGCATGAATCACGTTATTATCCTTCTTTTTGTTTATGCTGCCCAATAGTTCAATAAAAAGAAGCAGCTGCCGCAGCGGCAAACTGCTCCCTCAATCGTTGAACTATCGTCTCCCGCAATAAAGAATTCTTACCAACAACTGTTTTTTTATCCAAATCAACAAATACTATAAGTCTTCCAGTAGAGCTAGTTTCAGTATGATTAAATGTAACTGAATAGACCTCTTCTTTATTATAGTTCTTATCAATTACAGATTTTATTTCACCATTAACGGACACTTTCTTTACAGTAGAATCTTTAGGGCTTACTGGTATTCGCTCCTTTTCTTCATTCGTAAGGCTACCAAACGCTACCATCTCGATAGAAATATCATTTTTAGATTCAAATAAACCACAGCCAGTCATTGTTAATGTTATAAGAAACAGTATTGTAAAAAATCCTAGCTTGTTCAAGATATCCCCCCCATTTTGCTCATTTTAATTCATGACGTAAAAACTGTCTGGGAAGTTGTGCAAATCTGCCATTTAGCTTACATCAAACACCAGTGAAATAATCCCGTAACCTATACCAAAAATGATCCCTGAAGAAGCGAAAAATGAGTAAAATAACTGTGATTCTGGAGATAGTATACTGCTGCCTCCAAAGATCGTCGTAATAAAGATCGTAGGTAATATAAACGACAATGAACAAAATAAGGGATAAATAAACAAACGGAAATATTTACGTTTTACTTTAATCTTAACAACATAACAAATAAGAAGATATAATGGAACGAGTATGATTATATAAGCAATTGAAGACCAAAAAATAACCGCTTGCTTATCCCCTCCGAGTGTTTGTTTCCAGCCAAACCAGAGTGTCTTCTCATAAGCATAAAATCCAGCCCAATAAGAAAGATAAAATAAGCATATCAATGACAAATACATCAATAATCTTTTTAACATCAACATGCCTCCTTTAAATGGTTAAGACGCTTTTTACCAGGGAGAAGTTGTACACTGATCGATAACTAAGTTGTTTCATTTCGTGTATATGTCTTTTTTACTTGTTGGAACTATGTGTGGGAATCATTCACTTAAAGTTAGAGATGTATATTCCGAAATTAACCTTCATTTTCCACGTTATCCTGCCCGTAGCTTAACGGCTACGGTCAGTCTACAACTTTATTTTCACGGTCTAATACTTTATTTTTCAGTCTAAACTTTATTTTTCAGCAGATATTTATTGTTTTACCACATTCCGAACGCAAAATTGCGCCTAGCTCCAGAAAGAAAAATGGAGTTAGGCGCCTTCCAATTACCGAATGAACAGCTATACGTGCCTTCCGGCTCTTCATTCGGTTAGAGTCTGTAAACCAAGAACAGTGACGTTCTCATGAACCCGAAATGTCGACTGATGTGAGCTCTACAGAGAGATTCCACAATCGCAAAGCCTCCAGAGGGTCAACAGCGTAGTCCTTGACACCGTTCGGAACTCCTTCTCGAGCGAGTTCCGCGATGTCACAATCCTCACAATAGACCCCGCCAAGACCTATGAGTTGGAGAGAAGTTGCAGCCCATACTTGTGTAGCAGCGCCTTGCTGAGGTGTCTTGAAGCTTGGATCCGCAGGCGCTCCATGCTCGTCAATCCAGCCGAACGAAACCAATTCATCCTTCGAAAAATGGCGCTGGAGCGGAGTCAGAATGGACCCTGGATGAACCGCAAAGGCACGAACCCCTTGACTTGCGCCGCGCTTGTCGAGTTCAACGGCGAACAAAATGTTGGCGGTTTTGGATTGCCCGTACGCCTGCCACCTGTCATAACCTTGCTCAAAATGAACGTCATGCCATCGGATCGGGGTAATGTGATGGGCGCCCGATGACACGGATACGACACGCGCTCCTCCTTCGGCAACTAATGCTGGCCATATCGAGTTGATTAAGGCGAAGTGCCCGAGATGGTTGATCGCGAATTGCGCCTCCCAGCCGAGTCCTACTTTCGTTTCTGGGCAAGCCATGATCCCAGCGCTAAGAATAGCCATGTCCAGCCCCCGGCCCCTGCCGAGAATCCGACGACTGAAAGCTTGGATGCTTGCGAGATCCGAGAGGTCCAACTCCTCGATCTCTACGTTTTGTAGGCCACAGAGAGCGCGTTCTGCGGTGTCCACCCTGCGAGCCGGTACGATGACGCGCGCTCCTGCTTTGACAAGCGCCCGTGTCGTTTCCAAGCCCAACCCCGAATATCCCCCAGTCACAAGCGCCGTGCGCCCCGATAAATCGAGATTGAGCAGCGCCTCTTCAGCGGTGCTGCGATAGCCGAATCCTGAGCCGATTGAATGTTGCGCCGTTCTTGAATCCCTTTGTTGATTAATGTTTACCATTCCTTTCCTAACAAGACATATCTGGATCGTACAACTTAGAGCGTACTCTATGTCAAGAGTCAATCCAGATCAAGCATCAGAAGGCGCATCGTCTGGATCACATCCAGTCCAAAGGAGCTGCGCGGTGCCTTGCTTGAGATGTTCTTCGTAAACACCGACTTTCCAGTTTATGAGATCGAGGCAGTCTTTTAATTGATCCATCTGAGCGACAACCCGCCGTTGGTGCTCCCGAAGAATTTCCAAACGCAGATGTTCGTTTCCTTGCCCTCGGCGAACCAGCTCAGCGAATCGTTTGATCTGGGCAAGCGGCATTCCTGAAGCTCGAAGCTTGATACAAATGTCGAGCCATTCGACATCTGACTGACTGTAGCGCCTATGCCCTCTGTTGCCGCGCATAACCTGCGCCGACAGCAGAAGTCCTTCACGCTCATAGAATCGTAGGGCGTGGGGGCTCAGGCCGGTATTCTTGGCAACTTGGCTGATACTCAGTTCCTTGTTTGCTTCCATTCGCCGATCACTCATTTCCATATATGATTGAAATAACATTTTAGCTTCAGAGAGGTATACCATGATGTTCCGTTGTGGGCAAGTTGTGCTACTTCATCGGATGCTCCCTTATGAGAAAGATCTGGAGCGAATAGATACGATTCCCGGAGTCGGTCGACGTAACGCCGGTGACAAGCAATCCGGCAGCAGAGGCCGTTACGCTAGGCTCGGTGGCCACCATTTGAATAATGCGGCTTATGAAATGCTCGACCGTCCCAATCAAGAATACCGCCAAGGCGAGCAAATAGACAACCCATTTATTATTCATTCAGCTGCCCCCGCATCCTTGATCGGAATTACCAAGGACGAATACATACGGTTCTGACACCGTGCATTGTTGATTCATTCATGAAAAAGCCACTTCGGACCGAAGTGGCTTTCGTATTTTATTTGCTGTTTACATTTTGTCGAGGATCCGACGTTTCACTTCCATTCCCACTTGCTTTGCGAAACCCTTGGTAAGCGTCAATTACAGCGTAAATAACGAATGCAGAGACCGCCAGCCCGTAAATTCCTCTTTTGGAATTGTCCGTCATAGCGAATAGATCCGTCATATACGATACGAAGGCGGTAGTAAACAACTGGGAGTCACTAATCATGTAAATAAAGATAACAGAAGATATGAGCTGGAAGGCAGCATTCATCCAAGCTACTTTTCTGGTCCATTGCGCGGCGATCCACTTGTAGATGGACGAGGACACTTCAAGGCCGATCACGATGACCACCATTGGCCAATAGGAAAGCAGCACGTCTTGATTGAAAGTAGGCGTTACGAAAATGAGACCATCATGACCTTTCTCGTATATCCCTACTAGATGGGCGGCATTAAAATAAACGGATGCCCATATTGCCGTCCACACTAAACTGCCGAACACTTCCCCCCTGGTTATCTTTTTTTCTTTGGGGATATATGAAATATGGTACATATCGTCAGGCTCCAATTCTTTAGCAAATGCTTTGGGATGATGAACGCGTTCCAAGAAAGCAACCACGATCGTTACCCAAAAGAACACTTGAAGCGCTACCCCTAATACATTCCAGATCCCATGCCCGATCGTATCGAGAATGACATTCAGCGCCGCTTCGCTCCCGTCATTTGCAATCATGCGATTAACGACGACCGATACGATTGAAATCGTCGCGCATATAGGCAAGATCATTTTTAACAACTGAATGTACAGATCGTAGTAACGCGGCCCGATCAGATACATCGGTCGATCCAGGTACCCATTCGCAAGAATCGCCGGATCTCCAAGCTTCGAGAGCGCAAACTTGACCTCCTGCTCGGAATATTCGTCAGGCAGCATATCTTCAATCGTTGAACGCAGTCTAAGCGCAATATCTGCGCGGCTTTTCTCAGGGAGCCTTCGCGTAGCTTCTTGGATATACATGTCAATCAGATTCAAGTGGATCCACTCCTTTTGATAAAGCGTTCAATTCCCAGGTCGTTTCTTCCCATTCATTCTTTAACTGTTCATAGATCTCCATGCCGATTTCACTCAACTCATAGTAACGGCGTGGCCTACTCTCGGATGTATCCCAACTGCTCGTGACGAGTTCTTGCTTTTCCAGACGACGTTGGCTTAATACCGCTAACGTTAGCGTCCCTCTCCGTAACTCCGTCGTCAGTGAGCTTAGTAAATTACCCATTAATCAACTTCCCGAGGCCGCAATACGATCGTGGCCCTTTCGGCAAACCCCTACTAAGAAAGTTCCCAGTATATCATTCCATCACTTACGGAAACTTGCTTCATTCCTACCTTCTCTAACACGCGAAAGGACGGGCCGTTGTCGACCGAACATTCCGCAATCACCCTGTCAACGAGTCCCGTAGAAAAAGCCCAATGCAACAGCCCGCTGACGGCTTCCGTCGCAAAACCTTTGTTATGATGCGAAGGCTGCATTCCGTACCCGACTTCAACCGTTCGTTGATGTGGCTTACCTTTAAAACCAATGTCGCCAATGACCTGAAGGCTTTCCTTTTGCTGCACGAACCAAACGCCCCACCCAATTGTCGTCGGATCGTCTCTAACTTGATCCAAATAAGAAAGAATGTGAGGCCCCATTTCATACAGCCGAGATTGCACACGGTAATTCTCCTCATTGCATGGAATGATCAACAGCCGTTCCGTGCTAACTTCCATACCTTACTCCCCCTCAACATTTTCGCCAAACTCCAAAGCCGTGTAACCAACCATTCCGCCATCTGAAACGAGATTGACATACTCCCCTATCATAGCGGGTTTCAACGCTTCGGTCGTACACCGCTTGCAGCGCTTCGGCAAGGACATCGTCGTCGGTTTATCGTTGACGATCGAACCGGCCTTCCCCCATTATGCTATTCCTCCATTTGTGCTATAGGATCAACAAAAAAATGTGGTCGACCGAGGGGGTCGTACGCCTATTCATGATATGTCATGAATGTTGGTAATATATTGAACACCACAACTGACATAAGTGTAAATTATAACTTTCGTTAATGTCAATATTGCTTTCGGTTATACTTGTTTAATTTGACGGTTTCTCAGGTTAAACAAATGTATCGTCATACGAATTCATGAACGCTCCTTCTCGTTTCAACCAAATAGAGTATCTAATCTATAGCTCGTACTAATGTTCAAAAAGAAAGACGCCGGACATCTTCCTCGGCGTCTTCTTCGTGATTAGTTTTCTTTCCCTATCTTAGACAGGTCTGCAATGTATAAACGCAATGGCACTCCCGCTTACAAATGCGACCCTCCGGTCGCATCGAGCATCAGACCCGTTATCCATCTGCCGTCCGGCGACGCTGCGAATGCAACGATGCCCGCCATATCTGACGGTTCACCGATAGGTCCAAGCGCGGACATCTCTTCAGCAAACTTACGGCCTTCGGGGGAATGCAGCCACGGCGAATAACCATGTCCTCAGAAGTTTCCTTTCAAATCAGCACCAGCAATATCCGACACAGGTACAACTAATAGCAGTTCTCGCTTTGTTCCTGGCAGATCAATAGGGATGTCTTTCCCGAAAACCTTAAAGGTACTGCCCGCAAATAGCCAAATTCCTCCTAAAGTGATGTAAACGAGGAAATAAAACTCCGGTGTGTAAAATTTACTGTGTAAACTCTCCAAAGGCGGGATCGGTGGATACGGAATCATTAACACCTGGATGGAGCCAAAAAAGCCGCAGCTTCGCGGCTTTTTTGCGTGTAAACTGGTCACGTTACAACGATTTTGACACCCGCTCTTGATCGGTTTCCCGGCCGCTCGAAAACAAACTGATAGCCAGCAGTAATGCCAAGAATACGATAAAGAATCCCGCCCAGCCTAGAACCTCGACTGACGCGCGATTAATCATCACTCCTCCAATGCCTGATCCTAGAGCAAATCCAAATTGAATAAACGAAGTGTTCACACTGAGGGCAATGTCCGGGGATCGAGGCACTTGTGTGACGAGATATAACTGCTGCGCCGGTGAAGTTGCCCAGGTCGCAACCATCCATAGCATGATCATCGCAATGACACCCGACAACCACCCGTTGACCATCGAGAGCATAAGCAGAATCGCTGATTGAAGGGACAGTCCGACATAGATGGTAAACTTCGATCCTTTGGTATCCGCCAATACGCCTCCGATTTTCGAGCCGATAAAACTGCACATACCTGCAGCGAACAAAATGCCTGAAAGCGCTGCTGCCGAAAGCTAGGCATGAGCCTGCAAATATGGGGCGATATACGTAAATAAGGTGGAGTAAGCGCCAATATACAACAAGGTAACCATGACTACTAGGGAGATCTTCCGATCCTTCAAAATCGACAGTTGCATCCCGAGCGTGACAGCATTCCGTTCCCGCATGGAGGGAACTTTAACTCTCCGGCAAGTCTGGTGGCCACCGCCATCGCAACGATGGTGGCAATCCCTCCGCTAAGTCCTTGCAACATGCGGGTAACCAGCATCATTTCAAAGGAATGGCTTACATAGACCAAAAGGCTGCTCAGAATGAAAACACTGAGCACGATAAGCAATACGCTTCTACGGTCTGCATTGATCGTAACCGCAATGATGATAGGAGCGCCAATGGCTGCGGAAAGAGCGAATACGGTGACAAGCAGACCGGCAGCAGAGGTCGTTACGCTAAGCTCGGTGGCCACCATTTGAATAATGCCGCTTATGATATACTCGACCGTCCCAATCAAGAATACCGCAAAGGCGAGCAAATAGACGACCCATTTATTATTCATTCAGCTGCCCCCGCATCCATGATCGGGATTTGAATCTCGACCAGGCACACGCCCGGTTCATCCGATAATGGCACATAGATTTCCCTTCCAGGCTGATTCTCCCGAATAGGGTAGCCGTGGCGTTCGATCCAGGCGGCAAGGTCCGCGCAAGCCGTTTTCGAGAACGACGAATCGGAGCGGAACAGAAGCGTCGCCATCGTTTCAGCAGACATGCAGCGCGTTCGAAGACCCTCGGAAAGCTTATAGGAGCCCGGTTTGGCGGAATAACCGACCTCCAGCTCGAAATCATGATCTTGAAGGTTGCTTTCCTTCCAAAGCACTGTTCTAGGACCGGACAGGACAGAACGTGTACTGGCTTCCAGAAGGCCTTCAAAATGTTGAAACAGCTGCGGAATTTCTTCGGCAGAACCTAACGAGGCATAGGAAATCAAGTGCAGGGGCTCTACCTGTTTGATGACGGCCTCCTGCTCTTTCTCCATTTTCCCCTCTCGCTCCACAAGCTGCATTCGTTCTTTAATACGCGACAACTTCGATGTTTCGTTCTCCAGCAGCTGCTGAATCTCGCTTTCCTTCAACCTCAGCATTCCACGAATTTGCTCAGTAGGTATATCTTCTTGAAGCAGCTGAGCAATTTGCTGGAGCGTGAACCCCAAGTCCTTGAAAATGACAATTCGATTGATCTCCAGCAGCTGCTCGGCGACGTAATACCGATACCCGGTCGATCTATCGATCCGCGCCGGCTTTAATAACCCGATCTGATCGTAATAGCGCAATGTCTGCAGCGAAATGCGGCTTAGCCTGGAAAACTCGCTGATTTTAAACAATATCTCACCTTCCTCCTTTGAATTTCAGGATGAGTATATACCTTCGAGTCGACTATAGAGTCAAGGGGCAACCGATAAATGGGGTCTCCAATATATTCTCGTACATTTACTGGGACGTTTATATGTAATTGATAACAACTAACATTCACTAAAACAAAAACAGCCGCAATCCCGCGGCTGTTTGCAACGTTTGTTATTCTTGCCGCTTCAAGCTCTTTCGGGGCGAAGGCAAGTTACGATAAACGGTGCCCATCCCTGAAAGCCAAGCGAGCTTAGCCAGCACACCCGACTCGTCTCCAGCGGCGAGTGCCCCGGAACGGCAGCCCGCGATAGGACGATGCCGGACGAAGGCCCCAACAGCCCGATCAGCCGACAATGCACCCCGCTCAGAGCGTCTACATATTTTTGAAAATCCGCGCGCTGATCTTCGTAAGGAATGTCGACCATTTCGTTTGAAATTCGGGATCGGTTGGGTCGTTACCCGTTACCATCTTCGTAACATCACTAAAAATGATAGGATATGCGGTCAATGCGGTTATCGCCAAGGTAAGCAGTTCCGGCTCCAATTCCACAGGAACTAGACCTGCTTCTTTTTTGGCTTTCAGATCATCAACATACCCTTGAAGCGCTTCCGCTCTAACTTTTCTTCTCGCTATCTGACCCGGACGATCTTCCAGCGCCTCCCATGCGGTAAATTTTAAAAAATCCAGTCTAGCCTGGCAATTCACCTGGAAACGATGCTCGGCAATATGAACTGGATCGGATGGAGCATAAGCTGTCCATTTCGGTTCTTCATCCCGCATATTTTGGATGACGGCCTCGAGCAATTCGTCCTTATTCTTGAAGTAGTGATAGAACAATTGCCTCTTCACATTCGCTTGGCTCGCAATATATTCAATCCGGGCTCCGGTATATCCCTTTTCAATAAACTCTTTTAGGGCTGCCTTTAATATGTTCTTGCGAGTGCGTTCTGCGTTACGAATTTCCCCCATTATGCTATTCCTCCATTTGTGTTACCTGTGTCAATGGTACTGAATTATTGAGTAACCGTCAAATTAAACAAGCAAATAAGAAAACAATATTGACATATATGAAAGTTATAATTTACACTAGTGTCAGTTATGATGTTCAAAATATTACCAACATTCATGACAACTTCATGAATAGGCGACCCCTTCGGTCGACCACACTTTTTTATTGATCCTATAATCATTTTATGGAGGCGTATTGTATGGCTACTTTGATCTATCATGTTGCTGTTTCGCTGGACAATTTTATCGCGGATCAAAGTTTGGATGAAGGCAAAATTGATCGCACACTTTTCCTTTTTGAAGGTGATCATGGTCCGGACTTTTTATCGGAAATACGACAGTATACTGCAGTGTTAATGGGCGGAAAAACCTATGAGTGGGGATTTCAATTCGGCGCAAAACCAGGTGAGCCCGGCGGCTATAAAGGGTTGAAGCATTACGTATTTTCAAACACCTTGCAGTTTGAATCAAACGAGGAAGTTGAACTTGTCAGAGGAGACGCTGTAGCATATATCGAGAAATTGAAACAGGAGGAATCCGGGAAATTGTGGCTTTGCGGAGGCGGCCAATTAGCTGGCGCGTTGATCGAGCGTAAACTTATAGACCAATTGGTTTTGAAAGTGAATCCGATCATGGTCGGTGCAGGAGTACCTCTTTTCGGCAACTCCAAGCCGCGTCTGAAACTAGACTTGGTCAATATGAAACAGTATGAATGCGGAGTCATCAAACCAGTCTATAATATTATATATATAGATTAGAAGAAACACCGAAATTATACTCTATTTGGTTGAAACGAGAAGGAGCTATTCATGTGGCTTGGGACGATGAGGCGGTGACGCGCACCAGATTCGAGGCGGCCAACGACGACTCGTTCGGCTATTACCCGCAATGGATCTCATCCGGCATGGAGCAGCTCGCAGGCTAATTGAGCTTTTGACTAACGCTTAACTGTAGTCATAACGCGTATAGCCAACAAACTATAAACCCGGATTTTCCTACCTTAGCGTAGGAAGAACCGGGTTTCGTTTTCGGAAAATCACTCCGATAATTTGCGACATTTGTGATATACCGATGGATTATAGCAGTTGCTTCAAATGAATTTCCGGCTCGTAAGGGATTAATAGTTGATCATTCCGAAGCCTCCACACGAAATCTGGATTTGCTAACAATGGCTTGCCAAATGCGGCTATGTCGATGACACTTTCGCGAATTGCATCCGCCGCAGAACTCGGGGTCAACCCACCTACGCCAATAATGGCACCGTCCCAGCGCTTGCGGATGAGCTCATGAAGCGTCATACCGTCAGCCATTGGCTGGGTGAACGTATTCGTCGAAGGATGGAGCACGCGCAAGCCCGTCTCGCGAAACACCTCCAGATACGCTTCGATCTCTGCCAATGGATCCTGCCACCTGAAGTTGGGTTTATCGTCCTTCAATTCAGAGAAGCGAACGATAACTCGATCCATGCCAATAGCTTCTCCGACGGCGCAAAGCACCTCTTTCATGAACAGAAGCCGCCCCGATCTTCCTCTTCCGTAGCGATCGGTCCGGCGATTCGTGACCTCCCAAGCGAATTGGTCGATCAAGTATCCATGCGCTCCATGGAGTTCTACGCCATCGAACCCCGCTTCAATCGCTAACTTCGCCGCCTGCGTATACTGTTGGACAGCTTCCCCGATCTCCCCGATTGTCATCGATTCAGGCATTGCAAAAGGCTTGCGAAGCCGGTGCACGAGTCCCTCCGCTTGCACGGCTGACGGGGCTTGCGGTGCATATCCTCCGGTCAGATCGGGATGCGTCAGCCTTCCGACATGCCATAGCTGCGCAATGACCGTGCCGCCCTCCTCATGCACCGCTTCCGTTACTTTACGCCAAGCGTTCGCTTGCTCTCTCGTATATAAACCTGGAACTCTGAATGTCCCTTTGCCTCGGGGCGACGGCGTAATGCCCTCCGTAATAATCAGGCCGATTCCATCTTGAGCCCTACGCTGATAATAGGCGACAACATCTTCACCGACTGTCCCCGTTGTATCATCCGCAAAGCTGCGCGTCATCGGCGCCATCGCAATGCGCGTCCGAAGGTTCCAGTTTCCGATGCGCACAGGCTGTAGTAATTCTTTATATGTCATTTTGTCTCTCTCCTTTTCGAATTCATTTCAGTGAATAAATTTTATATAATTAAGTCTAAAGATCCCATAGAATTTTAAAGGTATTAGATCCGAATATTTAATAGAATCATTTAATTTCTCAACATTCACTTTAAAAATAAAGGGGACTTGCCATATGGACGACTTGGACAAACAAATTTTACTCGTGCTGCAGGAGCAAGGACGCATCTCGATGACGGATTTAGGCAAAACCGTCTCCTTATCGCAACCCGCCGTCACCGAGCGAGTACGCAGGCTGGAAGAGAAGGGAATCATCGACCACTATCGTGCCGTCGTCGCTTCAGAGAAAATCAACAAGCCGATCGCCGCGTTCGTTCTATTCTATACGAAAGGATGCGACCGGTTCGTGGAATACTGCGAGCAATCGCGCGATGTTGTCGAGCTGCATCGTATCAGCGGTCACCAATATAATTTCCTCGTCAAGCTGGTCACCGAATCGCTGCATACGCTGGAGAGTGCGATCAATCAGTTGGGAGCGTTCGGTGATTCCACGACGCTCATCGTATTATCCTCTCCACTCAAGCAGAAACCACTGGCTCCTTAATTCGAAACGACCTACAAGGATTCATCCGTAGGGAAGATGCTTTTTCCCTTCGTAACCTTGCCGAGATGGCGGAGGAGATAAGCCGTTTTGATTCAAGTCGATTCAAGTATTTGCACGATCTTTTTTTTCTTTTTTGATGTCAGCTTACACAATCGTAAATTATCGTGTTAGTTCCAATATGGGAATATTAACCAATTATAATTACTCCCATAAGATATAACCCTTGCGAATAGGCATGGTTTATCGAGATCTCTGCCCTTTTCTTTCCATAGCTCATAATGATTCGCCCCCTCTATCTACCATTAGAGGGGGCGTTGTTATGCCATTTCTAGTTTGGCTATTAAGATTACTTATTCAGAATGAGACGAGCCAATGCGGCAAGGTCTTCAATGTCGATTGTACCGTCTTTATTCAAGTCGTATTTCTTCACTTGATCCCAATCCGGACTATTCGAAGATTTGCCATATGCTTTCGCAACGATAGCCAGGTCGCCGACGCTTGCTCTATCATCATCGTTAACGTCACCTGGTACTACAGGCTTGCGAATCTCAACGGAATGCGTACCTCCATCAACTTCCGCCTCTACGCCTTCGCCATCTGCAAGCATGACAGGCGTTACAGCGACATCCGCAATACCAGCGGTGTTCTTTGCCTTGAAGCTAAGCTTAAAGAGATTCTGATTTGGATTATTTACGCTGTCATTTAAATGAGTGCCTAGAATTCGAATGCTTCCCGCTTGGCTGTCTGTGCCTACGATAACAAACTTCTCGGAATCCACGGATACGGGCTCGCCCACGAGCTCTAGCTTTTCCGCATCGTATTCGATTGTGATGTCTTGTGCATACACTTCCTGTTTCAAGCTTTCAAGACCGTAGGTCACATCGAATGTATCACCGAACTGTACGAAAGCTGGACCTGACAAAGTTGCTGAGTTGGTAGCACTGTTCCTAGACTGCGCGAACATCCAATCGAAGATGTTCTTATCTGCGTACTCTTCCTGGCTTGGGCCATACCTGAAGCTGGCGTTCGATTGGCCGAGAAGGTTGCTGTACACTTGAGCTTCGGTTTCGTGCGGCGTCCAGTCAAAGCCGTAGTACGGGAAATTAAAGGCCTGATTCGTTTCCAGAACATTCACGTTGGCATTTGAAAATAAGCCGCTGGCGCCGGCACCTGTCGAGAAATATTGTGTCCATGAATTACCAGCACCGTCATTCTTATGTGTGTGCGCCCAAATGGCCGTTTTTGCCAGTTCAGGGTTCTCGGTAAGCCGTGTCACGGTTGGCAAGGTGCCTCCTGCTAGCGGAACGATTGCCGCAAGGAACTCAGGATTGCGGTCATAGAAACCGATGGTATACATGCTGCCCATCGAGAAGCCGGACATATAGATACGGTTTAGATCCACTTTGCCCTCGGCGGCCAGTTTCTCCACGTATGCCATAAGGGCTTCGTTGTTATCCTGATTGTTCGCGTGGTTCTGAGTAGCGATGATGTGCGCGTTGTACTTGCCGGGGCTCTCCAATTGGCGTTTGGAAAGCACGGCCGCGCCGTTCGCGGTTTGCATGGGTGCGAAATAGTCTCCCGAAGGGCCGCCTCGGCCGCCGCCATGGTTGTAGATGAACAACGGGAGAGGTCCTAGCTCTTCCCAGGACTCGTCGATCGAAATCAGAATGTCCATGCTGCCAGTGCCGCCGGGGTTCGTTTTGTCCGGGACAAACTTGTCGAGCGCTGGGTTGACTACCGCTGCCTGAGTGAATTTCGGGGTTATGGTCGTGCCGTCGGTCAGCTTGATCTCGCGATTCACGTTGACGCGGTAATTGAGGAGCGCCGAGAATGCGTTTTGCAAGTTGCCCGAAACCATTGCGCCGGATGTGTACCCATTGGCATTCCAGAATTCAAATTCAACAATGATATAACGTCCGCTCGCGGGTGTATCTGTTACGAGGTTGTCGGATCCCGGTTCCGGCGATATGTAGCCAAGCGGCTCGGGATCGTTGTTGACGTATACCCTAGTGATATTGCGCAAACCGTCGAAGATCAAGGTCGAGCCATCAAGCCTTGTGTTCCTGGCGGCTGCCGTGAACATATCGGAACTCAAGTCGGCAAGGTTTGCCGCGTTGCCTTCGCCAAGATCGATGATGACCGCTGTAGTGACGTTACCGACAGAGAATATGTCGTTAAACACGGTGAACGGTAAATCTGCTGCATTGGAAGCTGGCTTGAATGTGACGTGGATGCTTGTGCCGCTTGAGGTGACGTTCATTATTGTGTAAGTGTTGTCTGTAACAGCTACTTCTTCATCGTTAACCGTAACCTTATCGACTTCAAACCCAAATGCGGGGTTAAATGTGAAGGTCACGTTTTCACCATCATTTACCCAAACATGGCCTGCCAAGGAGGATGGGCTTATACTGCCGTTCGCACCGGATGAAGCCATGACGTAATGCTGAACGCCGACGGTCTCATTCGGTTCATACAGTCTTAATGACGGTGACTCTTTCATCTGATCAAGCAGTTGAGCCGCGCTCGTCGTGCTCGCCGCTTTGCTCTTCGCGGTGAAGCCGTCTTCCGTACTCGTCAGGGCAAAGTTCCACTGGTTGTTCCCGCCCCAAATGTACATGCCGATTGTGCCTTCTTCTTCATCCAGAACATGCAGCAGCATGCTCTGCTGATTGCCATTGATGGCTGCGCTGGTCGTGTTGAGAGGCGCGTGCTGCGCGTTGAAGCTGGATTCCCTTCTCAGGGGTTCCTTGCCTCCGCCTGCGCCGGGAGCGTTGTTCAATAAATAGTAGCCCGAGCCTTCGCCAAGACCGCCGGATGCCGCCGCAGTGTTCGCTCCAAGGCCAAACTGCCAGATCATGTCGTCCGTCACTTCGGAAGTGATGAAGCCGTCTTCAATCGTCACGGGTTTGGAGGTCATGCCAATCTGAGTGTCGCCGGTTACGTCGCCGGGTGTGTTGATGATCGCTTGAGCGTTAGCAAGCGCGCCGTGCTCGGACACAATGAGATAGCTTCTGCCAATTTGGACATCAGCAGGGTCGACCTGCCTCCACGTGTGAGGTGGTTCCGACGCGGCCGCCGCTGTGGTCTGAGGTGAATGGGATACCATCAAACCTGCCATAATGAAACAAACCAAAAGAACCACCGCTAATCTCACTTTACGCATTACTTACAACTCCTCTCTCTTATTCCTTCTCTCAGTCCCTTTCATTTCAATTTGACGACAGGACTATCGCCTAAAAGATAGAAACCAACTCTATCACCTCCCGTTTGGTATGAGCCCTTAAGAAGTCTTAAATTGCAAAACAGCACTTCTTCTTACGCAGGAGCTCTATCTTGTATACGTTTTCAGTATATAGGCATTAAAAAGCTTCGAGAATGTGCCAGTATCTACATTCCTTGCCCTTTGTCTACTATTTTGAAAGCGCTTTATTTATTTACAAAGCTCAAAATAACAATTAATAATTGTCATAACAATAATTATGTAAACTAATTGAACCATCCTACCGTCATTCAGCATCCATACCGTTTTGATAAAAATAGAAAACAGCGGCCGCCCTGGACGAGAAAACCTCCGAGGCTGCCGCTGCTCCCTATACGATTTGCCTATTACTAAGCTCTAGCTAAATTTTTATCCGTTTCGTTCGCTGGATGCCCTTCTTCGCCTAATGCCATTAAGTACTCGAACATCTCTCTGTTGTATGCCACTTCCTGCTTTACCTCACGCACAGGCTCAGGACCGGCTACGCTTAGAATCCAAGCCGAGTACCAACGGCCAAGCCCTTTCAGCAGTGGCGGAATGAGCAGCGAGAACACTAGCCCGACCCCACCGGCAATCCAGGAGCGCTGAGCTGAAGTCAGATTCCAGTCAAACAACTGGTCCAGTCCCCATTCTGTCGAGAACAAGTCGAATTCGAAAAGACGCATGCTTACCTCGTAAGCAGCCGGTGAAAGCAAAACCGCGAATGCCGTCGCGGGCAGCACGATGGCTAAGGTAAACATAACAATGCTAATCGGAAGCTGTACAATCCCGAATAAGATGCTGCGGTACGATTTGCCGTCTTTCATAACGGACGCAAGCCATGATCTCCAGCTCTGCTGCTCTGTCGCAGCCGCTTTCGGCTGATCATTAGCGGCGCTACGCTTCTGACCCTGGAGCCAAGCCGTGACATTGCTACCTTCTCCAACCATAATCGATCGGCACAACACTAAGGTGAACGCTAGCAACGGAATTCCGATCAGAAAAACCGACAACGGAAGGCTAATGGACAATCCGGCAACGATGACGACAAATGCCGCGATTCCTTTCGGTAGTGACAGAACTAGCAGTTCCCACGCCTGGAAGGCGCTTGGCTTCTTCATCATAACAACCACTCTTTCTCGTAATGTTGTTATCATTGTAGCCCTTACGGCTGTATTCTATCATCCTTCCGACGGATGGGATTAGAACCGGACCTGAGTCCAGTATGCCGGAAATCTATCGGATGATGTCCTTTTAACGGCATCATTGCTATAATAGAAATTGCATGAAACATGTATTTCATGCAATTTCGAGTTGAAACGATCGGAATGGAGCCTATATGAGTCAAATCCCAGACATTCAAGAGCATTACGAGCGTGAAATCCAATTATTTCTGGTCTATCTCAAAGACCGCGGCTATTCAAAAGAAACGCAGTCCGCCTACCTGCATGATCTGAAGCACTTCCTCATTCATTTGGGCGGCAAAAACGTTTCGGATGCAACGGAAATTGACGTCATGTCCCATCTCACCCAGGTACGCGAGTCCGGATCCGGCAGCCGTTACCGGAATCGGCGCCAATCCACGATCAGACTATTCTACAAAGTGATGATCCGGTTCAAAATAACCTCCCATAACCCAACCTTGGACATCGAAAAAGCCAAGGTGGAGAAAAATAGAAAGCCGACCTACTTGCAAAAGCCATTTCTCGATGCCTGTATTCATATGATCGAAGGAAGATATGCCACGCGCGACGTCACCATCATCGCTCTTATGGCGCATGCCGGTCTGCGTGTCAGCGAAATCGTTCGTTTGAATCTTCAGAACTTTGACAAGGAAGGCAAGCAGCTCGCCGTTCTTGGCAAGGGCGAAAAATGGCGGTACATCCCGCTTCCGGATGAAATCGTTCAGCTTCTGCAGCTGACAATCGACGATCGGATCCCGCCTAGAGGCAACAAGGATGTCGACGCCTTCTTCATCTCCCAATTTCGAAGAAGGATCAGCAAACGCATGGTGCAATGCGTCGCGGAGAAAACATTCGCGGCTCTAACTGAAAAGTACCCTCAGTTTGCCGGATTATCATTATCCGCGCACAAGCTCCGGCACTCCTTTGCCACGGATCTCTTGCGCAATGGCGCTGATTTACGAACCGTTCAAGAACTCCTTGGCCACGAAGACATTTCGACCACACAGATATATACGCACGTTTTGGACGAGGCCAAAGAACGTGCCATGAATAAAGTCCGTCCTTCCATTCCAACGTTTCTCGCTAAAACTAAAGTGCAATAGCCACCAATTGTTCTAGAGCAATATAACGGATTGAAGCATACCTAACTATGGAGGAATCGAAAATGAAGAAATGGGCATTCGTTACGGGCGCGGATCGCGGAGTTGGATTAAGTTTGGTAAAACGGCTGCTTGAACGGGATTATCTCGTCTTCGGAGGACAATATTCGGAGAACGGCAGCGAGTTAACTCAATTAGAGGCGTCATGCCAAGGAAAATTGAAAATCATCCCTCTCGATATCGGCGATCCGGTAGACAAGGCGGCCGAGAGCGTATATGCCGTCACGGATCGATTGGATATTCTAATCAATAACGCGGCCATTCTCGGAGACATTCATGCGACGATTCAAGACGAGCTTGATTTTGAAGAAATAGAACGCGTGTTCCGAGTTAACGCTTTAGGCTCGCTTCGCATGTCGAATAAACTGATGGGATTGCTTCTGGCAAGCGAAAGCAAGCTGTTGGTCAACATCTCTTCCGAAGCCGGCAGCATCGGCAATTGTTGGCGGACGGCGTGGTTCGGCTACTGCATGTCCAAGGCCTCGCTCAATATGCAATCCATGCTGATTCATAACGAAATCGCGCCGCTAGGCGGCAAAGTGATCGTCCTCCATCCGGGGCATGTTCAAACATTTATGCAAGGCAAGCTGGATGTTACCGGGAAGCTCACGCCGGATGAATCCTCCGAGAGGATCATGAGGCTGATAGATAGCCGATTAGAGGCCGATCCATCAGAAGAGTTGACGCTTCTAGATGAACAAGGAATCGTCATGCCTTGGTAGAGTGTTTTATCGGCGGCAGTAAAGGATAGACTACTACATCCGATACTGCCGCCTCATTTCACGCCATTGATTACATAACAATAATTATGTTAACTATTTAGCGCTTTTTCCTTGAAGCCGACCAATTGCCAGGGACAGCGCAACAATAACCGCTAAATAAAACGGGTACGCAATCAGTCCCCCCATTGCTACAAGCCCTGCAGCAGGACCCGGATCATCCGCTGGATCCGTCATGGGATACCATGTTGCCAAGATATAAACGAATAGTACGAAATAAGGAACCCACATCACGACCGAAAAAAACGAAACTAGTCGCCCCTTCCCTATCCGATTCGTTAACCATATAAATAAAATCGAAAAAAGAACCGATCCGAGTATGAAACCATATTCGGCCCAGAGCTCGACTTGTTCAACCGTCCTTCCTGTTAATCGGCTCAGCCGATACACATTTAAATACATTTCGATTCCAATAAAAGGAAATAAAGAAAAAAGAGCACTTAACCCGTTCAGCTTCCAAAAGGTTTTCATTCATCTACCACCTAGACTCCTCCTCATAAAATTACATAAATAATGTTATGTTAACAAAAAAAATCGATCCAGCCAAATGGTTTAACACTAGAACGTTCCTCCAACCTAAAAAGTTACGACTTCACCATTATTCCCCATACACTTTCCTCGCCCGCTTCGAAACTAGACAAAAAGCCCGCGCGCACAAGGCAACGCGGGTTCATCCTTACACTTTGAATTTCGAAGTAATCTCATGCAAATCATCGGCCAGCTTCGACAACGATTGGGCCGAAGCCGTAATCTCTTCCATGGAAGCCAGCTGTTCCTCCGCAGCCGCCGCAACATCTTGGGAACGGTTCGAAGCTGCCGCGGAGATTTGCGTGATGCCGGCAACGGTGGAGTCGATTTCCTGCGTGCTGGCGGACACTTGCTGCGATACGGCCGCCATGCCGTGAATATGTTCGGAGAGCTTCCCCATTAATTCTAGGATCTCCTTGAAGCTCGCTTCCGTCTGATGCGCAACATGTATACCTTCCTTCACGTCAACGAGCACTTGGCCCATTGATTGCTGGGAACGGATCATGTCTACCTGAATCGTTCGCACCAGCTCGGAGATTTGGGAGGAGGATTGCCGGGATTGTTCCGCCAGCTTCTTCACCTCGCCTGCGACTACCGCAAAGCCCTTGCCATGCTCGCCGGCCCTCGCCGCTTCAATTGCCGCATTCAACGCAAGCAAATTCGTTTGTTCGGCAATGCCCGATATGACCGTGCTGATCTCGCCGATTTCGCTAGAGCGCTGCTCCAACGATTTGATGAGCTGATCGCTTGTGTTGGCGGATTCGCTAATAAAGGACATTTGTTTGACGGAGCGTTCGACGAGCTCCTCACCGTCATTCGCTTTCTCCGAGGCTTGAATGCTCAGCTCGGAAATAAAGGACGCGCTTTCGGCAATGCTTTGAACGCCTCTCGTTACTTCTTCGATCGCAATCGAGCTTTCCTTCATCTTGGATGACGATTGCTCCGCGCCGTCGGCTACTTCTTGGATCGATTCGGTGATCGTTTCCGTCGCTTTGCCCGTTTGTTCGGCGCTCGCCGACAGCTGCTCCGAAGAGGCGGCCACCTGCTGCGAATTAAGGATCACTTCATTCACCAGATGCTTCAGACGATCCGCCATCCGGTTGAAGCTTGCGGAGAGCTGGTTTAATTCATCGGAGCTTCTGTCCTCGACATAAGCCGTGAAGTCTCCGTTCCCCGCCCGGTCAAGCGCGACAACAATGCGATTCAGTCTTTTCTTCAGCATTCTCGTAAACCAATAGCCGATGAATCCCGCAATGAGGATAATCGCCGCAACGATCGGAATAAGCGTCGCAACGAACCGATCAATAATTTTGTCGATCATATGCTGGGATGCGCCGACATAATACATGCCGATAATGTCGCCGTTCCCGTTCTTAAGCGGCATGTATGCCGACTGATACAGATGGCCGGCCACATTGGCTTCCCCGTAAAACAGTTCGCCGCGCGTCAACACTTGCTCCTGCACTTCGGCGGATGCCTGCGTGCCGACCGCCCGCTTCCCTTCCTTCATAACGTTCGTAGCTATCCGAGTGTCTCCTTGGAAGATCGTGACGGTATCCTGCGTATCGGCCGCGATCTTATCGACGATTCCGTCATTCCCGTTCATCAGCTCGGTTCCCTTATACAGCTGATCGTCTTGAATATGCCATTCGCCCGGGTATGTCGTATCGATGTAGCTGTACGACAGCTCCAGGTCGCCTTTTGCTTTTTCCGTTGCCGTCTCTTTAATGCCCTGCGTAATTTCGATATAAACAATAATGCTGATACTCAAGCATAACGATACGATGATGCCGATGATCATCAGATTGATTTTGGCCATCAGGCCGAGCTTGATGTTGATTCTAGATGTAAACTTCACGAGTACGATGAATCCTCCTTGATGATTAATAACTCATATATCGTCCTAATCCGATGTTTTTATTAGAGGTGTAACGCTCTTCCGACCTCAGTTCGCAGCCGCCCGCTCCAGCCAAATATCCTTAAAGTCGATCCAGCCGAGTGAATTCACGCCGACGCCTTTGATATGCGGATTGTAGAACGTGTTCAGCTTCTTGTGAAGCAGGAAAATAACATGCGTCTCTTCTTTCAACTTCCGCTCGATATCCATCCACTCGAACCAGCGCTGCTCGGGATCCTTAATCCCCAGCGCCAGATCGATTTTTTTCTCGACCCATTCCAGAAGCTCGGAAGAAAGATGCTCTCTCAGGAAGTTGCCCGTCTGCTCGAACAACTCAATCATGCAGACTTCGTCCTCCGCGAACACGACGCAATAGAGCAAGCAATCGGCATTCTGAATCACATGCTGATCGCGGATCGTGAGCCAGCTCTCCACCTGAACCTCCACGTTGACCCCAAAACCGGCCAAATATCGTCTCAGCCACTCCGCGTCTTGAACGTGTATCCCGTAGGTCGAGATGCGGATCGTCTCGCCTTGGTAGCCGCACTCCCGCAGCAGCTCCAGCGCACGCTCCACGTTCGTGCATTCGCCCTGCCGATAGGACTGTTCGCTTGGATAGAATCCGCTCGCCGGATGAATCCGGTCTTCCCCGAGATCCGCGATCATTTGTTTGCGGTCGATAAGCAGATCGATGGCTTGCCGGAATGGGATCGAACGCTGCGGTCCGTCTTTCCCTAAATTCCAAGTGAGCAGGCTGCAGCCGTTGCAAATATATTCAATCTTCTGCCAGCCCTGCTCCGGCTGGAGGTCACGGAGATCGTGGTCGACGATGAGCTGCTCCCAATTCTTGGCGAAGATGATCGTATCCTCCGGCATATTGACGATCACGACGCCGTCCAGATGCGCCCGTCCTTGGAAGTAATGCGGATTGGCGTCCATAATAAAGCGGTCGTTCCGCCATTCGACGTAACGGAACGGCCCCGTCCCGACGGGATGCAGCCAGAAATCCTCGTCCTGCTGAACGAGCTCGTGAGGCACGATCGACATGCCGGGCGAGCAAAGATATCGAGGCAGCAGCCAATTGGGTGATTCCAGCTTTATGATAACCGTGCGCGGCCCCGCCGCCTTCACCTCGGCGAAGGAACGAACGAACCAGCCCGAAGCGCTTCCCCGGAGCCGCTCGAAGGAATAGACAACGTCTTCCGCCACAAGATCACGGCCATGATGAAACGAGGCGCCTTTGCGCAAGTGGAACGTCCATCGCTTGCCGCCGGCGTCATGCTCCCATGCGTGCGCCAGAGAAGGCACGACCTTCCCCGCGTCGCGGTCGTATTGCACCAAACAATCGAACAGCTGCTTCACCATATGCGCGCTGAACGCGTAATAGATATGCTTAGGATCTAAGGTAAGAATGGGCCGATAAACGGGAAGGCGCAAAATATCCGCTTCCTCGTCGTCGATCAGCTCCGTGCGGTATCCGAAATGTCCGTTCATCCATTCGACGAATTGATTCCGCACGCTTGTGCCTTCGCCGTATTTGTCGATCACCTCGAACGCGTGTTTGTATTCGCCTTTGGAGGCATAATGCTGCGCGAGCTCAAGCAGCTTCTTCTCCCTCGGAATAAGAAAGGTCATCCTGGAGCGGTTGCCTCTCCCTCTCCCCGCGTGCCATGCAATGAATCCTTCTTCCTCCAGCTTGTGCACGATCAGCTTCACGTTCCGCTGCGTGCAGTACAGAACGTCGGCAAGGCTGTCCAGCGACACCTCGATCGGCTTGCCGTATCCCTCCGGCTCCGCGATCTTCACGTACAGCATGAGATATCGTTCGTCACTAATCAAGAGGGCTGCCTCCTCTCCCAAATAAAAGGGGAAATTAATATTCCAGATTATACTCTTTTTCTTCCCTTTTAGCGAGAGCATAATGGAATCAACAAAGAGAAACGGGAGATGATACCTATGCTAGTACATGAATTCGTTCAGCAGCAGCTATGGAAGGATCGCGAGGCGGAATGGAACCGGAGAGCAAAACGAGGCGATTTTGTCACGGACGCGAAGCCATCGGCCAAACTGACCGTACCCGCCAAGGGTAAGGCTGCGGACGCCAAATCCTGGCTTCAAAAAATCGGACTCGTATAAATCCTACTCCATCGACATGGATACGCAAAGGAGATGCCCGGCATGCAAGAAACCGTAACCATTGTGGAACTTACCTTCATTAACGAGCAGCAGCTCGACGACCTTTCCCGGCTGCTCTTGGACGTTGTCGAGGACGGCGCATCCATCGGCTTCCTTCCGCCACTGTCGCTAGAGGAAGCAGCAAGCTATTGGAAGAGCGTCATCGAACCGGGTACGATCTTGTGGGCCGCCTATCTTGGCGGACAGCTCGCCGGCTCCGTTCAGCTTCAGCTGGCCATGAAACGGAATGCCGCCCACCGGGCGGAAATCGCCAAGTTGATGGTCCATCCGTATAAGAGGAGGAACGGCATCGCGAGGAAGCTGATGAACGCCGCGCACGACCGGGCGATAGCCGAACGGAGAACGCTGCTTGTCCTGGACACGCGAGCCGGCGACCCTTCCAATCTTCTGTACCAATCGCTGGGCTACAAGGAAGCGGGACAGATCCCGCGGTTCGCCAGATCGGCTTCAGGCGAGCTTGACGCTACGGTGATCTACTATAGGGAAACATCGGAGTAATTCCTTCTTCTGCATAAAATGAAGCTGGCCGCTCATCCTAACAGAGTTGGAGGTGATGAGATATGGCAGGCAGAAACAACAAACCCGACAATAACGGCCCGGCTTCCAGCCCGTCGAGGCTCGATCAATTCGGCGATAAGCTGGCTGATGACACCCAAGCGTCGCCGAAGCAAGTGCGCACGAGCGAGAAACCGGCGAATTAACCGCAGCACGGGCACCAAAAAAGAGCACATAGCCTGTGCTCTTTTTTGCGTCGTTATCCGAAAAAATAACTTATATATATCATGACAAGAAGCCCGATAATGAACGAATACGTGGCCGGGCGCTCGTACCCATGGCTGTGGGATTCTGGGATGAGCTCCTTATATACGATGAACAGCATCGCGCCCGACGCGAACGCGAGCCCGAAGCCGATGAGCGACTGGATGTAGCTGGCCGTAAAATACCCGATGACCGCGGACACCATCTCCATGAGTCCCGTCGCGGTGACGATAAGCAGCAGCTTCAGCTTGCTGACCTTCGATTGGGTCAGGAATACGGCGAGCACCAGCCCTTCCGGCATATTCTGGGCGCCGATCGCGATCGCCACCATCGGTCCCAAGCCTTCGTTCGTACTGGCATAGCTGAATCCCGTACTGAGCCCTTCCGGGATGTTATGAATGAACAGCGCGAATATGACGAGCAGCGATTTGGAATCGAACGAGCTGATCCCCCGCTTCTGCTCAACGTCGATGTGGGGAATGTTTTTCTCGAGCAAGTCCAAGATCACGACTCCGACGATGAGTCCCAATGTGAGTCCCAGCAATCCCGATTCGTTCAACGCTTGCGGCAATAAGCCGAAGGTGGAGGCGGACACCATAATGCCCGCCGTGAA
The DNA here is from genome assembly GCF_024623455.1 of Paenibacillus soyae. GTDB lineage: Bacteria > Bacillota > Bacilli > Paenibacillales > Paenibacillaceae > Pristimantibacillus > Pristimantibacillus soyae. Next base: position 67,069 of record NZ_JANIPJ010000012.1, on the reverse strand, counting down.
AGCAATGAGAATATCCTTCCATTTCTCCGACAGCGACCGGACGAACAGCAGCGGAATCGCGCCCAGCACGGTCGCCATCGCGGATATAAAACTGCCAAGAAGAGCAGCAGTCATAGCGAGTCTCTCCTTATTGGTGTAATGTCTTCAAGAAGCTGATATCGCGTTCTTGGATGAACTTGCCGACGTACGTCTCGGGCGAATGCCGCTCCATCGTCGCGATCGCTTCCCGAAGCGTCATCCAGCTGACCTTCAAACCGCTGGCAAGCTCCTCGTTCGTAGGCTGGGCCGGCGTCATCTCTCCCGTTACCTCGGCGACGTAGCCGTACGAGAATTGAACCAGCTCGTGCTCGTCCCGGTATTCCACGACGAGGCCAATCTCGCTATGGATGCTGATCGGCGCCCCGATCTCCTCCATCGCTTCTCTTGCCAGCGCCGCTTCCATCGACTCTTCGCCTTCGATCCCGCCGCCGGGCAGCTTATAATAGTTGCCGTCGTCGATATGCAGTAGCGCCATCCGATACTTGCTATCGAATATGACGCCTCTGACGGCGCGCCGGAACCAGACCTGCTTGCCGTGCCTGCGAGAGCCGGCGTCGCGATCGCTGATTCCAAGATCGCGTTCGTAAATTTCCCGCAATATTTCCATTGCCGTCCTAGTCCCTTCTATTCTCTGTGCCGAATGGATTCTTATGAGGAAGGAAGTCCGCTTCGAACCATGTTCTGAAAATATTCCGCATGCTCCGAATGGCATGCGATAAGAAAAGGCTGACGGAACGCGCCCGTAAACGGCTGCCCGTCGTAATCGAAGACGACGGCTCCCGCTTCCTGCGCCATAAGAAGACCGGAATACAGATCTTCGCCTTCCGAGTTATAGACGATGATGGCGTCCAGATCGCCTCTGGCTAGCATGCACCATTGAAGCGTCGGAGCCCACAGCCTCATCATCCGTTTCGCTTGCACATCGATATAATGCCTTAGCTTAACCGCGTCCTGCGCATTCTGAACGGCATGCCCTTGAATCCACCCGACGCGCGGCTTCGCGACCGGCTTCGCTTGGCCGATGGCAACGACTTGTCCGTTGCATCTCGCGCCCTCGCCAGAGACGGCTGTGTACAGGCGGTCCGTCATCGGCTCGTAGATAACGGCCATGACCGGCGCCGACCGATGAAGCAGCGTAATCGAGATGCCGAACAACGGCAGCCCCACGGCAAAATTATTGGTTCCGTCGAGCGGATCGACCAGCCATACCCAGTCGCTCTCGTTCTCATTGTCCCCAAATTCTTCCGATCGGATGCGATGGTCGGGGAAGACGCCGCGAATTTTGGCCAGAATAATCGCTTCCGCCTCGTAATCCGCTTCCGTCACCAGATCGCCGTGTTCATCCTTCTCTTGAATGCTAGTTAAATCGCCGAATCTCTCCCGCGTTAATCTGCCCGCCTCGTACGCGGCCGAGATGGCAACCTCTATGGCAAGCTTGATGATCATGTCGTCTGCTCCTTGGGCTCCCGCGTGTAGAATACAAGGCGGTTGCCGAACGGATCGGTGACTTCAACGGCGCGCCATTCCTCCGAATAACCGGGACGCGCGTATTTGTATCGCTTGGAGAGGAGCTCTTCCTGGAACGCCTTGGCGTCCCCAACCTCGATGCGAACCGCGGAGCCCGGCGTGCAATCGCCGTGATGCTCGGATAGATGCAGGATGCAGCCGCCTTTCGATACTTGCAGGTATAGCGGCGTACCGGGCTCGAACCGGTGCTCCCAATCGATGTGGAACCCAAGAAAATCGATATAAAACTCTAAAGCTTTCGTTTGATCGAATATTCGTAGAATGGGTACTGCTCTGCCAAACTCCATGACGGCCTCCTTGTTTCCATTCGCTCTTATGTATATGTAAACTTCCACGATTATACCTCTTTCGGCCTAATCATGAAAGCATATCCAGCGATAATCGATTATCATATTTTTCTTCATTTTCCGACATGCCAAAAGAAGGATTTTTTGAGCAAGCATCGTATTAATGGGAGTGGCACCAAATATTTCACATTCGGAAGGTGGAAAACGTTTGTTTAGCAAAGCAGGTAAATTATTGATTGCAAGCGCAATCACGGCCGCCGCTCTCTCGTGGAGCGCGCCAGGCAGCACATATGCGGCATTGTCGCATAAGCTGGACAAGGGGCTTGAGAACGAAATTCGCGAGGAATTGGGACTCCCTCTCTCCGAGCCTGTGACGGAGGACGAGGTTCATATTCTGACGCAGCTGTCCATCGACGCGGGCGAAGACATCCGAAGCTTGAAGGGCTTGGAGCAAGCGTACTTCTTGCACACTCTGCTCTTGCTTGGCGCGCACGAAGCTCTTGATTTGTCTGCCCTTGCGGACGTGGAGAGCTTGGAGCTGCTCGCCATCGACCGCGACGCCTTGAGCAAAGAAGGCCGGTACGTGGTGGACCAATTGGAGGAAAACGATGTTGCCGTTGTGGATATCGACCCTTCCGAATTCGAAGATAACGGCCCCATCGAAGTCTACATCGACGGCGAGCTGGCCGAATTCCAGATCGATCCGGTCATTATCAGCGGTTCGACCATGGTACAGTTCCGCCCTCTATTCGAGCAATTCGGTTTGGAGGTCGGCTGGGATCAAGCGACTCGTACGGTAACCGGAACAAAAGAGAAGCTGGAAATCGAGCTGGTCATCGACAGCAAAACCGCGAGCGTCAGCGGACAGCAGCTCACGCTGCCAACGGCTCCTAAAATTTTGACGGGCAATACGATGGTTCCGCTGCGGTTTATCGGCGAAGCAACCGGCCGGCGCGTCACTTGGGACGGCGAGACCCGGACGGTTTACATCGACAGCACGGTAACCTCCTACAACTTCGAATACTTGTACTCGAACGATACGGAATACTTCGGAGCTGAGCAGAACGGGCTGCCGCATGGTGAGGGACGTCTGCTTCATAATGGCAAGCTGTTCTACGAAGGCGATTTCAAGAACGGAATCATTGAAGGCTCGGGTATCATGTACGATCTGGAGGACCGGAGCTCCTACTACGAAGGCGAGTTCAAGAACAACCGCTTCAACGGCCAAGGAACAACCGTATACAGCGACGGCTCCTATTATGAAGGACCTTTCGTGGACGGCATGCGCGAAGGAAGCGGCAAGCTGCTGAATGCCGACGATTCCTTGCAATATGCCGGCATGTTCAGCGGCGACGCGTTAAACGGGAAAGGCACGTATTACTTCGACGATACGTCCTATTACGTAGGTTCCTTCACGGATGGAAGCTTCGACGGCCAAGGCAAAATGTATTACGAAGGCGAGCTGAAATTCGAAGGCATCTGGTATGGCAGCAATCGGGGCATTGGCAAAGAATATTACGACGGCAAGCTTGGTTATGAAGGTTATTTCTTCGACAATGTGCCGAATCGTTACGGCACCGTCTATTTGACGGATAACGGAGAAAAGTACTACAGAGGTCAGATGAAGGACGGCCAAATTACGGGCGTAGGCATGTTCTATTTGGATGACGAAGCTCGATACATTGGCGAAGTGTTCGAAGATAAAATGGACGGTTATGGCTTCATCAAGGAAGTCGACGGCACGATTCATAATGAGGGCTATTGGGTGAACGACGAGTTTTACGGCGAGGATCCGCCTCCCGTTACGGAAGACAGCAAAATAAAATCGCTGTCCCGAAATTCCGACTTTACTTACGCCGACGGCTACTACGAGAATGAATATGACTTGTCCAACACGGAAGCGATGATGTTCATCCAGCTCTCGACGGAAGAGGACTTAGATGCGTTCAACAGCCTCTCCAAAGAAAATAAAGCGAAGTTTATGAACGGCTTTGTGCAAGATCGCTGGGGGCATGTGCTCGGCGTAGACAACTGCTACGTATATGTGATGTACGACGAAGACGTCTACGCGGAAGCGACCCTAACGTATCAAATGGCGGACAGCTCCGTTCAAGTGGCGGAATATCCGCGAGGCAACGGCACGATCAACGAATGATAAAAACGGCCCTGCAGCATCCATTCAACATGCTGCAGGGCCGTATTCTATTATGATGTGTGTTGCTCGCGGCTGAACCGCACGACTTCCTCGTAGGACAACTTGCCCCCGAATATATCGAGGGCGCTGCCGATCGTCAGATCGAGCTTGCCGCCCGACAGCTCCAGGAACCGCTCCATATCGGCGATCGATCGGGCTCCACCCGCGTAGGTGGTCGGAATGTTCACCCATTGCGCCAAATCCCGGACTAATGACTCCTGGATGCCGCTTTGCTTGCCTTCAACGTCCACCGCATGGATGAGAAACTCGTCGCAGCAGCTCTCCAGCGCCCGAATGTTCGCTTCGTTCACTTCGAAATCGCTGAACAGCTTCCACTGGTTCGTCACGACGTACCACTTACCGTCCTTCTGCTTGCAGCTTAGATCAATGACAAGCCGGTCCTTGCCGACTTCGGCTGCAATCCGATCCAGGTTCGCGTGGTTTAATTGGCCGTCGCGGAAAATATACGAGGTCACAATGACATGCGAGCCGCCCTTCTCCAAATAAGTGGAAGCGTTGTCGGCCGTAATGCCTCCTCCGATTTGCAGACCGCCGGGGTAAGCTTGCAGCGCCCGCAGCGCCGCCTCTTCGTTGCCCGGGCCAAGCATGATGACATGTCCGCCCGTCAGCTCGTCCCGTTTGAACAATTCCGCGTAATAAGCGGAATCATGCGTAGAGACAAAATTTTCGACAATGGCGTCATTCAAGGTTTCTCCTACGATTTGTTTCACTTTGCCGTCGTGCAGATCGATACAAGGTCTGAATTTCAACGTCGTTCCTCGATTCTTCTGTTGATAGAATGTCCTATAGCTCTCCCCATTTTGACACAGGGGACGGAAGCTGCGCAATACTTCGTCTGCCAAGAGGTATGTTCTTATTCCTTGCGATTGCTATATTCCGCCGGCGCGAATACGACGAGAATAAGAAGCTCCTCCGTGATGGAATGAAACCGATGTTCAACATGCGCGGGAACGAATAGGATGGTTCCTTCTACTGCTTCGCAGTCTTCTCCCGCCATATGAAATCTTCCATGGCCTCGCAGCACATAATACAGCTCGTCTTCTGAATGCGGCTGCTGTTGATCGGATGAACCTGCCGGCAGCTTATAAATTCCCGCGCTCATGGCGGGCACTTTCAAAAACTCTTTGTAGCTCGAATCGAACTCATGCATGTCGACGATCAATCCCAATAGATCCAACTTATGCATCGAGCCCACCCTTTCATAACATAATAATAATTATGTCAACTATTTGCGAGTCTTTTCCATGTTGCTCTCGAATAACCGAGGCGCATGCCCGCCCGCTCCATGTTCGCGTGGCTGGTGGAACCGTACGCGCATTGGCCGACAACGATCTCGCAGCCCTCTGAATACGCGTCAGCTATCCTTCTCCTCAGGAGCGCCGTCTGCAGTCCTCTTCCCCGATAAGCCGGCAGCGTTGCCGCAAAGGTGCAGGATGCGCTTCCTCCGTTCCGGTACATAGCGGCGACCGCTGCCGGCTGTTCTTCGCAGAACGCGATATAGTAGCGCCATCCGGGCCGGACGGCAAGGATTCGGTTGTTCTCCGCCACGTATATCTGCCCGTCCATGGAGAGACCCGTAGCTTCGCAGTGGATGGCCGCGTACGTCATGAACTCGTCATCGCGGAGCTCGCGTATTTGCACGCCGGAAGGCAGATCCATCGTTTGAGCCGCTGCCTCCGTATACATCGTGGCATGAAAGCCCGACTGATAGAAGCCTATCCGGGCAAGCCGTTCCATCGAACGGGAGTCGGTACCGAGAGGCGAAATATGAAACTCGAAGCTTCTCTCCCGCTCCTCATAGAACGCAACGATGGACGCAAGCTGATCCTCCTCGAGCGCGCCTTTGACATTGTTGAACATCGGCCACGGCATGCCACGGCTGTAGAACGCCGTTGCCGAGCCGAAGCGGGCGGTCTCCACGCCATGTGGATTGCCAGGCAGCTCCGCCATGGCCGCCATCCGGTCCGACATGTAGTCTATCTCCGATTGCTCAAGAAGCTGCGCAATGTCTCTCGTCAATAACAAATTTATCGCTCCTACCATGAATTTGTAATAGCCTGCCAAACGAAATAACCCGGACTAGGCCGGGCTTTCGCTTCATGTTTCGTTATAAAAGGTCATATGGTCCATATCCGTCTTATAGTACTCCAGCCGATCGGCGAGCGTACCTGTATGGAACTCGAACATATGGCCGTCAGGGTCGACGAAGTACATCGATTTTTTATCTTTTTTATGCCTGGGCCTTCCAGAGAACACATCGACTTGCAGCTCTTCAAGCCGTTCGAATACATCCTCGAATTCTTCCTCCGGAATCGAAAACGCGATATGCGTATAGGTCCGGGGCGCCGTATGCCTGCCCGCGATCTCTTCTTCGTTAAGGGCGATCCAGATTCCGTTCAAATCGAAGTAAGCAAGCTTTCTGCCTTTCACTCTCAGCTTCGCGTTGAATACTTTCTGGTAGAAAGCGATCGACTTCTCCAAATCGGACACGGAAAAACATAAATGATTAATGGCATGAATGTTCATACTACCACGATCTCCAATCTTTAGCGAAACAATAGCAATGACCATTAGCGCGACTTCCATGATTATACAACCATTAGGAGACCCGAGGAAGTCCCAACCTCGTTTTTTTCTAGTTTTAGTTAATGTTTCCTAGAAGCAAGCCGTCGATAGAGTAAATAGACTTTATTTCGCCATTAAACAAAGTGGTAGAAGTGCGCAATTTCTCGAAATTTAACCATTGACAAAATATTATTTTTGTGTTATAATATAATATTTTAGTATTTACCACACGCTTCTTCTCTGCTACTATAAGCTTTACCCTGGTTCATAGGGAACGATTTGTATCGGAGGAGGACGAGGACAATGAGAAGCTTTTCCATTATTTCTTTACCCATTTCCGCAAAAATGATGAATCGGGTGGAGACGATATACCCGACGCTGCTCTGGGATGAGAAGGATGTCATTCTAATCGATACCGCCTATCCGGGGCAGCTCCCGCTCCTTCGGCAGGAGCTCGAGCAGGCGGGTATTGGCGGCCGCGAAGTAACGCAATTGATCTTAACCCACCAGGATCTCGACCATATCGGCAGCGCGCAGGCGCTTAAGGAATGGGCCGGATCCGGCTTGCGAATCTATTCGCATCCGCTGGAGAAGCCGTATATCGAGGGGCAGCGTAGGCTGCTGAAGCTTACGCCCGGGGCGATCGAGGCTGCGGTGCAAGCCATGCCCGATAGCGTGCCCCCGGAATGGAAGGAAGCGTTCAGACGAACGCTCGAGCAGCCGCCGCGCGTCGAGGTTGATCATGAAATCGGCCATCTCGAGCTGCTCCCGTTAGCCGGCGGATTGCGGGTTTTGGAGACGCCGGGACATACGCCCGGTCATATCAGCTTGTATCATGCCGAGAGCGGAACGCTTATCGCCGGCGATGCGCTGCAAGTCGTAAACGATCAGCTGGAGCTGCCGGACGCCGCTCTTTGCACGGACTTCGAGCAAGCCGTAGAATCGCTGCGGCAGCTGCTAGACTACGAGATTCAAGCTGTTTTTTGCCATCATGGCGGGGCTTACCGCCGCGCTCCTCGCGAACGAATCCGCGAGCTTATCGGCTGACAAGGGGAACCAGATGTTCGAAAATAAACGATCTGGCGTGGATCGCTTCGTTCCGTTTCGTGATTTTTTTGCGGACGACGACCGTGAGGTCTAGGCTCGGAATGTTCATTAGATATTGGCCGCCGTGCCCGAATGCGAAATAACAGTCCGCGCAGCCGTTATGCTCTTGCGGGGAAACCCACCAATGATAGCCGTATCCGCCATAAATCGGCGGCTCATAATGAAGAAGAGCGCGATGCCGCATGGAAGCCGCTTCCTCCACCCATTGCCCGGGAAGAAGCTGCCTATCGTCCCAGCGGCCGCGCCGCAAATACAGTAGCCCGATTTTCGCCAAATCATGCCCGTATAAGGACAACCCCGTACCGCCTTCGCTGATGCCGCCCCTTTCCGTCCATTTGGCCGCTCGGAACCCCAGAGGACCAAACAGCGTCCGTTCGGCATATTGAAGCGCGGACTGGCCCGTCGCTTTCGTCAGGATGGCCGATAACAGATGCGATCCGCCGGAGTTGTAAGTGAAGGCGTGCCCCGGGGTATGAATGACCGGCCTCGCGAGGGTGAAAGCGACGGGATCCTGCGAAGCGCGAAACGTCTTGTACGGTTTATCGAAATCCGGCCAGTCGAAGCCGGGCGTCATCGTTAACAAATGCTCGATCGTAATGGGATGACCGTTTTCGTCCCCTATCTCGACGTCGCCCAGGTAAACGCTGATCGGCTGCCGCAAGCTTTCGATTTCTCCCCGGTGCAGCGCAATGCCGATGAGCGTGGACAAGACGCTTTTGGTACAGGAATATAAGGGTCCTATCGCGTCTCGGCCGGATTCGTGCCATTCCTCTAGCAGCCTGCCGTCGCGATAGACGACATAACTTTTGATCCGCCGCTCACGCGCGGCTTCCTCGATCGAATGCTCCTTCAGCTGTTTCATAAACTCCGTTCTCTGCTCCCTCGAGCCGACTTGCGCTAAGAGACGCAGGTTGAAGCGGTCTCCGCTTGTTTATCGGCGTTTGCAACGTTATGTAAGCAATGTCTGATGCATATCCTAGTCATATAAGCTTGCCAATCCGACTCCTGTTTCATCCAAAAAGCCGAATCCCGAAATAATTCGACCAAAATCCGTTTGGCCGCCTCGCAGGCGGCTGCTTCATCCGCAAGCATCGTTAAACATATGGAATAGACAACGGGCTCGCATTTGCGCAAATCCGCCACTTTCTTTTGAAACTTCGCCATGCAAACCTCCGCTCCTTCGTCAAGCCAGTAAGCTACCTTTCATTATAGGCGCAGGGCTTGAACAAAAAGTTACGAAAAGGTTAAAACGCGACTAGACCTCGGTCTTAAGACCTCGAGAGGTAGGCATGAGCGATGATCTATGGTACCCTGTATAAAGATTATTTATTCGTTTTTCTATGATTTGGCATAAAGGAAGAAGCGTGTTGACATATGGCTTATGAATTATTGTTGGACATCATCGAACAGATCGGCTACGCGGCGTTGTTCCTAGTCCTCTGCCTCGGATTAATCGGACTGCCGATCCCGAACGAAGCGGTCGTCATGACGGGCGGAGCGCTCTCCGCGGCCGGCACCTTGTCGCCTGTCCCCGCCTTCATCATGACCTTTCTCGGCATATGCTCCGCCATGACGTTCGGCTACAGCATCGGCCGATTCGCGGGCGCCAAGCTGTCGAACTGGTTCCGCAGCAAAAAAAATATCGGGCGGTTCCTGTCGCGCTCCGAGGAGCTCAGCGAAAAATACGGCGGTTACGCGATCAGCATCAGCCTGTGCCTGCCGTTCCTGAGGCATGTCACTCCTTACGTCATGGGACTTAACCGGATGAAATTCAGCCGCTTTATTCTATTCGCGTACCCTTCCGCATTCGTGTGGACCATGATCTATTTCGTCCTTGGATCGCTGGTGGGCAATCAAGTCCAACAAATCGCGAACCTCATCTACGAATACGGGCTATGGGTAGTCGGATTCCTGGCAGCGGCGGCAGCAGGCTATGTCTGCTATCGCATCGTCCGCTCGAAGAGAACGGACAAGAACGAGCCGGTACGCCGGTCCTTGTAGCGCTTTTCGCTTTCACGTCATAGAGCCCATAATCGCATTCGCAAGGACGCGGTTATGGGCTCTGTTTTGTCTTGCCTCGCCGTTATTTCTCCAGCTTTGCTTTCGCCGCTTCAACCAGCGTATCGAACAGCTCGTCGTTCTCCTCCAGCTCGTCCTCCAGAGCAAGAAGCTGCTCCTCCTTGCCGGATTCGTGCAGGAAGAATAAGCCATAGCCCCAATCATTGCCCTTCTTGCTATGCAGCGTAATCTCGTATTGATTCTCGTGGCCTTCGACTCCGAACTGCACCTTGCCGACGTAGCCGTCTTCCTTGCTGTAGCTCATGGACGCTTCCAAGATTTGAATGTTTAGCATGGGTCCCTCCGAAACGTAATCACGAGATTCTCTCGCCTTTGTCCTAAGTAGGATAGCACAGCGAATATGGCGGCGCAAGAACCCGCGTCCGCTTCGTCCTTATACGGCTGAACGCCTATGTCCCTCCCTGCATACATTACATTACGATAGCCGGCAGACCGACTGTCGCGATGCTGGGAGGTTGATCAATTATGATCATCGAGTTAACAGCCATACACTGGGTTTATCTGGCATTCGTCGTGGCGATCATCGGCTTCATGCTGGTGAGAAGAGATACTACGCTCATCTGTATCGCGGGCATATTAGGGATCGGCATATTGGCCACCACGACAATCGAAGGCTCCGTCAGCGGCATATTCAACAGCTTCATCTACGCGATCAAGGAATTGGTCGGGACGATTCTCATCATATCCGTTATCGTCGCCATGAGCCGTATTCTCATCCGAACGGGAATTAATGAAGTGATGATTGCGCCGTTCGCCCGATTTATGAAAACGCCTTCGCTTGCATTCTGGGGAATCGGCCTAATCATGATGGTGACCTCCTTCTTCTTCTGGCCATCCCCCGCCGTTGCGCTAATCGGCGCCGTTCTGCTGCCGGTTGCGCTTCGAGTCGGCTTGCCCGCGCTCGGCGCAGCCGTCGCGATGAACTTATTCGGACACGGCATAGCACTCTCCGGCGACTATATTATTCAAGGCGCGCCGAAGCTGACGGCCGACGCGGCCGGCATTCCCGTCAGCGACGTCATGCAGGCCAGCATACCGCTCGTCATTGTTATGGGTCTTGTGACAACCGTCGCCGCTTTCTGGCTTATGAAGCGGGATATGCGAACAGGCAAATGGAGGGATGGCTTGATCGAAGCCGTCGACCACCAAGAGGCTATAACCGGATCGAAGTCGTCGTCTGGCGAGCAAGTGTTGTCCATGACGGCCAAGCGCGTTCTGGCCATCGTCATCCCGATTCTCTTCGCGCTGAATGTCGTCGCCATGTTCCTCTTTAACCTGCAGGGCGGCGACGCGACGGCTCTTATCGGCGGCACGTCGATTCTTATTATGCTGGTCATTACGATGTTGGCTCATCGCGGCAAGGGATTAGAGAAAACGACCGGCTATCTCATCGAGGGCTTCCTGTTCGGCTTCCGGGTCTTCGGTCCCGTCATCCCGATCGCCGCGTTCTTCTACCTGGGCGATGCCGGCTTCTTCTCCTTATTCGGCGAGAAGCTTCCCGAAGCGTCGAACGGCATCGTGAATGACCTTGGCGTCGCGCTCGCCCATGAAGTGCCGGTCAACGGCGTCGTGGGATCGATTACGCTGGCTCTTGTCGGGGCGGTAACGGGACTTGACGGCTCCGGCTTCTCCGGCATATCGCTTGCGGGCTCCATCGCCCAGCTATTCGGCCATGCCATCGGCTCGGGCATTCCGACGCTGACCGCTCTCGGCCAAGTCGCCGCCATCTGGGTCGGCGGGGGCACGCTGGTCCCATGGGCGCTTATTCCCGCCGCCGCCATCTGCGGCGTCAGCCCGTTCGAGCTTGCAAGGCGGAATTTGAAGCCCGTTCTGATCGGATTAGTCGTCACGACGATCGTCGCTATGTTCCTTATTTAGAAAGAGCGGCCGCGAACTTTGCGGCGGAACAGCCAGATCGAAGCCAAGGCTGCGGCGATACCGGCCATGATCCACCACCATGGGAATCCTGAGCCGGATTCGGCAACGGCTCCGGGCCGTGGCGGAACAGAGCCGCTGCCGAGCTCTGCCAGATCTTGGCCGGCGGCGCTCACCGGCACGGTTCTGCTGCACAGGCTGACATCGAGCGAATCGCCGTTCTTGTAGGCATAGACGACGTATGGCTGCCCGACTTGGAATTCGTAGCCGCAGCTGGCGCCGCTCTCCGCGGAAGTAACCGCTATCTCGGGCGCTACCTTCCCTTTCCACACTTCATCGACCTGGAACGTCCATGTCACGGGATCGGCGGACGATCGCTGAAACCACTTTAACGGTTGATCGCGAGACGTAACCGTTCCTTTGAACACGGCGTCGCTATTCAGCTTCGCTTCGTTCACGCTGGGATTCATCGCGCAGCTGCATGCGCTCGCCTTCTCGGGGCCGATCGCGATCGATCCGGCCGCCAGCATCAGCGCCATCCAAATCCCCAGCCACAGGTTCTTTGTTTTCATTATCGTTCCCCCTCTATATATAACTAACTTCCGTTTCTACAAAGACGCTCGCAAGCCGGCTAAAGTTACAAGGAAAACCGCGGAGCAATAAGCGAAAGCCTATTGGTGTGGATGTCTTCTTCCGTTCGAGAGAAACACTTAACGGAAGTGAGCGACGTTATTCACCGGAAATCCGCGTTTTTTCGGTGGCTAACGGAACATGGCGCCTTTATTGCACTCCAATTCGGTTGAATCACCATACAATCAGGCGAATAGCGGCTCTCAGTTCCCTTACCCTTTAAAAAAATGCTGATTTATCCGCGATAAGGCCTCTCATATCCGTTACCCATACCAATAGAGCCCTAAATCAGAATCATCCGCAATATAAAAAAGGGTACAGCCCGCTGCTCATTCACGCGGGCCGTACCTTCTTTTCGTCTGAGGCAAACTTCTTAAGCACCCTCAACCGTGCGACGATGTCTTTTGACGGCTATTCGCTAGGCATCGTATGAGCGGGAATGCTCCGCGCTCTTCGATCCGCCCGGCCAGAATGCGAATTTACCCAAAATGGAGGTTATCGCCGGAACGAGGAACGGCCGCACGATAAACGTGTCCATCATAACGCCGATCGCCGTAATGATGCCGAATTGGACGAGCACCTGAATCGGGAGCGTGCCTAGAACCGCGAACGTAGCGGCCAGGATCAGACCCGCGGACGTGATGACGCCTCCCGTTTCGCTGACGCCTTCCTTAATGGCCTGGCGCAGCGGCATCGTTTTGCGTTTCTGCCAAATGCTCGAAATCATAAAGATATTGTAGTCCTCTCCGAGCGCGATGAGGAACACGAAAGCGTACAGCGGAATCGAGCCTTGAATGGCGTCGACGCCCATGATGTGATGAAGAATGATCCAGCCTAGTCCGAGCGCGGCGACATAGGACAGCAGGACGGTCGCGATCAGATAGACGGTTGCTACGATCGAGCGCAAATAGAGCAGAAGCAGCAGCGCGATCAACCCGGTAACGACCGGGATAATGACGCGGTTATCGCGATCTGACAGCTCCTTCGTATCGTATTGGCTTGCCGTTTGGCCGCCGACCCATACGTTCGCATCCGCATCGGCGACTCCGGCGCCGGCCAAGGCGTCTGCGGCGGCTTCCCGTAACTGCGGGATCGCGGCCATCGCGTCTTGCGAATACGGATTGATCGCGAATACGACGCTGTAGGAAGTCAGCTCCGGATCGACCGTGCTGACGGATCCTTCCGATACGTGATCGACATGCTGGATCCCCGACAAAGCCGCCTGGACATCCGCGGATTCGCCGCCTCCTCTTACGACGACGGTCGCTGGAGCCAGGTCCCCCGGCACGTACGCATCGGCAATGACGTCGAAGCCTTCGCGGGACGGCATATCTTCAGGGAACGAGGAGAGCAAATCGTACGTGTACTTGGTCTGTGAAGCGAAGCCGGCAAGAACGCCCAGCACGACAAGACAGCTTAGAGCGACCGTCCAAGGGCGTTTCACGACAAGCTCGCCAACCTTTGTTCCGATGCCTTGTCCGGCTTTTTTCGGCAAATACGGCTTGCCCCGCTTCGCCTGACGCGCCTTCTCCATCTCCTCCGTTCTCGGGATGAACGGGAAGAAGGAAGCGCGGCCGATGATCGCCATGAGCGCCGGGATAAGCGTCAAGCTCGCGATCATCATTATAAAGATCGACAAGGAGAACGGAACGGCGAAGCGTTCGTAAGCTCCGTATTTCGCTAGTAGAAGGGCTAGCAAAGACAAGACGACCGTAAATCCGCTCATCAGGATCGCGCCCGAAGAGCCTTTGAAGGCGTGGGCAAGCGCGGAGGTCCGGTCCTCTTCGCGAGTCAGCTCCTGCCGGAACCGCGTGATGAAGAACAGGCAGTAGTCCGTTCCGGCGCCGAACAAGAGCACCGTCATGATGGCAATGGCCTGCGAATCGACCGTAATCCATCCTTCGCCCGCCATCCAGCCAAGAATCGGGCTTGTGACGAGATAGGCAAAGCCGACGCCGATAAGCGGAATGATGGCCAGAATCGGCGAACGATAGATAAGCAGGAGCAGAACGAGAACGAGGATAACGGTCGCCAGCAGCAGGACGAAATCCGCGTTCTTGAACAGATCGGTCGCGTCGACCGAGATGCCTATCGGACCGCTGATCCGGACGCTAAGCTCGGACGCGTTGTCCGTCCCGACCTCGAACGGATCCGTCCCTGTCAGCTCCTTGATCTGGCTCTGGATCGTCTCCAAGTTGTGCTTCAGCAGCTCCGTTTCGGTTCCTTCCATGAAGGAGACCGGCTGGACGAGCGTCGTGCCGTCTTCCGAAGCGAATTGCGCGAGCGCCTGAGGAGGCATCTCATGAAGCGGGACCAGCTCGCCCTGCGCTTCCAGCGGGCTGCTTGCCAGCTCCGCAGTCAGCTGCTGAATAGCCGAATAATCCGCTTCCGTCAGCCCGCTTTCCCTATGCCAGACAACCAGAGCCGGAACGCCGGATGACCCGGGGAAATATTGCTTGATCATCTCGTCGGCCGCTACCGAAGGACTATCCGGCTCCAAATTCGGCGCGTTGTTCCTTTCTTTATCTCCTACCGCGGGCAGCGTAAGCGTCAATATGGCCGCGGCGGCGATCCATACGAACAGCGTGACCCACTTCGACCGGCGGCCTGCGAATAACCGCCCAATTTTTTCTAACATGTTGCCTTCCTCCGTTTCCCTTATGGGCATTGTTGGTTTAAAATAAGATCAAGCTTCGAATTTAATTATATATACCAGAAGGTTAATTAATCAATCCGTAATTCTGACAACTTTTTGAATGGAGTGTTTTGCGTTGACTTCCAAGTCCGAACAACCGAAGCGAAGACCCGGCAGACCGAAAGCGACCGGATCTCCGCAAACGATGGTGCAAATATTAAAAACCGCTTCCTTCCTCTTCATGGAGCAAGGCTACGAGAAGGTGTCGCTCGAGAGCGTCGCCCAGGCTTGCGGCGTGACGAAGGCCAGCGTCTACTATTATTTCAGCAACAAGGCAGCTCTCTTCACGGAAGCGCTCCTATTCGTGCTCAAGATCGCGCATGACCAGACCGTTCTCATCGTGAACGGTCCCGGTCCTCTCCGCGAACGTCTCTCCGAGGTCGCCAAGCGGCATATGGGCAACGCGCATATCGACTTCGAGACGATGATGCGGGAAGCAAGCCCGGAATTAACGGAAGAGCAAGTCGATCGCATCCGCGACGGCGAGCAGGCGCTGCACAGACTGCTGGCAAGCGTGTTCCGAAGGGCGATGGACGAAGGCGAAATATCGGAAAGCGATCCGATGCTGCTCTCTCATGTCTTCACGGCCACCCTTACCGTCCGCAACCGCAAGGAGATTGTGAACGATTTGCAAACAGTGGGACAAACCTCCTCGGAAATCGTACAATTGCTATGGAGAGGCCTCGAGCCTCGCTAGCAGCTTGTTCTTAAGAAGGAGGCTCCCCTTGTATGTTGAAATCCGCTATTGGAAGATTGCGAGTCATCGGCTGGCTGGAAGGCATGTCCTTTCTCGTCCTGCTGCTGATCGCGATGCCGCTTAAGTATTGGGCCGATATCCCGGAGGTCGTGACCGTTGTCGGAGGCCTGCACGGATTGTTTTTCGTCCTCTATATTCTAGCCGTTATCCACGTTACGTTCGCGCATCGCTGGTCGTTCTTGAAATTCGCAGCCGCGTGCATCGCGTCGTTCCTCCCGTTTGGCCCGTTCGTGGTCGACCGGAAGCTGCTTCGCGATTAGTGTCATACCGATCATGCAAAGAAGCATCCGATCCTCGTAAGAGAATCGGATGCTTTCTTTTTCGCGCAAGGAGTCTTATAGAATAATGAAATAGAACAAGGCCGCGAGCGCAAATCTGTAATAGGCAAAATAAGAGAGCCGAAGCTTCTTCATCAGGTTGATGAAGGTGACGACCGCGATCATGCCCACGGTAAACGCCGCGATAAGGCCGATCAAAAACAGGGGCGCGTCCGCGACCGTCAGCAATTCCCGGCTCCCGATCAAATCCAGCGTGCTCGCGCCCGCCATGATCGGGACCGACACGATAAACGTGAATTCCGCCGCCGCCTTCTGGCTCGTGCCCGCCAGCATGCCCCCGGAAATCGTGGAGCCGGAACGCGAGAAGCCCGGCCACAACGACAGAATCTGGAAGCAGCCGATGATGAACGCCTGCTTGTACGTGATGTCGTCCAGCTCCTCCGACACGATTATCCGTTTGGAGCGGTCCGCGACGATCATTAGGAGGCCGCCGGCGACAAGGCCGAACAGAACCGTACCCGATCCGAACAGATATTGCTTGATCACTTCATGCAGCGCTACGGCGAGCACGCATGCCGGCAGCATCGCAAGCGCGATATGCAGGACGTTCAGTCCGCTGCCTTTCTTCAAGTTGAAGTTGAGCAGCTTCGCGAACCTCTGCCGATACAGCACGAGCACGGCGAGCACCGCGCCGAATTGGATGACGACCTCGAACGTCTTCGCGCGATCGCCCGTGAACTGCATGAGCTCGCCGGCCAAGATCAAATGGCCCGTGGAGGAGACCGGCAAAAATTCCGTCAGCCCCTCCACAATGCCCAGGATAATCGCTTTGATGATTTCATCCAACCTTCTTCCACTCCCTTACCGGTTCGTCCTCCCTCCTAGCTTATGCGTGTCCATACTCGCTCATTTCACTTTCCTCGGCGTCCGTATAGATTTCGATCTTGCGAATGCGATGATCGTCCCGTTCCTTGATCACGAAAACCGCGTTGCCATACGACCATCTCTCGCCCTCCGGCAAGCCGGGCTGCTTCTGGTACAGCCACCCGCCGATCGTATCCGCTTCTTCGCTGCCGAGCTGCAGGCCCGCCGCCTCGTTCACATCCGCGATCAAGGCTTTGCCGTCGACCAAATAATGCTCCTGCTCCAGCCGCTCGATCTCCAGCTCCTCGTCCTCGTCGAACTCGTCGCGGATATCGCCCACGATCTCTTCGATAATATCCTCGATCGTAAGCAGCCCCGAGGTTCCTCCATATTCGTCCAGCAGAATCGCCAAGTGAACGCGCTCAAGCTGCATCAGGCGAAGCAGCTGGCTGATCGGCATCACGTCCGGCACGGACAAGGCCGGCTGCACAAGCTTCTTCAGGTCAAGCTCGCGGTCATCGTAATCCTGAAGGAACAGATGCTTCGTGTTCAGGATGCCGATGATCGTATCCTTGTCCCCCTTCGCCAGCGGGAATCTCGTATATTGCTCTTGCCGGATGATAGCCAAATTCTCTTCGCGGGGCTTATCGACGTACAAGCACACCATATCGGTCCGGGGCACCATGATTTCGCGGGACAACCTCTCGTCGAATTCGAAAATGCGGTTCACGAAGCCATATTCGCTTTTATTGATTTTGCCGCTCTCGTAGCTCTCGGACAGAATGAAGCGGATCTCCTCCTCGGAGTGGGCTTCATGCTCGCTGGCCGGCTGGAAGCCGAGCAGACGGACCAGCTTGTTCGCGGACCCGTTGAGCAGCCAGATGAACGGATACATCGCTTTGTAGAACCAGATGATGCCCGGCGTCGTGAGCTGGCTTACCTTCTCCGCGTTGATAATCGCGACCGTTTTCGGAGCCAGCTCGCCCAGGACGACGTGCAGGTAAGTAACAACCAGAAAGGCGACGAAGAACGAAATGACGGAGCCCGTATGACCCTGCACGCCAAGCGCTTCGAACGCGGGATGAAGCAGCTGCTCGACCGTCGGCTCCCCGAGCCAGCCGAGCCCGAGCGCCGTAATCGTAATGCCGAGCTGGCACGCCGACAAATAGCCGTCCAACCGGCTGGTTACCCGCTGAATCGCTTTCGCGTTTTTAAGTCCTTCGTCCACCATCTGCTGCACGCGGCTTGCCCGCATTCGGATGATGGCGAATTCGGTCGCCACAAAAAAAGCCGTGAACAATAAAAGCAAAGCAAATAAGATCAGCTTGAAGGCCATAAAAAAAATCTCCTTTCGCGATCGGCCGATATAAGCGGTCCCGAAGCTTGCCGCAGCCGGCTCTTCCACTTATACAGCCTATCCGTTATTCGATTTCCTCATACTTCCAGCCATTTCCCTTATTTAACGCCCGTCCTCTCGTCCTGAAACAGTGGACGAAAGAACGGGCGTTCTAACACGCATGTACTCCAAGCTAGGAAGGACGTTATCCCTGCCACTTCTCGAGCAGCGGCGTCCGCTCTCCTCGATACAGCAGCTTCAACTTGTGCAGCGCCCTCGTACACCCGACGTACAACAGCTTCGCGTCGATCGCGTCGTAGTTTGCCCTGCCTGCGTCCGCGATCAGCACGGCGTCGAACTCCAGTCCTTTGGACAAGTAGACGGGCACTACCGTCAAGCCGCCTCCGTAAGTGGGCTGCTTGCTCTGCACGAGTGACGCTTCCAGGCCTTGCGCCAGCAGATAGCGGTGAATTTCCGCGCACTCCTTGGCAGTGCGCCCCACAACGGATATGGTGTCGAAGCCGCCGGCGGCCTTCCACTCCTTGACCGTCTCCGATACGGCCGGCAGCCAGCCTTCGTCAGACGTCTCTACCGCGGTAACGGGATCCCCGCTCCGGAACACCGGAACCGCCGGCTTCACGCCGCCGGTCATCCCGCCTAGAATGTAGTTGGCGAAATCGATGATTTCCATCGTGGAGCGGTAGCTTCGATTCAGCTCGAAGAAATCCGTGTCGCCGTCGGCGAACAAATCCATCAGCTCGCTCCAACGCTGAATCCCCGCATAGGCATGGATCCCCTGCTGCAGATCGCCGAGCACCGTCATGGACGGAGTCCGCTGGCAGAGGCGCAGCGCCTCCAGCTGGAACGGCGAATAATCCTGGGCTTCGTCGATGACGATGTGGTCGAAAGGCGGCTTTGCGAGGCCGTACAGCTTCAAATGAATATACGCGAGAGGCGCCAAATCCTCCGCCGCCGCATACCCCGCCTGGAGCCGCTCCGACGTTGTCTTCGCGATCGCCTTCGGCACATCCGGCAGCGCTGTCTTCCCTTTGTACAAGGAAGCATACAGCTGCAGCGCCGTATAAGACGGAATGCGCTTCACGAACGAATTCAGCTTCGCAAGCGCCGCCGAACGTTTTTTCTTGTCCGCCACGCCTCGATGCTTCAGCTCCGACTCCAGCCAGCGCTTGATCCGGCTGACGAGCCGGTCGCGCTTCACCATAACCGTCTCGTCTCCGTAATCCGTCTCGTACCATTCCTTCATCATCGAAGGCGTGAGCGTGAAGCCTTCCAGCGGGACGAATGGCGCGTCCGGCAGAATACTCTCTTGCAGCTTGGCCAGACGTTCGTCGATAGAGGCCTTGAAGGCGAGGCTGCCTTTCCATCGGCCGGAGGACGCTTCGATCTCCTCGATCGTGCGGCGCTCCTCGAACCAATACGCCATCGTCTCGGACGGATCGGCAAGCTGGACCGAATGCTCGAGCAGCTCGAGCGCCCAATCGCCGAACGTCGTTTGGCCGATGTCGCCGACGCCAAGCTCCGGCAGCACGCCGGATATGTAGTCGAGGAACATCCGGTTCGGTGCGAAGATAATCATGCGCTCGGCACGGATGCGTCCCTCGTATTGATAGAGCAGGAACGCCAATCGGTGCAGCGCGACGGTTGTTTTTCCGCTTCCCGCAACCCCTTGGATGAACAACGCTTTGTTCCGTTCGGCGCGAATGATCTTGTCTTGCTCGCCTTGAATCGTGGAGACGATATCTCTCAGCTTATTGTCTTTGTTTTCTCCCAGCCGGTAGAGCAGGAACTCGTCGGAGACGCCTCCTTCCTCCTGGCCGCGGATATAGCTGTCCACCAGCCTGACGATTTCGCCGCCGCGGATCATGAAGTTGCGCTTCAGATGCACATAACCCGACACGTCGCCGTCCGGCGACGAATAAGCGGCCGGGTCGTCTCCGCCCGTGAAGGAATAATACATGCTGGCCGCGGGAGCGCGCCAGTCGATGACAAGAAGCTCGTTGCTTCCGTTCCGGGCCACCCCCGCTTTGCCGATGTAGAGCGGCTTCGGCTCTCCCGGGTTAACCCCGGTATTCTGCGGGAGCTCCTGAAAGTCGAGACGGCCGAAGTAAGGCTCCTTCCTCGCCACCTCAAGCCTGTTCTTCCGCTCTTCGCGCTGCAGATCGAGCATCTGCTCCGTGAAGTCCTGCCCCGTGTACCGCGGCCCGATGCCGCGGAGCTGCTCTTCGATATCGCGAAGCGCGGCGTCCAGCCGCTCTTGTTCTTCTTGCTGAACCGTTTTTTGCATTGCGCGTTCCCTCCCAACCGTAAAGAGCCGAGCCCATTTCCGGACTCAGCTATTTCGACGTTTTTATCGTTTGATTATCCCATTCCATTTCAACTATTCATGTTATACAAGCCCGTAATGACGATAATCGCGATTATGTTAAAAGCGGCCAAGTACGGAATGCCCGTCGTAAAATTCCGATGCTGCGTCTTATGGCGCCACATTTTCATGCCGTACCATACGCCGATCGCCCCCCCGGCCGCGCCGAGCACGAAGAACCGGCGTTCCGGCACTCTTCGCTTCTTCCGCTTCGCGTATCGCTTGTCGAGGCCCATTAGAATAAACGTATATATATTGATCACAACGAGGTAAACGTAGATGCCGTATAGCAGCTCCAAGGTTGCACTCCTCCCTTCACGCCCTCGCCTACGTTCGCGGCTTCGCGCGATTCGTGGCGGTCGCTTCGTACGGATTGTCCGGCCAATAATGCTTCGGGTAACGACCCTTCAAATCCTTCTTCACCTCGAAATAAGCATGCTCCCAGAAGCTGGCCAAATCCTGCGTCACCTGCACGGGCCGCTGAGACGGCGACAGCAGGTGCAGCGTGACGGGCAGCCTCCCCCGGACGAGACGCGGCGTCTCCCGCAGCCCGAACAGCTCCTGCAGCCGGACGGCGAGCACAGGCGAAGCGGGATCGCTGTAGTCGACAGGAATGCGCGATCCGCTGGGCACCTGAATATGGGTCGGCACCTGCTCGTCCAGCTCCTGCGATTGCTTCCAGTTCATCATGCCGCTAATAATTTGCCCCATTGGCAGCTTGCCGAGCTCGCTTAAGCTGCGAATGCCGTATATATGCGGCTTCAGCCATTGCTCCAGCGTATCCAGCAGCGCCTCCTCCGATACGTCCGGCCATTCGGCGTCTCCGCTAAACCGCATGAGACGCATCCGCGACAAGAGTGCGAGCGCGCTCTTGCCGAGAGGAAGCGCGGCGAGCCCTTTCTGCCTGATGCCGCCGATAAGCGCGTCCGCGACCTTCTCGGGATCCGGCCGTTCGAGCGGGCTTTCGCTCAAAACGAGCGCCCCCAGCCGCAGACGTTTA
This sequence comes from Paenibacillus soyae, assembly GCF_024623455.1. Lineage (GTDB taxonomy): Bacteria > Bacillota > Bacilli > Paenibacillales > Paenibacillaceae > Pristimantibacillus > Pristimantibacillus soyae. The sequence goes on along the minus strand of NZ_JANIPJ010000012.1, from coordinate 45,432 downwards.
CGGGAGCGGACGGCGCCTGCCCCAGCATCCCATTCGACCGCTTCTTCCTTCACCAAATAATCCGGCAGCCAGCGCTCAAGCTCCTCCTGTTCAATCGCCGCGGCAAGCCGTATCCGGCCTTCCGGGCCGGCATCGTCCATCTCGCAAACGACGAGGTACGAATAGCGGGATAAGGGCTGGAGCTCGGGAAGCACGGCGCCCCTGCCGCTTGCCAGCACATACCTTCCGTCCGGCCTGCGCTGGGCGACCCGATCCGGATAGGCGACAGCCAGCATCGCGCCGATCGAGGCCCGTCCGTCGGTACCGGAGTCCGAGCTTCGTTCTCCGCCGCCGCCTCCGCCGGACATGCCCTCGATCAGCTTCCGCCAATGCTCTGCTTGCGCCTTCACCCGCTGGGCCGCCGCCATGTCGCCGGCGCTCCCCGAACGAAGCGCATCAAGTCGCAGCGACATATCCACGTTGCGTTCCGCGCCAAGCAAATCTCTTTCGCTTAACAGAGCCGCAAGCTCGCAGGCTTGCCGCAGAGCCGCTCCATTCGCGGCGAACGCTCCCAGCATCGCGCCGAGACGCGGATGGACGCCAAGCCTTGCGATTCCTGCGCCGCGCTCCGTCGCTTTTCCTTCCTCGTCCACCGCAAGCAGCCTGCGCAGAAGCTCAAGCGCGCTGTCGTAAGCGGCCTTCGGCGGCGGCGTCATCCATTCCAGCTCGAGCGGGTCGCGGACGCCCCAAATCGCCAGCTCCAGCGCGAGCGGGGATAAGTCCGCATCCATGATCTCGGGCCTGCCCTGCTCGGGAAGATGGCGATGCTCCTCCTCGGTCCAAAGCCGATAGCAAACCCCGGGAGCCAGACGGCCGGCCCGTCCGCGCCTCTGGTCTGCCGACGCCTGCGACACGGGGACCGTCTCCAAGCGGCTGAGCCCGGTACGCGGAGAAAATCTGGACACCCGCATCAAGCCGCTGTCGACAACGATCCGCACGCCCTGCACCGTTAAGCTCGATTCGGCAATCGAGGTGGCGAGCACGATCTTCCGCTCGCCGTCCGCGCACGGCGCGATTGCGGACGATTGGGCGTCTAGCGGCAGGCTGCCGTGAAGCTCGGCTACGCGGATACCCGCAGGCAGTCCCGCCTGTGCGAGCCATCGTGCCGTACGCCGAATTTCGGCCACGCCGGGGAGGAAGACGAGCGCGTCGCCTTCCTCCTCGCGCAGCGCATGAAGCAGCGTCTGGCCCACCGCCGCTTCGACCGGACCTCCGTGACGAGCTGGGGCGTACCTCGTCTCGACGGGGTATGTCCGCCCCCGGCTGTGTATGACGGGCGCTTGTCCTAGCTTCTCCGCTACCGGAGCCGCATCCAGCGTTGCGGACATAACGAGGAGGCGAAGATCCTCCCGAAGCAGCGACTGCGCCTGCAAGCATAAGGCGAGCCCTAAGTCTCCGTGCAGATGGCGTTCGTGAAACTCATCGAACAGAACGGCGGCAACGCCTTCCAGAGCGGGATCGGACTGGAGCATGCGGGTAAGCACGCCTTCCGTCACGACTTCGATGACGGTGCGGGGGCCGACCTTCGCGTCCAGACGAACGCGGTAGCCGACCCGCTCCCCCACCTTCTCGCCCAGCTCTCCCGCCATGAAGGCGGCGGCGGATCTCGCCGCCAGCCTCCTCGGCTCCAGCATGATGATTTTGCCGCTTCCCAGCCATTTCTGTTCCATTAATGCCAGAGGCACGCGAGTGGTCTTGCCCGCTCCCGTCTCCGCAACCAGCACCGCGTTGCCGCCGCGGGCAAGCGCGTCCAGAAGCTCCGGCAAGACGTTGTCGATCGGCAGCTGCTTCATCGCTCATTTCCCCTTAAGTAGATGTTCAAAAAGCCCGCATTTGATCGCGAAGACATTCCAAGAATCATTTCATAATCCGAACCATCTGCACGACGGGGCGATTGTCGCCGCGAAGCATCATTTCCTTGCTGGACAGCTGGGATGATCCGTCGCCGTCTAGGAAGATGCCGTCCACGAGGCGGCCGTCTCCGAAGGTTTCCAGTACGGCGCTCCGGAAGTCCGCGAGCGTGCCTTCGTTCTCGCTCACGACCAGATAGAGGCTGCCCCGGTCGTCGAAGACGGCTCCCGTACGCAAGCGATCCTCGTCCGGGAACGGTGCGTGCTCGGCCTCCGCCTGGCGGACCCAAGCGTCGTCGCGGCCGATGCTCATGCTTATACCGCCCTGCGCCCAGAAGCGGGTATGATCCTTTACTTTCAGCTCCGATGCCTTGGACACCACCTGCACGCTGAGCGAATCCGCCTCTCCGTCCCATACGAGCGTGCCGCGCGCGTATTTCATGTTTTCGCCGCCGCCGCCGTAGCCGTCTCCGTTAACCGGATGCCCGTTCACGACTCCCATGCTGACAAGCGAGCCTTCGTAGAAGAAGCCTCCGTTCACGCCAACCTTGTCCGTAAGCGCCACGTTATCGTTCACGGTCTCCAGCGATACGTAGGCCGGCTTCGTCACGAGCGCGTGGAGCTTCATGCCGTTCGAAGCTTCCGCGTATTCGTAACGATATTGCGTGACGGCCTCCAGCGGGGCGGAAGCGCCGGGATCCCGATTGACCAGGGATTGGAACAGCACGACGAATACCGCGCCAAGCGCCAAAAATATAAACGAGATAATGAGTATAACGCGAATGATCTGCTTCCTGCCGAGACGGTCAGCCGGATGTGCTGCCGTTTCGTTTTTCGATTGCGACGACATGTCCGAATCCTCGCTCCTTCGATTTTTCTAAGCTTTTTATTGTACCGCTTCACGGGCCTGATTGTCTACTCTGCAATTGCTGATGCGAGGCCTCCAGAAGGACGGGCCTACTCGCCCCGCAAACAAAACATCGCCGCCCTTCACGCGAAGAGCAGCGATGCCATGCCGTCGTTATTCCGCGCGGTCGTCGAGCGGATAGAAGATCAGGTTGATCGGGAAAGCGGAGCCGGCCGGAGGACTGAACTCGATGTCGAGGCTTTCTTCCTTGCCGGTCGTCTTCGCCAGAATGATCATGCCGTCGAAAGCGGTAAGCACGCCGGATGCCGGCACTTTGACCATCTCGCCGTTGATTTTGAACGGGCCTTTGAACGGACCGCCTTTGGCGAGGATCATGATCGCCATCTTGCGCGGCTTGTCGGAGTGAATCTTGTAGACGGTGCCATAGTTGCCGCTCAGCGTCGCTTCCGTTCCCCTCTGAGGATCGAAGCCCTTCTGGAACGGGTCCACCTTGCCGTCGCCAAGCACCAGCTTCATCGGCTTCTTGAGTCCCGACTCGGTCAGGTTGACCTTCCAGTCGAACCCGGCGATCTGGAACGTGCCGCGAATATGTCCGTTGAACGCCAGCTTCGGCATGTCGAGCATCGCTTTCGACGCTCTCTCCGCCGCGGCGAACGTGAACTGCACCTCGCCGTCCGTCTCCACGTCGTACATCAGGTTAACGCCCGAGCCAGGGTAGAAGTCCGGGAATTGTTTGTAGATGAAAGTCGCTCCCGCCGGAATCGTCATCGTCTCTACCTCGGTGTCGTCCATCAAATAGTCCACCATCGCCTCGCTGCCGATGAGATGCGCGTAGATCGACGGGTACACCTCGCCTTTGTTCGTCGTCTTGATCGTTACCGGCTTGTCCGATTTGTTGGTCGCCAGGATGGCGAAGCTGACCGTCTTATCCGTTCCGTTCAAATGATCCGCGTACAGGCGTCCTCTTCCATTAATCGTGTCCTGATACAGAATGCCGAGCTCCTCGAACGTCTCCGGGCTGTCGCTCATAAGCAGCGTGCGGGATTTGTCTTCGGTTACGGTCTTCGGCAGGTCCGGCAGGTTCAAGTATGAACCGTACAGCGTTTTCCAATCGGTCGTGATATAGCCGCCGGCAGGCTTCGTGTAGACCGGATATTCTTGCTCGGTCAAATAGACTTCGTCCGTTATGACCAGGTCGCGCGTAAAAGGTTTGCTCTTATGCCCGTTCTGGTCCATGACGACGAGCGTAATCGGATAGGTGCCCGGTTTGAAGAACACGTCCTCCTTGCCCGTCCATTCCAGCCTCACGCCTTCCGCGTCCGGATCGTAGCTGAGGTTAATGTATTTGATCGGCTCGCCGATTCGGTACGTTTGTTTGCCGAACGTAAACTTGGCGATCGGATCCGAATTGTTCTTATCGGGATCATAGTTGCCCGCCGGCTTGCTTACGTGCGTCACGTCGACGCGCCGAAGCTCCGGATTATAAGTGTATGTAGCGCCCATATAATCGGACAGCCAGGTCAGCTTGATCATCAGCCTGCCGTTCTTCAGCGTGGCCACGTCATCGAACGGATATTCGTAGCCGCTGACCCAAGCTTTCTTGTTTACGGTATCCAGCAATATTTCATGCTCTGGCGTTTCCATCAGAATCGTGCGCGTTTTCTCCTGCCATTCGACCTTCATGCCGAACGCGTCGCCCAGAAACTTAGCCGGCACGTACGTTTTACCTTTGAGGGCGAAAGCCGGAGCGTCCAGCGTCACTTGTTCGCCGTTCAGAAACGCTTCTTTGTTGTCCAAATAAAAAATAACGTAGTTCGTACCCGCCGTTGGCGAGTCCTGAGCATCCGCGTGCGAGAACGGAGCGGTCAGCAGCATCACGGACAGCAGCGCTGCGGCTGCCTTCTTCCTTGTGCCAAGTCTTCGTTGCAGCATGTTCTTACAACTCCTCGATCTATCTTTAGTTTGGGCTCCGGAATCAAAGATTCTATCTCTCTCGGCCAAGCCCACACGTATAGACGTTCAGGATTTGGAAAAGTTGCAGGACCATTTCCTTTAAAATTTTCCAGTGTCGTCCATCGCATCCCGAAATACCGAAATACCGATCGCGCAAGGCGCCGGCATTCCGCTTCCTTTCCATCCATGGTTGCCCATTCCCGGGCCGATTAGACTTCGTGCTGCGCGCGAACCGACTCCAGCACGGTCTGATAGACGGCTTCGCCAATCGCGCATCCGATTGTCGTCGCCGCGCCCGCATACGCGTGAATCGCTCCTGCGGCGCCGTCTTGACTGACGCCGACCGCAAGCGCATCCGTCGTCGTGCCCGTGGCGAGCAGGCCGCTTGACTGCTCGCGAACGCCGAGGTCGGCAAGCGCGGCGGCCTTCGCTTCCGTCGCCGTTATGACGGCGTTCACCATGGCGGCTTCCGTCATGGCTCCGTCAATGAGAAGGATCGTATTGATCGTTCCGGGAGCGTAAGCGGAATAAGTCGTTCTCGTCATGCCGGCCCGCGCCGCGTTTCTTGTTCCGCTAGTCGTGCAGCAGATCAGCTTGAAGCAATCGCCTTCCGTCTCCGCGACGGAAGCGTGCGTCAGCTTGGCCGCCGTCATGAAGCCGACCGTTCGTTCCGGATCGAACCCCCACAATCCGCATTGCCTTTTAAGATCGGTTATCGGGTCCCCGCAGCGATAGTCGAGCGGCACCTTCCAATTGACGAAACCGTCGGCGAGCCCGAAGCCGCCCGGCAGAATCGCGCTGCTCAGCGTATGGAACGCTCGAGGGAGTCGGAGCTCGATGCGGTTCTCATTCAGCTCGAGATTTAACTCGGGGAACAACGTAGAGCGGTAATCCGTTCCGGCTCGAAATGGCTGCGTCATGGAGAAACTCCGATCCCCGCCAGCTTATAAATGCGTTGCAGGTCCAGATGCGTTCTGGCATGCTCCGCCAGCCGGTCGAACTCCGACTCGCGCAGCTCCCGGAAACGAACCCCTTGCTCAGGCGGCAGCGGCTCCAGCCCTTTCCCCGTCCTCGCTTCGTTCAGCCACGCTCTACGGAAGCTGTCGTTATGGAAGACGCCATGGATAAACGTCCCCCAGATCCGGCCGTCCGGCGTGCACGCGCCCTCGGGGGCGGAAGCGGTAGAATCGGCACCAGCAGGACGAATGAGGAACGGCTGCCGAAGTCCTGTGCCTAGAGGCTTCATGATGCCCATATGAATCTCGTAGCCGTCAATCGGCAGCCCCTCCCCCCATAGCTTCGCCGTCCCTTCTACCCGGATCGTCTTTTTCTCCGCGCCGAACGCGACCTCGAACGGAAAGAAGCCCAGTCCCGCCGTCTCCACGCGCTTCGACTCGACGCCGTCTGGATCGAGCAGCCTCTCCCCGAGCATTTCGTAGCCGCCGCAGAGACCGGCCAATCTTCCTCCCTGAGCAGCATGCTGATAGACGCGCCGCTCGAGTCCTTGCTCGCGCAGCCAGACCAAATCCTCGGCGGTGTTCTTGCTGCCGGGAAGAATGACGATATCCGGCTCGCCCCATTCTCCCGGGTGTTCGACGAACCGAAGCCTGACGTCCGGCTCATGCCGGAGCGGATCCGCGTCCGTGAAGTTCGACACCCGCGGCAGCTTGATTACGGCGATGTCGAGCTTGTCCCTGTTCGTCTGGGTTCCTTCCGCTGCCCGGTTGGCTTCGGAACGGAGCGACAAGGAGTCTTCATCCTCGAGTGCGAGTCCCGGCAGAAACGGCAGCACGCCGAGGACGGGCTTGCCCGTTCTCTGCTCCAACCAGTCGAGTCCCGGCTGGAGAAGCGTCACGTCGCCCCGGAATTTATTGATGATGAATCCGCCGATCCGGTCGCGCTCCTCCGGCTCTAACAGCTCAAGCGTGCCTACGATCGACGCGAACATGCCGCCGCGGTCGATGTCCGCGACCAGAACGACGGGGGCATCGGCCCAGGCCGCCATGCGCATGTTGACGATATCGCGATCCTTCAGATTAATTTCCGCAGGACTGCCAGCCCCCTCCAGTACGATCAAATCGTTGGTCCGGCGCAGACGGTCCAGCGAATCCCGCACGATGTCACCCGCTATCGGCAGGTAATTCTCCCTGTAGTCCCTGGCCTCGTATTCCCTAAGCGGCTTGCCGTGAACGACGACCTGGGAGGCCATCTCCCGGGTCGGCTTCAGAAGGATCGGATTCATGTCCGTCGTCGCCAGAATCCCGCACGCGTCGGCCTGCATGCCTTGTGCCCTTCCGATTTCTTTGCCGTCCCAGGTCACATAGGAGTTTAAGGACATATTTTGCGATTTGAACGGAGCGGTGCGGTATCCGTCCTGAGTGAAGATGCGGCATAACGCCGCCGTAACCAAGCTTTTGCCGACATCGGATGCCGTGCCTTGTACCATAATGGTGCGAGCGAGCTTCTCCGTCACGTTCCGCTGCCTCCCAACGAAGCGATTGCCTCTCTGAGCACGCCGATAAGCCGCGCATTTTGAGCTCGAAGCTTAATCGCCAGCCTTATATATCGATGATCGAGTCCGGTGAACAAGGAAGCGTCGCGAATAAGCGCGCCCCGCCTTCCCATCTCCTGCTGCAGCTCCGTAGAGGTGAACGGGGCGTCGTCCGGCAGCCGAACAAGCAAGTAATTCACAGCTCCGGGGTAATCCCGGAAGCCGAGCTTTCGCAATTCCGCCCGAAGAAATTCGCTTTCCGATTGCAGCCATGCCCATGTTTCTCCCGCGAATGCTTCATCCTCCAGAACCGCGGCGCCGATCGCTTGCGCGAGCGAGTTGACGCTCCAAGGCACTTGCAGCCGACGCATCGCCTCCAGCGCTTCCGGATGACCGACGATATAGCCGAGACGAATACCGGGTATCGCATAAAATTTGGTCATGGAACGGAGGACGAACAACCTCCCGTTCGTAGATGCTTCCGCCGCCAGGCTTCTATGCTCGTCATCCGGCAGGAAATCGAGGAACGCCTCGTCCAGCACGACGGTCGCGCCGCTGTCCAGCAGGCGCTGAATGTGCCGGTATTCGACCAGGGCGCCTGTCGGGTTGTTCGGCGAACCTAGCAGGTAGAGGTCGGCGCCGGATGCCTCCAAAGCTTCGGTTACCCATTGTTCGCCCAGCTCGAAGTCCGCATCGGAACGCAATAAGCCTTCATATACCGGCACGCCTGCCTTCTTGGCGGCATCGCCGTACTCGCCGAAGCAAGGCGCGGCGATGGCCATTCTGGACGGTCGCAGCGCCCGGACGGCCAAATCGATGAGCTCCGCCGCTCCATTGCCGACCAGAATCGCCGACTGGTCAATCCCGTGTTTCTTCGCCAACTTGGCCCGCAGCTTCCTCGAGACGGGATCCGGATATTTGCTGATCTCGTCCATATAGCGGGCGAGTATCTCCCGAACGGCGGCCGGCGGTCCAAGCGGGTTCATATTGGAGCTGTAATCGAGGAATCCATCCGCCGGCAGTCCGAAGCGCTCCTCGGCCGTCGCCAGATCTCCTCCGTGTCCATATCGTTCCAGCACGCTGTTTCCTCCTTCATATCTGTTGATGTATCCATATCAATGCGGCCAACAGCAGCGTCGCCTCGATCGCTTCGTTCATGGCTCCGTACGTATCGCCCGTCAATCCGCCAAGCTTGCGGGTCAGCCAGAGCGCCATCGCCCCGCCGCAGATGACGGTTACAGCCCCCGCTCCCGCAACGAGAAGCGCCGCACCGAGCGGCCCGGAAGCTAGCCCGATGACAGATATCCGATTAATGCCATTAATATTTAATGCAAGAAAGCTAAGTAACACAGATAGGGTAACCGATGCGAACACCGACTCTTTATTAACATCATTAAATAATGCTGCCAAACCTTCTTCTCCCCGGGCTTTCGGCCACCCGCCAATGGCTGCGGCCATCCACATCCGGCTCCAAATGGCCGACAGCGCGTACAGCATGCCGGCCGATACCTCATGCTGACTGGAAATAACGAAGAGCTCCGCTATGACAGACGTCTTTAGAAGCAGCAGCAAGACAGCCGCGATGACGCCCATTGCGCCCACCCGGCTGTCCTTCATGATTTCCAGCATCCGATCTCTCGGACGATGGCTGAGCACGCCGTCCGCCGTATCCATCCAGCCGTCGAGATGAAGTCCTCCGGTCAGCAAAACCCATAAGGATACGAGGATGATCGCCGCCGGCCAAGGCGGCAAAGCCCAATCTAGCAGCTCTGACGCAAGCCAAAGCGCGCAGCCGATCAGAGCGCCCGCCAACGGGAAATAAATGACGCTTCTCGATAAAACCGGCTTCTCGAAGGGCACTTGAACCGGAACCGGAAGCCGGGTAAGAAATTGCAGCGCCGCTATAACGGCCTGCGCGTGAAGCTTCAACCGATCCATAACCGCGCCGCCACCAATCCTGTAAGTATGAGGACGCAAGCGCCATACAGCATCCTGATCGTTGCTTTAATATCGGCCGCCGACAGCTCGCGCTCCGGCCATCCCATTCGCGCCCTCTCGCTCTCGGCGCCGAAGTAACGATTCACCCCGCCGAGCTCGATGCCCAGTGCTCCCGCGACGACCGACTCCGGGATGCCGCTGTTCGGGCTGGGATGCCGCTTCGCGAAGCTCCTCCATGCTCTCCAGCCTCTTCCCGCGCGCAAGCCCGGCATCAGTCCGGCTGTCGCGATAAGCAGCAAGCCGGTCATTCTAGCCGGGATGAAATTGAGGGCATCGTCCAGCCGTGCGGAGCACCAGCCGAAATGCAAGTAAGCTTCATTACGATAGCCGACCATGGAATCAAGCGTGTTCGCGCTTCTGTAGAGCATCGCGAGAGGCGCGCCGCCGATGAGCGCGAAGAAGATCGGAGACACGAACGCGTCCACCGTGTTCTCGGCTACGGTCTCCACCGCCGCCCTCGCCGCTTCCTTCCCGCTCAGATCATGCGTATCGCGGCTAACGATATAGCCTGCATATTTGCGAGCTTGCTCCAAGTCCCCCTGAACCAGCGGCACGTAGACGAGCATCGCCGCATCCTTAAGGCCTTTGACGGCGATCGTCGTGGAGATGAACCAAGCGGACACGGCGTATCCCGCCCAAGGATGAACGGCATCCGCTGCCGTAACGATAGCCCACATAGCCCCCGCGCTTACCGCAATGGTCACAAGCGTAAGCACCGCTCCTCGAAGCTTCATGCCCGCGGGCGAAATGTCTCGCCGCCCTTCCGGCCTGAGCAGGCGCTCGAGCCGCTTGACGAGCCTCCCGATCAGGATGACGGGATGCGTCGGCCATTTCGGATCTCCCACGATCAGATCGATGACGATGGCCGCCGCGCATAACCATAGAAGCTCTTGGAACGAGTAGATCAAGTCAGCTCCTCCCAGCGGAAAGCCAGCTTCTTCAAGTCGACGGGGATGCCTGCCGTTACGAGGAACACGCGGTCGCATACCTGCGCCAAGCGTTGGTTCAGCCGCCCCGCTTCATCGCGGAACCGCCGGCCTAGCGGATAAGCGGGCACGATGCCGTCCCCGACCTCGTTCGTCACAAGCAGCAGCGGGTACGGATAACGAATGACCGCTATGAGCAGCCGATCTACCGCGTTCTCCAGCATGTCCCCTCCTTCTTGCATCTCTTCCTCGCGCAGCAGCCAATTCGTCAACCATAAAGTCATGCAATCGAGAAGCACAACCGGCGGCTGCCATTCGCCCCCCGATCGCATTGCAGCGGCTTCCTCAGCGTGCAGCTTTGCCGCAAGCAGCCCAAGCCGCTCCGGCACTTGGAACGGTTCCTCGATCGTCTCCCATCGGAAGCCTGATTGCTCCCGATCCTCCCGATGCTTCGCAATGCGCTCCCTCATCTCGTCGTCATAAGCTTGACAGGTGGCCACGTATACGCCCTTCCCGCCGATTCTCGAGGCGTATTGCTCGGCGAATCGGCTCTTGCCGCATCTAGCCCCGCCCGTTATTAGAATCGCCATCCCGCTCACCCTCTGGACACGCCCGCGCTGTCGAACGTCGCCATCTCCCGCATCAATCGCAGCGACGCGTCGATCAGATGGAACGCCAGCACCGCTCCCGTCCCTTCTCCGAGGCGCATATCCAGATGCAGGACAGGCGGCAGCCCCAGCACGTCCATAAGCTTCCGGTGTCCTTGTTCATTCGAGAGATGCGAGGCGATCATGTAAGCCGCCGCCATTGGGGACAGCTTCGATGCGACCAATGCCGCCGCAGAGGAGATGAATCCGTCAATCACGACGGGACAACGGAGGGCAGCCGCGCCGAGAATGACGCCGACCAGACCCGCGATTTCCGCTCCGCCTACTTTGGCAAGCACGTCGATCGGATCCTTCGGATTGGGGCGATTGACATCGATTGCGCGTTTTACGACCATAACCTTATGCTGCCTTGTCTCTTCATTAATGCCCGTCCCTCGTCCGACCGAGGCTTCGGGAGCCAGTCCCGCCAGCACGGACGCGAGCGCGGCGCTGGCGGTCGTATTGCCGATGCCCATCTCGCCGGTCGCGAACATCCGGACGCCTCGTGTGTACTGTTCCTCAGCAATCGCTATGCCGACGTTAATAGCCGCTACGGCTTCCTCGCGGGTCATAGCCGGCTCCTTGGCCATGTTGCGCGTGCCGAAGACGATTTTGCGCGGCTCCAAGCCGGGATGTTCGAGCTCGGCCGCTACGCCGATATCGACGCAGATCACGTCGGCTCCCGCCTGCCTGGCCAGCACATTAACGGCCGCTCCTCCGTTCAGGAAATTAAGCACCATCTGCGGCGTAACGGAGGGAGGGAACGCGCTGACGCCTTCTTCGCAGACGCCATGATCGCCTGCCATCACGATAACGGCTCTCCGGCTCAGCTCCGGCCACAGCTCTCCCGTCATGCCCGCAAGCTGCGCCGCGATTTCCTCCAGCTTCCCCAGACTGCCCGGCGGCTTCGTCAGGTTGTCGGAATGCCGTCTCGCCAGTTCGGCCGCTCCCTCGTCGAACGGCTCGATCCTCTTGATCACTTCATGAAGCTTGCGCTCCCCTTCCCTATTCCGGTCGATTTCCCGCAGCATACGCCATTACACTCTCCTATCCGTATGGCCTGACCGGGCGCCAGGCTGCAGCATGAGCTGAGGCGCGCCCGATACAGGATGTTTGATCATTATCGTTCGGGTTCCGTACATGTCTTCTATAATAAGGGGATCCATAACTTCCTCGGGAGTTCCCGCCGCCGCGATGCTTCCTTTGTGCAGGGCGATCAGCTCGTCGGCATACATCGCCGCCAAATTCAGATCGTGAAGGACGGCGATCACGAGCAGCCCTTTCTCTTGCTGCCACGCTCTCACCGTGTCCAGAAGCCCGATCTGGTAGCCGATATCCAGATACGTCGTGGGCTCGTCCAGCAACAAAATATCCGGCTGCTGAACCATCAGCTTCGCAAGCGCGACGCGCTGCCTCTCGCCTCCGCTCAGCTGGTGCAGCTTCCGGTTCTGCAGCTCCGCAAGCCCCATCACGGAGAGCGCCTCCTCAATAATCGGCTCCGGATCGGACGCTTCCCCGCCCAGCCAATTCTGATGCGGGAACCTGCCCATCGCAACGACTTCACGGACCGAGAAGCCCACCGCAGGAAGCCCTCCCTGCTGAAGCACCGCTAGTCTGCGAGCAAGCGTCTTGCCGGCAATGTCCGAGATGGGTTGTCCATCCAGACTCACGACGCCTCGGCTTGGCGCGTCCACGCCCGACAAAATATGCAGCAGCGTCGACTTCCCTACGCCGTTAGGTCCGATAATGCCGTAGAACCGGTTCATGCGGAATTCATACGATACGCCGTTCAAGACGGGCGCGCCTTGACGTTCCGCCCAAATTTTTTCCGCAAGCATGCTCATCCGCCGACTCCTCCCTCCAGCTTCATCTTCCGATGAAGCAAATAAGCGAAGAACGGGGCGCCGATAAGCGCCGTCACGACGCCGAGCGGCAGCTCCTTCGGACTAAGCACGTTGCGGGCCAGCGTATCCGCCCATAACATAAAGATCCCGCCTCCGATGGCCGAGATCGGGATAATGAGACGATAATCGGGACCGACGATAAGGCGTATGAGATGAGGGACGACAAGCCCGACGAAGCCGATGACGCCGGATACGGATACCGCCGCCGCGGTAAGCAGCGTGGACATGATCATGACGACGAGCTTCGTCCGTTCGACCCTCACCCCGAGATTGGCGGCATGCCTCTCACCCAAGCTGAACAAATTCAGCGCCTGGCTGTACGCCAGCAACACGGGCATCGCAACGCATACGAACGGGACCAGCATATAGACGTGCTCCCAGCTCTTCATCGCGAGCGATCCCATAATCCAGAACAGAATTTGGTTCACGACGCCCTCCGACATCGAAACCATAAGCGATACGAACGCGCCCAAAAAAGATTGAATGATGACCCCGGACAAAATAAGCGTCTCGATCTGCATCACGCCCCTGCTCCGGGAAAGCCATATGACCCCTAGCAGCGTAACGATCCCCGTGCCGAAAGCGACGAGCGGTATCGTCCAGAGCCCGAGCGCAAGCTGGAGACCGAATAAAATGATGGCCGCGGCCCCGACCGAGCTGCCGGAAGCGACTCCAAGCGTATAAGGATCGGCCAGAGGATTGCGGAGCACGCCTTGAAAGCCCGCCCCCGCCAGCGCAAGGCACGCCCCCACGAGAATATCGAGCAGGACGCGGGACAGTCGGACCTGCGTGACGACGGCAATCTCGCCGGCGGTCCATTCCGCGCCTTCCGGCATGCCGGTCAGCTGGCCGAGCAGGATTCCCCACACGTCCAGGAACGACAACCCGGCCGAGCCGATAGAAAGGCTGGCGATCATAGAAACAGCAAGAAGGAGCATAGCTGCTCCTCCATACGTCAATCCTTTTATTCGCAACATTTATTTCACAAGCTCGGGGTGGATCGCTTTCGCAAGCTCCAGCAGGCCATCCGCGAGACGCGGACCTACGCGGACGAGCGGATCGTTCGTAACGGCGAACATCTGCTTGTTTTTCACCGCGTCAATCGTCTCCCAGCCTGGACGCGACTCGATAGCGGCAACGATCGAGCTTTTCTCCTCTCCCATATCGGGGTAAATAATGATTTGCGGATTCTGCGTAATCACTTCTTCGGCATTCACTTCATACCAGCCCGGCTGCGCGGCCGAAATGTTCGTTCCGCCCGCGATCGACAGCAGCTCGTCCAAGAATTCGCCGGAGCCTACCGTCCAGCCCGGGGAAAACTCGAGATAAACCTTCTTCTTCTCCGCGTCCTTCACGGCCGTCTCGACCTGCTCGCGCACTTCGCGCATGCGGTTCGCGACTTCCGCGGCGCCTTCCTGCATATTCATTATTTTACCAAGTTCCTCGACTTTCGCAACGACTTCGTCATACGTCTTCGGGCTCGAAGCGTACACGTTCAGGTTCAGCTCGCGGAGCTTCGTGATCGCTTCCGCGTTCATGGTGGATGCGGCAAGGATAAGATCCGGGTTCAGAGCGGCTACCGCTTCGATATTAGTTGTCATATCGCCGATCTTCTGCACCGACGCCGCTTCCTCCGGATAGTTGCTCCACTCGTCGACTCCAACGACGAATTGTCCGCCGCCGATCGCGAAGATCGTCTCCGTCTCGCTCGGCACCAGAGTGACGATCGCGGACGGCGCCTTCTCGAACGTCAGCTCCGTACCCGTCGCGTCCGTTACGGTGAGGGGGTAGACCGTTTCGCCTGCTTCGCCCGCAGGCTCCTCGCTAGGCGTCTCGGACGGTTCGCCTTCGGCGCCCTGCTCCGTTTGCGCGTTATTAGCGCCCGCATTGGCGTTATTTTCTTTTTCATTGGCTCCGCATGCAGCCAGGACTACCATCATCATGATGAGCAGAAGGCTCATCAGCGTTTTCATTCTGTTCCACTTCGTTGCGTTCATGCTAGCTCCACTCCTGTACAGGTTTGTTAGATTTTCGGCAGCCTATCCCTGCCAACAAAAAAAGAGCATCCCGGCTTCTGTGCCGGAAACGCTCCCTATCTCTCGCCGCGAACACGACGAAACAAGCTTCTCCAACACCTCCCTAAGTCCACGTAGGTAACAGCGTTTATGCAATACAGGCAGGTCTCCTGGCTTGGATTGTCGCGTGGCCGCGTCTTCCCGAGCGTTCGCTCAGTGACGTGTTGCGGCGGCGATGGCTGTGCGTAAGTTCCCTTATCTGGGGGGTTACGCAGCCCTCCTTACAGTGGCGGGTCCGCGCCGGAATTGAACCGGCTTCCCTATTAAGCTTCCGCGGAATGCTTCCGATGGTTGATGTTGACTCTCTCTCGGCAATGCTCGCTTGGCACCTGTTTGCTTACCTATTCAAAATATCAGTAGTAACTATACACGCCTTCGTTCTGTTTGTCTATTCTTTTTCTCAGGGTTGTCCGAGCGCGAAGGTCGGCTTTATTGACATAAATGACGGATGCACGCTCATAGGTAATGAGAGAAGATGCTTTAAGGGGGGATTCGATGCTTGCAGATGAAGAGTTAACGTCCGCTGACAAAAACCAAAAAAGGCGCTGGCATTCGTGGCTCATGCTGGCGCTCGCCGGCGCGGCCGCGGTCGCGATCGTCATGCTTCTCGTGCGTCCGCAATCCACTTCGGCCGATTCAGCTATGACGGAGCATTCGTTCGCGGGAGGACATCTCGTCTGGGAAATCCAAGACTATCCCGCCGCGGTGCTTGCCGAAAACACGTTCCTCCTTACGCTGAAAGACGCCGGGGGGCAGCCGATTCAAAACGCCAGCCTCGCCGTCAAGCTAGAGATGATCGACATGGTGTGCGGCGATTATGATTTCGTTCTGACCGAGGTTGCACCCGGCGTATACACGGGAGAAGGAATTCCGCTGATGGCCGGACTTTGGAAGGCCACGCTTACGATCGACGGCGCCGAAGATCCTTCAATTAGCCGAACGCTCAAAGCGGTGTACGGGTAAAACGCCCGATTCGACACGCTCGGGCAGGCAAGGTTTGACATCTTCCGCAAATGCGACCTTGCACGCACGACACCCCTCGCAGTTATTTCATGCGATTAACTTTTATTTCATTAACATCGTTAATTGATTGAATTCAATGTCGTTAAAGGTAGATATTTAATGTCGTAAAATGTCAGGTGCATAGCGGTGAAAACCGACATTCTTCGCCCGCCCCCGTTCACCACAGCCATGGCGAAATCGTCGGTATGACGCCATTGGCAGCCAGCCCTCTCAAAATCGACAGCACGCCTACAAGCACCGCCGTTACGACGCCCGCCTTGCGCATGAACCGCCGCCACCGTTTATTCGCGAGGGCGGCGATGGATGCCGCGAAAGCAAGAGCCGGAACGGTCGCAATGCCGAACAAGGCCATAACGACGGCTCCTTGCCAGAGGGAGCCGGTGGCCGCGGCGTTGATGCTCATGGCGTACGTCAAGCCGCATGGGAGAAAACCGAACGCGAAGCCGGTGGCGAGCAGATGAGCCGTTTCTTTGCCTGACGTCGATGAGGCCTTACCGGTAGCCAGCTCCTGATGAAGCTTGCCGGACAAGCGGTTCAGGAATGGCACTTGGATCTTGCGCCAGAGCCATAGCAGAACAAAGCAGCCTCCCACGATGGAGGCCAGCCCGCGAACTCCCGCCATCCGGCCGGCGACGTCCACGAACGAACCGACCGCTCCCATCGCGGCGCCAAGAATCATGTACGAAACCAGCCGGCCCGCGTTGTAGAGCAGCATGGACTTGCGAGCGGACGCCGCGGACTGCAGGGAAACCGCCGATACGATGCCGCCGCACATTCCGATGCAGTGAGGAGCGCTGAACAATCCCGTCAGCAGGATCAGTCCGATTCCGTTCCACGTCAGCATCACGACCCCGACTCCTTGGCGCGCTCGAGACGCGATTTCAACCGGATCGCGTTCGTTACGACGGAAACCGAGCTAAGCGCCATGGCCGTTCCCGCCATCCACGGCTGCAGCAGCCCGATCGCCGCGAACGGAATGATGATTGCGTTGTAGACGAGCGCGAACACCAGATTTTGCCGGATATTCCGAATCGTTAACCTGCTTAAACGAATGGCCTCCGGAATGGCCGGCAGCCTGGAGAACAGAAGCGTAATATGTCCGGCGTTCAGCGCGCCATAGGTTCCATTGCCCATCGCGATGCCGACATCCGAGGCCGCAAGCGCAGGAGCGTCGTTCCAGCCGTCGCCCGCCATGGCCACCCGCTTGCCGTCCCTCTTCCATTTCTCCACCAACGACAGCTTCGTCTCCGGCAGCATGGACGCGTGGACGTCCCCGATGCCAATCGCTTGCGCGACGGCACCGGCGGGCGCCGCGTGGTCGCCCGTCGCCATAACGGTTCGAACGCCTAGTCTTCCCAGCTCGGCCGTCATGGCGGCAGCGTCCTTCTTGAGCGTATCCGCGAACGCTACGATTCCGATACATTTCCCTTGCAAAGCCGCATACAGCACCGTCTCCCCTAATGCTTCCCGCTTAGCCGCCATGCTCCGGACCTCTTCCAGACCGGCCGTACCGAGCTTTCTCACAAACCTCTCGTTGCCGATAGCCGCATATCCCCCGTTTATGTATCCAGCGACGCCTCCGCCCGCCTCGTCGTTCAGCCGTTCCGCTTTGGGAACGATGATTCCGTGCCGGGTCGCTTCTTCTCGAATCGCGACAGCGAGCGGATGCGAGGATTCCGCCTCAAGGGCGGCAGCCAGACGGAGGAGATACGACCTCCCGGCGGGTCCCCCTCCGGCGTAAGTTACCTTTGGCTTGCCTTCGGTCAACGTCCCCGTCTTATCCAGAAGCATAACGTTCACTCTTGCCAGCCGTTCGACCGCCCCCGCTTCCTTCGCGACGATGCCCCGCTTCGCCAAGCGGCCCGAAGCGATAACCAGCGAGATGGGCGCCGCCAGACCGAGCGCGCATGGACATGCCGCCAGCAGCACCGCGATGGCGCACAACGAAGCATGCCCCCAATTGCCGGGATCGGCAAACAAGCCCCAAGCCAGAAAGGTCGCGACGGAAACCGCCAGCATAACCGGTACGAACCAGCTTGCGGCCGCATCGACCTGCGATTGCAGGGAGGATTTGGCTCGTTGCCCTTGAAGCACAAGCTCTTGGATGCGGCTTAGCATCGTATCGTGTCCGGCCGCTCCCGTCGCGACGACGAGCCGCCCCGGACCGTTCCGGGTACCGGCCCAGACAGTATCGCCGGCGCGCTTGGCGACGGCCGCGCTTTCTCCCGTCAGCAGCGCTTCGTCCGCCATGGACTCGCCGAACCGGATGACGCCGTCTACGGGAATGAGCCCATGCGGCTCGACATACACGATATCCCCTTCGCGAACGAATTCCGTACGAAGCTCCGAGATCTGGCCCGCGCGCTCCACAACGGCCGATTGCACGCGCAGCTGCTCGAAGCCAAGCGACTCATGCTGCGCCTTAAGCGAAGCCGCGGTTTCTATGTATTTTCCGAGCAGAATGGCCGTCATGACGACCGCCGACGTTTCGAAATAGAGAGCGGAGCCGTGCGACACTCCCGACAAGAACGACTCAAGTCCGTCGCGGAATACGACATAATGGCTGTACAAATAAGCGGCCGTCGTCCCAATAACAACAAGGACGTCCATGTTCGCGCTTCGTTGTCTAATCGCGTAATAGGCGCCGAAGTAGAAAGGCATGCCGATGACGAATTGAATGATCGTCGCGAGCAGCAGCTGCAGCCCCGGCTTGAACAGAAGCTCCGGAAGCAGCGCATGAACGCCCTCTAGAGCAGGGAGATGCTCCGTCATGCTCGCAAGCAGCGGCAGCGTCAACAGGAGCGAAGCTATCAGCCTAATAAGCAGCCATGCTCGTTCGCGCCTCAGACCGGTTTGCGCCGTTTCGTTCAGCTTCGCCGTAAAGCCAAGCGTTCCGACCTTCTCGGCCAACTGCTCCTTGCTTACGGCCCCTTCCTTCACTTGCACCCATGCCGTGCGCAGCGGAAAGCTGACCGCCACCTCCGTCACGCCGTCCATTCGGCCAAGCGCTTTCTCGATTCTAGCCGCGCAAGCGGCGCAGCTCATACCTTGTATGGTGAAATCCAGCTCCAAGCCGGCTTCCGTATGCGGATTTTCCGCTAAGGCAACCATCGTTCCGACCTCCAATCTTGCAAGCGACCGCTGCCTCATGAAACCAGACACAGCCTGTACCCGCCGCCTTATACTATATGAAGCAGCCCGCGCGCGCATGATTGAATGTTCGCCGGAAGGCTAGATCGCCGGATTATCCCCTAAAAAAAATAGCCCGAACAAGTCGGGCTAAAGTTAACGCCATTAATCTCTTTCGTAAATCGATCCCGTCCGGCTCGCGAACAGCTCCGTGTACACTTTCTCGGCGTAGGCGTCGGTCATGCCGGCAATATAATCCGCGACAAGCCGCTCCCACGGCCAGTCGCCTTTCTGCATGTCGTAGCTCTCCACCCAGTCCGGAGGCAGGATCAACCGACCGGTTTCGTACCGCTCCAAGCTGTCCCACAGCCGCTTCAGCATGTTCTCGCTGCGTTTCTGCAGCCGCTGCACCCGAAAATCCTTGATCAAAGTCACCCAGGCCAGCTTTTTCAAAATTTCCATCGTCCGCAGCATATCGAAGTCCTCGACTCCGTCCTTCACGAACGTCACGCGCTTCCAGCCCGTCTTCGGATCGTCGATGATGCCGACGCCGCTTGCGAACTTACTCACCCATCTCGCCTTCATCTCGCGGTTCGTGCGCGACGTCTCCCGGCCGTATTGGACGTAAATTTCTTTCCACTGGCGGTAATAATCCTCCAGCACGCGCCGCACCATCGCCTTGAGGTTGGTGCTCTCCCACTGAACGGCGGCCATGCTGGCCGGGTCGTCCAATATTTCGCGCACGACGCCGTCGACCAGACGGTCATCCTCGAAAAAGTCCTCCGTCAGCAAAATCTTGCCGGCGCGAACGCCATCTTCGATATCATGCGTGGAATACGCGATGTCGTCGCACAAGTCCATTAGCTGGGCCTCGAGCGTGCTGCAGCCGGCCGGCATCCCCCACAAGCCCCGCAGGTAGTCGATGCCCTTCCACTCCATCGGATAGACGCCCTTCATGCGGCCGGGGTCGTCCATGTTGTAAGGATATTTGTTGATGGCGAGCAAGACGGCCGCCGTCAGATCGAGCCCGCGATCGCTTCCCGCCCGCTTCTCGAGGAACATGAGGATGCGGAAATTTTGCGCGTTGCCCTCGTACGGCACGCCGTAGCGCTCGCGAAGAATATGATCGAGCACCTCTTCCCCTTTGTGCCCGAACGGAGGATGTCCCAGATCATGGGCGAGCGCCGCGCATTCGACGACCTCCGGCACCATCAGCAGACCCGGATGCTCGTTTTGGCCGAGGAACGGATACGTCTTGCCCAGTCTCCTGGCCACTTCGCGCGCAATCTGCGACACCTCCAGCGAATGCGTCAGCCTTGTGCGGTAATAATCGCCGGAGCCGGCGCCGAACACCTGCGACTTCCCCTGCAGCCGCCGGAAGGCCGGCGACTGGATCAGCCTCGCGTAATCTTTTTCGTATTCGTCGCGGTCCTCGCTGGATAACGTGCCGCCCGTATCGTGCAAACGCAGCTTTCTAATGTTCATCCTCATCACCTATCCCGATCATGTTGTCGTACGCGCTCAAGTATGGCAAAGAAAGCGGCGCGAGCCGGCTTCCGCCGGGCAACGCGTCGCTTTCGCCGCATTTTATGCCGTTCCGAACGTAACGCCAACCTCCCGCAGCATCTTTCGATAAGCTATGCTGAGCCGGTCGCATTTGAGATGGAGCTCCGCCTGAAGGTCCAGCGGAAGCAGCTCGGGCTTCTGATTCTCCACGATCAACCGGTCCTGCTCGAGCAGGATGTCCTGGAAGGATACAAAAATCTCGTCGGGTTCATCCATCGCGTAATTGCGTTCCATCAGCATAAACGCGACGCTGGCGGCTTCGTTCTTCGGCAGCACGAGCAAATACAGATTAAAAATATCGTCCGTCCCCGCGACCCGCTTCGAAAGCGACACGCTGACGGGATGGTACACTTCGTAAGTATAAAGCGATTGAACCGGAGCGCCTCTGCCGTCCGGGTCGGGCTGATACACCTCGATCACGTCCGTGTGCAGCGCGCCGTCCGCCTCATGCACCCGGTAGTCGTTAATTTCCGAATAGCCGCTGTCGCCCAGCATGCCTTCATGCACGTACATGAGGTGCGACACGTCGAGGAAATTTTCGATGACGCGCGGCGCCGCGGCCTCCAGCTCATACGGTCCCATATAGACCTGCGCATACCCCGGGTTCGGGCCGCTCAAGCCGATTTCCGGCAGCTCCGACCGAGGAGCGCCGACGCACACCCATATGATACCATATCTTTCCTGACATGCGTAGACAACCGCTCTGGCCTTCGAAGGAATGGCCGTTCCTGCCGGGAGCGAAGGGATTCGCGTGCACGTTCCGCATCCGTTGTAGCTCCAGCCGTGGTACGCGCACACGATTTCGTCGCCGACTATCTTGCCTAGCGACAATGGCACTCCGCGATGGATGCACAGATCCTTTAGAGCGTGTACCCCCTCGGACGAGCGGAACAGGACAACCTTCTGCCCGAGCACCTCTACCGCGACGGGAGATTCGGATAAGCTCGCGCTTAGCAAGACGGGATGCCATAAATCTTTGAGTACGGGGTCGAGCTCAGCCATGGGATCATTACCGTCCTTTCCTGCCGTTATTGGGGGATGGTCCCCTTAATGCCTTTGACAAAATAGTTCATGACCAAAATATCCTCCTGCGACAGAGCCGCGCCTTCCGCCACCTTCTCCGCGCCGGACTGGTCGTAGATCGGTCCGGCGAACACGTCGAACGTCTCCGCTTGAATTTCCGCTTTCTTGGCTTCGACGGCATCCTTCACTTCCTGCGGCACGTTCTTGCCGAACGGCGCGATCTCGACCATACCCTCCTTGAAGCCGCCGTAGAAGGAATGCGTCTCCCACGTGCCGTCGATGACGCTTTGCACGACGTCGACGTAATACGGCCCCCAATTCAATACGGGGTTCGTGACATAGGTCTCGGGCGCGAACCGGTTCATGTCGGAGTCATTGCCCATGCCCCAGACGCCGCGTTCCTGCGCCGCTTGGATGCCCGCCGGGGAGTCCTGGTAGTTGGCGAGCACGTCGACGCCCTGATCCAGCAAGCTGATCGCCGCCTGTCTCTCGGTCGCCGGATCGAACCAGGTATTGCTCCAGACGACCGACACTTCGACGTCGGGGTTGACGCTTTGCGCGGCCAGAGTGAACGCGTTGATCGTGTAGATGACTTCCGGGATCGGGAACGCGCCGACATAGCCGATTTTTCCGTTCTTCGTCAGCATGCCCGCGGCCAGTCCCGACAGGTAGCCCGGCTGATAGCCTTTGCCTTGGTAGGTGGCGAGATTCGGCAGCGTCTTATAGCCCGTCGCGTGCATGAATTTCACGTCCGGATATTTCTGCGCCACGTTGTACATCGGGTCCATGTATCCGAAGCTCGTGCCGAAGATCAGGTCATGATCCTGCGCGAGCTCCTCGAACACGCGTTCCGCATCCGGTCCTTCCGGCACGTTCTCGACGACGGTGGCTTCTATGCCGAATGTTTCTTCAACCATCTGCCTTCCCTTGTCGTGCTCGAACGTCCAGCCGCCGTCGCCCGGCACTCCGATATAGACGAACGCGACCTTCGGCAGCTCCCCTTCCGGTTTCGCGGTGGGCGAGGCCGAGGCGCCGCCGGACGGCGACGGGTTCGGCGACGAGGACGGGCTTGCGGGCTTCGATGCTTGAGAGCAGGCGGTCATTAAGGCAAATGTAAGAACGAGCATGGTCAGAACGATTTTCTTCATATGGTTTCTCCTCCTTTGGTATCACTTGCTTGCGTTTCCGCCGCATCTTTTAACCGCCCGGAGTATGCCTCCGTATCCGGTGCAGCGGCAAATATTGCCCGACAGCCCTTCTTTGATCTGATCGGTTGTCGGATTCGGCGTCTCGTCAAGCAGCGCCTTCACCGACATGATCATGCCGGGCGTGCAGTAGCCGCATTGGAACCCTCCTTCCTCCAGGAACGCTTCTTGAACCTTGTGCAGATCGCCTTCGGCCAGCCCTTCGATCGTCGTGATGGACGCTCCGTTGCATTGATACGCCATAACCAGGCAGGCATTAACGGGTCTTCCGTCCATATGGACGATGCACGATCCGCAGCGGCCAAGCTCGCAGCTCACTTTGGTGCCGGTCAGTCCGAGGTCGTCCCGAAGTATGGTCAGCAGCCGCTCCGCCGGCTGGACGTGAAGCTCGGCTTCCGCGCCGTTGACGACGGCTCTCCAAGTGTAGGGGTTCATGTGGCGCCAGCTCCTTCCGTTTTGCCCGCCAATTGCGAGGCGAACGACTCGATCAGCTCTTCCCTCGGAATCGGAAGCCGGTTCACCCATTTGCCCACCGCGTCGCGCACGGCCATCGCGATCGCCGGAGCGAGCGCCACCGAGCCCACTTCACCGATCCCCCGCGGACCGTATGGGTCGCCTTCCGGCAGCTCTTCGATGGCATGCAGCGTGAAATCGTCCGCGACGTCCCGAATCGTCGGCACGATATAATTGTCTAAATTTTCAGTCTTATAATGACCGTCCAGCATCAACGCGTCTTCGGTCAACGTAAAGCCTTGCGCCATGACGCTTGCTCCTTCGATCTGCCCGATATATCCCATCGGATTAACCGCCGGCCCCGCCGCTACGGCGTGATGCTTGGCAAGCAGCCGGACCGCTCCTGTAAGCGTGTTAATCTCCGCCTCGACGGCGACGGCCGCGCATGTATACAAATAGTGGCCCCCGACGATCGGATCCGGCGTGACGGGAAAGTCGAACTTCGTCTCGAACGCGAGCTCCCCGCCAAGCGTCTCCGCCAGCTCCTTGTAAGTCGCCGCCAGCGACGACCCGGAGTCATCGTCCGGCTTGATCCATATGCCGCCCGGTCCCGTCATCAACCGCTCCGCAGCAACGCCCGCCATTGCCGAAGCGCCCGCTATCAAGCGCTCGGATAGCTGCGGATGCAGCTTCGACAACGCGATATGCGCGATCGTCGTCGATCTTGACGCGGTGCTGGAGCCGGTATGCGGCACCCTGTCCGTGTCCCCGATGACGATACTGAGATCGTCCGCTCCGCAGCCGAACCGTTCCATGAGCATAAGCTCAAGCGTAGCGGTTATGCCTTGGCCGAACTCCTCGAAGCTGAAGGCCGCCTCCAGCTTACCCTCCTTGGTAAGCGACAGCCTCCCGCCGCCCGGATCGGGAATGCCATAGCCAAGCCCCGAGCCATGCATCGCGAGAGCGGCTCCCACGCCGCGTTTGATCCACGGCTCGGACTCCGTCGGCTTCCGCGTCCGCCTGCTCCAGACCTCCGAGTCCGCGATGGACTGCCATGCCTTCAGCAGCCCTGCGGACGGTAGGATTCGCTGTCCGAGAGGGCCCGGGTCGTCCGGCTCCCGCAGGTTCAGCCTGCGGAACTCCCAAGGATCCATGCCCGCAAGCTCCGCCAGCCGATTCATCTGGCTCTCGACGGCGAAGATCGCCTGATTGCCTCCGAACCCTCTGAACTCTCCTGATACGCCGTTGTTCGTAAATACGGATACCCCTTCTATCGAAACATGCGGAATCCGGTACGGTCCCGACGCATGCTCCGTCGCGAAGTTCAGCACGGGAGCGCCGAGCGTGGAATAAGCGCCCGTGTCCGCGGTGATGCGGGCTTCATGGGCGATGAGCCTTCCCTCCCCGTCGATGCCCGTCTTCATGACGATCTTCATCGGATGGCGCTTGAGTCCCGCCCGGACCGATTCCCTGCGGCTGTTGTGCAGCTTGACGGGGATGCCGGCTTTGCGGGCGAGCAGAGCGCCGTACGGCTGGACGTTCAATTCGTCCTTCCCGCCGAACGAGCCGCCGATCGGGCTGGATACGATACGAATCGCTTCCTCCGGAATGCCGAGTATGCGGGATAGCTGCATCCTGTCCTTGTAGCCGTGCTGCGTCGCCGCGTAGACGGTCAGCCTGCCGTCCGCTTCCGGCACGAACAACCCTCCTTCGGTTTCCATGTACGCATGCATTTGCCGAGGCGTGTAGTACGTCCCCTCCACAATGTGGGTGCAGCCGGCGAAGGCGTCTTCCGGCTCCCCCTTCCGGTAGCTCGTGCGATGCAGTACGTTGCCGCCTTCGTGCAGCTTCGGCGACTCCGGCAGCAGCGCCAGCTCCGGATCGTCCACGACCGGAATCGGCTCGTAATCGACCTCGATCAGCGACAGTGCATATTCGGCCGTCTCTTTCGTGTCGGCCGCCACGGCGGCGATCGCGTCGCCGACGTAGCGCACTCGGTCCTCGCACAGCACGGGCTGATCGGGATTGACGATACCGAAGCGATTCAAGCCCGGTACGTCCAGGTGCGTAATGACGGCCGCCACGCCGGGCACCCGCTCCGCCTTCGCCGTGCGGATATCGAGGACGAACGCATGGGGCTCGGCGCTTCGAAGCACCTTGCCGTGAAGCATGCCCGGCAGCGACATATCCGTCAAATATCGCAAAGCGCCCGTCACCTTATCCGGCCCGTCCGGCCTCCGCCGCCATTTATGCGACGTTCTTTCTCCCCTCGTCAGCATGACCGAACCTCCTTCCTCCCCCTAAGAAGCCTTACGATTTCAATCGTTTCCACAGCTGGGACGTAATGAGATTGGCCGAAGCTTCCTTGCGGTAGCCCGAGCCCGCGAACAAATCCTCGGCCGCCTTGTACTGGTCTTTGATCGTCTGATGGATAACGGCCAGCATCTCTTCGCTGAGCCGCGCGCCGCTTAGAGCCCGCTCCGCCGCCGGCAGCCGGTCCGGAAGCGCCGATCCGCCGCCGGCAGACAACCGAATATCCCGAAGCGCGCCGTCATCGGATACCATGCCCTGCCCGGCGACGGTGACGAGCGACGGGGTGAACGCTTCTCTACGCCCGACCTTCTCGTAGAACTCGAAGCTCCCGCCGGCTTCTTCATCCCCTTCCCCGTCGCCGGAACGAACAGGAATCGCGATCGCTCCGATCAGATCATCGGGTTCGCGGACGGCGCCCGCGCCTTGAATCCAATCCCGGACCGATTCGGTCCGCCAGCACCGCTCCCGGAAAAAAATCACCGAAGCGTCCATCGCCATTAGCGCCGGAATCGCGTCCCCGGTCAAGCTGGAGACGTTGCCGCCAAGCGTCGCCAAATGCCTGACGGACGGCGCCGCGATCTCGCCGATCGCCCGGACGAGCAGGCCGCCATGCCGCAGCAGCAACGGATGGGCGCGGCATTCGTTCAGCCTGGCCGCGGCGCCGATGCGGACGTGGGCTCCCGCCAATCGAATGCCGGACAGCTCGCCGATCTTCTCCAGACTGATCAAATGGCGCGGCATGGACTTGAGGCCATTCTCCCACTGCGTGCGCAGCAGGGTTCCTCCCGACACATAGCTGGCGGCATGACCCAAGCTACGCTTCACCCTCCATGCTTCCTCCGCGGTCTTCGGCTCATGCAAGGCCGTCTCTCCGGCCCGCTCCGCATTTTCCATCGCCATATCCGCATGCCCCCCGTATTGAGATTAGAATCGTTGCTCCCTAACATAAGGGACGCCGAGCGCCTTAGGCTCGATAGACGGCTTGTTGCGTCCTCGCCATCCGGCCGCCATTAGCACCAGAATGGTGACGATATACGGCAGCATCTTCAGGAAATACGACGGAATGCCGATCTCCATGAGCTGCAGCCGGAATCCCAGGGCATCCAGCCCGCCGAACAAATACGCGCCTCCCAGCGCGTACAACGGGTTCCAGCCTGCCAGAATAATGAGCGCGATCGCGATCCAGCCCCTGCCGGACGTCATGCCTTCCATCCAGTTCGGCGAATAGACCAGGATGAGATAAGCTCCCGCGAGTCCCATCAGCATGGAGCCCGCGATGACGTGAACATAACGGATCCTGTCAACGGACAGCCCCATGGCGTCCGAGGTCGCGGGGTTGTCGCCGACGGCACGCAGATGCAGGCCCCAGGACGTTTTGTACATGTACAGATAAAGAGCGATCACAAGCGAGAAGCTGAGCCAGACGAGAATGTCCAGATTCGCGAGGATGGGACCGACGAACGGGATCGGCTCCAGCCACGGAAGCTTCACCCTCGGCATGGATACCGCGAGCGCCTGCCCGGCGACCGGCTTGCCGAGATAAGCGGACAGCCCGGTGCCGAACAGCGTAAGCGCCAAGCCGCATACGATCTGGTTCGCTCTCAGCGTGACGCTGAGGAATGCGTGCGCGAGCCCGAACGCTCCGGCTGCTCCGACGGCCGCCGCGATCGCGAGCGTAAGGCTTCCGGTATGAACGAAGGCGAGGCACGAGACGACCGCGCCGATAAGCATCGTCCCTTCCGCCCCGAGGAAGACGACGCCCGACCGCTCGCTTAAGATGCCGCCCAGCACCGCGAAGAGCAGCGGCGTGCCCGAGGAAATCGCCGCGATGACGAGATTAACGAAGAAGTCCATGGCGTCACCTCCTTCTGACCAGCTTGTATTTGCCCAGCATTTCCCCGCCGATGAGACAGATCAGAATCGCGCCCTGCAGCATCAGCGACATGGAGGACGGCAGACCGATCGTCTGCACGCTGTAGCCGCCTACGATTAGACCGCCTACGAACAGCGATGTCGCCATCATCCCCCATGGATTCAGCTTCGCCAGCCAAGCCACGATAATGGCGGTATATCCGTATCCCGGCGAAATGCCGTACATCAGACGATGCGAGACGCCGGACACCTCGCTCATCCCTGCCAGCCCCGCCAGTCCTCCGCTGACGAGCATGACCAGAATAATGTGACGGCTTACGGATATGCCCGCGTATTTCGCGGCCAGCGGATTAGCGCCCAGCAGCTTCATCTCGTACCCCCAGCGCGTCCTGCCGTAGAAGACGGCGAACAGGACGACGGCGACGAACGCGAACAGCAGGCCGTAATGAAGCCGAGTACCCGAGAAGGTCATCAGCTGCTGCTCGGGCGAGAAGAGCGGCGTGCCGGGGAAGTTAAAGCCTGCCGGATCGCGCCACGGTCCGAATACGAGATAATCCAGCAGCAGAAGCGCGACGTAATTGAGCATAAGCGAGGTAATGAGTTCGTTCACGCCGAAATGCGTTCTCGGATAAGCCGTGAACAGCCCCCACACCGCACCTGCCGCCATGCCCGCTGCAGCCATGACGGGTATGTACAGAGCCCCGGGCAGATTCGGCCAATAAATCGTGACCGCCGTCGCGGCGATCGCCCCGACGACCAGCTGGCCTTCGGCGCCGATGTTCCAGACGGAAATCCGGTAAGCGGCCGCCACGCCGAGACCGCAGAGCAGAAGCGGAATCGCCTTCACCAGCGTCTCGCTGATCCCGAAGGAGGAACCGAACGCCCCCGCCGCCATCTTCTCGTATACCGTCAGCGGATTCATGCCGTTCGCCCAGATGAACAACGCGCAGAGCAGCAGCGCCGCGGCCACGGATGCAATCGGCATCCACCAAGGGCCGCCCTTCTTCATCGGGTCGAACTGCAGAATGAACGGCAGCTTCGGTCCGGCTTTTGCCCTGCGGCCCGCTTGCTTGCCGCCCCGTATCGCTTCGGCCATCATGTTCCGGCTCATCCTGCCGCCTCCTTCGTCTCCCCGAGTCCGGCCATCAGGCGGCCGATTCGCTCTTTGTCGATGTCCCATTTGCCGAGCTCGCCGACAATCTTGCCTCCGTACAGGACGAGAACCCGGTCCGACAGCTTCATCACTTCGTCCAAATCCTCCGAGATGAGCAGTATGCCGGCCGAGGAGTCGCGCAAGCCGATCAGCATGTTATGGACCGATTCCGTGGCGCCGACGTCGAGTCCCTGCGTCGGATGAACGGCGACCATCAGGCCGGGCTTGCGGTCGATCTCGCGCGCCAGCAGCAGCTTCTGCTGATTGCCTCCGGATAACCCCCTGACCGGCGCGTTCAATCCAGGAGTTCGAACATCGAACTGATCGACCAGTCCCTGCGCCCAGCGTTCATTCCGGTTCTTCCGAACGAAACCGAGCTTGAACCGCTCCGCACTTCCATAGCTCTTCAGCATCAAGTTGTCGACCAGATCCAGGCTGCCCGCGAGGCCGCTCTTCATGCGATCCTCCGGGATGAGCGAAATGCCCTTATCAATCCTCCGGCGTATGCTGGCAGCCTCCATCCGCTCGCCAAGGAAGGTCATGGCGCCTTCCTCCCAGTTCCGAAGCCCCGCGATCGCCTCAGCCAGCTCCTTCTGCCCATTGCCGGCCACGCCCGCTACGCCCACGATTTCCCCCTTCTTCACGGCGAAGCTAACGCCGTCCAGCGCCGGGTAACCGTGGTCGGCCAGCACCTTCATACCCGTCGCCTCGAGCACGATGTTTCCCGGGCAGCCCGGGGCCGTCTCGCTAGCTTCAGGCAGCTGTCTGCCCACCATCAGCTCGGCGAGCTCCCTCGTGTTGGTAACGCTCCGATCCATCGTAGCGATCATGCGGCCTTTGCGCATGACGGATATGCGGTCGGACACGGCCATCACTTCCTTCAGCTTATGGGTCGTGATAATCATCGTCTTCCCGCTTTGCTTCAGCTCCCGGAGCGTCTCGAAGAGGAGCTCCGCTTCGCCCGGCGTCAACACGGACGTCGGTTCATCGAGCAGGATAATGTCCGCTCCGCGGTACAGCGTCTTCACGATTTCGACCCGCTGCTGCTCGCCGACCGACAGCTGCCAGACCGGCGCGTGAATCGGAAAGCTTAGTCCGAATTTCCCGCAAATCGCTTCGATCTCCTGCGCTTTATCCTGCTTCCAGGCCTTCCCCCGCCATGGACGACTCTTCTCGCCGAGGATGATGTTCTCGAGCGCGGTCAGCGTCGGGACCAGCCTGAAGTTTTGATGCACCATGCCGATGCCGAGCTGCATGGCGTCCCTCGGCGAGCGGATTCGGGCGGCTTCCCCATGGATGAGAATATCGCCGCCGTCCGCTCTGTACATACCGGACAAGAGGCTCATGACCGTGCTTTTGCCCGCGCCGTTCTCGCCCAGGAGCGCATGGATTTCGCCTTGCTTGACGGAGAAATCCACGTTGTCGTTCGCGGCGACTTGCCCGAACCGCTTCACGATTTGGAGCATCTGAACCGCCATACGCCCCATTCCTTCTACCTCCCGCCTGTCGTCGTAGTCAATGAATCAGCTCCAGGGCATAAGGGCCCAGTCTTCTTCGGTATCCAAATCCGCCAAACTCAATTCCGTCTCCGCCTGCAAGAAAGCGCCGCAAAATCTCGGATCCTGAAGCAGCCGCCTGGCTCCGGCATCCCCTTCTAAATGGCGGAGATGCGGGAACATGGATGACGCGAGCAGCACGGGAGGCAGGGGAAGGCCGCCTTGCCGGTAGGCGACGAAATCCAAATGCGGTTCGGCCTCGTAACGGTCGGCCAGATCGCGGATCATCTCCGCCGTGACAAGCGGCATATCCGCGAGCAGGATCACGATTCCCCGAAGCTGGCCGCGCGAGGCTTGCGCATAACCCGCCCGGATGGAGTGCGCCATGCCGAGCTCCGCGTTCGGCGATTCCACCCGGGTATACGCCTCCGTCTGATGCTCGCCTTCTATCTCCGCCAGCCAATCCGGCACGGGTCCCGCCTTGGTCACGACAATCACCGGACCGATGCCGGAACGCAGGGCGCTTCGCAGCGCCAGGCTTCCGAGCTTGCCCTTGCCGCGAACGTCAGCCGAAAGCTTCGGATACCCCATGCGGCTGCTGCTCCCCGCTCCCATATACAGAACCGCGATTCCACCCCGCACCATACCGCCCCCCTCCGCGCCTAGCTTGAATGAGCTCCGCCATAATGCTGACGGCAATCTCGAACGGGCCGTCGGCTCCGATCGGCAAGCCGGCCGGGCAAGAAACCGCGGCGGAGCGGGACAAACCGCCAAGCAGGCGCGTTCTCCTCGCCTCGGAACCCATCACGCCGACGAAGCGGGGCTCCGACGGCAGCACGAGCTCCAGAAACTGCCGGTCCCTCTGAAGCTGGTGGCTCATGATAACGATGTAATCGCCGGAGCCCGGCTGCAGCAAAGGCATTAGTTCCTGCGGAAAGCCGAATAAGAGCTTCGCGCCGGGGAACCGCTCCGCCTTGCACAGCGATTCGCGAAAATCGGCGACGGTGACGGCGAATCCGGCTTGCTGCGCCAGCTGGGACAGCGGCCTCGCGTCATCCCCCGCCCCGAACAGGAGCAATCGGGGCTTCGGCTCCCATCGTACGATCAAGACGCCTTCCCGATGACAAGCATCGGCCGCTTCGTCGGATTCCGCGAACTCATAAGCCACGGGAAGTCCGTTCTCCGCCCCCACCCTGCGGATAAGCAGCACAGGCGCTCCCGCATCCATCCGCTCGCACGCTATCCTCAGACGGGACAACAACTCCCCTGACACGGGCTCGAGCAGCACGCGGATCAAGCCGCCGCAGCCGATATGCTCCCCCCAAGACAAATCATCCGCCGGCCTCATGTCGTAATCCACGAGACGCGGCGCGTTCTGCCGCAGAATGTCCGGCACATGAGCGAGAAGATCGGATTCCAGGCAGCCGGGACTCAGCGCCCCGCTTGCCTCGCCATCCGCCTTGAGCAGCATCATCGCGCCGGCCTTCCGGTAGGCGTGCCCCTCCACGTGAACGATGGTCGCCAGTACGCAGCACCCCCCAAGCGACACGGCTTCCTTAATGAGCTCCGAGTCCGGCATAAGCTCAGCCCCCTTCGTTCAATCTCCTCAGCAATCGCTCAATCGAGCGGTCCGCTTCCTTCAGTACGGTCCCCTTATCGACGGTAAGAAGCATTTTGCCGCGCATGACGAGCTCTCCGTCGATCAGCACCGTATCAACATCGCTGTAGCCCGCGGAATAGACGACTCGGGAGTAGGGATCCGCTTCGAAGGACGGGTAGGCGTGGAATTCGTTCAGCTCGAGCAGGATCAAATCCGCTTTCTTGCCGACCTCCACGCTCCCGATCTCCCTCTCCATGCCGAGCACCTCCGCGCCTCCCATCGTGGCCATGCGGAGCACCGTCCTGGCGTCCATCGAGGTCGGGCCGTGCAGCGTCTTCTGGATCAGCGCCGTCATTCTCATCTCCGAGAACATATCGAGCGTGTTATTGCATGGAGCGCCGTCGGAGCCGATGCCAACCGGAATATGCCTGCCGAGCAGCTCCGGCACCTCCGCGATGCCGGAAGACAGCTTCAGGTTGGAGCCGGGACAATGCGTCACCTTGACGCCGCGTTCGCGTATGACGCGCTTCTCTTCATCGTCCAGCCAGACGCAGTGCGCGAGGATGAGATCCGGCGTCGCAAGTCCGATGTGATCGAGGTACAGCACGTTGCGCATCCCTCTCTCCCGTTCGACAAGCGCGATCTCGCCCCTGTTCTCCGATGCGTGCGTATGCACCTTCACGTTGTGCCGTTTCGACATTTCGCGGACGCCGAGCAGCAGCTCTTCCGTGCAGGAGACGACGAACCGCGGGCAGAACGCGTACGAGATGCGCCCGTTCGCTCTCCCATGCCATCGTTCCAGCAGGTCGACGCTTTCCTGCAGCGATTGCTCCGTCGTTTCTATCAACCCCGCGGGAACGTCGCCTCCATGGTCCATCATGACCTTCCCCGAGACGGCTCGAATGCCGCTCGACTCGATCGCTTGGAAGGCGGAGCCGGTATGATGAACCGTCTCCATATCCAGAATGGTCGTCGTTCCGCTCCGGATAAGCTCGCCGATTCCGAGCATCGCGGAGTAATAGACGGATTCCTCGTCATGAGCCGCTTCGAGCGGCCAAATTCTTTTTTTCAGCCAATCCAGAAGCTCCAGATCGTCCGCGCGGCCGCGGAAGAGCGTCTGACAGAGATGGATATGCGTCTGGATGAACCCGGGGAGCAGCGTCTTGCCCCTCGCGTCGATGACGAGATCGGCCTCCTCTTCGATACTTTCCGCGATGCGGACGATCCGGTCGCCGTCAATCAGGACATCCCCAGAGAGCACCGTCTCCCGTTCATCCATCGTAATAATCTGCGCGCCTTTAATCAGCTTTGTCGCCATGCTCGCTCTCTCCTTCGCCTTAGCTGCCCCGATACGTGCTGTATGCGCCTGGCGCAACGAGCAGAGGGATGTGGTAATGCTGCGAGGCGTCCTTTACCCGGAAGGCGATCGGGACGACGTCCCATATCGACGGCGCCAGCCCGGGCTTCTCCTCGAAATAACGGCCGACAAAAAATCGAATCTCGTACAAACCTTCCGCGAACCGATCACCTTCGACCAGCGGCCGGTCCAGTCGGCCGTCTTCGTTCGTCGAGGATGCCGCGATCAGCTCTTCGCCGCCGCCCGGCAGCAGCCTGTATAGCACGACGGCCATCCCTGCCGCCGTCTGCCCGAGCGCCGTGTCCAGCACATGCGTCGTTACTTTGCCCATGCGACGCCCGCCTCCTTAGCTCGCCGCGGGATCGGCGCCCATGTGCTCCAGCCTGAACGACGCGATCCTGCATACCTCCCGCAGCGCGCGAGTCTTCTCTTCCGCCGCGGTGTTCATCATCCGTTTCTGCATGGAATCCGCGATCATATCCGCCGTCAGCCCTTTTACCGCGATGATGAACGGGAAGCCGAACCTCTCCCGATACGCAGCGTTCATCCGTCCAAAAATATACGCCTCGTCCCTCTCCAGCCGGTCGAGCCCGGCCCCTCTCTGCTCCTCCGTCGATTCCGCCGTCATCCGCACCTTCGCGCCCAGCTCGGGATGCGCGCGGAGCAGCTCCAGCTGCAGGCTTTCGTCCGCCTCCATCACGATGGCCGACATGCACTCCAGCAGCTCTTCCCTCGTGCGGAACGGGCGGCTGTGCCACGCCCTCTCCGCCACCCATGGCGAAGCTTCGAATAACAAGCCGTATTGCGCGACGAATGTCGCAAGATCCCAGTCGTTCGATGCTTTCAATAATGGATCCATGCCGGATACCCCCTTATGCTTGTAAGTCGTTCCTAACCTCTTGCGACGGAATCCTCGCCGTCAAATAGCCTCATCCCCGTCTACTCTGCCGATCATAATCGCCAGCCGATCCCGCAGCTTCCGGAGGACAAGCCGTCCGGCCTCTTCGTTCTCCCGAAGCAAGCTGTTCCAATCGTCTATCATGCGGAGAAAGGGCAGCTCGACGTTACTGCGATGACGCATCCTGGCCAGCGCTCTCTCGTTATACGAAACGGGAATAACCATCCTCGAAATCGGTGCGCCAATAGCCGCATCCAGATGCCACTTCTCCGCCTGAACCAGGGTGGAGCCGAACGTCGCGGTACAATCCGCAACGAACAGAATGTCCAACTCTTGGCATAAGCTTCCGATTTTCTCCATCGAACGGCTCATGCCGGAGAGCGGTTCGCCGTGGGAGATTGCGACAAGGACCGGCCGCCTACGCCGCAGCTCGTTCTCCAAGCCCGCTAGATCGAAGCCGTCAGCTTCCGCCATCTCCAGCACGACAGGGTCCGCCCCGAGCCGCTCGCATAGATCGGCGATGCTTCGGCCGCGCGGCCCATAGACCGGAACGAGAACCGTCTCGCTGGGACGGATGAGACTGCCGAGGAGCGCGTTCATAATCTCCTCCCGTCTTCCGACGGCGGGAAGCGACCAGCCGGCATCCCTTTGGAAGAGACGGTTCAGCATCCGCTCGATATCGCAGCGAATCACCGCATCCCCCTCCGCCGTTAACGCGTATTGCGGTTTGTCGCCCGCCGGCTCATTGTTATCAGGAGTGAAGCTGCGTTCCGAGCGATGCTTCCGCGATCGATCCAACCGTTCCATAGCTCCCCTCCTCCCAAATCCATATCTTTCCGAATTGGAACGAATGATTGACCCTCGAATCATGTCAGAATAGTTAACGCGTTAAATGGAATTGAAACTATCATATGATGGGACGTTCGTTTTGTCATTGTACATAATATATAGAATTCAGCGGGGGATTTGTGCAGAACATCTCTTTTTTTTCAAAATCATCTTTTCCTTTCCTCCAAATTCCGCTATATTAATGTTAGATAACATGACGCGAAAGGGGCGGATCTCTATGCTTTTGAAAGACCTGCTTCAAATCCCCGCGCTTCGGAATGCGCGGATAGCAGCGGGCGCCGAAGGTCTGAATCGCAGCGTCAATACGGTCAATATGATGGACGCGCCGGACATCATCCATTTTCTTAAGGCTAACGAGCTGCTGCTCACGACGGCCTACGCGATGAAGGACCATCCCGAAACGCTGGATACGCTTGTGGCCCAAATGGCGGAAGCGGGCTGCGCCGGTCTCGCCATCAAAACCAAGCGGTTCCTGGAGGAAATTCCAGAGTCCGTCATCCTGAAGGCGAATGAGCTGCAGTTCCCGTTGCTCGAGCTTTCCCTCGACTATTCCCTCGGCGAAGTGCTGAACGGCGCGCTGAGCAGCATCCTGCAGAACAAAACGAATGAACTAAGCTACGCGCTCGATACGCATCATACCTTTTTCAACCTGATACTGAACGGAGAAGGATTAATCGAAATCGTCGACAAGCTCTCGCAGCTTATCGCCTGCCCCATCGTCATCCTCGGCTCGAAGCTGGAGCTCATCAACCTGTCGACCACGCTTCGGCCGAACATTCAGCTGCTGAACAAATGGATAGCGGACTACGCCTCGAACAAGCAGACGCTGAACGGCGGCTTGTATAAGGTCCATGGCGGCACCGCGGCTGACGGGACGAAGCATGTTCGGCTTCAGCCGATTCCCACGCCTCAGAGACCGGGGTATATATTGGCGTTTACCGATGAAGAGGAGATAAGGACGCATCATGCGCTGGCCTTGGAGCAGGCGGCCAATGTGCTTGGCTTCGAGCTGCTGAAGGCGCAAGCCGTCAAGGATAGAGCCCGGAGGTTCAAGATCGAATTTTTTACGGAGCTCGTGCAAGGAGAGATAACGTCGGAGCAGGAGATCATTCATCGCGGCAAGCAGCACGGACTCTTCCCTGCGGAATCGATGATCTGCGTCGTATGCGGAAGGGATTCGGACGAACACGCGGCCGAGTCGGAACAGGATCAGATCGCCATCGAACGGAAGGCCAGGGAAACCGATCATCTCTACCATGTTCTGACCAAAGAATTCGCGAGGTTTGGCGCGCCGTTTGTGTTGTTTACGCTGAAGGATAAATTGATTGCCCTGCTGTCCGCCAAGGATTTGCTCGGCTCCTCCCCGGAAGGAAAGCTGCGGACTTCGCAGCAGCTGCAGGCCATCTCGGAGCGCATGGCGGCGAGCGAGGATATCGGATTGTCGTACGGCATCGGCAGCCCGATTAACAAGCTGGTCGACATTCCCGTTGCCTACAAGCAGGCAATGGACGCCTACCGGCTGGGAAGAAGCCACAACAAGCAGCGATTCGTGCAATATTACCACACGAAGGAGTTCGAGGACCTGCTGCGGCTCATCCCTGTCGATGATTTGCAGGAGTTTCTGCAGGAAACCTTCGAGGCATGGAACGGCATCGACGAGGGCGAGCAGCGGGAATGGCGGCGGACGCTTCGCGTGTTTTACGACAATCACTGCCATATCGGGGAGACGGCCAAAGGCCTATACATCCACCGAAATACCGTGCTGTACCGCCTGAACCGCATCGAGCAGCTGACTGGCGTCCAGGTCCGCAATCCCGCCGACAGCCTGCGCATGAGGATCGCGCTTATGATCAAGGAGCTCGTCAGCTAGCAGACGGACTGCCCAGCCACTCGGCCATGTCCCGTTTCATCCCTTCGAGAAGCCGCCTCTTCTCCTCGCCCTGCACGAAAGCGGCGGCGGCGCCGTTCATCGCGATCTGTGCAAGCTCCTCGTCCCGGAAGCCCAGCTCGTCGCGGAGCAGCGCGTATTCTTGCGTGATCGTCGTATTCGACACGGTTAGGTTATCGGTATTGACGGTGACGGCAATGCCCCGGTCGAAATAGTCCCGCAGCGGATACGAGACCCAGCTTTCCGCGGCTTTCGTCTGCAGATTGCTCTTGGGGCACATCTCCAGTGGAATGCCTGCCCGAAGAATCAGCTCGACGACCGCCGGATCCTCCTTCATGCGAACGCCATGCCCGACTCGCTGCGCGCCAAGCAGCTCGACGGCGGATCGAACGCTGGACGCGCCCGCCGCTTCGCCGGCGTGAATCGTGATCGGCAGCCCCCTCTCGCGGGCCATGGCGAAAATATCCCGGTAGAGCTCCGGCGGGTACGCGGCTTCCGCTCCGGCAAGATCGACCGCCACGACCCCCTTACCGAGCAGATGAGCCGCTTCGCGGATCACTTCCCGGTTCAGCTCTTCGGAGTGGCCGCGGAGACAGATCGCGATGCACCTCGCGACAACGCCGAAGTCGCGTTCGCCTTGCCGCAGCCCTTCGAGCACCGCGCGGATCGCATCCGCCACGCTTAGTCCCAGCTTGCGATGCAGCTGCGGCGCGAACCGGACCTCGACATACCGGCAGTTATGGGCCGCCGACTGCGCCACGACCTCATAAGCCGTTCTTGTCAGCGACGAGGAGGTATGAAGAAACTGACCGACAAAATGAAATTTGCTTAAATAGTCCGTTAAGCTGTCGCAGTCGCCTTCCGCTCTCATATAAGGCGCAAGCAGCCCCGGGTCCCAAGCGGGCAGCTTATGGCCGCCTTCCCTCGCCAGCGCGATGACCGTCTCCGGCCTCACGCTTCCGTCCAGATGCACATGCAAATCCACCTTTGGCATGGCCAGAATCCGATCCTCCATTTCACGCCCTCCTCGTCGTTTTATGATTTAATATATACCGATCCCCCATGCGATGTAAACAAAATTAACATTGAATTTTAACAGGCTCGTCACATGCCGCACTCATCCGCAACAAAAAGCGGGAGCCGGGCTTATCGCCGCTCCCGCATTTGCACAACTTATTCGCCTTCCACGACATCGCCCGTCCAAGCGAGCATGCCTCCCGTCACATTCGTCACGTCGAAGCCCTGCAGGGCCAAAAACTCGCACACTCTGCCGCTTCTGCCGCCGCTTCTGCATATAAAGACGACGTCGCCTTCCACGTCATGCACTTCATGCGCGCGGGCCTGAAATTGGGATAAAGGAATCAATCGCGCTTCCTTAATATGCCCTTCCATCCATTCGTCCGGCTCCCGCACGTCGATCAAATTCAATTTTACGCCTTGCTCAAGCTGATCTTGGAGCTCGGCTGCCGTCATCTCGCGAAACATAGCTTCAACATCCTTCCTGTCACATTCATCTATTCGATAGCATTGTATCGCGCCCGGAGCCGAATGTCCATGCCGGCAGGCGCCGGGTTACCGTTTGTTTTTGTTTTTGGCAGCGAGCAGGCGATGGATGGATGATGACTGCTCCGGCGCGTCCGCCGGAGAATTTCCGTTTGTCTGCGGCTGCACCCGCTTCGGCGTCTGCGAATTCGCGCGATCCGCAAGATCGTCGCGCCGGATCTGCCCCGCGGAATGGGACGGACGATTGGCTTCGGAGGAAGGCGCGCCCGCTCTGTTCCGTTCCGCCTCGAGGGGCTCGCCGCCCGTCTTCGCCGGCTTCGCGTCAGAGAAGCCGCCGGCCCCGTAGAACCGGCTGCGCTCCTGCGTTCGCTGCTTCATCCTGCCGATCGCGCTTTCCTGCGCGGCGCCTTGAGAGCGAAGGGACTGGCGCTTGCCGGTCCGGGATGGGGCGAGAAGCGCGTCGCCAATCCGCCC
This sequence comes from Paenibacillus soyae, assembly GCF_024623455.1. Classification (GTDB taxonomy): domain Bacteria; phylum Bacillota; class Bacilli; order Paenibacillales; family Paenibacillaceae; genus Pristimantibacillus; species Pristimantibacillus soyae. The sequence continues at coordinate 6,879 of NZ_JANIPJ010000012.1, read as the reverse complement.
CCAAGGGAGAGACAATCGCCGCAGGGCGATATCCAGCAGCCAGAGCAGCAGCACCGCAATCAACAGCTCGCGGGATATGTCGTAGGGAACCCGCAGCTTGATCGGATCGAACTGGAAGCTTCTCGCCGCATCCTCCGGTCCAAGCTGTCTCCCGCCCGTCGCTTCCGCGATTCTGCGCAGCAGCTCCGACCCGTCTTGACCGCCTATCCGGTATTCGGGAGAGTACGGAACGACATAACCCGCCGTCATCCCTTCGCTGATCTCGGCGCTCTCCCCCGCTCCCCCAAGCCTGCCGATCTGCGTTAAGTAAGCGCCAGGCTCGAGCGACTCCAGCCTCGCCTCGTAACGGCCGGGGGCAACGGGCATCAATCGCCTCGCGAACGTTTCTCCGCCGGAATCCTGCAGAACGGCCGCAAGACCGCTTTCCAATCCGGAATCGCCGCCCGCCGCTTCTACGATTAACGTTCCTTCGCCGCCCGATAAAGAGGTGGATATTCGGTACGGAGAGCTGTCGAATTGCGGGAAGGTCCATTTCACCCATTCCGTAAGCACCTCGGGGAACTGCTCCCACTTCACCCAATCCGGCGCCCACTTGCCCGTCGCATCGCTTGTCCAAGCGACCGAACGGCCGGCGCCGTACGTCCACCTCGCCAGAATGGGATCCTCGTCGGCCGACCACAGGGCAACCTCCGCCATTTCCTTCGGGGATGTAGCCACGTAAGCTTGAAGCGGCGGCACCCCGCGCTCCCACAGCTGCCCCCACGCTCCCGCGTCGCCGATCCCCGGGGTGAACGTCCCGTCGACGATATAGGTGCGGGACATGAGGACGGTCTCCCGGCTGAAGATGGCCGGCAGCGTGCTCTGATCCCGGGTGAAATAGTAACGTCCTTTGCCGTCGTTCGCGAGCCGTTCAAGCAGCGCTATATCCGCGCCGTCTCCCACTGCGACCGTCGACAAGGTCATCCCGTTTTCATTCATTGCGTCCGTAATCGTCCGATAATTCATGTTGGTCGATGATTGACCGTCCGTCAGCAGAATCATGTGCTTGCGCTGAGCATCGAGCTGAAGCAGCCCTTGGTACCCTGAGTCGAGAGCGGAATAGATCTCGGTGCCGCCTTCCGCCTGGATGCCTTGAATCTTCTCCAGCACCTCATCCCTGTTCGTGAGCGGCGTCGGCTCGACGACCCACCAGGGCATGGAGTCGAAGGCGACGACGCCCACCGTATCCGCGTCTCTCAGCAATTCTACGGTTCGCATGGCCGCTTCCTTGGCCAGCTCCAGCTTGCCGTCCCCCATGCTGCCGGACCGGTCGATAACAAGAACAAGTCCCAAGGAAGGCATTTGCTTCCGCCCCTTCAGATCCATGTAGACGGGCAGGGCCCGTTCCACCGGCGTTTGGAAATACCCGCCCAGACCGAAGCTTTCGTCTCCGCCAAGCATCACGAGTCCGACGCCGTAGTCGCCCGTTGCCTTGGCCAGCCATTCCATCGGCTGCTCCGCGATCCTTGTCGCGGGCACGTTATGAAGAATTATACTGTCATATGCGGCATATGAAGCGAGCTCACGGGATAACTGCTCCGGTCCGATCGTCTCATGCCCGATCAGCGATGCGGTCATCGCGGCTTCGATATTAACCGACGAGCCCGGCTTTCCTTCCACGATGAGAACCTTCGGCGGGCCGCCGACCCTGCCGAAAGCGTGGGCGGCGTCGTTCGCGGATTGCTCGTCTCCCGCGGCGGCCACCTCGGCGCGATACCGGTGAAAGCCCGGTTCGATCGCTACGTTCTGCATGGCAAAGCGATTGTCTCCGCGTTCGAGCATCACCTTCGAGACGGCGAGCTCGCGATCATCCTCATAGAGCCGGAGCTCGGCTTCGCCCGCGAACGTGCTGCGAATGGCAAGCTCGAAGCTGAACGTTTCCCCCTGCTTCAGTACGCCGGGCACCCGGAGCTCCTCGATCGACGCGTCGCGGGCAAGCTCCGAAGACAAATGCACGACGTCGACGGGTATGCCGGCATCCTGCAGCAATCTTGCCTGACGCATGGCGTCGCCGGCATTCTCCGCTCCGTCCGACAGCAGCACGATGCGGCCTCCGCCCTGCTCCTTCAGCATCGCGGCGCCGAGCTGCAAGCCTTTCGCTAGATCCGTATAGAAACTCGCGAGCTCCGTCCGGAACGAGTAAGCCTCTCCGCTCGGCAGCGCGCCGCTTGCGAGCGGCCGGTCGACTACGGCGTGAAGACCCGTCGAGACGATCCCGGCGAAGCCCTCCTCCGGCTTTTCCGTCCATGCCTTCGCAATCCATGCTCCTTGCCGCTCCTCTCCCTTCATGCTGGCGGAACGGTCCGCGACAAAAACAACGTTCCGCTGCTCTTGCATTCGGTATGGCGTCAGTCCGGCCGCCAGCGCAATAAGAAGCAGGAGAGTAAGAGTACGGGTCGCAACAACCGCCAGCTTCCGGACGCCGCTCAGTCTTGGCGTGCGGCGAACCATCCACCAGATATAAGCTATAAGAGGCAGAAGAAGAAGAAGCGCCCAAACCGAATTAGCCTGCATGCCCACGGCGATACACCTCCCATTCCATCAGCATCACGAGGAGCACGGCCAATACGGCCCATAGCAGCAGAGGCTCCTGGACTAGCGGAGCTCCGGAATCGTTGTCCGGCGCGGCGGCATCTCCTCCGTCCGAACGATACTGCAGCGTGAGCAGCCCTTCGTCGCCTTGTCCAGACGCGAATTCCGCGTAATCCGGCTTAACGGCCAAATAACGGCTGCCCGCCATTTCGCCATCGCTACCTGTTTCGAGAAGTCTGTACAAGCCGGGAATGGACGGCGCTTCTTGGCTGGACGCAGTCAGATCGATAGCCGGTAGATTCTGCTTCGCTGTTGTGCCTGCTGCCCCAACTCCGGCGTCTAACAGCTCGACCGCCTCCCATTCGGCACGCGCCGTCTCCGAACGAAACGGGATTTCAACCGCGCCGCCAGCTTGGACGACGCCGAGGTCGCCGAGCGACCCTCCGCTCATCCATTCTGCGGACTGCACGATCAAGACGGGAAACTCCGGTCGAAGCGGCAAGTCCGTGTCCTGCAGATTGAACGTATAACGCAGTCTCGGCCTTCCTTGTTCGGAGCCTGCGAAGATGGCCGGTATCTCGCCGAACGTTAGGATCGGCGCCCCCCAGTCAACCTCATCGGATAGCGGCACATGAAGCTTGCCAATATGCGTGTCTTGAAGCGTAATGTATGAGGTAACGGGATGCTCGGCCGCTTCTACGGCGGCATGCTTCGGAACGGCGGTAGTCGGAGCTTCATTCTCGGGATGATCGATCAGCCAAAGCGGCTTTCCGCTCAGCAGCTTCTCCCAGCCTGCATCCTGCGATAATCTCTCGTAATTCCCGTCGACCACGATCCAATCGATAGCCTGCGCGGACTCTTCGGACGGCGCGGCGGCATCCGGATGGATCTTTACGGGCTGCACGCCCGCCAGCATCAGTGCCTTCTCCAGAAACAAATTACCCTCCGTCACGAGCAGCGTTCTGCTGCTCTGCCGAACCGCCGGAAAACCGTAGGCCAAGTTGTCCGCCGACACGCCATCCACGGCGGGGAGCAGCTGGGCCTTGTAGTAGTCCGCGGGAGGAAGACCTGAAGCCTCGGCGCTTCTCCATTCCCCGGGAGGAACCGCGAGCTGCAGCTCCCGCGCGGCTTCGCTGCTCCCGTCTTCTTGGACGGCGAGCAATCGAACGGTGAAGGTTTTCTCCCCGCTTCCATTGTTTTGAACCGTCACCGTCGCATGCAGGAGATGGTTGTCGGACGAATCCGAAGCGATGCCCATCTGAATAATCGAGCCGTTGTCCGGCCGATCCTCGGCGCCAATCCTTCTAATCTCCGCAGCCGCGTTCAACGCGAGCTGATTCGCCTCCTCCGCGTCGCGCCATCGGCCGTCCGTAAACAGCAGCGTGATGCCATCCTCTTCGCCTAGATGCAAAGAGTCCGCTAACGACAAGGCGGCGGCATTATCCGTATTCCCATAAAATGGCCTAATCTCGTCCAGCAACCGAATGATGGACTCGTGGTCGGTCTCCGCGGATGCCAGCTCCATCGGCTCGGCTCCGGAGGCGATAAGACTGATCGGCCGTCCGCCAGGCTGCTGCGCGATCCACTGCTTCGCCGCTTGTACCGCTTCCTCGAACCGGGTGCTCCGTTCCGCCCCCGCCGCTTCGGCCGATACTTCGGCCATACTTCCCGATCGGTCCATAACCAGCACGGCATGCCCCTTCGAGCCGGCCGGTCGCAGCGCGGCCGGCTCCATCAGGGCCAGCACGAGCAGCAGCGCCGCAAGCAGCTGCAGGAGCAGCAGCAATCGCCCGCGCAATCTCTGCCACGGCCTGTTCGCTTCCTGCTCCTGCAGCAGCCGCCGCCATAGCAAATGGCTGGCCACCTCGGTCTCCCGATAGGTCCTCTTCAATAGGTACATCAGCGCGATAAGGGGAAGCGCCGCCGCAAACCACGCCGAAGCCGCGGATAGAAATTGCAAGCTATCACCTCCTACAGTTTTTCGAAGAAAAACTCACTTCGTAAGCATAAGCTTAGTTTTTCGAAGAAAAACTCACTTCGTAAGCATAATGGTCGATCAACCGCAAGCTACTTCTTCAGCCCTCCGGGGAGGGCGAGCAATCGCTGCAAAGCCTCCGTCATCGACATGCCCGTCTCCAAAAAAACGTACGAGGCTCCGAGCTCGGCGCACGTCGCCGTCAATTGTTCCTGGTAGGCTCTCACGGATGCCCGATACTCCCGCAGCAGCTTCTCCGAAATAGCGACTTCCTTCCCCGTCCCCAGCTCGCTGTCCACTAGCTTCAGCTCTCCGCTTAAGCTAGGGTCCACCTCTTCCGGGGAAAGCAAATGGACGAACACGACCTGCTGCCCGGTCGACGATAGCGTAAGCAGCGTTTCGCGCAATCCGGACTCGAACATCGCGTCCGTGAACAGCCATGTTACGCCTGCCCTTCTTGGAAGGGCACCCGGCATTCCGAACGGTAGCGTCAGATCGCTTGCCCCGACATCCGGGCGGTCCGAACGGGTCGCGCCGCCGCCCGATGACCGGCTTTCTTCGGCGAACATGCCGGCCAGAAATCGATACAGCTTCGTAAAAGCCGGCCTTCCCTGCAAAGCCGGGAGCTCCATTCCCATGGTTTGCTCATCGAACGCGCGTACCGTAACGCGGTCGTCGCCGGCAAGCGCGGCAAAACCGACAAGCGCCGCCAATCGAAGGGCATATTGCAGCTTGCTGACGGCAGATCCGCCGGCAAATGACATCGAACGAGAAGCATCCACGTACAAATGGGCATGCAGCTCCTGCTCGTCCCAATACTGCCGCACGTAAGCGCGGCCGGTTCTCCCGTACACATTCCAATCGATGCGCCGCGTATCGTCTCCAGGCGAATACGGGCGATAATCCGCGAATTCCTGCGAGCCTCCGAGCGTTACGGACCGCCGCTTGCCGGCCATCGTGCCGCGAATGCGGTTCCCCGATGACAGCCGGAGACGTTCCGCTAGCGCAAGCACCGATAGATCGGGAAACAAAAGCTTAAGCGCGGCTTCGGCCGTTATCGCCGAGGATGCCTGAAGCTTCATCGCGACGCCTCTATCGCTTCAAGGATCGATCGGGTCAGCTTGTCCGCCGTAAGCCCGAGAGCCTGCGCCTCATAAGTAAGCACGATGCGATGACGCAGAATCGGCAGCGCTGCCGTCCGCAGGTCATTCCAGGAAACGTGCAGCCTGCCATGGCTTAAGGCGCGAACTTTGCTTACCGCGATCAACGCTTGTATGGCGCGGGGACCTGCGCCGAACCGGGCATACCGCTTCACGTCCTCCGGCGCGTCGGCTTCTTCCGGATGCGTCATCATAACGAGTCTCACGGCCAGGTCGAGCACGTCGTCGGCAACGAGAAGCCCTTTGGCCAGCTGCTGGATGTGAATCAGCTCCTCGCCCGTCATCGCAACGCTGGCCTTGGGCTGGGAGAGAGTGGTCGTGCGCAGGACGATTTCCTTCAACTCCTCGCGCGTCGGATATTCGACACCGATCTTCAGCAAGAAGCGGTCCAGCTGCGCTTCCGGCAGCGGGTACGTGCCTTCTTGCTCGATCGGATTCTGCGTGGCCAGCACGAAAAAAGGCTTCGGCAGCACATGCGTCTCCCCGCCAGCCGTAACCGTTCCTTCCTGCATGGCCTCGAGCAGCGCGCTTTGCGTCTTCGGCGTCGCCCGGTTAATCTCGTCGGCCAGCACCAGGTTACCGAAGATCGGTCCGGGCTGGAACCTTTGCGAGGCGGCGCCTTGCGTGCCGAACTCCATTAACGTCGTGCCGGTAATATCGGACGGCATCAAGTCCGGCGTGAACTGGATGCGGGAAAAACGCAGCGACACGGTATCGGCCACGGTTCGGACCAGCATCGTTTTGCCGAGTCCCGGAATTCCCTCCAGCAGAGCGTGCCCGCCGGCGAGCAAACACCAGAGCAGCTGCTCCACGACCATCTCCTGTCCGACGATCACCTTCGCGATTTCGCTCTTCAGCTGCGCGATCTTACTTGCAGCCGCTTCCAGCTGTTCCTTCGATTCGATCATGCACAGGCTCCTCACTTATGAATTGACTTTACTCTTACGTTCATTACTTACGTGAACCGGTATCTGAACGGATGCTTGCACAGGTGCTTGAACCCAAGTCGTGAATGTTGCGGAAGTCGTGACTGTTGCGGAACTGAGAGCCCTTGATATGAACGAAACCTGTCAAGCGTCTGTGTCGCTCCTACGTTTTTGACGCACTTGAATAAGGGTCTGTCAAAAAGTTTTTTGACAGACTTTTCTCGCTTGTAATCTAACTACCAGTAAA
>NZ_JANIPJ010000011.1 GCF_024623455.1 Paenibacillus soyae | reverse complement strand
TTTCCTAATCATCCGCACTCACCTGCTTTTCGTTATGACTCAATTATACAGAAAAAAAGGTACAGCCTCTTCAATTTAATTGAATGACTGTACCTTTTTCTATGAGATGGACTTTTTCAGTGGCCTCACATCGCGTCGGTTTCTTTTTTTGTTTGAATAGAGGCACAACAAAAAAACGGTTCGTTGGATGACGAACCGTTTCGCTCTTATAGCTTCGCTAGTTCCTTCCGGTTTGGCGCGTGAGGCGGCTCTTCCAGCCACTTGTACTCGATCATGAGATCCATTCCGTCCTTTGCGAACTTTACGATTTCCGGTATCGTTTTGGAATATTCGGCGACAAGATCCGTTCTGGAGGATATGGATAAAGCATGCCCGACATAAGCAATTCCCTGCGTATTAAGGGCTGTGACCAGGAACATCATCAGCCTGTCGGAGAACGGCGAGACCGTTGACGTGGACACCTCGGAATTCACCATGACCGTTCCCAGGAGATCATCTTGGATGAAGGTTTTATTTAGAAATTTTATCTGCTTTTGGGCCAGCTGTTTTCCCCGTATCAAATATTTTTTAACCTTCTCGTCTTGAACGACCTGAATCAACCCCGTCAATAGGATTAATCCGAAGTAATTCCGTTCAATATTGAAGAACATCTCCGACATCTCGATGACGTTAAGGGGACGCTCTTTCTCCATCCACTGCGAAATGAAGGTTTCCTTCTTCCGGATAAACTCGATATGGTCGGGATAAGGAACCATGGGCGGCCGATCGTATAGTCCTTTCTCCAGCATCAACTCAACCGAGATATTGTACAATTCGAGAGTGGACTGCAGACACTGCGTAAAAAATTCGCGAACGTCATTGCGGGCTACGCTGGATACGATCATGCTGTAAGTGGACATCCCGATTCGGCTCATCCCGTATACATAGCTGACGGAGAACAAGTCGAAAAATAGCGCGGGCGCGCTTACATTTAAATCGTTCTCCGAGAATCCCGCGGGTATCGGAAAATTCTCTTTGGTAAAAATTTTTTTTATTTCCTCCACATGCTTCTCGGACAATTCCAGCGATCTCTGCAATAGGACTGCGACGTCCTCATAGCTGTTGTGCTGCTTCAAATGTTTGGTTATGCAGATCGACATCGTTTCGTTAATATAAACCGACCATAACCACGCGATTTCCGTGGACGACAGCCCGACTTCATGCGTCACGTTCATTCATCCATTCTCCTTGCGCCGATTAATGAAATTCCCCTACATTATGCGCCGCGGAACCTTTCCATATGCAAGAAACGAAAGAGGCGTCATCCCATTTCGGGAGCGGACGGTGCAACCTTATTCCATTTTGTCCCGTCAGGATAGGCAGGAACAACACACAACACCATTACGAGACAAGGAGCGAACATAATGAGCAACAAGATGGGAAAAACATTACTCGGCACACTATCGGTAACGGTACTGTCCCTCACTTCCGCAACCGCCATTTACGCCAATACGAATGGGGGCTCCCTGCCCGGCAGCATCCAACCGATCAAAGCAGAGGTCGGCCAAGAGCAACTCGAGCCGGCCGCGCACTATATGTCCGTGAAAGGAACCGTTGAAGCCATCAACGATCATGGCCAAAATAAAGACATGCAGCTGGTGACGGTCAAAACGGCAGACGGAGCCACCACTCACCTTGTCGTGTCCGAGCAGACTTATCTGCTCGATGAGCTGAAGGTCGGAGCGGAGATCATCGGCTTCTACGATGCGAATTTGCCCGTTATTATGATCTACCCGCCTCAATACTCGGCCGTCGCCATTGCCGAGGTCGACAATGGCCGCAACGTGAAGGTCGATCAATTCGACGAGAATTTGATTAGCGCCGACGGGACGCTCAAGCTGAACGTCGCGGACGCTACGGAGATTATACATACCGATGGGACGGCCTACGACGGCGAACTAGCGGGCCAGGATCTCATCGTGGTGTACGGTCCATCCACCCGCAGCATTCCCGCTCAGACGACTCCGGAGCAAATCGTGGTGCTTCCCGAACAGGGCGAGCAAGACGTGGATCAAGCGGCCTTCGCAAGCGTGACGGGCACGATTCAAGAGATCGCCGAGCCGGAGCAAGAAGACGCGTCTTACCAGCAATTCATTACAGTGGAGACTCAAGAGGGCGAAACGATTCATTTGACGATATCCGAGCAGGCATATGTCGATGAGAAGCTTGCCGTAGGCGCGGAGATTATCGCCTTCTACGATGCGAACGCTCCGATGCTGATGATTTATCCGCCGCGTTATGACGTGGAAGCCGTTGCGCTGGTTAAGGATGACCGTTCGGTCATGGTGGATCGCTTCGATGAGACGCTGCTTAACAGCGACGGGTCGTTAAAGCTGAACGTAACGGACGAAACGAAGGTCGTTACGCAAGACGGAGCGGCATTCGAAGGCGATCTGACGGATCGGAAGCTCTTCGTGGAGTATCAGGCCGTGCAATTAAGCTATCCTGGGCAGACGACCCCGACTCGGATCGTTGTCTTGAATGAACGGGAGACGGCCGATGAATCCGGCGTCATCATTAAGGATCTGAACAACCTGGAGGAGAAGCCATGGCTGGTCAATGGCCAATCGGTTGAAGCTCCAAGCGCGTATGCGAACGAGGAAGGGACGGTCATGGTGCCGCTCCGCGCAATCGCCGAAGCGCTCGGCTATGAATTGACATGGGAAGCCGAGACGAGAACCGTAAGAGTAGGTCCGGTCATCTCCCTCCAGATTGGCGAGGACTACTACGTCTATGCGAAGATGGCTCCGATCGAGCTGGGCACGGCTCCGGTCCTGTCGGACGGCGTGACCTATGTGCCGATCTCCTTCTTCAAGCAAGTGATCCGCGCCGAAGAAGTACGGATCGACGCCGAGCAAATCGCGATTCGCGAGTAGCATAGCATACGAAACAACCCGCTGATGGCAGCGGGTTGTTTCTTTTTGTCCACGGGCTATTGATTGAGAATGCTGTCCTCCAGCACCGAGAATTTATCGCCGTATTTTTTGATAATATGCTGTTCGCCCCAATCGCATAAAGCGTTCAAAATCTTCTGCAGACTCCAGCCGTACTCGCTCAGCTCGTATTCCACCTTCGGCGGCACCTGATTGTAGACAATCCGGTTAACGATCCCGTCCTCCTCCAGCTCCCGAAGCTGCTGGGTCAGCATCTTCTGCGTAATGCCGGGCATCAGGCGCTTCAAGTCGCTCGTCCGCTTCTTCCCATGCGTCAAATGACATAGAATGACGCACTTCCACTTGCCCCCGATCACCTCCAAGGTAGCTTCTACGGATATGTTGTATTTCTTCTTCACGGCCGTCTCGTTCGCCATGGCTATTCCCTCCTTGCTGTCGCTCATGGGCACTTTTTGGTACCTATATCACTTCAAAGTACGTACTACCCATTCTGAATCAATTCCATCATAATAGCATTCACCGGCCGGATTGAATAGAGAGTTGAGGAGTGGAACCATGGCACGAGAAAAAAATAAGAACATGCTGGCCTTGCTGGCTTTAGCCGTCTGCGCCTTCGCCATAGGAACAACCGAGTTTATCAGCGTCGGGCTGCTGCCCCTTATTGCCGAAGACTTTCATATACCGGTGGCGACCGCCGGATTAACCGTTACCTTGTATGCGCTGGGCGTCACCTTCGGCGCGCCGGTGCTGACGTCGCTGACCGCGGGCATCCCGCGCAAAACGCTGCTGCTGTGGATTATGGCGGTGTTTATTGCCGGCAATCTGATGGCCGCGGCCGCAAGCGGGATCGAGATGCTGCTCGCCGCCCGCATCATCTCCGCGCTGTCGCATGGCGTCTTCATGTCGATCGGATCGACCATTGCGGCCGATCTTGTTCCGGAGAATCGGCGGGCCAGCGCCATCTCGGTCATGTTCTCCGGGCTGACCGTCGCGACAGTCACCGGCGTGCCGCTCGGCACGTATATCGGACAGCTCATGGGCTGGCGGGCGGCCTTTGCCGCGATCGTGGCGATCGGTGTCCTTGCCTTCATCGCCAACATGGTACTGGTCACCTCGAGTTTGCGTCAGGGCGCCAGAACAAGCTTCCGCGACCAAGTGAAGCTGGTCACGAACGGCCGCATGCTGCTATCCTTCACGATCACCGCATTAGGCTACGGGGGAACGTTCGTCGTTTTTACTTATTTATCCCCGTTGCTTCACGATATAACCGGATTTGAAGAAAAGACTGTCGCTCTAATCCTCCTCGTTTATGGCATCGCAATTGCCATCGGCAACGTGGTCGGAGGAAAAGCCGCGAACCGCAATCCCGTGAAGGCCTTGTTCTATATGTTCGCCATTCAGGCCATCGTGCTATTGGCGTTTATGTTCACCGCGCCGTACCAGGTCGCCGGACTGATCACGATCTTCTTCATGGGCTTGCTCGCGTTCATGAACGTGCCGGGGCTGCAGGTATACGTCGTGATGCTCGCGGAACGGTTCGCCCCCGAAGGGAAGGACGTAGCTTCCGCCGTCAACATCGCCGCGTTTAACGCCGGCATTGCGCTCGGCGCCTACTTGGGGGGCGTCGTGGCCGACTCTATCGGACTGATCCATACGACGTGGATCGGGGCGTTGATGGTGCTCGGAGCGGCTCTGCTTACGGGATGGGCCCGAGTTTTGGACAAGAGAGATCACGCAAACGTCGTACAGCTTACCGCAAAAAAATCCGCTTAACACAAGATAACCACACATTTTAGGAGGAAAATTGTTATGATACAGCATCTGCAAGACACCGTTACTCTGCACAATGGCGTGCAAATGCCGGGCCTTGGGCTCGGGGTATTCAAGGTGGAGGAAGGTACGGAATTAGTCGAGGCGGTAAGGACGGCCATCGCGCACGGCTATCGCAGCATCGACACGGCCGCTATCTACGGGAACGAGAGCGGCGTCGGCGAGGGCATTCGCCAGGCCATGCAGGATAACGGCATTCCGAGAGACCGCCTGTTCGTCACCTCGAAGGTGTGGAACGCCGACTTGGGCTACGAGGCCACGCTATCGGCCTATGAAGCCAGCTTGGAGAAGCTCGGCCTCGACTATCTCGATCTGTATCTCATTCACTGGCCGGTCGCCGGGAAGTACAAGGATGCATGGAGAGCGCTGGAGGAGTTGTACAAGGAAGGCCGGGTCAAAGCGATCGGCGTAAGCAACTTCCAGATCCATCATCTCGAGGATCTGATGGAGGATGCCGAGATCAAGCCGATGGTGAACCAGGTCGAATTCCACCCGCGTCTCACCCAAAAGGAGCTGCTACGATTCACTACCCAGCATGGCATCCAGCTTGAAGCCTGGTCCCCGCTCATGCAGGGCGAGCTGCTTCAGGAACCGGCGCTGGTCGAGCTTGCGGCGAAGTATGGCAAATCGGTTGCGCAAGTGATCCTTCGGTGGGATCTTCAGCACGGCGTCGTCACCATACCGAAATCGACGAAGGAGCACCGCATCATCGAGAACGCGTCGTTGTTCGATTTCGAGCTCAGCCGCGAGGACATGGAACGCATCGATGGCTTGAATCGCAATTTGCGGGTAGGACCGGATCCGGATAACTTTGATTTCTAATAAAGAAACGGCGGTGTTTGGGTCAATCCCCTGCACCGCCGTTTTTCCGCTGAATCGGGAACACACCGCTGGTTTACTTCGCTCCCGCTTCCAGCAATATTCGCTCGATTTCCTTGAATCCCTTGCTGCGGGCATGCTGCAGAGGGGTTACGTTATCATGATCCGCCAGGTTGACGTCCGCCCCGTGATCGATCAGCAATTGCACGGTCTGCTGCTGCCTCTCGTTTCCATTGTTTAAAATGATAGCCTCAAGCAGGGCGGTCCACCCCAGATTATTCACATGGTTGACATCGACGGTCGTCCTGGTCAGGAGCTCTTTAACGACCTCCACATAACCATGTTCGGAAGCCGGAATCAAGGCGGTTCCGCCATAACGGTTCGTGATGGCCGGATCGGCGCCCGCGTCAATGGTCAGCTTGAGAATATCCAGATAGCCCTCTGCTCCGGCGTACAGAAACGGACTGTTCTTCATGCCGTCTTGCTTGTTGACGTCGGCTCCCGCCTCGATGAGAACCTTCACCGTCTCGAGATCTTGGTTATACGTTGCAAGCATGAGAGCCGTGCGTCCTTCGTCGTCCTGCGCGTTCAGGTCGGCGCCTTCCCTTATCCACTCGGCGACCTTATCGGCTTGTCCTCTCTTTGCCGCCGCTTGGAGCAGCATTTCGTTTGCGCTTGGATTCACGCTTTCTCCCTCCTTCTGTTGATCGGCGGGCTCTTCCGCCTTATTCGCCGCGCAGCCTGTCAGCAACAAGAAGCAGCAGACCGCGGCAGCCATCCATTTCTTCATCTGCATCTACCCCTTACAAGGCTCATTATAGCAAATGCATCTTGGCTTCCGCCTCGTCCCATGGTACCGAGTAGCCGGCTCCCTTGGCGCAGAAGATGGAGGAGGACGTATAGAGAGGATCGGCGTCCTTCCGATAGCCCAACCGTTCGATGACCTCCTCCGGGTTATGGCACAGGTCGTAGCCGCCGAACACGCAGCGGATGCTGCCCCGCCCATGCGTGAAGGAAGCGAACTCCATGCTATAGTTCATAAAGGTCGATACGGGCACCCTTCCCGAAATAATCGCGTGGGCTGCGGTCGTCTGAGGCGGCTCGAACGTGCCGGCCGCGCGCTGAATATCGGACAGCACCCGCCCCATCTCGTCGATGCTTACTTTGATTTTGAAATCGTAATAGGGCTCCAGCAGGACGTTGTCCGCCTTCTCCAGCCCCTGGCGCAGCGCGCGGAAGGCTGCCTCGCGGAAATCCCCGCCGTGCGTATGTTCCTTGTGCGCCCGTCCTCTCAGCAGCGTGATCTTCAGGTCGGTGACCGGCATGCCGGTCAGCAGCCCGTGATGCTCCCGTTCGTAGAGATGGGACTCCACCAGGTTTTGATAATTAGAAGGTAGTACCTCCGGATGACAGTCGCTCGAGAATGCGATGCCGCTGCCCCGCTCACCTGGTTCAAGGAGGAGGTGCACCTCCGCATAATGCCGAAGCGGCTCGAAATGGCCATATCCCGTCACGGCCGACCGAATCGTTTCTTTATACAAAATTTCCGGCTGGCCGAAGGAGACGGCGAAACCGAACCGCTCCTTTACGAGCTGCTCCAGCACCTCCAGCTGAATGACGCCCATTACGCGGATATGTATTTGCTGCAGGCTTTCATTCCAGACCACGTTCAAGGACGGATCCTCCGCGTTCAGAATATGGAACGCGCCGAGCACCTTCTGCACGTGAAGCGATTCGTCGAACAGCACCCTCGACTGCAGGGTGGGCTCCGACTCGTAGGACAGCTTGTCCGTAAGCAGCCCAAGCCCCTGTCCGGCCTCCGCCGCGGATAGACCGACGGCCGCGAACAAATCGCCGGCCGCCACTTGCTCCACGGGCTGCGATTTACTGCCGTTCACCAGGAAGAGCCGCGTTATTTTCTCGTCGTGCGCCGCTCCACCACTCTCATACTGCAGCTGGTCACGAACCTTCAGCTTGCCGCTCAGCGCCTTGATGAACGTAAGCCGTACTCCGTTCGGATCATGCCTTATTTTATAAATGCGTCCTCCAAATGGAGCGTCCTCCTCATTGGCCGTCGTCGTCAGCAGCCACAGCTGCTCCAAAAACTCGGCGATGCCCGTATCCTGAAGCGCGGAGCCGTGAGCGCATGGGAAGAGGCGAGCCTCTCGAATCATCGTCTGCAAGGCATCCAGCCAGAAGGTCGGATCGGCTCTTCCCTCCAAGAACGCGTCCAGCAGCGACTCGTCCCGCTCGGCCATGAATTCTCGCAGCGCCTCGCCGACGGTGCCTTCCGCGAAGCTTCCCGTTATGGAACAGACATCCCCCGTCAGTTGCCGACGAATGTCCTCAACCGTTCGATCCGCATCCGCGCCGACCCGGTCCGTTTTGTTGATGAAGAAGAACGTCGGGACCCGCCGCTTGCGAAGCAGCTGCCAGACCGTCTCGGTATGGCCCTGCACGCCTTCAACCGCGCTCACGATAACGATGGCGTAATCGATGACCTGAATCGCGCGTTCCATCTCCGGGGAGAAATCGACGTGCCCAGGCGTATCGATCAAATAATACGAGTCGCCTTTATATTCCATCATGGCCTGATCCGCGAATACCGTGATGCCCCTTGCCCGTTCGATATCGTGGCTGTCCAGGAAAGCATCCTTATGATCGACGCGTCCCCTCGACCGGATGCTGTTCGTATGGTACAGCAGCTGTTCCGCAAAAGTCGTCTTGCCTGCATCCACATGGGCAAACAAACCGATTGTTATTCGCTTCATGCTATTCGTCCTGCCTCACTTCCGGCTTGCGCGCATCGCCTTCACTCGTTTGATGCTTTCGTCGTTCGCGAATGCCTTGTACTCGTCCGATTCGACGGCATAGAGGGCCATCTTCCCTTCGGCATTGTGATGAATGCCCCAGCCGTAGCGTTTGCCCAGCGAGGATGTCCGCAGACAAGGCTGACCTTTGGAGAAGAACGCCTGCCGCGCAGCCTCCCGCTGCTCCTCCGCAATGTCGTTCCGGATCGCGTAGGTTTCGAACAACACGTCTTCCTGCGTGTACCGGTAGGGATGTCCCGCGATCATCTCGTAATGGATGACCGGCACCGTCTTCGAATCGCCTTTCGCCTTCGGGATTTCCGCTTGGGAGACGGGGCAGTCCTCGCTCACCTCGATAAACATGCCGTAGTGATTATGATCTTTCATGGTAGTGCCTCCTTGTACTAGTTCTTCCTATAGCCAGTATAGACTAAGATCACTGACAGATATGGTCAGGAATTGAAAGTCTTTTAAAAATGATGTATGCCATGTCAGCTTTCATGGTTTCGCCATACTTTTTTATATTTTTCAGAAAAATTTCATTCTTTCATCATTATATATTGACAACCCTCCAAAAGAGAATATATAGTAAATGACGTTGATAATCATTATCACATACTAGAACTAGATAAGGGATGGGTCTGCAAAATGAATGCCAAAAAAATCTCGTTTAAAACACTGCTCGTTTCGGCTGCCGTTATGATTTCGCTCGTCGGCTGCTCCAGCCAGACGAAGAACACAAACTCGGCGGCGGAGCCGACTTCGTCCGCTACCGCTCCCGCGGAGACGGCAACGGCAACTCCTGCTCAGGAAGAAGCAGCGGCTGTGGAATATCCCATCACAATCAAACATGCTTTCGGCGAAACGGTCATCGAGAGCAAGCCTGAACGCGTCGCTACGATTCAATGGGCGAACCATGACGTGGCTCTGGCCCTCGGCGTCGTGCCTGTAGGCTTCTCGGCTGCCAACTACGGCGTCCAAGACGACAGCGGCCTGCTGCCTTGGACGAAAGCGAAGCTCGATGAGCTGGGCGTAGCAACCCCGAACATTTTCCAAGACACGGACGGACTTGATTTCGAAAGGATCTCCGATTCCGATCCGGATGTTATTCTGGCCGCTTACTCCGGCATTACGCAAGAAGAGTACGACACGCTGAGCGAGATCGCTCCGGTCGTCGCTTACCAGACGAAGCCTTGGGCCACGACTTGGCGCGAGCAAGTTCAGTTCTCGGCAATGGGCATGGGCATGCAGGCAGAGGGCGAACAGCTCATCAAGGATACCGAAGCTCTGATTCAAGAAGGAGCAAGCAAATATCCGCAAATGAAAGGCAAAAAAGTCGTTTGGGTCAACTTCTCGGCTAAGGATATGTCCAAGCTGCACATTTACACGCCTGCGGATCCTCGCGGCGAATTCCTGATCGAGCTCGGCATGGAATACCCGGAGAGCGTGACAAGCCAAATTACGGATCCGGCTGCCTACTCGCTGCAGCTGAGCGCCGAGAACGCCGAAGCGTTGAACGATGCCGACATTCTTATCGGATATGGCGACGAGTCCTTGTACGAAGCGGTGAAAGCCGACTCCCTGCTGGGCAAGATTCCGGCGATCCAAAGAGGGTCCGTCGTCTTCATCGGCAACGGAACGCCGCTGGCCGCTTCCGGCAACCCGAACCCGCTCTCCATCGCCTATACCTTGGATGAGTACCTGGCGCTGATTGGCGGAGCCGTTGATAAGCTCAATGAATAGCGCTTCGATTTCGAGCACGGGCACAGGCGGGATTCGTTCGCAATTCCCTAAGCATTTCGCCTTGGTTCTAGTGGGCTGCCTAGTCCTGCTTCTCCTGTGCGTGCTCGCCTCGTTGGCCCTGGGCTCCAAGTCCTTGAGGCTGCAGGAGGTCATAGACGGATTGTTCCGTCCCGACCTGAGCTCCTACTCGGCCAACATCGTGCAGAAGCGGATCTCCCGCACCGTCTTCAGCTTATGCTGCGGAGCGGCGCTCGGGGTATCCGGGGCGCTGATGCAGTCCGTCACGCGCAATCCCATTGCGGACCCCAGTATACTGGGCGTCAACATGGGCGCATCGTTGTTCGTGGTGTGCGGCATCGCGTTCTGGAACATCAGCACCGCGAATCAATATATATGGCTAGCTTTGGCCGGCGCCGCGATTACCGCGGTGTTCGTGTTCGGAATCGGCTCAATGGGGCGTGGCGGAGCCACGCCCATTAAGCTTGTTTTGGCCGGAGCCGCCACCAGCGCCGCCCTCGGCTCCCTCGTTACCGCCATTATGATTCCGCGCTCGTACGTCATGGATGAGTTTCGGTTCTGGCAGGTCGGAAGCGTCGGTTCGGCCAGCTGGGGCGGCATCGGCACGTTCCTCCCGTTCCTGCTAGGCGGGCTGCTGATCGCCTTCCTCGTGGCGCCGGCGCTCAATGCGCTGGCGCTGGGGGACGATACGGCGACCGGCCTCGGCGTTCGGACGGGGACGCTCCGCTTCACGGCGGCGCTGGCTGGCGTATTATTATGCGGCGCGACGACGGCGCTGGCCGGACCGATCGGTTTTATCGGACTGTTATCGACCCACGTCATTCGCCTTCTGCTTGGAGCCGATTTACGGTTTGTCATCCCGATGTCCGCTATCGCAGGGGCCGCCATTCTTACCTTAGCAGATGTGGGCGGCCGATTGATCGGCAGCCCCGGAGAGCTTGAGGTTGGGGTCGTGACGGCCTTTATCGGGGCACCTATACTAATCATAGTCGCTATGAGATCGAAAGTGCGTTCATTATGACCCATACAAACCCTACAATTACATTAATCATGGCAGGCCGGCGCCGGAGACAAGGCCGATGGATACTCGTGACCAGCCTTCTCGCGGTGCTCGCCTGCGTACTGTGCTGCGCCATGCTGATGTTAGGCAATACCGTCTATCCCGTGAAGGATGTGATCCGGGCGCTGTCCGGCGAGCAGATTAAGGGCGTCTCCTTCGCGGTAAGCACGATCCGACTGCCGAGAATGCTGGCGGGTCTGTTCGCGGGCTTCGCTTTCGGCGTCGCCGGCTATGTGTTCCAGACCATGCTGCGCAACCCGCTTGCCAATCCGAACGTGATCGGCATTACGTCGGGCTCCAGCGTGGCGGCCGTCTTCTGCATTGTCGTTCTTCAAGCCAGCGGCGCCGTTATCTCCGTCGCATCCGTCGTTGCGGGGCTGGCTACCGTCATTCTGATTTATCTGCTGTCTAGGGGCAAGGCCTTCTCGATCGGCAGGCTTATCCTGATCGGGATCGGCATCCAAGCCATGATCGACGCCGCCATCTCCTATCTGATGCTGATCAGCGCGGAGCAGGACCTTCCCGCCGCGGTCCGGTGGCTGACGGGCAGTCTTAACGGCGCTCAGATGGATCGACTGCCTCCGCTTATGATTGCCGTCTTGATCTGCACGCCGATTATTATCGTGCTCGGCAAGCAGCTGAACCTGCTGGAGCTGGGCGAACAAGCGGCCACCTCCCTCGGCGTTGACACGGACAAGAGCCGGATCGCGCTGATCGTGAGCTCCGTCTGCATGATTGCCATCGCCACCGCGACAACGGGACCGATCGCTTTTGTCTCCTTCCTTGCAGGGCCGATCGCCAAGCGATTGGTGGGAATCGGTTTTTCGAACATCATTCCTGCTGGATTGGTAGGCATCAACCTGGTACTGGCGGCGGATCTCATCGGGCAGTTCGCTACCCCTTACAGATTCCCTGTAGGCATTATTACCGGTCTGCTCGGGGCGCCTTATCTCATCTTCTTGTTAGTCCGAATGAATCGGAAGGGAGAACTTTAATGAAACCGACACATCACTTCCAGGCCGAGCGGGTCGTTGCGGGCTACGAGAACAAGACGGTTATTCACGGCGTCGATCTGGTCATACCCAGCCATAAGATCAGCGTCATTATCGGCTCCAACGGCTGCGGCAAGTCCACGCTTCTGAAGACGCTGGCCAGGCTGATTAAGCCTGCTTCCGGTACCATCACGATCGACGGCAAGCCGCTGGGCAAAATTCCGCCCAAGCAGCTGGCGCGCGTGGTGGGTCTGCTTCCGCAATCGCCAATTGTCCCCGAGGGCATTACCGTGACGGATCTGGTCGGGCGCGGCAGGTTCCCCCACCAGTCCTTGTTCGGCAACTGGACCAAGAAGGACTACGCGGCGGTAGCCGAAGCGATGGAAACGATGCGCATTACCGAGTTCGCCGACCGTCATATCGATGAGCTGTCCGGCGGCCAGAGGCAGCGCGTCTGGATTGCCATGGCGCTTGCGCAGGAGACGGATATTCTGTTCCTGGACGAGCCGACCACGTTCCTCGATATTACTTATCAAGTCGAGATTCTGGATCTGCTCACCGACCTGAACCGCAGGCATGGCACGACGATCGTCATGGTCCTCCATGACATTAACCTGTCCGCGCGGTACGCGGACCACATCATTGCTCTTCATGAGGGCAAGCTAGTAGCCGAGGGCGCGCCGTCCGAGGTTATCACGAGCCCGCTCGTGAAGGACATCTTCGGCATGGATTCCGAGGTTATCGCGGACCCCGTCTCGGGCTCGCCCATGGTGGTGCCGAAGGGACGGTACCACGTCATAGGCTCTCCTGTACAAGAAGCATGACCGTTTGCGGTCATGCTTCTTTTTTTTTTCGCTATATTCTAGCTTGGTTGTTTGTTGAAAAAAGCCGCATGGGCCGCGGGCGGATTCTCGAACCAATGCGCTACTTGATTTGCCGCCTCCTGGCTGGAGGCCGCCTGCATGAGAATATGTACGACATGCTCCGGCAAGGGGCCCGTCATCGCGTTCGTCCACTCTGTCACCGCCGTCAGGTAAGGCCTGACACGGCTCCAGTACGCCATGCCCACTTGTTCGTCCCACGGGGACTCCTTGCTGGCCAAGAGAGTTTCCAGCAGCTGCTCCGCGCAATAAGAAGCGGTGTTGCAGCCCTGGCCCGTAATGGGATCCGCGAGGAAGACGCTGTCGCCGCACCCCACGATTAACTTGCTGTTATGTATGACATAGGGTTTTCGGATGACCGGCGTAACCGCGGTCTGCAGGTAAGCGCCTTCGTCTACCAGGCCAAACGCGTCAGGTTGGATACGCCCGGCAATGCCCGGAAAGCTGTCCTCCACGATGGTCCTCATCCGCTCCTCGAAAGCCTCAGCGGTCTTGATTCCTTTGAAAGCATCAAGCGGTCCGTCAGGCACCGCCTCGATAAACAAGATGGTGACTGGCCCATTCTCCGTCAACGCCGGGATTTCGAACATTTCGCCCGCTCCAGGAATGATGGTAATCGAAACCCCCGTGGGTTCTACCGGGGACACCCCGGTGAAATATCCGACGATACATTTCCGCTGCGGCGTCTGGAACGGCGTAAGCTCCTTTTCGACCGGGAAGGGAAGCAGCGGACCGGCTTTGCCTGTCGCATCGATGAGGAGGTCGAAGGCTTCGGCTAATGCATCAATTTCATGCGCCTGCACTCTGGCTTTTCGGAACGGTACGCCCTGTTGGGATAGATCGGCCATCCCCGCTGAGAAGGTAAGCCGCTGGTCTACGGACCTAGCCGGACCTGTGAGCTGTCCCACGAACAACTTCTGCGGGCCTAAGCTTACATGGATCGTCTGAATGGACGGCGCCGCATCCATGTCCGGCATCTGGAATCGCTGCGCTCTATCCAGCGCCGGGTGAAAATGAACCTGCGTGGACCGAACCCTTCCTTGGCGGATGTCCTCCGGATCCTCGTGATGAAGGACCGTCACGTCAAATTCGTTCTTCAAGGAGTACGCCAGCTGCAAGCCGGCAACTCCACTTCCGATAATGCCAATCCTTTTTTTCATAAAATTTACCACTCCCTTCTCCAAACAAATTATGCTCGGACGCGGTAACTAAGAAGCGCTTCCGTTCCCTTGAGAGAACAGATTTTTCAGGGGGAGAGCGGCGCCTTGCAAGGGCGAATCCGGCTGCGCCAGCCGGTTAAGGCGCTGGGGGCGCCTTGCAGGAGCGGAAACCAACTGATGCCAACTTCTAAGGCGCTGGGAGCGCCTTGCAATAGCAGAGACCAACTTACGCCGACTTCTAAGGCGCTGTGGGCGCCTTGCAGGAGCGGAAACCAACTGACGCTGACTTCTAAGGCGCTGTGAGCGCCTTGCAGGAGCGGAAACCAACTGATGCCAACTTCTAAGGCGCTGGGAGCGCCTTGCAGGGGCTGAAACCAACTGATGCCGACTTCTAAGACGCTGAGAGCGCCTTGCAGGGGCAAAAGTCGGCTCCGCGTGCCGGTTAAGGCGCTGTGGGCGCCTTGCAAGCGTGAAGGTCGGCCGCCGGCGTGGGTTAAGGCGCTGGGAGCGCCTTGTAAGTGCAGAAACCGTCCGTTAGGGGCGATTAAGCCGCTCAATGCGCTTTGTACGGGTGTAAGAGAGGCAGGCTGGGGGCTTACGGAACTGAGAGGCGTTATTCAGTGGAAAATGAGGCTTATTGAGGGGCTAGCGGAACTGTGCGCCCTTATTACCTTCGAATGTGTTCGAAACACCGCTGAAATAGGCAAATAACGGCTCTCCGTTCCGTTACCATCGAAAAAAAGCTCGTATATTCGAAATAAGGCTTCTCATTTCCGTTAGCGGTTAGGATTAGAGTTCAAGCACCTAAATCAAGCACCTGTAGAAACCGCATCATCAGCCGTAAATACGAAGAAAGGTGCAGCCCCTCTTCTGAACGCCCCCACTTGTTAGACAAAACTAACAAGTGGGGGCGATTCCATTAAGCCTGGGGTCTGCACCTTTCTTTCGTTCAAGCAAATTTCATAGCGGTCCGGCCGCCCACAAGGACGGCCATCTCGTCAACTCCTTACCACTTTCTCGACTTGCAGCCCTTCAGTTTGGCCGAAGCCTCAAGGCCGTTCTTCATGTTCCAGCCCTTGTCGGAATGCTCATCGAACTGCTCGCCGATGATGTCTTTGACCTTCTTCTCATCGATCATATCATCTACCGTGCCCGATGCTTTGGACTCCGTAAACGTGAGCGCGTCGTATTCGAGCGGGCCGAAGCCGAGCGACAGCTTAGGCGCGCCTTCGACGCATGGCGCTCCTTGTTCCTTCTTCCACTCGTACCCGCCTCCGATGGAGGCGGCCCCTGCTTTGGCCTTAACGCCGATCTCGAATGCCGCGTGCGTCTTCGGCAATTCCTCGAACGGGCTGATGTCGATGCCGCCGCCAATGCCTAAGCCGATCTCGCCGCAGATGGCCGCGCCTTCGTCGCTGAAGCAGAGCTTGAAGCCGCCGCCGATTCCTTCGTAGAGGGAGCCGCCGATACACGCCTGACCGCAAGGGTCGCGCACGATAATCGGGTTATTGTTGACATAGGCGTACATGTTCGCCTGGCCGCTCTCATAGAAGATCTGATCGCGAGCCATCCAGCGGCCGGACAACGAGTCGTAATCCCGGGTGCTGAAGCGCACGAGACCCGTATCCTCATCCGCAATGCCGCCGGAGAAGCCGATATCCAGGCGGAACGCCGGATTGGAGTCGTTCAGCAGACGGCCGAAGCTGTCGTACTGCATTTCCTTCACGGTGTCCCCGTTCTCGTCCAGCACTTGCACCGGCGTCGCGACTTGGTCCGTAATGACATAATACTTCTGACCGTCGCGCTCGAGGCCGATCAGGTACCCGTTCAGGTCATAATGATAAACCGTAATGACGCCGTCCGGACCGATCGCCGCGCTGATCGATTTCTGCTGATTCATGTTGCCGTACAAATATTGCGTCTTGCCCTGTCCGTCTTCGCGGGCTGTCAGACGTCCGAGCCCGTCATACGTATAATGAATCGAATCGCCGCCAGCCGTCGCTTCCAGCAGCTCGCCGCCCGGAGCGTAGTGGAACGTATCGCTGCCCCTGCGGGTTAAGCTGCCTTCCGCATTGAATTCATACGCTGTCGACCCGACCTGCTCAAGCACGTCGAAATCGCCGTATGTGCTTACTTCGCGTTCCGAGCCCGTTACTTCGCGGACAAGGCGGTTTTTGTTATCGTCATACTCGTAATGCTCTTGAATGGAGGAGCTTCCGTCTACCTCTCTCGCGACGTCCGTCAGCTGGCTGTCGGCGTCGTAGGTGTACACGAACCGCTCCGTCTTGCCGCCCGACACGACCGTCTTCGTCTCCAAGTAGTTTCTCTTGTCATACGTATAGGTGACCTGGTAGAGCTCCTTGTCGCCCATTCGGTAAGTCAGGCCGGAGATGCGGCCCAGATCGTCGTAGCTGCGGGCAATGTGCAGGTTGCCATCCTGAATTTCTCCGAGCCGCTTGTTAGGACCAGTGTACTCATAGTGGAACGGTCCCATCTGAGTGACTTCATAATCTTTGTTGTAAGCGACCGGCGTATTGTACGAGAAGTCGCCAATCGTGGACGTCATTCCCGTCATTAAGCCGAGCTTATTGTTCGTATACGTGAATCGTCCTTGCGCATCGCCTATAAAATTGGAGGCTGTCACGTGCATGCCGTCATACTCGTAGGACACCGTTTGCTTATCCGCATGGCTGTTGCTCGTTACGGTATTGATCGTTTTGATGCGTCCCATCGTCTCGCTTGGATCGTACGTAAACTCCCTCAGAAGATCCTCGTCGCTTACCGAGATCAAGTTCGCTCCATCGGTTGTATAGTCGATCGTCCGCCCGCTCCGCAAGGTGGAAGAATCTTTGGCGGAGCCCACTGTACGGTTTACGGTCAGCCCGTTCTCTTCTTCCCCGAAGCGCAGGCTTTCGAATTCGCCGTCCGCGTTATAGCCCTGATAGACCGTTTCGCCATTCGGCATCGTCAGCGAGGTATGATTGCCGTCATCGTCATAGCCGTATTGATACTGCTTCAGTCCCGGCGTCACCATGGACTCCAGACGGTTAGCGGCATCGTACTGGTACGTTTTGACGAAGCCCGCGGCGTCGGTTACCGTCTCCACCAGCCCCCGATCGTTGTACGCGTATTCCTGGAACTGCGGTCCCTGCTCCAGCTTCTTCATGCGTCCGCGTTCGTCGTACGTATACAGGATCGGCTCGATCGACGTTCCCGGCTCCTCGATACGGACGGTACGGTCCCACTCATCCATGTAGTAGACGACTTGGTGCCCCTCTGCCGACGTCACCACGACTTTGTGCTCGTCGGGGAAATACTCCCTTGTCGTTGTGGCGCCGTCCAGCGTGGACGTCGTCTTCATGGAGACGATGCTGAACGGATCGTAATCGTCCGCAAGCACGACCTCGCGCTTCGTGTCGCGAAGCACTTCCCGTCGGTCATGCGTCAAGGTCCGGATATGGGTGACATATTCCTCGCCCCATTGCATGTCGCGGGCGAACGTCATGAAATCCACGGCGTCATCCGGATATCGCTTGGTCGTCAGGGAAGCCGTCGTATTCACCGATGTTTCGGCCCCGTCATCATCCTTCAGCGTCACCGACCGGAAGCCGACGAGCTCGCGAACGGTATACGTGGTCTTCAAGCCGTCCGGATTCGTAACCAGCACTTCATAACCGTAATCGTGCTCGGTCCGCTTCAGCGTCTTCACGCCGTCGCGGGCGGTCTCCGCTCGAATGAGACGTCCATCTCCGCTGTAGTCATAGTCTTTGACATGATGCTCCGGATCGATGAATTGCTTCATCAGCCCCTTCTCGTCGTAGACCATACGGTGCGTTTCCCCTGCAGGATTCGTCACCTCGGTCAGCCTGCCGTTCTCTACCTTCAGCTTCGTCACCTGTCCGTACGGGCTGATGATTTCGACCGGTAAGCCGGTGTCATCGCGCACGATCTGCACGGTTTCGCCTTTGAAATCCTTCAGGGCGACCAGGCGGCCCTCGGCGTCATACTCATACGTAAAATGGGTTTTCCCCGTCAGGGCGCTGACCGTCCGGATCAAGCGGCCGTTGTTCAGGTCGTACACGCCGGCGTACATGCCGCTCGAATCCGGCACCGCCAACGTGCCTTCTTGATTGCCGGTTCCTTTGGACGTGCGGAATACCATCGATTCATAGTTCGAAGGATTGGTATACAACAGAACTTGATCCTCCGGTCCGGCCTGCAGCAGCTTGACATCCACCAATTCCGGCGCCTTGGAATTCTCGCTGGACGTCATATTTTTGGCGGCGGCAACAGCCTTGGTGTCGAAGAGTCGCACCGTTCCCGTCGTATCCACTTTGTAGATCGCCTGGTATATATTGCTCGAAGCATGGAAAGCGAAGTAGAAATTGCCTTCCTCGTCCCTTTCGAACTTCAGCGTCTTGAACAAAAGCTCGCTCGCTTTGACGCCGTCTTGAATATTGTAGCTTTGGCCCATAATTTCATCTTCCCAGCGGGAGGCAAACGGAACGCCTACCTCGACGCGAATCTCCCCGTTCGGATCGATGGATTTAATCTGCGAAACGTACAAGCCTCCCGACTCGCAGCCAATCTTACATGCATTGATGCCATGTCCCTGCAGGACATAGATCGTGCCATCTTTTCCGATTTCGACGGACATGACTTCGCCGATATTTTCTTTTGTGCCCAGCCCCTCGGTCGTTCCCTTGCCTAGGTAGTTATCCGACAGCACGTCGCGGTCTTCGACTGCATACGGGAACATTTGGCCGTTCGTATCGACCCGGTAGAGCACGAAGTTATCGATGAAATATAATTTCCCGTCCGGTCCCACTTCATAATCGTTGAATTGGGTGCTCCACGAAATCGATGTAGCCGCCGTGCCGTCCGGGTAATATTGTTTCGTGCCGATCGGACGCGCCGTGCCGTTCCCGGCAAAATGCTCCCACGCGGACTCCCCGGCCGCTTTGCGATACAGATTCTGCGTTACCGAGTCCTTCGCGAACATGGTGCCGTCGGCTGCCAGAGCGATCAGCTCATCGTTTGGCGAGCGCAGCGCAGCCGCGGTTTCCACCCCTCGGCCGAACGGTTTAATTCGGACAATGTCATTGCCCTTGCGCGCATAATAGCTGCCGTCCGATCCGATAATCGCGCTCGGGAAGGTGCCGTACGAGATGCCCGCGCCCTTAATTTCCTCGGTCACCGTTCCTTGCTCCAGATTCAGGAGCAGATCCTGCGCGCTCAGCTTCCAGCCGGCAATCCCCGTCTCTTCATAAGGGTTGTTCGGGCTGGTCATATAGCCTTGGAACTCCCGGTTCAAGGAGGCGCTGTCCCGGGTTGGGCGGAAATAACCCATCAGCAGCTGCCCTTTGCCTATCGGCTTGCCGAAGCTGGAGCCCCCGCCGCCGGAACCGGAGCCGCCGCCGCTACCCGAGGCGGGGAGCGTTCCGATGAACATCGTTTGCGGATAATGGTACGTCACGACGGCTTTGTATGGATGCTGGCCGACCAGCTTCCTGCCGTAACGGTCGAGACCGTCCCATACGAACTTATGTTTAACATTCTTGCTGAGCGAGCTTACGGCGTACGTCTTCGTAAACGTGCGGCCGCCCACGATCAGAGTGACCGTTGCGCTCGTCAGCCTATCGGGCAGCTCTCTGCCGTCCGTTACCGGAATTTCGATTTCGCTTCTAGCCGTGTATCCTTCCGCGAATTGGGTATCGTAGTCAAGCGATAAGGACGTTCCCAGCACCGGTATCGATTGGCCTAACGTTTGGCTTAAGCAGCCGATGATGGAGCCTTTGTCTTTGCACGGATCGCCTTTGCCGTCCGCATCCTTGCCCGGGTTCTTCTCTCCATCCGTTGGAGGCATCAGACGCTCATCCGGCTCCACGAACGGATTCATGTTGAAGTCATGCGGCGAGAAATGTTCAACCGGGACGCGCCAGAGCGTCTTGCCTGCCTCGTACATGGAGGCGAGCTTCGCGCGCTCCTCCGGCGTCCAGCCGAACGCCGCAAGCTGCGCTTCCGTCTCCGCCGTGCCGTCGCCGTCCAAATCGATTTGCGCCATGCCGTCAGTCACGCTCAGCAGCTTGACGACAACGCCGTCGGTTTCCGCTTCCCATGCGCCCTCCTGCAGATTGTAGTATCCGTTAGGAAGGATGCTGCCCACCTCAAGCTCGAGGAAATTATCGACATAGACATAGACCGGTTGGTTGAATTGGACGCGGGCCGCGCCGGCCGCGACCGCTTCATCCGCGGAAAGCTCCACCGCGTACGTATACACGACGTTATGCGGGATTTCGCCCGGCATCGCTTCTTCACCCTTGTCGCCTACCGTATACTCCGTCGCGCGTACGTGCAGCGTATCCAGCGTCTGCACGCTTCCGTCCGGCAGCGTGATCGTTGCCGTCGTGGACGGATGGAATAGCATGGACGCTTGACGCGTGCCGTCTTCATCCGTGACGGGGCTGCCTTGAGCCACTTGAACGCCGGACGAAGCTTCTCCCATCTTCACTTCGGTTACTTGCGTGTCGTATGCCTTCAGCACCACTTCCGGCATCGTGTAGAACTCGTTCCAGTCCGCCGGCGCTTTGCGCTGCACGGTCATATAACCCGTCTTCTCATATTGAAGCGTCACGCCGCTGCCGCCGTTTACGACCATGTCGTAGGCGCCGTCCTCCCGGGTAGCGGTCATGCCGAGATCGCCGTTCTTCAGCACGGTCACCTTAACGCCCGGAATCGGGTTGCCTTCCGCGTCATTCACGACGCCCGTCAGCACGCTGACTTGTTGCTCCTGCAGCGCGCCAGGCATGACTCCGTATTGGACCGGGTTCGGTCCCGTGTACAGGAAGGAGATCGCTTCCTTGAACGTCACGTTGTTCGTATTCGGCAATGTCGGCGCAATCGTGCTCGGATCCGGCGGAATGATCAGCGCGTCTGGCTTCGCCGATGCCGCTTCGGAGCGGATCGATTCCGCGCCGTCCGTACGGACCGCCGTCACGGCGAACGTATACAGCTGGCCGTTCGTGAGCGGCTTCGCCGCGTATTGCGTCGCCTTGCCCGCGCTCACGCCGGTATTCCATGTCACGCCGCCGTCAAGCGACGTGTAAACCATGTATTCTTTGAGATCCGATGCCGTAACGGCGCTCCAGCCCAGCTTCACTTCCTTGTCGCCCGCGCTGGCGGTCAAGCCTTGCGGAACGATATATTTGCTTGGCGTGCCGCCGACGAGACCGGATTTCGCCGATTCGTTGTCA
Organism: Paenibacillus soyae; assembly: GCF_024623455.1. Classification (GTDB taxonomy): domain Bacteria; phylum Bacillota; class Bacilli; order Paenibacillales; family Paenibacillaceae; genus Pristimantibacillus; species Pristimantibacillus soyae. Next base: position 203,900 of record NZ_JANIPJ010000011.1, on the reverse strand, counting down.
TTCGCGTCCACCGTCGTAACAGCGAACGTATAGCGCGTGCCGTTCGTCAAACCGTTGGCCAGGAAAGCCGCCGATCTTGCCATCTGAGCGGGACGCCAGGTCGCGCCGTTATCCGTGGATACGTAGACGTTGTAATAAGCTTTATCTTCATCCGATGCCTCGTTCCAAGCCAGAGACAGCATGCCGTCCCGGACATCCGTTATTCGAAGGCCCGTTGGCACCGAAGGCGCCGTCGTATCCTCGCTGCTTGGCGTGGCCGTGACAGCGGCGGATCTGGCCGATTCATTGTTCATGACGTCTACGGCGGTCACTTGAACCGAGTACTCGACCCCGTTCGTCAGATTCACGACTTGATAGAACGTTTCCGTGCCGGCATAGATTCGGTTAAATCCGCCCGTCGACGTATTCGTTACATAAACGTAGTAGTTTTGCAGGTCCGCATCGGACACCGGGCTCCAGGATACGGTGATGGTTTTGCTTCCCGCGGCGGCCGTCACACCGGCCGGAACGGCAGGCGGCGTTCGGTCGGGGCCGACAATCGGCGTTACCGTTACCGTAGCCGATTTCACCGATTCGTTGCCGCTTGTATCGACGGCCGTGATGGCAAACGTATAAGGAATGCCGCCTTGCAGCCCCTGATAGAAATGCATCGTGACCGGGCCGACATCCAAACCGGAATCCCAAGTCGCGCCGTCGTCCGTCGATTTGTAAATCTTGTACTTTGCGAGATCGGCTTCCTCAACTGCTGCCCATACCAGGACGGCGCCGTTGCTCTCCGCCATGCTCATCATAATGACCGGCGCGGCCGGCGGTGTCTGATCCCCCGTGCCGCCGGAGCCTTTCGGCGTAGCCGCCGCCGGCTCCGACTTCGCGGACTCGTTGCCTTCGGCATCGAATGCGGTAACGGCAAAGGAATACGCCGTATCGTTCGTTAAGCCGCTCACGATATATTCTGAGACTTGGCCGGCGTTCACAGGTGCCAGCCACGTGCTTCCGCCGTCCTCGGATACGTAGACGTTGTAGCCTTGTACGCCATCCTCCGCGGATGCGACCGTCCAGCGCAGCGTAACTTGAGCGTCGCCCGCTTCCGCCGCTAACCCGGATGGCGCGGACGGAGCAGCCCCGTCGACAGGCGTCGCCTTCGCATGGACCGATTTCCCCGACTCGTTGCCGACTTGATCCTTCGCCGTTACGGCAAAGGTATATTCCGTATCGTTGGTTAAGCCGGTTACGGTATATTCAAGCGCATGGCCCGCTGCAATACCAGGTCTCCAGGTCGCGCCGCCATCCTCGGAGACATAAAGCGAGTACCCTGCCAAATCCGCCGCCCCAACAGCCGACCAGCGAACGATGACCGCTCCATCCTGCGCTTCGGCTGCTATCTCCAGAGGCGCCCCTGGAGCTGTCCGGTCAGCCGGCGTCGCCGTTGCGGGAGCGGATTTCGGCGAACCATTATCCGATGTATCATATGCCGCAAGTGCGAACGTATAGGCTGTGCCATTGCTCAGTCCGCTTGCGGTATAGCCGGTTTCAATACCGAGATGAATGCCGGCATCCCATGTCGTGCCGCCGTCCGTCGAGCTGAACAGCTTGTAGCCGGCGAGATCTTTCTCCGTGTTGGCTGTCCAGGATAACGTGACGGCCCCGTCTCCCGCGGTGGCCGTCAAGCCTTGCGGAGCTGCGGGAGCGATCCTGTCGATCGGCGTGGCGCCCGTCGTCTTCGACTTCGACGACTCGTTACCGGCCAGGTCTATCGCCGTCACGGCGAACTGATAAGCCGTGCCGTTCTTCAATTCGGCTACTGTATAAGAGGCTTCCTGTCCCGCATGAACCTCGCGGCTCCAGCCCGCTTCCGTGCCGTTCACATACACCTTGTAGCCGGCCGTATCCAGCGTCTTCACCGGGCTCCAGCGAAGCTTCACGAAGCCGTCGCCCGCTTCCTCGGCGACAAGTCCCGCCGGAACAGCCGGCGCGCTCGTGTCGCCGACATGAATGTTGCCTTGCTTCGTCACGACAAAAAATCCGCTGAGCAGATTCCTTTCGTATAGCTCGCCGCCGCCCGGCTTGCTTACGCTCACGATTGCTTTATGGAGACCGGGCTTCGCATCCTCCGGCACCGTCCATTCGATCGGGAACAGATATCTTTTCTTCGCTAGCATCGATTGATTGTCGTATGTCTGGCTGTACAGCTTATCACCTTTGGCATTGAACAGCTCCACCTTCACTTGCACGGTCGTATCGTGCGAGCTCGTCACCATAGCCGTACCCGACATAGGCTCTCCGGCCTTCACGATGTTCCGTCCGGTTACGGCTGCTGCCGTATAAGCCGCTCTCTTGTTCGGCTTCGGCGGGTCCACCGGCGATTGCACCTCCAGCACCAACGCCTCCGTTTTCTCTACATACGTTACCTTCCGCTCGGCATCCGTCACGAGAATCTCGACGGCGTAGCTCCCGGTCGGCACCGCATCCGGCACCTGCCAGGCAAACGCGTAGCTTTGCTCCGATCCCGAGGCGAATAGCACCTTCGGATAGAGCTGCCGCGCAACCACGTTGCCCGCCGGCCCCTTCACCTGCAGGCTCACCGCCGCTTCCCGGTCCACCTTCGCGGCAACCTTGACGGTCACGGCCGCTTGCTCCCCGGTTTTCACGGCATTCTTCTCCGCCGCCGCGCTCACCGTAAAATCTTCAACCGCAGCGGAGCCGGCAGCCCCGTTGTCGTCGGCGCTTGCCGCCGCAGCAGGAAATACGCTGTTGAACAGCATCAAACCAATGAGCCACAACATGATCGGCCGCGGCCCTCTTTTCCTTGCGCGTTCGAATAACATTATTTAATCTCCCCCTCTTAATAGTGGTAGTCGTCAGAGTCATTGAGTTGTTCCCTATCGAATTATAGGGTCATCGGGGAGCTTCAGGGAGGATGAACTTTTTTCACCCCGGGGTGAGAAAAGTTCATCCTTATGCGCAAGGCCGGCTGCCCCTTATACTGAGAACGAAAGCGGGGGCCGCAAGCTCAGCGGCTTCATCAACCATACGGAAAAGGAATGATGATCATGAAAAAGTGGAAGTTTGCCGTTACTGCGGTATTAGGAATGGCTCTGGTATTCGGCGCGGCGATGCCCGCGTTTGCGGCAAAAGCCGAAGCGAAGCCGGAGGCTTTCAAAGCCGGAACGGTTTACGCCATGAAAGCCGAGGCCAAACCCGAAGTTTAAGGGCCCTAGGTCACGCAAAAACACCCCTGACATCTCGAGGATGTGAGGGGTGTTTTTGCGTAACCTGTTAATAACGTCAATTAACAACATCTAACCATGCTGTTATGTACTTACAAAAGCTCATTGGGTTTGTAATACTCGCAACCAAGCTTTTTGAAATCCTTATCCCATGTAAGAACGGGCTGCTTGTCCATTTTGGCCTTCTCAGATAGATACGCGTCAACAAGATCCACGTTCTTCGCTCCATGTACTTCAATTGCAGCAATCAAAGCCTGTTCAACGGAAATATCTTCATGGTCGAGAAGATCGAGCAGAGCGGAAGCTATTTCCTGTCTAGAAAATTTGTAATAAGCCTTCAGGGTCCAACATGCCTCTGCGACTACCGGCGCTGTTACGACAAGAGTAATCTTCTCTTCTTCAAACAGTTTTACTATGGCTTCTGTCTGTTCCGCGTCATCATTCAATAATAGCCGAAGGATGATGTTGGTATCCGAAAGGAGAGTTTGTCTCAACGTTCGATACTCCTTAAGTAGTTTGCGCTCACTTCTGCGCCGATTGCGTCATTGATAGCATGTTCATCATATTTGATATTCGTTTTTAGCAGTCCGACCGATTCTCTGATGGACCTCTTTTTCTGCGGCTTCATACTGATTACTTGCCCCGTTTCATCATCAATTTCTATCATCAATCTGTCACCCTCCTCTAGTCCCCATTGATTCCGCAATTCTGCCGGTATCGTTAACTGACCTTTGCTAGTCAATTTGCCTGTAAAGTGTCTTTGCATGGTTAACAACCTCCCTCATGTCAGATCATTGTAATACAGCAATAAAAGTATTACTTCAAATTTATCACTTACAATCAGATATTTCAAACATTTGTGCCAATCCCGCCGGTACATCCAACACGCATCCCTTTTTTCATATGAACCTCCCCTCGCTTCCTGCTTTATATCCCTTAATCTAATCGGGGCCTGCAAGGAGGAAACGCGTTTCGGCTAAGCGGTCGAAATTCAAGGTTAAGCCGACCTTTTAGCGCCCTGAGCCTTCGCTTAGGAAAGGCCGATTATCGGCAGCGCCCATGTAACATCCTTCATTTTCCAGAAGGTAACGCTTTCACGCCCTAACGCAATAAAAATACAGGAAAAATCTCGTTTTTTCGCGTTGAAATACGGCTAAATTCGGAAAGATCATGTATAATAAACAATTGAATGGCAAGTGGGCAGGAGATTGGAAGACGAGCCTGCTGGGAGCTAACCGCAAAGAAGGATCCCTCAGACCGCAGCCGATCGGAGCTAACGGCAAGACCATAGAGCAATGATCTTAAAAACAGTGTAGGAGGCAATCAACAATGGCATTGGAATCCATGAAGGACATGCTGAACAAAGCGCTAGCAGGAGGTTACGCAGTAGGTCAGTTCAACATCAACAACCTCGAGTGGACGCAAGCGATCCTCGACGCCGCTCAAACCGAGCAATCCCCGGTTATCCTCGGCGTATCCGAAGGCGCGGCTAAGTATATGGGCGGCTTCAAAGTCATTACGGCTTTCGTACAAGCCCTGATCGAAGAGCAAAAAATTACGGTTCCTGTAGCAATCCACCTCGACCACGGCTCCAGCTTCGACAAGTGTAAAGCCGCGATCGACGCAGGCTTCACTTCCGTAATGATCGACGCTTCCCACCATCCGTTCGAAGAGAACGTGGAAACAACGAAGAAAGTCGTAGAATACGCGCATTCCAAAGGCGTTTCCGTTGAAGCCGAGCTCGGCACAGTCGGCGGACAAGAAGACGACGTCATCGCTGACGGCGTTATCTACGCGGATCCGAAGGAGTGCTTCGAGCTTGTACAACGTACGGGCATCGACTGCCTCGCTCCTGCTCTGGGCTCCGTACACGGCCCTTACAAAGGCGAGCCGAACCTGGGCTTCAAAGAGATGGAAGAGATCTGCCAAACGATCAAGCTTCCGCTCGTTCTTCATGGCGGCACAGGCATCCCAACCGAGCAAATCAAAAAATCCATCTCGCTCGGCACGGCTAAGATCAACGTGAACACAGAGAACCAAATCGCGTTCACGAAGACGGTTCGCGAAGTTCTGGCTTCCGACTCCGAAGTTTACGATCCGCGCAAATTCATCGGCCCAGGCCGCGAAGCGATCAAACAAACGGTTATCGGCAAGATCCGCGAGTTCGGTTCTTCCAACAAAGCTTAATCGAACAGGCTTATGCCTTTTATCTGCCCGAAGTCCTCTTGAGGATTTCGGGCAGATTTTTTTTGCCGCATTCTGGTCATCCTCGAAGGACTCCGGTAGAGTTTTTCTCAATTGGTTTTATGCTTTGAAGTGGTTCAGAGGAACGGCGTATGATGGAATTACTCTAGGAATGAGGTGAGCGTATGATCGAAATTACCGTTGAGCGGGTTCGCCGGTTAGTCCATAGCCAATTTCCGCAATGGAAGCATCTATCTATACAACCTGTTGAGAAAAGCGGCCATGACAACCGCACTTTTCGGCTGGGCGACGAGATGACCGTTCGTCTGCCGAGCCACGAGCGCTACGCTTCGGCCGTCGAGAAGGAGCTGACGTGGCTTCCGGTTTTCAAGCCTCTCTTGTCGCTGCCCATCCCGGCTCCCATCGCCAAAGGAGAGCCTACGGAGGAATATCCTTTTCCTTGGTCCATCAACAGCTGGATTGACGGAGACACCGTCACGCATGACAACATCGGCGATCCGAACGAGTTTGCCGAGGACTTGGCCGGTTTTCTGAAGGAGCTGGAGGCGATCGACGCAAGCAACGGCATACCGGCAGGCATCCAGAACTTCCATCGGGGAGGTAGCCTCGCGGTCTATGATGAGAATACGAGGGCTGTCATCGAAGCGGTCGCCGGCCAGTACGACAGCAAGCTGCTCACGGAAATATGGGAGCTCTCCCTTGCGACCAGCTACCAGTCCGCGCCGGTATGGCTGCATGGCGACGTAGCCGTAGGCAATCTGCTTGTCCGAGACGGCCGGCTGTGCGGCGTTATTGATTTCGGGACGATGGGCGTAGGCGATCCTTCGAGCGATCTGGTCATGGCCTGGAACTTTTTCGACGACGATAGCCGCCGGTTGTTCCTGAAGCTGATGGACTTCGATGAGGCTACGGTTGATCGTGCGCGCGGCTGGGCTCTATGGAAAGCGCTCATTACTTATGCTTGGAACGAGAAGGGCTCGGAGCTTTCGACATGGGGAAGGAATGCGATAGACACCATTATTCGGGATTACAGGCGGCTGTAAGTATGATGCTTAACTTAAAAGGGCACCTCTGACAATGAGGTGCCCTAATTAAGATAGTTGTTACCTCAGACCCTCACGAGCAGACGTTTCTAGCACGCTTATTTACTCCAAACTGCCTCGTCACGCTCAGTTAGACGTTTCTGGCACGCTTACCCGCCAAGCTCCCTCGTCGGCTTCCTTCTCTGCGCATACTGCAGCGCCAGCATGGCGCCAAGCGTGCCGAAGCCGATCAGATCGGTCACAAGCCCCGGGATAATGAGCAGCAGCCCCGCAGCAACAGCGACAATCCGTTCCATTACGTGCAAGGACCGTATCCAATAGCCGATCAAGCCCGCTCCGACGCCGATCATGCCGATCACCGCGGTAAGCGTGACGCCGGCTGCCTCCAGCCAGTTGGTATCGATGAGCAGCAGCTGCGGCTGATAGACGAAGATGAATGGGATGATGAAAGCGGCAATCGCCACGCGCGTCGATTCCACGCCCGTCTTCAGCGGCTTGGATTTCGCTATGCCAGAGGCCGCATAAGAAGCGAGCGCGACAGGCGGCGTAATGTCCGCCACAATGCCGAAATAAAAGACAAACATGTGGGCGGCGAGCAGCGGAACCGGATAATCGAGGGCGACTATAGCCGGCGCGGCGATCGTCGACGTAATAATATAGTTGGCCGTCGTCGGCGTTCCCATCCCAAGCACCAAGCTTGCCAGCATCGTGAGAATAAGCGTGGGCAGCAGCAGGCCCCCCGCCAAGTCGAGCAGGCCGTTCGCGAATTTGAGGCCAATGCCCGTTAAAGTAACGACGCCGACGATCATACCCGCGCAAGCGGTCGCGGCAACCACGCCTAGGGCGGATCTTGCCCCGGCGGCCAATGCGGATAGGATGTCCTTAACCGACATACGGGTAGCCTTGCGGATGGCGCCAACCGCGATGACGGACAAAATGCCGTAAATCGCCGCCCGCTCAGGGGACATGCCGGACATGAGAAAGCCGATAATCGCTACAATCGGGAGCAGTAGATACAGGTTTTTCAGTACCTCCCGGCGGTTCGGCAGCTCCTCCGAGCGAAGCCCTCTCAGCCCCTGCCGCTTGGCCTCGAAGTGCACCATAATCCAAATTCCGGTGAAGTAGAGCAATGCCGGAATGAGCGCGGCGAGCGCCACCTGATAATAAGGGGTGTTCGTGAATTCCGCCATAAGAAACGCGGCCGCGCCCATAATAGGAGGCATGATTTGCCCGCCCGTGGAGGAGGAGGCTTCAACCGCCCCTGCAAACTCGCGCCTGTACCCGATTCGCTTCATGAGCGGAATCGTGAAAGCACCGGAGGTGACCACGTTCGCGACGGAGCTGCCGCTAATCGTGCCTTGCAGCGCGCTGGAGAAAATCGTAACCTTGGCCGGTCCGCCGATCCGCCTTCCCGCTATGACCAAGGAGAGATCGTTGAAGTACTCGCCAACGCCCGTTTTGTCCAGGAAGGAACCGAATAACAGGAAGAGGAAAATAAAGCTGGCGGAAACCATAAGCGGCGTCCCCAAAATCCCCTCCGGCGTAAAATACATCTGGCTGATCAGCCGTTCCACCGATACGCCTCTATGCTCCAGAAACCCGGGCATGTACTCTCCGAAGTAGGCATACAGCAGAAAAACGACCGTGATCGATACAATCGCTATTCCCACCACGCGGAGGGCGGCAACCAGAACAAGCAGCACCGCCGCTCCGCCGACGACCATATCCAAGGTCGTAAAATTCCCGATGCGGTTGAACAGCGCCTCATAGTTCATGAGCCAATACAATCCGACTCCGATTCCCAGCACGGATAACAAATAATCATACCAGGGGATTCGGCCGTCCCGGCCTTTCTTCGTGGAAGGATACAGCAGAAATATAAGACCCAACCCGAAGGAAAGGTGAACCGCGCGATGCACCTGATCCGGCAACGGGGTGAAGAAGCTGACGTACAGCTGGTACAGCGAGAACAAAACGGCAAATCCGAACGTCACGGCTCTCATGATGCCTTCCAGCCGCCGAAAATTAAAATCGGGATCGTATTTGCCGATCATCTCCTGTATGTCCTCTTGGCTCATGGTTTCCTTCTCGAGCTGCGGCACCTTCGGGTTATCAGTCAAGGCGAAGCCCTCCCTTCAAGTACTCCCAGACATGTAGACGGCCCACTTCGATCCGTACTGCCGACCCCGGCTTACTAAGCGAAGCGAGCGGAATTTCATCCCCCCGCAGAAGCAATCGATGGTCGGCCAACACTTGGCCGATTCGAAGCTCGAACGAATGGAGCGTCCGGCCAATGCCCTCAATCCGCATTTTCCCATCGTCCATGCGAAGGGTCTCAACACCTTCGAGCGAGGTCGGCATTCCGACCCCATACGATTCGAATAACATGGCGTCGAGAACGATTTGCCCTTTGTCATTAATGAAGAATAGCTCCTCTACCGGCGTACGATGAATCGAATGAATATAGAGAAGCGAGAAGCGGCTGCCTTCATCGACAGGCGACTGGAAGACGATCCGGCCGTCCGATACCTGCCTGATGCTGAGCACCGGAATGGTCGAAGCCCACAACCCGACGGCCGCGCACACGAACGCCAGGAAGAAGAGCATCAACCATCCCGTTCGATGAAAAACAGGTGCGGAAACCCGCACCCGTCCCCTGCCTTTCATTACTTAATGACGCCTTTTTCCTTCAGATACTTCTCCGCTCCCGGATGTAGCGGAATACTGATTCCTTCCAGCGCGTTATCGGTTTTGATCTCGTTCGCTTTGGCGTTGATGGCAATGAGCGGCTCCGTATTCTCATAAATCGTCTTGGTTATATCATAGACGAGCTGCTCATCCAGCTCAGCCCGCACGGACATAATCGCCTTCACCGCGACGGTCTTCACTTCGGCGTCCTGCTTGGGATAGGTGCCCGCTGGAATGATCTGCTGGCTGTAATATTTGTACTTATCCGTAATGGCCTTTACTTTGTCATCCTCGATCGTCAGAAGTTTTATGCCGGTCGTCGCGGCCAGCTCGTTAATCGCCGCCGTCGGCGCGCCCGCCGTGACGAACGCCGCGTCCAAGCCGCCGTCCTGCATTTTCTTGGCCGAATCGCCAAACGATAGTCGCTCCGTGCTCAAATCGTCGAAGGTAAGACCATACGCCTCAAGAATTTGTCTGGCATTGACCTCCGTACCGCTTCCCGGCGCGCCTACCGAAACCTTCTTGCCCTTCAGCTCCGAGACGGTAGTAATGCCGCTCTTCTCCGACACGACGATCTGAATCGTCTCCTGATAAAGGGCGCCGATCGCCTGCAAATTGCCTACAGCTCCGTCGTTAAACATCTCCGTGCCCTTGGCCGCGTAATCCGCGATGTCGCCTTGCGTAATCGCCAGATCGACCTCTTTGTCGCTGATCAAACGCATATTTTCGACTGCCGCTCCGGTCACCTGCGCCGTGGCATTCGTACCCGCCTTCTCTTGAATCAGATTGGCGATTCCGCCGCCCAGCGGATAATAGGTACCCGCCGTGCCGCCTGTCGCAATGATCAGGCTGGACGGCTTCTCTCCCGCCGCATTCGCATCCGATGCTCCGGGCTCCTCCTGGTTATTTCCGCCGCAGGCGGCCAGGGCCAGGATAAACACCAGCGCAAGAACGACTCCTCTGCTCACTCGTCTGATCATATTCATACCTCCATCCGTCAAATCATCGTATCCGTCCATACGGATCGTTGTCCTCGGTAGTATGTATATGTCGCGGAGTCGGAAAAAATCAGAAAAACAAAAAACCGTTTCTCGGCAGACGGGCGTTTTGCGCGCCATTTGCCAAAGAAACGGTTTGATTTGCGGTTTATTTAATCACAACATACTCCAGGTTCACGAGCTTCGCGTACGTGACGATCTGGTCGGTCGTCAGGTTCAAGGACACGACGGTATGATGGCCGCCGCCGTTCTCGATCCAAGCCTTCACGCCGTCTTGGAAGTTCGGCTTCACCGTCCAGAGGACGCGAGCGACAGGCAGCTTCGGAGCCGGAACCGTCGGCTCGAACGCGGACACTTCGTTGATCAGCAGCTTGTAGTGCGTGCCGAAATCGGCCATGGAGACCACGACGCCTTCGCCGGCCTTGCCGTCGAATACGAGACGGGCCGGGTCTTCGCGGTCGCCGATTCCGAGCGGATTGACCACGATTTTCGGCTTATTCGCCGCCAAGGACGGATCCACCTCAAGCATGTGGGACTGCAGGATTGCTTCTTGGCCTGCCGCCATCTCGTACGTGTAGTCTTCCATGAAGCCCGTATTCTGGTTGCGGCTCATCACCTTCATCAAGCGGTCAAGCGCGGCCGTCTTCCAGTCGCCTTCGCCGGCGAAGCCGTAGCCTTGCGCCATTAGGCGTTGAACGGCCAGACCCGGAAGCTGCTTCATGCCATGCAGATCCTCGAAGTTCGTCGTAAACGCGTTGTAGCCTTTCTCGTCCAGGAATCGCTTCAATGCAATCTCATAGCTGGCTTGAATACGGACGCTGGCTTCCCATGCTTCCTTGCTGTTCGTGCCGTAGTCGAAGTCGTACAGCTCCGCGTATTGGCCCATCAGATCATCGATTTCCTGCTCGGACACGGCATTCACGTATTGCACGAGATCGCCGATGCCGTAGTAGTCGACAGTCCAGCCGAATTGGATTTGCGCTTCGACTTTGTCGCCTTCGGTTACGCCGACGTTGCGCATGTTGTCGCCGAAACGAGCGACTTTGATGTTGAAGCTTTCGTTGTAGCCAACCGCCACGTCCATCCAATCGGCAATTTGCTTCTGTACTTCCGGACGCTCCCAGTAGCCGACTACGATTTTGTTCTGCTTCTTCAGGCGGGCATTGATGAAGCCGTATTCGCGGTCGCCGTGGGCGGCTTGGTTCAGGTTCATGAAGTCCATGTCGATCGTTGCCCATGGAATGCTTTCGTTGTATTGGGTCGCGAGGTGCAGCAGAGGCTTCTGCAGCAGCTTCGTGCCGCGGATCCACATTTTGGCCGGCGAGAATGTGTGCATCCAAGTGATGACGCCCGCTACTTCGTCGCGGTAGTTCACTTCTTTCATGATGCTGGTGATTTTGTCCGCGCTAACGGCCAAGTCTTGCAACACGAGCGGATAAGGCAGCACGCCGCTGTTATTCAGGGCATCCGTCATCGTCTGCGCGTGAGCCTTAACCTCGGCCAGCGCCTCTTCTCCGTACAAGTGCTGCGAACCTACGACGAACCAAAATTGTTTAGCTGCTGTTGCTGTCATCCTGATCATCCTCTTTTCTATAAAATATATAATGGATAAGTCCGATTATTTTTGCCCGTAGTAGGCGTCTTTCCCGTGCTTGCGAAGATAGTGCTTATCGAGAATGCTCTGCGGCAGCTCCTTGGCGAAGTGGTTCAGCTGGCGGGCGTACAGGTTCATCTTGCACACTTCCTCCAGCACGACGCTGTTCACGACCGCCGACTTCACGTCCTTGCCCCAAGTGAACGGCGCATGTCCTTGAAGCAGGACCGCCGGAATCGCCATGACGTCCAACCCGCGCTGCTCGAACGTCTCGATAATGACATGGCCCGTCTCCGCTTCGTACCCCCGGTCCACCTCATCCTTGTTCAGGAAGCGCGCGCAAGGAACGGCGCCGTAGAAGGTGTCCGCATGCGTCGTGCCCATGACCGGCACATCGAGTCCCGCTTGCGCCCAGATCGTGGCCCAAGTCGAGTGCGTATGCACGATGCCGCCGATTTGCGGATAATGTTTGTACAGCACGGCGTGTGTCGCGGTATCGGAGGACGGTCTTAGATCCCCTTCGACCACTTGTCCGTCGAGATCGACAACGACCATATCGCTCGGCTTCATCTTCTCGTAGCTGACCCCGCTCGGCTTAATGACGAACAGTCCGCTCTCCCGATCGATCGCGCTCGCATTGCCCCATGTAAATTTCACGAGTCCGTGCTTCGGCAAATCCAGATTCGCCTGGTATACTTCTTCCTTCAGCTGTTCTAACAACGTTAGCTCCTCCCGTTCTCTAGCAGATGATCTACCGCGGCCTGCTCAATGGCGAGACCCGCTTTGTAGCGTTCCATGAACGCTTCGAACCCTTTCACGTCCGCCGGATCCGGCGCGATCTCCTCGCCTTCGACATCCTGGAATACCTTCTTCTCGAGGAAGTCGTCGAGCCGCTCTTCTTGATCCTTGTTGAGCAAGTAGGAGGCCAGAAGCGCCATGCCCCATGCTCCGCCCTCGCCGGCCGTGGACATGACCGATATCGGTACGTTAAGCGCGGCGGCTACGATGCGTTGTCCGACGACGGGAGTCTTGAAGAGGCCGCCATGAGCCAGGATGCTGTCGATGGCCACTTTCTCGTTGTCGGTCAAAATATCCATGCCGATCTTGAGCGCGCCGAAGGCCGTGAACAAGTGGGTGCGCATGAAATTGGCCAGATTAAAGTTGCTTTCCGGCGAGCGGACGAAGAGCGGACGGCCTTGGTCGATGCCCGTCATGTTCTCGCCCGAGAGATAGCCGTAGCTCAGCAGGCCGCCGCCGTCGGGGTCGGCCTCGAGCGCCTTGTTCAGCAGCACGCTGAACAGCTTGCCGGAGTCCGCCTCGTAGCCCATAGCCGCCGAGAACTCACGGAACAAGCCCATCCAGGCGTTCAGATCGCTGGAGCAGTTGTTGGCATGAGCCATGCCGACCGGGCTGCCGTCCGGCGTCGTGACCATATCGATCTCCGGATACACCTTGGACAGCTCTTTCTCCAGGACGATCATCGCGAATACGGAAGTGCCCACGGAGATGTTGCCCGTGCGCTTCCGGACGCTGTTCGTCGCCACCATGCCCGTGCCCGCGTCGCCTTCCGGAGGACAAAGCGGAATGCCCGACTGCAGGTCCCCGGCCGGGTCGAGAAGCGCGGCTCCCGCTTCCGTCAGCTCGCCCGCTTGCTCGCCCGCGACGTAGACTTTCGGAAGAAGATCGTTCAGCTTCCACGGATAGCCCTTAGACGCGATGCGATCATCGAATTGCTGGACCATCGAAGCATGGTAGTTATGCGTCGCCTCATCAATCGGGAACATGCCGGAGGCATCGCCGATGCCGATCGCTTTGTTGCCGGTCAGCAGCCAGTGAATGTAACCGGACAGCGTCGTTACGAAATCGATCTGAGGCACATGCTCCTCTTGGTTCAAGATTGCTTGGTATAGATGCGCAATGCTCCAGCGCTCCGGTATATTAAATTGGAATAATTCCGTTAATTCTTTGGCCGCCGCGCCCGTTGTCGCGTTGCGCCACGTCCGGAACGGCACCAGAAGCTCGCCCCTGTTATCGAATGCCAGATAGCCGTGCATCATCGCGGAGAAGCCGATCGAACCGACAGCCCGGAGCGTAATGTCGTAGTTCCGTTCCACTTCCTGCTTGAGCTCGCGGTAAGCCGTTTGGACGCCTGTCAGAATATCCTTCTGGTCGTATGTCCAATAGCCGTCCTTGAGCTGATTCTCCCATTCGTAGCTGCCCGACGCGATCGTCTGGAAACGACGATCGATCAGCACCGCTTTGATCCGCGTAGAGCCCAATTCAATACCCAGTGACGTTTCTCCCTTGGCTATCGCTTCTTTCCATTCTGCTTGACTCATGGCCCGCTTATCCCCTCTCCGTTTTCGGTTTCCCGCCCATTCCCTTACTGACAGCCTTAGTATATTTTTTGTACGTACATTTGTCAATATAGTCTAATAGTTATACCTACATAAGTCTCGATGCCACTTATCGCTGTCATATTCTGCGTTTTTCAAGGACTAAGTAGGGAATTTGTACGGTTTTACCTGCAATTAAATGGCGCTGCATTTGCATTTCAAGCATTTCATGCTAATATGTGTACGTACAACTTATCCGTTCAACGATGAAAGAAGTGAATATCGTGAAGCCTAAGTACCAGGTCATTATAGATGATATCAAGAGTCATATCCTGTCGGGCACATACAAGGCGGGCGAGCAAATCCCGACGGAGCATGCTCTGCAGGAAAGCTACAACGTGAGCCGGCAGACCGTTCGGAAGGCCATTCTGGAGCTATCGAACGAGGGCTTCCTGCGAAGCGAGAAGGGCTCCGGCACTTACGTCAGCAGCCAGTACCGTTCCCGTTCGGGCGGGAAGCGAACCATCGGCGTCATTACCACCTATATTTCCGATTACATCTTCCCTTCCATTATTCGCGGCATCGAGAGCCGGCTGAATGAGGATAGCTATTCCCTGCTGCTCGCCAGCACCAATAACGATATCGCGCAAGAGAAGAAAGCGCTCGAGATGATGCTTTCCTACGGCGTGGACGGACTTATTATCGAGCCTACGCGGAGCAACGTGTACAACCCGAACATCGCGTATTACCTTTCGTTCAAGGAGCAAGAGGTACCTTTCACCATGATCAATGCCTATTACGAAGAGCTGGAGGTGCCGTTCTTCTGCCTGGATGACGTGCAATCCAGCTATCTTGCCACCAGAGAGCTCATCGCCAAAGGCCATACGCAGATCGGGCTTATCGCGAAGATGGATGACTTGCAGGGGAAATATCGGATGAAAGGCTACATTAAGGCGCTTGGAGAGGCCAAGCTGCGGTTCCGTCCCGAGCATGTCCTGTCCTTCGACACGGATACGAAGCCGGACCTGTCCGCCAGTCTGGAAGACTTCCTGAACGACAATCGGGGCGAATTAAGCGCGCTAGTGTGCTATAACGACGAAGTTGGCCTAGAGGTTGTACATGTGTGCAGAAGACTGGGCATCTCCATCCCGGACGAGCTGTCCATCATCGGCCAGGACAACTCATACATCGCCAAGAACGCCAATATTCAGCTCACGACGCTGACTCACCCCCAAGAACAGATGGGCCGCGACGCCGCGGACTGGATTATCAGGAACTTGCAAGGCAAAAAAGACTTACCCGTCAAAACCTACTACCAGCCGGTGTTGATCGAAGGCGAAACGGTCAAAGCGATCGAGTTGGAATAACAAACGGCCCCTTCCCGAGGGGCCGTTCTGTTTACCTTATGCGAATTACGATCGAAATCCCTTCACGATAAGCCAAATCGGTAAAGCGATCTCGAATATTGCTCCGGGAATATAAAGAATATTCCCTGCTTCCACACCAACTAGCGACAGAGAGCTGCTCGCCAGCAAGCCCGTATACCCGATCCAGCCGACGACGGACAACAGCCGAGGAACTAGTCTCGACCGGTAGAGGATCGTACAAAACAGCAGGCTGCCTACGCTCAGCACGAGCATGGCCAAGTCAAACAGCAAGTAATGAGCTTCCACCGCCGCATTTCCTAACGTGTGCATGGATGCATCACCTGAGGCTCCCGATGCCGGCGCTTGCTTGCTTAACGCGAGAATGATCAACGGACCGGCTAGACTCACAATGAGCAGCGCCGACTCCACGACCCGCGAAGCGAAGTACCCGTAGGCAAATGCTTCGTGATGCTTCTTCAAAATGGGATGCAGCAGCATGGCAATCCCCACGACCGCTATGGCGTTAATGACCTCCAAGAACACTCCCGCATATATTTGCTTTTGCTTGGCAACCACACCGTTTAGCAAATCGGCCCCGTGTAAAATAGGATCCAGCATGCCGCTTCCGATCAGGAATGCAGCCGTCGACAACAAAAACAACACCCCTGCCGCTCTTTCCAGCTTTCTCATCCTTGGTCCCCCTCCTGACTCCTTTATCAGCAGTATAGCTCGGGGGGGAATGGACCTGTAGACACTTTAGTGTGGTTTCGGGGTGCCCATTAACAAGTTTAATTCGCGGGCGCGGGCAATCGCTTCCGTGCGCCGCTGCACTTGGAGCTTCTCGAATATTCTTCTATTGTGGCCTTTCACCGTATCCAAGGCGAGGAAAAGCTTCCCGGCGATTTCCCGATTGGAGTGCCCCTTCGCTATGAGCTCCAGCACCTCGATCTCGCGCGGGCTGAGCAGGTCGCCCTTCCTTCCGTCCTCGAGAACGCGGCGCAAACGCTCTAGGTCCAATCGAGCTTCTTCGATGGCCGGGTGCGGCAAATCGCCGGCAAGTCCCAGAGCCTCCCGGTAACGCTCCGCCGCCAGATCGGTGCGCCCCTCCGCTTCCTGTATTTGCGCGATTCCAATCATGGCCATAATCGCCATCAGCCGATGATTGATCCTTCGGCAATTCGCGATGACCTCGTTATAGGCTTCGAGTGCCTCGGCATAAATTCCCCTTCGCTGGCAAGCGACGCCCAGCATCCAAGCCGATGCCGTCCGGGCCGACAGGTTATCGGGCTGCAGATAGGCCAGCGCTCGGCGCGATTGGGCCATTATAAGGTCAATACCTTCCGTATCTCTTACCAGGGCTTTCCGTACAGGCGCAATGAATTCGACTAGTTCATCCGTCTTGTCTTCCCTATCCGAATCTTGCATAGCCGCTTCTGCCGCTTCAAGACGGAGCTCGGACACGTCGGAGCTATCGGTTAAGCTCAAGGATGCCAACGTAGCGCGGGTAGCCGCGATCCAGCCGATCAAGTCCCTGACGCCGGCGTCTTGCTCCACGCCCTCCAAGACTGCCTCCGCCGCTTGAAGCTTAGGCTCGATGCTCGTCGGCTTCCCGGCTATCAATAGGGCCGAGCCGTAGAAAACCCACAATGCCGGTCTAGCATTCAGCTCCTGAGCAGGCAGCGACTCCAGCCAGTCGAGCGCTACTCGCGCGGCCCCTCTCAGATGCAGCGGCATTCCATTGCCTTGAAGCAAACGCGCGCTCCGCTCGATGTCCCGCGCTTCGACAGCATGACGAAACGACTCGATTTCGAAACCTTGTTGTTCATACCAGAAGCTCGCTCGTTTGTGCAATTCCGCGATAAGGCCCTCATCCGCGCTTTCCAGCAGCCGTCTGCGAAGAATATCCGCGAACAAATGATGATAACGATACCACCGCCGTTCCTTATCCAGGGGGATGACAAATAAATTTTTACGATCAAGCTCGATCAACATGTCCTTACCCGAAGCCCCATGCTCGGGTATTAGCTCGTCGCATAACGGACCGCACAATCGGTCGAGTAGGGAGGTCTGCAGCAGAAAGACCTGGACATCCTCGGACTGCCTTTGCAGCACTTCCTCAACCAAATAATCCAGCACAAAATGATGATTGCCCGTAAAAGACTGCAGGAGCCGATCGGCGTCCCGCTCCTCCTGCATGGAGATGGCAGCCAAGCGCAGGCCCGCGGCCCAGCCTTCGGTGCGTGATTGAAAATCCGTTACATGATCCTTGGAGAGGTTGAGCTCCATTACTTGGTTAAAAAAGGCTTCGGCTTCGCTAAGCGTAAATCGCATGTCGGCGGCGCGCAGCTCGGTGATCTGGTCCCGAACACGCAGCCGCGGCAAAGAAATGGCCGGGTCCTCGCGGGTCGTAAGGACAAGATGCATCGAATGGGGGAGATGGTCCAGCAGGAAGGCTACGGCTTCATCCACCTCGCTCGGGCTCGCCGCATGGTAATCATCCAGAACAAGAATAAAAGGGAACGGAATGGCCGCGAGTTCATGAAGGATCGCCGTCAGAATCGACTTGATCGGGGGCGGCTGCGGAGAGTGAAGGACGGAAAGCACGCCTTCGCCTATATTCTCCGCAATCGTCTGCAGCGCGGCGATCATATAGGTGATGAAGCGCGCAGGCTCGTTGTCTTCCTGTTCCAGCGACAGCCATGCCGCCGGCCGCCCGCAGTCGGCCAGCCAATCGCAGACTAAGGTCGTTTTGCCGTAGCCGGCCGGCGCGGAGATCAGGGTCAATTTTCGGTGCAAGCCCCTGTTCAATCCTTCGATTAACCGTCGGCGCGGCACCGTGTTGGGCCGAGGCGCAGGAATATATAATTTGGTGGCAATTAATGGAGTCGACATAGATCCATTATAACAACGTCGACCGTCCATCCTCAATGAGGATGGCGGTGACGAGAGGATAGTATTCGGTTGAAAAAGAAGCAGCAGATCAGTACGATAGTATCTGCCGATGTGAATAACCATAAGCACCATTCATACTTAAACGTAAGAATGTGCGCATGTGTCAGAACCAAAATGCCCGCCCCAATCGCGATCGGAACGGATGCCAGAATGGCCCAGTGCAGCCGGTAGAAACAAACCGTTGCCACGATGACCCCCCGCACCAGCATGAAGATTATAAGCACTGTCACCGTATCCCTCTCCGGAAGCTCAAAAAAACCGCCGACAAATCGGTAGTTATGATTGAAAAACGGGAGGACCGTGACATTACCGTAAAGAATGTAATTGATCCCGACCAATGTAAACCATCTGACAAACCGCGAGGATTCAATCTGTATAAGCCGATACCACTTGTTGGAGATCCAGAAGAAAAGCAGCAGTCCAATAAACGTATACCCCGGGTGCCACCAATTCAGTTTATAAATCCCCAATGCCAAAAATCCGTATTCGATCCCTACAAACATCCCGGCGAACACCAAAGCCCACCGAAAACGCAGGTGAAAAGCCGTAATGAACAGAGCCACCGAAGTGACGTAATAGACCTGAGAGAGGTAAGTTCCCAATACGATATCGAGATACGGGTCCTTCAGTATGTGAGGGTAATACTCGTAGCTCTCAAGCCAAATACAGACTACGTTTTCAAAGTAACCTGCAATAGCACCCAAACCTAGGTACAACGCCAGAAGCTTGGGGTCCCTTTTTCTCCAAAAGGTATAGGCGATAAGTAGAAGGCTCAGCCCGCCGAGCAGGAGAAACCAGAGGGCGTTTCCCGTTAGAATGTTTTCTCGGAGCATATACGGAATTGGATGTGAATGCGGCATAAGTTCCTCTCCTGGAATGGGTTGGGGTCGTATACCTATTATGGGTATAAGCATCTGAATCGATTCGCTGTTAGGCAGAAGGCATTCTGGTGCAATTTGGCATGTCTAATAATGTCGAAAAAAATTAATTTTCTTCTGACTTTACCGATAAATACAGGGATATATATTTTTTGAACAGTTGGCCGGGAGGAGTATACATGCGAAAGAACGGATTTTGGAGCAGCCAATCAATCGGCAGGAAATACGGCTATATTTTTACGATTGTCATGCTCTTATTTATATTGTCAGTAGCGGTTACATTCGGGTTGTTAACTCGTACCAAAACATCCGTTGAACAAACTCGTGTCGAAAACGAGGTGGTCATCGAGGTGTCGGAGCTCATGTCCCTGTATCAAGAGAAGTATCTCTTCGTTCCCGAGTTTATTCTGGATAACAATAATAAGCGTTTGCTTCTCTATCTGGAGCTGAGCGATCAGTTTGTGGATACGGCCAAAGGACTTAAAGGGCATCTAACAACGGATGAGCAAGTCGACCTGTTCGATCAAATGATCGAAAACAATCATAAGCTCGACGAATATTTTTTCAGTCAAATCGTGCCTCATGTCCAAAATATCAATACCGAAAAATTTGTTGAATTGCAATCTGCCGCGACCCGGTTTAAGGAAGACACCATGGCATTAGGAGACGCCTTGAAGCAAAAGGCCATTGCGTCCAATCAAGAGGCCATCGAGCGTTCGGGTGAGAACATTAACAGCTCCATCTCGACTCTCGTCATCTCGGTAGTCATCTCCTTCGTCATTTCGATCGTTCTCATTCTTTCTATCAGCCGCTCCATTCGCCGCCGTCTGCTGCAGGTCGTCACGTTCAGCGACGCCATCGCGAGCGGGAATTTGAATATCGACGATCTTCCGGATCAGAGCCAGAGCGAAATTGGCCAGTTATCCAAGTCCATCAATCATATGAAAGCCAGCCTGAAGGAAATGATCCATGAAATTTCGGCTTTATCCGGCCATGTGGATCATCAAGTGCTTCGTCTGACGGACACCTCCGATGGGGTGCGGGAGCAAAGCGAGCAGGTTGCAACGACAGTCGAAGAGCTTGCGGGCGGCGCTTCCAGCTTGGCGGAAGAGGCCCATATGATTTCGGAGAACATGAAGCAATTTTACGAGAACATTACAGGCGCCACTTCAAATGGAGAAAGGCTCGTACGGTTCTCGCAAGAGGTGCTGACGGTCTCCATCGATGGAAGCAATCAAATGACGCAGTCCCTCGAGCAGATGAATACGATCACGGAGACGGTGCAGAGACTGGTCGATAAAATCAAGGACCTGGAACAACAAACCTCGGCCATTACCGACTTTGTCGGAAGCATCCGTTCGATCGCGAAACAAACCAATCTGTTGGCCCTTAACGCCGCGATCGAAGCCGCGCGCGCCGGCGAGGCCGGAAAAGGCTTTGCCGTAGTGGCAACCGAGGTGCGTAAGTTGGCGGAAGAAGCCGGCAAGTCGTCGGATAGTATTACGAGGATCGTTGGCACCATCAATGCCGAGATCATGACGATGACCAGGGAGCTGGACAACGGCTTCCAAGAGGTTAGCAAAGGGAAGCAGCAGATTGAAACGTCGGGACAGTACTTTTTTGACATCAAAGAGAAGGTTTCGACCATGTCCCAGAGGATCGATGATATCTCCGAAACACTCGTTCATCTTGGCGAAGCAAGCGATGGCATCAATCAGTCGGTCGAGCATATCGCCTCGATATCCGAACAATCGGCAGCCGGCGCTGAAGAGATTTCGGCCACCGCTACCGAGCAGAAGTATGCGATGCAGCAGGTTTCGAACGGAGCGAACGAGCTGCGGGAATTAGTGGAGAGAATGAACAAGCTTATCGCGCGTTTTCACATTTAGCCAATGAAAGGAGAGCACGATTCGATGAAACGAATAGTAGTCAGCGGATTAACGCTGCTTATGATCCTGGTGTTAGCCGCATGCGGCCAAGCCCAGCCCGTCGACTCCGGGCAAACCGATGCGGCGGCGATCAAGCTGAGATCCGATCAAGATAAGGTTTATGTCGGATTTGTAATGGATACTTTGCAAGAGGCCCGCTGGTACCGGGATAAAGAATATTTCGAGAAGAAAGTGATCGAGCTTGGCGGCAATGTCAAATCATTAGCCGCCAATCAGGATGCGGAGGTACAGATCCAGCAAGCTGAGCTCCTCATCAAAGAAGGCGTGGACGTTCTGGTTGTGATCCCGACGGATTCTATTGCGTCAGGAAAAATTGTCGAGATGGCTCATGCCGCAGGCATTCAGGTTATTTCGTACGATAAGATGATCTTGCAAGCGGATGTGGATTACTACGTATCGTTCGATAACCATAAGGTTGGTCAGCTTCAGGCGCAATATGTTGTCGATCAAGTGAAAACGGGGAGGTACGCTTATGTAGGGGGATCTCCATCCGATAATAATGCGAAGCTAGTACGGGATGGCAGCTTCGAAGTCCTTCAGCCGCTAATCGATAACGGTTCGATTGAAATCGTGTATGACCAGCTTACCGAGCATTGGTCCGGGGATATAGCGAGGGAGCAGATTCAAGCTTATTTGGCTAATAACGGAGAACCCTTCGACGCGATTGTTACGGCTTATGACGGCTTGGCGCGCGGCGCGCTCGAAGCCATCGGCAGTCAGGCAGGGAAGATTCCTATATCCGGCCAGGATGCCGAGCTCGAAGCCCTGCGACGGATCGTTGCGGGCACGCAGACTATGACGGTCTATAAGTCGCTCCCGTTAATTGCCCAAAGCGCTGCACAGCTTGCGGTAGAGGTCGGTATGGGAGGCACGCCTTCCGCCGTTGATCAAACGGTCGACAATGGCCAGAAGCAGGTGCCTTCGATTTTATTGGAGCCTGTTGCCGTGACCAAGGACAATATCGAGCAAACCGTCGTTAAGGATGGACATTATATGAAGGAAGAGATTTATCAATCGAACGAAAAATAACCACTCGATGGTAAGGGAAAAGGGCTGACCGCTGCGGCGGTCGGCCCTTTCTTGTTGCCCGTAGGGTCATCGATATTACCTTGCTGCGACGGCTTCGATCTCAACGAGCAATACCGGAGAAGCGAGCGCTTTGACAATAACTAGCGTCGTCGCCGGCGGAGGGGTCGGCAAGAAGCCCGCGCCGGCCTCCATGAAGGGACCGATCAGACCTTCATCCGTTAAATAGATCGTTGCTTTCACGATGTCGTTCATATCCATATCCGCACCGGCAAGGACTTTGTTCAAATTGCCGATGGCCAGCTCCGCTTGCTCCCGAATATCTTGACCGGGAATCCCGTCCCCGCCTATTCCGACTTGGCCCGAAATGAATAGCATTCGCCCAAAGGATGTAACCTCAACACCGTGGCTATAAGCGTCTGACGAGACCATTCCTGAAGGATTGAATTTTCTTAGCGCCATGGGGTTAGACCTTCCTTACGGCAAACCAAAGTTCAACGGAATGAAGGCCGTCCCTTCCGCCGTAAACCTCTAACTCCAAGCCATCCGCCTGCTCATAGCCTGACGTTGGGAGCCACTCCGTAAAAAATCTTCGATACAACGTTTCAATCGTGTCGCCGAACGCATCCCAGCCGATCGGCTCCGATGGGAAGATGGCCCATGTCAGCGCGGGAATCGTTACAGTCGAATATCCGGCCTCGTTGCTGGTTCCACTCTTGAAGGCACCTAGCATATACGGGAAAGTATCCTTCCCTGTATCTCTGTAGCTGCAAATCCCATGTACTTTGTACGAATCCTGGCTCACAAACTTCGGCAAGTCGCCGGCATTGACAGCAAGTCTCTCTACTTCGCCATTGGCATGACTCTCTTGCCAGAGCTGCGCCGGCGTGTTCGGCGCTTCGCCGTCCTCATCGATCCGAAAAACCCGCTCCATGCCGAATACCTCGAATGCTTCCTTCGTTTCAATACGATAATTCATCGCGTCTACCCCTTTGATCGTAATCTGGAAGGAGAGGCGAGGATAGGCTTTCAGCGCAATCCCGTCTTGACGGGCCATAGCCGGCGTGACCCCGTGAAGAGCTTGAAAAGCACGGGCAAAAGAAACCGGGGATTCGTAGCCATACTTCATGGCAACATCGATCACTTTCGCCGTACTGCTGTTCTGTAATTCGAGCGCGGCAAGGGTAAGCTTTCGTCGCCGAATATATTCAGCCAGCGGGACATTGGTGATGAAGGGAAACATCCTTTGGAACTGATAGGTCGAACAGCAAGCTCTACGCGCTACTTCTTCCAGTTCAATGTCCCCAGCCAAATTCATCTCAATATAGTCCATCGCCCGGTTCATCCGCTCCAGCCAATCCATCTCAATCCCTCCTCCTGGACCAAAGTATAAAACACCCGCAGCCTACGACTCGCAACTATTCGTGCACCAATAAGTTGCGTCATAAGTTCTCCTATAAGAGTTCCACCGAGTCGTATCGATGTCCTCCCGAGGCGCTTGCTTCTTTTTGCTCTAACCAGGGTTGGTCTGGACACAAAAACAACCCCGCTTCAGAGCGGGGTCAGGTGCATGCTATAAGCGATAAAGCCGGCAAGCGATCAGCGCCCGCCAAGGCGTTTCTGTCGATGGCTTCCGGCTGTTTCTCAAGCCAGCCGTTATGAACCATAAGGTTATAGCACATAGCGCCAGCTTGCATGGCATGATTGACGACGCTTTTATAGTTCAGGACGACATCCGACCGCTGGGCCATAATCCTCCCGGCTAATTAGCAATGAAGTTATTTTTCCGCTGGCTGGTAATCGTTATGCATTATTCCTGTACGCTTCGAACCGCCTCCACGAATGATTATCCGTTCAATACCAGCTCCATTGCTGAACTTTTGCGTTTGAACCCTCTTTTTTCATAAACGGGCAATCCATCCGCAGAAGCGGTTAAAATGATTCGACCGACATGATTGTTTTTTGCGAATTCGATACAGCTATCTAATAAGGCCGTTGCAATCCCGTTTCCCCTATAGGTAGGAATCGTGTACACATTCATGATGTAGGCATCCATCCCTAAGAGATTATGTAAGTATGGCGGGCGATTAATTATAATGAGGCCGCTTGTTGCTATCAATTTCCCTTGGGACTCCGCAACAAAGGAGATATACTCTTCACTTTTCAAATGTTTTTCATAATACATCTTGTTCGCATGGCTGACGGTTTCGATCTCCGTCTTATTTGTTAGACCTCCCACTTCTTGCAGCAGCGCCATTCGAAGCTCGACAAGCTCCTCTACATCGGAATGCTCTGCGCGTCTTATCATGAACTCCATATTCGTGTAACGCTCCTCTTCAAAAAATAGATTACACTTACTCTACCATATGTTGGTATTAAAAGAAGGCCATCCTATGAAGGATGACCTTTCATCGTATTATAAACTTTTATACATCACGTTTCTTGGATGACCAGATTACCAGATGGACAGACGCTCATCCGGCGATACGTACATCGCGTCATCTTCCGTAATGTTGTACACCTTATAGAATTGCTCCAGCATCTGCACGACGAAGTTGACTCTCACTTTGTTCGGGGCATGAGGATCAACCTGCATATTGCCGATAATCGCCTCTACGGGCATCCACGTCGCAAACGCATGGGCGTATCCTTCGAACACCTGGGAGAGATCCGCGTCGGGATTGTCGTCCGCAATATCAAGCACGCATGACAAGCCGCCTAAATCCGCAATCGTTTCCGCAAGCGTCAATTCGCCGTTTAATTTAGTCCCCGTTATAAACTCGATTCGAGACAGCTCTTTCTCCATCTTCTCCGTACGCTTCTGGAATTCGGCATAGTCGGCCTCGGTCCACCAGTTGGCCAAATTACCGTCCTTGTCGAACTGAGCGCCGTTCACGTCGAAAGCATGGGAGATTTCATGGCCGATAATCGCGCCGATGCTGCCCAAGTTCTGCTCGCGGCTCGCCTCCGGATCATAGAAAGGCGCCTGCAGAATGGCTGCCGGGAAAATAATGCTGTTCGTTAAAGGATGATAGAACGCGTTAACCGTCATGACCGGCAGCATGTTCCATACGTCTGAGGAGTACGGCTTCTTTAATGCTTCTTTCCCGGCTGCCTCCAATGCGATTCTCTCGTTCATAAGCGCTTCAAACAGAGTGCCCCCGTCCGCTTGGCTCGGGAAGCTGTAGGAAAGCGTCGGCTTCCACTCATCGGGATAGCCGATGTTGACATCAATGTGCTGCAGCTTCTCGACGGCCTTTTCCTTCGTCTCGTCACTCATCCAGGTAAGCGCAAGGATCCGCTCCTCGTATTTCGCGATAATTTCGCTTACGATGTCTTTGACATCATTTTTACTGGATTCAGGGAAGTACTTATTGACGAACACTTTGTCGAATACCTGCGGTTCAAAGCTTTGGGCCAAAGCAGCCGCCCGCTCCTCCACTGGCAGCTTCTCGGGCACGATGCCCATCAGCTCTTTCATGATATCATCCTGGAAGCTTTGCGTTGCTTCGGAGAATGCCGTTTCATACTGTTGGAACATCGTAATGGCCAGATAATCTTTAATCGTCTGCAAGTTTTGATTGGTAATAAGGCCATCTGCAAATTGGATATACGCATGCTCCGGGGAGTAGACCGTCATATCGGCAGGCAAACTATAGAGCTTGATCGTCATCTCAGCCAATCCGGAGTTCGTCGTCGCCTTCTTCATCTCGTCCCATGTCGACTTCTTCAGGTAAGCCTTCGGATCTTGCATTTGTTCCGGCGGCGTAGCCTTGGCGGCAAGCTGCTTCTCAAGCTCTACTATCGCTTCCGCGCGCTCGGACAGCTCATCCTCTTCGCCGCTGTAGCTTAATACGCGTTCCAAATAGTCTACGTATGCCTTCTGAATATTGGCCATGGCGGGATCTTCCGAATAATAAAGCGCCGTACCCAAGCCTAACCCTGTGCCAACAAAGGTTGCGGCATACTTCGTTCGGTCTCCCAGCGTATCTTCAATAGGCCCAAAGCCTATAAACGGGACAAGATTAAATCGATCCCAATACTTCTCGGCTAACGCTCTCAACCCTGCAACATCCTGAACGGCGTATAATTCATCTAAATAAGGGCGGAGCTCTTGAATGCCGTTCTCTCGCGTATCTACATCGGTATACATGTTATAGATTTCCGCAGCTCTCCATTCCGGGGAACCGCTCTTAGCATTCTTATTCTGGAGCAGCTCCTTCATGATCTCGGAGCCTGTGTCGTCGACCTTCTTCATGACATCAAAGAATGTTCCGGCCATCGGATAACCGGGATGGATAACCGGATTGGCAACGTACTTCCGGTTCGTATAGAGGTAGAAGTCGTCCTCTAATTGCACTTGTTTGGCGCCGTACGGATTGCCCGCCGCGGCGGCCTGCATCACATAAGATAATACTCCCAAAAACTGCTCGGCTTGTTCGACCGTAACCTTGTCGGCAGGGAGTCCCAGCTCGTCCAGCAATCCGAAGTCATCAAGTGCCGCATAGTAAGGAGCAGCCCATGCCGGTACATTCTCGGCGCTGTCGCTGGTCGCTATACCTTGCCATTCCAGCAGATTACAAGCGATAACGACCAGCTGCGTGCCGGTAACGCTCGAGCCCGGCTGGAATTTGTTCGCTCCCGTCCCCTTCATATACCCCGCAGTCACGGCGATCGCAATATCCTTCGCATACTCATTGCCGGCAGGTACATCAGAAAAAGCTTGCTTCGGATTGTCCGCCGTAATTTGAAAGGTCTGATTGATCAATGCTGTCAGTTGACCCCTTGTAATCAGCGGGTCGTTTGCCGCATACGCATTCGTCAGCCCGACGCCGAATAACATCAGCATGGCTAACAGAATGACCATGGAACGTTGAAACTTTCTCACAAGTGCACCTCCAGGGTAATCTATTATCCCGTCTATCTTATCATAATAGACAAGATAGGTAAAATAAGGATATAATCCCTCTATTATGGACATTTTGTGAATGACGACTCTTATGGGCCCAATCGGATAAACCTTTCTTGTAGGGCCTCCATCATCTCTTTCGGCAGCTCCTTGATCTTAATATCGGCTCCCAAGAAAAGCAGCCAGCTGGTCATTTCGGCCAGCTCTTCCGCATGATGAACCTGGACATAGGTTTTTAGAATGGCTCTCGTTTGGAAAGGATCGGTATAGGAAATAGATACCTTTAACGGATGATATTTTTTGAACTGCGCAATAGCTTTGGGACCCAGCTCAAGGACAAGGTTGATCGCCTCCTCCTGCTTGCTTAGCTTCTCCCGTATCTTTTTTCGGCTTAGCCTCTTATTCACGGGGTAGGGCTCTACATCGGTGAGGTTATCGACGGAGAGAATGCGTCTCTTCTCTTCCATTAGGTCGAAGCCCTCTATTAGCCAAACGCTTTTCTCCCGGTAAAGGTGAAGGAGATAAATAGGATACGAGTTGGTAGAACCCCCTTCATACATGGTGAGCAATAAGCAGGTATCCGACAGCAGGAGTTGAATAAGCTTCTCTAGAATAGGATGCGGAAGATCCGACAGCTCCAGCAGGTCCGGATTATTCGGGTTGGTCCCTTCGAACAGCAAAATTTGATTTAAGAGAACAAGGTCATCCTGCTGGTTCTGCGATATGAGCCCCAGTAATTTCTCCGCTAAGGACTGGCGGCTCTTCAGATATGGAAGCTGTTGATTCCTTGTCGCCATAAACGCAATAAAAAGCGCCTTGGTCTCATTATCGGTAAAGCGGACGGTCGGCAGGACCGAATTATTCATGACGAAATAGCCCCCGTCCCTGCCAACCTCGGCGACCAGCGGCATCCCCATGCCTTCAATTTCTCGGATATCCCGAATCGCGGTTGAACGGGAGATATGAAATTCACGCATGATCTCGGAAATGGTGAAGGAAGCGCGGTTGTTGATATACCGCATGATGGTGTTAATCCGTTCTACTTTTTTCATGGCAGCCCCCTAAACAGTATCACTTTTTGACACGTTTAAGGGTTATTATAAACTCAGCAAGAGAAAAGGAACATCGCTTCTAAACATTTCGGGAAAAAGGATGGATGAAAAAATGGCAAACTACGCGCTTGAGGAAAAAGAAAGCTTTACCGTGCTTGGGATTGGAACGGATCTGAAAAGCGATTACACGGACTATGCCGGCATCAACAAAGAAAAGCTGGAATTCTGGCAAGCGGCCCAGCAAGACGGAAGACTGGACGCTCTCAAAGCGGTAGCGGAGAATGACTACATTTTCGCCGTGAACGAAGCCGTGAACAACAAAATGATGTATTACGCCGGCGTTATGACGAATGCAACACTGCCTGAGGCTTCTCGAGTGATTCTGTTCCCTAAGGGAGAATACCTGGTTGTCCAAGGGGAAGCTCAGACAGCAGATATGCTCGGCAATATGCTTACCGGCATCGCCTTCGGTCAAGTGCTGCCGGAAGCAAAAGACTTCGCCTACGTGGGCGGGCCGAACGCCACGGTCGAGATGGGGCAGCGCGACGGCATGGTTTTCGGTGAAGTGTGGATCCCCGTCGTCAGAAAATAAATAAGAACTAGGAGGAATGGTCATGTCCATCGCAGTAGATTTTAAACAAGTATCCACGAGCGGCTTAGAGTCGTCTCCCGTACAAGAAGCGCTTGCCGGTTTGCGAGCGAATGAAGCCCGCTACTTCATGAACAAATATAAGCATGAGTTCACGGTTACGCCAGCTGCCGAAAGTCAGGAAACCCTGGCGTACGTAAACCGGGTTTTGAAGGAGGAGCGCGACATTGAGTTCGCCGCTAAGCCTTTGGAAACGTCGCGTTTCCAAGTGGAAAATATCCAGTGGGCCTTCGTCTTCTATGAGGACGGCCTGGCGGTCAACGTTATGTATACGGTCGATGACCCTAAGAAGCGCGCGGTCGGGTTTAAGCTCTCTGAAGGAATGGACGTGCCCTCCGAGCTAGAAGGGAAGTTTAAGTTCGCCAGGCAGAAGTCCAAGCTGGCCGGCACTATTCGCGGATCGTTTTTCGTGATCAAAGGGGAATATTAATACTCGCGCACAACAGCACCTCTCCAGATGGGGGTGCTGTTGTTGTTTTCACGCAAAGGTTTAGTTAGCCACCATCGAAGCAGCTGTTTCGGCCCTCCGTTTTGCAAGACTCTCCCGACGATACCCCTTCGCGATTAACCAGCCTGCCAGGCTCATCTCGTACACGCCCACAGGCAGCGCCATCAGTCCCTTAGCCGCCGAGTATGGGGTAATAAACCCAAACATTTGAAGCAACCCGGCTATAAAAACCATTCCCCCTGTTACCATTCCGAATATCGCTAGCGGTTTGGGCACAAGGCCGGTTCGATATAGCAAGTAACTGTACAAGCTCGTATTGAGACCCAGCATGAGATTCGGGCCCAGCATGGCCGTCCAGCCGTAAATCGACTGCAGCATCATTCCAATAGGCTCTAATTGGGTCTGATCCGCTAAGTCTGTTGAAGCATAAGCCGAGCTAAGCTGTAACAGCCCCAATATGCTTACCAGACCGATCGCGATAAATACGGCCTCCATGAACCGGAAGCATAGATATCCGAGCGCAAGATGCTCATTCCAATGCCGCACGTACGGAAACAGCATCACCGCCGTACCGACGGCCGTTACCACAAGCAGGAGCTCATTGACCACGCCGATTAAAACTCTTGATTCCGATCCATCCGCCACGGCCGTCTGCCAATGCTCCGACAATACAGGTCCATACAACAGAACCGCTATAATCGACGTCGCCGCCGCCAAGATATAGAAGATTCCTAGTATCGTTGCGTTTCTTCGGTCTTGCCTCATCTTTGTCGCCTCCTCAATCGGAAAAAAGTTTAATTCTAGTAGTTATGCGATGGTATACTTGAGCCAAATAACCTTCTCAAACTTGCAAAGAGGGAGATCCTATGGACCACAACAAAGTCATCGAACGATCATTGATCCATATTGAGGAGCATTTGCAACACCCCCTGACCGTAGAATCCGTTGCCGGCGCCTTCAACCTGTCCAAATACTACTTCCACCGGCTGTTCTCGGCTATCATGGGCTGTTCGCTCAACCATTACATTCTATCCAGAAGATTGAATGCATCCCTAGCCTTTATTCAAAACAACAAGAGTTCGCTAACCGATATTGCGTATCAGCTTGGCTTCGGTACGCAAGCCTCCTTCACTCGCGCTTTTAAACGACACTACGGCGTTGCGCCAAGCTCTTTAAAAACAGGAACCACAACGATTCCACCGGTCCCCGTTCCGGAAGTCGTGAAGAGACCCATCAAAAATATTAACGGCGATATCGTCACGGATTTCACCCTGACCGAATTCAAGGAGACTCGAGTCAGCGGAATCGCCTTCGAAGTGGATTTAGCCAACGATGATTACAAGGAGAAGATTCGCGCCCATTCCAAATTGCTGTTGAGTCATATGGATGGGATCTTAAATACACCTTGTTACGTCATTTATTCCAATTGCCAACCCGATTCCACCCGGTTTAAGGTGCTGTGCGGAATCCCCGGCAGCATGGAGATCGATCAACCTTTTTACTTCACCGTAGATGTGCCGCCCATTTTTTGCGCAAGGTTCAACTATCGCGGCGACCTGCTTGATATTGGGGACGTACTGAAAACCGACTATGCCCGGTTTCTAAAAATATCTAGACAGGAAACGGCCGAAACCGAAATCGAACTCATTCAAGCTTTTGATAACGTTCACCAGCTGGATTCCAACTACCACATCTATGCGCCTATAAAAAAACTCCCTCTCGATTCTGATCTGGAATAGCGAGCATCTGCATCTGCAAATAAAAATAACATAATCGATTTCACCCGGCTTTCCACATCTTGCTGTAATCGCACGAAAAAATGCACCTCGAGAGAGGTGCATTTTCGCTCGTTTATTCGGATTTCCACTGCTCAAGCAGCAAGCTGGCATAGTAGGTTAGGTTTTTGAAGGCCACAGGAGATAGCGTATCCTTCTTCTTCGGTTGGTCAAGTTCATCCAAATACTTTTCGAGGAAATGAATAGCTTGATCCGTCCGGCCCTTCTCGACATGATGCTTCGCTTGCTTAAGGGCATTCCCCAATCGGGATACGATCGAACCGGCCACATCGCCCGATTGTACATAGCCGTTCGTCAGCTTCTCCAGCTCGGACAGAATGTCCAGCGTCGCCACCGTGATCTTCAGATCCGCCGGCTGGCCTGCGCTGAACACGAAGGTGAGAACATCGCCATTCGACAACGTTGCCAAGTAGCTGCTCTTGATTGTCACCGCTTGCTTGCCATCCGAGGTTGGGGCAGCAAGGCTGTAGTCAGTGCCGGCAACAAGCCCGGTATTGCCCTTCTTAATTTCCGTAAGCGTGTTGCCGTTTAATGTTGCCGTCACCGCAATGTCGGCTCTAGCATTCGTATAGAACGTAGCCGTCGCCGTCGAGAGCGTAGAATGCTCCACCGTATAGGCTAGGTTTGGCACCGGAAGCTGCATCGCCTGAACTTCGTCGCGTATGTCTTCACCCAGGTAGAAGCCCAAATGCGCCGGCTGGTTGTACATCGCGTTCTGCGAGTTCGCCGCCAAACGATACTGCGGATCATGCATCAGCGTGTAAATCACGTTATCCGTCGGGATATCCGTCGTGTAGATTCTTAGAGCATTATTGTCGCTCGTGCGAACAAGAACCTCGTCGCGCCAGTCTCCGAATATATCCGCGATAAGGCTTGGATTCGCTTTTGTTCCGTTGTTGGAGTAGGCTCCGGTCAGGGTCTGGAGCGTTTCAAGCCCGCTTTCCCCTGTTGCCACATTATAATTAAACTTCGTAATGGATGGGGAGTCTGTCGAGTTATTATTGTCCGGCCCGTCAAAAAACTCGCTGAGCAGGTCTCCGTCCCAATACAGGACGAAGTTAACAGGAGCCTTGCCGGCAACGCCAATGCCTCCGACATCGCTCGTAATCATCTCGCCGCTCACGATATTGTACATAGGCGTTCCGATGGCCCAAACCTCGAAGCCCGGCAAAGGAGTGACATTGGCCGCAACGCCGCGCCCGACGTCGCCCAGGTTGGCCGCATACGTCCATACAGGCTCCCCTGTGGAACCGCGCACCAAGGATACGTTGTTCGGAGGTCCGGCCTCATGCGGCTGGAACACATAAATTTCGTCGCTGCCCGGCACCATTGCGGATACATGAAGCGCGTCGCCGTGGCCACCGGCCACTGTTCCCCTTGTTCCGTTGGTGCTCCACACGATCGTTCCGTCCTGGTCCAGCGTAATGCCGCCAAGCACCACTTCGCTATAACCGTCGAAATCCACATCCGCGACTTTTACGTTATGATTGCCCTGATTACCGCCGGCATTCCACTCCGCCAGCTTAAATCTCCAAATTTCCACAATTTTGCCGTCTATCAGCTGATAAGCAGCCGCAAATCCCGGTCCGTAATGGGCGCGCACCTCGATAACCGTAGGATACGGCTCCGCGCCATCTATGCCATTCTTCGGCATATAGGCCACTGCTCCGTTGAAGCGGTCGCTGCGGTTATTGTTATTGTCGCCCCAGTTAGGGGTGATGTTGTACGGCGCAAAATAATTGACCGTGTCGACCGGCTCGCCTGTTGCGCCATTAAATACCGTAAAGGTTTCCGGACCGGACGCCACCCTGCCAAGCGCCGTGTTGTTAACCTGGTTGTTATTCGCCGGGTTTTGAAGGCCGCCTACCCATACCGCTTCGGGATCGCCCAATACCCATGCCGGAGTATCTGTCAGATCATTAATCGTGCCATCCGCTTTCGGAAGATAACCTCTGGTTCCGTCGGCTGTCTTGACCGAGAACTCCGCCTTGCCGTCCTGATCCAGATCATAGAAGTTGAACGCGCTGTGATGCGCGCTGGACACGATATTGATGCCCAGGTTGATTCTCCACAGCAGCTTGCCTTCAAGGGTATAAGCGTCGAATATCGTTTCTCCGGTGTGCCTGTTGGCAAGGCCCGGGTCTTGGGCCTGCGAAGGATACCATTTGACCAGAATTTCATACTGGCCATCTCCATTAACATCGGCTACGGAGGTGTCGTTTGCCGTATAGGTAATCGGATCCGCATTGGATGCCGCTCCGTAAGCCAGCGCCGGGTTGGGACGATCCGCCGGCTTCTGCAGGGGAATATCCTTGTAGTTATTGGCCCATGCCGTTGCAGGCTTGCTTGTTGCGCCGGTACTAACGGTCTCTACAACATATTGGTCCCCGGTTTGACCGTCTGCGTCCACATAATTAAGCGTTGCAACCGGTGTTGCGTTAACCTTATCGCCGTTTCTGTACACGTTAAAGGTTAAACCCATGTCATATTCCGAGGCGAGCAGACGCCATGTTACAAGTATGCCTTGCCCGCTGTTTTCCGGAACGGCTGTTACTCCTCTGTCCAGCCACTCCATGGAGATCGGCTCGGAGGTTATTTTTTCTTTATGGCGGTTCTCGATGTAAAGCTTCGCTTTTACTTCCATCCGATTGACCGCTACGCCTGGAACACTCTCGAGCGTTCCTACATAGGAGAATACGCCTTGCTTCTCCGGGTCATAAACCAATTCAGCGGCTGTTGTCGACCATGGCGCTTCGGTTAAAGCCCAGGTTACGCCTACCGTTTCGGTACTGCCGCCCGCCACCTTCACTTGAACGGTTGTCGGCAGGTTAAGCCCTGCCTCGTCGGCCACATCTCCGATATAAACCGTCTTGAACCAGCTTTGCCACGTATTATCGTCCGCCGTTGCGGGACGCTCCGGCAAGAAGTCATACGGCAGCACTTCGGTTATTGTGTCCGATGAAAGCGGCTTTGTGAAGAAATACAAGTTATCCATGCCGTTATCCACAACGCCGAGGTTATTACCTCCCGCGCGCTCGCCGGTGAGAACGAACGAGCTGATTTGGCTGCCTGCGAAAGGAACCGTCACCACGGAGGGCACGGCTGCGGCTTGATCCCTCGGAACAAGGGAAACCGTAGCGATCATCGTATCGAAATCAAACTCTACGCCTATCGTGTACCAAATATTAACCTCGTTATAACTAAACGCGTGGTAACGGTCGCTGCTCCAGAAATTGGCCGGGTTAGAGCCGGTCGGCCCCGGCAGAGCCCCTGCGAACGCGCCTATGGTCCTCGCGCCATTATAGGTGCCTGTTCTTAAGCTGAGCAGAACATTGGCCCCATCCTGGAAGCTTAGGTTAAACGTATTTTGCAAGGTGGAGACCGCTGGAACCTTCCAGTCAAAGTGAGCATACACCTTACTGCCGGACACGGCGTACGGTAAATCGCCCTTACCGCCGCGGTTGCCCGAACCGGACGCGTCAAACCGGAAATAGTTATTGATTCGAGGCGCGTCTTCCCTGGCAAGCGTATGGTAGGTACCGCCGGCGAATATCCAGAGCGGGGTCGTATCGTTTCCGGCGAAGCTGCTTCCGAACTCCTGCTTGTACCCTTCCTCTACTAGAGCGGAAAAGTCCGGAGCAGGTTCGGTTATCGGCGGGACATATTTGACTTGAATCTGCACGCTATTGGCTATGGATCCGTCCATATTGGACACAGCCGTTAAGGCGGCCTCTCCTGAGCCTATTCCGGTAACCGTCACGCTGTTATCCGGGTTTACGACAATAGCGGCAATGCTAGGGTCGCTGGTCGACCATGTAAACGTCCTGTCGGTTGCGTTAACAGGCAGGACAACCGCGCTGAAGGTAGCGGTACGCTTGTCTGCAAGCGAACCCTCCCCATATTCCAGGCTAGCCGCTGCGTTTGGAGATAGGATAACCTCGCTTGGGTTTATGGTCGGTTTTACGCCGCCGGAGGCAGCGGCCTTGAATTGGATGTTATCCACGCGCATGCCATACGTGCTTTCATCCCAATCAACGCCCGCAACCGCATTAAACCTCGCCCAGTTCTGTCCGCTGGCCCGGCTCGCGCCAATGCTTATGCTGGTCAGCCCGTCGCTCGGCAGGGCTATTGGCTGCGGCGCGGCGTATTGAATGGAGCCATCGTCGTTGGTAAGGCTAATGAACGCCACTTGCGCCAGAAGATCGACGTTCAGGGCCGCCGAAAGCTTGGTCAGGCGCGGCACGCCGGTTAGCGCGGTTGTGGCCGCTCCTAATGCCGGAGCGTTGTTGGCGGCCATATTCCCGCTGTAGAAGGAAATGCTCGCAGGCGAGTTCGCGCTCGTTCCGCCTCCGGACGTTCGAAGCGTTACGACTTGATCCGCGCCTTCGTTAAGGCGGACATCAAGGGAGTTTGCGCTAGGGCGGGTAATGTCCACCCACCAGTCGAAGGTTACCTCAACCTGATCTTTGCCGGTAAGGTCATACTCTCCGCTATCAAGGGGAAGCGTCCACCAGAAGCTTGCTTGTTTGGCCGCGCTCGAATCCGCATCCATTCCCGGAGGCTGAACGCGAAGCACCTTGTTGGAATCAAAATCCGCTACCGAAATGGACCCCGAGCCCGTGGCTGCCGGGGCGCCGGTTACGGTTCCTAGCAGCTCTCCATCCTCAAAATCCAAAACATCGCCAACTTGAGTCAAAGCGACAGGCGGGGTGCCGCCATCTCCCTCCGCACCCAGAACCAACGAGGGCATAAGCGTAGCTGCCATGGAAACGGTGAGCAGTACCGACATGTACTTCTTAAACCTTCTCTTCATTCCTTTTACTCCTCCCAGCACTGAATAGAGTTTTTAAAGTGAAGCGCTTTCAAATTTCCTGCTCTCACCTCGCTTATGTAGGGCATAATAATCAACTAAGTGTAGAGGTTCTTGCCGTGGCCAGGATACGTTTTGAATTATAGCCCTCGCCAACGAAACCGTAAATCGTGGCTATTGATTGTCCTAGTCATTTTTGATTCTGTACCCAAAATAACCGATAGAACCTGTTCGTTGAGGCACTTCAACATTTTTGCAGCGGGATTTATGCTCAGCAAAAAACTCCACAACCGCTAAGGCTGTGGAGTTCAAATCCTAGAGTCGAAGCATGATGAACGGCTATGCTAGCTGCGCTCAACCTGAGCATAACGAGCCCGTATGGAAGCGATCTTCTCCTCGATCTCAATCTGGTTCGGTAAGCTCGAAACATCATATGACGCAGCTATTCCTGCACCTGCCAATACATTTTTCACCGCGCCTGCAAAAGAAAATGCCCCCATCGGCCCAAGTCCTGCAAGCTCCTCGAGGCTGGCTGTACTCTGTCCCTCGACTATGGGATGCCCAAGCGAATCGTCTCCGCCAGACGCGATATCGTAGAAAGCCCGGACGAATTCAGCGCGAGAGCTCCCCGAGCCTTCCGCCACAACGAACGCCTGAATAATCGTAGCGTTCACCTGGCGTCTCTGCGCGATCCCGCAAAACTTACGACCATCGATGCCGAGATCGTAGTCGCCGGGGCAATACGCGCCCTCGACTAATCCTTTCTCCACGACCCGTCCTGTACTGCTTAACGCTTCCCTAATCAGCTTGAACATCGCCTCGAAGTCAAATTGATAACCCGAATGTCCTTCAACGGAATTCGGAAAGATAAGCGACAGATTCACCACGCCTCCATCCAGTGGGACCGCGGCTCCCCCTGAATTCCGCACCGCGACAGGCCAGCCGTTCGACTCCAGCCACTCCATTGCTTCCCGCGCGTTTGGCAGCCGGAGGTCCTGCGAGCCAAGCACGAATGCCTGCGGATGCCGCCAAATATGGCATACGGCCGGTCCGCCATGTCCCGCTCGGCGACAGAGCAACTCGTCCAGCGCGAAGGAGAATAGCGGATCGGTCGAGCCTAGCTCATTCATTCGGTCCAGGATCATCATATTTTGCGGCAGTTGGCTCATTCCAGTGACCTTCCCTCCGGGTAAACAATAACTGATTTAATACATCTGTCAGTTCGCCTCTATTTCGAAAGTATCCCGTTATGTTATGCACGTTTATATCGTACTCATGCAAGTGTACTTTTTCAAATCCACTCAATCGTTCTGCATATGCTCTATCCGGAGTACCATAATAGATATGATATTCATTATTTTTGTGTGGCAGTCTTTTCGCTTTTTCTAGGAAAATATTTCGCAAGTCCAGATACTCTCGGGGAACCTCACTGGGGATTTCTTTTAAAATCGGGATAATCCAGCTAAGTTCATCGGGATATTCCTTTTTGTCAATGTCTATGTATGTTTGGGGACCGAAGGCATGAACGGTAACATTAAATCTAGTTAATAATCCAAATAATATGGCGGCATACCCGCCCATCGAAAGCCCCATTACTAATATTTTTTTAAATCTATGAACCGGTATTATATCCTCCAGATAAGTCACAACTTGATCAAAATTCTCTACGTCAGAGATATTGGAAAGCCCTTTATGGTACCATGCCTTTTTAGCATCCCTAATAATCATTCTATTGACGCCCATGGATTGAGTGGAACGAAAAAATTCAAATGGCGGAAGCGTTTCTGGACCATCTGTCAGCGCACCTCTGCCGCAGAACGTAATTAGTAACGTATCGCTATCCTTGGTATAATCGATAATAATGCTTTTGTTCGAATTGGTAATATATCGGTCAATTAAATGCTCATTGTGTCGATTGATATAAAATTCTCCGCCCAAGTTAATCACTCTCTCATGAAATATAATTATAACATTCGGCTACCATTTCGTTTACTTCAGCAATAATTACCTCGTTAGATGTGACCTTTAACAAACGCTCAAAATAATATATCGAGGTTCGAATTTCACCATTTACTTTATACATAAATCCCAGGTTATACAAAATATCTTCGCTATTCGGATTTATAAGATATCCCTGACGAAGCGCGCAGATGGCTGATTCAATATCGTTCTCTAAATATCGAGTCATGGCCAGATAACTCATCCACTCCTCGTCATCTTCGATTACATCCGTTAGTAATTCAATAATTTTCTTAGCCTTCGTGACATGTCCATTATCGATTAACACCGTGATACCCTTTTTTAATTCCCGATATTGATCAGATTTCGTGCTTTCCGTCTCATTAATCCCGTACCATGAATTGTATATAAATTGCCATATAAAATCCTGTTCCAGTTCTTCGGGATTCAATATTTGTACATGTATTTGATAAGGTTTAGGTTGATACGCGCCTAGTTCCGTAATCATTATTTCACTATCGAATACATAATGGGAGAAGTCGCCGTAATTCATATATTGACCGATTTTGAAATCAAAATGGGTCTTAATCCAGTCGGGAATTTCCACTGTATCAGGGTTTAAACCCTCTACAACCAACCCTATACGGGGCTTAAATGGCCTATTCATTTTTCTATTTTCTCCTTCCGCTTGTTACTAGTACTATCGGAACATTTAACCAATAAATTCATATTGGTATTAAAAAAGAGTCCGCGCTATACGCAGACTCTTTCTTATAATGGTGACCGTGAAAACTGACCCTTAAATTTTCAAAACCAGCTTTCCAACCGTGTTCTTCCCTTCCAAGAGAGAAAGTGCTTCCGCCGCGTTTTCCAAAGGATACACACCTTGAATTTCCGCGCGGATCTCCCCTCGTGCCAGCATACTTAACGCTTCCCGCGCCGCTATTCCGGTCTCCACGGGATTACTGTCGCTATATCCCCCTAAGGTAAAGCCCGCAATTTGATGATTGGAAAACCAGACTTGATTAAAGGAATGGCTAACATCCTCTTCCCCGCTCGCGTTTCCTACGACAACCAGCTGCCCC
The DNA here is from genome assembly GCF_024623455.1 of Paenibacillus soyae. Taxonomy (GTDB): domain Bacteria; phylum Bacillota; class Bacilli; order Paenibacillales; family Paenibacillaceae; genus Pristimantibacillus; species Pristimantibacillus soyae. The sequence continues at coordinate 164,929 of NZ_JANIPJ010000011.1, read as the reverse complement.
AGCGGGCGAAGCACCTCTAGGCTTTGTTTGCGCATGCTTCCCCCCACCGGGTCAAATACGGCATGAACGCCTTTGTGTCCGGTTGCCTGGAGGGTTTGCCTTACAAAATCTGTTCGGATGAATAACTCATCGTATCCGAATGCTGCGGCCTGCTTTATTTTCTCGGCGTTTCCGACGGTTCCTAATACTTTGCCGGCCCCCAGGCGTTTGGCCATTTGCCCCAGAAAGCTGCCCAGGCCGCCGACCGCACCATGGACAAGAATATTATCGCCTTTCCGTATTCTATATACGTCTTTTATAGCCAGGTAAGCGGTCGTTACATTAACAATGGAGGCAGCCGCAGTCGCCAAGTCAAGGTCCGCCCCCAGTTGGTCTAACGGTACCGTAAGATCAGGCCGCACGTTCGCCATGGACGCAAAGCCATTAAGGTCATGCAGCGTCATCGAAGCAACGGGTTGACCCACGTAGAAGCCTTCTACTCCCTCCCCAATGGCGCGCACATGCCCTGACACCTCCAAACCCGGCGTTAAGGGCAGCGGAAAAGCAGAAACGAACTCCCCCCGGCTTAGCAAGACTTCAAAAAAACCTACTCCCGCATAGGCAACGTCAATGGTAAGCAAGCCTGGGGCTGGTTGCAGGTCCGGCTTCTCGCGAAGCGACAAGGCCGCAGGTCCTTCGGGTCGGTCGATAATAATAGCTTTCAAGTTAGTAGCCTCCTTAGTGGATGAATAAACCCATTATATGGGCCAACCAAGGAAGCATCCTGTTTGCCGTTATACAGGTATCCAGACTAATAGGCTGCATGCCGGATACTAGCCAGTCTCTGTTCCGTATCCGTGCCTGCAAGGGGAGTAAATATGCAGCAATGCAGATTGGCGTTGCCGTTAATATTCGAGAAAGAGGTTAATTCAAAAAGAAGCCGCCCTGCGACGGGATGTTCCAGTGTATAGCGAATGGCCTTCTTCTGCTGCACATCGTGCAGCCGCCATAATGCCCGGAACTCCTCGCTTTCTTCGCAAAGCTGATTGGCAAGCTTCTCGAACCAGGGATCGCCGATTTGCTGGTCAAAGGACGAACGAAAACGCCCTGCCGTATAATGGGCGACTTCATCCCAGTTCACCAACTGCTTGCGCAGCTGGGGATCGGTAAACAGAATTCGTGTCATTACCCGTTTATCAGCGGGAATTTCACGGAAATCAGCAATAATCCCGGTTGCCAGCCGATTGTAAGCGAGCACCTCGGTTCGGTGGTTCGTAATCATCGCCGGGCAGTTCAGTTGATCGATAATTCCTTGTATCCCTTCATGCATGTCCTCAGGCTTGGGATTCAAATCTCCTTCTCCAGCGTAGTTAGCCAAACGAAGCAAGTGCGCATATTCCTCTGAGGAGAGATGCAAAGCTCTGGCGACACTTACGATAACTTCTTTGGAGACCGTACCGACCCTGCCTTGCTCCAGCCAGGTGTACCAAGTGAGGCTTACGCCCGCAAGATGCGCAACCTCCTCTCTTCGCAATCCTGGCGTTCGCCTTCTCCCTAAACGGCCGACAATGTCGGAAGGCTCCGGCTTCATCCGTTCGCGACGGGATTTCAGAAAGTCTCCGAGTATTTTACTTCTATTATGGGTCAAAGACATTCGTTGGAACCTCCCCTTAAAGCACCTTGTGACTTTCATGATAGCATATTTCTTCCAATTTCTGATATGATTACCCTTAATCATATTCCTAAGGAGTCGTGTTCATTGGCTGTATCCACGAATAGGCTGACCAAAATATCCGATGTGCTAGCCCAAGCCTCCACTCATCAACAAAAAATATTGCGCATGAAGGGGCTTTCGGCCATTGAATCCTGTACGCGTACGGAAGGGGCCGCAGGCACATTATTTTTAGAAAACCATATGCTTTTATTCGTAATAAAGGGGACATACACGGTTCGGTTTGGAAGCTCGGTGCATACGGCACACAAGCATGAAATGGTACTCATTCATAAGTCCATTGTGATTCAATATGAAAAAAGCGGGGAACCAAATTCCGACTACACGCTCAACTATATGATGTTCCTCTTGCAAGACGAATTAATTGACGAGTTTATGAAGCTAGCGGATTATACTCCGACTTCAATAACCCCGACAACGGACCCGATATCCGTTCATAAGATGGATGGAAGACTCTCCAGCTATCTGCAATCCTTGAAGCCTTACTTCGAAGAACCGGAGCGGATTACGGATGGGTTGGTCAAGGTGAAGTTATTAGAGCTATTATTTGGCTTAGCGGATCGAAACGATATATTTTTATTCGAGCTCTCCCGAATTAGGCGCCAAGAACGAAAAAAGATCCAGGACGTCATTGAGGCGAATTTGACGAATCCCGTAACCTTAAATGATTTGGCCTACTTATCCGGGCGAAGCCTCTCCTCTTTCAAACGTGATTTTAAAGCTATTTATAATACTTCCCCGCTCCAATGGATACGCAACCGCCGACTGGATCATGCAAAAGAAATACTGCTCCGTTCGTCTCTATCCGTAACGGAGGCATAACGCCGGTTATCACCACCTCTGCATGACCGTGGACAATGTGGATGAAGCGCTGGCCTATTTGGATTCAAACGGGGTTACAATCATCGGGGAACCCTTCGAAGTAGAGGCGATCCATCGACGCCTCGCCTTTTTTACGGATCCATGGGGGAATATTTTTGAACTGGCTCAAGCTATAGAGTAAAAAGTAACCAGCCGCTAGCAGCCCGGTTTAATTGCCAATTGCACCGGGCTACTAGCGGCTCAGCTATCCACTCCCCATTAGAGTCGGCGGCTTTTCGGACGCAGCGCCCATGAGGCGATGGCAAGCGCGGCATAGAACAGCGGGAGAATAACATGGAATCCGCCATCGCCGTAATCATGAGCGAATGCATGAGACAGCGCCGCGCCCGTCATGAGGAAGAAGATACCGCTATACGCCCATTCCTTAAGCCGGGGAAAGCCTGGTATAACGATCGCAATGACGCCAAGCAACTTCCACGCCCCGAGAATATTCGTGATATATAACGGGAAACCAATATCGGTCACTAACTCGACATTGCCCCCTAATCGCATCAATTGCCCAATACCGCTTAATGCAATAGAGAATGCGAGAATGCTGGTGACGGTCCAATAAGCGACCATCCTTCCAATAGAAGGAGATTCAACCTTCGCGATTTTTTCATTTCCTGTAATTGTACTCATTTCCATTCCTCCTTAGATATGGTTTGCTTCTTTGTTCTTGTTGAGTTCATAATAAACCCTAATCATGTCAAAAAATGATACTGTTTGTTGCCCTTTATAAGGTTGTTTGTACCATTCAAATGGTATAAAAAAAGTCCCCGCGAATCACGGAGACTTCCCTGCTAAACTTACACCTTGAAGCGATAACCCGCGCCCCATACGGTCTCGATAAACTGATGCTGCGACGGATCCTTCTGGATCTTGTCCCGGATCTTCCCTACATGGACCGTGACCGTGGCGGTATCGCCATAGTTCTCGATTCCCCAGACCCGATCCAGCAGCGCCTCCTTGGAATAGACACGGTCCGGATTTTCCGCGAGGAACAGCAGCAGATCGAATTCTTTGGCCGTCATCGTAACCTCCGCCCCGCGGAGCGTGACCCGTCTCGCATCGACCTGGATCGTGAGCTCGCGAATGTTCAGCTCGTACGACTTCCGGGCATGCGAATGGCCGGTGCCTGCCGCGACACCGGTCAATCGGTCATACCGTTCGAGATGCGCCTTCACCCGCGCCACGAGCTCCGTCGGGCTGAACGGCTTCGTCACGTAATCGTCCGCCCCTAAGCCGAGGCCACGGATCTTGTCGATATCCTCCTTGCGGGCGGATACCATCAGCACCGGTATAAACTTCGTCTCCCGGATTCGCCTCAATAGATCGAAGCCGTCCATGCCCGGCAGCATGACGTCCAGAATGATCAGATCGTATGCTTGCTCCAGCGCCTCCTCAAGCGCCTGCCGGCCGTCTGCCCGAAGGGTCACCTCATAGCCGTGCACCTCAAGAAAATCCCGCTCCAGCTCGGCGATCGCTTGATCGTCCTCAACGATTAACACTTTCCGCTTCGACATCTCACGCTCTCCCTGCTTCATTAATATTCCGATTCATCGGAATGCTAATCATCACCGTCATCGACTGTCCCGGCTCGCTTCTCGCATGAATCGCTCCGCCATGATTCGCGACAATCTGCTTCACGATGGCAAGGCCAAGCCCGGAGCCGGCCACGTTCTGATTCCGGTTCGTATCCGCGCGGTAGAAACGATCGAAGATCCGCTCCAGTTCGGCCGGTTCCATCCCGGGTCCGTTATCCGTAACCGCGAATACCCAATCCTCCGACTGCCGCCCGAAATAAACGTGGATATGGGGGTCCTTCTTGTCCATGAATTTCACCGAATTGCCGACAAGGTTCAGCATGACGCGCCTCATCTTCTGGACATCCATCGTCACGACATCATCGGGACCCGCCTCATATTCGCCCGTCAGCCGCACGCTCGCGCTCTCATACTCCATCTGCAGCTCGCTCATCGTCTGCCGATAGAACGACTCCAGCGGCACCGCCTCCATATGGAAGCGCTCCTGTTCGAGATCCAGCTTCGACAAGAGAAACAGATCGTCGATCATCCGGTCCATATCGAGCGCCTTCGCATAAATCACGTCGATATACTTCTTCAGCTTCTCTGGATCGTCCGCAATGCCTACCCGAATTCCCTCCACATAACCCTTGATCGAGGTCAGCGGCGTCTTCAAATCATGCGAAATATTCGAAATGAGCTCCTTGCGGTTCTCCTCTAGCGCCAGCTGAGCGTCGATCGATCGCTGCAGCTCGCTGCGCATCTTCTCGTACGAGCGAATGACGCTTCCCACCTCGTTGCGCACCTTGGATTCCAGACGGAAGTTCAGATCCCCTTCCGCAATGCGCCGGGAGCCCTGCTCGAGCTGCCGCAGCGGCCTTACGATATCTCTCGTCGTGATCCAGAGCAGCGGTACCAGAATGATGCCGACCAGAATTGCGATGCCGAGCAGCACGAATAACTCGAATCGATTCGTCTTGGACTCTGCCATCGTCATATCGGCCACCAGGTAATACGTTAGAGGATCGTTAATGCCAGGGAAATCGTAGGCTACCGAAAGCAAATCGCGTTCCTCCCACGCGCTCACGACGAACACGTCGTCGGCGTGCGGTCCGGCCGTGGACACGTCCAGCTGCAGCTGCCTCAGGAACGCTTCCCCTTCGCTAAGAGCACCGTAGCTTTCCCAGCGCTCGCCTTGGCGGACGACAAGGAAGCCCCCGAACGGCTGCAGCCGGTCCCCTATGGAGGCCGCGAACTCGGGGGACGTCAGCTCCTCCGGCGTATACCGCTCCGCATAACGCAGGTCCACGAACAGATCGATGCTCCGAGAGAAGGCTTCATCAGGGGATTGATCCTTCACGATACCGCTCGCGAGATACGAGAGGACCGCCGTGACGAGCCCAATTCCGGTCATCGCCACAATAATCGCCGTCAGAATAGTACCGAATAAATACGTTAAAATTAGTTTCAATCGAATGGACATAACGTCAGAACTCTTTTCTTTGGAAGGCCAGCAAGCCCAATATAGTGCCAATGATATAGTAGGCTGTCATAAATAGCAACGTCGAAACCGTCATGCTGGCATCCCCCCCGTACAAGAGAGGCTGCAGCCAGTCCGCGTAGTTCGTGACGAAGAAGCGATTCAGCTGCGGCTCAAGAAATCCGATGACGCTCATCGCCATCCACAGCACGACGCTCACCGCCAGCCCAACGCCGCTGCTTCCCACCCATAGGGACACGCTGTTCGCCAAGACGAGCAGCAAACCGCTGAACAGGATCGCGCCGCCAAGCTCCGCTATACCCGCCCCAAGCGAGGACGCTGCAGGCAAGCCGTGAAGGATGAGGTCTCCAATAAACGTCGGCAGGAACATAAACAGGACAATTAAGGCACCTGCCGCCCACCCCGCGAACAATTTGCCCATGAAGAGAAACTCCCGGCTAATCGGCAGCTTCAGCGCATGCTTGATTGCCCCCTTGAATTCGCCAATCATGAGGTCGCTGCCGAGCGTCACCATGAGAAAAGGGAGTATAGCCGCGAGCAGCAGCTCGATTGCCGACAGCGGCAGGTTGTCATCGAGTCCAAGACGGTCGCCGATAAAGACGAAGAGAACGCCAATAATGAAGGAAAGCAGCAGCAGAGCCTTCAGCTTGCCTCCGCGGAACAGCTTGCGCAGCTCCTCTGCGGCGAGGTTATTTATCTGCGCGATCATACGGCGGCTCCACTCCTTTCCTGTGCGAGATGATGCAAATAATAATCTTCCACTCCTGCATACGATGCCCGAATCCGCGCGATGTCCGCCGTGTGGACATGCCGCCCTTCGTAAACGATGCAAGCATGCGTGATCCAGTCTTCGATGTCGTGTACCTGATGCGACGACACGATGACGCTCATCCCCGTGCCCTCCACAAGGCCGCGCAGCATCATCGAGATTTCCCGCCTGCCCTCGATGTCCATGCCCGAGAAAGGCTCATCGAGCAGCAGCAGCTTCGGCCGGTGGAGCAGCACGCTGGCCAGCTCGAGCCGCTGCTTCATGCCGGTGGAGTACTTCTTGATCTTCAGGTTCCAGTGCTTCGTCATGCCAACGAGCTCCAACGTCTGCCGGATGCGCGCTTCGTCGACACCCGGGTATAGCTTATGGTAGCACTTCAAATAGTCATATCCCGTGAGATAGAGATACGGGGACGGCTCCCCGATCATCAGGCCCATGTGCGGCCTCGTCAGCTCGGGCCGGTCGGCGACGGAGGCGCCGTTCCAGCATGCTTCCCCGCGGTCTATCCCGATCCAGCCGGCCATCGCCTGCAGCGCCGTCGTCTTCCCGGCGCCGTTCGGTCCCAATAAGGCGACAACCTCACCGGAACGCACGGTGAGGTTCAGCCCTTGGATGCCGCGACCGCCGGGGTAGACCTTCGTCAGATCGTTTACTTCAAACATAGGTATGGTCCTCCCGAGGTCAATTGCGTTAGCTGCGGTCGTCGAACGTTGCGGCGTCGATGATTTCCACGGACTTGCCGGCAGGGTCGTACGCCTCCGGCGTCGTAGCATTGATGCCGCTAACTTCGCCTGCGCCTTCGATTTCCACGCGGTGGGTGACGCCCGCCTCATCCTTGCCGCTTACTTCAAGCTCGCCTTGCACGCCTTGTACCTCGTTATTCGCATCGACCGTCATTTGCAGCCGCACATGTTCAATGGCAACGTCTTCGGTTAGCTCAGGCAATTGCTCTTCCAGGTCGATTCCCTCAAGTCCTTGGAAGAAAGGAAGCTGCTTAAGCTGCTCCCACTCCGCATGCGCTTCCGGCGCATGCGCGCGACCAACCCGTTCCTCAGCCGATGCCGCATCCATCAGCAAGCGTACTGGAAGCGGAATGTCTTCCTTGCTGATATCGACCGTAATCGTCTTCGAGCCGTCCGCCTGGTTCGCCACGCTGAAGTTATCCTTCAGGTCGCCGACTAGAAAATCGAGGAGCGCTTCTTCCGCTTTGTTCATCGGACGATCCTGGAACTCCTCCTCCGACCAATCGTGGTGTTCGCCGGTGTGTTCATCATCCACGTTGATCACCTGGTAATGCAAATCATGCGTCCGGTCTACGAGATAAACCTTGTCATCGCCACTGCTGTACAGGCTGGCTTGTCGTTCGACGCCCATGAGCGTGAAGTCGAGGTCGCCGCTGACGTTTTCCATGCCGCCGACTTCCCCCATCTTCCCTGAGCCGTCCGCCTTCAGCACCGTTTCGCCGTCAACCGTAATGCTGAAGTTTCCGCCCACCGTCGCGCTCTCGATTGTATCCCCCGACGCATGGTTCGCTTTCAGCACCGCCTTGAACGCATCGTAGCCTTCCGTGTTCGGGCTATACGCGAAAGCCGTCGCCGTAAATAGTGTCATTGCGCCAACCGCCGAGCCTATCATGATGAATTTGCTTTTCTTTTTCATTTTTCATTCTCTCCTTTAAGGTGGTATGGCCTCTCTCTCGCCTACAACCTTAGTCTAAAGGAGGAGTCTAAAGTCCCTCGAAAGCAATTCGAAAATTTCTCTAAAATCGGGAAATCAGGCCATTGAAAGGCGAAAAGCCATCCTAGGTGGATGGCCTCGATTAGCGCATTATGATGCCGCCATAGGGTGACGGTTTTCCAAACAGGCACAGGTTTGCCGATTACCGCATCATGTCATGTTGTTATCTCTCAACAGCTTGGCAAATGCCTCAACATGCAGAGGACGACTGAAATAGTAGCCTTGAATCTCATCGCATTGCAGCTCTTTCAACAGAGCATATTGCTCGGCGGTCTCTACACCCTCCGCCACAACGTTCATATCCAATTCTTTAGCCAAGGTCAGAATGCATTGAATAATGCTCCGATTCACTGAATCCGTAAGGATTTCCTCCACAAAGGATCGGTCTATTTTCAATGTATCCAAGGTTAGCTGCTTCAATAAATATAAAGAAGAATATCCGGTTCCGAAGTCGTCTAAGGAGACCTTGATGTTCCTTTTTTTCAATTCGGATAGCAGCTGAGTCACTTCGAATTCATTGCTGATGAATGAACTTTCTGTAATTTCAATTTCCAACTGCCCCGCGGCTATTCCCGTTTCTTCAATAATGTTATCTATGGTTTGCAAAATGTTTGGCCTTATTAATTGTTTTACGGAAAAGTTGACCGAAGTGGTAATGGGTTTAAAGCCTTGATCTTGCCAACTTTTATTTTGCCTGCAAGCTTCACGTAATACCCATTCGCCTATTGGAACAATAAGTCCCGTTTCTTCTGCAATCGGTATGAACTCAGCAGGAGAGATCAGGCCCCATTCAGGATGCGTCCATCTAATCAAAGCCTCTACCCCAACAATCTTCGTTGTTTGCGAATCGACACGAGGCATGTACATAAGGAAAAATTCCTTCTTGTCCAGCGCTTTTCGGAGATCGTTGCTTAAATTAAAATGCTTGAAAGATTGCAAATCCGTAGATGCGGAGTAATATTGAATCTGGTCCCTCCCTTGAGACTTAGCCACATACAAGGCCGTATCCGCATTTTTGAATAAAGTCTCCACCGTACTCCCATCCTCAGGCGACATACTGATGCCTATGCTGATCGTGACATGAAGATCGTATCCATCTATTACAAAATCAACTTTAGTTAACTGTGCCAGCTTGTCGGCAAGCCGTCTAATTTCATCATGATGGTTCACTTCAGACATAACGATGCAAAACTCATCGCCGCCAAGACGATAAACCGTCTGACCTGCCTGTAAACATTCCTGCACTCTTCGGGCAAAGTGCTGTAATAATACATCGCCGATGGAATGTCCAAGTGTATCATTTACATATTTAAACCGATCCAAATCGATTAACATGACAACAACCTTTTTGCTCGCATCTCGACTATTTTTCAAGCGTTGATCCAATTGCACCTCGAACATCCTCCGATTAGGAAGCGTCGTTAAATAATCATGATAAGCCAAAAATTGATTTAATTCCTCTGTTTGCTTTCGTTCCGTTACATCTAGAACGGTGCCGATTGTCGCCGGCTTGCCCTGATGAAGAACTTTCTTATAATGAACCTCGATAATGATGATGGATCCGTCTCGCTTAATGCCTCTGTGATGATAGTTTTGTATAGATTCGCCTTCAGCTAAGGATGATATTTCATCTATCACTCTTTGTCGATCTTCGGGGTGTATAAGACTTAGTACCTTCAGATCTGTTATCGTATCATAACCCATCATCTTATTTAAGTGTGGATTCGAATAGATGAAGGTTCCCTCCACGGCAATAAATACGCCAACAATCGACTGCTCAACCAAGCTTCGATATTTGGTCTCTGCATCTATTAATGAACGCTCCACTGCTTTTTGGGCTGTAATATTTTTGGCTATCCCGTAAACCCCTACTAATTCATTATTAATGACGATGGGGATATTGGTCACGTTAAATTCAAGAATAGATCCGTCTTTATGAATACCTGTCGTTTCATAATTTTGCGGAGTACGGGTTCGTATCGTTTCCAAGAAGAAATGATTCGTTTTTTCACTAGAAGCTGGTTCCACAAAAGCTTGATAATTCTGATGTAAAATCTCTTCTTCCTTTACAGCAAAAGTTTCTAAAAAAGCAGGGTTCCAGGATAAAAAATTCCCTTGAAGATCAAACGAAAATACCGAGTCAGGATTATTATCAAACAGGGACTTATAATATTGCTCTTCCTCTATCAAGCTTAGCTGAAGCTTCTTATGCACAGTAGTATCCTGAACGACGCCAACGATTCGGGTTAACTCATTAAGCTCATTCACTACAAACTCGGTGACTTGAACCACGTTTCGTATTTCCCCATCAGGATGGACGATTCGAAATTCGATTTCGTACCCCGTTTTATCATCAAGAGCAGCGTTGAATCTTTCGATTGTTCGTGTACGGTCATCAGGGTGTATAAGGGTATAAAATTGATCAAAGCTCATAGAAAAGTCATCTTCTATTCCATGTATAGTGAATAGTTGTTTAGACCATGTAGTAGCATCTTTTTGAAAGTCATACTCCCAATACCCTACATTGAATATCTTTTGAACGAACTCAAAATCTTCATATCTTCTTTGCAGATGGTCGAGTAATTGTTCGGTGTTCTTACTATTATGAAATTCATCTTTATGAATTTTGTAATTTTTGGGCATTTGCAGCCACGCTCCATACCTCGTTTGACATAACCGTAAGCTGTACATATCGCCTTGCACGACATGTTAGGATATATTTTTCTCCATATGTTTCGCCAGTATTCCAAACCAGCGCCCAGCTTGCTCATCGACATTAGATTCGACCATGATTAGCCAATGTTCTCTTTAGAAACTCCTTCGTGCGCTCTTGCTGCGGATGGTTAAAAATTTGCTCAGGCGTTCCTTCTTCCGCGATAACGCCTTTATCCATAAAGACTACCCGGTCCGACACTTCCCTCGCGAAATCCATCTCATGGGTGACAATGAGCATCGTCAGCCCAGTTTCCGCTAACTCCTTCATCACCTTGAGCACCTCGCCTACCATCTCGGGATCAAGCGCGGATGTAGGCTCGTCGAATAACATCACATCAGGCTCCATCGATAAAGCTCTCGCAATGGCTACGCGCTGCTTCTGACCGCCTGACAATTGCTTAGGCTTAGCATGAACATAACTCTCCATGCCGACTACCTTTAAATATTTTCTAGCGACTTGCTCCGCTTCTTCCTTGGAGCGTTTCAATACTTTGACCTGACCCACAACGCAATTGCTTAGCACATTATGATTTTCGAACAGGTTGAATTGCTGGAACACCATCCCGAGCTTTGTGCGGTAGGAGGGAATGTGATGATTCCCATCCAATATATTTTGTCCACGGTAGTAGATTTGACCGCCGCTGGGGATCTCCAGAAGGTTGATGCATCGCAGCAATGTCGACTTCCCCGATCCCGAGGAGCCTATAATGCTGACCACTTCGCCATGATGGACAGAAAATCGGATATCCTTAAGCACTTCGTTGGCGCCGTAGCTTTTATTCACATTTTGAATGTCGATGACTTTCGTCATTTGCCAAGCTCACCTCTTTCTGATCTTGCCGCTATGATCTTGTAGCTCTTGGAACCATTCATCTTCTTCTCGACATAGAGCAATATTCTCGTGACGGTGAAGGTCATGACGAAATAAAGAACACATGCGACAAAGAAGGATTCAAAATAACGGAAGTTGTTGCCCGCCACGGACTTCGTCACGAAATACAGCTCGGAAACGGAAATCACGTTAAGAACGGATGTATCTTTAATATTGATCACGAATTGATTGCCCGTTGCCGGTAAAATATTGCGAATAGCCTGCGGTAAAATAACGTTAACCATCTTCTGCATATGGTTCATGCCTATCGCATCAGCCGCTTCGAACTGCCCTTTATCAATGGACATGATCCCGCCGCGAACAATTTCCGCCATATAGGCGCCTGTATTAATGGACACGACAATTAAGGCCGCCACCAACACATCTAAATTCAGATTGAAAGCTAACGCCGAACCGTAAAAAATGACCATAGCCTGCACGATCATCGGGGTTCCGCGAAACACCTCTATATACACCGTACAAAGGAAATTTACCGTCTTAAGCAATAAGCGCTGCGCGATATTCCTTGGCGTAGGGATCGTTCTTAACACGCCCGCCAATAAGCCGATGACAGCGCCAACTATCGTTCCCACTAAAGCAATAAATAGCGTTAGCCCTGCCCCGCGAAGAAACATCTGCCAGTTCTCTTCTACAATTCGGACAATCCAATCAAAGCTCATGTCTATTCCTCCATGCTTGAATTACAAAACCGACTGTATGGAATACAGCCGGTTTCCCGTTTTCTTATTTTGCCGCAGGTTGATTTTTTATTGCCGTATCCATAATGCTTGTGCGCTCATCTTCAGAAATGCCTTTTAGAATTTCATTGATTTTCGCCGTATATTCGCTGCCCTTCGCAAGGCCGACCGCAATCGCCGTGTCATCCTCGGAGGTTTGGAAGCCATCCTTGAATTCTACCATCGCGAAGTTTTCGTTGGCTGCCGAAGCACTCACAGCCTCCGGGCGCTCGGAGACGTAACCGTCAATCATCCCGGACTCCAGCGCTACTCTCATCGCCGGAAAGTTGTCCATCGCGGCTTTCTTGGACACACCGTTAATTTGGTCGATAACCGAATAGTGGAAGGTGTTCAGCTGCGCGGTAATGTTCGCCCCGCCAAAGTCTTGAATGGAAGTCGCCCCTTCATACTTCCCGCCTTTTTTCACGACCATCACTAGGTTCGATTTGTAATAGTTGTCGGAGAAGTCGATCGTCTCCTTACGCTCCGCGGTAGGGGACATTCCGGCAATAATCGCATCGATTTTGCCCGAAGTTAGAGATGGGACGAGTCCATCCCACTCGGTCTTTACAATCTCAAGCTCCTTGCCCAAGCCTTCTGCTATCTTCTTCGCGATCTCCACATCATAACCGCCGGCAAATTCAGCGCTTCCAGAGATGCTGACAGCTCCGTTGGAATTATCGTTTTGACTCCAGTTGAATGGCGCATAACCCGCTTCCATTCCAACCTTGAACGTCTCTTTTGCCGTGGCATTGGAATCATTGGAACCGGAGCTGTTTGAACTTGCGTCGTTTGCACCGCACCCGCTAACCATAATCATCGCGGAAATCAGCATCATCGAAAATAGTTTTGTCTTCTTCATCGTCTTTTCCCCTTATACTGTAAGCTAAAACCAAACAAAAAAAGCGACCCGAGATGAGCTCAGGCCGCACTATTTCATAGTACCATTCACGCCTCCGCTTCCCTTTGGAGATAGCTCAACTCAATGAACTGGGAGATTCATTGAGACAGTCTTGCAGCTCTTAACTGCAAGCCCAGCAAGTAATACCGAGCATATTACCCACTTCGGCGGAATTTCCTTCTTCGCAGCTTCATCGCCTCTCAAGCTCATCTGCAAACTGTTAAATACCGCGCCTCTACCTCACCACTAGCGTGAGGTGTTATTTAATTAATTAAATTATGATATAGGAGGTAGAAGGCTGTCAACAATCATTGGTTGGTTATTCGTGAAGAATATTCCAGTAACAGTTAAATTATATGAAATTGAATGCATGGAAAAATCATTTTATTGGATTCGATAAATCAAACTTTCATACGGTTCCATTCGCCAATCAGGCGCGTGATGCTCATTCCCGGGGTTAGCACCTCCGGACCGGTATACGACCTGTTTAGCCGCTCCGGTGATTCGATCTGCGATATTCTTCTCCTCAAACTCGAGAACAAGCGGGTCCTCCGAGAAGCTTACCATAACGAGAAACTCCTCATCCTTGCTTTTCCTGATATAGGACAGTACTTTGTCTTGATTGTTCTTGATAAAGATGAGCTCACCATTCCAAAATGCAGCGTGTTCCGTTCGCAATCGAATTAAAAAGCGATAGTGTTCAAACAGCTCTTGATCAAATGGAGTCCAGTCTAACTGGTAATCATCAAACAAGGATTTCCATGTGTTGAACGTTCTTTCGTTAAACTCCTGCCCCATCATAAGGAAAGGAACACCCTCAACGGTCAATAATAGGGTAGCCGCAGGCTTAGCTAACTTTGGCCCAAGATATTCGGCGACCCTGGAGAGCTCCTTCTCTTCGAGCCATCGCATTCTTAACGAGCCTCTCGGGAAGCTGTATGTATAAGAATGATATATCTTAATAACATCCTTCTGCGATAAGGCTCCCTCAGCTACAGCCTTGATCATTAATCTCAGACTGCCATCATAAGTCAAATCGCAGGAATCCACATGATGATATTCGTCATAGGACTGTGAAATAAGAACAAACTCCCGTCCGTTCTGCCCGAGTTCATTCCTGATTTCGGTTAAAAAAGCGGATGGCGTAATATCCGAATCATCCAATCGGAAACCATCGAATTGAAACTCGGCGAACCAGTAGCTCATCGCTTTTTTGATATATCGTCTTAGGTCCGGATGGTCGAAATTCAGCCCCGCAAAATAATCCCTGTTCGGAACCTCGTAATAAACCTCATCGTTCTCGTTCCGCGTAAAATATTCAGGATGCGTTTCCGTCAAGATATGGTCAACGCTTCCCCGGTTCATGACCCAATCCATGATGACTCGAATGCCATTGGCATGCGCTTCGTTAATCATGGCCTTTAGCTCCTCAGCCGTTCCGAAGGATGGATCGATGGAGTAATAATCTCGTATGGCGTAAGGATCGCCATGTTTACCAATCCTCTTTTGCTCTCCGACCAGCCCAAAAGGCATGATCCACAGCACGTTCACTCCAAGCTGTTTGAAGTACCCAATCTTCTCCGCAAGTCCAGTAAAACCATTTTCGTTGAACGCTCGGAGGTGAAGCTCGTATATGACCGCTTTTCTGATCCATTCCGGACTCTCTAGGGCCGAATAGTTTTTGTACATAAACCCAGGGTTACGCGCGGAGATGTCGGTTGTCCGTATGAGAACCTCTCCGTTTTCCGTAACCGTCATCGCAGAGTTATTCTGCCCGTCTTCCGAAATATTCGGATTTTGCGGATCCACGATCCACTCCTCGCCGTTAACGACAAACTTGTACAGATGCCTGCCTTTCGCAATGCTCCGCTCCAGCTCCCAGCGGCGTTCTCCCGTTTGTTGCATATAATCGGCTTGATGGTTCCAGCTATTGAAGGTCCCCGCCACCGCAACGCTTTGAACGTGATCTTGAGCGATATAAACGAACTTTACCCCTTGAGCTCCCTTTACTGGCATGAATCTGCGCAACCCCTTTACGTTTAATCGGTACCCGCAGCGTTTCCCCAACGCCATTCCCAGGCTGGCCGACCCGTTAAACAAAAAAGGGCCCAACCCCTGAACACAGCGAGGTTGAACCCTTCGGTTACATTGCCTTTATCTTAGCTTCTAAGCTACTTGGAAACGATTGGTTTGTCAACATCTTTCAATGACGGTAAACCGCCGCCTATATTTGTTTACGATACCACTCGACAGTTGCGGCTAATGCTACATCAAGCGGGGTAGCTGGCTGTCCAAATCGTTCTGTATATTTTCGATTACTAATCACAAAATCTTTTTCAAATTGGTAAAACATTTCAATGCTTTCCCTGGCTGTCGGCATGAAAAGACCACCGATGCGAAGCATCCCTTTGCCCATGGGCTTGATTGTTGCCTTGACCCCTGCAAGCTGCGCGGCCAGTTCTACAAATTCCCTTACCGTTACCGTTTTCGAATTCGGAACATGCCATGCCTCTCCATAGGCATTATCTGTTTGCCCGAGCGTAACTAGCGCTTTGCCGAAATCCTCAATATACGTATAGGTATGCTTCACATCCAGCTTGCCCAGTATGGACACTGGTTTACCTGACACAAGCGGTCGAAACATCATGCTGCCTGCAGACGAGTTCGTAACCCCTGGCCCGTAGAAATCAGATCCACGACCGATTACGACCTGCAGCTCTCCCCGGCGATGCAAATCAAGCAACCTCTCTGCAAGTTTTGCGCGAATTCTGCCTTTCTTCGTTGCTGCGACATACGGCAGTTCCTCGTGAATTTCACCTTTGGCCTCCCCGTACATGTACATATTTTCTGCCGCGACCAGTTTGGCGTTTGCCGCCTTCGCGGCTTCTATGATATTCTCCTGCAGTCGTTCAAACAAAGAGCTCCACTTATGGTACGGGGGTTGTACGCACTGATACACAACTGATGCCCCCGCAATAGCCGATTTAGCTTGATTTACATCCATCAGATCTGCCTTTTCGACAGATATGTGTTCTGTCCATGGATATCGACCCGAAGAATTTACGATCCGGTACGGCTCCCCTCTCATCTGAAGCTCCTTCATAACCGATCGGCCGAGCGGCCCTGTCCCTAATATGACATGCATGCATATATTCCCCCTAGACCCATTAGTATTGAAATCAGAATAAACCCTATAGCGGCTATAGGGTCAATACCGGGTGGACAGGAATTTGCAGCTCCACGATAAACTCGCTTGGGTCACGCATTTGACTTAAATCAATAACATATTGCTCTATTGCAGGCCCGCTTTCCGCATACCCATGACGATCCATCCACTCGAGGAGATGCCGATAAACATTCTTGCAAGAATTTTCGTTGGGTGGGCCGCTGTAGGTTGCCGTTATGTACGCGCCTTTGGGCAATGTTCGCACGAAGGGGTGATCGGGAACCTCGGATAGAAGGGGGATGCACACCTCTATATCCGAATCCATTCTATTGAACGTTAGCAAGTTCTCATGATAGATGCACATGATAGGTCCCTGCGCAGTCAATTCATTCGCTTCAAGCTTATCGAATAGCTGCGTAAATCGCACAATGGACGCCTCCATACTACATTCCGCCCGCCTTCTTTCGAAAGCGACAGTACGATCCGCCATTTGCTTCAAATCAATCAATAGCCCTCCATAACCAAGCTTTTTATTTAAGCCTCTCAGGCTATCCAGCTGTTCCAGTCGCCTCTCCATGGAAGCTGCTGTTGCTTGAAGCCGTTCGATTTCCGCCAGTATCTCCTGCTTTTTTCCTTTCAAGGCCTCCGTTAGCCCTTCAATCCCTTTCTGTTTCAAAATGTTGCTTATCTCCTCTAAAGAGAAACGGTAGCCTTTTAAATCTTGTACGATTTTGATCAACAGTATATCCATATTCGAATAGTATCGATATTGAGTGAAGGGGTCTGTCCGGCTGGGGCAAATTAACCCGAGTTTATCGTAATACCTCAACGTTTGAATGGAAATTCCACAGATTCGAGAGACGTGCCCGATCGTATAGGTTTGGTCGCTAGCCATACTTCCCTCATTGTTTCCTTTCGATATCATCCGTCCGATTACTCCTCTCACATGTCCATTCGTTCGGTCGAGATAAGTTCCCCTATTATTCTGCTGGTGGCAGCGAAGCTCGTAGCAGGGTCTCCATGTCGGCAACAGGTATGGCCAAACCGGCCTCTATCATTTGGTCTTGATGCTGGACATCGCCAGTGGCGAATACAACGGCGATGGCTTTGCCGCGCTTGTTAATGACGGGAGAGCCGCTATTGCCGCTATAGACCGGCGCATCAAGTGCCATGACTGGCGTCTGGCGGTCTTGAATCGGGACCAAGCCGATAATCGTGCCTTCGATGGCGATTTGCGTGAAATGAAGAGGATTGCCAATCACGTAGATTGGTTCATCAGGCTCCCACTGCTTGTTGTCTCGCTCGACTTCAATGAACGGCAGCCGCCCATCCCCGATGTCCGCCTTCAGTATGGCGATATCCAAATCCGGATCGCTGCCCGACAGCACTGCTTTATAACCCTGACTTTGCTCCGGGAATTGCACGATAATATAACCGCTATCTTCAATGACGTGATAGTTGGTCACTATGTAGCCGCCGTCTATGTGGAATCCGGTGCCCTTGCCTTTGTCCGTGCTAACCGTAACAACCGCTTCTTTATACCTTTGGATTTCGGCTTGATTGGATAATTCCTTCGACTCGAACAAGAGGGGCAGCGTCTTCATGTTGTAGATTTGCGGCCAGAAGGCCACTATATTTCCGACTAGAGCGGCCACGAGCAGGAATATGATCGTATTTCGGATCCACTTCCGTCGGCCCGCCGATGAACCCCCGTCGTCATCCTCTTCCTCTTCCGATTCCAAGTCCCACTCCTCGTCTTCATACAGGTGGTCATTCTCATGTTCTTGCTCTTTGTTTCGATTCGGATGGTCTTCCATGCGCATCCCTCCGTACTCGCCGTAATCTAGTCCCGTAATTGTATCATTAAACTGCCTATAATTGGGGATGCGGAATTCAAACAAACCACTTCCGGGAATGGAGTGGTTTGTTTGGTTTACTATTCGAGGGCTGTCGTTTAAAGCCGTTTAATCAGTTCTTCCAGCTCTTCAAGCAATCCCTTTGCAAGTTCGAAATTCGTATCTTTTAAAGCCCCTTCTATTTTCATTTCAACCGATTTTTTCTTTTGTTCCATTTCCAAGTAGTCTTCATCAAAATGATTCGCATAGATCATCTCTCTAAACTCCGGCACCGTCATTTTTCTAATTGTCTTATCTTCGATAATGAATACATAATCCATACCGTTCACAACCGAATAGAAATCGTGGGAAATCATGAGAATCGCGCCTTTAAATTCTCCAATGGCTTTCTCCAACGCTAGTTGTGCATAGGTGTCTAGATGGCTTGTCGGTTCATCCAGAAGCAATACGTTTGCTTTGCTGGCAGAAACCTTGGCCAATTGCAGTAAATTTTTTTCTCCGCCGGAAAGAGACCCTATCTTTTGACGAAGGATTTCTTCTTCAAAGCCATAGCTTGAAAGATACAATTCAATCTCATCGTACGTTTTAAACCCTGCGTCGATGAATTCTTCTAGTATGGTATTAGCGTCCTTTAGCATTTCACCTTGGAACTGAGATAAATAAGCCATTTTAGCATCGGCATTGACTTCAATTGAAGCATGGTTATTGTTGTATACATCTCGAAGCAAAGTCGTTTTCCCTGTACCGTTTGCGCCGATAATAGCTACTTTATCCGTAGATTTTATCTCAAAGCTAACATGGTCCAGCAGCAGCTCATCAAAGCCAACGCTGTAATGATGGACACTTACAACGGTAGTGTCTTCCATTTCATCATCCATGACAAAACGGATATTCGGTTGTTTAATCTCAACGAATGGAGCTTTAATTCGACGCGCTTCCAGTCGTTCTTGAAATCTGACTCTAGCTCTTAACGCTCTTCCTCTTGAAGCGTTTGAATTATACGTGGCGATCACTCTAAGATTGTTGATGATCGTATCGTTTCTCTCCATCTCTTCTTGTTCGGCGACCGCGAGCTCTTGCAGCTCGACTTTCGTCTGAAGCAATGCGAAGTTATACTCGATATATCGTCCATCAAACTCTTGGATCTCCGTATTTTCGAGGTGTATAATTTTGTTGAAACAATGATTCAGTAAATAGCGGTTGTGCGTAACAACCAACAGCATGCCTTTGTACGAATTGATAAGTTGTTTAAGCGCGTTTAGGTTTTCGAAGTCTAGGAATACATCGGGCTCGTCCATAATCATGAGGTCGGGACGGTTCAGCATTTCCTTCATCACTTGAATAAGCTTGAATTCCCCGCCGCTTAGGTCGGCTGCCTTGCTATCTCTTCGTTTCATCAGGTTCGCCGCATTTAGCTGTTTATGAATGTTGCTCTCAAAATCATCCCCGCCCATGGCATCCAATGAGTCTAAAGCCTGTTGATACTTTTCCAGTAATGGTTCTAGATCGGTCGAGGTTTCCATTTCCGTGCAAATCGATTGAATCTCGTTCTGAAGCTTTATAAATGGTTCTGCTAAATATTCAAAAACGGTTGTTTCTTTCGCTTCGTCTAGTTCTGGGAACTGACTTACATATCCAATCTTGCAGTCGGGGTCCGTCTCTAGCTTTCCATCATAAAGATACTTTTCCGGATCCAACAGAATATCTATTAACGTGCTTTTCCCACTGCCGCTTGTTCCGATAAAAGCGCAATGTTGGCCTTCTTCTAACGTAAATGAAATGTTGTTATATAGCTCCTTCTGCGGAAACGAGAAGGATAAGTTATCGACTTTTATCATCGTATGACCTTTCTTTATCACTAAAATAGTGGCTATTATTAGATGTATTGCGCTGTTAGAGTAACACGGTTTACAACCAACTTCAATGCCGCCTAAGCCGGGGAAAGGAATAACTGCCATCATGACGAAAATAAATTCGAATTCGCCGACCGGGCTGAGCGTTGTCCAGTGGCAGGAACTGATCGCCAGCTGCGCCCGGGAAGCGGCGAACACCCCGTACGATATCAATTATGGCACCGAGGTCCGCTCCATGGTGCACCCCTTCATGGCGAAGTTCACGCCCGAAGAAGCCTGGCTGTTCGAGCTGAACGTCGGCCTATTCTTGCTTGGAAGGCAATCGACCGACCGCCACATGGGCCACTTCGCCCGGATAGCGGCATCCGAGACGCTGCATGCAATCGAAAGCCAACTCCATAACTTGCCGCCGGAGATCGCGGTCAAGCAACAGGGGCGGCTACTGGAGACGGCTGCCTATATTCGCGATACGGCAACCTCGAATACATGGTTCCCCCCAGCCTATCTGGATATTTATGTGGAGCTATGGCTGATCCTGGTAGCATCCGCTACGGACAGGCCTCGTCTGTTTAAGGAGGAGCTCGCGCATTTGGCCGAGGGAACCGGCAAGGAAAACAAGCTTTTCCCGCTCGTCGCCCGCGCTTGGATTCACTTCTGGCTGCAAGAGGATCAAGCGGCTTGGCGACTGCTCGAAGCAGCGGAGCGGCATCGGCTAAAGCCCGGGCATGTATTCCGTTTTCTGCGCGTGCTGGAGGAGGCTGGCGAATGGAGCCGGCTAGAGGCTTGGCTGACCCACTGCGCAACCGAGCGGGTCGGTCGCACCCCCGGCAGTCTGGATACTTATGGACGCTACTGGGATGCCGTTACCTTGCAATTGCCGGAGGTCGAGGGGAACATGTGGAGGGCGATTACGAGCCTCCTTCCCTACTCCGGCAGCCTGTACGAGGAAAGCCTAATGCGCTATGGCCGCTATCGGCAGTGGATCGATTACCAGCTTAGCCTCGGCAGCGATCCGCTCGACTTTCGAGCGAAGGATTTGCAGCCCATCGAGAAGGAGGCGCCGGAGGCGCTGCTGCCGTTCTACCACCAAGGCGTGGAGAAATACGTGTTGCTCAAAAACCGCGACGGCTACAAACGGGCGGTCAAGCTGCTCAAACGGCTGGCCAAGCTGTACAAGAAGCTAAAGCGCGAGCAGCGGTGGGAGGCGTACATGGAGACATTCACCAGCCGGAATAACCGGCTGCGGGCCCTCCAGGAAGAACTGCGGAAGGGAGGGCTCATTTCATGACACAGACTACTGCCTATAATCTGGATACGATCGCGGTTCGAATGGTGCTGACTTCGCATGGGGACGCGTTGTTCTTTGCGGACCCGGATTCGCTGCGGGAGTGGACCGGACCCCAGCTGAAGCATCGCCTGTTCGCCTGGCACGAACCGTCCTTCTACGGCACCGAGCTGGAGCTCGTCAAAGTCGGGGAGCTCGAGGCCGTCGTGCTGCCCGCCGAAGAGGTCATTGCCTTCTTCGCCTCGGGGCCGCTCCTCACGCATATCGAGTGGAAGTGGGAAGACGATGCCGCGCGCCTAGCCGCATTGGCGCC
Organism: Paenibacillus soyae; assembly: GCF_024623455.1. Lineage (GTDB taxonomy): Bacteria > Bacillota > Bacilli > Paenibacillales > Paenibacillaceae > Pristimantibacillus > Pristimantibacillus soyae. Next base: position 143,127 of record NZ_JANIPJ010000011.1, on the reverse strand, counting down.
GCTCCTTAGCGAGTGCCTGGAGAAAGGGCTGTACGCGCCCGACCTTGCGGCTTACCGCAGAGGCTCCCTGCGCTGGAGCTGGGATGCGGCTGCAATCGGAGCGACCTTCGGACAGGCGCGCCGCGACGAACTGGACCTGAAGCGCGGCGGCTGGAGCGATGAGGCGCACGAGGGGCTGAAGGCGGCCTTCTCGGCGGCCGTGACGAGCCGCTTCTACGGTACGGAGCCGGACGAGGCGGATCTGCGCCGGGAATTCCCGGCTCTGTTCGCGCGCGAGAACGCGGCGGCTAGGGCGGCGGGACTCGATGACGAGGCTTGGCTTGTGCAGATCGGCTGGAAAGCGGATGTCGCGCCGTTCCGTCCCCTGCTGCAGCTCATGGAGCCGTGGGAGGGCGACGAGTACTCCCGCTGGCGGCTGCGGCTCGTGCTGCAGGACAAGAGCGATCCGGCCAAGCTCCGAAAGGTGCGGCTCGGCGACGACGGCTCGGCGGCAGGCAAGTGGCCCGACGCGTGGGCGGAAGCCATCCGCAGCCGCTCGCACGGCTGGCTAGAACGGCTGCGGGCCAGCCTTCCGCACGATCGGCTGTCGCGCGGCGACGATGTTCTCGGCAAACCGCTTGACGACGAGGCGGCCTGGCGGTTCCTGAACGAGGACAGCCGACGGCTGCTCGAAGCCGGCTGGCAAGTCCTGCTGCCCGCATGGTGGGAAGCCGCCAGCCGCAAGAAGCCGCGGCTGCGCGCGGCGGTGCAGTCGGAGGAGGAGTCCAAGAAGAAGCGCGGCGGCGGCAAGTCTTTATTCGGTCTGGAAGCGATTCTGAGCTTCAACTGGCGCATCTCCATCGGCGACGCCGACCTGAACGAAGAGGAATTCGACGAGCTGCTCGCGCGAGGGGAGCGTCTCGTGAAGTTCCGGGACCGCTGGATCGTGCTCGACCCGGCGCTCATCGCCCAGATCCGCCGCATGATGGAAGGCATGGACAAGAGCCAGGGATTGAGCTTCCAGGATGTGCTGCAATTGCATCTGCTTTCGCAGGGCCAATCGGACGGCGACGCGGATGGCGCAGCGACGGACGCCGGCGCGGAGACATTCGGGGCCGCTGCCGCCCGCGTGGAACTCGAAGTCGAGCTCGACGCTCATTTGACCGGACTGTTCGCCAAGATCAATCAGCAGAGCGAATGGCCTCGGATCGATCCGCCGGCCGGTCTGCGCGCCGAGCTGCGCAGCTACCAGCAGGACGGGTTCGCCTGGCTTGCTTTTCTCCGGCGCTTCGGGCTCGGGGCCGTTCTTGCGGACGACATGGGCCTCGGCAAGACGGTCCAGCTGATTACCTACCTGCTGCACGCCAAGGAGCAGGCGGATGAAGGCATGCGGCTCCCTTCGCTGATCGTCTGCCCCACCTCGGTACTCGGCAATTGGCAAAAGGAGATATCCCGCTTCGCCCCGTCGCTGCGGGTGGCCATGCATTACGGCTCCGGGCGCAAGAGCGGCGACGCGTTCCGGAAGGAAGCACGCAGCGTTGACGTCGTACTGACCTCCTTCGCTACCGCCTCGCTCGACCAGGAGACGCTGGCCGCGTTCCAATGGGGCGCCGTCTGCTTGGACGAAGCACAGAATATTAAGAACGCCGGGACCAAGCAGGCCGCGGCGGTCAAGAGCTTTCCCGCGCTCCATCGCATCGCTCTCACCGGGACGCCGATCGAGAATCGGCTGGCGGAGCTATGGTCGATTTACGATTTTACCGTGCCCACGTACCTTGGGACCGCCAAGGCGTTCCAGGACCGCTTCGCAATCCCGATCGAGCGCGATCAGGACGGGCGTCGCACGGCGGAGCTCAAGCGGCTAGTGAAACCGTTCATGCTGCGGCGCAAGAAGAAGGATCCCGCCATCCAGCTCGACCTGCCGGACAAAAACGAGATGAAGACGTATGTTCCGCTTACCTCCGAGCAAGCGGCCTTGTACGACAATTGCGTCAAGGAGCTGCTCGAGAAGCTGAAGAAGCTCGACGGCATTCAGCGCAAAGGCGCGATTCTCGGGGCGCTGACGCGGCTCAAGCAGGCTTGCGACCATCCGGCTCTGCTGGATGAGGATACGGGAACGGAGCCGGAGGATGGCCCTTTACCGACGGAAGCGATCGTCGCCCGCTCCTCTAAGCTCGAGAGGCTATTGGCGATGGTCAAGGAGCTGCGCGAGGCGGACGAGCGCTGCCTCATCTTCACGCAATACATTGGCATGGGCAAGATGATTCAGGATGTCCTGCAGCGCGAGCTGGGCGAACCCGTGCTGTACCTTAACGGAAGCACGCCGAAGACGCAGCGGGACCGGATGGTTGAACAATTCCAGTCGCGCGACCTTCCGCCGTCCGAGCAGCCGAACGTGTTCATCCTTTCCCTCAAGGCGGGAGGCGTCGGGCTTAACTTGACCGCGGCGAACCACGTCTTCCACTTCGACCGCTGGTGGAACCCGGCCGTCGAGAACCAGGCGACCGACCGAGCCTACCGAATGGGCCAAACGCGCGACGTGCAGGTGCATAAATTCATCTCGCTCGGCACCCTTGAGGAACGCATTGACGAGATGCTGGAGAACAAGCAGCAGCTAAGCGACAACGTCATTACCAGCTCGGAGGGCTGGATTACCGAGCTGTCGACGGATGCGCTGCGGGAGCTGTTCTCGCTGCGGCGGGATTGGTGATATGAGGTCAACGAGTATACTCCATGTATACCGAATGCCGAATAAGGGAGGTATGAGTGATATGGAGAGCCGACGTTTCTCATCCGCATTAGGCGAATTTATCAAAACGCGCCGATATCGGCTTCAGCCTGAAGAAGTGGGAATCAAGCCATTCCCCGGCCGAAGGCGTACCCCTGGGCTTCGAAGGGAGGAAGTCGCCTATCTTGCCAATGTCAGTGTAACTTACTATACCTGGCTGGAGCAGGGCCGAGAGAAGAATCCTTCCCCTGATGTGTTGTCCCAAATTAGCCAAGCGCTGCGGCTGGACGAGGACGAGCGGAAGCACTTATTCGATCTGGCCGCACCCGATCCGGTCCGTTCTAGTATGGCACCGAAGCCAGAAAAACCCGACGCCGTATTTCTGCAAAACCTTGTGGATCAATTGCGTTATCCTTCTTTCATCGCGAATGAAGTTGCCGATATGATCGTTTGGAATCGGGGGGCAGAGCTCGTTATTGCGGATTTCGGTCGCCTGCCGGAAGGTGAACGAAATATGGTGACGCTGCTGTTTCTAGATCCGGAGTACCCGAAAAGACTTGTGAATTGGGAAGAGTTTGCCCGTTACATGACAGCATTAATTCGGGCAGGCTTCGAGCATAACAAAGACAACCCGATGTACATGGAACGATTCGAGCTTTTGAGACGGAACAGCGAGGACTTCTTACGTTTTTGGGAGTGGCATGAAATTCGGCAAAAAAGCTCTGTCCCGGTCCATTATCTCCTTCCGGACGGACAGAAGCTGGAGTTCACGATCCATTGCGCCGCCGCCATCGACAATGACCCTGGACTGCACTGGTGCTTTCTCGTTCCGACGCCTGGTACAGGCACGGAGGAGAGACTCGCGCTGATGCTAACGCAAGACTCCGAATGGTCATCGCAAGCTTAGCCTGTTAGTCCGATTACTAGTATGGAGACACTGTGGTTAGCCCCTCCTGTCGTTGGTATGATCAAGACAACTTCAACGACAAGGGGGCTGTTTCATGAATTCCTATCCTTATCAAGGCAAGCTGGCTATGGTCACCGGCGCTTCCTCCGGGATTGGCGAGGCGTATGCCAAAGAGCTTGCTGCTCGAGGCTGCCATGTCGTACTGACCGCACGTTCACAAGATAAGCTGGAAACGTTGGCCGACGAAATCAAACGCAAGCACGGCGTGCAGGCATATGCTCTGCCGAGCGATTTGTCCCAAGCAGGTGCCCCGCGCCAACTAGCCCAAGCCATAGGCGATCTCGGTCTTGCGGTCGATATTCTCATCAACAACGCAGGGTTCGGCACGTACGGCCGCTTCGCGGATATAGATCCGGAGCGAGAGCAGAAAGAGATTATGTTGAACGTCGCCGCGCTTGTCGACCTGACGCATCACTTTCTGCCCGGCATGCTGGGGCGCAAGGACGGCATCGTTGTAAACGTGGCTTCAATGGCCGCGTTTGCGCCTTGCGCCTATTCGGCTGTTTACGGAGCTACCAAAGCATTCGTGTTATCTTTCTCAGAGGCGCTATGGGCGGAGACCCGCGGACGCGGTGTCCGCGTACTTGCCCTATGCCCTGGTGCGACGGATACGGGTTTTTTCGATGCTGTCGGCAACAGGGACATGGCGGCGGGCAGCGCGATGTCCACCCCGGAGAGCGTAGTTCAAGCCGGATTTCGTGGAATCGATAGAGGCAGCAGCTATATCATCGACGGGCGCAACAATTACATGGCGGCACAGCTGAGCCGTTTTCTTCCCCGACGCAGAGTAGCTTTGATCATGGAACGCATTTCACGCCCCAAAGCATACTAAGGAGACTAATAAAACGGAGAGAGGTTTAGGCGGCTTGTTGCGGATGATCGCCTTACTTGGAGTGCGTTCACCGTAATGTCTGTAACGGCAATATTAAGGGCTATCCTTTTTGCGGGATAGCCCTTCTTGCATCGTATCATTGCTTCACAAATTTCACAGCGTCCGCAACAACATATCCGTTGCTCCATGTACCATCATCCAACTGATTTTTGATGTACACGGCATTATTATCGCTTTTCTCGCTTGTAAAAGCATAGGTGCCGATATAAACCCATTGCCCGCCATTGATCTGCTGATTGACTGTCGTGTACTCTCGCGTTCCGCCGTGTTTGGTAATAACCACCGCATTCGTTGCCCTGTTCGTGCTTTCGGTCCACCATACATACACGGCATAGCTTGCATTCTCAAGCTGTGGCTTAAAACTAAACCATCTGATCGCCGAATGATCATTTCCGTCATGGACGTAATTGGAGCCGTATTTTTGAGTCCCCCATGTACTTGTTGTCCAAGTCCCCCATGAACCGGTATCCCCCGGACGGTTATTATCGACTATAATGTGGCCGGCAGACTTCAATCTGTCCGTAGCCTGCAAGGTATTAAATTCCCCCCAGTATGCGTCTGCGCCAGGTCCGAATATCGGCCAAGGCTTGCTGTCGAAGAAAACGGGCTTGCTCTCCAGATAGAGAGAGCTTGGCAGGGCCGATTCGCTGCTGAGCACTCCCCACAGGATGGTTCCATCTCTTCGTTTATTGGCACCGATGTAGTGATCCGAGCCGCCGCTGCTGATCGAGCCTAGATAATTCCCAATTATATTTTGCTTTTCGGTATTGCTTTGAATGGATCCTACATAAGATAAAGCATTGTTCCTAAACCATGTATTACCGGGCCCTGTCTGCCCTTCGACAATGGATCCAGGGGCATCCTTCGAAGTATCGGCATAACCCTCCTGAAACCTGTTTCCTTCAAAGAGGTTCATATAGGCGTACGTAGCATGAAGGGCAACATCATTATATGATTGATAGGTCTCCTCAACGGAATTGTAGCTCACGACATTATGGTTAGCCCCTGATTGCAGGATAATCTGATGTCTTAAGTTCCATAATTTATTATCCGTCACCCTGCTTCCCGTTGTCCCCATGCCTAAGTTGACACCATATCCATAGCTATATTGGATATAGAGGCTTTCGTGTAATTTGTTTCTCTCTATGACCACCTTTTTGCTTGTGCTCACATAGATATGATTCATCTCCGCTCGTTCCGATTCAATATCCTTTACATAGGCATTGTATACATGATGAAATCTAATGTTGCTCTTGCCGTATGTCGTCGGCATTTCCGAACGATAGATCTTAATATTTTCAACGCCTACATTTTCCAGCATGTTAAGCTTTTGAACCATGGGTACATAGGAAGAAGGGTAGGGAAGACCCATCTTCATATCCAAGGTTAACGTGTTACTCGACTTGGATATGATTTTGAATATCTGTCCATAAATGTTGTTTCCCCAAGCCCAGCCCCCGCTTTCAAGAGGAGCTTGATCCGCATACAATTGGATGAAATCCCCTGCATTCAATGTGCTCGCGTCTGAAACCGTGATCGTTTGATCCCCTGCAGCGGGCGATCCTGAAACAGCGATGGGTAAACCCTCTTTGTTTCCTTCAAATTTAATTTCCGCATTGGCTGCGCCGGGAGCCGTAATGACTAGCTCGGTTTTATCTGAACCATCGCCTTTAATAATTAAATCTCCAGAAATCAAATTGGCATTCAGCAATAGATTGGTTTCAAGATAATACACGCCTTGCGGGAAGTAAAGGATTCTTCTGCCTGAACTGCCGTTAAGGATGTCTATGATCTTCTGACTGGCATCGACCGAAGAATCGTTAGCAGGGAGCCCGTTCTCCGTTACATTGATGGTCATCCATCCGCCTGGATCGACCCATTGCACATCCTCCCAGCCTGCTGGAGGCAATCGATTTGAATCGATGCTTCCATAATCAAAGGCAAAGACACTGCTAATTGATGTAAGAATGAACAAGCACCCTACCGCGGCAGCCGACAACATTCTGAATAAATTATTCATAACATTATCCTCCCTGTATGCTTATGAAATCCTTCTGCATGTAGGGGCTTGACATTGTATCGCTGCTCGACTGCATAAAATGTCAGCGCTTACATGTTTGCTTGTATTCTAATCGCCAAAGGAATACCTCCACCATGTTAATGTCTAAACTTACCGGGCGTCTTCCCGGTCCACTGCTTAAACACCTTGATGTAATAATTATCATTGGCAAAGCCGCATTTTTCAGCGATCTGCTGGATCGTCAAGCGAGTATCGATTAAATACCGAATGGATGCTTCCACACGGATTCTTTGTAGGAATTGAGTCATGGTCTGGCCCGTTTTCTTCTTAAACAGATCACTCACATAGCTTGCATCCATGTTCGCCTTCTTCGCTAGATGATCCAATGTAATATCTTCCGAATAATGTTCGATGATATGCTGAATCATCCCGTTTACTACATGATGATCGGTCAAAGCGTTATGGCTTTCCGATGCAAAAGTCTGCTTGTCTCCGTCCGTTAAATACTCCAAGCGCTTGACTTTATATTGTGCGGATAACTCCTTGCTCACCTTCTCCAGCATCTTCGTTAATGCGGTTGGATCTAGCGAAAGTTTGAGCAAGTAGCCCGATGCGCCGAATTCCAATGCCTGTTGCGCGAATTCAAAATCAGTCATGCAAGTAAGCATCACAAACTTGCAGTCCATCTCCCTCTCTCTCACTTGAATAAGAAGGTCTAAGCCTGTCATCATCGGCATCATAATATCGCTTATGATGAGGTCTGGCTTCAATAGCTCCAACTCGTCTAATGCTTCCGCTCCGTCTTCGAATGCACCCACAATAGTGAAGCCGTACTGCTCCCAGACGATCAAATGCTTGATCAATTCAAGCGCTCGGGGTTCGTCTTCGACCAATATGACCTTCCACACCATCATTCAGCTCCCTTCATAAGGTTTCGCAACAAGCAGCGGCATTCGAAGACAGGCCTCCGTGCCCCCCTCTACCGGCATAACCGTTAGGGAAGCTTCTTGCTTGAATAGGATCGTGAGACGCTCCTGAATATTGACGATACCTATGCCCTGGCGTTTGCGAGGAAGCTTTCGTTCGGCTGCCTTCTCTAACCCGATGCCGTCATCCCGTATGCGAATTACAAGCGAGTCCTGTTCGGTATATACCCGGATTGAGATATGCCCCTTCTCCTTTGAGCGGGAGAAGCCATGAACGATCGCGTTCTCCACAAGCGGCTGCAAGGTAAGCTTCGGTACAAGGGCGTATTGCAGCTCATCACTCCTCTCGACAACGACCGCGAATCGGTCCGCAAATCGGAAGTTTTGGATGCTGACGTATGCTTGAACCATGTCCAATTCTTCTTCCAGCCGGATTAAATCGACCTCCACATTCAAGCACGTTTCTAACAGCTTCCCTAATGCAACACAGATCTGAAAGGAGGTATCGTCCTGCTGAATCACAGCTTGACTCTTTAGAATATTTAGGGTATTGAGCAGAAAATGGGGATTCATCTGAGAATGAAGCACTTGAAAGCGTATGGATTCCTTCATCCTCTCCTCCGCTTTCAGCTTATAGACCATTTCATTCAGATCAACAATCATGTGATTGAAGCTGACGGCCAAATCCAGCATTTCTCCTCTGAGGCCATCCTGTGACAGACGAGTCTTTCGAATATCCTTTGTTACATTTCTCATCTGTTTCTGTAACAGTCTCACAGGCTTCGTGAATGTATAGGAGATTAAGAACGTCACTAGGATAAACATCGCTGTAACGGCAATGAATACGTAAAGGAACGATTGGCGGAGGGATAACGCTTCCGAGTACACGATATGGAAAGGTACCCGCTTCACAATGGTCCATTGCAACGAGGTGAGGTAAGCTGTCGTATAGATCGCTCTATTGGATTGATCGATGTTAACTTGCGGTTGATTGTTCTTGAGAGAGGCAGGCACATAGCCTTGAGGAATATCGTTCGCTATTGTTTGATCGCTATGAAAGATCGTCCGCCCCTCAGCGTCGATGATATATAACTGCTCGCCATCAGCAAGCCGCTTCGTCAGCGAGTTGAACCACTGGGTGTGGTCAACGCTAAGGCGCGCCACGGCATAAGGCTTGCCGTCTTCATTTTTGAATGCGGCAACCATGGTTAACAGCTTTGAGCTCTGTGTCAGCTCATACAAGTAATTGGGTTCTTCTATCCAAGCATTGTACGAACGCGATGACATAATCCCCAAGCTGCGCGCTTCTTCAAGCAGTACATCTCCGTCTATCGGAAGAACGGGCGTATACGTGTGGTAAACATCTCCAAAGTGATTGACCAGCGTAATATACACGGGCGGAGTAGACAGGAAGAAGCTGTTTGAATAGCTATTGATGGTTTCCTCGATCTCCTGTCTACGCTTGAACGCTCCATCGACCGAAGAATCCTTCAGATGACTGACGAGCAAGGGGTTCTGACTCATCGAAATTTGCGACTTGGATATCATGCCAAGCAGGTCAATGAATGACATCTGCATATCCGCGATCTGGCGTTTGCTGGATTCAATGCTGTCCTCCTCCAGCATCTCCTCGATCTTGCCGAAGCCGTAGAGGGAGATGAGGAGGAGCGGAGCAATAATTAGAAGGATGAATGCGGTAAACAATTTATATTTCAGCGTCGCTGGCAATAGTTGCTTCAACATAACTTGTCTCCTAGTCTTGCTTCATCTATATTCCCATCCTCTTATTCATAACAACGCACTTCATATATCGCAGCCGATGGATCGCCGTTCGTAGCTTCAATGACAACGCGAAGCTTGGTCGTCTTTGCCGGTTCCGGCAGGACATGCTGCCGTAATCGCTGATAATTCCCCGTTTCTCGATGTATCGTCTGCCAGGTCCCATCCACGTAGGCCTGAAGGGAGTAATCCTTCGCGCACTGCGGATCCGCATAGAACGGCGGGTAGCAATGGTATTCTTCGAATAAGTGCCCAGGGAAGGTCAGTTCTATCGCTCTTATCCTCTTGCATTCGGTCCATTCCAATTGAAGCCATTGGGACAGCGGCTGCAGGGGATCGGAACGCCAAACGTTCGTGGTGGCATAAGGCCTTGTTACTCCGGTTATCACATTCATTGGACCGTAACAAGACTGCGCGGGTGTTACACGGAAGCTATAATTGCTATGCTCGCCTCTTAATTGTCCATGGCCTAAATCCCTGCCCGCTACATGTCCGGGTTCGATCGTTCCCGCTGGATGCCACGCCAGTTGTGGATTAGGCAGGATATCTAATCGTACATATCCGCTTGGATGCAGCCCCTCCAGTCCCGTCTCCCAAGAGACCCATTGCTTCAACCCTGGTACAACCAGCAATTGTGCTTGTAATAATTCTATTCCCGTATCCACGCGATAATCCCAAATATGCTCGGTCTTAACGAGTCTAACCTGCATCATTTGATCCGTATCGGACAAGTTTGACACACACACGTCAATCCGATCGAGGCGATCGCTCCCAATCGCGATCCATTGCGCCTTTCTGACATGCAATCGATGAGGATGAATCAGCTCGAGGTGATCCAGACATCCTGCATTCTTCCGGGGTTTCGTTAGCTCCCAGCTCTTCAACGACGATGTACCGCTCCATGTACTGTCCGGACCGACTCCGTGCAAGCTCGCCTCACTGCTGGCTGTAACTGTGGCGGTCAAGGCAACATCTAACGGATCGCGATTCGATACATTCGGCAAGAAGCACCCTGCACGCAGGAGCCTCTGCTGCACCTCCTCGCATGCATGCTCGGCAACCTCAGAAAGGGAAAGACCCTTATCCCGAGCTACCGCGGCAGCCGTTCCAACGGCTTGACCCATGAGCGCAGTTGTGGCCATTACGCGTACTGTACCAAGCGCCGCATGCGTGACACTGACATTGCGTCCAGCCATCATTAGATTATTCATATCCTTCGAGATGCAAATACGCAGCGGTATGCCATATGGACCACAGTAGCTCTTTGCGCTATATTCGCTGTCATTTCCTTGTGCCGCTTGCAGTTCACTCGTCGGCGCCAGCAAGCCTCCCGGGGTATGCAGATCAAGGAACCAACCCCCAAATGCAATTTCGTCCCGGAATACCTTCCTGTTCATCGGGTCATGCTCCGTCATCAAATACTGCCCCATAATGCGACGGCTTTCCCGCTTTCCCGGTACTTGACCGAGCCAATCCAAGGCATAATTCCGAGCAAGCTCCCGTGTTTCCGGATCCTTGTTCTTCACCCAATCCCAGACGCCCAGGGCATGCCTCGTCAACTCATGACGAATATCCTCGGCATCGTGAATCGTATGCCATGGAACGCCGATCTCAATCCACCAATAACCGCCGCGGATATCATACGGCTTCCTGCCTTGTTCATAGAAGAAGGAGGCATCCTCATACTTTACTGCCCACTCGGGGGCCTTAAACGGAACCGGATGTCCCATGTCTTTCGCTTTGAAGTGAATCGAGTTCCCCATTGTATCCATGCTCGCTTCTACAGGCGCATGAGGTTCCCCAAACTCCGAGCGGCCTTCGGACCCCATTCGCCACTCACAGCCCGCAAGATCGGCAATAACGCCGTCGCCCGTACAATCAATAAACGTGTCGGCCGATATATCCAGCTCTAGCTCGGCATGGGACACTGTCGCCAGAATGGATTGCACGGTCTTCTTCCCGTCCGTCTTAACGGAAGTGACCGTCGTGTTCATATGAAAAGTAAGGTTCGGCGTTTGCATAGCAAGGTCGTACATGGTCATATCCCATACGCTATTCGTCCACCCGTTCTCGAGCACAACCTCGTGATTGCGATACCTTTCTTCAATAAGAAGCTCCGAGATAATACCCGTTTCTCTGGCATAAGGGTGAAAGCATGCAGCACCATGCGGAGTGACGCGAATTTCCGACGACGAATTCCCGCCGAATACCGGACGATCCTGAATCAGACAAGTGTTCAAGCCTTGACGAGCGGCGGCCACGGCGGCACTGAAGCCTGCTAATCCCCCTCCGCACACGACAACTTCATAATGAGAGACATGTCGTTTCATCGTTATCCCCTTTCATCTGATTAAAGAATACGAAAGACTACCCCTTAACAGCTGACTGAGCTACGCCTTGAATAATGTATCGTTGCGTGAATAGGAACAGGATGATAATCGGCAATATGCCTGCCGAAGCGGCGGCCATCATTCCGTTATAATTGATGTTATGTTCCAGAATATAATTCTGTAAGCCAAGCGGAATGGTATATAGTTGTTTATCAATCAAGAAGATCAACGCATTCTCATAATCATTCCAATTCCATGAGAAATCGAGAATCGCGAAAGTGGCTAATGCCGGTTTGGCCAGCGGTACAATAATTTGCCAAAAAATTCGAACATGTCCTGCTCCGTCGATGAACGCAGCTTCGCTTATTTCGTGGGGGATGGACATAAAAAACTGTCGAATGAGGAACACTCCGAAAATGGTGAACATACCAGGGAGAATCAAAGCCAGATGATTATTGTAGATGCCCAGCCAATTAAACATCATAAATTTCGGAACGAATAATATTTGCGGTGGAATCATCATGATCGATAAATACAGAAAGAACATGATATCTCTGCCAAGGAATGACGTCCTTGCGAAGCCGTACGCTGCCAGAGCAGATAGAAAAACAGCTCCAGCTGTGGAGATGACTGATATTTTCACCGAATTATAATAGTAATGCACAAAGCTTTGTTCGCCGACCCACACCGCTTGATGGTGATCCAGACGAAAAGTCTCCGGAATCCACTGAATAGGGAATACGAACACTTCGCCTGGCGATTTGAAGGACGTGCTGATCATCCAGAAGAAGGGAAGCAGCATCAACAGCCCGATTGCTAACATAACAACGGTCGTTACCCACGTCCCTATGGCCAAGGATGCTCTTCTTCTAACCAAGTGCTTGATCCGGGATACCGTATGGGGGTCCATGGCCATTCACTCCGTTCCTTGTTAGTAGTGCACCCAGCGCTTCTGTCCCAGCCAATTCATCACCATGATCAGCAATATGATCGTGAACAACGCCCAAGAAGCAGCAGACGCGTAGCCCATATCATAATAACGGAAAGCTGTTTTGTAGATGAATATGGATAGTACCGTTGTGCTGTCTCCCGGTCCGCCGCCGGTTGTCGCTTGAATAATTCCGAACGATTTAATGGCACCGATAAAGCCGGTTACAAGCAGCAAGAACGTGGTCGGGCTTACAAGAGGCAGGGTTACATGCCGGATGGTTTGCCACCACTTGGCACCATCGATATGCGATGCTTCCATGAGCTCGGATGGTACTTCCTGCAACGCCGCCAAATAAATGATGACGTTAAAACCAATCATTGCCCACGCATGAATGATTCCTACCCCATAGATGGACGAAGTGGTAGACGCGAGCCACGACGGCGGATTTGCGATGCCGAGCATACGCAATGTCTCATTGATCGGACCATTGTTAGGCTCGAACAACAGCATCCACACGAAAGCTACCGCCACGCCGTTCATGACATACGGAAGAAAGTACATCGATCTCAGCAGCTTCTTCATCCGTACATGCGCATTCAGAAGAAAGGCTATCGGGAATGAGACCATGATGGAAGCCGGCACCGTGAACAGAAAGATGAACGTATATTTCAATGAGCGGTGGAACGCTTCATCCTCCATCAATCGACTGATATTTTCGAGTCCAATGAAGTTGGCCGATTGCTTCGTCAAGAAAGAATAATCCGTGAACATTAAATAAAAGGAATACAGGGCGGGCAGCAAGAAAAACAAGGTAACGCCAAGCACATTCGGTGCTACAAACATGTACCCGACGAGCTTCTGTCTTGTGTTGAACCGAAACTTCACATGAATACCCTCCATAACAGAAGGAGAAAGACCGTTGTTCCTTCTCCTTCGTATTATTGTTCATGCCCATTTCTTATCTGGCCAGCAGTTTATTGTGACGCTCCACAAGATTCGTTAAGCTCTCGTCAAGCGACTGCTCTTGCAGGAAGTACTTCTCATACTCTTCCTTCAGAACGTCTTTTGTTTGACTATCTATGGTAGAGGTGAATACCGGATAATCCCCGAAGACGACGTTCTTGACCGACTCCATATCGTATTGGTCCTCCATACCCTGGAGAATCAACTCGACCCCTTTCGCCGCATCGGCGTTCTTAGAGGACGGGATGCGTCCGCCCGGTGCCAAGTACATAATGCCCTCGTCCGCATACCACTTCAAGAACTTCCAAGCCTCGTCTTTATGCAGCGAATTGGGATTAATCGATACGACGTCTCCCAATCCAGCGGATACGGCGTAATCCTCCGCATCGGCTGTCGGTCTCGGCACGGTAGCGAATGCAATTTTGAAGTCGCGCGGGAAATCGGTCAAGTTGCTTGCATTGCGGAATATCCAAGAACCCGCTCCCATCATGGCCGCATCGCCCTTCAAGAACATGGCATCTACCGCCAGCTTCGTCGATACTTGTTCCCCGTAAGTCGGGATGCTCTTATCCTCGTGCATCATCTTGTAATACGTTTCCAGTGAGCTTCTTACCGCCGGTTGATCGAACGCCGACTTGCCGTCTACATCGAGCTGATTCTGCATGACGCCTTCGAAGTTGAACGTATACATCTGGTCGAAGTGCGCGTAGCCCCAGCGGCTGTCTGTTTTCAACGCTTTCGCGTATTCCGCCAGATCCTCAAGCGTCCAATCCAGCGCAGGCACCTCTAGTCCCGCTGCATCCAAAGCATCCTTATTCAACCAGATAAAGCTCATCGATTTGTTGGTAGGCAAACCGTAATATTTTCCATCAAATTGCCAATCCTTCGCATCTGGGCCCATAATGTCCGTAATATTGTAATCCGCTTCGTATTCGCTGAGATCGAGCGCTAATCCACCGCTCATCCGCTTCCCCAGCGTATCCTTGGAATAATTCACATACAAGTCAGCATTCATGCCCGAGACTAATGCCGTGTCGAGCTTCAGATTACCCGCATCATCATTTACGAATCGAATGTATTCGACTTGAATATCCGGATTAGCCGCATTCCACGCGTCCACAGCGGCCTTCGGTCCCGCTTCCTCCGGAACGCCGCCCCACATTGTCAGTTTAACGGGTACAGTCGGCGTCTCCGCCTTAGGCGTCTCAGCACCGTTATTTGGCTGGTTGTTCTCATTCGGGTTCGCACTGTTCCCGGCGCAAGCCGATAAGATGGATGCCATAAGGATGAAGCACCCTACAAGCAATCGCGACTTTCTCGTCATCCTGTAACCCTCCCCCAAGTCAATATCTGCTTTCAGCTATAAGAATATCAAAAAGACACCTGCAACTTAATGAACCTGGTTTAGTCAAAATAGCAAATTTTTTGGTTCATGAAGAAGAATCACGGCGTTTGCAACAGAGTAGCGGGGGAAGCGGGGAAGCAACCCCTTCCGGGATACCGTTGACCTTGCTTCTCCACTAAGAAAGGACAGGGCGCGTGCCCCTGTCCTTTCGTGTTGTATCATACTTACAGCATCATACTGCCATGAAAATCTTAATGTCTATTCCAGATTCCGTTGGCAGTCCTTCCCCAACAAGCAACGCATGATGTAAGAAAGACAATGCCTCGCTATTCGTAATAATCTTGGGGTAGGTTCGGAACAACACATTTTTCAGGTCCTTGTTGAAGTTCCCGTTATTTTCGATATAGATCTCACAGGGTTGATCGGAGTGGTCCCTTCCCTGAAGTATGTACCTTGCAGATAAGGTATGCCGATCACCGTGCTTTCCGATGACTTGTGTATCTACCCCTCCATCAAGTACAACTCCTTCGAAATATTTGCCGGTCGCATGACCCGTGAATAAAATCATGACCACGGAATCCCCGTCACTGTTACGCACCTCGGTCGTTTTGCCTATTTTCACATGAACCGTGAAAATTTCTTCGAATGTCAATGGTACTCCCCCCTATAAAGCGATTCTGAATACCGATCCCGATAATCAATTAATAGCCGCCGCATTTTTTCCACCGTGCCGTCTTGATGGGGGACATGGATGGAAACGGTCAAATTCGAATCGTTCAAATACTGAAATGAAACAAGATCAAAATTCAATTTCCCGAGATTCGGACAATGCAGCGTCTTGGGAGCATCTATGGCATCGAGAACCATATGGGAGTCCCAAAATTCTCGAAATTCCCTGCTAGCCTGGGACAGCGCCTCGAACTGCTCGGACCACCAAGGGTCGTCGCCGTGACGCGCATATCCGGCATGGAAATTAGCGACGATTCGCCGCGCATGCAGTTCCCATTGGTCCCCCTTAACATAGCGGAAACGGGGAGAAGTAAACGTCATCCAGACCAAATTCCGCTCCCTATCCGACATAACCGTGAGATCCCCATTCAATGCGCAGTAGGCTTCATTCCAGGCAATGATGTTCATGCGCGCATCCATGACATTCGTAGGGGAAAGGTTCTGGCTATCCAAGAAACGTTGAAGTTCCGGTGTTGCCTTAGAGGGTTGCTTCGTACCGAACAATGGAAATTGCTTACGGGCAAGATGATACAGGTGTCTGCGTTCCGATTCATCTAACCGAAGCACTACCGCTAATCGATCAAGAACCTCAGCAGATACGTTGATATGACGCCCTTGTTCCAAGTAGGTGTACCAATCCAATCCCACATTTGCCATCAGAGCTACCTCGCTGCGGCGAAGTCCCGGTGTACGTCTGCGTCCGGAATTAGGCAACCCTGCTTGATCTGGGGTCATTCGTTCACGGCGTGAACGCAAAAAACGGGACAATTCCTCATAACGATCCAAGCTGTTTGCCATAATCTCCATGCCTCCTACCCATTCATGAACGTAGGACTCCCAATCCTACGATAACCAGATCTCTTCCTAGCCTCTTCGGGTCCATTTAGACTAGTTTATGTCCTCCTTAGGAGGAATAGCAAGAATGGATAGACAGCGATAATCAGCCCCACCTGTTCAACTCCATTCGGACCAATATATTTCATGAAATGGATGAAGGAGCTCTCCCAATTGAAGCAGCCCCAAAGTCAAAAAATAAACCGAAACCTTGGAGGGAGTAAGATGTTTGAGCATATCGTGCTATTGAAATTTAAACCCGATGTTTCTATTGAGGTAAAAGAAAGTGCGATAAAACGCGCGCATGGCTTTAAAGGAAGCATTCCGGGGATCGTGGGACTTAGCGCCGGGATTAACGTTACGGAGGAAATAGAGCATATGCAGGGGTTTACGCTAGGGATTCGTGTCACTTTCGAGAATCAACAGGCTTGCCGGGAGTATATTCAGCATCCCCTGCATCAAGAATTATTGCAATCCATTGGCCTGCTTGTCGAGGGAATCGTCGTTATGGATTACCCGATTGCTGAAGGCCTTTAGAAAGGAGAGACTGCTGAAATGGATAAGAAGCTTGCCGGCAAAGTTGCCTTGGTCACCGGAGCGTCTAGAGGAATCGGCAGAACAATTGCCGAGCACTTGGCGAACCATGGCGCCAAGGTGGTTATCAACTTTGCGAATCGTGCAGACCAGGCGGCAGAGGTTGTTCAGAATATTCAAAGGAATGGCGGGGAAGCGACGGCGATTCAGGGCGATATCAGCCGCCCGAGCGAGCTCAAGAGACTCTATCAAGGAACACTTGAAACGTTCGGAAAGCTTGATATCGTAGTGAATAACGCGGGGATCATCATTACGAAACCCGTTGGCGATGTTACGGAAGAGGATTACGACCAGTTGTTTGCTGTAAATGTCAAAGGAACCTACTTTTCTTGCCAGCTTGCTGCCAAGCATCTAAATCCCAATGGCCGCATCATCAACTTCTCCACTTCGGTGACCGGTCAGATGTTCCCGGCTTACAGTCTGTACGCTGGCTCCAAAGGAGCCGTCGAACAATTCACGCGTCAACTGGCCAAAGAGCTTGGAAAGAGAAACATCACGATTAATGCCGTAGCACCTGGCCCTATAAATACCGAGCTTTTCACGGTTGGCAAAACACCCGAACAAATCCAGGGACTAGCCAACATGAACGCATTCGGCCGTCTCGGGGAGACCGAAGACATTGCAGGCGTGATCCTCTTCCTTGCGAGCGAAGAATCGCAGTGGGTTACCGGTCAAACCATCCGCGTTAATGGCGGATTCATTTAGGCTAGCAACTCCATCTCACTTTCGGACTACACCTAAGGGAATTGGATGCGTCCAATTCCCTTTCATTATGTCCACGATGTCATGTCAGGAATCCGCCTTATACTCGACCCTTTCCCCAAAAACAAAAGCCAATCCGCATAATAGGCCGGTGCTAAATGGTGCGGATAAATGCCGAATCGAAAGAACTCAAGGGAATCTCAATTTCACTAAACGTTCCTCCAGAATCAACCGCAGTTCATCGGGAATCCGCTCAAACTCGACCCCTTCCCCCAAAAACAATAGCCAATCCGCATAATACGCCAGCTCCTCAACATCGGACACATCCAATTGAACATGAAAATTCCCGCTCGACTGGAACATCCCGGTAAAGGATAGGATAATGCCCGGCGGGTGCATACGCTTAAAGCGCAGAATCCCGATCGCATCCAGCTTCACAACAAGATTGGACTCCCGGGCACGAAGCCGTTTTTTATCCATAATCTCTTGCTCGGACCATCTCATCTTCTGCTCGGAAATGGCCGAATCCCGCAGCATCCCGACAGGCAAATATCGAAACTCATCCGTATCGAAATCATAAACCTCGGCAAGCCACTGCGCGTTCGAGTTGAAAATATGCAGCAAAAAAACGTCCATTAACTGCGGCCAGCCAGGACTGAGCTCATAAGTCAAGCGCAAGTGCTTATCCCGCACGGCAAGCGAAATCAGCTGGTTCAGCTCTGGAGGCGCTGCGTCATCGAGCTCCAGAAGATTCGGGTTGGCAGGATTCGTATTTTCAAAAAGCACGATATGATTCAGCTCGATCAGTTCGTCTTGCTGGGTTTGCGACGCGATGCCAATAAGCTTCTCCGTGATCGAACGCCGATTATGCAGATAAGGCAGCTGCGAGTTCTTCGAGGCGATAAAGCTGATAAAGATCGCCTTCAGCTCTTCCGGCGTGAAGCGGACCGCGGGCAGATACTGGTTTTGCAAGACATAGTAGCCTCCGCCGCGCCCAAGCTCAGTAGTCAGCGGAAAACCCATTGCCTGAATCTCGTTAATATCGCG
This sequence comes from Paenibacillus soyae, assembly GCF_024623455.1. Taxonomy (GTDB): domain Bacteria; phylum Bacillota; class Bacilli; order Paenibacillales; family Paenibacillaceae; genus Pristimantibacillus; species Pristimantibacillus soyae. Next base: position 124,361 of record NZ_JANIPJ010000011.1, on the reverse strand, counting down.
AATCGCCGTCGCGCGGGAAATCTTGAACTCCCGCTGAATCTCGGCAATCGTAAAATGCGCGCGGTTATTGATATAGCGCATAATGAGGTTGATTCGTTCCGTTTTTTTCAAGGTCCTTAAATAGTATCATTTTTCGATACATTTGACCAATACAATCAGTCTTGTAAAATAAAAACGCAGAGGAGCGAATAAAATGACGAACTACTCCATCCAAACCATCTCGGAGAACTACAAAATGACTGCTTTTGGTGTTACTCTTGAAGACTACAACGATTGGGCAGGTAATGCGGCAAAAACGGCAGCGAAAAAAGCCGAAATCACGGAAAACGGCAAGCTCGCCGAACTACTCGCTCTTGCCGACGGGCAAGAATATCAACTAAACTACGTCCTCGGCGGCAAGGCTTGGCGGGGATTCGGCGTGAAGGGCGAGTTCGATCTGGAAGGCACGATCGTCCTCAATTTCCTTGCTGGCGACTATATTGTCGTGCCTGGCACAGGCGCTGACCAAGACCGTCTCGCTGACGAAATCACAGGCAAAGTATTTGGCGGTCTGTTGGAACAAATCACAGACTACAAGTACGTAGGCCCGGGTAACTCCACCTTCGTCAAAGCCGCTGATAATGGCGAGTTTTATGGCGAGATTTGGCTTCGTGCCAAAAAAGTCGATGGCTAATCTTTAATGAAGGAGCGTTCACATGACAGATTACGCGATTGAACACAAGAAATCATTCACCTTGACCGCTTATGGCTTCTCCATCCGGTCGAACTTCCAGGACATGTCGGCTTTGCAGAAAGAAAAAGCCGAGTTTTGGGGCAGCCTCAAGGCTGATGGACGATACGACAAGCTCAAAGACGCCGCAAAAGATGATCTTGAATGGTCGGTCAACGAGGTATATCAAGGCAAACCGTGGAATTATTTCGCGGTAGAGGCCAGGAAATCAGTGGGTGACGCCACGCGCATCATCGAGTTTCCAGAGAGCGAGTACATCGTGGTCGCAGGCAACGGGGAGAAGGAAGCTTTGTTTGATCAGCTGACTTACCTTGCATTTGGTGAAATCTTGCCGCGAATCACAGATTATGCTTACATTGGCGGTCCAAATGCCACTTATCGCCAAGATAACGGTGACGGTACCTTCTACGGCCAATTTTGGGTGCCTGTGGTAAAAAAATAGGGATTCAGGGTTTTCATTGGGGCCATCTTTTAGTCAGATGGCCTTTCTTTACGTTCTTGAAATCTCTTTCTCGAAAGATTGCCTCTCATTTGTGGTACGATTCTTCACGTCAATGAAGTATAAATACTTTCCGTATACTTAGTAATGGCTTCATCGTAATATGGATACTGATATCCAAGACTTTCTGATACAGCTTTTGAGTATGTTCTAAATAACTCATAACAAATTAATAAGGACTGCCACATCTCCTGATATCCATTCTCAGAATAAGTTGATAGGAGCTTTTCCCAGTCTTCAATTGGGAGGTAACGATTAATAAATTTATAGTTCTTCCCTACACTAAAGGTGTATCCTTGCTCTGATCCGATTTTCCAAGCCATCATTCTTAATAAATTTGGTCTTGCAATCTCGTTTAAATGATCAATCGCAAAAAGTATTTCCTTTCTCGCTAATCCTTTTACTACGTATGTTGAAACCATCCAGAACTCATTACAACAATCATCAAATTCTTTTGCAGTTGGCTTTTTAATCCAATATTGACGATCATCTGCGATCACTTCATTTTTGATCAAAGAATCCTTATCGAGTAACACCTCAACTAAACCGTCGCTATTGGTAAAATAATCTTCCACCTCGTTTATTGGAATAAGTGTTAGGTCTACTTTCGTTCCATCCTCGAAAAGCATTAAATATGAAAACCAATTACCTAATTCTGGCGGGAAAAGCTCCATATTCTCTGGTTTTTGCATCATAATACGATTCCCAAAAACTCGCAGCCATTGATCATCCTCCTTGAATGAATCAATATCAGTTACAAAGTAAGATATGTCATAATCTTGGAATGTATCCGGGGGAATATTTTTGTTTGTACGTGACCCTTCCAAAGTTACCAATCGAATTCTATCCTCGTTTATAGCAAAATCTAAAAGGATGCTCATCATTTCTTGTTCACTTCTCAATACAGAAATCCTCCATTCCAAACGATTTCTTTTGTTGTAGTATTACTTTCCCACTACTTGTGATAAGGTTCACCGTAACCTTACAATGGCGAACTATACAGACTCAAATCTGTGCACCAGCGCCAATGCTTCTTCGTGGTCAGGCTCAAGTTTTAATAATTCTCTCGTGTAATTCAAAGCATCTTCTTCTAATTCTAATTCAAAACAACAAATGGCTAGACAATAGTATACGGTAGATACGATTTCCTCTTGGTTTTCATGAATCGATATTTCTAAAAACCGCTTGGAGTCCTCGTACATTTCCATCTCGAACAGTAACAATCCGGCCTCAAGCGCGATATCATAACGCTGCTCCATGACGTAAAACGACGACCACATCAGCTGTATACCCCGGAAAATATCCTGCTTTTCCGCGTCGTTTGCATCCAGTAACAGACTAGATATCTGCTTCGTACTCTGAATGAAAAATTCCGCGTCATATCCTCCTAAACGCCAAAAACTTAATATTTGCTGCAATTCCATGCTATCTATATTGGGATCTACCCATTCCTTCAAGCTGAAAAACTCGTCAGGACCAAAGCGCTCAATAAACCGACGATATGCTAGTCTGGTTTGGAAGTAGTCCATCGGCGTATCCACGTTGATCAGACAACCCACATTGATATTTTTATAATGATGCGGAGGAAATAACGCGAGAGCTCCCCTCTGTTCCAAAACTTGCTGAATCGCATGATAGTTTGCCGTTAATGAGAAGCTGCCATGGAGGATTAGCTCCGGCGGCTCCGCGAATTTCCAGTTTTCATGTAAGTGGTCGCCTTTGTCTGCTGTTAGTAATACAAATCCCGCTTGGGACAATTGATTCAAACGATCTAAACAAGTTAATCCGGCGACTGGAAATAAAATATGCGAATCCTCCAATTGGTCCTGATAGGTGGCTATGACATCACGATAAGGATAACTTTCTTGCTCGTACTCCGGCGCCCGCCGATGCTCATAATGCAAAGATATTTGATCAAGTAATTCCGATGGTTTAAGTGACTCCCTACGTTCAGGATATTCGATGAAGACATCTGCTTCATAGATTTGACCTTCACCCACATAAAGCAGCTCTTGCGGAATACTATCAAAAAAGTAGTTCGCCACAATGAGTAAAGGTTGTTTTAATTCTCCTTCACGAATAGTGGCGCCTGACACAATCAAATTTAGATCCGTATCTTGGACGGCATCGAATCGCGCAAAATCGAGTATTCCCTTGTCTATAAAAGATTGTAGAGCCGGATGCTCCTTCCAGGCCAACACATTGTTCATCGCCAAATCCGTCATGATATATCGAAACGAAGGTAACGCTATACCCGCATAGTCTATCAATCGACATATTTCGTGTAACACATGGAAAGCAAAACGCCCTGCTCCTGCCCCAAGCTCCACAATTTGGACAGGCTCTGAGCGATCCTCCTTATTTGCCCGATCTTGAAGAAACCCGAATATCATTTCTGCATAGGCCGTTGCGATCATTGGATTGCACGTTATATATTGAGGAACTTGGTCGTTGTTCCAAGCCTTCAATCCTTCTGCTTCATAATAATTGCGCTGAATGTTCCATATCGGTGCCTCACTAAAGCGGTAACGTTGTTTATTCATACTTGTCATTTGAACTTTATCCTGCTCTCTGGAAGTTATTCGTTCCCTGTACATTTTATTTTGTCTAACCTACGTCACGTTATCCAACCACCGAGTTCTCGCCGTCACTTATGATAAGGTTCAGCGTATCACTGTAACGGTTAATTTTCAATTTGCGCTTTTAGAATTTGCATGAACAATCGTTTAAAAGAGGGGGATGGGAAATCACGCCCGTGAAGCTGTAGGAAGCCAATCGGTATTAGGACCCCCTCCCAGCTCATGTTGATTCTTTTGGTTTCCGGAGGTAAGGGAGTAGAGTCTAACACGGCACCAACAGCTGTAGTCTTCTGGACGAAGTGCGGAATCGCAGAAATTTGATTAACCGTATGTAACAGAGGAGCCGCCTCATATCTCGACAAGTGCTTGGCTAACTCCAAGTGATATAGGCAAGTTCGTCCTCCTGCTATGAGGGAATAATCCAGAATATCTTTAAAGGTAACATGATCTCTTTTGATCAACGAATGATTCTGGTCTGCTATAAAAACAACACTTTCTTTATATAGTGGCTCGAAATAAAAAGCTGTCGGATCCTGTGGCTCTCCGCATATTGCAAAATCAAGCTCATTCTGACGTATAGCTTGCGACAACATTTCGGTATTCCCCAAATGAATCTGACAATCTATTCTCGGCTTACTCTGATGAAATTCGCGTACGGAGTCCGGAAGAATGGATTGGATCAATGGTTCAATAGCCCCAACACGCAGGCTGCCTGCCTCATCTTGCTCTAATGCCCTGGCCATCTCGGATACATCGTTCCAGTGCCGAATGAGCTTATCCACCTCGGCAGCGAATAATTGACCGGCACTCGTTAGCCCCACATCCCATCCTCTCTTGAACAGCTGGATTCCGATCTCCTTCTCCAACCGTTGGATTTGATTTGTAATGGTCGACTGTGCATAGTTTAATTTCTCAGCTGCTCGTGAGAAGGTGCCTTCCTGAAGAATCGTTTGAAAAGCGGTTAGTTCTTTTAAGTCCATCTGCTCCGCCCCCTTAATCGATGTATTAGATGAAGTTTATTGTTTTATTCCATTATATAAATGAAAATGCTTCCTATACAATAAACGTATCTTAAGCAAGGAGGAATTCTACATGCCGTTCATAAGAGTTAGCTACATGAAGCCTCAATATGAGCCCTCCCAATTGGAACGCGTCAGTCAGACGATCATGCACGCACTCATTCAACATTTCAATGTGCCCGCGGATGATCTATTTCAGGTCTTTCATGCGCATGATCCAGCGGAATTCTATTACAGCAACAATTACTTGGGCGTCGAGCGTAGCAATGAATTGCTGCTTATTCAAATCACTCTCAAGTCGGGAAGAAAGACTGAACAGAAGACAAGCTTCTATAGAACGTTAGCCGAGCAATTGTCGAGAACTGTTCCGATGAGAACAGAAGACGTGTTCGTCGTGCTCATCGATACCGAATTCGAAGATTGGTCATTCGGCAACGGGATCGCCCAAATGCTGCATCAATAAATACAGGAGGTGCTTCAGGATGTATCGGGAAATCAAATCTAGTGCCCGCGAATCGTTCGGGGCATTCGCTCCGACATTCGTCCGATACTCAGAAGATGTGTTATTCGGGGATTTGTGGAGACGGGAAGACTTATCTCTAAGAGATCGCAGTTTAATAACGGTTGCAGCTTTAGTGTCGGGAGGTATGACAGAGCAACTTCCTTATCACCTGCAATTAGCCGCACAGAATGGATTGAAGGAGGAGGAACTAGTTGAGGGAATCACTCACTTGGCCTTCTATGTCGGCTGGCCACGCGCCGCTTCCGCTCTTCAGTTAATAAAAAAGGTGTTCATGGAATAGGCGGCACAAGAGGCATCATGACATTGGATACTTGTATTAAATGGCGAAGGCACCGACTCAGGTGCCTTTATTCGCCTCACTTATGGTACGGCTCAGCGTATCACATTTAGCGCGAATTTACTTGCGCCCAAATAGGCACTTCATGTAATTTGGTAATATATAGGTCTCGACATGCCAGTCGTCGAGACCTATATATCTAATCAATATAAAAAATTGATTGTGGTGATTGAAAGTTACTATCTTGCTGAGTAGGGTAGTAAACAGTTTCATAATTGACTACTTCTGCAAACTTTAATATAACATCTTTATATTTGAAGGATATCCATGACACAAATTTAGTAGTGTATTTTCATAATCCTTTTTAATTTTTATAATATCCACCTCATTACTAGTTAAGTACTCAACTATCCAATTATAAACTGCTACAACCAAATCCTCTTTTTTACTATCGTCTGCCCAATAACCATTAATTACCCCTAATAACTCCAATAGAACTCTCGGATTATTATAAGCAGTTTTAAACAGCTCCTTTAATAGATCTTCTGCTAGCTTCTCTTCAATATTCATATCCGTGAAGCATAGTAGTACCCTACAAGTATCATCTATCTGATCTTCGAACTTATTATTATGCAAGTATGAATAATTAATTCTTTTTAAGTTGAGTACAGATTTATCTCTTGTCATACTTCCACATAAGGCATAAAGCATCCTTATAATATGGTAATTTTGGGGCAGAATAAAATTAAGCTGAACAACCTTTTCAAAAACATTCTCAATTAATGAATGGCTAGATAGTGGAATAAATAGAACATCAAACGGTTGTACATTACTTAAAGATATTTCTCCAGACGTAATAAATAAATAAAGCTCATTTGCGGTAAAAAATCCAAAAAGATAGTACCAAAGACTAGGGAGAATAAAGTTAAACTCATCTTTTTTAGTCTCATTAAGGGCCGAGATGAAATCATAAAACAAGTCTTTATTATTCAATAAATACTCTTTTACATTATCAAGGTCACCTTCAAGTGCAAAAAACGTATTAAAGATGAGTTCTTCTTTTAAGTTACTATTATCGAGTTCCTTTATTATTTTCTTAACTTCTTTATAGTATTCGTAAAACTCAATTAGATCATTTAATTTTGATTCTATTGTTGTAGTTATCAAATTTGAATTACTGGATATAAATTTAAATGAAAAAATACTTAATAGCTCCTTTAACGTGATGTGACGATTCTGAATTAATTGTTCTACAGATTCCCATTTATCTATATCCCCATAGGATCCATTAATAATGTCGCTATATAGTTTCTTTGTTAGATCACTTTGATCAAATAGTATCATACCTGTCATCCAATTAATTTGGCTATAGATCCCTTTCATAGCTTCAAGGAATTCCGCATCTTCAGAACCTAAATTCACTATAAACTCACCTAGTGAAAACTTATTAGGACAGTTCAAATAATCAAATAAACTTTTCATTGTTCTCAGGTTATACTTTTTACATAACATTGAAATTCTCAAACTATTCGCACTGCTTCTATTAATGCCAACTAATTCAAGCTGAATATTATTCGCTAATTTGATTTTAATCAAAGTCTTATTTATAATTCCATCATCCACTAATGATATATTCTCATCAATTAAATTAATTAAATTTCGTATAGCCTCTTCATTCCTTCTATATCTTTGAAAGTTTATGAGTATTAAGTTTTCGAGTACAATTCCTTTTGTAAGGTTACTGGGATCATATTTAAGTAAACATTCCATAAATTCAACATTCCGAAACTGTAAAGGTAACAGTCTAAGGTTCTTTACTTTCATCATCTCAATAAATTTTTTAATATACCATTTATTATTCTGTAAACCAATCTCTCTATATCTATTATACAATTCATAATCAGCATTCTTTGAGAAGCTTCTATCTATTAAATCTTCTATTTCACTAAAGTTATGCTTTAATAAATGTCCGGCAATTGTAAGTGTAGTTTGAATTGTAGTATATTCTTTGGATTCAATATACTTTTCAATAAATTTTAATAAGCGCCTTTTAATATCAAGAGGTAAATATCCAATATTGGAGTGTAGTTCAATATCACTAATGTTAAATAGTGGTTCCAAATGTCGTATGAATTTATTTTCGTATTTTGGAACACCCTTAAAAGTACCTTCATTTAGGATATCTAAGGATAACCATGAGCCAATTTTCATAATACTTTTCCCTGAAGTCTTATCTAAGTCTTCGCCCGACCCGTTGAGTTCGGAACATAAAGAATCAATATAATCAATTAAAAAATCTTTATGTCGGTATAAATATCCCAGACAAAATAAAAAAGTATTGCGCCAATAGGTACTTCCCGACATAGCACGCAATGAATCAACAATCTGTCTCTCTCTTCTATTGTGCATGAGATATTGTGCCGCAAAAAATTCTTGTAATGATCGTATACTAAATCCTACTTTTCCATCCTCTACCTCAGTAATAAATATCATTCTTTCAATAATTGTAAAAGATATCTCATCTATATATGTATCAATAATAACTTCTTCTAGTTCGAGTTTAGTAAGGTGCATTCTAACAATATGATGAAAATCTTCGATAGTCATACTTGAAGAGGGTGCAACTTTTCCCTCTGCGTTTGCTTGTAATGTATATCCTAATTCATTATGAATTGCATCTACTTCCTTAGGATAATCCATCAATACTCTGACAACACTTTTTTGCATCTCTCTTTTAAATATCGTTCTATAATATTCATTAAATAGATTGTATCTATCACGAGGAGGCTCCCCTCCGCTTTTAACCAAAAAAGCCATTATTGTAACTTGTAATGGGGTTTTCATTAAATTAGAAATAACCTCATCATTAAGGGCTTTATTTAATATGGTAAGATACATATCAAATTTATCAGTCGATGACTCCATCATTGTTAATAATCTATTCATGTAAATTGTACAATCTTCTTTGGTTAAATCAGTCAATTGAAGATGATTATATCTACTTTGATCGAATTCCTTTGTGTAACCTTGTGGACGTGTAGTAGCAATAATTATTGCGTCACAATTCTTCTGTTCTAGTTCAAAATCAATAAATAAATTTATCTCTTCAATTACTTCTCTCCTATTTGAAGTAACAGGTACTTCGTCTAATCCATCAAATATAAATAGAAAAGACATGCTACTAAGTAAATCCCTTATACTCTCTATATCTATTTTTCCATCTCCTTTCCTTTGGATAATATGTTGTATATAAGAGATTACAGAAGTACTTTCTGCTATCGTTTTACTAGCCATCCATCCAGCGTAATCTTTAAGTACAATTTTTATAGGAAATCTATTGCATTTCGGTAAATCTATATCCAATTCGAGACAATCACTCATAAAGCTATCTACCTCTGAAGTCGCATTCTTATTATTATCTGTTCTTAATATATTTGCGCGATATATTTGACAAAGAAACTGTGTTATTGTGGACTTCCCATAACCCGGTCCGCCAATAATTACAAATTTATTGTTCATTTGATTATTCTCTATATCTTGCAAATCATTATTATGATCTCTCTGTGATTCATCGCCAGCTCTAATAATAGACTTTAAGAATTTTTGTCCTCTTTTCTTTTCATTACTCTCAATTAATCCATCTTTAGTCGCATATAAATCAACAAATACTTTTTCCAAATTAATTGTTTTATCAGTTACATTTCCCGCATGTTCTAATCTAGACACAAGGTCTCCTTTAAATTCTTTAGCCAAGTATCTTTTTATTAATGCGCTTTCTTCAGTTTTAGTTTTATTTAGCAAATGATGTAGTGAACTTAGAACATCTCCAGGAAGAATAAAACTAGAATATGTTACTGCAACATCCCTGTTGTTATCTAAAAATCTGCAGATATCACTTTCACCAAAAATCAAAATATTCTTAATTAAGTAGTTATACTTTTCAATTAATTTGTTCATCTTGTCTCTGGATCCACTCTCAAGAACGCCAGTGAGGTTTACATTAGTAAAAAAAATATAATTATTAGGTGCTTTAAAACCTTTTTTTAATCTTTCTTCAAATCCTTTCATCTCTTTTTCAAATTGTGACTTTACCCAAAGATAATCGTTATCATTATCTGTTTTATTTTTGAATTTGGCTTGTATTATCCAGTAACCACTCCATCTATTAGTATCACTAGGAAATCTACATTCGCCATCAAAAGTTGCTTCTCTACCTCCGTCAGGACCATCACCAAAAATAATAGAACCATTTCCAAATATAGATTTCGTTAATGATTGAATCATATGCTCAAAGTCCCTTGAGTTGAAGCGTATAAATGAGTAGTCTGACATCTTCTTTCCCCCTATTTTTTCATATCCAAAATTCTGCAAAAATCAATCCTTTTAATGATATAGTTCCCCGTGAGGGGGTTAATGGCGAAATAGGACGGTCATGTAACATTCCAACATAAACATCAAGGTGCAATTCAAAAAAAATTAATAACCTTGACTACGCAACTTTTACGTTATCTCTAGCAATAAGAGCCTAACGAGGATAACCTCTTTTATGGTTGCCCTCATTAAGCTCTATAGAAATTAATTGGTTTCATTAAAATATTGACTAATCAAAGTAAATAGTAAAGGTTGTTCTTCAATTTCTCTGCCCGCATAATTTTGAGCAATTAGAAATTTAATATGGTGATCGTCTAAGAAATTGAATAGTGGTTTTTTATCTTCATACTTAATTAGTTCTAGGGGTTCAAGAATAGAATCCCTCTCGTTTTTAATTCTAGAATATGTTGAACCTTCTTTATAACTAAATTTATTAAATAGCTCTAATAAACTTGTATCATTATTTTTCTTGATAACCTCTTTTATTGATTCATAATACTTTTTAGGATTTAAACAATCCTCCATCTCAGTAGAATAATAAAATCCACTTTTCTTCACTGACATTAGTTTCAATTGGCCGTCTCGTTCAGGTTGTATTCTAGCTAGTCTCAACTTACCTTTCACTTCACTGTTTATTTCAAGATCATAAACAACATCATCTGTATCAATTAGACATAGTATTTTGCTATTAACAGCTTTTTTTTCATCTTTTTCTTGAAAAGGAGTATACAAATATTTATATAACTTTATAACATTGCTACATCCACCAACACAAAGTATCTTCAAATTTGCTATAGATGACGATAAATAATGACTTAAGTAAAGTTTATCATCACTGCCCTCACAAATTATCCAATTTGTATTTTCTGATCTCATTGAACTTAAAATTGCTGACGTCAGATCAAAGTAACTCTTCATTTGTACATCCTCAGGTAATGATCCTCTTTTTTCGAAATAATTATTTAGGTCATATGTACTAATGTTAATTTTGCTATCTGATTTCAACTCAATATAATTTAAATTCCCGGTTGTAGTGAACGGTAAGGAACCATACCAATGGCTTGTTAGGATTAACTGAACATTTTCTTGGACAAGACTCTGTAATCTCTCGAACTGTTTAAACGCTTTTGATATATGCAGTGAGCTCTCTGGTTCATCAATAGCTAATATAGTTTTTCTTTTACTACTTCTTGATGTATTTTTTAAAAAGGCTGTGGCAATATCAATTAAAGCTATTCTTTGTTCACCCGAACTTAGCTCATGTATCTCTTTTTTATCCTTTTTCAAAGTTCTTATCGAAAAGTAAGCTTCTAATATTCTATTTCTTACATCCGATGGTCTTAAATTTTTCTTGTACCCCTGTTCTACTTTATATGCATAGCTTTCATCAATTCTACTGATGGTCTCATTGATTTTGTTCATATACTCATCAAGGCTTGAATTTAAGTAGTCAATTAAGCTTATGGTGCGATTACCTTTAGGTATATTCCTCTCATCCAAAATTTTATCAATGTCTTCTAGGATGTCCGTGCTCATTAATGCTTGCATCTCTTTATTCTCAATTTTAATAATCTCACTAGTAATTGACTCTATCGGAATGTAAATATATGTAAAATATCTCCTTATTTCATTGATTATATCAATATCCTTAAAATATAAATTGTGACTCTTTAGTTTTTTGCTAATATCGTCATCAAATGTACTAAAGTATACTTCGCTTTTTCCTTGGTATTCTAACCCCAACAAGAAAAATAAGTAATCATCTGCACCATATCTATGTTTTAATTCATCCCTAATTTGAAAAAATTTTTTAAACTCTTCATTGTTCTTAAGATTGGAATTAGCTTCTTCTGTTACGGTCCAAAAATAATGACTAATTAAATCCAGTTTGTGATATACAGTACTATCTATATTGCCTTGTATATCACTTTTTTTTATTAAAAACACTGGAGCTATATATGTTTCATCAGCTTTTGTTCCCTTAGTTCTGTTCCAATCGGTGCTATTAAAGAAGGTATTTAAGCTCTCAAGTACCGAACTTTTACCTACTGCGTTATTTCCAATAAATAATGAAAAGGGGGTCTCGTAGTCATCACAAATAGGGACAAAGTATAATCCTTGGTATATTTTATAGTGCCTGCAGAGTAATCCAACTATCAAATTAAACACGCCCCTCTGGTAATACCTACTAGTCTCTATATTTCCTCTCTATTCGACATAATACATTATAATCCTCCAAGGCAAACAGATTCTGTTATAAAAAGTAACTCCAATTTGCGTCATTTGTGATACGGTTCTCCGTATCACTCTAACGGCGAAAAATTATATCGTTATACAACAAAACAATCTGACTGCTAACAAAAAACCGCTTATTTCAAGCGGCTCGGTACGATTTGCTTGTTTTGAATCACATCAACCGCTCAACATTATTTAAAGGTTGTATTTTGATGTCGTAGTCAACATTAATCTTCATGTTTCCCCAATATTTCAACCATTGCTTTTCCGTAATTTCTTTAGAAAACGGCTTAAGCGAATGTGTCCCGACTTCTAAGGGGTCCACTTTCAACCGTTGCATTCTTTTTAATAAATCTGATGTCTGTTCCTCCAGATAACCCTCAATCTCTTGAATTACATGTTGCAATTGTTCCTCACTTTGAATCTCCTTTTCTCCTTGGTATTCCTCAATTCTTCCGTTCAATCCCACGTGTAAAGACAAGGATGAATAGTCCCTGGATAGTTTCATGCGAACATCGGATCGAACACGCCCTAAACTGACAGATAACTTTGGAATGGCCAAGACTTTTAGGAAATGATCGTTGCCCAGAAGTTGGAAGATTTCGTCTTCCACATTTTGAATGAACATTACTTCTTTATCCTTTCGGAAGAAGGCTGTCCCTACGTAATTGAAATTGTTTTTATCCGATTGAAAAACCGGCAGGATCGGATCCTCAAGTGGGGAGTATAACTTCTTCATAAATTGATGAATATTGACGATGCTCATTTCACCTTGGTTATGATCCTCGTAATGCTTTAACATCCGATAAAGAAAATAATCTTGGTTCTCTTGCTTCGTCAATTGATTATTTATGTATTCATCGAAATTGCCTCTGACAATCAACAAATAGACACGCATTGAAATATCGGGATCAACAAGTATCGTATTGACCAGTTTTTCAATGTCCCCTTTTTTTGCCAGTTCCTCATTAATTAATACCATTCGCAGCTGCCCCTGCTTTAGTTCCCGATTATAAATTAAATTAAACTCCTTGCCTCCCTGTTTTAAAAGATCGACTTCCTTGGTGAGAAGACGTTTCTTTTCTTGGATGAGCGGCGGTACTAATGTGCTGATTTTAAACTTTCCTTCCGTCCCCTTGTCAACCGACCAGAAAACTACCGGAGCGATCTCTTCGATCATATTGTTCTCGACATATGGAGAAGAACAGCCGGCCATCCACATAAGGCAAGCAATCGCCAATAAACTATAGTGCTTGTAGGGTACCATGCTACATACTCTCCTTTCGTTTCACTGCAGTGAAAAGGATCGTAGGAACAAGTAGATAAAGGAATGCGCCAATCCAGATTTGAATGTTTAGTAACATCTTTTGACCCGGAACGGTTTGCCATAACCAATGATTCATGAAGATGATGCTTATCAAAATAACAAACCAGCTGGACAATAATCCGATCCGGGTCGTTTGTTCGTTCATTTTCCTCATAAAGATTCTTCCGGCTCCATAAAAACACAACAAAAGAATCGAGATATCAAACACATAAGTAAACATATGGAAAGAAATAAGGATATAATCGATTCGTTCTAAACCACCCGTTTGAATATAGCTTCCCATATATACTAACGGAAAATTGATCTTGCTCAAGTAGTGAGAACCGTAAAACAATACCGAGGCAATGAACAAAAATGAATATTCCATGATCGACAGCATGTTTCCAATGACCAGATATTTCATTATTTTTTTATTGGAGCTTAACCATGGAACCATAAAGGCCAAATATACCGGACCGGAAAGTGCCGACCAAATAAACAGCAAACCGCGCCATGATTGTTCTGACCATTCGGTGGGTATGAGAGGATACAAATCGCGGTAATTTGCAATCGGCGGAAAGAAAAAAGGAATAAACATGATTACGATCCAAACCCCGCCAAGAAAGGCGATGACAACAAAACGCAATGTTTTCTCCATTCCATGTGAAGCCACAAATAAGCTGATCAAAAGAATCATTAGGATCAGCCAATTCTTATTCATTGATGGATAAATAAAACTATGGAGCATTTCAACGTACCCCAGTGTGATGATAGAAATTTTTGGCAATAGTATCAGAAACCCAAGTATCGCGAAAATTTGAACCGTCCGTTTCCCGAAGAGCTGTACAAATCCTTGATATCCTTTCGCTGCATAACGGGAAGTAAACCATTTAGAAAGCATCATCAAATTCAGTTGAGACAGCAGCCCCATGACGATAATTCCCCAAACCATATACGAATGAACCAGAAAAGTTGGCATTATTAAAATAAAATAATGCATTTGTGTGCGGTTCACCAATAAAAGGAAGTAGATGCCGCCAAGGGTGGAAGTTCGATTGTACAAGGATAAGCTCTTCACTTCTTCATCTCCTGCCGCCATTTCCGTAGTGGTTTTAGGTAATCTGGACGCGTTCTCATCCATATTAAAGGGCCGCGGATAAAGAGATCTATCCATTCCTTCCCATAAAAAGGGGCAACCGGCGCAAAATAGGGTTGTCCTAATGACGTTAATCCATGGAGATGTGCAAGTATCCCGATCAGCCCGATCACGATTCCCGGCAAGCCAAGAAACGATGCCAGGATAAGAAGGGACACTTGCATCAGCACCATGGATTTTGTCATTTGATAATTGGGAACTAAAAAGAAAGCAATAGCGGATATACCCATCAGAACAATTAATATTTTACTTGCAAAGCCTGCCTCTACAGCCGCTTGTCCAATGACGATACCCCCGATAACTCCTAACGTTTGACTCGTTTTGGTCGGCATTCGCAAACTTGCTTCTTTGATGATTTCCAGCGTTACAATCATGGATAAACCCTCCACAAACGGAGTAAAGGGCAATTTACTTCTCGATTCCAATAATACGAACAGAATCGGAAGCGGAACCATTTGGTAATGAAACGTCGTTAACGCAACATAAAAAGGAATCAACGCCAAAGAAACAATAAAACTTCCGTACCGGATTAAACGTAAAAAACTGGCTACCGTCCAACGAAGGAAGTAGTCTTCCGGCGATTGGAATAAATGAAAAAAAGTAATGGGCGCCAGTAAGGCAAACGGTGAATTGGAGACTAACAGCGTCAGCTTTCCCTCACCTAAAGCATAGGCGCAGGCATCCGGCCGATCCGTTTGTAGAAACTGCGGAAAGACCGTATGATGATGATCTTCCATAAAAGCTGCGAGCTGCGAGGAGTCTAAAAATTGATCGAAATTCACACTCTCAATCTTTTTTCTCGCATAGGAAATAAATTTCGGATTCGTTAATCCGTCTATGTACAGCAACACAACTTTCGTTTTACTCAGTGAACCGACAGTGAAGCTTTCCGACTTTAATGTCGTTATAGGCAAGCGCCTGCGCAACATGGTAATGTTTTTATCGATTTGTTCGCTGAAGCTGTCTTTCGCTCCATAGATAACCGTTTCCGTTTGAGAAGATTCAACTGCCCGACCCAAGGTAGTTTCCAACTGAACACCTAACCATTGATCGTTGACGGAATCGTTTAGAAGAATAAACCCTTGCATTATTTTTTGTTGAGCTTCTTCGATCGATGTCACTTCCGAAACTTTGGCATTGGTTATGCATGAAGAAAGCGAATTGCCGGCACATCGATGAAGCGGCTGAATAATCGCCTCGTTTAAGCGCTCATGATCGATTAACGTTTTTATGTATAAAAGATGGACTGAAGCATGGGTACCCATTCTGAGCTCCACGACTTCGGCGTCATCCATATGATTTAATTTCTGTTTTAATTCATCAAGCCATGTGGGCAATTGATAACTTTTCATTTGTGGGTCGTATTTTTCAACCATAGTCTTCTCCATCATTTAAAGTAATCAAAATCCTTTGGTTTTATCTTGCTCTGTAATCCAAAAAAAATTCATACGACCAGCAATTTTGTATTTCAAACCGCATAACATTCGAGATATGGTTTGAATCAATTAAACAACAACACTATATGTGGCCTAAGGGAGTCTAAGTATGAAAGAAGTTGTCGATGGATCCGGGATCTGAGGTTAGCGAAGGCATCTAGGGTTCCCTCCCCCTGCTGCGGGGAAGAGCTTAGTATCATTGGCAGCCGCGAGCGGAAGCTTGCAGGCGAAGGCGGGGAGCGCCGCTTGCTCGTGATTCGCCGCCTGCGTTGTACGCAGTGCCGGAAGATCCCATCGAGAGATGCTCGAGGTAGTTTGTTTTTTACTCAACTTCAAGATGGATGCGCAGAGTCCCAGCGAATCGTCTTTGGTCCATCGGTATCGCGGCATTTGCGATCATTGTCACAAAACAAAAACCACCAATCGACTGCTCAATGGGAACGAATTAAGATCGGTTGAGGTAAGTATACCAAGTCCAACGGATTCAACAACTCAACCCTGGTACTGGGAAGGAAACGTCCAGAGCAAAGTCGTAAATTATCTAGTATTAAACGGTCACACGATTCGCAGCGTCGCGGATACAGCTTCCCGCACAACTGGCAAAGACATCATCGCTTCTATAGACGATAATGAGTTATGGATAAGCGTGAAGGGATACCCTGAAAAAAGCCATCACGTTCAAGCACGTCACTGGTTCTCTGGAGCACTGTTTGACCTCATTCTTTACCATGGAGAGAATCCAGAGGTACGGCTTGGCATTGCTCTGCCTGACGGTTTCACGACTTATGGGAACTTAGTCCCTCGTATAAAATGGCTAAAAGAATCCATGCCATTTCGAATCTATTGGATAAAAGACTCCGGAGCAGTCCGGGAGGAATAACCATTCAATACAAAGGACCATACCCCTAAAGAAAGGTGATCTTGGATGCCGAATATGAACTGGGCTGTACTTAATTCATTACAACTCGGAAAATACGCTGAATACTTTGCCAAGATGGAGTTTGCATCTTATGGACTTGAGGTATTTTCATCAGAGGTTGACGATCGAGGAATAGACTTCATAGTAAAGGACAAAATGGGACGCTTTTCGGAAATTCAGGTCAAATCGTTAAGAGGATCTGGATATGTTTTTGCACAAAAGAGCAAATTTAATATCAGCAATTCAAACTTGTACATGGCACTTCTAATCTTCAAAGAAGGCACCATGCCTGATTTCTTTTTAATACCTTCCGAAGCTTGGAAGGCACCTAACGAGGTTTTCGTAGACCGAAACTATGACAAACCCGGACAAACAAGTAAGCCTGAATACGGGGTTAACATTTCACAGAAAAATTACGACATCTTGGAGATTTTCAAATTTGAAGAGTCCATTAAAGACTTTCTGCTGGCCCCGCCAGTTTCCGAAAGTTTTTGAGGAGGCCACGCCCCTGACACGTCGAAATAACCCATACGAGGCCACCTGCCGAGCGATCTTGCCCTCAGGTGGCCCATCTCCCATCCTGCCCCTCGGGGGCAACTTTCCGCGCCCAGCAAGCGGTTAATGCGAAAAATTTCGCCTCACTTATGATACGGTTCCCCGCTCTTCACTTACTGGTAAAGCAGCCTGTGCAAAGCCATCATCTTCCGAGAACCAGAAGATGATGTTTTTAATGCTCTTACGGTCGGCTTCGACATGAATCTCCCTTATCAATGCCCGAAGTAGTGCTCGTTTCTCTTCATTTGTCGCTTCACCAAATAGATTCTCAAAGTTTGTCAGGGCTTCTATTATGATTTTTTTATTTATAAACACCGTACTTCTGATTTTTTCTAATTCGCGTTCAATATAAGAAATGGCTTGTTCCGCCTCACTAATATGACCTTCAAGAGTTTCAGCTAAACGGTCGTAACGTTCAGCTTTAATTTTTCCAGAGTAATAATCATCATCCTGCTTTTTTTGTCTGTCCAACAACTTCTTCAATTCAACCCTTTGGACATTTAAATCCTTCTCCAATTGAGCCGTACTATAGATCTCTTCAAGCGTGAGTCGATCTACAATCCCATCAATTATTTCTTCAGAGTCCAACATGGTTCGAATAAATTTGATTACTTGCTCCTCAACAAGCTCTTTGATAACTAAATTTGAACCACATACAGTTTTGCCTTTAGCATGATAGTTCTGACACATATAGTACAAATGATATCCGGAACCGTCTCTTTTCTTTTTTTTGCTCATTACAGTTCCTGCTCCACACGAAGGACAACGTAGTATTCCGGATAAAATAAATTCACCTTTAAAATTACTTTTACTAACTGTTGCCTCACTATTGATTTTATTTACAAGTAGGACCTTTCCCCAAAGGTCCCTGTCAATGATGGCATCATGAGTACCATCTACTTTTGCAGGTTCGGTCTTTCCGCTTCTTCGTTTATTATTCCAATCCCGTTGCTTACCCCAAGTTATATTTCCTATATATTTCTCATTCTCTAAGATAGTTTTTACTGCATTAATACTAAAACTCCCACTTGGTTTTAAAGCTGTTCCTTTTGTCTTTTTGCCCTTAGCGTTTAGGGTTCTAGCTATATACTTATATCCTTTTCCCAATGCTCGAAGTTCGAAGATCTCCCTTACAATTTCAGCTTCTTCTTTATTTACTATAAGCTCACCATTAAATGAATCATATCCTAACATCATACCGCCGTTCCATTTCCCTTCACGTGCGCGCTTGTCCATCCCTTTTTTGACTCTGGATATAATGAGCCGACGCTCATACTCAGCAAATGTACCCAATAGACTTATAAACATTTTCCCCGTTTCCGTTGAACTGTCAATGTCACATGTACTGATAAGTAGTTTTTTGCCTCGTGGGTGGAGCTCTTTTTCAACTAAAGTTAATACATCTAAGTTGTTACGCGATATTCGATCAACTGCGACTGCCAGTACAATATCAAACTTGTCCTCTCTAAGATCCCTTAGTAACTGCTGCATTCGTGGTCTGTTAAAATCCTTTCCAGAATATCCACCATCATCGTAGATGTCGTAAATTTGATACTCCTTTGATTCACAATATCCCTTTAATATTTCCTCTTGTGCAGCTAAAGAGAAACCTTCTCGCTTTTGTTCCTCAGTCGATACTCTTAGATACAACGCAGCTCTATTTTTATTCATTACAATGACCTCCAAATTGAATTCTAATTTTATTGTCCTCTATTACCCTCTATAAACCGCCGGCAGGCTATCAGATGATAACCTGCCGTGGGATTGAACTAGAATGTATTCAGTTTGTGTCCGTCATTTTATGGACAGCATATTTTCTTATTAAATCAGCAAGAACGCAAACCAATTCTTGCTTTTTCATTTCTTCAACTGTAGGTTTAACAATACTATTTTCAAGGCAATCTGTTCCTTTTTTAATCGAGTTCATATTACAATACTCCTTATAAATAAACCGCATCCTTGCGGCGTTATTTCCAATTTTGGTAATCCTATTCTTAACAAGGCACCTTGTAGCATTACTATTTTTAGACCATAGATTTATAATTGGATAACCATCTGTACTCTTTTATGCTAGTCTCAAATTCCCCAAATAGCTGACAATCAGGGTACTGGTCGTAAAGTCCTCTAGAAGAATAGGGTTCCTCTACTATATCAATTAAGGTAACCTCAAAATTCTCTAGTAGTTGATACACAAGATAAAGCTTTCTCGGTTTCCCTTTTGGTGTGGGTTTTGTATGGAGTTGAATTGCATAATACATTAAAATCAGTCCTTTAGATTATTACCACTTCCATGTGGTTATTTTTTTAAAAGTATTTATAGGATGTTTGTGTCAATTAAAGCCTGATTCCCGTCAATGTCATCTAATCTATTGTTAGCTTGTTCAATGTAATCTCTGTTTGTTTCAAATGTAACGAATGAACGATTGGTCAAAGTAGCTGCAACGCACTCGGTTCCACTCCCGCAAAAAGGTACCAAAATCGTGTCCCCTTCGTTTGAGTGTAGCTTAATTAACTTGGTTGTCATTTCAAGCGGCTTCTGACAAGGGAACTTTCCGTGTTTTTTCTCTCTTGGGGGTGTGAGGGACGATTCAAATACGTTTGATATATTTTTACCGCCATTAATGTGTTTTGCATAGTCCAGGTTATATTTATACTTATTCGTTTTATGACCCCAAATAATAAACTCTGTGGCGTAGGTGGGGTTGGTCCCCAAAAAGCTTGGTGGAGGGTTTAGCTTTCTCCAGACGTACTGCATTTTTATCCTGAATCCTATCTCTTTCATTAAATAGCCCGTGAGGAATATACTATGATGAGTCCCATAGACCAATATTGAACCATCTGGTTTAAGTGTTCTATAACACTCAACCAACCATTTTTCAGTAAAGCCATGAAAGTTCTCTATGTTATCCCAAGGTTCATCTATAGCCTTGTACCCATTCTTTAAATTTACCTTTGCCCCTAACCTTCCTATATTATATGGGGGGTCGGAGACGTTAAAATCCACGCTATTGTCAGGCAGCAGTTTCATACCTTGGATACAATCAATTTGATATATACGGTTAGTTTGGAGACTTCCTAGTATTTTTCCCATTGTCAAAATCCTTTCTATTCTTATATAAAGTACCCCCACGCTAAATATGCGCAGGGGATTAGTTGTCTTTAACTGCTAATAGCTCATGGTGTTGTCGATACCTGATAAGCAACTTTGCAACAATTACACTTCTCTAAATGCCTCGAATAACAGTCATCACAGAATACACCCGAAACCTGATTTGGACACTCCTCAATATTATTTTCTTCATAAGAAGAGATAAGCTGATTACAGGAATCGCAAGTGTCTATACTCCCCCAAAAAATCTTGTGGTTAAATACCTGCTTTAACGTTAGATTGCTCCCTGTCTCTGCGACATATATCTTTTGCTCTTTTGGTGTCAAATCAAAAAGGGTAAATGCAAGATGCAGTAAGATAAAATCAACAAATCTCTTGTAATTGGGTGTATATAGGGAATCCCTAATTGATTGATGATGAAGTAAATCTAGGAAGCTATAGGAATCTAGCGTAGTCGTAAATGAGATATTGTAACCTTTGATTGGGCTAAATCTTTTTTTATCAATCTTTCTCTCAACAATTTTGTACTTGTTATTGCCTTTGTTTATTTGTGTTTTACTAAGTTGGAAAGCTTGGTTTGTTTCACAACATTGAAAATCGACTGATTCTATGCATGATGCCGCAACTAGTAAATATGCCACTTGCATTGAGTAAAGGGTAAATCCTGTTATTCTAAGTTTTTTGTTTTCAATTTCTTCAATCTCAATGTCTCCACCATTAAGCAACATGTTGTACCAAAAAACACCAGAAATTCGATTCTTTACTTCGCTAAAGTTCTTCATTTTCATTTCCTCCATTTATAATAATTTCTCATTTGGATTAGCCGCCCTTGGTTGGGCAGCTATCTTCGCTCCTGCGGCTCCCTGTCTTTTTTAACAGATCACTGCTATCCCGTATTTCTCGGTATTGTCCGCTACCCGCAGTCACTTACTTTCGGTTCCTCGCCGACACACTAGAAGGAAGATAGGAGCACGTTACTTAGGCAATACATGCCTAAGCAACTCTTATCGGTGCCCCACACCGTCAAGATTGGAAACCAACCTTGATTTTCGATATTGAGTTATCAATGTGCGAGTCGCAGTTCCAGCTCAAGACAAAAAGAGCGGGAGTTCTGCTCGAATCACAGAACTCCCGCTCTACAAAATAGAGCTATGAATTCTTATGCCCCGATACAGAAGCAACATGCAGTAAGCCATTTGCTTTTAGAATTCCATTAAAGGAATTGGGCAGACTTCGCCCCTAAAAGCAGGTTTATGAATTGAGACATTCAACTCAATTCTGTTCATTATGGCTTTACCACACTTTTGCTTGACCCTCATTGAGGGCTTCTGTATCGCCCGCACACCTGATGTGTGCAAGCATAAGAATTAATAGCTCGCGTGTGTTATTTATGTTGTATGACGTTTCTCGATGGACATTCCTCCTTTTAGCTGGAAAACCACCACATTGGGGTGGATTTCCAATGTAACACGTCGTATAACATCTTGTCTATAGCTTTTTAAAAATATTTTTACAGCTTTTCATTTAGTCCTAAACAAGAGATTTTTCTAAAGGCTTGACTGAAGCAACCGGTTGTCCTAGGATGGTCCCCAATAAGACTTTAGTAAGGGGTGTCAAAAATGGCAGGGATAATAACCTTCATATCGCCATATTTCCTTATAGGCTATGGAATACTAATCTTAGTGGTGACAACGATTTATCAAATTTATGAAAGACAGAAACTACGTTTTATTTTCAACTATCCTGATCATGAACTAACTCGTTTGTACGTAACCAACCATCCAAAACTCATTTACAAACTGCATTTGAAGTATGGGGCACGTCTCACAGAGAGGCACTCTAACTTAATCTCCTTGAAAAATGATTCGGAGTGATTGATGTGGAAAATGGCAATAACTACTCAGCGGATCTTAGACAATACGTCGTAGTCTATACTCATAGAGGTACCAACATCTGTACATTAAGTTCTGCCTCTCCTGCTGATGGTGATCAGTTGGGCTACATTATTGATCATCAACATTTCCATCGATGTTATTACAACCACGTTGAGAGTGCAGTTAGAGCAATCGATTGGTACATTGATAATCTTATGTGTTGAACTAATTTTTTGTAGGTATCGGTAGTTTTTTATTAATTAGCGACCATTTTTTATTTGTTATTGTCTGTTTATCTTTTATTTGCAGATCGATTCTTTAATTGTTCAAGTGTTACTATTCAACAGGAGACATATTTATTATAAGGGAGTATCCTTACAAACCTTCATTATTTGAAACCAATCAGCTCCAATAGATTTATCGCAGCGGATATATCTTTTACTTTGGATACTAATATCAAATACTACCTGTCTAACCGATATAACTTATTTATAGGAGAACTTATGAGGGTGGCACATGAAATGAAAATTGGCTTCTATACGAGAGGTAATAGTATAGAACGAGAAATCCAACTTTCCCATTTAGTCGCTTATGCCGTGATTAGAAAAATCAGTCCTGAAGAAATCGTTTATTACGAAGATGACCCCACTGATTTTCGGTCACTGATTTTTTTAATTCGATATCCCATTATCAAGACACTGGTGCTGATTGATCTAAATCAAAACATAAGACTTAACAATGAAGGTTCTGATTTATTGTCACTGATTAATCAATTGTATAAGATAGAAATTATTGACCTTTCTAAAGTTTGATTTTCCCCTTTATTAATTCCCAAATGGAAACGCCCTAATGTCATAAAGATATCAGGGCGACTATCGTATTGTTAAACCTTATAATCTTGGATTGTTGCTTCTTTGAGGACTATATTTGAATACCTCAATTCAGTAAAACAGTAGTACCAAGCCATTGTAATCGCGTCTGAAACATCAGGTGTTATTCCCTCGGGATTACCTAACTTATCCTTAATGTATTGAAAAACCGATAGCTTATCTCCTTTGTTCAAATTAAATGCAGCTTTTGCCCAATTGGTCCTGTAGGTTGATACGTGTATTGGAGGTTCAAATTGTAATTTGCGATTCCAGCAATAATACTCAATAAAAAACTGCAAGGCAGATAATTTCTTGAAGGTTGCTACATTTCGATTTGATTGCAACTGGATTTGCTCGTAGATTACATGAGTAATTTTCTGCTCAATCACCATTTTATCGAATAATGCCTCTAGCGAAAAAATCCTTGTTAAATATGGTTCCCTTGCATTCAACTTGATTGTCCCATACTGCTTTAGATTAATCTGACTTTTTTTTAACTCCCAGATTGCATAACCAGTTTTGGTGATAGATTGATCTAGACTAAATAATATCATTAATAATTCCTCCTTTAATTATCGCCTCCTCTTATGGTTAGTCCCTTATTACAATGTTGTCTTTTTTATGTATTAGTCGATTTAGTTAGGTTCATACTTACCTATTAGAAATAGATGAACTCATAGTCAGACCCACTGTAGGTATGTGAAATAATTTCATTGCATTTTAGTTCAGTCATTCTGTACTTTTCTTCCTTATCCCGCATTAACTCCTCATTTTTCGCCTTACTTAACAAACCACTTAAATAGCTCCCCCACCGACCGTCTGCATCTCCTATAAGGACACCATTTTCATCCCTTTTGTACTTTCCGAGTTCCTCTTTCAAAACTTCATATTTGCTTTTTGATGCTGAATTTAGTTTGTTCTCCAGGTCCGTAATTTGGTGTTGAAGCCTCTTCTCTCTCTTTTGCTCCATACTGTCTTCCTTTATAATCTTGTCATACTGAAGTCCGTACTCTGACATGTGAAATCTTGCCGTAACAGATTTATAGTTGTATCTTATTCTTTTGTTTAGCTCTGATAAACTTGTAGGCAAATTGTACGCCATCTTCATAAACGTATCCTGAATCCAGTAGTTCCCCCCGCAGGTATATTGCAAAATAGCTTTAAACTGGCTCATTATCTGCTGCTGCCCTATTGAGCTACTTAAAGTGCCTCCACATCGTGTAGCAAGCCAACAGTATTGGCGCAATAATAATGCATCGATTTTTTCCTGAGATGTATGCCTAAATTGGTAAATCTTAAAAGTACGAATACTATTGTTCTCATAATCGATATCATGCCACTTTACTTCATTCTTCTCATTCGATAATTTATTTATCTTATACTCTATACTTCTTAGGTCCCCTATAAACTTGTCTCTACGGGTATTGAAAAAGCTTGGAAACTGTACAGATTCCCAATCTATTTGTTCAAATACCAATGGAATCTGAATGGTTGTCTTTTTTGCTTTAATTACTTTTCTTCCTTGAAGAAAGCGATGTCCATCGCAAAACTCGAATCCAACCTTAGCAAGTTCCCCCCATACAGTTAAACCGTTTCGCTTATCTGTGCGTTTTCTAAAGGAGGATGCATCTTTATACCCTAGATCCCTCGCCAAATCCAGTTTTCTTATATCGAGGTTAAACTTGTCCTCTGTAATTTCAGTTACATCCGAAGTTAAGTTAGAGATAAACCAATACAACATATCCCCCACCCGAAATGCTTCTTTACTCAGGGTGAAGAAATAGGCAAATTTAAAATATTCGTGTGCTAATCGAATTCGCTCATTTACTTGAAACAACATGTTCTTTATCACATCCGTAAAATATATATTCCACCTGATCAAATGGTGAAATCATTATATATTCGTATCTACCAAAGTCAAATTTGAGCGTGCTGATTTCCACGCCTAATATTCAATATTTCATAAAACCGGACCTTGAACCGCGTAAGAAATGCTAGTTACGGCTTCAGGGGACCTCTTGGATTCTGGTCCGCTGCGGTCCCATTCAAGCGTGCCTATTGTCACGTCTATTATTCAATATTTCATAAAACCCAAAGCTTCAGCTGTTTAAACAATGATTATTTGGTCCTTCAATATCATTTGGATCTGGACAGCTGTGGTCCCCCATACAAGCGTGCCTATTGTCACGTCTATTATTCAATACTTCATAAAACCCAAGCTGCAGCTGCTTAAGCGATGATTACTGGGTCCTTCAATAGCATTTGGGTCTGGACAGCTGCGGTCCCCTATACAAGCGTGCCTATTGTCACGTCTATTATTCAATATTTCATAAAACCCAAGCTGCAGCTGCTTAAGCAATTGATTACTGGGTCCTTCAATAGCATTTGGATCTGGACAGCTGCGGTCCCCTATACAAGCGTGCCTATTGTCACGCCTATTATTCAATATTTTATAAAACCCAAGCTTTAGCTGCATAAATAAAGATTTTAAAAAGACCCTTCTTGCATCTAAATGAATATTTCAGCACGGCAGAGCCAGTTTGTTAACCATAAAGAGCCACGCTCACAGAAAAGAGAGCCACCAGATTGGTGGCTCTCCCGCCTTCTATTTATTGAACTTTTGCCACCGTTAGTTTATGGAAACGGCAAAACAACTCACCTTTGGCGAGCTTTTTTTATATATGCATTTCGAGCCTCTGTCTAAAACAAATCTGGTCTTCTTTGTTTAAAGTAATATGGACGATCTTCTATAAAATCAACCGCTTTATAGTCACTTAAAACCTCAGTTGTCCTATCTTCAAATCGTTCATTTTCTTTGCCGTTAAAGCTTTTGCCTGTAGTGATTTTCGTTATCTCGATAGTCCCAAAGGATACACTCATTTCTATTTGATGACTATTTTTTCCGTAACCACTGTATGGTTGATATGTATGACTTATACCATCAAATTCTCCTGCTTTAAGGGCAGCTAAAACCTCTTCTCTTTTCATTTGACCGTTCCCTTCTGCGACCAATTTATCCTATTTCCCTTATTTTAACACCTAAGTATCCAATTCCTCTACAAACTTTTTTCATGATAATAATCCGAATGTTTAACACAAATTAGCCACTACTCTTTAACTAACCTTCCGTAGTTTAGTCCTGTTCTGACTCCTATCATGTGTGACACACAACTGGTCAGATAATTATTATTGCCTGTTCAGTTTTTTGATTATTTTTAATTTAATGCTAGAATTCAGCGTTACTCGACTTATAAAGTGAGGGTTAAACTCGCCAGGTTATGTTGAAAGGAGTTGTTTGAATATGAATGCGGAACTCTTTGATTTATTTAGGGAGCATATGGAACTTCAAGACAAAAGCAGCAAAACGATTAAAAGTTATAGAAGTGCTTTGGTGGATTTTGATAAGTGGTTGTTTGATGTGAAAGAAATTACGGATTTGCGAATTGTCGCTTTTAGAGAAATAAAAAATTACCGCGAATTTCTGATTAACAAATACTCCCCCGCGTCTGTAAATCAAAAGCTTATCGCCATTAAACAGTTTTATAAATTTCTAACTGAACGCAAAATTATCAGTACCGATCCGAGTGAAACAATTAAAATACAAAAAATAAGTGACAATATCAAATCACAATATTTAACCCGTTCTGAAGAACTCGCAATTATGAATCGTGCAAAGTTAATGGGGAAGAGAGAATACTGCATCATCATGATTTTATTGAAACTTGGTCTTAGACCAAGTGAGGTTTCGTCACTGAGACTAAATTGCGTCCATCTTAGTGGGGACCCTACCCTAATCATTAAAAACAGCAAGCGCAGTAAATCGAGGTTTTTACCTATTCCGCCGGATACCGTTCAGGCTATTAAAGATTGGCTAATTATTCGGAATCAATCAACAAAGATCTATCACCAACGAAGTGAATACCTTTTTACTTCGCAAAGAGCGGAAAGAATGGGAGAACGTGCAATTCAGAGGGTTGTGGAGAAAATCGCTTCGAAGGAGAATATAAGGCTCTATTGTACGAGGTTGAGGTCTTCTTTCGCCAACGATTTACTTCAAGAAGCAAAGATCCCAATCAGTATCCTTTCAAATCTGATGGGACACGAAAATATTAGTACAACAGGCAGATATCTGACTGCAAGCGAGCATGACGTTAGGAAATATGTAAATAAGATCAGTGAGTTATAACAAATTAACTGAGAGGGCTGGTGGGAATGTTTTGTACAATCAATAAAATACAGCAGCAAGTAGAAAAACGAGAGATATTTCGCGGTGATTTATTTATGTGTAACCTACCTAACGAAAGCGGCTCTATTCAAGCAAATTATCGCCCCGTCGTAGTGCTGCAGAACAATACGGGAAATCACTTTGCGACAACCACAATAGTTGCTCCGTTATCGAAAAAAGGAAAGAACCTCCCTACCCATGTTAGACTTGAAAAGGGAGTAGGCGGGCTTTTATATTCATCTTACATTCTTTGCGAACAGATACGTACAATAAACCAATGTTGGCTTGATAAGTACGTTGGTACAATCGATGTTAAATCACCGGAGTTTAACGCAATATATACAGCAGTGCTGGTAAGTTTAGGCTTCGTACAGCCTCAGAATACCTTTGTAACGATTTAAGTGAAACATGAAGAGCCACCAAACTTATATTGGTGGCTTTTCACTTTATTCAACTTAACTAAATGTATTTATCAAGCCGGATTGTACCCTCGTTTTCAAAATCACGCATAAGTACCTCAATCCCGCCATCGGCATAACTTTCAATTTCTTTAAGAAGTTCGTCCGCATTAGTTGGCTCGCACTTCATTAGTACAATACCTTTTGCGACCTCGAGGTTATTCTTATCAATGTTTCCCACGTTGCAGATATCGTCAGTCTTACTGCCCTCACTTCTTTTGTCTTCCTTAACTCCTACAAGGCAGGCATAAGTAAATAATTGATGCATATGGTCAATTATCTTCTGATCCTTCATTCTTCTATAAAAATGAATGTATTTAGTGCCAACCTTCCTCATTTCGTTTAATTGGTAAATCTCACTCATACGGTATTCAGCTCCTCCACACGGGCAATTCTGGTCTTATTCCATGTCAGGTCTGATTGGTCCTCTAAATAGTAAGCACGGCTTACATATGGTTCAATCATTCTCCGATACTCCGCACCTAGGTCGGCTCCAGTAACCATAAAAATCACCTGTTTTCCGAAGTTAGGCAAATAACTAACTACACGTTCCCTATGCTCCTCAGAAAACAGACCTACAGGGTTATCAATAATGACTGGTGCAACTGCGTTCGTTGATTTGTTGATGCCGGCAATGTATGAGAGGCTAATAATCTTAGATTGACCTGTACTAGGATTCAACGATCTTCCGCGCTCAATTCTATACAATGACCCGTCTGATTGCTCCAAAAGCAGCTCGTAAGTGTCACTGAGCTTAAGCGACTTATATTTATTTCTTTTGTTTGTCAATTGAAGGAAGATGTGACTTGAATTATTTTCTACCTCTTTGCGTTTCTCTTCAATTAGAGTATCTTGGTATTCAACAAGTGCATTATAAACACTGCGACAATAAACCAGTTTCTTCTCGGCTTCATCTTTTTCTCTACTAACATTGTGCTTGGCTATCTTTTTCTCAAGTTCAGTCAGTTCTGATCTCTTAATATCCCGATTTACTTCGTAGGTGATCTTTTTCTTTTCGACTTCTTTGTTCTTTTCCTCCAGACGAGCAATTTCCTCAGCAAGCCTTTGGACAGCAGCCTCATTATAGTTGCCAACATCTGAACGAAGTTCAATTTCCCGAGCCTCTAGTTCATTAAGTTCTCGGTTAATACGCACCTTATTTTTGCAAAGCTCATCATATGCAACCTTTGCTCTCTCACTATGGTTTGAAAAAATATCTACACCTTGTATTGCTCGTTTCCTCTCCGATTTCCGTTGCCATTCTAAGTCTTTTTCAGCAAGTGTCCCGATTGTTTTTTGGAGATTTCCCCTAAGTAAATCAGTCATTTCTGTTCCACATACGCAGTGGGTCTCCTCTAGTAACTGCTGAATGAAATCTCGACTAGGAAGTATTGAGTTAGGCTCAGTTATAAGGTCGGCAACTGTTGGCTTTAAGTCATTTGCTAAAATGCTTCCTAAAATCAAGGTGCCATTTTCGCGAAATAGCTTTAATTTATCTTCCTCGATTCGGTTTTGATCGAGCTTTAACTGTTTGATCTGCTCTCTTATTTTCTGCCGCTCTTCAATTTTTTGTTTTATTGCTTCGTTTTCTTTAAGCTGTTCCTCCAGCTTAACAATTCTTGCTTGAATATCTTTTAGCTCCTGATCACAAGCAGTGACATCTGTTTCATAGCTTTCAACAGACTCCATCACCATATTTTTCTGTTGTACGAGCTCATTACCCTCGTTTTCTTTACTTAAAATTACATCACGTTCTTTTTCGTATTCCTTGATTAATCGCTTAAAATCATCAATTGCAAATTCTATCTCCTTGATGCCAAGGATACGCAAAATAGCATCCTTATAGTCAGCTCCGGAAGCAATATTATATGTCTCAATCTTCTCACCATCGAAAAAGAAGTATTTAGCGGCATCTTTGTGAATAATGGAGTTTATATAGTCGTAGGTTTCTTGATTATCATCCCACGGCTCTTCACCATTTTTCCAGATTCTCAGTTGGTGATCGAGATTCTGACTCGTCACTTCACCTACAGCCATACCTCTTTTCTTCACAGTGCGAGTTATATTAAGTTCATTCCCTTGGTGCTCTGCAAAAATGGAGACGTAGGCTTCGTACTTTCCTTCTTGGAAGGCATTTTTATTGATTAAATCTGTGAGGTCAGTGCCCTTGCTTGGACCATATAAGCAGAACATTATTCCGTTAAAGAAGCACGTTTTACCAACATCATTTGGTGCATATATTATTGTTACATTTCTTTGTTCATCAATTGATAGGTCAAACTCCACTTCTCCATAGTAAGCCATGAAGTTATGGAACTTAATTTTGTTGATAATCATATGATGTTGCCCCCTCGGCAGTCGCCCTTTGAATCACATCTTTTAAATCACCATTAATCGGACGGCGATCCTTATGGACATGCCTTCGCTCACATTCGATAATCTCTTTAACATATTCATACTTAATTCCGTGTTTCTCTGTAATTTTCTTTAGTAGCTCATCGCTCATATTCAACCCTCCGCCCTTATAATGAGTAAGGATTTAATCCTTGAGTAGTTAAGTAGTCGTCAAGTTTGCTTATTGTTCCTGTCCCGTTGATTGCATCTTCCGCCATTATTCTTATACGGTTATATTCTTTTGAAATAAGGTTTTGGGCAATCTCAATTTCACGTTCGTTGTATGGATTATATGGTGGAATTACTATGAAATCGTACAGATATGCCCTGTTTTTCTTGTACCCTTGTCTTAGTACTCTTCCTCTTCGTTGAACAAACTCACGTGTTGATGTGGAAGAGCTTACGAATATGGCTGTATCACATGCTGGAATATCAACACCTTCATCCAAACATTTGACTGCTAATAAAAACTTTCTAATACCTATCTCAAAATCTTCAATCATTCGGGGTCTTACTTCCGCAGAATCCATTCGCCCAATGTACAGAAAGTGTTCCTTTCCCATCCCATCCAAAAGTTCGCCAAATCTCTCCAGGTGATCAATAGTATCACCGTAAATAAGAGTCCTCTGCTCGCTCCCGATTTCGGACAGTATAGCAGGAAGCTGGGACAGTTTTGCTTCAGCTGTTTTTAGAATTCGAGCCCTTCGCTCTAGCAAACGGTTAATGTTTGAGTTGGTATTTGTTTCGTCATCAACGACGAATCGCAACCTAGCAATTTGATTTGATAGTTCGACATATTGTTCCCACTCAGTATCATTAAGGGATACCGGAACAACATAATATTCGTATTCGACCAGATACTTTTCCCTGATTGCTTCTTTAATAGATACTTCATACCTGTTGTTATTAAAGTACTCAATAATCTGTGCAGAGCCCTCATCGTCAAAATGTCTATCAGGTGTGGCACTCAACCCGATTCTGTACGGAGGCTTTATCCGATTCATAATTGCTTTCGTGTTACCTGCACCTAAATTATGTACTTCGTCGCAAATTAGAGCAAATCGATCATTCGATATAAGTTGTAAGTTCGACAATGTAAATTCAGTTTTTGCTGAATCATACGTGCTGATAAGTACTGTCCTAAATGGAACACGAGCTTCAATTAAGTCACGAAATTCAGTTTTCCAGCCAACCCAGTTCGAGCCACACATAATAATGTAATCATCAGGGAAAAACAATTTTATATCCCTTTGCCATTGTCTAACTAAATCAATTGAAGGGACAAGTACAACAAGAAGATCCCATTTATCTTTGATCATGCTCATACTGAATGTCGCAGCTTTTGTTTTTCCAGTTCCCGTAGCCATTTGATATAAACATACATAATCACTTTCAACAAAGGTGTTGTATGCTGCACTCTGGCATTTTCGTGGTTCAAACTCTATATCATCTGAGAATTTATTATCCTCATACTGAAACTTCGACGGTGCAATTTGAATAAGTTTCTGTTTGAAAGCCTCCGGAAATTCATACGTTTTGATTGAAGCAATAGAACCATCCCATAGCCGTTCGAAGTAATGTTTCCGTTTAAGTGCCCGTGAAGAAACACCAGTATCCCAACTACAATAGACCTCAAAGGATTCAAAATTGCTAACCCAACCACCAATCGATTCATTGTTTGAGCCAAAGAATACAACAAATTCTTCATCACTATCTGTAAAGATACCGATTTTGTCGTGGAAAATTCCTGTATCGTAATCTTCATTTATTTGATTTACATCTGGAATGGAGATTTTTATGTCTAAGCGCCCGCACTTAATCAGCCAACATAGGTTGGAAACATTTATATCATTCCTGTTTTTATAAAAGTCCTCATACAAAAGGTTCAAGTGCTCCTCTAACCAAATGCGCTCATCATAGCCTTCTTTTATTTTTTGAATATCGGAAGGTGACAATTTAGCACTTGTTAAGAGTCTCATCCTGCCTCCATTTTTTATAAACGGTTCCAACCCCATTTTAATCCTCTGATATATAGAAGAGTTAAAAAAGCCTGCCGCTCTATCATAGAACTGCGATCTAGATAGGCAGGGAATATAAAAATCGGTGATAAGGTCATCTTCACCGGTAATATACTGTTCCTTACAATAAACATCACGAAGTGTCAAAATAAAAACCCCCTGCCGCTTATACTCCATAAATTCGACAGAGGATTCTGAACTCCTGCGTATATTCAATTATCCGAACATTGATTTATACTTCTGTAGGACCTTGCTTATTTCTTTTACAGTACGTTCTATCTCTTCTTCCGTAGTCCATTTATTAAACGATACTCTAACAGATGACCTAATTTCAGTGTCTGATAGACCTAACGCTTTTAAGACATACGAGGGTTTTGAAGATGAACATGCTGAACCTGACGATAAAGCAACCTCATTTGAAAGCTCCTTTATTAAAGTCTCATTATTTAAGTTTCTAAACCTGACGTTTAAAATACTTGGAATAACATCATTGCTTGGGCTATTAATATAATGCTCCACATCATCGATTACTAATTGTTCGATAAATTTATTACGCAAATTTGAAAGCAATTCAATATGCGTTTGCAGATCATAAGAAGCCAACTCAGCGGCTTTTCCAAGACCAACGATATTGGCTACTGCCAAGGTGCTACCACGATACCCCATCTCTTGATCCCCACCATGAATCAGAGGAGTAATAAGAGGCTTATTATTATCCTCATCACGCTTAACTATTGTTGCACCAATCCCCTTGGGACCATAAATCTTGTGGGCGGAGAAGGTAAGTGCATCCACATGTAGTTTGGAAAAGTTAATCCCCAGTTTCCCGATAACTTGTGTGGCATCGACGTGGAAGAATACATCTGAGTTGAATTCTTTAACTGCATTACCGATAGCCACTATATCCTGAATTGTACCAACCTCACTATTACCCCAACCGATGCTTACAAGAACGGTTTCCTTACGAATGCTCTCCAGCAGTTCCTTTAAGTTTATCCTTCCATTTGAATCCACTCCAAGAAGCGTAACATCCCAACCGTGCTTTTCCAAATACCGGCAGGGTTCAAGAACAGAACTATGCTCGATGCATGTTGTAATAATGTGGTTACCTTTGTCTCTTCTGGAGTCAGCTACTCCCTTAATAACAAAGTTATTCCCTTCAGATGCACCAGAGGTGAAAATTACTTCATTGACTTTACAAGATAGTAGATTAGCTACTGCTAGTCTAGCTGATTCCACCCCATCTTTGGCTACGTTCGATTGGCTGTAATACTTCCCACTTGGATTGCCATAAAAATCAGTTAAGTAAGGGACCATCGCCTCATACACGGAGCGGTCCATTGGTGTCGTTGCCGCGTTATCTAAGTAAATCATACCGCTTCACCCAACGACGCTAACTGCATGATAAACTTCCCATAATTCCCCGCATATTGATATTCATCCTGCAGCATATCCAAGCCTCTCTCCATATGAGCTTTAAATAGCCGCGGGAAATATTCATCGTCTTCCAATTGGCGATTTGCGTGTTCTGTAACTAACACTTTAAATACACTATCGAAGTCGCCTGTAAGAGTAGCCCTATTTAACTCCAACCCGGAGGTGTCTGTATTCTCTGTCTCATCCACAGCCTCTCCATCATTTAGTGACATCGCCACTGCTAACCTTATCAGGACATTTGGTTGAAGGTGGAGAAGACTTTGCAGTGTCTTTAACGTTTCTTCTGCCTTTTTAGAGGTTCTTAGTCTCATACGTTGGTTTCCTCCTCACTTTTAACCTCAGTAACACCAGAGTCCTCATTATAAGATATATGATACACTTTCGAGACTACATTATTTAAACGATCAATCTCATTACGAGAGAACTCAGAGTCTGTCGCGAGTACAATCGTCTGCAGGTCAGCATTCATTAAAAATCTATTGATAATCGCTTCTCTATGTTTCAAATCAAGTCTTCCCATTAAAGTATCGAGTACCAAAGGCAATTCCCTTCCAGACACACTGAGAAATGATTTAATTATCGCCAAGAGTAATAATTGTCGTTCTCCCGCTGACAATAAATGCGATGGAATAGTGTCACCGTCTTTGCCAATCAGCGTTAAATCAAAGGAATTACTATCTATAATAACAGACCTTATATAGTCTCTCTTTTGTAACATCTTGGTGAAATGGAGTTTAATCTCTTCCCCCAGATGAACAACTTGTTTTTCTAGCGATTGATGCTGATATTCTTCCATCATTGACGAGATTTTATCAGCAAGATTTATTACACTTTCATCTTTCTGGACTTCATTAATCCTCTGCACAACTTTCTCTTTCTCGGTATTAAGTTGAGTTATCTCTGCAAGAAGGATATTGGCACTCTCCTGCACTTCTTTAAGCATAGATTGAGTCTCGATAAGCGAGGAATCGATACCTTGGATTGCGCTCCATGTCTCTTCAAGAGAGTTTTCCTTAACACTGGTTTCCAAGCGTTTTCTAATCGTTTGGATCATTGATGTACATCTGTCGATTTCTTTGAACCATCTAGCATACTCTTCGGAGGAGATGCTCTGCGTCAATTCAAATATATACTGGATTTTACGGAATTCCGCCTCCGATAAATCAAAGATGTAATTAATCTTCTTATCATTTTTAAGTTGGCTAATTAAGAAGTTGAAAAACTGACTGTTAGCTTCAACATGGTCATTGCCAACCTCCTGATTCCACTTTGATAAAATAATATCCCCTTGCTGAATAACTGTCTCATAAGCACGCTCTTTGTCGCGAGCTCGCTTTTCTTCCTCAATTCTTGCCAATGCTTTATTCAATAACGGGTACATCATTTTAAATGGCAACGTTTCTGCTACTGCTGCTTTAATACTCTCATTCGCTCTGGAACGACTTAGCTCCAGTTCTTTTATTTGTTGCTCCAACTCACGTTGTTCGTCTGCAAGCAAGCCACCATGGAGCTTAAATTCCCCAAACAAAAGTTCCCGCTGTGTAGTCATCTCTTCTTTTTGCAGTTCGTACTTGCTAATTTGTGTAATGTACTGGTTATATAGCTCTTGTTTTTCTTCAATGCTCTTATTGATATCAAAAAGTTGTGCTTCATCCTTAGATAAAGTGTTTCTGAACTGATTTTTATTAAAGGCTGTTAGTAGGTCCTTTTTAAGTCTTGTGGCTAAATCAAGACCAAACATGTTGATTGCACCGTCTTTAAGAATCGATGAAAAATCTGCATTACGCAGAATATAATCAATCCGTTCGCCATCAAATAGAAAGAACTCGGTCAGTGAGGGCGGTAAGAACGAACGTATTTTCTCTTGGAATTCAAAGGCATCTTTCTCTTCAAGCTGAGTACCGTTTCTAATGA
This sequence comes from Paenibacillus soyae, assembly GCF_024623455.1. Classification (GTDB taxonomy): domain Bacteria; phylum Bacillota; class Bacilli; order Paenibacillales; family Paenibacillaceae; genus Pristimantibacillus; species Pristimantibacillus soyae. Next base: position 88,458 of record NZ_JANIPJ010000011.1, on the reverse strand, counting down.
CAACCGTGCTCTCGTACAATTTGCCCTCAAGGTTAATCCACCATGATCTCTCGAGCTTGCACTGGTCTATGCTGCGACCATTCCTCCAGGTAAAGCTAACTGCAACAGAGAACTCACATTCAGGGTTCTCGTTATATGCTTTCCTGTTACATTTTTGTTTTATAATGGACTGATACCTTGGAGACATGTTCTTAAGTCCCCATGAGAACGCACCGTATAAACCTAATTGAATTGCTTCTAAAAATGTTGTTTTACCTGCACCATTATGCCCCATAACAATGACAACCGGCTGTTTATTGGTTGCAGGTTTAATTAAAAAAGTATGCCTTCCTTTAAACGGTCCAAAGTTATTAATCTCTAACTGCGTAATAATCATGCCAACACTTCCTCTTGTATGTCACCTTCAATGTGCAACCATTGTTCTCGTAACATCGATATCAATTCTTTCTCCATGCCGTGGCGATAGGAGTATCCTGCATTTTTCCATTCCAAGAACAAAAGCCTTTGAACGATTTCGAATGGCACATTATACTTTTCGCTAAGTTGATAGAGAAGTTGTAGTTGTTCCTGAGATACAATTTCTCTTTCTTCACCAAACCAAGGAAGATCATATCCATACACTTTTCTAAAAATACTTAACACGCTAAGTTCCCAATCACCAAGAGCGGACCATATTTCTTGAATTTTATACAGCTCGTCCCTTGTGATCAGCTCATACGGATTTCCTTCAGGCGTCTGCAGGTTAAACTGAACAGTCAAAAGCTCTTCCAAAATCTCTTGGCGAGCTTTCATTGTAAAGGGACCAAATCCAAGTTTATCCGGAGCGGTATAATATACTTGCCCGTTCATGCGCTTGCGTTCCCTTTTTTCAGGAACATCACGGATCTTCACTAACATATTTCGGAACTTAAGCAACGGTCGAAGCCAGTCCTCACCATTCTCTATAAAACCATTAAGAGCCTTGTCTTCGGTAACAACCGTGCAGACCCAACAACCAAATCTGCTATTTCCACACGATGCAGTTGATTTATCGACTACTAACGGGCATTCAGCATTCGAGTTATTGTATAACTTCAGGAGCTCATGATTATCCCCACCCCAAGGTGAAGGAACATTCAACAGATATGCCCATACATCTTCAGTTGAAAAATTGCGAATTGGTGCATAAACAAAAGCATTAGGGAGAGTAGAGTGCTTGCTTAATAACTTCCCTCTTACCTTATGTTTATTTATTGTCTGAGCTCTTGTAGCGCTTTCCTCAGATCTAACACCTAGAATCATTATTACTTTTCCGTGTTCAGATACCCGTTCGGTAACAAATCGGTTTGCCGGCTCAATCTTCATACGGTCAGTGCACCATCTAAACTTCTGTCTTGGGCTAGGGTAACCCCGACCGATCATATTTACCCAGAATGTTTGATCAACAAGTGGCTTAACCTTATGTGTGCTTATCGGCAGCCCTTGCTGTTCTGCCTGCCGTTGAATCAAGTCCAAAGAATTATTTATATAATCTATAATAAGCGGTGTCTCCACTAAAGTGTCCGACGATATGATATACACATCTTTACTTAACTTTTCAGTCCGTGCCAACTCTGAAAGGGCGTTGAAAATAAGCTGTACAACAACGGTTGAATCTTTACCTCCACTATATCCAATAACCCACGGGGTATTATCTTGTCTGTATAACTCTCGGATCTCTTGTTGGACTTCCCTTAAATTAAACATCTGAGATGTCTCCTTCTTTGAAGCGCGATTCGAAACGTAGATCGTCCTGATTAAGCTCAATCTTCAATGATATCTTAATATAGTTCGCGGTAAGTCGAACGGCTTCAACATTATTTGAAATTCTACCTGCCCTAGAAATAGCTCGTCCCAGCCATTCTTTATTTGTCTTCGACCAGTCGAGCTGTGATAACTTTCCGAATGCCGTAAATTCCTTATCGGAGGAATCAAAGTAAAGAGACGCTCCGACTTGTCCAATCGCTTCGAGGAAGATACTATATCCCGTGATATAGTCTTTTCTCAGATTCGATGGTGACAATTCTTTACGTTCAACTGCCCTCCATTCTGGAATAGCTTCATATAAGCTTTCCCAAAACTTTAAGCAAACCTGAAGTTCCTCAGTAGTAATTACTTGATTTTTAGATTTTCGAAGTAGGCTCTTAATGGTGCTATATATGCTACTTAGCATAAACAGTTTCGGTGACAGCATCGCTAATGTTGGCGACTCAGAATCAGTAAATTTACGGAGAAACGGGTTCTTATCGACGACCTCTTTAGTTGCCAATGCAAGTGGGTCTCGGAAATCGTAAAGAATTCCAATAGAACGCGTAGAATTCACGGCGTGCTTATTGAGGTCGCTGAACATCTGCTGACTTCGCTGTAAGTTTGTATCCAGGAAAAATACAACGGATATTGTCTCATCCCCGAGCTCTGGTCTTTGACGCAAAGCTTCTTCGATGGCGGCGCGACGATGCTGACCGTCGTTGATCAGGAACTTTGAGTCCATCGAGACAACGAGTTGTCCAATATTGGAGTTCTTCTTTTCATCAAATGGAACAAAGTTAATAGCACCATCAATACTTGCAGTAATTGACGAAAACACATAGTCATTTGGATTATCCACAATGTATTGCGCAATCTTAGGGATTCTTGAACGATTTAATACCCTTTGGGAGCGGAAACTTGGAGGTACTTCCTCCTCATTGAAAATGAAGACCTTCGGAATCAACTTAAGAGGACACATCGCAATATAGTAATGCTTTCCCGCTTGGACTCCCCGTATAGAGGGGAAGTTATAGCTGAAATCGATCATGGAATCTTGCATAACTCCTCCGACTTACGTACGTAATTTGGTATAAAACCATTATAACTTCTGCTGAAACGAAATAAAAGAACCCATTATACAATAAAAAAAGAATCGAAAGCAAGATCGTAGTCGTGCTTCGATTCTTATCTATTAAAGTATAGGGGGCGGCAAATCCTCATTATCGTTTTTTCTAGCTGAGTTGTACATTTTCTTAACAGCAAGTATGGAATCCTTGTCCATAAAGGCTGATGCTAAAAGATAACATATCAAGTGAGCGGCTTTATTTTGGGCTTCCAACTTTGGATCAATTGTTCCACTTGTGCGTACATTTATATCAACCCAAATAGGATTATTCATGCTCCAATTTACTTTATTTACCCTTTGTAACACGTCTTTTAATGGGGCACCGTATTTCTCAGCCATAATCACTCCTTTAAACAGCGCTAGTTGAGCAGCCGGCTTAAATAACAAAGACCACTGAGAATTAGGATCCCTAAATTTTGGTATTAACTTATTATTCTCAAGTGCCTTGTCATAAACTTCAATGTATTGTAAAGCGGCTTCCCAATATTCTTTTACAACACTATACATATCGGAAAGTTCGTCATCTGTAGGTCGTAAATGCGGATTAACCTCGATGTCTTTATGCTCGAGAATCATTTTAACTGTTTCATGAATTGTACTAATCGTCGTAAATTGCAAACTTCTTGCAGACAAAGTATTGTTCTTAAAATTAACTACGCTTTCTATTCTTCCATTATCTGCTCGATACGTAGAACTTAGCGGTTCCCCATCTAGTATGAATCTTCTTGCAAGGATGGACATCGTATTATCTTCGTCTGTCAAAATATTATCTCCACGTCCCGTTGCTTTAGCATACTTGTTGATTTTATTGAAGATTCGACGTGTTTTTTCATTACTTTCGTATGGAATGAAAATAACACTCAATTCATCGTGTGGAACTTCCTTAGAGAATTCACCTTGCACTTCGTGATTTACCACTTTATCTAATGCAAGATACCTATGCTGACCGTCTAGAACTATAAGCGTTGCACCATCAATAGTTAAAAAGCCCATATCCTTTGTAGTGGATTGGTATGCTTTAGGAACTTTTGCAACAAACTGATGTATTCCTTCAAAATCAATCTCTCCTCTATACACCAACACAATCAGAGAGCCAAAAAATCTATCCGACGAGTCTGTAATATAAGGTGCTATTTCTTTAACAATACGCTGTTTGTTCGGCTCCCTTTGAATTCTTTCTTCCGGACCCATACTTGTCCATTCATCAAGCTCCGAAGCTGCTCTTACGCTTTTCACGAGTTCCAATGCGGACATTTTCGTTTGATAGAATGTAGTAGAACCCATTTTTCCTTTTATGCATGGTAATACAACAGCCATCTCATTAGCCCCCTTTGCCATCTTGATTTCTTGTGATATAATTTTTACCTAAAGACAGTTTTTTAAATTGTACCCGCAGGCATTAACGCTAATGGAACGTCTTACTACCTGCAGCTACAATTTGACATCCGCGCTAATGAAACGCTTCCTGCCTGTGGTGGGTCGGTAGTGAGCATTGACGCTAATGGAACGCCTTACTACTCACCGTTGGTTTGGCATCTGCGCTAATGGAACGCTTCCTGCCGTGGTGGGTCGGTAGCGAGCATTGACGCTAATGGAACGCCTTACTACTCGCCGTGGTTTGGCATCTGCGCTAATGGAACGCTTCCTGCCGTGGTGGGTCGGTAGCGAGCATTGACGCTAATGGAACGCCTTACTACTCGCCGCCTCAAGCCTGCTTGTCCTGAATGGTAATGACGCTTATGAAACGTCTGTGCTACCAACATCGAGTTGTCGATCCGACCTGCCCGTCCGATCAAAAACATTCTCGATGTATTCAAAAACATCTGGCTTGTATTTACATTATATGCCTAGTTGCTCTCCGACGCAAGGACAAATAGGCGAAATCTGCAAATTTTTTTTATAATTATTTGGAAGCGTTTTCATTGATTCGCAGGCACCGTCGCAATCGTACGGTGACCTGTTCTATTAATCGTATTTCAAGCCCTCATACACCTTGTTGCAATCAGGGCATTTCGCCGTACATGAGCGATCATAATCCAACCTCTCATTCCCATTGTACCTTTCTGGATATGCCTCCACCTTTTCCACCAACAATAGACCACCGCAATCGCAAAAGAACATTATTCCACCTCCTTCAAGTTCAGCTTCCAAGTCTAGCTGTTCCCGTTTATTACGGTAATCTTCTTCGGTAGCGTACTTCCACTGAGCATCGAGAAGCATTTCCGACCACTTCGTAATGTCAATCTGCGATTCAGAATAAAGTCGCTTTAGCATCGTCTTCAATTGATCCTCGGAATACAACCCATCGTAATAATCCGCATATATTGTTTCAAGTTTCGTCATCATCTCATCTTTCAAAACGAATGACACCTCCAATGGACTATACTCATATTGCTATCTTACCAGATTTATAGTCTGAACAGTCTCCATATCTACTTTGATTTCCACTCTCCGCTTTACCACTACTTGTGATACGGTTCACCCAAAGTTATCTCAGTGTGTTGTTCCTCGGGATTAATCTTTTAGTTCATTTTATTTCTGAACTATAAAATAATAAATAGGACGAATCCGACTTTTACGGTTCGTCCTGTTCGTCATTTCAACATCCTTTAATTAAACATATTTATGATTGGCTCTCGATAAGTTCTCCGTTTTTCCATAGTTCAATTGTATTGAAGTCCGGCTCATCGTCATCAATAAATGAACGATAACTATCCTTTAATCCTATGACCATTTTTGAGTTTCAGGATTCCACGTACCAAAAAATTCGTCCTCATCTAGTAAGGAGTTATAAACAGGCAACAAGAATTCTTTAAGTTTACTCATTAAATAAGAGAATTCTACCTCTGGTAATCTAGTTCTTCTTAAGAAGGCTAGCCATTGCGTTTGTTTCTGCTCATCCACAAATTCGTCTGTAAACAGTTCATGGTCTCTTCTTATATCAGTTAGCCTTTTTTCAAAAGTTTCTTTAATTGCTTCCGATAAAATTCTACCTTCAATTGTTGTCGTCGTTAAGATATTATATATATCAAAAAAGTCCTTCATTCTACTATTTAATACCGATAGCTTAATCATTGCCTCAAATTTCTCGGCTACAACAGACTCTAGGGAATAAACCCTGATATTAGGTGCTGGTAACTCACTTTCAATGAAAACAGGATAGTCAAAATCCTTTGGGTTAGGTACCACAACATCACTAAAACCCATATCCAACTGAACTTGGCTTCTGCTTTTCTCTAAAAACGATGTAATTGTAACTCTAATACCATGATAATCAGCATCTTCAGTAATTGTTTCAGCTTTAATACCTTCAATATCATACTGAATACCGTCTTCTACCTCAATGCTACAAATTTCTTTAAAAATCTCAATCATTCTATTCTCATTATTACTTAGATTCTTAACTAGAAAATCAGCATCTCGTGTTGGTCTGGTCTTGAATCCAGTAACTGAATAGAGGAACAAGCCACCTTTAAGAATAAAGTAATCTCTATAGGGTGATATCGACAATCGATAGAGAAGTCTCTCCTGAGAGTATAACAATTGAATTAATTCGTTTGTCTTATCAGATTCCTTTGCAATTGATAATAATTTTGCTTTAACTGAAGCTGCTATGTTTCTTCCACTCACTAAATTATCACCTCGAGATACTTCTCCATATCCTTGACGTTAAGTTCTTTTCCATATTTCTTCAGTTTAAATAAATTTCTATCTTTTCTATTGAGATAATTCCTTAAAGCTTCCTTCATAATATCTAGACCGTATTTATCTTTATAACGAATTATATCACAAATCGTTTTTTCCATATCATAAATTTGGAAAGACTTACCCTCCACCTGAACTTCCGTAATTCCTAACTCGTATTGTTTCTTCGAAAAATATAAATATTTAATCGGAGGATGCGTTATCGAATTAAGTCTTTTCTTTGACCTCAAGATTGCGACATAATGCTCCCAAGGTGTATACGTTGTAAGCTTGTAGTACGAAAGAGCGGAGAGTAAGCAAATAACTCCTCCTGGAATTAGCACGGAAATAGTAACAAACTCATCAAAATCTCGTGACTCAGTGTTACTTAATTTATACAAACCTTTCTTTATTCTTTCTATAACACCTGCATTTTCAAACTTTTTAATGTAATAAAGACTTATCCCATTATCTAGAAGTTCCTTGGTTTCAGCGAATCCTGAATTATGATTGAATATCTTCATCAACATTTCAGTGGTATCTTTTCTAAGCATATCGCCACCTCCTTGCTTTTAATAATTCTACTGCGCTTTACCAAAAACTATACACTTTACAGTTAAAAATTAGCTTACTCTCTGCACCTTTCTCTATTTTACGATAAAGTATGTGTTTTTTAAATAACCATACTGCAACATGTTGGTTTTCTCATCTTTACCCTCATTTTTTTAATGTTTTACTGCACAATCCTGAAAGGTGCAGAGCATTGTTAAACTTTTTGTTCAACATGTCTTTATTAGAAACACTTAATTCCATCCTGCGCTTTACCACTACTTGTGATACGGTTCACCCCGATTAATCTTAAACGCCCGATACACCTGCTCCAGCACCAGCACCTTCATCATCTGATGCGGATAGGTCATCCGCCCGAAGGACAGCTTCTTGTCCGCCCGGGCCAGTACGGCGCGGGACAGGCCGAGCGAGCCGCCGATGACGAAGGCGACAGAGCCGCCGCCGTAGATGGCCTGCTTGTCCAGGTGGGCGGCGAGCTGCTCGCTTGTCCATGTCTCGCCCTCGATGGCTAGTGCGATCACATTCGCATCGGGCTTAATGGCCGCGAGGATGCGCTCGCCCTCCCGCTCCTTCACCTGCTCGCCCTCGGCGGCGCTCATGTTCTCCGGCGCCTTCTCGTCTGGCACCTCGCGCAGGTCCAGCTTGGCGTAAGCGCCGAGTCGCTTGGTGTATTCGGCTACCGCGTCGATCCAGTATTTCTCCTTCAATTTGCCTACCGTTATCAATTGTATGTGCATCGCTGTACAAGCTCCTTCATCGTTTAGAGGACCGCCACGATCACTCGGCTCGGACAAGCCTCCTCTTTTTGTTAAGGATATTGTAGTCGAATCAGCAGCAAGAAGTCGACCCGCACTCCCCAGACAACAAACAAACCCGGCTCCTCTCCAAATTAGAGATTCAAACCGGGCTGTCTGAGGTATATTGAGGTACACCGTTAGACCATCCTAATGCCAAGGAGGTGAGAACCCATGGCGAAAGATGTTCTGTGCGAAGTGAATTCCTGCAAGTATTGGGGTGCAGGCAACCAATGCAATGCTTCCTCCATCTACGTTGTCAGCCACCGCGGCAAAAAAGCGAGCAACTCGGAAGAAACGGATTGCAAAACGTTCGAACCGAAGGTGTAAAGCAGTACCCACCTGGGCAGCCGAGCCACCGGCTGTCCTTTTTCCTGCTCCCTTCTATGTTAGCCAATAATGATAATTATTATCAGGCGAAGCGGAAAATTTTATCCGACCTGGCCGCCCCGTTCCCACTAAAGGCGAACCGGCCAGCGCCCAGCCTTTCGAGCGCAGCGCGGTTCCCTGTCATAACCGTCTTATACAACCAAAAACTCCGCCGCCGCGTCGCAGAAGTCGCATTTTCTCGGCGGGTCCCAGTCGGCGAACTGCGTCTCCTTCAGGTCGACAATGTCCGGCGCGTCTTCATATTCGTCGACAAAACGTTCCAAAGCATGTTCAATACACGGTTTGCATACACAATACATACGATTTCGCTTCCTATTCTACAGGTAGTATGAGATCTTACGTTATATACAGCATAGCAGAACTTGTCGACTCCTGTGAAGCATTGCTCTTAACGGCGCACCAAAATCCAAGATTCCCCTGAACTAAAGGGGAGCAAGCCAAAGGCCGCAGAACCCTCGCCACCACGCTCATCAAACTCAAGAAGCCCTCACCGCCCTACTTCTTCACATGCGTCCTCGCCGCCCCCGGCCGATGATTCAAAATCAGCACCAGCTGCTCCTGCATATAAGCCGGCTCGTACTGGAACCCGCCCTCGATCCAGTGGAACACAAGTCCCATCAACGCGTTCATCGAATAAGCCTGCATCAGCTCCTGGTTGAGCGGACCCGTCCGGTCGTGCTCCAGATCCTCGTTCGAGATCCGCTTCACCGCCGAGAACATCTTCTCCTTCACCATCGGCAGCACATCGCTGCGGAACAGCACCGTATACTCGTCCCGCCGGCTGTAGATGTGCTCGAAAATTTTCACCGCGGTCGCCGGCATCTCCTCCACCTTGAATAGCTCCACCTGATCATACGGCGCGCGGAATGCGGCAATCAGCTCATCGATCAGCTCGCCCAGCACCTCGTCCAGCAGCGCTTCCTTGTTCTCATAATGCGTATAGAACGTCCCCCGGTTATAATTCGCCGTTTCCACGATTTCCGTTATCGACACCTGGGAGAAGCTTTTGACCGCCATCAGCGACAGCAGCGCCTCCTTCAGCGCCAGCTTGCTCCGCAAGACGCGGCGATCGACCGTCGACTTCCCCATATGCCGCATCCCTCCTTATTTTCCGCAAAAAAGTATTCAACAATCCCCGTTCCATTGTCTATTATCGCAGATTTGAAAGCGGTTTATATATGGTTTGTCCCAAATCCATTATAGTATAATAGCCTCAACAGATGTACTCTATCGTACACCTGTTCAATAACGGTAACCCCTTTCTCCTACGCATCAGTCATTAGCAACAGCGCATACGATCACAAAACCGAGGAGGAACCACAATGAAGCTTCAAAACAAAGTAGCCGTCGTCACAGGCGCGGCATCCGGCATGGGCAAGGAAATCGCGATTCTGTTCGCCGCGGAAGGCGCCAAAGTCGTCGTCTCCGATCTCAACGTCGAAGCAGCAGGCAAGGTCGTAGAAGACATTCAAGCAAAAGGCGGAACGGCTCTCGCCGTTGCGGCCAACGTAGCCAAAGAAGAAGACGTGCAGAACCTGATCGACTCCGCGGTCAAGGAATACGGCACGCTGGATATTCTCATCAATAACGCGGGCATCATGGACAACTTCGTTCCGGCAGGCGACCTGACGGACGAGCTCTGGGAACGAGTATTCGCCGTCAATACGACGGGCCCTATGCGCACCATCCGCAAGTCGCTTCCGATCTTCCTGGAGAAGAAAAGCGGCGTTATCGTCAACATCGCATCCGCAGGCGGCCTGTACGGTTCCCGCGCGGGCGCGGCTTACACGTCCGCTAAGCATGCCGTTGTCGGCCTGACCAAGAACGTCGGCTTCCAATACGCGAACGAAGGCATCCGCTGTAACGCGATCGCTCCGGGTGGCGTGAAGACGAACATCGCGACGTCCCTGACGTCTCCGAATCCATTCGGCGCGGGCCGCGCGATGGCCGGCATGAACCTGAACCCTCGCACCGGCGAGCCGGAAGAAGTCGCGAAGGTCGCGCTTTTCCTCGCTTCCGACGACGCCAGCTTCGTGAACGGCACCGTCATTACGGCTGACGCCGGCTGGACGGCTTACTAAGCCAACTTAGGCAACCAACATGTATCGCACGCCCGAAAAAAATAAGCCGGGACAAAGCGTCACCAGACGCTTTATCCCGGCTTTTCTCATGCCCGCCGCCTTACTCCTCGGCCGAATTCTCCCCTAGCTTCAGCTTCACCGACTTCAGCTCGCCGTCCCGGTAGAAGGTCACTTCGAGCTCGTCGCCGATTTCCTTGGAGCCGTACAAGTATTTGCGAAGCTCCATCGTGCTGCCGACCTTCTTATCGTCGAGCTTCACGATGACATCGTTGAACTGCAGCCCCGCTTCCAGAGCCGGACCGACCGCCTCGAGCACAATGACGCCGGACAGCACTTCATCCGGCAACTGAATGTCCCCTGCGGAGCCTTCCAAGCCCTCCTCTTCCGAAGAAGGCTCATCAGCGGACTCTTCCTCCGAACGTCCCTTCTCGGATTCAGAACCATCTTCTCCCGATTGCTCCTCCTCGAACATCTCTTCCATGTCCTGCTGCTCCCAGTACTGCTCCAGGTCCAGCGTGTACACGCCTAGATAAGGGCGGGGCACGTAGCCCTTCTCGATCAGGCTCTCCACGATCGGCATCGCGTTGTTGATCGGAATCGCATAGCCGATGCTTTCGACGCCGAAGTCGGCGATCTTCATGCTGTTGATGCCGACGACGCGGCCGTCGAGGTCGATCAACGGCCCGCCGCTGTTGCCTTGGTTGATCGCCGCATCGACGCGGATGACCTCCTGCTCCCAATCGATGACGCCGTTCTGGTTCAGCGATACGGGGATCGTCTCCTTAATGACGCTCACGACGCCCATCGTAATGGACTCGCCCATGCCGAGCGGGTTGCCGATCGCCATGACGAATTCCGCCGCCTGAAGCGACGAGGAGTCGCCAACCTCAGCGACCGTCTCGATGCCCTTCGCATCGATCTCGAGCACCGCGAGATCCGTGATTTGATCCGACCCGACGACGCGAGCCTCGCGCACCTCGCCGGTCGTGAGCACCGTTTTCACTTTCTCTGCATTTGCCACGACATGGTAGTTCGTCACGACGAACGCCCTGCCGGCTTTTTTCGATATAATAAAGCCCGATCCGACGCCCGCTTCCCGTAGCACGCCCGAGCCGTCTTCGCCTTCTTCTAACAAATCGCCGCCGATGCCGAGCTCGAAGGTCTGCTCGTTAATGACGCTGACCACTGCCGGCCGCACCTTGGCCGTTGCGTTGATCGTCCTCTCCGACGGATCGGCCGACACCGCCGCGTTCGCCGGCAGATCACCGCCGCCTCCGCTTCCCCCGAACCCGAAGCCGCCCATGAACACCCCGAACAACACGGTTGCCGCGATGGCGCTCGTGAACGAGGACACGAATGCGATCCGCAGACTGGACCATTTGCGATCGCCGCTGAATGAGGACATGCGGCTCCCCTCTTCGCGCTGGCTTCTGCGCACCGTGCGTCTCGACACCTTGGTCGAATAAAAATCGTCATCGAAAATGCTCACTGGAATCGCTCCTCTCCAAGCTGCGGAACTAGGGGAATTTCATAATCTAGGAATGTTTTCGGAAGAAATGACTACAATAATAATAGATTCAAAGCCAAAGGAGCGATTATTGATGAAATCCAAATCCATGCCGTCCCCCGCCTGGGAGCACGTTCAGCTTGCGGCCAAGCTCGCCGATCTGAAGGACGACCACTACCGTACCGTACTTACGCTCAGCGCGATGCTGGAGTTGTTCGTGGAGAAAGGAATCATCAGCCGAGAGGAGCTCGCCGCCAAGGCCGAAGCGCTCGACGAGCAGCTCGACTCTCTTATTTCCGCTTCACTTCATCCCATGGCGTAGGCCGGTCATAGAACGTTTTGCGAAGCGGAAACTCATCCTGCTTATAAAATATTCCGTGGTTCTCCAATATAGAATTGACCGTTAGCAGAGCTAGGTCCATCTGATTGTGGTCGAGGCTGAGATGGGCCAGATACACCCGCTTCGTGCGGTCCGTCATGAGCTCGATCAGCGCTTCGCCCGCCGCCACGTTGGAGAGATGGCCGACGTCGCTTAGGATGCGCCGCTTGATGTTCCACGGGTAACGCCCCATGCGAAGCATCTCCGTGTCGTGATTCGATTCGAGCACCAGCACGTCGGAGTCTATGATCATCCGTTTGACCTTCTCGCTTACATAACCAAGATCGGTTGCGAGACTCAGCTTCTCGCCATGCTCCTCGAAGCAATATCCTACCGGCTCCGCGGCATCATGAGAGATCGGGTACGACTGCACGCGCATTGGACCGAAGTCCAGCGCTTCGCCCGTCTCCATCACGACCCGCTTCTCCGCCTCTATCGTACCGACATGCCGTTCCATCGCGGCCCATGTCGCTTCATTCGCGTAAATTGGCAGCTCGTACTTTCTAGCAAAAGCGCCGAGCCCTTTAATATGATCCGAGTGTTCATGGGTCACGAACAACGCGTCCAGATCATGTCCGGCCACGCCGCGTTCCCTCATCAGCTCTTCTAGTTTTTTTGCGCTTAACCCAGCGTCTACCATTATCGTCTTATCGGCGCCTTGCACGATGGTCGCGTTCCCCGTCGACCCGCTCGCCAACACTGTAAATCGAAGTCCCAAACCGTCCAGTCCTCTCCCGCTTGCCAAGCATTTATTGCTATGTCCATTGTACCTCTGATTCGTCGAAAATACCTCTGTTGTTTTCTGCCTGCCGCACAATTTTTTCGGATGAAATCTATGAAAATACCTCTAGCTTTTTCACTCTTACACGCGTTGAAGCCGCTCTATGAATCGCAGCTTCTATCATGCTCCGTTTCTTGTAAGCTAGCTCGCCCGCTTCTTCCTCTCGCTTGCCAGGCTGCGTTGCTCCCTCTAGAACATTTACTGCCCAAGGGGCAAGCCCGACGGGTCGACGGTCACTTCATCGCCCGCGCCTTCCGTCGTGACTTCGCCGCTTATGGCGTGAACGTAGAATACTTCGCCGTCCTCCAGCGTCACGCGCCAGGATGGGGCGGTCACCTGCTCTTCGGAGTCGAAAATTTGACCGTGATAGCCCAGCTGAATGTCCGTGATCTCCGATCCTTCCTCGATATACGTCTCGATTAAGGAAGCGACGACCTTCGCGGCCGGAATGACCTGCTGCGCCTCGCCCATCTTGATGTCGTCGACGAGGTCCTGCTTGTAGCCCGTCACCTTCAAATCGCTGTAGTACAGCTCCAGCTTCACGTTGAACATCGGCCGGCCTTCCGCCATCCGGTGGAAGACCGCAACGCCATCCCGGCTGCTTTGCAGGTCGAAGCTGTATGATTCGATGTCCGGTATCTGGCCATCCATCGCGCGGATCAGTTCCGTCATCGAGAAAATTAACGCGCTGTCCACCGGCTTCTCCAGCACCTCCGGTTTCTCCAGCTTTCGGCTGTCCGCCTTGAGCAAGTACGACAGATCGCTCAGCTGGGGAGTGCTTCCGGGCAGACTGGCCGATAACGTGATCCGTTTCTGGTTCATCAGCTGCACTTTATCGGCCGGCAGCTCCGCCGTGTTGACGTTCGCGTTCAATTGCTCGCGAAGGTCAACCCAGAGCTGATAGCCGAGCAGCACGTTCAGCATGAGGAACGATATGATCAACACGCTTTTGGCTCTTCCCCAATCCACCCTCCGCACCTCCTCGCTTTATTCAACAATTTCGCCCTGGCATTCGCCCTAACATTATTCGAACGCTTCAAATAATCCGTCGGCGTTAGGCTCCGCCGGGAACACTTCGGCCGATTGCTCGTCCAACGGGTCCGACGAGTCGGATGAATGCTCATCCTCCGCCTGTCCTTCTTCTTCGGCAGTCCCAGCGAATGTACCCGGATCCCCCAGCGTCCAATCCGCGGTCTGCCCGTCAGACTCCGACGTTTCGGCAACCGAACCGACTCCTCCTGCAACCGCCTTGCCATCCGCGTTTCCGCCGTCCGCGGCTGCCGTTCCGATCTCTCCGCCAGTCTGCGCCTCATCATCCGCATTCGCCGGCTGCCCGCTTGCGTCCTCAGTCGCGTCCGGCGCATCCTGCGTCGTCTTCACGGGCTCGTAGCCTGCAGGATAAGCCTCGAGCAGCACTTCTTCCGCTCCGCCCGCGAGCCGGACGACCCAGACGGGTACGAACATCAGGCGTCCCTCCTCCAGCAGGACGGACTTCAGCGCCGGGAACAACGCCGTCACTTCGCCGCGGCGCGGGTAATGCTCCAGCATATCCTCGACCGTCTCGCCGCCTTGCAGCCAGCGCGGCGTGCGCGACTCCGATCTGGCGCCGAGCGTAATAAGCGAACGCGCGTATTCCGTAATAACGCCTTTTTGCAGCGTCAGCTGCATATGTCCGTATTGGAAAGCCGGCGTGTCGACGACCGGATAATGCTCGATGTATTTGCGGAAGGTGACGTACTTTGCCTCTTCCTCCGGCGACGCGCTCATAAGCCGATATGTGCCGTCCCAGCCGCCGTGGTCGTTGATGAAATTGACCGACACGTAGACGTTCTCGCTAAGCGGCGTCTCGTTGCTGGTCGTGGCGGCCGGGTTCGTGTAGTTGATCCACAAGCCTCCCTGCTCGACCTTCAGCCCCCGTTTGCCGTCCGTGAAGATCTGCGAGCCGCTGCGGTCCACGAAAGCCCTCGTCGTGCTGGAGTCGAAGAACAAGCTGCGCTGCATCTGCTCCGGGGTATAGGTCTCGTACGGGAACACCATCTCCGTCGCCATGAACGGCTCCTCCGGAATATAGAGTCCGTCCGCCGTCATCCGGTACTCCGGCAAATGCTCGCCGAAGCCGACGTAATCCTGAACGTCGCGCACGGTAAGGTCGGCGCGCACCGACTCGTAGACGATGTCCTCCTCGCTGCTGAAGAAGAACGTCCGGATCTCCTCCGTGCCTTCCGTCTTCAGAATCCAGATGTTGTCGATCCTCTCGTTCAGAAACAGCAGATCGCCCTCCAGCTTGAGCAGCTTCTGCAGCAGCTCGACCGAAATGCCGTCCGCGAAGCGAAGCTCGATGCCGATATCGGTTTTGCGCACCTCGTCCCAATCCAGAATCGAAGCCGGGCTCCGCTGGAAGCCTTTGAACTCCCGCCCGACGATGCGCTGGTTCAGGATCATCTCGTAGAACTGCGTGCCCGGATAGATAACGGTGTGCTTGTCCCCGCCCTTATGGAGAATGATCTCCTCCGGGAAAATAACGTTCTCCACGCTCGACGCCGTCCCCAGCGTCTCCGGGTTCACGTAATTCTGCTCGCTTCGGATCGCGGCGCCGAGACCTGGCATACTGTAAGCCAGCAAGTAGCTCTGCAGCAGGCTAAGGGCGACCAGAACGATCAGAATTGTCGTTTTCGCTTTCTCCATCATTCCGTCTCGCCTCCTTCCTGCAGCAGCGGGAGCGTGAACGACACGGTCGTGCCTTCATTCAGCTCGGAATGCAGCGAGATCGTGCCGCCGTGCGCTTTCACGATTTCCCGGGCAATCGACAAGCCGAGGCCCGTGCCGCCCATATTGCGCGAACGGGCCTTGTCCACCCGGTAGAACCGGTCGAAGATACGCGTCAAATCCTTCTTTGGAATGCCAATGCCGGTATCCTTGACGCTGATCTCGAGCAGGCTGCCGTCTCCCGTCTTGCGCGCGGCAATCAGGATCGTTCCGCCATCCAGCGTATACTTGATCGCATTGGAAATCAGATTGTCCAGCACTTGGTCGATCTGGTCGCGGTCGAGCCAAGCCTTCTTCAGCCCGCGCTCCACGCGAACCGTCGCCCCGATTGATTTCTGCCGCAATTGGAAAGAAAACCGGTCCGCCACCTCGTCCAGCATCTCATGGATATTCGTTTGGCGCCTTCGCAGAGGCGCCTGATTCGAATCGAGGCGCGACAGATGCAGCAGGTCCGTGACGAGACGGATCATCCGCTCCGTCTCGGTGCTGATGACGCCAACGAACCGCTCCGCCAGCTCGCGTTCTTCGAGTGCGCCGTCGCCCAGCGCTTCGGCGTAGCTCTTGATCGTCGTCAGCGGCGTGCGAAGCTCGTGGGAAACGTTCGCGACGAACTGCCGGCGGGACTGCTCCAGCTTCTCTTGCTCCGTGAAGTCCTGGAGAACGGCAATCGTGCCGGTCATACCTTTGCCCCGGCGATGGATCGGCGTGAACGTCACCCGCAGCAGACTGCCTTCGAGATCGACTCCGGCTCCACTTCCGACCGACTCGGCGGGCTCCCGGTTGATCAGGATCGTCCGGCCGCGGCCGGACTGCAGCTCCGCCATCTTCTCCGTCGACAGGCCCAGCAGCTCCGACAGCCGGACATCCTGGAACGTCTCCACGTCCAGGAGCTCAAGCGCGCGGCGGTTCCAGACGATGATGACGCCCCGTTCGTCGGCGGCCACGACCCCGTCGCTCATATTGGAGAGAACCGAAACCAGCTTCTCGTTCTCCTCCTCGTTCGCCGAGAGCGCTTCCTTCAGCCGGCTGGTCATCTCATTGAACGCCATGCTCAGGCGGCCGATCTCGTCATAGCCGAGCACGGGCGCCTTCAGGTCGAACCGGCCGTTCGCCACCGCCTCCGCCTGCCTCGTGAGGCCTTGAATCGGACTCGTGATCGTATGGGCGAGCAGAATGCCAAGCACGCCGGTCAAGCCAAGAGCGATGAGCGTGCCCGAGATGAAGATCTGATTGACCCGGTTCACCGTCTCGTACAGATCCGTCATGGAGGCGACGACGTAGACGGCGCCCACCACCTTCTCGTTATACGTGACGGGCAGGGCGATCATCTTCTTGCGCGTGTTGTCTTCGTCGATAATCTCTTCTTCATTGTCCGGTATATTCTGAAGCGCGCGGCTGACCGCCAGCGACTTGTTCTTCTGCCCGATGTAGCTCTGATGCACCTGCAGCGAAGTAGCCACGACCGTGCCGTTCGCGTCGAGCACCTGCACCTCCGCGCCGCTGATGCTGAACAGGTTGCGGACGACGAGATTCAGGTCCTCCGTCGTGTTGACGGTCGACTCGTCGCCCGCTTCCTGATTCGGACCAAGACCTAGGCTCGGCGCCGCGAATCGGGCCAGCATCTCCGCCTGCTCCTTCAGATTGTTGGTGAAGCTCGTAATGAGCGAGTTTTTGACCGTGCTGATGAAATAGACGCCGATCAACTGCATCGCTACAAGGATGAGCAGCAAATAGATGATGACGAGCTTAACTTGAATGGTGCGGAAGAAGCTCCGCCCCTTCATCCGTAACCGAAGCCTCCCGATTTCGGATTGCGCATCATGTAGCCGAGACCGCGCCGGGTCATAATATATTCCGGCCGGCTCGGATCATCCTCGATCTTCTCCCGCAGGCGGCGGATCGTCACGTCCACCGTGCGCACGTCGCCGAAATATTCGAAGCCCCATACCGCCTGCAGCAGATGCTCCCGCGTCATCACCTTGCCGCTGTTCCGCGCCATATAATATACGAGCTCGAACTCCCGATGCGTCAGATCAAGCGGCTCCCCGTTCTTGTAGACGACGTACATGTTCGTGTCGATGAACAGATTGAACAATCGGAGCCCTTGCTGCTCCTGCTGCCCGTCCTGCTGCGCTCCGCCCTCCGCGCCATCGGCTTGTCCGCTCTTGTTCTGGCGGCGCAGATGCGCCTTTACCCGTGCGAGCAATTCCCGCGTGCTGAAAGGCTTCGTTACGTAATCGTCCGCGCCCAGCTCGAGACCGAGCACCTTGTCGATCTCCGTATCCTTAGCCGTCAGCATAATGATCGGCATATGCAGCTTCGTCCGCACCTCGCGGCAGACGTCCATGCCATCCTTCACCGGTAGCATAAGGTCCAGCAGAATCAGATCCGGCTGCTCCTCGAACGCCAGCCGCACCGCTTCCCCGCCGTCGAAGGCGCAGATGACCTGATGCCCTTCCTTCTCCAGGTTGAATTTCAATATATCCGCAATCGGCTGCTCGTCGTCGACCACCAGTATTTTGCCGTGCATCGTCCCACCGCCCGTCGTTTGTCCTATGTAATGTCTCTATTCTAACATACAGGGTTGCAACCTTCACAATGAAACTTCCTTCATAAGCGCTGTAACGACGCCCCCTAGACGAAAAAAAAAGCACAACCCGGTATGCAACCAGGCTGCGCTTCTTGGCGTTTATAGGGATAAGAAAATTATAAGTACTTAAGCGGGTTCTGCGGCGTGCCGTTCTTGTGAATTTCGAAATGCAGGTGCGTGCCGGTCGAGTTGCCCGTGTTGCCCATGATGCCGATTTTGTCGCCCTTCTCGACCTTCTCGCCTTCTTCGACGGAGTAGGAATCCAGGTGACCGTACAATGTCTTGTAGCCGTTCTGATGGTTGATGATAATCGTCTTGCCCGTTCCCGTGCGGTAGCCGACGAACTCGACCTTGCCGGAATCGGATGCCAGAATGTTCTTGTTGCCGATGAAGTCAATGCCGGAATGGAGACGTCCCCAACGCTGGCCGTACTTGCTCGTGATGCGGTAGCTCTTGACCGGGATCATGAACTTGCCCGTGCCTTCGCCGAGCACGACCATCGTGCCCTTCTCGACGATTTCCGTAATCGGTTCGACGACGACTTCCTGGCCCACAAGCTCCTCGGTAACCACGTAGCCGTTCTGCTTCTCGATGCGGTATGTCAGCCGCTGCGTGCCCTCGACGCCCTCTTGAATGATCTTCTGCTCGCCGACGCGAACCTTGTCGTTCTTCCGCACTTCGACTGGCGGCGCGATGCTCTCCATCTCGACCAGCGTCTCGACCGTGCGAACGGTCAGCTCCGGCATGAGAACCGTCAAGTCCAGCTCATCGCCGATCGTAATCTTGTCATCCTCGATCCAAGGGTTGTTCTCGTAGATGACCTGAGGAGAGATGTCGAATTTCTGCGCGATGCAGCCGATACAATCCCCGGCCTGTACAATATATTTCGTTGGTTTGGTGCTGCCGTCAATGATCTTCTTGTAAATCTCTTCGCCTTCCGCGATTTCCGTCGGAGCGACGTCGACGCTTGTCACTTGGACTTCCTCGACGAAATCGACTTCCGTCACGACGCGTCCCGGTTCGGTCAGCTCCTCCGCCGCGGCTTCTTCGCCGGAAGATGCTTCAACCTTGCCGTCTTCGGTGTAAGATAATGTCGTAACCGATTTAGCGGTCTTGGCCGCTGCCGCCAGCTCCGGCGCGAACTTGCTCTGCACGCGCTGCAGGATGCTGTCCGCCGTCGCTTGATCCTTCACGATGCCGATGAGCTTGCCGTCGATCTTCACTTCTACGCCGACGGCGTGTGAAGTGAACTTGCTCTCCAGCTTGGCCAGCGTCGACTCGGTCTCGGGCACCGCCTTGAAGCCTTTATCGATCTCGTATGTAATCTCGCCCGTATCCAGGATCATGTTAATATCCGGATTGGACTTCTGCATCTCCGCCGTCTCCGCCGCGATCAAGCCGTCGATCTCGTCCGGCGTTCCAACCGTGCCTACTAACTCGCCGTTCATATATACGTGATAGAATTCGAATGTATTGCGTTCTACGTACTGGGAATATTGTTGATAGCCAATCACGCCGGCAACCGTAACGAGGACCGCCGCTCCGCCGATAAGCTGAGCCGATCTCCTCCGCCATAGCGGTGGAGAAACGATCACGTCTGCCGTTTCTTGCTGCTCTTTCAAGTCTTGCGAGCGCGTACGTCTGAAGTATTGGGTCGTTCGTTCCCAAACCTTCTTCATACGACTCATGTCCCTGAAAACGGTCATGATAGTCTCCTTTTCGCACTCTTACAGAGAGATTTGCGAGTTCCGAACATGAAAAAAGGCGAATTCTCCCGTCGGATCACTCGCCTAATACTTTAACACAGCGTTAATTAATGGGGCAACCTTTGCCATCATAACGTAATATTAATATTTTTTCAGAATCTCCATCATCTGCTCGTATTCCGACTCGTCCAAATGCTGCGCCATGATCTGCTGAACATTCGTTAATTCCTGTTCCGTCAGGCCGTTTTCGACATAGGTGGAAATCTGCTGCAGGGCTTCCTGGGGCAGCTTTGTCATGAGCATTTCGAACAATTTGGCCTTGTCCTCTTCGCTTATTTCATCCTTCGCCGCCTCGATTTCGTCGGTCGTCACCGCCGTCTCCGTGCCGTCGATCCCTTCCGCGGAGCCATGATCATCCACGCCCCCGAGGGCACCGTCCGTACCTTCCGCCGTACCTCCCGCCGTTCCTTCCTCTACGACTCTATCGCCCTCCGGCTCGCCTTCTCCGGCCGCCTCGCTGCCTCCTCCGCCGCCGATGTCCGTAATCGGAGCTTCTTCGCTGATGCCGCCGAACGCTTCCTCCGACGCCGGCTCTTCTGCCAATGAGTCATCGCCGGTCTCGGACGCGAGCTCTTCCTTCTCTTCGACATCGGATACGAGAAGCGGATCGCTTCCCCATAGATTGCCCCAGACGCCCGACATCGCCATCGGCGGCACCTCGATCGGAAGCTGGAATTGTTTTAATAGGGCTTCCACGTAGCTCGTTACGATATAGCCTGTCGTCCAAATCGATAGAAAGCTGATAATGAGCCCCGCGGCCACCAGCTTGCCGATCCATGTCACGCTTTTCCACATGCGCCTTCACTCCTAACTCTTAAAGAAGTTGTTCAAAAAGTCCACTTTTGATCACGAAGCATATCGGGGAGCCTACTCGACGTCGAATATCGAATTCAGCCGGAACTTCCGGTGCTCACGTAGCTTCCACTACGTTCCGCTCCTCATTTCCTAGCTTCATCCGATCTACAGCGTTTTTGGAAAAAACGCAGCATCGGAAGCATTAGCTTAGGTGCTGAAAACTGGACTTTTTGAACTCTTACTTGAATAGCAAGTAAGTCTTCCCTCTCTACGCGCGTCAACGTCTCTATCTACCATTATGGTCAACGAGATAGGCGGTCATTCCGCATAATTGGTTTCGCATGAAAATAATTACATGAATTTCTTGCGGATCGCGCACACTAGTGGACAGCAATTGATTGGAATGGAGAGGATCGCTTATGTCATCCAGCCCTCCTATGCCCGTGGACCAAGCATTAGAGCGTCAGAGGGCGCTTCTGTCCCTGAGCCTGAGCGGCCAGCTTGACCAGGACATCGGCATTCTGAGACAGCTGTTCGAAGACGGCTCCGACATTATCTTCCGCGCGTTCAGGCTGGCCAACGGCGCCGATCTCGCGCTTGTTTATGTGGACGGGATGACGGCCATCCAGGAGGTCGACATGTCAATCATGCGGCCGCTGAAGCAAAGAACGGATGCGGATACGCCAGCGGACTGGTCGTCTCTGCTGATGGAGGTTACCCTGCCGTCATCCTCCAGAATCACCACGATGGAGGATGCCAGCGATGCCATCTCCAGCGGCTCTACGCTGCTGCTGATGCAGGGTGAGGCAAGCGCCGTCGTGTTCAGCATGCCTTATTGGAACTCGCGGTCCATCACCGAGCCCGAAGCCGAGAGCGTCATTCGCGGGCCCCGCGAAGGGTTCGTCGAGACACTGAGGCTTAACACCGTCATGCTGCGCCGCCGCATCCAGTCGCCGGCCTTCAAGCTGAAGGAGCTGAAGATCGGCCGCTATTCGAAGACGACCTGCGCAATCGCCTATATGGACGGCATCGTCGACCCCGGTCTGGTGGCGGAGATGGAGCAGCGGTTGAAGCGGATCGACGTGGACATGCTGATCGACAGCTCTCTTATCGAGGAGTTTATCGAGGACGATCCGTTCACTCCCTTCCCGCAGGTTCAGACGACGGAGAGGCCGGACGTCGTAAGCGCCGCGATCATGGAAGGCCGCGTGGCCGTTCTCGTGAACGGCTCGCCGATCGCCCTCATCGCGCCCACGACGCTATTCATCCTCATGATGTCGCCCGAGGAT
The DNA here is from genome assembly GCF_024623455.1 of Paenibacillus soyae. Lineage (GTDB taxonomy): Bacteria > Bacillota > Bacilli > Paenibacillales > Paenibacillaceae > Pristimantibacillus > Pristimantibacillus soyae. The sequence continues at coordinate 66,173 of NZ_JANIPJ010000011.1, read as the reverse complement.
TATTACCAGCGTTCGTACGTCTCGACGGCTATTCGATGGATTCGCTTGATCTTCGCCTTTATCGCCGTCTTCATGCCATCCATCTACGTTGCCGTGCTCTCTTATCACCAGGAGATGATTCCGTCGACGCTGATGCTGACCATCTCGAAATCGCGGGAGCAAATTCCGTTCCCCGCGCTGGTCGAAGCGCTCCTTATGGAAGCGACCTTCGAGGCGCTTCGGGAGGCCAACGTCCGACTGCCGAAGCAGGTCGGCTCCGCCGTCAGTATCGTTGGAGCGCTCGTTATCGGACAAGCGGCCATCTCGGCCGGCATCGTCTCTTCGCCCATGATCATGGTCGTCGCGATCACCGGCGTCGCCTCGTTCTTGATTCCAAGCTATCCGCTTGGCTTGGCGCTAAGGATTATCCGGTTTCCGATTATGCTCGGCGCGGGCATCCTTGGCCTGTACGGCATCGTGCTCGTCGCCATGATGCTTACGATTCATCTGCTCGCGCTCCGTTCCTTCGGCGTCCCGTATCTTTCGCCTATGGCTCCGCTTATGTGGGATCAGCTCGGGGATACGGTCATCCGGGAACCATTATGGGCACACGACACGAGGCCGCATTGGACGGGGGGCTTACGGAACAAGCTGCGACTAAGAGCGCCAAAATCTAAGCAACACCATGCAAAGGAATGATGGTAGATGTCGGCAAAACTCCGCAGATTATGGGCATTTCCGTGCTGCGCTTGTTTGCTCTTGCTTATGACCGGCTGCTGGGACCGGACGGAGATCAATGATCTTGCCATCGTCACGGCCGCGGGCTTCGATCTGACGGAGGATAACAAAATCAAGCTCTCCGTTCAGATCTACGCGCCGGGCAATCCCGGACAGCAGCAGGGCTCGATGGGCAGCGAACCGCAGATCGGGGGCAGCGAGGCGCTTGTCGAAAGCGCCGTCGGCTTGGACTCCGCCGATGCCGCGGCCCAGCTGCAGGAGCATTTGTCCCGGAACATCTTCTGGGGGCAAGCGGATATTTTCCTGATCGGCGAGAAGCTAGCCAAGCATGGGATCAGCGAACCGTTGGATTTCCTGACGAGGCATCCCCATCCGAGGGAAAGAGCCAATATGTATGTCATCAAAGGCTCGCCGGAGGACATATTGAAATGGCAGCCGAATATCGAGCGCAACAGCGCGGAGGTCATGCGCGAGATGGCCGTGATCCAGACCGGGCTCAACATTACGCTGCTGGAGACGCAGGTCAGCCTGGCAAGCGAAACTCGCACCGCGCTCATGCCGATTATCAAGATGACGAAGAGCGGCAACAAAGCCAGCCCCACTCTTGTCGGAGCGGCTTCCTTCCGGAACCTGAAGCTGTCCCAGGAATACAACGTCAAGAAAACGCGGGGCCTTCTCTGGCTCCGCAACGAGATCAGAGAATCCACCATTACGACCAAAGTGGACGGCAGCGAAGGCTTTGCTTCCTTGAACGTTTTCAATACCGCTTCCACCCTGATCCCAAGCATCGGGAACGGCAAGTGGAAAATTAAAGTTAAGCTCCTGGCGACCGGCAATCTGACGCAAAACTCGACGACGGCGAACCTCTCCTTGCCAGTGGAAGTCAAGAAGCTGGAGGAGGCGTTCAAGAAAGTGCTTCAGGAGCGCATCGAGGGCTCCGTAAGGCTTGCCAAGAAATCACGGACGGACGTTCTCGGGTTCGCGGAGCAGTTTCACCGGCACTATCCAAAGGAATGGCGCGCGAGCAAGAAGAACTGGGAGGAGCAGTTCACCCAAATCGAAGTAGACTACGATATCACGCTGCGCATCCGCAGAATCGGCATGACCGGACGAAACCAGTTCCTGATCGAGGAAGAGGAATCGTAAGGCAGGATCTTCTAAACATGGGAGGTGATTCGCTTTGCTGTATGCGTTAGTTGCGATTATGGCTGCTCTCACGGTATATCTCGACCGCAGAAATTTGCGGCATAAACGGGTTGCCGTCGTTTGTGCCGTTCTATATGCGGCGGCTCTCGGCATTGCTTTCGCCTCTATTGCGAACCGTGATCTGCCGGGACCTACCCAATTTTTTATATGGCTGCTGGACCCCGTTGCGAAAGCTTTTTTCCAAATTGAGGCAGGAAATTGACCATGTAATAACAAGGAGGCGACTTCATGCTTGAACGCGGCAAAATATCGTCTTCCATGCTGGCCTGCATGATGTACCTGACTATATTGGCTACGTCCATGGTCGGAGCGGCCTCCATGAACTATCGTTTAGCCGGGCCCAATATGTGGCTGACGCCTTATATTGGTTCATTCAGCGCACTTCTTCTCATTATCATTTTAGTCGGGCTCCATCGTTCGTTCCCGGGCCAATCGTTAATCGAATACAGCCCCTTGCTGCTCGGCAAGTGGATGGGCAAAGCGGTCGGCCTTCTTTTTCTGACGATATCCGCTCTCCAAATCTCCCATCAAGCCCGGCAGTTCGGCGAGCTGGTGAATCAATATTTTTTCAAGGAAACGCCTCTTGCCGTGGTCATCGGCTCCCTGTTCTTCGTCTCCGTGTTCGCCGTTCGGTTCGGCGTTGAAGTAATCGGCAGAGTCGCCGTTCTGTACATGCCTCTGATCGTAACGATCGTGCTGACCTTCTCTCTGCCCTTCTTTAAGGATATGGAGGTCGGCCGGCTGCTGCCGTTCATGGAGAACGGAGTCATGCCCGTCATAAGGGGCTCCGTTTACGTCCAGCTGTGGATGCCTATGTACGCCTACATCACGTTTTTCCTTCCCTTTGTCCGTGACAAGCAGCGCGTTTCCAAAATGCTGTTGATCTCGCTGTCGGCCATATCGGTGACGCTGTCGGGCATGCTGGCTCTGACGGTCGTAGTGCTCGATAACGCGACGCCGCTTTACGGCTTTCCGTTTATGGTTTTGGCGCGTTATTTGACGTTTTTCGAATTTTTGGAGCAATTCGACTCCGTCGTCATGTTTTTCTGGGTCGTTGACGTTTTCGTGCGAACGATCGTCACGTTTTATGGCCTAACGATCGGCGTCGCCCAGTGGATGTCGCTTCCCAGCTACAAAGCGATCAGCGTCCCGCTCGCGGTGCTCGTCGTGGCGCTCAGCTTCTGGGGCCTGCCCCGCGTCGTGGACTTCACGGCCAGCGGCACCCATATGACATTCGTCTATATCGCCGCTTACTTCATAATCCCACTCTTGCTGTTCTTGGCCGCCGTTGCGCGGGGCAAGTGGAAGCCTGCGGGCGCTTCAGGCTCCTCTTCCGGCTCCACAGAGGGTTCGGAGTCCTCGGCCCAGACTAAGGACGCAGAAGGCTCTCCGGGCGCGACAGACTCTTCAGACGCCGAAGCCCCCTCTCCACAGCCAAATTGAGAAAACCTCTATCGATTGATAGGTGATAAAAAAAGGCTGCCCCGTCGTCGAATGGACGTTGGGCAGCCTTTGCTTATGGATGTACTATTCGTAGATCGGGCGAACAGGATTCGTCTGCTCGCGGTTGCGGCCGACCGAGAAGATCGCGATCGGAATGCCGGTCAGCTCGGATACGCGGTTCACGTAGTTCAGCGTATTCTGCGGCAGATCCTCGAGCTTCTTCGCGCCCGAGATGTCCTCGGACCAGCCTGGCATTTCCTCGTATACCGCTTCGCACTCGGACAGCATCTTGAGGCTAGCCGGGTAGTGGTGGATAATCTCGCCGCGGTACTTGTAGCCCGTGCAGATCTTCACCGAATCGAGGCCGGTGAGCACGTCCAGCGAGTTGAGGGACAGGCCCGTAATGCCGCTTACGCGGCGCGCATGGCGGACGACGACCGTATCGAACCAGCCGACGCGGCGCGGACGGCCTGTTACCGTGCCGTACTCATGGCCTTTGTCGCGGATCAATTGGCCGATCTCATTGTCCTGCTCCGTCGGGAACGGACCGTCGCCTACGCGTGTCGTGTACGCTTTGGCAACGCCGATGACTTGCTGGATTTTGGACGGGCCTACGCCCGAGCCGATACATACGCCGCCAGCGGAAGGGTTGGAGGACGTAACGAACGGATACGTGCCTTGGTCAATATCCAGCATGACGCCTTGGGCGCCCTCGAACAGCACTTTCCTGCCTTCGTCAATCGCGTCGTTCAGCACGACGGACGTGTCCGTCACATAAGGACGAAGCACTTCGGCATATCCGAGGTAATCCCGGACGATCTGATCCGCGTCCAGCGGCTCGCCGCCGTAAACTTGCTGAATCAGATTGTTTTTCTCGATCATGATCGCGCGGACGCGCGCCTCGAACTCTTCGGCATCCATCAGGTCGCTGATGCGAATGCCGTTGCGCGCAGCCTTGTCCATATAGCAAGGACCGATGCCTTTGCGCGTCGTTCCGATTTTGTTGTCACCCTTGCGGTCTTCCTCAAGTCCGTCCAGCACCAGATGATACGGCATGATGACATGCGCGCGGTCGCTGATCTTCAGGTTGTCCGTCGAGAAGCCGTTGTCGTGAATATAGTTAATTTCGTCGATCAGCGCTTGCGGGTTGATAACCATGCCGTTGCCGATGACGCAAGTTTTGTTATGGTTAAAGATGCCCGATGGAATCATCGTCAGCTTATATTTCTTATTATCGATGAGAATGGTGTGTCCCGCGTTGTTTCCTCCTTGGTAACGGGCAACAACGTCAGCTCCCTCTGCCAGGAAGTCGGTGATTTTGCCTTTTCCTTCGTCTCCCCACTGCGTACCCACTACAACAACCGTAGACATAAACATACCCCCGTGCCCGATGATCATTCATTCATGAGCATCGAAAATTACCGTCTCTTGCGCTTGTTCACGTTCTTTAACGCGTCGCATGCCGGAAGACAGCATTATTAGTGTAGCAGTCTCCCAATCGGAAGTCAAACGAAAAACGAACAATTGCAAGGTGCCCCATGCAATTGTTCGGATATTTTCAAGATGCCTGTGAAGGATCCATATGAGTGCGATCTAAACTTACGAATTTATTATATTGCTTGAGGAAGACCAGCTCGACCGTGCCGACCGGCCCGTTCCGCTGCTTAGCGATAATGATCTCGATAATGTTCTTCTTCTCCGATTCCTTATCGTAGTAATCGTCCCGGTATAGGAACGCTACGATGTCGGCATCCTGCTCGATCGATCCGGATTCCCGAAGGTCGGACATCATCGGACGCTTGTCCTGCCGCTGCTCGACGCCGCGGGATAGCTGGGACAGCGCGATGACGGGAACCTCGAGCTCCCTCGCGATCATCTTCAGCGTACGGGAGATCTCCGATACTTCCTGCTGCCGGTTCTCGCCGGCTTTGCCCCGGCCTGAGATCAGCTGTAAGTAATCGATCAGAATCATGCCGAGTCCGCGTTCTTTCTTAAGACGGCGGCACTTGGCGCGGATATCCGCGACGGTGACGCCCGGCGTATCGTCGATATAGATTTCGGCCTCCGACAAGGCGCCGATCGCCATCGTCAGCTTCTCCCAATCGTCGCCTTCGAGCGTACCGGTCCTCATTCGCTGTGCGTCTACGTTCGCCTCGGCGCAAATGATACGCTGCACGAGCTGCGCCGCGGACATCTCGAGCGAGAAGATCGCGACGGTTTCCTTGGCCCGTACGCCTACGTTCTGGGCAACGTTCAGCGCGAAGGCGGTCTTGCCGACGGATGGACGGGCAGCGACGATGATCAAGTCGCTTCGCTGGAAGCCGGCTGTCATCCGGTCCAGATCGACGAAGCCCGAAGGGATGCCCGTAGAGCCGCCCTTGTTCGAGTAGAGGAATTCGACCTTCTCGAATACCTCCATCAGAACGTCCCGAATCGAGACGAAGCCGCTGCTGGAGCGGCGGTTGGAGATTTCGAGAATTTTTTTCTCCGCGTCGCTAAGAAGAATGCCGACGTCCTCGGAGTTAGCATACCCATCCGTTACGATATTAGTAGCCGTTCGGATAAGGCGTCGCAGCATCGATTTTTCTTCGACGATCTGCGCGTAGTAGTCCACGTTGGCCGCCGTCGGTACCGCGTTGGCGAGCTTCGCCAGATAGCTGACCCCGCCGGTCTCCTCGAGCAAGCCTTGGTCTTGCAGATGCGCCGTAAGGGTAACGAGGTCGACCGGCTGATTGGCCTCGGCCAGCTCGATCATGGCCTCGTAGATACGTTGATGTCCGCTGCTGTAGAAATCTTCGCTTCGAACCCGCTCCATCGCCGTGATTAAAGCTTCCGGCTGGAGAAGGATCGCTCCAATGACCGCCTGCTCCGCTTCCATGTTCTGGGGCGGAACCCGGTCGAACATCAATTCCGTACTGGTACTCATCGTGCGCCTCCTTTTAAGTCTCGCATTCTTGCTTGGCATCGGTTAGAGCTGCTGTCAACGCCGCAGTTGCTGCGAGAAGGGTATATTCCTACGATCGCTGTTGCAACTCCATTCTTATGAACTTAGCCGCTTAGCGGTAAGAATGGAGATTGCAAAGGCGAGCACTTCGTTTCTCCGGAACATACCCTTCTCTTCGCTTCTACGCTCGTCTTTCTTACTCCTCCGAAGTTTGGACGCTCATTTTGGCTTTGACTTCGGGGTGGAGCTTGACGCTTACTTGGGTAACGCCGAGCGTGCGGATCGGGTCTTCGAGCTCGATTTTGCGTTTGTCGATCTTGATGCCTTGAGCGGCCAGAGCTTCGGCGATTTGCTTGCTCGTGATGGCGCCGAAGAGACGGCCGCCTTCGCCGGCTTTGGCTTTGATGACGACGGTCAGCTCCTCGAGTCGTTTGCCGAGCGCTTGCGCGTCTTCCTTCTCTTTGATCTTGCGTTTCTCTTCGGAGGCAGTCTGAACCTCCAGCGTCTTCAGGTTGCCTTCGGACGCCGGCTTGGCGAGTCCTTTGGGCAGCAGGAAGTTGCGCACGTAGCCTTCCGACAGATCCTTGACCTGGCCTTTCTTTCCTTGACCCTTTACGTCTTGCAAGAAGATGACTTTCATTCGAATAACCCCTCTTCCGATTCGATTTGTTCAAGCACGGCCGTTAGCTTGGCCTTGACTTCCTCTACCGTTCCTTCGAACTGCGCCGCGGCGTTCGTGAGATGGCCGCCGCCGCCGAGACGTTCCATGACGACCTGAACGTTCATGCCGCCGAGCGACCTCGCACTGACGCCGACCAGACCGTCCGGCCTCTCCGCGATGACGAAGGAAGCGAGAATGTCGTTCATATTGAGCAACGTATCCGCCGATTGTGCGATGAGCAGCTGAGGATACTTCTTGCCGCTCTCCGCCATGGCGATCGCCACGTGGTTGTGGTACACCTGCGCGTGTTTGATAATTTCCGCCTTGCTTACGTACTCGTCCAGATCCTCCTGGAGCATGCGCAGAATGAGCATCGTGTCCGCGCCGTTCCTCCGGAGGAACGATGCCGCTTCGAACGTTCTTGCTCCCGTCCGGAGCGAGAAGCTTTTCGTGTCGACCGTAATGCCGGCGAGCAGCGACGTCGCTTCCCTGACATCGAGGCTGATCCGTTCATGGATATATTGCAGAAGCTCCGTCACCAGCTCGCAAGTCGAGGAAGCATACGGCTCCAGATAGACCAGAATCGCGTTCGAGATAAACTCCTCTCCTCTGCGATGGTGGTCGATCACGACGATGCGCTCCGTCTGGGACAGCAGCTTCGGCTCCTTCAGCATGGACGCTTTGTGCGTATCGACGACGATAGCCAGCGTCTGCGGCGTCATGAGCGCCATCGCCTGCTCCGGATGGACGAACCGCTTCGACAGCTTCTCGTCCTCGCGAATCAGCTCCATCATCTTCTCGATCGACGGATTGACGCCTTCGAGCACGATGTACGCTTCCTTGCCGAACAGCTGGGCGGCCTTGAGCACGCCGATCGCCGCGCCTACGGCATCCATATCGGGCAGCTTGTGGCCCATGATCATAACGTTGTGGCTCTCGCGGATCAAGTCGCGCAGCGCGTGCGCCACGACGCGCGCTCTGACGCGCGTCCGCTTCTCCACCGCGTTCGACTTGCCCCCGTAGAACGACTGCCTGCCGCCGACTTTGACGGCCGCCTGGTCGCCGCCTCGGCCGAGAGCGATATCCAAGCTGGTATGCGCCCATTGGCCGATTTCGATGATATGTTCGGCGCCGGCGGCAAAGCCGATGCTGAGCGTCACCGGAATTTTCTGCTCGCCCGTCATCTCGCGCACCTCATCCAGAATGACGAAGCGCGATTGCTCGAGCTGACGGAGCGTCTTATGGTCCGTAATCAGCAGGAACCGGTCCGACGTGAGACGCTTCAAATAAATTTTGTACTTCTGCGCCCATTCCGTAATTTCCGTCGTCACCTTGGACAGCAAGGTGCCGCGTTGATGGTCGTCGAGCCCCTGGGTAACCTCCTCGAGGTTATCGATCATGACGACGCCGAGCGACAGCTTCTCGTCCTCGTATTTACGCCCGAGCTGCCAGAACTCGGTAATGTTCTTCACGTACAAGATGCGTTCCTTCGGCCGGAATATAAGCTGATACATATGATGGCCTACCGCCGCTTCGACGGTTCCTTCGCGGTCCTTGGCATGCTGCAGCGTCGGGAACAGCTCCGTGAGCGGCGTGCCGATCACGGATTCGCGTTCCATCAGCTCGGCAATATAAGGATTATGCCACTCGACGACTCGTTCTTCATTATAGAGAATAATACCGAACGGCAGCTCGCTGATGACGTCGTTGCCGCCTTTCTTCACGCGGTAAGACAGCGAACCCAGATACGTCTTCAGATCCTTGCGGAATGCCCTCTCCGCGAAGAACGTATAAGCGGCGACGCCAAGCGTCAGCGCAAGCGCTACAATGCCGGCCCACCATTCGAACCAGGCGAGCGCGGCCGACAGGATCAGCATGGCGGCAAGGGCGGCCATGTGGTGCATTCCGTGCCATCTCGTAACTAGAAACTTAGGCATTTCCCATTCGCTCCCGTGCTATTTTGATTTGGTAAACGATTTCCGTATCGGAAAGGCGGTATCCAAGACGCCGATCAGGCTCAGCGGCTGGATCAGAAGCACAGGTATGGCGATGAGAACCGGAACCGCCTTGTTCCATCCCCGCTCGTGCGCGATGAAGAAGAAGAAGCCTATCGCCTGTATCGCGAACACATAGCTGAGAAGCGGCACCAAATTCATAACCGCTACGGCAAGGAACGAATCGTCCCCCGCTTTGAGCACCAAATCAATGACGTAAGCGATCAAATAATAAATGACGAGAACGCGCGGCAGCCGCCAATCCTTCGCCTGGGGGAACGCCGGCACGTCGATGCCGCTCTTCAGCGCGACCCTGCGGGCCACATAGTGGGACAGCACCGCGTACACGAACGACATGATGATGAACGTCAACGGGATCATATGGATGACCGTCTGGATGAGCAATTCCGTATGCTCGTCGCTCCAGCCTGCGGCCGTCATATATTCGGTCCCGAGCGATTCGAACGTCGATCGTATCGTGCGGCTCATCTCGTCGAGCAGCGACAGATCGAGAATCATCTCGAACAGCAGAAGCTCCAGCATAAGCTGCGCCAGCAGAATAAGCGTGACGATCCGTATAACCTTCGCCGCCGGCGCTCCCTTCCGGTACAGATGCCCCATCGCGATCGAAGGCACCAGGAAGAACAAGCCGATAATCAGTACGCCTGGTCCCGCGATCAGTCCCGCCAGTATCCATACGGGCACCAGGTGAAGCAGGAACGCTCCCCGGGACAGCGTCGTATACAGCGCCACATAAGGAACCATCATGAACAGCAACGCGGGAAAATTCAACACGGGCACGGCCAGCAGCAATAGCATAAGAAGCGCCGCCCCGCTCCATAACAAGGGTCTTCGCCCAGTCTTCAATCCGTTCACCTCTTACAACTCAGTCGACTATAAGACATTCATCCCCCATTATAGCACAAAAGCGGATTCTCGCACGCGGGTGCCGGCGTCCAATTGGAGGCAGGCTTGCTGATCCCTGCCACATAAGGGAAGGGACTCCCCCTCGCCCGAACCGGCTAGATTCGTTGGGACAGTCCCTTCTGACAATAATCGATAATTTCGCTTCGGCGAACAATGCCTATAAAATGATTGCGGTCATCCACCACCGGCACAAAGTTTTGCGCTTTGGCCAGGGAGATCAAATCGTCCATATTCGCGTCGATGTTCACGGCAATATTGTTGATGCGCAGCGGCACTTCGCTGAGCCTAACCTTGTTCGCGTTCTCGAAGGTAAGGTCCGCCCGGTTCTTCATGAACCACAGCAAGTCCCCCTCCGTCACCGTTCCGACATAGCCGCCTTCTCCGTTAATGATAGGGACGGCGGAATAACGGTGGTACTCCATTCTTTCGAGCGCCTGTCTGAGAGTGGCGTCATGCGGCAAGCAGACGACCTCTTGCTTAGGCAATAAGAAAAAGGCGATATTCATCGTATTCGATCACTCCGTTTCGTTCGCCGAAGACCCGCTAGCGAGCGATTCTACCTCTTTCTCCTTCAATTCCTCATACTTCGGCGGCAGGATCAAGCTCGCTTCGGTCGTATCGGCATTCAGCCAGTTCTTGATCATCGTCTGAACCCTGGCCAAATCTTCTTCATCGGCGAAGTAGTACCAGGCTCCGCCCTGTACCAAGCGGCCGCCTCGGCCAAGCAGCGTATGGCTGTACATCAAGCGGTTATCCGCTTGAAGCAGCTCCTGGGCCATGTCGATCAGGCTGCTAGGGTAGATATCCGTGTTGAAATTGTCGCCCATGATGTCGATCAATTCCGGAATCTTGCCCCACTGCCCCATTTTCTTCGCCTTCTCTATCATAGCATGAAGGAACTGCTGATGTCGCTCCGTCCGGCTCATGTCGCCGCCCGCATCCTCCCGGTAGCGCACGAAATTAAGAGCGTCCGTACCATTGTACAGCTCTTGCCCGCCTTTAATTACAAAATGTTCATGGCCCGGATCGTCGTTGACCATATCTTCTTCGATCGGCAGAGAAATGCCGCCCATCTCGTCAATCGCTTCGCGGAAGCCTTCGAAGTTAATGGAAGCGTAATGATCGACCGGCGCGTCCAGAAGCTTCTCCACCGTATCCATCGTCATGCCTGCTCCTCCGAATACATAGGAGTGATTGATCTTATCCTTGTATTCCTCGCCGACGATCTCGACGTACAAATCTCTCGGAATCGAGACGAGCAGCATGTTGCCATCGCTTGGCCGCACGACCGTGTAGATCATCGTGTCGGAGCGCCCCGTTTCGTTGCCCCGCTGGTCGACGCCGAGCAGCAGCACGGAGAACGGGTCCTCCTTCTTGTCGCTCACCGGCACCGGCGTGGGCTGCGTCTGCCGGTCCACCGGTTTGTACGTATCGATGAGCCTCTCCTCGACTCCTCCTTGAAAGAGCCAATCGAAGCCCGCCATGGCGAGCACGCTGCGGTTCATATAGGCGGCCGTCAACAGGACGATCGCGACCGCGCCGAATATATAAGCTTTCCTCACTTTTTTCATCGACTTTATTCTCTCCAATCCGCAATCTTTCGTCTCTTCTTGTTACCACTACCCATTCTAGACGAAGCGAAACGTCCGCGGGTTACAAACCCGTTACAAATGATGGATGGAATATTTGGAAACGGCATCCTGGCGCTCGGAAGGTCTATCGCTCGTCCTTGGCGAATACAATCATGGCAAGAAGATGTCCATGAGAGGATGTGCAGTTATGCACCCGGTACAAGTGAATCCCGATCCCTCCTCCACGGGATTGGACCCCAAGGTGGCAGGCTTGCTCTGCTATTTGCTTGGTTTTATTACGGGCATTCTGTTCTTAGTGCTCGAGAAGCGGAGCCGCTTCGTGAAGTTTCACGCGCTGCAGTCGACGATCATCTTCGCCGTACTTGTCGTCGTCAACCTCATCCTTACCGCCATTCCGTTCATCGGGTGGCTGTTTACGATGATTCTGGCCCCGCTTACCTTCATCCTCTGGATCGTGCTCATGCTGCTCGCGCTGCAGGGACGCATGTACAAGCTGCCGGTTATCGGCGACTGGGTCGAGAAGCAGGGCAACCGTTTCTAGACGGCCCGTCGGACTGGAACACAGGAACACGACAAAGGGACAGTGATCGCTCACTGTCCCTTTGTCGTATGCTAACTTATAAGCCCCTGCCCTCTTGTCTCTCCTGTCTCTCCCGCTTCAAATCCTCCTTCAGATCGTCGCGCACGCTGCCCTTCCATAGCGACACCCCGGACCGATAAGCGGCGCGACCGTTCAGGTGGCCGCCGACGGGGCCCGTCAGGAACACGAACACGATGCCGAGCAGCAGCTTGATGCTGAAATGATCCTCGAAGATCCAGAAATACAAGAACGCTCCGTTCAGAATGAACAGCACGCCGAGAGTGGCGCTTTTGGTCGCGGCGTGGGAACGCAGATAGACGTCCGGCAGCCGGATGAGGCCTATTACGCTGATGACGCTAATAAGCGCCCCGATTAATACAACGATGCCTATGACGCTCTCAAGGATGCTCCCGATCGTCTCCGGATTCAAGGACAACCCCCCTTTCGATATAGCGGGCGAATGCCGTCGTTCCGATGAACGCGAGAATGCCAATGAGCAGAATAATATCGAAATAAGCCGTCGTCCGCAACAGCATCCCGATCACCGCGATCGTCGCGAGCAGCAGGATGCCGATCGTATCCAGCGCCGCGATCCGGTCGGGAATGGACGGCCCTGCAAGAAGCCGGAACATACTGCCTAGAATGGCCAGCGACAGCAAGACAAGAGAAGCAAGCAGCAATCCGTTCATCATGCCCGCGTCACCTCCATAATCGCTCGCTCGAACGTGTTCCGGATAGACTCCGCCAGTTCTTCCGCGTCCTCGATGTCCATCGCGTGAATATATAAGGTCTCCCCGTCGTGGGCAACGTCAAGCGTCAGCGTTCCCGGCGTGAGACAGATCAGACAAGAGAGCAGCGTGATTTCCGTGTTGGACCGGAGCCTCGTCTTCATCTCCACGATGCCGGGCCGGATGGCCAGACGCGGACGGATGATTTGGACCAGCACGGCGTAGCTCGAGAGGAACAATTCCCGGTTGAACAGAACGAACAGCTTCATGACAGCCCAGGCGCGTCTTATATAGGTGATCATACCGTCTACTCCTCCTTTAACACCGCGTCGATATAGATCGACGGCTGAGCCAGCGTATTTCCCGCTTCCCGGGCGAATTCATAGATCCACTCCGCCCCCACGCCCATTAGGACGACGAGAACGAACAAGCCCGCCGCAGGCAGCAGTCGCCAAGGATCAGACGCGCGCTTCGGCTCCTTCTCCACAGCCGGCTCCGGCTTCTCTTCTCCCCAGAACGCCGCCATGAACAGGCGAAGCAGCGAATACAGGGCGACGAAGCTGGAGGCGAGCGATAGAGCCGCGAGCGTATACTGCCCGTCCTCGAAGCCGCCTCTTATGATCATGAGCTTGCCCGCGAAGCCGCTAAACGGCGGAATGCCTGCGATCGCGAGCGCCGTCGCGAAGAACATCCAGCCGAGGGACGGATGCCTCTTGATCAGCCCGCCCATCTCGGATAATTGCTTGGTGCCCGCGGCGGAAATGATCATGCCTCCCAGCAGGAAGAGCAATCCCTTGGCGACCATATCGTGCAGCAGATAGAGCACCGCTCCATCCAAGGAATCGTCGGTCGCCGCAGCCAGTCCGAACGCGATAAACCCGACGCCGATCAGCACGTTGTAGTTCAGAATGCGCGGAATGTCCCGGTAGGCCAGCGCGCCGAACGCGCCCAGCGCCATCGTCGCGCCGGCCATGACGCCGATCCACGTATGAGTCACGCCGTGGTCGTGATAGAAGATGAGCGTGAACGTGCGCATCAGCGCGTACAGCCCGACCTTCGTGAGCAGCGCCGCGAAGACCGCCGCGATGGCCGTAGGAGGCGCGCCGTAGGAGCCAGGCAGCCAGAAGAACAGGAACAGACCTGCCTTGAGGGCGAAGACGATCATGAACAAGATGGCGATGACGTTCAGCACGCCTCCTTGCCCCGCCGCTTCGACTCTCTGCGCCAAGTCGGCCATATTCAGCGCGCCCGTCACGCCGTACAGGTAGGCGACCGCCGCTACGAAGAGCGCCGACGACAGGATGTTGATCAGCATATATTTGATAGACTCCCGCAGCTGCACCTTCGTGCCTCCCAGCACGATCAGCGCGTAAGAGGAGATCAGCATCACTTCGAAGCAGACGAACAGGTTGAAAATATCGCCGGTCAAGAACGATCCGCTCACGCCAACCAAGAGGAACTGCAGCAGCGGATAATAGTAATGACGCTCCCGCTCCTCCCCGATACTGCGGAACGAGAACAGCAGGATGAACAGGCCGATGACCGCGGTCGTCAGCACGAGCAGCGCGGCGAGCATGTCGGCCACGAATACGATGCCGTAAGGCGGCACCCATCCGCTCATGTACAGCGTTTGGATGCCCTCCCTCTTCACTTGGGCGAGCAAGATGGCCGCAACGCCAATATTTAGAATGCCGCTTAGGGTGCTGATTACGCGCTGAAGGCGGACATGACGAGCCAAGAACACCAACAGAACCGCCGTGCACAATGGAATAAGAAGCGGCAGGACCAGCAGGTTATTCATGAGCGTCCTCCCCCTTCAGCTGCTCCATATCGTCGGTGCCGAGCTTCTGATACGCCTTGTACGCCAGCACGAAGAAGAACGACGTCACGCCGAAACTAATGACGATGGACGTCAGAATAAGCGCCTGCGGCAGCGGATCGACGTAAGCGTCCGCCTTCTCCCCGAGCAGCGGGGCCGCTCCGGTCTTCAGGCGGGACATCGTCAGCAGCAGCAGATGGACCCCATGCGTCAGGAACGAGGTGCCGAGAATGATGCGCAGCAAGCTTTTGGACAGGATGAGGTAGACGCCTACCGTGAACAACACGCCGATCGCCAAGGACATGTACAGTTCCATGCTACTGATCCCTCCCGATCGTCAATAGAATCGTCATCGTCACGCCGATGACCGTCAAATATACGCCGAGGTCGAACAAGGTCGCCGTCGCCAGCTCCAGCTCCCCGATGAGCGGGATATCGAAGTAATCGAACGCGTGGCTAAGGAACGGCTCCCCGAACAGGAAGGAGCCGATGCCCGTCAGCAGCGCGACGAGGATGCCGAGCGCCGTCAGCTTGCGGAAGTCGACCGGCACGATGCGCCTGACTTGGTCCATGCCGAACGCCATGGCCATCAGCAGCAGCGCCGACGAAGCCATCAGCGCCCCGATGAACCCGCCGCCCGGATGATGATGCCCCATGTAGAACAGGTACAGCGAGAAGCACATAATGATCGGAATCGCCAGCTTCGATACCGTCCTTAAGATGACGTCATTGCTTCGTGGCGCATACACGTCGTGGAACAGCTCCGCGCTCCTCGCGGGAAGCTTCGCTTCTTCGTCGTCCCCCTTCAGCTTAATGCGGATCAGCGCATAGATGCCGAGGGACGCGATGCCGAGCACGACGATCTCCAGCATTGTGTCGAACCCGCGGAAGTCGACAAGGATGACGTTGACGACGTTTTTGCCGCCGGCGAGGGTATAACTATTTTCCAGGAAATAATGCGAGATCGATTCGAACGACGGGCTGCCGCTGGCGCTGAGCGCCACAACCGTCATAACGGCCCCCACTCCTACCGCAATAAGCAAATTCCATAGCTTGAGCGGCAGCTTCACGACTTCCTTCTTCAGCTTCGGCAGATGGTAGAAGCAGAGGAGGAACAGCGCGACCGAGACGGTCTCGACGATCATCTGCGTAAGGGCCAGATCCGGCGCCCGGAAGATAACGAAGAACAGCGAGACCATATACCCCGCCACGCCGGTCAGAATAATCGCCATCAGACGCGAAGTCGCGAACGGAACGGCAATCGTGGACAAGATGAGCGCGAAAATGATGACCGCTTCATAGAAGGACATCTCCGCGTAGCCGGTGGTGTCGATTAGCAGCGCTCCTTCGCCATACAAGGTCGCGCCGAGCGCCGCGATCAGGAAGACGAATATATAGATGAGATATTGACGGAGCGATCCCGTCATATAGAGCTTGGTCAGCGCGCCGGACAAGCGGTCCAGCCCCTTCAGACCGCTGTCATAGCTGCGGTTCAGCGATACTCGCTCGAACAGCGGCGCGTTAAGCGCGGCCGTCTTGCCGTGCAGCCGGAAGAGCAAGATGCCGACTGCCGCTACGCCCATCGTCATGAATAGCTCCGGCGTGAAGCCGTGCCATAGATGGATCGAAACCATGAATTGCTGGCCAGGCGTAAGCAGGCTCGGATGCACCGCCGCCATGGCGGGTTCGATCAAGGTGTAGGACAGCAGGTTCGGGAACAGCCCGAACACGATGGCCAGAGAGGCCAGCGCGACGGGCGGCAGAAGCATGCCGAGCGGCGCCTCATGAGGCTGCTTCTTCAGCTTCTCCGGCTGCCTCTTGCCCGCGAACGTCCGGAAGACGAACAGCATGCTATAGACGAACGTGAAGACGCTCGCGACCCATGCGACAAGCGGAATGAGTGCGCCCCATACGGCTTCACCGAGCAAATCCGAATCGCGGATATTGAGCACCGACGTGAAGAACATTTCTTTGCTGAGGAAGCCGTTGAACGGCGGGAGCCCTGCCATCGAGAACGTCCCGATCATCGTGACGGTGAACGTAATCGGCATGACGGACATGAGACCTCCCAGCTTGCGGATATCCCTCGTTCCCGTCTCGTGATCGACGATGCCGGCCGCCATGAACAGCGCCCCCTTGAAGATCGCATGATTCACGAGATGGAAGATCGCCGCCATCGTCGCTTTGCTGTAGAACGCCGCCTGATCCGTCCCCGCATAGAACGAGGCGGCCGAGCCGAGACCAAGCAAGCTCATGATCAGTCCGAGCTGACTGATCGTCGAGAAAGCAAGCATCGCTTTCAGATCGATCTGTTTCATTGCGCGGAAGGAAGCGTAAATGAGAGTAAATAGACCGAAACCGGTGACGAGCCACATCCAAAGCTCCCCTATGGAGAATACGGGGCTCATTCGCGCGACCAGATAGATGCCGGCCTTCACCATCGTGGCAGAGTGCAGGTATGCGCTGACCGGCGTCGGGGCTTCCATGGCATCCGGCAGCCAGATGTGGAACGGAAATTGCGCCGACTTGGTGAAAGCCCCAAGTAGCACGAGCAGCATCGCAGGCAGGAACATCTCTTCGTTCATGATCGTAGGAGCTAATTCGATCAGCTCGCGAATGCTGAACGTGTCCGTCATCGCGTACAGCATGAGGAAGCCCGCGAACATCGCAAGGCCGCCGAACACGGTAATGACCATCGACTTCATCGCGCCGTATCTGGACTTCTCCCGCTCCTGCCAGAAGGCGATCAGCAGGAAGGACGAGATGCTCGTCAGCTCCCAGAAGCCGTACAGCACCATCAGGTTGTCGGATAGCACGAGTCCCAGCATCGCGCCCATGAACAGCATCAGGTAGACGTAGAAATGACCTAGCTTCTCCTTGTCGCGATCCAGATAAAAGGTGGAGTATAGAATAACGAGCGTGCCGATCGCCGTAATAAGCAACGCGAACAGCAGACCGAGTCCGTCGGCGTACACATCGAAGTTGACGCCAAGCGACGGCATCCAGGGCAACGAGGCGCTCACCGCCTCTTCCGCCGGAATAAGGCTTATCAGATAAGCGAACAATACCGCAGGAGCCGGAAGCACCAGCCAACCCGTATGGATACGGGGCAGCACCTTGCGGAAGATCGGAACCATAACCGCGAACAGAAAAGGAATCATAATGGCAACATGAAGAAAATTCAATGAACGGCCTCCTTCTAACGCACTTGCATACTTTCACAATCCTAACCAGTATTGCCGTTTTGCAGGCGAATAAAGCTTCGAGCGGCGGGAAAACCCGAAAAAACGCAAAAAGAGCCCGCTGTTGGCAGGCTCCTCCGAAGTCAAGCTTATAAAATTGGCGTTTGAAATCGTAATTATTATAGCCTGCATGCCAGGCGGTGTCAAAACAAAAATCCGTGATCCGGAATGAAAGAGCGTCTACAAGGGGATTACTCATAGCAAAAGGAGTGATTCCCTTGTTGAAAACAAAAGCCGCCATTTGCGCCTTTCTATGCCTCTCCCTCATCGCGGGCGGAGCCCTGCTTCATCATAGGCTGAAGGTGGAACGTTTCCCTTACGATATGCGGCCTCCCCTGCCCGGAGGCGGCTATCGGATCTACAATGATTTCGACAGCAGCGAGAACGGCTTCACGTTCATTCCCTACCAGCCCAGGGAATATGTCCGAATCATCAATACCGCAAGCGAAGATGCGCCCGAATAACCTTTGACAAATAGCAGGCAGTCTCCTATCATGTAACACAGCATGAATATTGCCAACATTATGCACTTTTCTATCATCCCTATCGGGAGGTGATTCTATGAAAAAACAATTCCTGGTCATCGGACTGGGCCGTTTCGGCTCCAGTATCACGAAGACGCTTATCCAGAACGGACACGAGGTACTGGCCGTCGACAAAAACGAGCAGAACGTGCAGGACATGGCTTCCATCGCGACGCACGCACTGCAGGCGGATTGCACCGACGAAGGGGTGCTCCGCGAGCTGGGCGTCAGCAACTTCACGCATGGCATCGTCGCGATCGGCGACGACCTGCAAGCCAGCATTCTGACGACAGTCCTGCTCAAGGAGCTGAATGTGCCGAAGGTCACGGCCAAAGCCCGCAACGAAATGCACGGCAAGGTGCTCAGCAAGGTTGGCGCGGATCACGTCGTGTACCCGGAGCGAGACATGGGTATCCGACTGGGCAATCAGCTCAGCTCCGATACATTGATCGATTACATCGAGCTGTCGCCGGACTATAATCTGGCCGAAATTCTCGCGCCGCCCGCCATGAACGGAAAGTCGCTGAAGGAGCTGCATATCCGGGCCAAATACGGTTGTACGATTATGGCCATCAAGAAGGGCCATCATATAAACGTGTCTCCGAAAGCGGATGACGCGATCCATACCGGCGATATCCTGCTCATCATTGGAAGCAACGAAGACATACGTCAGCTGGAGAACGATTATGAACGCGTTTAAGATCAACCACCGGAGCGATCTCTCCTACATCGAGCGAATCGTGAATCGGCTCAAGCATAACATTAGCCCTCCGCAGCTTATTACGATGGTGTTCCTGATTTTGATTGCAATCGGCGCCATTCTGCTAAGCATGCCCTTCTCCTCCAGTACGGGGGAATCCGTAGGATTGCTGAACGCCGTGTTTACCGCCGTATCGGCGGTATGCGTGAACGGTCTTGTCGTTCTGGATACCGGCTCGGCATTCTCCGTATTCGGTCAAGTCGTCATTATGATTCTTATCCAAATCGGGGGCATCGGGTTCATGACGTTGGGCGTCATGATCGCGATCGTTCTCGGCAAGAAGATCGGTCTCAAGCAACGGCTCATTATTCAGCAGGCGACGCAGTCCACATCGGCCCAAGGCCTTGTTCGTCTGTCCTTGTATATGGTGCTTATCGTGTTCCTGTTCGAGTCGATAGCCACGCTCGTCCTCACCCTTAGGTGGGAATCGGAGATGGGACTCGGGAAAGCCGCTTATTACGCGTTGTTTCATTCCATCTCCGCCTTTAACAACGCGGGCTTCGCGCTCTGGCCGGACGGCCTCAGCCGGTATGTCGGCGATCCCATCGTGAACTTCACGATTCTGATCCTGTTCATCGTCGGCGGTCTTGGTTATATCGTCGTCATTGACATTGTCCGCAAGCGCTCCTGGAAGAAGCTGTCGCTGCATTCGAAGATCGTTATTCTGGCCACTTCGATCCTGTTCGTCATCGGCTTCCTGCTTCTCTTCTTCCTCGAGAGTTGGAATACGGAGACCTATGGTCATCTCACGCTCTGGGAGAGGATTCAAGCTTCCATGTTCCAGAGCATGACGCCGCGAAGCGCGGGCTTTAACACAATTGATATCGGCAGCATGCTCGCCGTATCCCAGTTCATTCTTATCATCTTGATGTTCATCGGCGCGGCCTCGGGCGGTACGGGGGGCGGCATTAAGACGAATACGGTCGTCGTGCTTATTCTGGCAACGATCAATACCTTCCGGGGAGGCGGACAGATTCATGCCTTCAACCGTCGCATCTCGGAGGATGCGGTCATGCGGGCTCTCGCCGTCGTCGTCAGCTCCCTTTTCTTCGTTTTGCTTGTGACGATCCTGCTGACCATCACGGAAAACATGATGACGGATCACTTCCTCGAAATTTTGTTCGAAGCGACGTCCGCTTTCAGCACGACCGGCCTCTCCATGGGACTTACGGCAGACCTGTCCACGGCCGGCAAAATCATCGTGACGATTACGATGTTTCTTGGCAGATTGGGTCCTCTCACACTCGCTTACGCGCTGGCCCAGAAACGAACCAAATCCAAAATCGGCTACCCGGAGGATCATATCCTCATCGGTTAATCCTGAGCCTTGCGACTTGCCCATGGCAGCCGCGAGGCTTATTTTGCGTTTCATTCGTGGAACCGATCTAACGTCCCGCTTCAACCTTGCCTCAACCTCCCGTTTGCTAATTTTGGCCCGCCGTCACGCTTTGTTTGTTGTCAGAATATTTTGTATAATTAAAGAATAAGCGTTCCCATCCTATCTATCCGACAAGGAGGAATGGTTATGACGATGGAATCCCAATACCGCAGGCAGGCATTAGACACCTGGAAGCGAGAGCGAGAGCAGACGTTCGAGCAGGTACAACCCTCCGAGCTTACGCCTTTCCCCCGGCATATGGGGACACAGACGAACCTTACCCGCTTCAGTGCGCTGGGCCTGCTGCTGTTTCGAAGAAGAAGAACGCCTTGAAACAAAAAAAGCTCATGGAACGCGGCCAGCCGGCTGCGTCTCATGAGCTTTAGTTTGTTTGTTATTAATGACCGCTTGTAGCCTTCAAGCCAACCCGATCGATCAGCTTGCGGCTCTCTTCGTTAAGTCCGATAATCGTAACGGTTTTATTCAGCGACTCGTACTTGGAGACCATCTTGGCGATGGCCGTTACGGCCGAATGATCCCACACATGCGAAGCGGAGAAATCAATCAAGATGTGATCGGGATCCTGCTGCGGATCGAATAAATCGCCGAAATGGCTCATCGTGCCGAAGAACATCTGCCCTCGAATCAAATAGTGCTTCGCTCCGGCTTCCGTGACCTTCGTCTCCGCTTTAAGCCTCGCCATCCTCCAACCGAAGATAAGCGCGCTCATAATAACGCCGACGATAACGCCTCGCGCAAGATCATGCGTGTACACGACGACCGCTACCGTCGTCACCATGACGATCGTGTCGGATACTGGGATCCTCTTCACGTCGAGAATGGATCGCCAATCGAACGTCCCGATCGATACCATGATCATAACCCCTACGAGAGCCGCCATCGGTATCACCTTCACGACATCTCCTAGCACCATAATCAAGAATAGCAGGAATACCCCCGCTACCATCGTGGACAAGCGGCCGCGGCCGCCCGATTTCACGTTGATAACCGATTGGCCGATCATCGCGCAGCCCGCCATGCCGCCGAAGAAGCCTGTTACCGTGTTGGCGATGCCTTGTCCGCGAACCTCCTTATTTTTGTCGCTTTTCGTATTCGTTGCTTCGTCCAGAATGGTTGCCGTCATTAACGATTCCAGCAAGCCGACGATCGCCATGGTCAGCGACACCGGGAAGATGATCGCCAGCGTATCCCAATTGAACAGCACGTCCGGTATATGGAAGATCGGCAAGGCGCGTTCGATATTCCCCATATCCCCTACCGTGTTCACCTGAATGCCCCCGAATAACGTCACGCAAGTCATCACGATAATCGCGACCAGCGCGGAAGGCACGGCCTTCGTAATACGGGGCAAGCCGTAAATAATGACTAGAGTAGCCGCGACAAGCGCGTACATGACCCAAGTCGCCCCTTCGAACTGAACGAGCTGCGTCATGAAGATCAGAATGGCCAGCGCGTTAACGAAGCCTATGACGACGGAATGCGGCACGAACGTAATAAATCGTCCCAGCTTCAATATGCCGATGACAATCTGAATAAGTCCCGTTAGGATCGTAGCGGCGTACAAATACTCCAGCCCGTGATCGGCCACCAGCGTCACCATCAGTACAGCCATGGCGCCAGTCGCAGCCGAGATCATCCCCGGCCTCCCGCCCACCAGCGCAATGATGACCGCAATGCAGAACGAAGCATGCAGACCGACCATCGGGTCAACGCCCGCAATAATCGAGAAGGCAATCGCCTCCGGGATGAGCGCCAGCGCCACCGTAATGCCCGCAAGCACGTCCCCGCGAACATTAAAGAACCACGTGTTTTTCAGTTTTGTAAGCAAAATAAAAATCCTCGCTTTCTCCATTTGTGTATAAGTGACCTTCCACTCTCAGAAAGGTCGGGGCCGATGTCCAATGTCCCTAATTATACACATGGGATAGAACGGTTTCTCGCCAAAAAAGAACCATGAAAACGCATTCTTATTTTATTTTCTTTCGTATTCTCTATTTTTCTTGGAAATGGGGCAGAACATGCAGCGAGATGTGGATAACACTGACTATCCCCTTGTGGATATGTTATAGTGAGGAAAAAATGCTGTCTGTATAGGAGTTGTGGATATGTCACCCAAGGTTACGGAGCGGTATCGGGAGGAGAAACGAGCGGCTATTCTGGCCGGCGCCTTGGAATGCTTCATCGAGAAGGGCTTTCAAGCCACGACGATCGACGATATCGTACGCCATCTGGGCATTAGCAAAGGCGCTCTGTACGGCTATTTCCCCAGCAAAGAGGACATGTACCTCCAGATGGCCCATAAACGCATGGACGATATGGTCGGGTCGTTAACATCGCGCTTCAAAGAGCTTCCGCTTGCGGCGGACCGCCTTCATTATCTATTCGGCCGCTTCCAATCGCAGCCCTTGTCCGAGCTGCGCAAATGGATGGCGTTCCATATGGAGTTTATGCTGTACGCTTCCCGTCGCCCGGAGCTGATCGAGATGCATCAGCAATATATCAGCAAAGCAATACAGCTGATCGACACGCTGATTCAAGCAGGCGTTAAGAACGGCGAGTTCAGGGCCGATCTCGATACCGAATCGGCTTCTTATTTATTCTGGTCCGTTCGAGACGGGCTTGCTTTGCATTTCCTCCTCGGAGGAACGGAAGAGCGGTATAAGCAGCATGTGGCCGACATGGAAGCTATGGTGCTCCGCTACCTGCTAAAAACTCCAGCTGCGGAAATATAGATGCCCGGGGGATATTATACCCGGGCATCTGCTCCTGCATTTTGCTATTCGGCCTTCTATTTCTGTTCATTTACGATTTCGTATCGAACGACGTCCATATTCCTCCACCTGATGCTGTCCCAATATTTCATTTCCAGCCTCTTCATTACCGCTATGGACGGCGCATTATCGCGTTTGGCCAGCGCGATTAGAGTCGGTAAACCTAACTCCCCAAAACCATGCGATAGCGCGGCTGTCGAAGCCTCCGTGCAGTACCCGTTCCCCCATGCCTCCCGAGTGAAGGCGTACAGTACCTCCGTCTTCTCCCATTCGTCCATTCGGTTCAGTCCGCAATGACCAAGAAACCGGCCCGTAAGCTTATGATATACCGCCCAAGCACCATAGCCGTATCGCTCCCAGTGCGCTGCAAAATATCGGATCAGCTTCTCCGTTTCTTCACGAGTGTAGGATGTCCCTTTAGGCAGCCACTTCCCCACCTCCGGGTCCTCTAGCATGGCACTGTGCGCCTCCAGATCGCGCCCCACGTCCGGAATATAAAGCTTCAGTCGCTCCGTCTCTCCCCATAGCATGACGTTAGGACGCTCCTTCCTCGGCCCAACGCTTATTCCACAGCTCAAGCAGCCTCTGCTCCTTCTCCGCCGCGAGCCCTGCTTTGCGCTCCGTCCTCTCCTGCCGTTCGTTATCCCATCGAAGCGTATCCTTTATCGTTTCCTCCAACGGACGGTATGCGAGTCCCGCATTTATCGCTTTGCTCACATCGATGCTCATAAGCGAATGCAGATTTTCCGATTCCGGAATCCATAGCGGCATTTCGATCCATGCCCCGACTTCATGCTCCTTAAGGAAATCATCCGTAACCCACGTGAATGACGCATCGTCGGCCACGGTACGAGCGCAAGCCTGCAGGAATCGGCCCATGGTGAGCGGCTCCGATGGTCCCGTTGCCGTGAAGATCCCCTTGCAACGCTCCTCAATCTTGCATACGATCCACTCTGACAAATCTCGGACATCGATGAATTGTACAGGCGCTTGCGGATTGCCTGGAGCAAGCACCTCGCCACCCCGCGCGACGCGGCTAGGCCAATAGGTCAGCCGATCCGAATGATCCCCTGGACCGGCAATTAATCCGCAGCGAACGATCAGCGCTTCGCCATCCATCTGCTCCATTACCAGCTCTTCGCAGCGCGCTTTCATCGGTCCGTAGGCCGTCTGGACGTCTTCCATGCTCTCATCCTCGAGCTTCTTTACGGGATGATTCTCGCTAATGACACCAGGCACTTTCTCATCATAAACATCAATCGTGGAAATGAACGTATAATGCCTCACCTTCGTGCTAAGCGCCTCCAACGACTGTTTGACGACCCTGGGCACATAACCGGACGTATCGATCACGGCGTCCCATTCTCTCCCCAATAGAGCATCCAGCCCACCGTCACGATCTCCCGCTAACTGCTCCAGCTGAGGGAACAGCTCCGGACGATTGCCACGGTTAAATAAGGTGACCTCATGTCCTCTTCGCAAGGCCGTCTCCACAATCGTCTTCCCGAGGAAGCGCGTGCCGCCCAGCATTAACAGCTTCAAATCGATCCCTCCATCGCCCTTGACATATATACTTGCGAAGCACCCGGTTTAAAGCCAAGCTTGCTAAGCTCCTCCATGAGGAACGCTTCGGTGCCCCTAACCATGATCGTCCGTCTGCACCCGTCCATCTCCGGCTGAAGCACGCGCGCTAACAAGGAACGCAGCAGCAAGCTGTTGTCCTTCGATTCGGATTCGCTTATAAGCCGGCATTGGCCCACGGATATCCCTGCTAATCGTCCATTCCTATCGAATATCCGCCTATATAATGCATATGCGCATTCCCGATCTTTTTGGTCATAGGCGAACATGACTTCTCCGTCCCAGCGATAATTGGCCCATTGGAGCTGCCAAGGCATCACATTCTCATAATCCCGCAGCTCGTGAGGGGCGGCATGCCTGTATGTATAAGGAGAGTGGGTTGCGACGGCTTCGAGGAGAGCAGGCAGCGATGCTTCGTACGTCATGTGAGTCATCTCGTCTGCTATTTCGTATCCCTTGCTCAGGTACAACCGGATTGCCCGCTCATTAGCTCTAATGGCTTCCAGCGTAGCGAGCTCCACGCCTTCTTCGCGATAGATCGTCAGCGCCTGATCGATCATCCATTTGCCGATTCCCATTCCCCGGTATTCCGGCGAGATACCGGTTCCACCGTTCCATGACACGTTGCGGCCTTGAATGACTCGAATGCCGTTTAATACGATACCGACAGGGATCCCGTTCATGTAAGCAATAAAGGATAATTTCGGTGACAACCCCTCTTGCAGCATTCTGATGTGAAACCGCTCCAGCGTCATCGACAAGTCGACGTAATAGCCGGTAAATCCCTCATTCCATACCTGCACGGCCTCATCCAACGTACATTCGTTTAACCGTTTTAGGGTATACGCCAACCGTCATCTCTCCCTTTCACTTACAAAATAGAATGATCAGTCGGTTTTATTGTATGATGTTTCCTTCCTCTTCACAAGCGGAATTTCACCCCATATCTTTCCGTCTGACCAATGCTTACAATTGCGCAAAAAAAAGAGCCTCCATTCGGAGACTCTTCTCTCTCTGTCCATCCTTCGACTATTCAGTCGTGTATGGCAGAAGCGCGATTTGACGGGAACGTTTAATCGCGATTGTCAGCAAGCGTTGGTATTTCGCGCTTGTGCCAGTCACGCGGCGTGGCAAGATCTTGCCGCGCTCGCTAATAAACTTCTTGAGCAAATCCGTGTCTTTATAGTCAATGTGAGTAATTTTGTTTACAGTGAAGAAACAAACTTTACGGCGCTTGTTGCGACCGCCTTTACGTCCGCTGAACTTACGCTCTGGACGCTCGCCGCCGTCGTTCTCTCTTGGTTTGAAAGCCATGGTGTACATCCTCCTTCTCGTCGAAAATTAAAATGGTAAATCATCCTCGGAGATGTCAATCGGGCGTCCGTCATCCTTGAACGGATCATTGTCGTTCCGTGATTGATTCGAACGATTGCCGCCATACCCGCCGCCGCTGTTGTTGCCTCCACCGTATGAAGAGTTGCCTCCTCCTCCGCTGTAGCCACCGCCGCCGCTATTGCCGCCTCCACCGAATCCGCCGCCATTATCCTCACGCTGTCCTCCGCCTTCGCGGCTCGACTCCAGGAACCGGACATTGTCTGCAATAACTTCCGTTACATACACACGCTTGCCCTCGTTGTTCTCGTAGTTCCGCACTTGAATGCGACCTTCAACCGCCGTTAAGCGGCCTTTGCGCAAGTAGTTGGCACACGTCTCCGCCAGCTGACGCCATGTGACGACCGGGATAAAATCCGCTTCGCGCTCGCGGCCTTCGCCGCCGCTGAATGGACGATCCACGGCTAACGTGAATTGCGTAACCGCAACCCCTGCAGGCGTATAACGAAGCTCCGGGTCTCTCGTCAATCTGCCAATCAATATTACACGGTTCAACATGTCATGACCTCCCCATTGAACAAATCTTGCGTTGACTAAGCTACGTCTCTGACGATCAACGAACGAATAACTTCGTCGGAAATCTTCATGATACGGTCAAGTTCATTCACAACTTCAGTCGTTGCGTTGAAATGTACCAGTACGAAGTACCCATCACGAAGCTTGTTGATCTCATACGCAAGACGGCGTTTACCGATTACGTCTGTTTTCGTAACCTCGCCACCGTTGGAGATGATGCCATTGAACTTTTCAACCAGAGCTTGAACGTTTTCTTGCTCTACGTCTGGACGAATGATGTACATCACTTCATATTTGCGCATTGTGTTTCACCTCCTTTTGGACTAACGGCCCCGCAAGCGGAGCAAGGAACGAGCCCTAGGCTCGCATCTCTATACTATATCAAATCTTGCCCACCATGACAAGTGCCCGCATCCAATCCGATATCTGTCATTCATGCGGAAGCCTTGCGGCGCCTATACTAAACCGTGGACGACGCTGCTCGAACGCGGCTTGTCCGAAATTCGACTGGAGGTGCTTGGCAGTGGGCGAATGGACGGTATTTAACCAAGGCGACAGAGCTCCTAACGACGGAACTTATATCGAGACCGGCGTGAACGATTACCACATGGGCATTGAAGATCCGAAGAAGGTTAGGCTTCATAAAGGCGAACGTTTCCCGCAGAATACGAACCACGAACGCAAGTGGATCCGCATGCCGAAACGTTAATTTAAAAATTCGTTGAATAACAAGCTCGAATTCTGGTCAATCTATATCTCGACGGTGGAAGAGAGGTGTGGTTCCATTGGACCTATTGGTGCAAGGATCTCAGAGTATTTCATCCACTTCACGTTAAAGCGAGGGGTTGTGCCGCAGAGCACTTTAGGTAACACCGCGTTTTGAAGCGCGAGAGCATTAACTATCGGTTAATCTCGGATGTTTCATTAAGTTGTTGTGCGAGGATACACGATACCAGATCAAACACCGTCAAGGAAGAGGGCTCGCGAGAGCCCTCTTCTCTTTTGCCCGGAATTGCCCGCATTTTTAAGGGGCCTCAACTTTTTTTATCAGATGTGAATAAGAACTCTGCATTCCGGCCATTCTATAAGTGACGGTGGAAGAGAGGTGTGGTTCCATTGGACCTATTGGTGCAAGGATCTCAGAGTATTTCATCCACTTCACGATAAAGCGAGGCGTTGTGCTAAAGAGCACTTTAGGTAACACCGCGTTTGAAGCGCGAGAGCATTAACTGTCGGTTAATCTCGGATGTTTCATCAAGTTGTTGTGCGAGGATACACGTTACCATTTCAAACACCGTCAAGGAAGAGGGCTCGCAAGAGCCCTCTTCTCTTATGTTTTGGGGCGTTATCCTTCCTTATAGGCGACACTGGCTTCCGTGACTCAATATTCGACTTCCAACGGCTTATTGGTGCCTTCAAGGGCTTGAGTCAGCCATCGCTGACTCCATCGATACCATTCTCGAACCCATACGAATCAGGTTACAGGATCGATCAAATATAGCCCACATGTCCCCCAGCTTAACAGCCACCATCCCCTATCTAGACCAGTTTCCCTTGTCGTACTCGGGCGATGTAATGGCGTGCAATAGTTATGGCTCCCCGATTACCATCCCTTTTGCCGTTCGAATAATTTCTTCAATCAATTAAATTGCAACAAAAAAAGCGACCTCGTCTGAGATCGCTGTTCGTTATTGTTTAGTGGCGGAGAGGGTGGGATTCGAACCCACGCACGCTTTGACACGCCTAGCTGATTTCGAGTCACGCTATGACCCGTAAATTGGCGTGAAGGTCCCGTTAATACAACGTTTGCTTACGTCCACATACCGTACTGATTCGATGGCTTCTACGCCTATTGAATTAGTTCCTACCTATTATATAGCGATTTACGGCTGAAGTAAACTTCTCAACATCAAACCCTTTATCCCTAAATATTTTCGTCAATTTATTTTCGTTGGGATAGATAAGTTCGGCATAGGCAATCGAAAATTTCTCCAATACACCAATAAAATCTCCGATAAAATCATCACCCAGTGTAATCTTCCCCTGGCTTATACTAAAAGCATACGTACTGGATATTTTATCTATATATGCTGTAGAACTTCCGTCACTATGAACAAACCTATTTCGAATTGTCATCATATCAAATATATATTTCCAATTAGGAATCTTATCTAACTCAGTGAATCCGTTTTCGATTAAAAATCTCTTCGCTACCTGAATCGTGCTTAGTTTTCTCGACCTCCTACCCATTTTCCGTTTATATTTATCAAACTGATTTTCGTTATTGTATGAATCACACGGAGAGGTAATAACGTTCTCTATAAACGCACATAGCGAGGTCAACAGTGATACTCTCATGATGTTACTAAATGATTTATATTTACGAACCTCACCGTAATAAGATAGTTCCTTCATCGTAAGTTTAAATAACTCACCTTTATTATCCGGGCGGCTATCGTCCAGTAACGTTATTTCACGCTTTAAGCTTTCATTTATGTAATTGTTGTAGTCTCGAAAATAGTTCAAGTTAGCAAGTACTGGGTACGATGTTGTCGCTAGTAAAATCTTAAGTTTCCGATTAATTTCTTCACTAGTTTTCTCCATAACGTCACTCCTATCCTTATACTTATATGTAATATATTTTATGCAACTCCTCCATTAACTTCAAATCATTTCCTGAAGTTTATTTTTCTGCGCGTAAATTGTGAGTGCCTGATGCGGCC
The DNA here is from genome assembly GCF_024623455.1 of Paenibacillus soyae. Lineage (GTDB taxonomy): Bacteria > Bacillota > Bacilli > Paenibacillales > Paenibacillaceae > Pristimantibacillus > Pristimantibacillus soyae. Next base: position 36,654 of record NZ_JANIPJ010000011.1, on the reverse strand, counting down.
GCCTGACGATACCCCCTTGGGGGTCTCCGCTCGCCATCGGATCCGGTCCGGTCACGATCGGCGTTATACATCCGTATGCATATCGATACCTAGCTGATTGCTAATCATAACGGTATGATAAACGCCCGGAATCGTAATCCTGGCGCGGCTTCTGACGGACCGGTACGCCATCGACCGTTTATGCAGCGAATATGCACCGTTTTTATGCACGATTTACGCATAAATATACGAATTGACCCCGTGAGTTACGGAGCGTCGTCCGGTACGAGGCGCCAGCCGCTGAAAAGTTTCGGAGGGCCCGTACGTCTGAAGCTCGCTGCACGAAAACCCCCGAAAATTCTCCGAAATGTGTAGTTTTGGGACGTGAATTCTACGCCAGTATACGGCTCGAACGTAGCATAAACTCTAGGGTTTCCGCGTCATACGAGGTTTTTCGTATATTGGATACACGCATCCGACGCATCCGACTCCTAACCGTCTCATCGATCGCTTTACGTAACGCTTTATCGAAGTCTGACCGTTGTCTCCAGCGGTACAATTGGCGCCTACTTATCGAAAGCTCTTGCGCTATTTCCTCCTGGTTCCTATGCGGTAATGACGCAAGCAATCGTATCGCATCGTAGTGTTTATCGGTTAACGGATCTATACGACGGCCCATTACGCACACCTCCTTGTCCACGTTTTTGTACGTACTCACACACGATTAAGGCCCCGCTGGATGGCGGAGCCCCTTCGTTATTACGCTGATTCTAATGCGGATACGCGCGACTCTAGACTCGACAACCGCGATTCAATACCGCCTAACGCCTGCGCCAGCGTCTCTCCGTCCGTTGTACTGTACAAACGGGCCCAGGTTGATACCGTTACACGTCCGCCCGAGCTCGCTGGCTGCAGTTGAATATCGCCGGATGCCGTCGTTAACTGCAGGTTATTTGTGCCCGAAATACGCATCGTATTCGATAGGCTCGATATCTGCCCCCGGACAAAACCGCCTTGTACAACGTTTATAACCGGCGAGCCCGCGTAGTCTGCGTTAAATTGGATGTAGTCGGAGTCGCTTTTGAAAACGGTAAAGGCTTTATCATCTGCGCTCATTTGGGCTCGCGGAAACACGCCGGGTGAATCTGTCATGATCTGTGCGCCTGTTAGAAAAGCGCCTAGCGGCTTACTATAATAGCGTAGCCTTACGTTTTCGTTGATCGGTACTGGATGGAGAAAATGTACGCCATCCTTCCGCATAATTGCCGCTGTAATATTTCCGCCTACTTCCGCGCCGCTAAAATGATTGAACGCATTGTATACGATCTGATCGACCGGTTTCCCGGCACGCAACAACGGGTCCAAAAACGTTGCCGTCTCTGATGCGTAGTAACCTCCGGTATGCGGCGTGCTGCTATCCGGCCCGACCGTAAACGTCTTGATCTCGAAGTTATCCGTAGGATTCATCGTATAAACTACGACGCCGTCATCGCCGTACTCGGCCGCCAATACCGCCACGTCGCGTGTATGCTCCGGTAAAGATTCGTACGTTATTTCATGGTTCGCTTTAAAATCCGCGCAACATTTACGCACAATATCACGAAGTGATTCGGCGGTCTTCTTCGGCTCGGATTCAAATAGTTTATAAACGTTGAGCATAACGTCAACCGAACCCGATCCGAAAATCAAGAAAGGTCCAATTTGCCGCAGTTTGTTAAAGTGCTGCCTAGTACGGAATAACTCACCGTCTACGCTAATGGTTACCGCTGTATCCGCGGCGATAAACAATTCATCGTTATTCTGAATGCAAATGCACATACTCATTATTCGGTTCCTCCTAAGTTAAGGCCCCGCCAGTTAGACGGAGCCTATGCGTTATCATACGCTTCTCGTATATTGTTTTCTCGCCATCTCCGCGGCCATGTCAGTAGCAGACCGGCCCATCGACCGTACGTCAATCTCGTCCTCGAATACGGAATCGTGCAATTCCATACCTACGAGCTTCTCTATATGGACTCCACCGCGGTTACCGCCAGCTTCGAACATGCTCCGGATTTGTGCCGGAGTCATAACGACCTCACCCGCGCGGAGAATGGCGCCGATTTCATCCGGAAGAAGCATATTACCGGCTTTAAAATTGCCGGATCCGACGATACCGCCCGTATGGAACAGCGGCGCCCCGTCGACGAACCATTTACCGGAGCCGTCGTCGTAGTTAGCGCCGATCGATGCGCCGAGTCGTTGATTTTCCGCAGATAGCCGCGATCTACCCGCCGCATCCGCCGTATGCCACGCTTTCGCATTCGCTGCCATTTGCGCCGCTACGGACGCCGTATTACCGGATCCGACGCCGGACATAATCGACTCATACTGCGATTTGAAGCGCTCGAGCTCAGTTAATATCGAAGCATTCGTCGACGTGAACGCCTTGAAGCGTTCGTTCTCCGTTTGCTGATAAATCGTAATAAAATCGCCGTTATAGCCTTCGATCTGCGTTTTCAAATCGGCGTACCACGATTCGATATCGGCCTGCTGGCGGTCGAGTGCGGATAGCTTCTCGTCGCGTTCGTCTTCGAGCGCCTGGCGTTGGTCGTCGAGATTCATCTGACGTAGCTTTTCCTGCAGCTCCGCGAGATGACGGCGGCCTTGTTCCGATGTGGCGCCGCTGTACTTGGCGATTTCCGCAGCCAGTCCGGCCCGTTCCCGCTGGCGTTCGCCGTCGTCGAGCAGCTTTGTCTGCATATCATAGAGGTCGCGGATGGCTTTACGGCGCTCGTCGATGGCGTCGAGCTCCGCCTTCTTCTGCTTATCGATCGCTTTAATCGTGGCGTCGGCGGTCTCCTTCGCCTGCTTCTGCGCGTCGGCCGCGGCTTCTTCTGTTTTGCGCATTAGGTCGAGTCGCAGCTGATATAGCTCCGTTTCCGCGCGCTTATAATACTCCGAATCCTTTTCATAGCGGCTCCGTACTCGCGTCCAGGCTTCGAGCCTCATCTGCGCGATCGCTTCTTCCGATTCTCCGGCCAGCGTCATCTTCCGAGTTTCCTGCTCGATCCAATCGGCGGAATGGTCGAAACGTTCACGCGCGGATTCGGCCGCCTGGTTCTCGCGATCGGCCGCGATTTGGTCCGCGATACGCTGGCGCCGGCTCTCCGCATCGATCCATATATCATCGTACTTCTCGTATTTTTCGGCCAACTCCGCGAGGCGTTTTTCTTCCTCTTCCTCCGATAATTTACCGAGAAGTCGGCGGATTTCAAGTTGTTGCAACGCGCCGCGGTACGCTTCCTGCGCAATTTGTTCGGCCGTCTGCTTAGTTTGCGACGATACCGAGGACGAACCCGATTTGCCGGCCGTTGCGCTAGTGTCGTCCGTTTTCGTCCGGAATGCGTCTATACCCACGGTCAAATCGTCGAGCAGCTTATTAGCGTGGTTGATATCGAATCGCGTCTGATTGATTTCGTCGTTAATGACCGTCTTCGCACGTTCCGCGGCCGCCTTCGCTCCCGCGCCGATGAACCCCGCGAACCCTTCGTTTAGGAATGGCGCCGCGGCCGTCGACTTACCTTCGATCTCCGCAAGTTTCGTCATAGCAGCCGAAGCCAACCGTACGCGCTCCTCCGCTTCCGTCTTCGCCGTTTCGATAATCTTCTTCGCTGCCGCTACCGCCGCATTTACGCGATCCTTCTCACCGCGAATATAACCGTCAAGCGCGTCTTTGTTAGCGATGTGCCAACGGTTTTCCTTGTCGAGCTGCGCGTTTAGGGCCGGATATTCCTGCTTAAGCTGCTTCACGATCGAGGCCAGGCGCGATTTCTGCTCCTCGGATAGGCTTTCGAGTTCGTTCAGCTTTGCGTATTCGGACGACAATGCCTCGAGCGTCGCAACGTTATCGGCGGCCGCTATGTTCGACTCCATTTGTTGACGGGTTAAGTCCGCCAGTGCGCCGAGCGATTTATCAACCGTTGCCCCCATCGATCGGAATGCGAACTCGGCCGCCTCGATGTTATCGTAGCCCATCCCTTTGATCTCTTTGTCGATTGCTTGAATAGCGTCTCCGATATCGAGAAGTCGGGCCGCTGTTTCCGGACTTCCGATGCCTTGTTCGCCGAGTCTCTCGAGCGCTGTTCCTTGTTCGATAAGCTCGTTACGACGTTCGAGGACTTCGTTCAGCGCTTCCATCTGCGTCGTCATCTGCTTATATTGCTGCGCGTTAAGGATTCCGTCCGTCTTCTCGAGCGCGTCATTTAGCGCGTCTTGATTCGCGGCGAACTCGCGAGCTTCTGCGCTTGCACTATTAGCCGCGGCCGTATACGCTGAAACACCCGTAACGACCCCGCCGAGAATCGTAATTGCCCATCCGATCGGACCGAGCGCCGCATTAAGTCCGCGGACTGCTACGGATAATACGCCGATTGCTGTCGCAAGTGCGAGCGTAGCAGTAACCGTTGCCGTAACCGTTGAGACGACTTCCTTATTCTCGGTCGCCCATCCGGTAAATTGCTTAATGAGCGGCGTAATTGTCTCCGTTATCTTCTGAACGGTCGGTAAATATGCCTCGCCGAGCTCGACGCGCGCCGCCGCTAACGTTTGGTTGAAATCCGTTTGCGCGCCGGTGTACCCTGCGAGGGCGGTCTCGGCATTTCCGGAGAACATCGCTGCTTCCGATATGATACCGTTATAGGCCGCTTGGACCTTCTGTGCCTCCGTTAGCTTAGCCGCGCTTGTGCCGATCGACTTCGCATACCTATCATAGAATACCGATAAGTTGGTGGTGATGCCGGCCGCGTCTGTCAATTCGGAATTACCCATTTTTATACCGCGGGCTACCTGGACGATAGCTTCGCCCCAACTCAAATGAGCTTCGCGACCATATGCGGCTGCGTCCGCCGTTGCTTCGGTTAGTTTTATGGACTCTTCGAGCCCGAGGCCCGCCGCTAGTGTCGTTTTCAGCGTATCGGCCGCTTCTCGAACGCTCAGGAATCCGCGCGCTGCCAGGTCTTCGGCCGCCTGCGTAACAGCATCAACGTCATGACCTAGCGCCTTCGCCACTTCCGTAACGCCTTGCAGCGACATCGCGAGCGTATTCGCCTCGTCGGCAAGCGACTTAACAACGCGAACGAGTCCGACTAATGCTGCGGAGGCGCCGACGGCAGTTAAGGCCGACTCCAATACGTCAAAGCTACGTGCTGTCTTATCGACTTCGATACTCACTTCGCGTAAGTCACGTTTTGCACGGGCCATACCCGACCGGAAGTTATCCGTTTTTAATTCCAAACGGGCCTTGATAGAGCCGATCTCAGTCACCATTAGACCACCGCCTTTACAACCGCTTCGGTCATAAACTTACGTAGTACCGGACCTACTTCCGGTATAACCCCAGAAATCTCTAGCTTCTCGAGCATACAGCCAACTCCGAACGTTACGGCCTCGCGCTTCTCTTCGTCGCTTCCTTCCGCTTCCATAATCCGTTCAATATTCGTCACGTCTCGAGCCAGGTATTCCGCTAGGTATCCGCTGAACCCCGCAGCCCGTAGCGCTGTCTCTATCGTCTTTTCCATCCCGTTTCCTCCCATAGTAAAAAAAGAAGCCAACGGAATTAAATCCGCTGGCCTCGCGTTATGATTACCGTTATTTAGGTGGCAGTCCGTTAGTTACCGTTCCCCGCCGCTACCAATTCGAGCACACGGGTTTTATATTGCAAGTACGTCGCTGCGTCATCGGCTGAGTGCGTACTTAGTGCTTTACCGAATAGCCGTTGTAACCCGTCCATGTTGATCCTGAGACCGGAAATATCCGCGGGAGTACCCAGCTTTTCGCCGATATAGCAAATATACTCGTCGCCGGTTACCGAGCAGCCGTCATCAGTGAGTGATATTTTCAATTCCGTCTGATTAATAGCCGGTCGTGTATTCCAAAGTTCAAACCACCAAGTAACCGATGAGTGCGCCTTTACCGTTATTGATGTGACGCCTGCCGGTACAATAACCTCGTTGTCGCTTCCGAAGTATGGGAACATAGATGTATGTCCATCATTAACGTACTCAATTCTAATTGGCCCCGCGCTTGTTTTTACCTTAATGTAATTAAAACCAGTGATATCGACAGTTCCGTCGCCCTTACCGCTAATCACTTCCATATTGATTGTCATTATTATTTCCTCCCTACTTGGAATGTAACGTATAGGCCTTAAAAGGTATTCCGTTTGGTTCAATTAGAATCTGATTAAACGGACCGGTTCTCTCCCAGAAGATCTCTCCGCCGGACATCGAGTACTCAAATTCCAATGGGTTAATATCAGTTCCGAGGTAAAAGGTAATCTCGGGACCGCCATAAACACCCTTACTATATATCGCAAAACCCTCACATTCCTGCGGCAAATAAACTTTTACAGTCGTATTACCTTTGAACGGATGACGTACGATCATATCCCTCTATACCTCCATATACCTGCCGAGCTTCAATTCGCGCTCAAGTTCGTCAATTTTACGTGAGAGTTCCGGAAGTCGACCGTAGCCGACCATAGTTCCGGGACGCTCTTTTCCGTATCCCTTTACGCTAGGGCCGCCGTATTTTGCGTATTCTTCGAGATATTGCCGTTTGAGTATCGCCCATTCGGTCGCTTTATTCATCGGATGCACCCGCCAGGTCACGTTTAAGCGATGCATATTGTACGCGATCCTCGATGCGGCCGGACTTGACTGCTTTGAGCCGCGCTGCTTCTACGGCTTCCTTCGTCACCTTTTCGGGCTTCGGCGGCTCGGCAGGCTTGTCCGGGACTTCGCGGTGAACACGCTTAGCATTCGTATACAAAACGAGATGTTCCGTTCTGCCGGTTGCCGCCGCCACCTTCGCCATGCGGTCGACTTCCTCCGCGGTGATTGCTTCTCCGGCCGATACTTTACGGCCAATTTCGCCGATCGTTGTTACGATATCGCGTTTATCCATTACGCTGCACCTCCGTTTTTAGTCCGATCAACGCCGGCCGGCAGTTTACGGTACTTGCCAATGTCCATCAGATCTTCGTTATTTACTTGCGGTAAGGAGGCCATCGATTGAATTACCTTGTGTACGGAGATTCCGTCTCCTGGTCGACGGTCTTGATACTCCAGCTGCTGTACTTCGTAATGTGCTGCGTGATATCTCTCGTCCAATTCGTACATGTCGAGAACGGCGTTGTAATACGCATCCCTTGCCGCGCGCATACGGTCGACGATTGGCTGCAGTTCTTTCGTACGGACCTCCGTCATATACGGCCCGTTCCAGTTAATAACGAGGTCGCGAATGGTAATACGTTCTGCGGCGCCGGCTTCGCGTGCGTAGTCCTGCACTTTCGTATATTCGAGCGCGGCTACCTCGGCCTCTTTCTGCGCTTCTACAATCATGCTACGGGTGATTGCTTTTTCAACGCTCATATCAGCACCGGACTGAAACTCGCGTTGCATCAACGCCTCATATTCCGCTTGTAGTCCGCTTACCTTCGCTTGCGCTCGCGTCAGCAGCTCCGCATAACGGCCGATAACCGCCTTAAACTTCGTACCCTGTTCGTCGTATCTCTGCTTTAGCTCCCATTTAACCATCCATCGTATCTCCTTTATCGTTTATAATCGTGCGGACAACGTTCGCCGCGTCTTAAACTCTGGCCGGTTCAATTACGAACACGTCAACCGCGCATCTACGGTCTATATGGTCCACACCTTCGGCGTATGTAACTACGTCTCCGGTGTTTAGTTTTCGGAACCCTTCCATAAGAATAGCGGTTTGGTGTACGAAAATATCGCTACTCCCATCGTGGCTTTCGATAAATCCGACGCCTTTGTTAAACCACTTAACCGTTCCTTTTTTGTTTTCCATGTTTCTCGTTCCCCCGTTTATTTGTTTTTGTTCGAACTAAGCTCGGAGCCATGAGCCGGATATGACGGTCCGAAGCGCTGTCTCCGTAGTGGAGCACGCCTGCTATGTCGCCGGTCATCGAATCGACGATGGTCACACGTTTTAGATACGGCTTACCCGGTTCTTCTTCGATCGCGGAAACGAATAGCATTGCGATTACCTCCTACGTTTCATTACGTGGCCCTCATAATACCGGCATTGTGCTGGCTCGTCCCGATAATACTTGCATCGCGGATCCTTCTCGGTTGCCAGCGCCATCATTAGCGCGCATGTTCGATCCGGTCGGATAAAGTCGCAGTAATTCCGTGCTTGCTCGGCGTGCCCGTTATTCATCGTCCGCACTTTTCGGCGTTAACTCGTCCACTTCGGCGCAGTAGACAGCGAAAGCCTCTTTATCCGTAGAGCTAACCCATACTTCTGGTGAACCAAAACGGTCCGAGTGTTTTCCGGCCTCCATAATACCGCTCCAAATTGCGTCCAATGACGTATCCTCTTCGGTTACAGGCCATTGGCCCTTTACGTATTCGTATCCGGCCGGTGCGTATATTCTAACGACATGGTGCGGTACTTCCTTGATTGTCTCGATAGTATGATTGACGCACATCCTGCCCCCTCTATTTGCTACGAACATTCTCGACATCCTTTCATAAATTAATGCTTAGACGCGTTAAAGTAATTGGTCAAAAAATAAAGACGCTGCTATAGCGCCAATTTTTCGGACTCTTTTGCACGGGCGATCGCTTCCATAATATCCTGGCCGGCGCCAAATGTTTGCGCAATCCGAATACGCAAGTTGTCTGACACGACGCGATGACCGTTCTCCACGGCTGCAATCGTCGAAGTCGATACCTTCAGCAATGCGGCTAGTTCCGGCTGCGTCATCTCTTTGTACACGCGGATGGCTCTTACCGTCTCTCCGTTCATATCCCTTTCCCCCTTTGAATGTGTGAATGTTTACAAGAATGGCAAATTAAATAGGCCGAGAACACCCGTTCCCTTCCCACCTATTAGGCTAGATGTCCGAGGTATCTCCGGCATTCCGTAAACTCCGGCGTTAGCGGCCGGTCCTTCACGTAGTAGACGACCACGGGTCCCGCTAGTTCCGCCGCATCCTTCTCCGTCCGCCAGCGTTTATGTTTGTTCGGTGAATAGTGACGGTCGGAATCCATGTTTATTTCCGTCGGCTTTCGGCGGCCGCGTTCCTGCCGTATTCTTCGCGCGTCGATAGACTTGTCCGGTTCCGCGCTGACCGTTTCCCCGCGCGTGGTGATTTCGAATAGCTCCACCGGCGAGTAAAACGGATATTCGTGTTTCTGCCGGTCACGGTAACGTTTCAGTTGCGGGCTCTCATGGCGCTTTAGCCGTTTCCGGACCGCGTCCTTACGTCCTCTACACCGCTCGCCACATACCTTCGCGAGTCCGTTACGCGAATCGTCGATAAACTCGCAGCGGCATACTTCGCATAGTTTGATGCGGTCGACTGCCCGTTCCGGTAATGGCTCAGCGAAGCACCAACGTTGATAAGCGTCGTCTAAATGCCGGCGCGCGCCTTCGCCAATCGGCGGATAATCCTCGTCCTCATCCGCTTCGATTTGTGCTTTTGTACGGAGCGAGAGTCCTCTAACGTGATCTTCCGCCAGTATGTAATCAGCCATCCGCTCGAGCCATCTCCGCTGCGATAACGTCGGCATAACCAGCGGACCCGGCGATTCATTGAACCGGAAGACGCCGCTATATGCGCGGTGCTTCGAATACGCGGCCGCCTGGCGCTTCGTAAAATAGCCGTATGCCTCCTCCGTGCCGAGCGCAGCGATTGCAACGGAGCTGCGAACCGGTGCGGGGTGTACGGCGTGACGGCGGTAATCGGACCGTTTAGTATTCTGGTATAAGTCGCGTGCGTGAATCATGTTATTGCCTCCTGTTCTAAATGTTTTACCAACTTCCGGGCGAGCCTTTGTCTCACCCTCGATGCTTGTTTCCGATCCCTTACCTCAATTGTTTTTGCGATTTCATCTAGTGTTGCATCGGGACACGTTCGAAGGAATTGAAGTAGTTCGTACTCTTGATGACTTAGGTCCGGATCCTCGAAAATATCTTCAATTGTCATTCTTAATAATGCCTCTTGCTCCGCACTAGGTACTTCTCGGCATCTTTCCGCTAATTTGAGCACATTCTCCACGTCTAGCGATCGAGCCGTATGATTAATGCGCCTCTTCTTTCTTTTCGCCATTCGGACCATATCTCGACCTGCATTCGCTATTGCACCACGTAAGTAGTCGAAAAAGGTACCGTCCATGCCGTCATACCTTAACGCCGCTTTAACAACGATAAATCGAAACTGACTTTCGAAATCGTCCTCGTAAACTCTATAATTTCGGCTTGTCTTCGCCCAACGTGCGGCTTCCCTTCTAACGAATGCGTCCGTTTGGTACGATAATTCCTCGAATCCGTACCGATAAGGATCGGGCTCCCCTCGTTCTTCCCTCTCTATACAAGTACCTCTGTAATTAGCCCAGGCCCGGTCTACTGCGCGACGACGGCGGTCTATATATTCCTGTTTTGCGACATGGAGGAGCACTTCTTCCCCTACCCTTTGAAATACGGACACGTGAGCAGCCCCTTAGAAAATTTATTTTGGAAAATTGTAATTTGCCTGCCACAAACACATTAAAAACGACGTTAATACTACGTCATCCCCTTTGGGGCCTACGTATACCCTCCGCCCCCTTATCCGGTACATACTCCGACATATCATTACGAAGTCTATCGCTATCTCCGAATATGAACATCTGATAACCTGGTTGAAGCCGATTATCCTCGATCCGCAACAACTTGTGACCGCGGTACATCAACCAACCGGCCATTCGCATTGAATGAACGATTCTCATTCCGTCATCTTCCTTTCAGATGGTGTAAAGCAGACCCGGTTATCTCCGGGCGACCTCGCAACCTCTTTACGCATTTGTTGATTGTTCATCGTTCATCGTCTCCCTTATCGTTGGAATATTTATGTCGTGCGGGTAACCCGCTTCAGACCCTCACTTATATAACCGCAGCTGATCGCCGTTTTGCACACTTCGGCGGGGATAAATTTTGCGGCATCACTTATATAACCACCGCTCGCAGCCATCTCGCACATCCCCGGATAATTTGCGCCTCACTTATATAGTCGTAGTCCGGTTCACTTTCGCACACTTTCCGGAAAAATACCTCCTAACTAGGTAAGGACATCCTTTTAGAAAGTCGGCACTGTGATTTTCGGTAATTTGTGTCTAATTTGTGAACTCTCTTTTACTCCGAAACCAAGAGCACATACGTTCGTATAATTGGGTATAGAAACAACGAAGACGCCCGGTATACGATGCCACTCGCGCCGGACGTCCCTTAAACCCCGATGACCACACGCGCCAAGAACGAATGACGGTTCCGGCCGCCATTGCCGATTCGTCCAGTAGCCAAGCTACCCGCGTAATCATCCGCAATATGTGAACCGGTTGCCCATGGTTGCCGCCATGAGTCCGGTAACACGCGATCGGCCGGGATAGTTGCAGCTACCCCGACGGTAATGCACGAACGTAGTTGCAGCTACGTCCGGTAAAGCTTGTCCGCATAGCGATCCTCTAACCGGTTGCCGCCGGCAAGGTACGGACTTCCAGCCGAAAAGGCCGGACGGTAACGCTGACCTGGCTGGGCATGCGGAATAGGCACGCAACAACTGTTGGCGCAATTATGGCGGCTATCCGCTAGGGACAAACGTCCCTTTCACCGCGAAGCCAGCGCGGATCATCAGGCGGAAAACTCCGATCACTTCTTCGCTACCTCCAACTCAACGTGGACATCAGCGTACATAAGAACTTGCGTCACAAACTGCCAGGCGGTCATGGCCGTCAAGTCTGCGTATACTTCGTCGATAACGGCGTCGCCGTGGGTAACGTCCGAAGCTAACTGAACGGTCTCGTGCTGCAAGACGTACAACGTTTCCTTTCCGTCTACCTTCCGGACGGGCGCAACGAAAAGCTCACCACGGCGGCTAACGTACATAGCGTGGTAACCGTCGACAAGGCGGCCGTGTTCAATTACGTACTCTACGCCGGACCCATCGCCGGTGTCGTCGTAAGGACCGTGAATAAGTGCTATGCGCTTCATAATGACGCACCCCTCTCCGCTTCAACGCGCGAACGGAACGCGTCGCGATACGCGATCAACCGCACGAACCGGTTCGATGGCGGGCGCTGCGTCGTGCGGCCAGTCAATACATCATACCGGCGCTGACTATAGGAGTTAGCTTTCCGCGTATAGAATAAAACTCGATCGGCCAATGTTTTCATACGACCCTCCGCCTCCTTCCGTTCTTACGAAGATCGAATCCGATTTCGGCTAAATGTGTGCAACGTACCGGAACGTATCCGTAAGCTGGATCGGCGCCTGCCGGCAATAGCTTCTGCATCGACGCCGGACTGACGAATGCGGATTGACGCGTTTTGCGGAGTCCGACGGCCGCAAGCGTAAGTTCGTAGAAACCGTTGACTTCATTACTCCGGGAGTAACTGACCGGTAGCGGGTCGATCGTTTCATCGTTCTTAAATTCGCCGGTTTGCATGTTGAATTGGCGTATGTTGAACGTTCTCTTAGGCATTATCGCGCACCTCCGAGCCACGCACCGAAAGCAGCACGCAAGAATTCACCGAAGATTGCGCCGAGGATCCGAGCGACCAAGCGGCCACGCGGCGTGCGGGAAACGGAACGATTAGGCGTATTGGACGAAGCGAGAACGAGCATCATCGGTGCTCACCTCCTTTTTAGCGGGCATCCCCGTTAATGAAACGAGTTGATCGGCGTTAACGCGGACGGTTCCGAGTACTTTACCGCTGCCGATACCGGTTACGGCGCGGAAGAACGGCGGCTGTACGATAAAGCAAGTCCAACGATCGGAGTCGAGGATAGTGACGCGAAATAGCTGCAATTCGGGAACGAGTACGTAGCGGAGACGAGTTGTGCGGGCGGTAACGTTTGGCATAAGATGAAACCTCCTAATAAATATAATTGTAAGAAATGCGACGTTTTGATAAACTAAACGTATTACCCTGTAAGTCGACATTTCGATATGTCAACATGTTGTGCATGAGTACATATTACACCCTTGTTTTCAGCATGTCAACATGTTGTGCATATTTTTTTGGAGGAGTTTTTATGGTCGTACGATGTAGACTTGGAGATATCATGAAACAACGTGGATTAACAAATAAAGATGTCGTCGAATTAACCGGTGTTAGCCGCAATACGATTACCTCACTCGCAGCCAACGCGACAAAGCGGATTGATTACGATACTATCGAAGGTCTCTGTAAAGGACTCGGCATCACGCCTGGTGAATTAATCGAATTTGCGCCGGATAATCAGTAGATGGAGGAATCATAATGCCTTTTTCGGATTTGATTACGAGGGGAACCAGCCTTCATGGCCTTCCAGTAGATGACCCCGAAGTACAAAAGTGGATTACGGATTGCTCTAGTTCAATTAGGGGGCGATTTGAGGAAAAAAGGCAGGGAAAACCAATTGAGTTAGTTACCTTCAGAAAAGCATCGTTCCATGAAGGTAAACTTAGTGTTTTGAAAGCACTTCAAGATAAGGCAATTCAGAAATCAATTAAAGCCTCACTGATTACAGTTAACCAAGAAGTCAAACAAATACAATCAGTTCATACCGAATTGATAAACCAAGTACATCTAGCGATTGAATACTCAGACCTAACCGAAGAAGAGAAAGCAGCCGCCATGGATTTAGTCGAACAAGTAAAGGAAGAGGTTCAAAAACCGACTACCAACTGGGAAAAGGTCACTAATCTACTTCGCCGCAGTTTTGATTATGGCCTGAAAATTGCACCGGACATAGTTAAATTAGCTGATGCTTACTTTCGCTCCAGGGGCGGTAAATAGGACGGAATTATCACGATAATACATATTTACGAAAGTGCAGCCGCCATTTGCGCGGCTTTTTTCGTAGTCAACTACAAGGACGGGTGGTAAAATAAGCCTATAATAACCGGAGGTGGTAACGTTGGTTGGTCTCTTACGTTTTATCGGCTGGGCTTCGATCGTGGCCGGCATCGCGTGCGGAATATTTTATGGATTACGGCAGGATCCGTTATACGATTATCTGAATGTAGAAGAAGGATTCCGGGTTACGGTTGCGTTATACTGGTGGTTAAGCGGAGCTGTCGCAGGCATTGTATTCCTGGCGCTTGCTTATATTCTCGAATACCTCGAGGAGATCCGCGCGCATATGTTTTCGCAGCAGTCAGCACCGTCGTCGTTATCGAGAGCGGCCGCGGCTTCACATCCGGAAACGGGCAAATCGAAGGCAACGCTTGACAGTGTTAAAGACTACAAGTTCAAACATATGGATTAACGGAGGTCGGCCATGCTTGCAAATATAGGTGACCATGTGCTTCTGCACAACGGCCGGACATGTACGGTTCTGGCGGAACTAATGACGGATAAACGATCGACAAGGTATCGGGTAATTTTTGACGGGGGCGAATTAGGCGAGGTTGAGGACTTTAATATCGTCAGATTCCTGTCCGGTCCGACGCGAGAGATAACGGGAAATGACTCCGGATTCGACCCGTTCATTCTCGATGACTCATTCGATGCGGCCCGAAGGATTAAGTATGAATTTGAAAAACAGTAGAACGAGTAATGCCGCCATGAGCGCGTTTGATTGGCGGTCTTTTTATTCGTAAAATCACCGTGAAATTAGCGCCTCGGCCGTCTGCCCTACCGTTACCATTCGGATAGAGTTAGAACGGCTCTGTGGCTAATTTACGCGGGTTATTTCAAGCGTAGGAGGAACGCAAGTGCAACCGGTAAAACAAATGATTCAGAATTACGGCCTCGACGTGGACGACTTCGAAACGAGCCCGTTCGAGGCAATCGAGATGCTGCATAACCGTAGCGCTATCCAAGCGAGACTTACCGAGCTCAACGATGACGACCGGGAGACGCTACGCCAGCATGACGAAACCCTTTACCGGAACGCTACGAGAATGTATCAGCATATCGCGCACGTATACGATTTCGACCGCAGTACGAAGCCGCTTACCGAGTGGTGGTGGCATCTCGATAAGGTGGCCGTGAACTACGAAAAAAAGCCCGCCAGTACCACGGAATAACTCCGTAATACTGACGGGCTTTTGCATAGCTTTCGTTCCTATATCACAAGATTATTTTATTCACAACTTCCAATCGCACATAATTAGCGGTATACTTAAAGTAAACGTTTCTGTTGACAATTATGTATCATGATTTTCGACCGAAGCACCGAAGGTTTTATTTGTACACTACGAAGATGGCCCGATTATCTTGGCGGATGGCGGGCTATTTTCTATTTTTACTTAGACGATACAACAATGATTGCAACTACAAGCGATATCATGGAAATAACGAACATTCCGAAATTAAGCATCAACGCAATCGCTTCGTTTGTTTTCAATAGTACGACCTTTCTCTTCGGTGCATCGGTCTGACTATATTATACCATCTGATGTACTCAGTTGTCCCGCCTGTCTTGCTTCCGTTTTTTCCGAAGGTCTATCGCTTGATAATCCTTCCTAACGGACTAAAACGCTTGTGTTGCTCCGCGATCGACTCCGCACTAAGCTGCACATACTTCCTTGTCGTTTTGATGTCCGCGTGCCCCAACATCTTCTGCAAATGAAATACGCTCATTCCTGCTTCGGCCGCCATCGTGCCGAAATTGTGTCTCAGGACATGCGGCGACACATTACGCCCCAGCTTCGCCTTCTCCGCGTACTTATCGAACGCCTTCTGAATCGTCTTCTCGCTCAATTGCTCGCCATAATTCGTTGTGAAAACGTAAGTAGTATCGAAGTGCTGTCCGGTCTCCGTAATAAGCTGTTTCAATAAGCGAGCTGTCTCCGTCGATAATGGTAATACTCGACTCTTCCGATTCTTATTCTTAACGGCCGGCAACGTAATAAGTTTTTGCTTAAAGTCGACCTCCGTCTTCTCTAGCGCGCAGATTTCGTTGATCCGAAGCCCGGTATCGAGGATTAGCACCATAATAACGTAATCTCTCCATTGAGCCCACATACGTTGATTAGGCGCGCTCATAAACCGCCTCAACTCGTCCTCGGTCAACGGTTCAACCGTATCCTCATCCTGGCGCATCAGAGACACGTTTAGAGCCGGATTACGGTCGATAACCTCTTCCGCATACAGAACGGAGAACACCGTCTTTAGAACGCGAATACGGACGTTTACGGACGCCGGCGAAAGCCCCTTCCGCTCCTTATCGTAATCTGCCTTAAACGGATGCCCCTCGTAATACGTCTTCTCCTCCGAACACCACAATACGTAATCACGTAGCATGGCGGCCGTCACCTTGCCGATACCGATCTCGCCGTATCTCTCCGTTACCCAATCGATAAAATACTGCATATTGTCCTCATATCCGCGAATCGTCCGCGGCTTGAGATTCTTAGCGCGCTTAACCTTCATAACGAAGGTTACTGCCTCCTGCAACGTAAACGTATTTAGTCCGACGTCAGCGATCGGCGTCCGCTCATTTACCGTTCTACGGCCTACCCGTTTATTAACGTTCTCCATAACGAAAAAATCCCCCTACGCATTATTGACGTAGAAGGATCGAATCAGTTAGGTCTAACGGAATCAGTTAGCACACTAACGTATGTATTTACGGGTTGCTTCCGGCCCACATTTCGTACTGAAACCGCGTAATGACGGGCGATTTCGGGAAGTGGCGGAGAGGGTGGGATTCGAACCCACGCACGCTTTGACACGCCTAGCTGATTTCGAGTCAGCCCCCTTGGGCCTCTTGGGTACCTCTCCAGTAAGTAATAATATATCAGATAACTCGTTCCAATGCAAGCCTGTCCGGTGATGTTTTTTTCATCTTTTTATAGGGACTATTCCGCCGTTTGCTCTCCCTCTTCGCTTGCTTTGGAGCGCAGCACCTTTTTCATGTTTTTCTCGAACTTCACCCTTGGAATGAGGACGCTGTGTTTACAGCCCACGCACTTGATGCGGATATCCATCCCCATCCGGATAATCTCCATCTCGTTCGTCCCGCATGGATGCTGCTTCTTCATCATCACGATATCCCCGAGCTCGAACTGCTTCCGCTCCATCCTCTATCCCTCCTTCATGCTCCTCTGATACGTCACCATACGCGGATATGGAATTTCGATTCCGTTACGATCGAAGGCCTCTTTCATCTCTTTATTGATCGCACGAGCGACCACGGGATGCGTATTCGGCCTGCATTCCGCAATAACGCGAATGGTCACGCCCGATGCGTTCATAAGCTGCACGCCCAACACCTGCGGCTCCTTCACCAGATCGTCGTGCTTCAGCTCCTTCATCGTATCGGTAATAATCTGCATCGCTTGATCCACGTTGGATTCATACGCAACCGATACGTCGACAACCGCAAGCGAGTTGTTTACGGAAAAGTTGGTAACCTCATTAATCATCCCATTCGGCACAATATGCACTTCGCCGGTCCAGCTTAATATTTTCGTCGTGCGCAGTCCTATAACCTCTACCGTTCCTTTGAACTGCCCGGTTTGAATGACATCCCCTACCGCGAATTGATCCTCCAGGATAATGAAGAAGCCCGTTATTACATCCTTGACCAAACTTTGGGCGCCGAAACCGATGGCCAAGCCTACAACCCCTGCCCCTGCAAGGAGCGGTCCAAGATTAATTCCAATCTCCGATAATACGAGCATAATCGCTATAAAATAAACGATATAGGCGGTTACGTTACGAAGCAGCTTGCCTACCGTTGTCATTCTTCTAGCTTGACTCGCCGTATACTTGCTCGCGCGCTCGAGCATGATTCGATCTATCGATTTATGTAAGATCCATAAGGCGACCCGACTGGCCACCAATATAATGGTCATCCGAAGTACGGCTATGCCGAATGCTCCCCACATTTCTTTATTCTTTACTGCTGCAATTGAACTGTCTAACCAATCCATCATGGCGCAATCAACCCCATTCCTAGCTTATTCCTAGCTGTACTTCATCGTAGCCTTGATTGCTTGGCTTAAAGATCCCCCTTATCTCTACCGATTCTTGTACAATCACCTCTTTCACCGTATGCAAGTCTTCCTCCGGAAAATGTATAGACAAGGCACAACCCGCCGTTATTTCCTTTGGCGTCGGACATATATCGATCTCGATCTCCGCGTATTCGAGCAGCATTTCCGCGCGCAGCGCTTGCTGCGTCGAATCAAATGCAATGAGCAGCATTGCCTTTCGCCCCTTTCATCCAACTTTCCTGCGCAACCAAGTATAAAATGGTTGTCCCATCCATATACTAGTATCATATAAGCGTTAATGGGAGGGATTCTATGAAACTGCCATTTATGAAAGAAGCTCCATTCAAGGTGCCCTACACCACCTCGGGCATCGTAGGAATGCTTGTGAACCGTCTCTCCGGCTTTCTGATGGAGGTTCCAATGAATCGTCCCATTGTCGTCGTCTGCATCGGAACGGACCGTTCCACCGGTGATGCATTAGGCCCTCTAATTGGAACGGCCCTTCAGAAATACCGCAGCCCCCACTTTCATCTTTACGGGACTTTGGAAGAACCCGTGCACGCCATGAATTTGGAAGATACGCTGCTAGAAATTAAGCGCAGGTACGCCAACCCTTTCATCATCGGAATCGATGCTTGTTTGGGTCAAGTGTCCAGCGTCGGCTGCATTCAGATTGGGGAGGGTCCCGTCCGTCCAGGAGCCGGCGTGAACAAGGAGCTTCCTCCAGTCGGAGATATTCATGTGACGGGCATCGTGAACGTTGGCGGCTTTATGGAGTATTTTGTGCTCCAGAACACTAGACTTCATTTAGTGATGAGAATGTCCGATGTAATCGCGACAAGCCTCTATACCGCCATCGCCAACTACGCGCATATCACGACTACCGCTCGAGATCAGGCAGCCGCATCCGATTAGAACGTTATTTGGCGATTTCGATCGCTTTACGTTCTTCCGGCGTTAAAGGATAAGAAGACTGTCCTTTCTCAATCGGCTTCGCGTACACGTAGGTGTTATCCCGGCTATGCAATCCCGAGAATACAGCTCCGTCCTTCTCGTCGTTCATAATGGCTAGAGAGAAGCTGAGATCGCTGCCGCCATCCGAAAAGGCATTGTATCGAATAATACCAAGCTTCGACTTCATGTGCGGCAATGCGCTCTGTACCGTCTGCAATTGATGCTGCAGCGTTTCAATTCGATTACGCTGTGCCTCTATCTGTCCCTTCATTTCCACAACGACATCTTCGATATTGGTTATGCCCGTGTTCCCCATAACGGCAACGTATTGCTTCCTAAGCTTCTTTAATCGTGATCCTAGAACCGATAACCAAATGATTAACAGAAGTACAACTAATGCGACTGCGACTATTGCGAAAAATACGGGTTCCAAGTACCACTCGTCCATTCCATTCCCATCCCCTATATGCGATATTGCTCTCTGATCTCCTTTATGGCTAGGACAAACGCATCTACTTCATCAGCAGTGGTTGATGCTCCCACGCTAGCTCGAACGGCCCCTGTTGATGAAGTGCCTGCTGCGGCATGCGCCAGCGGCGTACAATGAAAGCCGGCCCTGACGGCGATCTGATAATGCTGATCCAGAATAAATGACAGCTCTGACGGGTCTATTCCGTCAATATGAAGCGCGACAATACCTGTCCTGGCTTCCCCGCGCGGCGGCCCCAACAGATGCACGCCTTGGACCTCACATAGGCCCTCCATTAGGCGCTGGGTAAGCCCCCATTCGTGCTCATAGATGTTGTCTACCCCTTGCATTGCAACGTGTTTTACGCCCTCCAGCAAGCCCGCTAAGCCCGGCGTGTTCTGAGTCCCTGCTTCGTACCGATCAGGACGGACAAGCGGCTGATGCGGCGCCTCCGACTGGCTCCCTGTGCCTCCATGCAGCAAGGGCTCCAGCTCCATATCCGGAGCAATGTACAAACCTCCAGTTCCTTGCGGACCCAGCAGTCCTTTATGTCCTGGGAATGCCAGCATATGAATCCCCATCCCCTGTACGTCTACAGGGATGATACCGGCACTCTGCGCGGCATCCACGAGCAGCTTTACACCATGCTTCTTGGCTAGCGCTCCAATCTCGGCAACCGGGAGGATTGTCCCAAGCAAGTTCGAGCTATGGTTGACGATAATTAGCGTGGTATTCGACTGAATGGCGTTTTCTACGTTTTCCACCTTTATTTTGCCCGCTGCGTCTGACTCAATGTAGGAAACTTCTAGCTGCATCTGATGTTCCAGATAATACAATGGCCGGCGTACTGAATTATGCTCTACCGACGTTGCAATAACATGATCACCCGGTTTGACCCATCCTTTGATCGCCATATTGAGTGACATCGTCGTATTCGACGTGAAGGCAATATCATTCGGATTGCGTATATTGAACAATTTGGCTATATGCTTTCTTGTATCGAACAATATACGGCTTGCCCGGACGGCCATGGCATGGCTGCCCCTCCCTGGATTAGCGGCATCATGAAGCATCGCTTTCATAACGGCTTCCGTCACTGCTGGGGGCTTCGGCCAAGACGTGGCTGCATGATCCAAATAGATATACGGCTTGCTCACTTCTGTCATCTAATACACCTCTCCTACCCCGAAATCAACAATGGCATATCTTAGTTTAATCCTTCAACCGAAAGATTACAACTTCGATATGCCATGTCCAATTGGTCTATTATTAACTATAATTGCCTTGAATCAAGCCATTAACTGAAGCAAATCGAGCAGTCTTTCCAAGTCCTGTTTATTATAGTATTGGAGCTCAATTTTCCCTTTATCCTTCTGCTGCTTAATCTTCACCGTTGTCTTGAATCGTTCACGGAGAGTTTCCTCCAACGATTCAATATACGGATCCCTTTTCTTTTGCTTTTGAGTCTTCTGTTCGGGCACCTGTCTAGAGTCCAGCTTCTGAATCGCGTCCTCTAACTCGCGTACGCTCCACTCGGCGCTCACCGTCTGCTCCGCAAGCTCCATTTGAAGCTTCTGTTCCTTCACGCCCGCAAGAGCGCGAGCATGTCCCATGGAAATTGTTCCACGTGAAACATAATCCTTAATCTCTGCCGGCAGCGAAAGTAGACGAACGAAGTTAGCAATATGCGACCGTGACTTCCCCACTTTGAGGCTTAGCTCTTCTTGAGTCAAACTAAACTTATCCATCAAGGCCTGATAAGCAACGGCGACTTCCAATGCGTTCAAATCTTCACGCTGCAGATTTTCGATCAACGCGATTTCCATGACCTGCTGGTCCGTAAACGTCCGAACAACGGCCGGAATCGTTGTATTCCCGCAATATTGCGATGCGCGGAATCGGCGTTCGCCGGCAATAATCTCATAGCCTTTCAATACCGTACGAACGATAATCGGCTGGATTACGCCATGTTGTTTGATCGATTCCGCCAGTTCCTTAATGGAATCCTCGTCGAACGATTTACGCGGTTGATATGGGTTGGGACGTAGCTGAGTTAACGGTACTTCAATAACTTTATCGTCGTCACTCACAGACAATGAAGGGATTAATGCATCAAGGCCTCTACCTAGCCGCTTGCTCATACGTAATCACTTCCTTCGCAAGTTCAGTATAAACTTCCGCACCTTTTGACCTCGGATCGTATGTGATAATAGCTTGTCCATGGGACGGTGCTTCGCTCAGTCGCACATTGCGTGGGATAATGGTTTGGTACACCTTTTGTTGGAAATACTTCTTCACTTCTTCGATTACTTGTATGCCAAGGTTCGTCCTAGCGTCGAGCATCGTCAGCAGGACCCCCTCAATTTGCAGAGTTGTATTTAGATGTTTTTGTACGAGCCGCACCGTATTCAAGAGCTGGCTCAATCCCTCTAGGGCATAATATTCGCATTGAATTGGGATAAGCACGGAATCCGCAGCTGTCAACGAATTTATCGTTAATATGCCAAGCGAAGGCGGACAATCAATTAAAATGTAGTCAAATTGATTTTTAACCATATGAAGCGACTTTTTGAGTCTCAGCTCTCTCGAAATTGTCGGCACAAGTTCGATCTCCGCACCGGCCAATTGTATCGTGGCCGGAATGACCTTCAAACCAGGCACGCTTGACTCCACCATCGCCTCATTCGGATGAATATCATTAATCAATACATCATATATACAATTCGAAACATCCGCTTTGTTTATGCCCAAACCGCTAGTCGTGTTACCTTGAGGATCTATATCGACGAGCAGTACTTTTTTTCCTAACGAAGCGAGACAAGCCGCAAGATTGACAGACGTTGTCGTTTTCCCGACACCGCCTTTCTGGTTTGCAATTGCAATAATTTTCGACACTTTTCTCCGTCACCTCATGAGTGAAACTTTTGTACAAATGGCATCGCCGCCTTCAGTGAAGGCGGCACCTAAAGTTCAATAATTTGAAAGGAATAATGGCTAACGCTTTGGTATTTGAATCACGATTTCGTAATGATCCTCATGATCTTTCTCATTGGTCTTGATCTGCAAGCCGGATCCCGAGACCATCTCAATCGACTGCCTGATTGTGTTCAAGGCAAGACGGACATCCTTTGTAAAGGAAATTCGCTTAGCCTTTTTGGCCTTTGCCGACTCTTTCAGGAAGGCTATCCGTACTTCCGTTTGCTTCACGTTCAGGTCCTTCGTAATGATCTCTTCCAGAACCTTCAGTTGAAGCTCTTCTGAATCAAGCGACAGCAGAGCTCTTGCATGTCGTTCCGTAATCTTACGTTCCATGAGTGCCAGCTTTATGGATTCAGGAAGTGCGAGGAGTCGCAGCTTATTCGCGATCGTCGATTGACTTTTACCTAGTCGCTGCGCCAGACTTTCTTGTGTAAGCTGATGCAACTCGATTAGCTTCTGATAAGCAATCGCTTCTTCGATAGCCGTCAAATTTTCACGCTGCAAGTTTTCGATAAGGGCTATGGAAGCTGTTTGAGAATCATTAAACTCGCGCACGATGGCTGGAATGGTTTCATAACCAAGCTTCGTGACGGCACGCCAACGTCTCTCCCCTGCAATGATCTCATATCGATTATTGCGGACGCGAACAACGATCGGTTGGATCACACCATGAGTCTTAATGGTCTGACACAATTCTTCAATACGTTCATCGTCAAATATGGTACGAGGCTGGAATGGACTCGTATCAATATCGCGAATAGGTATTTGCCGTACTTCTTCTTGTCCCGAACGCTGCTCAGTCAAACCGAACAAACGAGAAAATGATTCTTTCATATCGATGACTACCACCCGATCATGTGATAAATCCTAAGCTTTCTCATGCTGCTTAGGTCTCTTTCGAAAGGAAAGACCCGCTCATCATTGAGAGGAAATTTCGTTATATCTTTCAATTCGACTTCATTCGTTGGAAATCCTGCTTGACAGACCTTTTGAATCCGCCAAATACCCGATATTGTCACAATTTTAATAAAACAAAGCAGAAAAACGAATGTTGAAAATGTTTCACGTGGAACATGCTGCGATGCTTAGCTTATACCTCGTTTAGGCAAGCGGCTGCTTCAATGGAGTGCCGGCCTTCCTTGGATACTTGCGCGGTGTTGCCTCAACCTTCTCCACCAACACGATATGCCTGTCCGATAGTTCGTGAGGCAAACGGAATTGAAACTGCGATTTCAAGCTGCCCTTCAATTCTCGGAAGCTGACCTTCGCTTCCTGCACCTCTTCATCAGATTGCGCGCCTTTCATGGCCGCGAATGTGCCGCCCTTCTTCACGAAAGGCAAGCAAAACTCGTTTAATACGTTCAGCCTTGCGACTGCGCGGGCCGTTACCAGATCGAAGGAATCCCGATATTGCGGCAGCCTCGACACATCTTCGGCTCGTCCATGCACGCAATCTACGCCAGTAAGTCCAAGCCCCTCCACCAGTGCTTTCAAGAAACCAATCCGTTTGTTCAGCGAATCTACGATCACTACATTCAGATGCGGATAACAGATCTTAAGCGGAATACTCGGAAAGCCCGCTCCCGAACCAATATCGGCTAGCGTCTGGATTTGGGCTAAATCAACGAAAAAAGACAGGGACACCGAGTCGTAAAAATGTTTTTCATAGACGGCTTCGCGTTCGGTTATGCCGGTCAAATTCATTCGTTCGTTCCAGTCCACCAGCATCGTATAATAGGCTTCGAATTGTTCAAGCTGCCGGGGAGAAAGAGTAATCCCTTTCTCCTCCAGCGCTGCGGTAAACCATGTCGTCGTCGTATCCATCCTTACCCTCTTGCCGCCTTCACGCGGTTATAATGCTCCAGGTATACGAGCAGAATCGAAATGTCGGCTGGCGTAACGCCGGCGATACGCGACGCTTGCCCGATCGACAGCGGCCGGATTACGCTCAGCTTCTGTTTCGCTTCCGACGCTAATCCGTTCACTTCCTCGTAAATAATATCATCCGGAATGAGCTTCTTCTCCATTTTGTTCAACCGTTCGACCTGAAGAAGCTGCTTTTCGATATAACCCGCATATTTAATTTGAATTTCGACTTGCTCCTTCATCTCATCCGTCAATTCGAACGGACTTGGTGACACCGTCTCCAAATGCTCGTACGTAACCTCCGGTCTTCTGAGGAGGGACAGAATATCGCCGCCTTGCGTCAGCGGCGCCGATCCAGCGGATTCGAGCATCGCGGCTACGTCATCCGGTTTGATCTTCGTCGATTGCAGGCGCTCGACCTCCATCTCGACCAATTCTTTCTTACGCAAGAAGGCCTTATAGCGTTCCTCCGTAATGAGACCTATTTCATAACCGACAGGGGTAAGTCTAAGGTCCGCATTGTCATGTCGAAGCAACAGTCGATATTCGGCACGAGATGTCAGAAGACGGTAAGGATCGTTTGTCCCCTTCGTCACTAGATCATCGATCATAACGCCGATATAGCCCTGGGAACGGCCAATAATGACCGGCTCCTTGCCCTGCACTTTGCGCGCTGCATTAATGCCGGCCATGATGCCTTGGCCAGCAGCTTCCTCATATCCCGACGTTCCGTTTATTTGTCCAGCTGTGAATAAGCTGTCCACCTTCTTCGTCTCGAGCGAAGGCCAAAGCTGAGTGGGGATAACTGCATCGTATTCAATCGCATAACCGTTACGCATCATCTCAACTTTTTCCAATCCTGGGATTGAACGTAAAATATCAAGCTGGACATCCTCCGGCATGCTTGTGGATAACCCTTGGACGTAGTATTCGGACGTATGCTTGCCTTCGGGCTCCAGGAAAATCTGATGCTTCGGCTTATCCGCAAACCGTACGATTTTATCTTCAATTGATGGACAATAACGCGGTCCCGTACCTTCGATCGCGCCGGAGAACATAGGAGCGCGGTGAAGATTGTCGTTAATAATCTGATGTGTTTTCTCCGACGTATAGGTCAGCCAGCAAGGCAGCTGTTCGTTGCTCGAGGATTCCGTTTCGTAGGAGAAGAACTTCGGTTTCTCGTCGCCTGGCTGAATCTCCGTTTTGGAGAAATCAATCGTATCCTTATGCACGCGCGGAGGCGTGCCGGTCTTGAAGCGGATCAGCTCCAGACCGTGCTCCTTGAGGCTTGCGGACAAACGGACGGAAGGCTGCTGGTTGTTCGGGCCGCTCTCGTACATCAGCTCGCCCATAATGATTTTGCCGCGCAGATACGTTCCAGTCGTTACGACAACAGCCTTGGCCCGGTATTCCGCGCCCGTCTTTGTAACGATGCCAACGCATTTGCCATCCTCTACGATCAGCTCCTCCGCCATCCCTTGGCGAAGCGTCAGATGAGGGGTCTCCTCGATCGTCTTCTTCATCAAATGCTGATAAGAGAACTTGTCGGCCTGCGCGCGCAGCGCGTGAACCGCAGGACCCTTGCCCGTATTCAGCATCCTCATTTGAATAAACGTTTTATCGATATTGCGGCCCATCTCGCCGCCAAGCGCGTCGATCTCGCGTACAACGTGGCCCTTCGCCGGCCCGCCGATCGACGGGTTGCAAGGCATGAATGCCACCATATCCAGGTTAATCGTCAGAAGCAGCGTCTCGCAGCCCATACGCGCCGACGCTAGCGCCGCTTCACAGCCGGCATGCCCCGCCCCGATGACGATTACATCAAATTCGCCTGCTACATAACCCATATGTTATCCCTACTTTCCAAGACAGAACTGTGAAAATATTTGATCAATCAACGAATCGCCCGCTTCGTCTCCCAGAATCTCGCCTAAGGATTCCCAAGCTTGGCGCGCATCAATCTGAATGACGTCAATTGGAATGCCGACATGCGTCGCCTCTATCGCATCCGCCAGCGATTGCTTCGCCCGCTTCAGCAGCGAAATATGTCTTACGTTGCTGACGTAAGTCAGATCATTCGACTCCAACTGACCCTCGAAAAACATCTCGCTTATTGTCGATTCCAGCGCGTCGAGTCCACTCTCCTGCAGCACCGACATTTTCACAATGGACTCGGCCGGCACATACTTCTCTACCTCAGACAGCTCGAGCCGTCCCGGCAGATCCATCTTATTAATAATGACGATCACGGACCGGCCTTCCAGCTGCGCCAGCAGCTGCCGATCGTCCTCGCCAAGGGGCTCGTTATAATTCAGCACGAACAGGATCAAATCCGCATCCTGCAGCGCATCCCGCGAACGTTCAACGCCGATTCGTTCCACAACGTCGCTCGTCTCCCGAATCCCGGCTGTATCGAGCAGACGCAGCGGAATGCCGTTCAGCGTGACGAATTGTTCGATCACGTCGCGCGTCGTCCCCGGAATATCCGTAACGATCGCTTTGTTCTCTTGCGTCAGCACGTTCATCAAGGACGATTTGCCGACGTTCGGCCGTCCCACGATGGCGGTCATGATGCCTTCACGCAGGATTTTGCCTTCGCTGGCGGTCTTGAGCAGCTTATCGATCTCCCCAATGGCAGACTGACACTGCTCCCGGATATAAGCGCTCGTCATCTCCTCGACGTCATGCTCCGGGTAATCGATGTTGACTTCGATATGGGCAAGAAGCTCAATAACCGTCTGGCGAAGCGCCTTGATCTTCTTCGACAGCGTTCCTTCCGCCTGCTTCCTCGCCACGGAGAACGCGCGGTCCGACTTCGAGCGGATCAGATCGATGACCGCCTCCGCTTGCATCAGATCGATCCGTCCGTTCAGGAACGCCCGCTTCGTGAATTCGCCGGGCTCCGCTGTCCGGATCCCCTCCTGCTGGAGCACGACATCCAGCACCTTCTTGACGGCGATAACGCCGCCATGCGCGTTAATCTCGACCACATCCTCCGCCGTGAAGGAACGCGGTCCCCTCATCAGCGTGACGAGTACTTCCTCCACCCTCTCGCCGGAGGCAGGATCTATGATATGTCCGTAATGCACCGTATGCGTATCGGCGTCTTTTAGACTTATTTTCGATTGAAATATCGCATCCGTCCCGCTTATTGCCTGCGGTCCGCTTATCCGAATAATCGCGATGCCGCCTTCGCCCACTGCCGTGGAGATGGCCGCGATCGTATCATGCACCATGCCGATCACACCTCTCAAGCCAATCCTTTAAAATGGAAAAACAGCAATGACCCGATTAGAAGCCATTGCTGCGATTATAAGGTATAGATGGATTCCGCTCGCTTATCTCAGCGCAATGACGACCCGCCGATTCGGCTCGTCGCCCTTGCTGAAGGTTTTCACCTTCGGGTGATTCTGAAGCTGCGAGTGGATAACCTTGCGTTCGTGCGAAGACATCGGCTCGAGAACCACTTCTTTTCTCGTGCGGATGACGCGTCCCGCCAGACGGTCGGAGAGCTCCTCCAACGTCTTCCGGCGACGCTCGCGAAAATCCTCTGCATCAAGGACGATACGAAGATGACTGCTGGAATAACGATTGGCCACAATATTCACCAAGTACTGCAAAGCGTCTAACGTTCCGCCGCGCCGGCCGATCAGCATGCCGAGGTCCCCGCCGCCCGATACGGACAGCAATGTGCCTTCTCTCGTCTGCTTGCGCTCGATTGTGACGGTCAAACCCATTGTTCGCGCCACTTCACGCAGGAACTGCTCCGCTTCTTCGAGCGCATCCGGTATGAGCGTCAGCTCGACCTTCGCCTCTTTGACGCCGAACAATCCGAACAGCCCCTTGGAGGGCTGCTCCAGAACAACGACTTCCACGCGATCTTCCGTTACTTGCCATTCAGCCAATCCATTCCGCACCGCATCGTCTATCGTCTTGCCCGATGCAACGATTTTCTTCATTTCGCAAGGACCTCCTTCTTACCCTTGTCTGATGAACGTACGTACAGGAAATAGTTTTGAACGATCGTATACGTGTTACTGAATACCCAATACAGTGGCAGCGCCGCCGGGAAGGATAGGGACATGACGAAAATCAGAACCGGGAAGATCGTCATGATCATGCCCATGCCAGGCATTGTTTGCGTTTGCTGTTTCTGCATCATCTTCGATTGGACGAAAGTCGTCAGCGCGGCAAGCACCGGAAGGAAGTACCAAGGGCTTGGCTCACCGAGAACAAAACCAAAAATCTCTTCCGTCCGAATGTCTTTGTTCCAATAGATCGCGTTGTAAAGCGCGATGAAGACCGGCATCTGTACGATAAGCGGCAAGCAGCCGGCCATCGGGTTAACCTGATGCGTCTGGAACAGCTTCATCGTCTCTTCCTGCTGCTTCTGCGGGTTATCCTTATATTTCTTCTTGATCTCCGCCATCTGAGGCTGCAGGGCCTGCATCGCCTTGGAGCTGCGGTATTGCTTGATCGTCAGAGGCAGAATCAGCGTCCGGACGACGATCGTTAGCAGCAGGATCGCAAGGACGTAAGAGCCGCCGAGCCAGCTGGCGAACGTATCAAGCGTAATGGCGAAGTAATAAACAACGTTCTTCTCCCAGAAGTTTCCCTTCAATAGATCGGGAGTATCCATGGTATGGTCGGCAGGAGCACAGCCGGCCAATAAGCCAAGCGCCATCACCAAGCCGATCACGAGCAGCCATTTTCGTTTTGAATTCCGAAACAACATCTAATCTCCTCTCTAAAGAGCCGTTAGCCTAGTTCTATTCCAAGTTAGACTATACCATAATTTAGTCCACAAATAAACAAGCCCCGCTCATCCTTCCGCCTCATCTTTCTTTGAGCAAACCGGCCTTCTTGAGCACATGACCCACGCTCTTCTCCAGCTCTTTGTACGACATCGCCGTCGCCGGCTTCCTTACAATTAAGATGAAGTCCGTATGCGGCAGGATGCGGCCCTCCAGATGGCGCACGATTTCCTTCACCAGCCGCCTCATTCGATTGCGAACGACGGCATTCCCGATTTTCTTGCTGGCGGATACGCCCAGGCGGAAGGGCTCCGCGGCCTTCTGCTTCGACCAATATACGACAAACTGTCCGTTTGCGAACGACTTGCCGTTTCTATAGATCCGACCGAAATCCTCTCGATTTCGAAGACGCAATGCTCTGCGCATAGTTGCCCGACACCGTCCCCTTCCTCATCTTCTCAGTATCCCCAGAAATTCATCTATCTAAATGAAAGCAAAAAAAAAGACCACCGGACGTGGTCTTCAGCTTACGCGCTCAGTACTTTTCTGCCTTTTTGACGACGAGCCGCCAAAACTTTACGGCCGTTCTTCGTGCTCATCCGCTTGCGGAAGCCATGAACTTTGGCGCGTTTGCTTACATTTGGTTTAAATGTAGGTCTCATTTATGTTGCACCTCCTATATTCCATGTAGAAGCGTACTCGGCCAGGGGCCGTTTCACCGCAAAAATCACTTTTATTATTAAACCACGCCGGCGGGCAAAAGTCAACGTGCGGCCACGTTCACGGCTGTTGGCAAATGCTGCCCCGTCGCTTCTGTCGAAAGCCCTTATACGTTGTGGATAAATGTATAAGGATATACATTCGGCGGGAAATTAATAACATGTGGATAAAAAAGATCATCATTTTTCGAACTTTGTCGAAATCTCAACAAGATATAAACAATATCTAGTGTTGTAGATAACTTTTATACACAAGTTATTGACGATGTGGATAATCAGCTCAAACTCGTTGAAATATAAGGCGCCATTTGCTATGATGGATATGTTTTCGTTGTGGACGGAGGATCGATAGGTTCAATCTTATTAACAGCCTGTGGATAACATTGTGAACAAGTTTATCCACTATTTATAACTGTTCGGAAGGCAATTCTTCATAATGTGGATGATTTCGTGCCCGGCGAGATCATTTCGACATATTTCTGCGTACCTGCGCGTTTCGCGCGATAGATGATAAGGAGTGACAGTCTGTGGACAGCCATACTTACGATTTATGGCAACAAGTATTGTCAATCATCCAAACCAAGCTCAGCAAACCAAGTTACGACACCTGGTTCAAGGAAACGAAGGCTTCTTTTGTAGATGATTCCGTGCTTGAAATTACCGCGCCAACTACTTTTGCCGCTGAATGGCTGGAGGGCCGCTATACGAAGCTCATCCGAACGACTCTATACGAGTTTTTGGGGAGGCAGGTGGACGTGAAGTTCTCGATCGGGGAGCCGAAGGCTGCCGAGCAGAGCGTCGTTCAGCAGCCGAAGCCGCCCAAATCGCCAGTGGTTGTCGAGGAAACGCACACTCATATGCTTAATCCGAAGTACACGTTCGATACGTTCGTTGTCGGCGCGAACAACCGGTTTGCTCATGCAGCGTCCCTTGCGGTCGCCGAAGCGCCGGCGAAAGTGTACAACCCACTCTTCCTATACGGAGGCGTCGGTCTCGGGAAGACGCACTTAATGCATGCGATTGGGCATTATATTATGGATCATAACCCGAATACTCGGGTTCTTTATATCTCATCCGAGAAATTCACGAACGAGTTCATCAACGCGATCCGGGATAACCAGGGCGAGAGCTTCCGGACCAAATACCGCAATATCGACGTTCTGCTGATTGACGATATCCAGTTCCTGGCCGGAAAAGAGCAGACGCAGGAGGAGTTTTTCCATACCTTCAACGCGCTGCACGAGGAACGGAAGCATATCGTCATCTCCAGCGACCGTCCGCCGAAGGAGATTCCGACGCTCGAGGATCGGCTGCGTTCCCGCTTCGAATGGGGCCTCATCACTGATATTCAGCCTCCGGACCTGGAGACGAGAATCGCGATTCTTCGCAAGAAGGCCAAAGCGGAAAATCTCGATATCCCGAACGAAGCGATGAACTATATCGCCAATCAGATCAATACGAATATCCGCGAGCTCGAGGGCGCTCTCATCCGCGTGGTGGCCTATTCGTCGCTCATCAATGCCGACATCACGTCGCATCTGGCCGCGGAAGCGCTCAAGGATATTATCCCGTCGGGACGGCCGAGAATGATCACGATCGGGGATATTCAAGCGAAGGTAGGCGAGTTCTACGGGCTTCGCATGGAGGAATTCAAGGCTCGCAAACGTACCAAGGCCGTAGCTTATCCGCGCCAAATCGCGATGTACTTGTCCCGCGAGCTAACGGACTACTCCTTGCCGAAAATCGGCGAAGCGTTCGGGGGCCGGGACCATACGACCGTCATTCACGCCCACGAGAAAATATCGCAGCAGCTGAAAGCCGATCAGGAGCTCTACAAAATCATTCAAAATCTGACGGAAAAAATCAAAAACCAAATGTGAACAACCAAGCAAGCCTATGCACACGCTATGCACATGTGGATAGGCTTGCTTTATCCCTGTTTGGCGGGGTTATCCACATATTCAGGGCCCCTACTACTACGTCTACTAATAATTTATTAAAAAATATCTTCAAAAATACGCCGAAACGGGTGACGAGATGAAACTGACGATTTCCAAAAACGAGCTGAACGAAGCTATTCAACACGTCGCGAAAGCAGCCTCTTCCAGGCCGGCTATTCCGATTCTTGGAGGCATCAAAATCGACGTTAACCACCAATACGTAACGCTTACCGCCAGCGATACAGATATATCTATTCAAAGCTTTATCACCGTAGAACAGAAAGATCTAATTATCGCTACGGTTGATAAACCGGGCAGCGTCGTCCTGCCATCGAAGTTTTTTGCGGAGATCGTGAAGAAGCTTCCTTCCGACCAAGTGGTCATTGAAGTCGGAGCGAACTTCCAAACAACGATCCGTTCCGGTTCTACGGAAATTCAGATGGTTGGCCTGGATCCGGAGGAATTCCCGATTCTTCCTTCCATCGAGCAGAACGAAGTGCTGCAGGTCCCAGGCGATTTGATCAAATCGATGATCAAACAGACGATCATGGCTGCTTCCACCAGCGAACAAACACCGATTCTGACCGGCGTTTTGTGGAATCTTCATGACGGAGAATTCAAATTCGTGGCGACCGACCGCCACCGTCTGGCCAGCCGCCGGACAACCGTGGAAGCGGACAGCTCCTTCAACTTCAGCAATGTCGTCATTTCCGCAAGGACGCTTGGAGAATTGTCCCGATTGATTCCGGACCAGAACACCTTGGTAGATATCGTTGTAGCCGATAACCAAGTGCTGTTCAAAGTCGACAATATTCTGTTCTACACACGCATATTGGACGGAACTTATCCCGATACGTCGAAAATCATTCCGCAAGTATTCGAAACCGAACTGGTTCTCGACACGAAAAACGTCATGGACGCGATCGACCGCGCCTACCTGATGTCCCGTGAAGAGAAAACCAACATCGTTCGACTTGCGACATTAGACGACGGCATGATCGAAATTTCGTCCAGCTCCACGGAACTAGGACGCGTAACGGAGCAGCTCGAGGCAGTCAGCATGAAAGGCGAGCCTCTTCGCATTGCGTTCAACTCCAAATATATGCTCGACGTGCTCAAAGTCATCGACAGCGAACAGCTGTTCTTCGGCTTTACCGGGGCCATGAGACCGATCATCATTCGCCCGGTGGATCACGATTACAGCCTGTATGTCATTCTGCCTTACCGTACAACGGGCTAAGGCTATTGAAGCCGTTCCCGAAGAGAGGAAGTTGAAACCATGAAAGAAGTCGCCATTCGCACGGAATATATCGAGCTCGGCAAGTTTCTGAAGCTTGCGGACTGCATATCCACAGGTGGACAAGCGAAATTTTTCCTGCAGGAAACGGTTATCCACATCAATGGCGATGTGGATAACCGCCGCGGAAGGAAGCTGTACGTGGGAGACCGCGTCGAAGTAGAGGGATTTGGCTCGTTTGTTGTCGCGGCCGAGAAGTGAAGCTCGAACAGGGCGGGAGGGCTTGAAGCTTGTTCTTAAATCGCATTGAATTGCACAATTACCGCAATTATGGAGAGCTCTCGCTGGCTACGCCGAACAAGGTGAACGTCTTCCTCGGGCCAAACGCGCAGGGGAAGACGAATTTGCTCGAGGCGATCTTTGTGCTGGCATTGTCGAAGTCGCATCGGACCTCCAAGGATAAAGAGCTGATCGGCTGGCAGGGTGATTCTGCCCGGATCTCGGGAGAAGTGAACAAGAGATACGGCACGGTCACGCTGGATCTGCTCTTCTCCTCGCAAGGCAAAAAAGCGAAGATCAACGGTCTCGAGCAGCGCAAGCTGAGCGACTTTATCGGCTCGGTGAATGTCGTGATGTTCGCTCCCGAGGATCTGGAAATCGTCAAAGGCTCGCCGGGCGTACGAAGAAGATTTCTCGATATGGAGATCGGACAAGTACAGCCCGGCTATTTGCATACCTTGACGCAATACGCCAAAGTTCTGCAGCAGCGGAACAATTATTTGAAAACCGCGTCGCCGGGACATACCAACAACGCCATGCTGGAGGTCTGGAATATGCAGCTGGCAGAGTTCGGTGTTAAAATCATGAAAAAAAGGAAACACTTTATACATAAATTACAAGCGTTCGCGGAGCAAATTCACGCCGGCATCACGAACGGCTCCGAGCAGCTGACGATTGAATACCGGCCCTCGTTCGATACGGACGCGCTGCAAGATGAATCTGTTTTATTTGATCAATTTATGATAAAGTTAACACAGGTGAGAGATCAGGAGATTCGGAGAGGGGTTACTCTGGCAGGGCCCCATCGCGATGATCTGGCGTTCTTCATTAACGGCAAGGAAGCCCAAGTGTTCGGATCGCAAGGACAGCAGCGCACGACGGCGCTGTCGCTCAAGCTCGCGGAGATTGAGCTCATTCGCGAGGAGATCGGCGAATATCCCTTGCTGCTGCTTGACGATGTTCTATCCGAGCTGGACCAGAACCGGCAGACGCAGCTAATAGAAACCTTTCAAAGCAAAGTGCAAACGTTTATTACGACGACCGGCCTGGAGAGCGTCAACATGAGCAAGCTCCAAGACGCCGGCATCTATTATGTGCGGGAAGGCAAAGTGACGGTCTAATCGGGCGAAGGGAGTTGTGAGACGGATGTATATTCACTTGGGCGGAGAGAAGATTATCCGCGCGGCCGAGCTGGTGGCGATCTTCGATATTTCCATCGAGCAATCCTCCAAGCTGTCCAAGCAATTCGTCGCGGGTGCGCGGGTGCGCAAGGACGTCGAGACGATCGGCGAGGAAGAACCGAAATCCATAGTCGTCACGCAGAAGAAAATTTATTATTCGCCTATTTCTTCCTCCACGCTTAAGAAGCGAGCCCATCATTTCGCGGCGAATGGATAACGATCAGGAAGAGCAGTCGAGAGGAGCAGTGAACTTGCATGACTTTGGAACAGCATACGTATGACGAGAGTCAGATACAGGTCCTGGAGGGGCTCGAGGCGGTACGCAAACGCCCCGGCATGTATATCGGATCCACCAGCGGCAAAGGTCTGCACCATCTGGTATGGGAAGTCGTCGATAATAGTATTGACGAAGCTCTCGCCGGTTATTGCAACAAGATTGACGTCATCGTTCACGAGAATAATAGCATCACAGTCATTGATAACGGCCGTGGCATACCGGTCGGGATGAACGCGAAGCTGCAGAAATCGACGCTGGAAGTCGTCATGACCGTCCTGCACGCAGGCGGCAAGTTCGGCGGCGAAGGCTATAAGGTTTCCGGAGGCCTGCACGGCGTAGGCGTATCCGTCGTGAACGCGTTGTCCGAGTATGTCATCGTGGAGGTTCAGCGCGAAGGCCATGTCTATCAGCAGGAATACCGCAGAGGCGCGCCTCAATACGATATCAAGGTCGTCGGCGATTCCGACAAGACGGGAACGAAGGTAACGTTCCTGCCGGATCCCGAGATCTTCACGGATACGACCGTATATGATTACGAGACGCTGCAATCGCGTATCCGCGAATTGGCGTTTTTGAATAAAGGAATCGAGATTACGCTCACGGACGAACGCACGGGCGTGTCCAACTCGTTCAAATACGACGGCGGCATTAACGAATTCGTTACGTTCCTGAACCGGAACCGCGAAGTGCTGCACGAAACGCCGATTTACGTAGAAGGCTCGAAGGATCATATCCAGGTTGAAGTGTCGCTTCAGTACAACGACAGCTATACCGAGAATATCTATTCCTTCGCCAACAACATCAATACCCACGAGGGCGGAACGCATGAATCGGGCTTCAAGAGCGCGCTCACGCGAATCATTAACGATTATGCGCGCAAGACGAATCTGATCAAGGACAACGACTCCAACTTCTCGGGAGACGACGTCCGCGAAGGCCTGACGGCTATCATCTCGGTGAAGATTCCGGAGCCTCAGTTCGAAGGGCAGACGAAGACGAAGCTGGGCAACAGCGAGGTTCGCGGTATCGTCGAATCGTTCTTCGCCGAGAAATTCCAGGAGTTTCTCGATGAGAACCCGAGCGTATCGCGCAAAATTGTAGAGAAAGGCATGCAAGCGGCACGGGCGCGGGAAGCTGCCCGCAAGGCTCGCGAGCTGACGCGCCGCAAGAGCGCTCTGGAAGTAGGCTCTCTCCCTGGCAAGCTGGCCGACTGCTCCTCCAAGGACGCGTCGATCAGCGAGCTGTACATCGTCGAAGGCGACTCCGCGGGCGGTTCCGCGAAGCAGGGCCGCGATCGTCATTTCCAAGCGATTCTGCCGCTGCGGGGTAAGATTCTGAACGTTGAGAAGGCTCGTCTGGACCGCATTCTCGGCAATGCCGAGATCCGCGCGATCATCACGGCGCTGGGAACGGGTATTAGCGACGACTTCGATATTTCGAAGGCGCGCTATCACAAGATTATTATTATGACGGATGCCGACGTCGACGGCGCGCATATCCGCACCTTGCTGCTGACGTTCTTCTACCGCTACATGCGCGAGATTATCGAAGCGGGCTTCGTCTACATCGCGCAGCCGCCGCTCTTCAAGATCGAAC
Source organism: Paenibacillus soyae (assembly GCF_024623455.1). GTDB lineage: Bacteria > Bacillota > Bacilli > Paenibacillales > Paenibacillaceae > Pristimantibacillus > Pristimantibacillus soyae. The sequence continues at coordinate 447 of NZ_JANIPJ010000011.1, read as the reverse complement.
GCAACAAAGTGGTGCGCTACGCGCTGACCGAGAAGGAGCGAGACCAAGTCATTGCGGAATTCGGAGAAGGCGCCAAAGTAAACATCCAACGTTACAAAGGCCTTGGAGAGATGGACGCGACCCAGCTGTGGGAGACGACCATGGATCCGGAGAGCCGCTCGATGCTTCAAGTATCGATCCAGGACGCGATCGAAGCCGATACAATCTTCGATACGCTAATGGGAGATAACGTAGAGCCTCGTCGGGAGTTTATCCAGAAATACGCGAAATATGCGAATCTCGATATATAAAATGCAAGCGAGAGCAGCCTAACCGGTTTGTGAAGTGACCCCTTAAAGTTAGACAAATATTTTTATGCAACCTGTTGGGCATGAGCTCGGTACTGTACCGGGCTCATGCCTTTTAATTTTGACTTGATGCGTTTGTAATTGTAGTAATCGATGTATC
>NZ_JANIPJ010000113.1 GCF_024623455.1 Paenibacillus soyae | reverse complement strand
GCAACTCTCAGGCAGGATTGTTGCTCGCTCGTTGTCAGTTTTGAAAGATCAATTTCGATCTTTCTGGAGTTCTATAGCGAATAGAATACCCGAGGGCCTTTAGCTCAGCTGGTTAGAGCGCACCCCTGATAAGGGTGAGGTCGGTGGTTCGAGTCCACTAAGGCCCACCATTATCAACACATGAGTGTTGATCCCATTACGGGGCCATAGCT
>NZ_JANIPJ010000112.1 GCF_024623455.1 Paenibacillus soyae | reverse complement strand
ACTTTCGTTATCCAGTTTTCAAGGTGCAAATGGAGCCAAGCGGGATCGAACCGCTGACCTCCTGCTTGCAAGGCAGGCGCTCTCCCAGCTGAGCTATGGCCCCGTAATGGGATCAACACTCATGTGTTGATAATGGTGGGCCTTAGTGGACTCGAACCACCGACCTCACCCTTATCAGGGGTGCGCTCTAACCAGCTGAGCTAAAGGCCCTCGGGTAT
>NZ_JANIPJ010000111.1 GCF_024623455.1 Paenibacillus soyae | reverse complement strand
GACTCATCTTCCGGAATTGCTTCAGAAAAGACGCGCCGATCTTAAACGGTTATACTTCAGCTAAAGGATGTTTCAGCTCAAGATTCTCATCTTGATTTACTTTCGTTATCCAGTTTTCAAGGTGCAAATGGAGCCAAGCGGGATCGAACCGCTGACCTCCTGCTTGCAAGGCAGGCGCTCTCCCAGCTGAGCTATGGCCCCGTAATGGGATCAACACTCATGTGT
>NZ_JANIPJ010000110.1 GCF_024623455.1 Paenibacillus soyae | reverse complement strand
GGCTTTCGGCGGACAAGATTCTCACTTGTCTTTTCGTTACTCATACCGGCATTCTCACTTGAATGCTGTCCACCAGTCCTTACGGTCTGACTTCAACCTACATTCAACGCTCCCCTACCCAAGTACCTAATGGTACATGCCATAGCTTCGGTGGTGTGTTTAGCCCCGTTACATTTTCGGCGCAGAGTCACTCGACCAGTGAGCTATTACGCACTCTTTAAATGGTG
>NZ_JANIPJ010000010.1:49194-231270 GCF_024623455.1 Paenibacillus soyae | reverse complement strand
CAGAAATCTAACAAAAAAAGGTGGCAGGTGGCCAGGCGGGGGAGGAGGCCTCCTCCCCCGCCTGGCACCTCATTGATCCATCCCAGATGGATATTCTACAAGCTTACACAAACTTCTTGACGCTACCCCGCTCGTCGACTCACATCGAATATTAACGGTATTTTTGCCGCTATTCCCCTGCAATCACCACTCATATATGAATTTAACTCCGAAAATGCCGCTATTTCGGGTCGGGCAGGGCCGGCCAGGATCTAGCCTCCGGGAAGCACGATTCACCTGAGTATCAAGCGGTTTGGCAAGCGCCCCGAATCGCAAGGCTTTTGAATGAATGAAACAAGGAGCAGCGAGCGTTTTTCGCGTTTTGCTTCTTCCAAAAGTCTTCCTAGCGTCGAAATCAAAAAAACAAATCACCTCATTTTTGCATATTTTACCTGTGCCCCACCCCGCACCTCAGCTTTTCCCTTCATTAAATTTACGTTTCCACCTTCCGTTTTAGCGCCCATTATTTGCATATTTCCAACTATTGATTTGCCTCTCTCTCCTGCCGACATTTATGTATATCACAAGGAATGAGGAGGCTCTATGAAACGCAATCTTTTTTCGCTTCGCATGAAAGTATTGGCCATGCTGCTTACGATGTCGATCCTGCCATAATTGGCTTCTATTCTACTCTTAACCGGTCAATACGACTCGGCTTTGAAGGAGGGAATTCGCGAGCAGCAGACAACCATTGCGGTCAGCAATGCCCAGAATATGCAGCGCTGGCTGACGATGAAGAAAAGCGCGATGGAGAAAATGATCCAGGAGAACGCGGAATTGTTCTATGGCGGAGACATGGAGCAAATCATGCCCGTTTTGAAGGTTATCGCGAGCGGCGATCCCGACAGCTTCGCGTACGCGTTCATGGACACGGCAGGCAACTCCTTCGGCAGCGACGGCTACAGGAGCAATCGCAGCGACACTCTCGAGCTCGTTAAAAAACAAGAAGGCGTTTCCTTCACGGATATCGTGCAGGATAGCGGCAAGGAGTTTATCGTCGTCAGCGCTACGATCCGCGACGGGCAAGGCGAATTCAAAGGAATGCTGTCCGCCGTCATGGACACCAGCGTTCTGCTGCGGGACATCAAGGACATCAAAGGCAGCGATTCGAGCCATGCCAACATGATCTCCTCAAGCGGCATGTATTTGGCTCATCAAAATGAAGAACTGATCGGTAAAATGGTCGAGGAATCCGCTGAAAAGGATACGGCGGCTTTATTCAAGCAGAAAGTTCTCGTCGATCCGATCGGCTTTGTTTCTTACAAAGAAGCGGACGGAAGGGAAATGCTGGCTTCCTTCGCTACGGTTGACGCATCCGGCTGGAGAATCGTCGTGGCCGGCGAGAATGCCGAGCTCATGAGCGCCGCCGGCAATGCTAAACAGCTGGCCTACATCATTATCGCGGTCTCTGTCGTTCTTGTTCTATCCGTGGCACTCCTCTTCTCGCGCTTTATGCTGAAGCCGATCTACATGATTTCGGCCTTGCTGCAGAAGGCGGCGGGCGGCGACCTGAGCGAGAGATTGCCGCTTGGAGCCAATGATGAGATCGGCATTCTAAAGCGCAATATTAACGGCATGCTGGATTCCTTCTCCGCCATGATCGACAAAATTTCGCTCGCCGTTCGCCATACGGCCGCCTCGTCCGATCAGCTGAATCACGCGGCTGCTTCGACGGCTCGTTCTTCCGAACAAATTTCGGATGACGTGATTACGGTAACCAGAGGCTCCGAAGCGCAGCACGCGGGCGCCGTGCAGTCCGCAAGAGCAATGGAGGAGATTAACGTAGGCATCAGCCGCATCGCCGAGTCGTCCTCCAGCGTCGCGGGCAACGCTTCGGACACGCATCAATCGATTCTGTCCGGGCGAGCGGAAGTGGATAACGTCGTAACGCAGATCAACAAGATCAGCGATGCGTTCCACACCTCCGCAGACATGGCCAAGCGTCTCGACAGCCGCTCGCAAGAGATCGACGAGATCGTGAAGCATATTTCCCGCATTGCCGCGCAGACGAATATTTTGGCCCTGAACGCGGGCATCGAAGCCGCGAGAGCGGGCGAGCACGGCAAAGGCTTTGCCGTCGTGGCGGTCGAAGTGAAAAACCTGGCCGAGCAGACGACGGAAGCGGCCGAAAGCATTTTCGAATTAATTCGCGATATCCAAGTATCGACCGGCCAAACCTCTCAGACGATGGATCAGGGCTTGGACGAAGTCAGGAAAGGGGTCGAGCAGATCAACAAGGTCGGCTCCGTCTTCGAGGAAATCGTGACATTGGTGCAGGAGGTAAACGAGCAAATTCAGGAGGTATCCGCCGCGGCGGAGCAAATCTCGGCAAGCTCGGAGGAAGTATCGTCCTCGATGTCCGAGACCATCAACGTGCATTCGGACTCCTTGCAACGGCTCACGGCCGTATCCGTATTGGCTTCCGAGCAGAAGAGCGCGATGAGCGAGATCGCCTCCTCCAGCGACTCGCTGAAAGCACTCGCGAACGAGCTGACGGAGATGGTCAGCGAATTCAGAACGAACGCTCGCGAAATAGAATAAGAAAGAGGATACCCGCGCTTATTGACCGGGTATCCTCTTTGCCCTTTCCCGCCTCCGCACCGTCACAATTCGTTGCGGTTTGCTGTGACCGAAATCACAGGAACGTCCCCGCCTCTCGACTATACTGGAATCAAGCCGGCGGACATGAGCATCCTATAATGGTCCGCCACCACAATTATTCGGGAGGTTGTTACCTATGCTAAGCGAACGATCGGTCCAAATCATCAAATCTACCGTCCCCGTGCTCGAAGTGCACGGCGTGGCGATTACGAAACGATTCTACGAGATGATGTTCGCAGCCCACCCGGAGCTGCTGAACATCTTCAACCACGCGAACCAGAAGCAAGGCAGACAGCAGACGGCGCTTGCCAATGTCGTGTACGCGGCGGCTGTGCATATTGAGAATCTGGCGGCGATTCTGCCCGCCGTGAAGCAAATCGCGCACAAACACCGGAGCCTCGGCGTGAAGCCCGAGCATTATCCGATCGTCGGCGAATTCCTTCTCAAAGCGATCAAGGACGTGCTCGGCGATGCCGCCACCGACGATATTATCGGCGCATGGGGGGAAGCGTACGGCATGATCGCCGACGCGTTTATCGGAGTTGAAGCGGAGATGTATAAGGAGGCTCACCAGCAGCCAGGAGGCTGGGAGGATTTCCGCGAATTCCGCGTCGACCGCAAAGTGCAGGAGAGCGATTCGATTACTTCCTTCTACCTCGTGCCGAAGGACGGCGGAGCGATCGCGAGCTTTCTGGCCGGACAATACGTCAGCGTCCGTATGGCGATACCGGAGGACCAGTTTACCCACATCCGCCAATACAGCCTGTCCGACGCGCCGGGCAAACCGTATTACCGGATCACCGTCAAACGGGAAGACGGCGGCGAAAGCCATCCGGACGGCAGAGTGTCGAACTATTTGCACCACCAGATCAAAGAAGGGGACATTCTGCACCTCTCCGCCCCTGCCGGCGATTTTTATTTGAACTTGGAGGATAAACGTCCCGTCGTACTTCTCAGCGGTGGAGTCGGCCTTACGCCGATGATCAGCATGCTGAACACGCTGGCCGAGAAGGATTCGGAGCGTCAGGTCACCTTCATCCATGCGACGGAGAACGGCAAGGTCCACGCGATGAAGCAGCATGTCGACGAGCTAACGCAAGCCCGTCCCCGCATGTCCGCCTACTATTGCTATCGGAATCCATCGGACCAAGACCGCGAGACGCAGGCCTTCCACAAGGAGGGCACGATCCATCTCGAATGGCTGAAGACGATCATCCCGGACCAAAACGCCAGCTTCTACTTCTGCGGCCCTGTCCCCTTTATGCAGGCTATGAATCAAGCGCTGAAGGATTGGGGAGTTTCGGATTCCGACATTCACTTCGAGTTTTTCGGTCCGGCCGCCAGTCTGGAGCCTGCCGCTGCTTCCGCAGCCCGCTAGCTCTCGCCGTTGGCCGCTCCGGACCGAAGCAGCCGGTTGACTGTCTCCCGGCGCAATCCGATCAATTGGCCGATCTCTTCCTGCGTCAGAATACCCGTGATTTGGTCCGGCCCTATGTATTGACGGAACCACTCCTCCAGCTTTCGCAGCTTATCCGCCGGAGCCACCTGCGTAAGCTGGTCGATCCGCTGCTGCATCATCCTGAGCTTGCCCTGGAGCAGCAGCGCGATCTCCCTGTTTTTGGCCGGGTCGTCGTGAAGCGAGGCATACCACGGGCCGGGATCAATCCGTTCGATCTCGCAGGTAACGAGAGCGATCGCCGTCCCGTGGTTCGGCGCCGGACTAAGCAGCGAGTGATGCGGAATCGTTTCTCCCTCCACGATGATGTTCACCAGGAACGGATTGCCGTCCTCGTTCACGCGCATAATTTTCAGCAAGCCTCGTTTGACCGTGAAGAGGCCGCCGATCTCGCCTTGGCGGAACAAGACTTCACCTTTATGTAGCAGCATATCGCACTCCAATTCCAAAGCCCGCCGGCATGCCGGACGGGCTTATTGTTATATGCTCGTTTATTGACGAGTTAAGCTTCTCGGAGGTAGAATGTTACGGACGCCAATGAATAGTCCTATCATTCCGCCCGGAGAAGAGAGGTACCCGCATACTATGCGTTTGAAAGCTATTGCTATCTGTTTCTACATTGTCCTTATTTACTGGATTTCCTTACATATCCCCCTGCTGAACTCCTTGTTCTTCCCGACGCTCGGAGCGTTCAGCCTTCTCTTCATCTCGAAGCCGTTCCCATTGAACGAGATGTGGCGAATCGCGGTCGGAGCCGCCGTAGCTTCCTTCATCGGATCGACGTTCGCCCAGCTCAGCACGAGCGCCTTGTCTTTGCTCGCGACTCTCCTTATCGTCATCGTGCTGTTCCACACCTTCAAATGGAACGCGCCTCCTATCATGGCCATCGCGCTCATCCCGTTCTTCGCGAAGCCCGCGCATGTCTGGACGGCGCCGTTATCGGTCGTTATCGTGCTCGCGGGGCTGCTCCTCACGCTTTATGCCGTTGCGCAATGCGAGAAGCTGTTAAAAGCTTTGCCTGTCTTTGCCGGCGCCAAGCAAGGGGCGAAGGTCGAATCCGATAGCGGCCTGTAACGCGCCTGCCGCCTAGAACGGCCTTTGCTCCACGGTCACGCCTTCAGGTACGGTCAGAATAAGCTGCGGAGACAGAGCCTCGACATTGCCGCTCTTCTCCCAATCGGGTGACCCGATGAATACATACAGGTCGCTCCCCACTGTGTTCGTCCTCAGCATCCCGCTGGCCGCTCCGTTAGCGGCTTCCGCCGACCAATACCGCACCTGCCCCATCAAGTGGAGCTCGCGGGAAGACGTCTGGTCGATCGTAATCTCTCCCGCCGACTGCACAATGACGTTGCTGACGCCTTCCGGCACCACGATTTTGTCCGACTCGACGAACGCCGTCCTCTGAATCCTCTTCATATCCTGACGGATCTCATCGAATAGACCCGAAGACATAAACAGAGCCAGCACGAGACTGGCGATCCCGATCACCCCTACAAAAAACACGCTGAGCCAGTCATACCGCACAAGCGTATCTTGCTTGCCCGCGACTCCCAAGTAAATAAGCAGCTCCGCCCCCAGCAAAATAAACACGACCGGAGCGACCCACATCAGCATTTCGTATGCTTCCGTATCCTGCCATAACGAGACGGCGAACGCCGTTCCGATCAGCATAAGCGTGATGCCCATCGACAAGGAGCCTACGCGCCATGCGCGGCGCTGCTCCCGTGGCTGCGGTACGCCCGCGTATCCGCCGAAGCCAGCCGAAGAAGCTTGCTCGTTGTTCGCTATATTCATGCGTTACGGCCTCCCTTCTTCATCTGCGCGGGAATCATAGCCACGCTCGAGCGGGCCCGCGCTCAATACGCTGCTTCTGCCGAAGGCCAGCCTCAAACCGATGACGATCATCACGAACGCGATAATAACGGTGGGCAGCATGTACTTGTACTCCATATATTGAGCGTAGATGTGAGGAAAGTAGTCCAGCAGCTCGCGAATCAAGATCCGGTCGACGAGGAAGTATACGCCGAACCCCAGCAGCCCGACGCCAAGCCACCGTTGATAAGGCACGAACATCGGAAGTACGGGTTCGTCGCTCAGCCTTTGGCGTCCGTACCGGGACAGCTGAGCCAGCGCGTCGAAGAACGCGAAGCACCAGAACAGCGGCAGCAGGAACAAGAACAAGGACAGCCTCAGGTTATCCATAATGTAGATGGCCAGCAGGAACCCGCCCATCAATTGCAAGCCGCGCTTCTGAAGACCGAGATAGAGATGGCCCGCTCCCGGGAAAATCGATAGTGCGATCGTCAGCACTTTGTTCTTCTGCCCGGAAGCGATATGCGATTCGATTCCTTCGAACAACGAGCGGTCCTCCAGAAGCGCCCCGTTGTGCTTGCTCGTCACCAGACTCGAGGCATCGAATATTCCGTAAATCCAAATAACCGGCAGGGCCAGCAGGAACACCAGCATGGACGCGGAATTCGTAATGATGCTGATGAATACGATAATCGCGAACAAGCCGACGAACGATACGAGGAACGTGATGCCCCTCTGCAGCAGCCCCAGATTCATATGGCCGAGGCCGGGAATAATGGACAGCAGAATCGTTCTCGTCTTCTCTTGCTGCTGCTCATGATAGGCCGGCGAAGCATAATGGGCGCGAGCAGAGCCGAAAGCTGCGCCCTGCTGCGGGTCCGAGGCACCATACGGTTCGGCGAGTCCGCCTCCGGCCGCCGCCTCGTAATTGGCCGGCGGCGGGTATCCGCCAGGCATAGCAGGCGCGAACGCCTTGCCGGAGATGATCGTGATGATCATGTCGAGCATGTTAACGAAGCCGAAGAGGAACGCCATGACGAGCATGAACGCGCCGATTTCATCCGAATCCGTCGCCAGAGCGAAAGCGGCGAGCAGCAAGCTTCCGAAGAATCCCCCACCATACATAACTAACCTGCCGGTTCTGCCCAAATACGCATGCCCCGCGCCCGGAATAAAAGACAGAAAGAACGCAGTCAACGGGCTTTTTCTAATCATAGGATGAACATCCTCTCGTGAATTAAATTATTTATTGAAGCGCAGCGCCTGCACGCCGTCCAGGAAGCTGCCCGCTTGGTGGACAAGGCGGTCGGACCAGGAAGGCTCATCCCTCCACTCCGCGCTGGCGGAGAAAGGCGGTCTTGCCGCCGCGCCGTCGGCCTCATCGATGTGCTGCAGCTTCTCGGAGAAGCCGGCGAGCGCGCCCGTTGCCACAAGCAGCAGCGTAACGGAGGCCGCGATCGCGTAATGCGTGACCGGATGCTGCAGCCAAGAGCCGCGGCGATTCGGGACTTTACTTTGCGCAAGCGTCTGCGGTTGGTCAAGCTGGTGCCGTTCATCGCCAAGTCTCGGTCTCGCCGTTGTTTTCGTATGGGCTGCTTCAGCCAGCTCTTGGCCTGGAAGCAGTGCAGTCGTATCCTGTTCGGCATGCCGCTCCGCCAGACTGGCCGAGCTGCCGAGAAGCTCGGCCATGACCCGCTCCTCAAGATGGAACATATCCGGCAGCCCGTCGTCCGGCACGATCGGAAGCTCGCCGCGCTCGGCCTCTTTCATCGCCGCCGCGAACCGCCACATGCAGCCCTCGCACTCGAGAAGCTCTTGATCCGCCTGCTCGCGTTCGGAAGGCGAGAGCTCGTTCCGAATATATTTGTGGAGCTGTTCCATCGATAAATGTCCGTTGTCCATTCCGCTCATTCGAAGTCCTCCTTCCGCCAATGCCGCTTCATCCAGCCTCTTGCCCGGTACAGCTTCGACTCCACGCTCTTGCGTTCGAGTCCCGTCTCGGCCGCGATCTGCTCGTACGATTTTTCTTCCATATAAAAGGCGGTCACCACGCCGCGATAATTGTCCGGCAGCTCGTTCACCATCGCTTGAACATGCCGGAGCTCCTCGCGCCGGATCGCTTCGGCCTCGGCCGCCGGCCGCGGCGCCGCCGCCAGCATGCCGTCCGCTTGAAGGTCGGCCGACTGCCGGTCCACGGCTTCCCGCTCGACCAGCTCCTCCGGCCTCCTCGCCCTGCTTCGCTTGAAATCAATCGCCTTGTTAACCGCGATTCGGGTTATCCAGGTTTTGAGACCGTCCATTCGATAGCTCGGGAGGGAGCGATAAATTTGCAAGAGCGCTTCCTGCGTCACGTCTTCGGCATCGTGCGGCGAATGCAGCACGGCGTAGACGGTTTTGTAGATATACGGCCCGTAAGCCTGCACGAACGGTCGATAATGCTCGGGCCCGCCGTTCCGCGCGGCCAACAGCCATTCTTCTTCGTCTAGAATGTCGCTCTCCTCCCTTCCCGATAGAATAGACGTTTGTTAATTGGGAAAACCCTGCGCGTTTTCGAAAAAAGTTTTTTTATCACAGATTCGTCATGCAACCCGTCCATTCTACCGCCTGGAATCGCCTGCCGCAACACGCTATTTTAGTTTCTTTTAACAGAATGGGCATGGTATGATAGCTATGGAAGATTTATAGATTTGGAGGACTAGTTTATGAGTAAATTAGCAATAAGAAGCGCGGCCGCTTTGCTCGCGGCGTCCCTGTTATTCCCTGCCGTCCCGCATGCCGCGGATGCTGCAACGGAATTAACGGACATTGAAGGCTCCTACGCGAAGGACGCTATCCTGGAGCTTGTCGAGGCAGGCATTATTCAAGGAAACGGATCAGGACAATTCAATCCGACAGGCAATATTAAGAGACAGGACTTTGCCATTATTATGGCCAAAGCGCTGAACTTGGACGTGGAAGAGGCTCCGGCTACGCCAACCTTCTCCGACGTGCCGGCCAGTCATTATTCCTATAAATACGTGGAAGCGGCCCATGCGGCAGGACTCATTAACGGGAAGGGCGATGGCCAATTCGACCCCACGCAAAATTTGACCCGCGAACAGATGGCGGTATTATTCGTTCGCGCGCTCGGCGTAGACGCGACCGGCAAAGGAGCGCAGCTTACGTTCGAGGACCGCGGCAGCATTTCGGACTGGGCCAAGGATGCCGTCGGCTTCGCGGTGGAAGCCCAGCTTATGAGCGGATCGGGAAACGGGACGTTTGATCCTTCCGGCTCGGCGCAGCGGCAGCAGGTAGCGCTTGTGGCGTCCAACTTCCTGAAGGTTCAGCAATCGGAGACGGCTTTGTCCTTCTCGGCTAGTCTTGTCGACCTAGAGACGCTGAGCCTTAGCTTCAACAAGGAAGTTGCTCTCCAGCTGAGACCGGAGCAATTCCAAGTCGCATTGAAAGCAACCGGCCAATCCGTTACCGTGTCGGGCGTCTCGCTAAGCGAGGACCGCAAATCGGCATCGCTTGAGCTGGCCGAGCTTGTCCCCGGAACGACTTATACGGTAACCTTCCTGGGCAAAACCTCGGAGATTACAACGGGCACCGTGAAGATGGAAGTTACGCCTTCCACCGCATCCGCCGTCGTTGGCACTTCGGTGCAGTTCTCCGCCAAGCTAACCGCCCAGATCGGCAGCCAAACGATCGAGCTCGACAAGCCGATCTCCTGGAGCGCGTCCGGCGGCAGCATCGATCAATCCGGCCTGTTCCAAGCCAGCACGACCGGCACCTTCACCATCACGGCTTCCCACGAGTCGTACAGCGCCTCGGCTTCGGTATCGGCTTATGTGCCTTATGTTCCGCCGGCGGATACGACGGCACCGGTACTGAGCGAAGTAGAACGCAATGTGGTGATTAATTTCCCCATCCCAGCGACCAGCAGCGAGAACGGCTTTATCTATGTCGTGCCATTCCAAATGTTTATCGATACTACGCCAACCCGCAGCCAACTGGAAGCGGCACTAGATGGCGAACCTGGGACAGCTCTGAAGCAGGCCGTTTCGGCGGGCATTTCCGCCTCACTGCCAACGACTGCTCTGTCGGTCGGCTCGTACCATCTCTATGCGGTGGATGCGGCCGGCAACGTCTCGACCTCTGAAACAGTTAATCTTATGTCCGATACCGGGAGTCCCGTTCTTACGGTTTTTAAAGTAATCGAAGGAGCAGACGAGGAGATTACCGATTTCCCAACTATGATTCGGAACGGAACATCCTTTAAGCTTCGCTCGAACGAAGCCGGAACTATATTCATTATGGATTATACAGCCTATGAAGACATTGAAGAGCCTACGGCCAACGGACTCAAAGAACTGGTAACGGGAAATCGGCAGCGTGATGTAGCGGCGAATGAAGACTTCTTGGTCGGCTCTGATTTATCTCTTAGCTTGAATACGGATTATGTTTTAATTGCGGCAGACCTGTCCGGGAATCTCTCGGTTACTAAAGTCATCCGTCTATACGAACTTGTGTAACGATTTCTATTGATCTAAAAAAGCAGTCCTCCGATTATGGAGGACTGCTTTTTTATGCCTCATTCAAAATAAACGATCTAGTAGTTACCTTGTTACCCGCCCAAAGCGTCCTTCAGCTCGGCTGGCGAGCGGTCCCACCATTCCGCGTTGTGCTCGACGAGCAGCTTGCGGAGAGCGGCCTTCTCGGCGTCGCCTAAGTTGTCCAGCATGTAGCGGCGCTTGATCGCGTAATCCAGACGGTTGACGTGATCGGCGAGAATCTTCCAGCCGCGCTTCGCCTCGGAATCGACCAGCATCTCGCAGGATGTCGCGCCCGCGTAATACGAGCCTTCCTCATTACGGTCGACAGCCACCCATACGATCCAGCACTGCCGGCCGTTCGGCACGTCTTCCTTGTTCGGCGAGAACTTGATGCCGCGCTCCACCTTGCTCTTGGCATGCATGATGCCTACATCGATATACGCGACGCCCTCATCAATCATGACGCAGGCCACATCGCTGAGATCTATAGATCCCGCTCCGAAGCCTCTATGTTTCTTGTTGCTCACGACGTTGAGCGACAAGGATTTTTTTTCTTTTGGTTGTTCTTGATTGTTTCCCTGCTCCGTCAAGCTAATCCCACCTTCCCGTTCAAAGGTTTTTAAACCCTCAGACAATAATTCCATTTTAGCTAATAATCTTGGAATTGCAAACATATACATGCTGTAGATGCTTGTCAACGGGAGGGAAACGTTCAATGACTCCACGCCATATCAGACTCGTCTTATTCGGTTCGCTCGCGGCCGCCCTGCTGGTAGTATCCCTGCAGAACGGCTTCAGCAACGCCTGGCTGTCCCAGTACACGTATGCACTAGCCCCTGCCGCCAGCGTCATGCAGCCCATTACGCCTGCGCCGAATACGGCCAAGCCACCGGTTGTCCAGCAGCCGGACGCGGCCATGCCGCCTAAGCCGCAGCCCCTGAGCAAGCGGGTTGTGGAATACCACATCAACGTCTCGCTGCGCGAGGACGGTCAGCACCTGGACGGGACGCAGAATGTGAGCTGGACCAATCCAGGCAAAAAACCGGTGTCCGAGCTTTATTTCCACCTCTATCCGAACGCGTTCCAGTCGCAGAAAACAACCTTCATGACCGAGTCGCACGGCATGCTTCGGACGGACAAGGCCACCTCGAACAGCACGAGCCACATGCAGCTCTTGACCTTGCAGACGCTCGAAGGCGAAAGCTTGCTCCCCCGTCTGCAATATACGCAGCCGGATGATGGCAACGAAAGCGACATGACGCTAGCCCGGCTCCAACTGCCCGAGCCGGTAGCGCCCGGCAAATCGATCACCCTCCGGATGAGCTTCGAGGTGAAGCTTCCGGAAGTATTCGCACGCATGGGCTACTCCGGCAATTTTATCATGGCGGGCCAATGGTTCCCGAAAATCGCCGTGTACGAAACCGCCGGAACGCGGGGACGCACCTCCGAAGGATGGAATGTACACCAGTATCATGGCAACTCGGAGTTTTACAGCGACTTCGGCATCTACAGCGTGCGCATCCAAGTGCCCGAGGCCTACACCGTGGCCGCTACGGGCTTCCAGACCAAGCCGATCGCCGAGAAGGACGGAACCAAGGTGTTCCAATTCTATGCCGAAGACGTGCACGACTTCGCTTGGGCCGCGTCCCCGGACTTCGTGTTCGCGGAGACCGCCTACTCCGACAAGGGCATTCCCGGCGTCCGCATCAAGCTGTATCTCGATCCCATGCATGTCGAGCTGAAGGACCGCTATATGCACGCGGCGAAGTCGGCGCTCGCTAATTATGCCAAGTGGTACGGCTCCTACCCGTACAACACCCTGTCCGTCGTCGTTCCGCCGAAAGGCGCGGGAGGAGCAGGCGGCATGGAATACCCGACGCTCGTTACCGCGTTCGCGGCGGAAACGGATAATCCCGGCTTCGAGCTGGAGCGCACCGTCGTGCATGAAATCGGCCATCAGTTCTGGTACGGCATGGTCGCCTCCAACGAGTTCGAGGAGGCATGGCTCGACGAAGGCTTCACTTCCTACGCCGAGGACAAAGTCATGGAGGCGGCCTACGGCATCCAGCCGAACCTGCGCCTAGAAGCCAGCTACATGACGGATCCCGCACCGCTCAAGCAGCCGTCGTGGGCCTTCCACGATTCGATGCAATACGCCGAGAACGTCTACATGAGGGCCAAGCTGGTGCTTGTCGACATCGAGAACAAGGTCGGCGAGAAGCTCATGAACCGCATCATGCGCACCTACTTCCAGAAATACAAGTTCAAGCATCCCTCCACCTCCGACTTCCAGCGGGTCGTGGAGCAGGTGACGAAAGCGAACTGGACGGACTATTTCAACCAATACGTATACAGTAACCAAATGGCCGACTTCTCCGTCGACGCGATTGACGCCAAGAAGGTAGATAAGGATGGGGAGACGTACTTCGAATCCCATATCCTCATCAAGAAAAACGGCGGAACGACCGGACCAATCCCGATCCTGTTCCAATTCGCCGACGGTACCACGAAGACCAAGGTATGGGCCGGCGACGAATCCCATATTCAGTACACGGAGGTTACCGCCTCGCCGCTGGAATGGGTGTCCGTCGATCCCGATCATACGAACGTGCTGGACAACAAGCTCATCAACAACTATATGCTCGCCGAGCTGCCGAACGACACGCGCACGCGATGGAATCTCGGCGTATCGAATATCATTCAAGGCTTCTTGGGCGCGCTCGGCTGGTAACCAGGCGTCACCCGCGTCATAGCAAGTATTCGCTCGCAAGGGGAGATTCGAATGAAACACCAAATGTTGTTAGGCTGGCGGCTGACCTTCAAGCATATGAACATGATTCTGGTCCTCTTCCTGTACCAGCTGCTATGGGGATTCCTCGTATACCGGGCAATCGACGATACCGTCGCTCCTCTGCTGAGGCGATTCCCAGCTAATGCTCCGACGGAACAGGCCGTCCAGTCGTTCCTGGCGGAAGCTCAATTCCAGCTCTTCAAAACCGACTTGATCCAGCCGTACCTCTGGCTGCTCGGCGGTCTGTTCCTGGCGCGCATGCTGCTTACGCCTCTATTCAATGCGGGACTCTTCTATTCCATCCATCATCAGAGCAGCGGAGGCGAAGGCGGTACGCGTATTCTCGAAGGGATCCGCAAGTTCTGGAAGCCTGTCGTGCTTCTGTATTGGATCGGTCGAGCGCTCATGATCGCGCCGGCTTGGTGGCTTGTGCCCAAATGGATTGACGCCTTGCGCCACGATGGGGCATCCTCTTCGCTGCTCGGCGAAGTGGCGCCTGGAGCCGCCATATGGATCGCTTGGGTCGCCATTATCCATTTACTGTTCCTTTCAATGCAGTTCGGGTCGGTGTCCGGGGATGGAATCCTCCCTTCCCTGTGGCAGTCGGTGCGCCGCTTCCTCTCCTACGCCGCCATCTCGCTTATTATGTGGGGCATCGCGGCTCTGCTGGGGCTCTTGGTCGGCGGCGTTTCGATGGCGTGGGCCGGCTTATTCGCCCTCATCGTGCATCAGGGCTATCCGCTGATCCAAACGCTGCTGCGGGTATGGACGATCGCGACGCAGTACCGCCATCTTCGGCCGGAATCGTAATACGCGCCAACACACAAACAACACAAAAAGACTCCATCGCCCGTTAAGGGCGCTTGGAGTCTTTTTTAGATGCTATCGGCAGCCGCGCAGAAAAATCTCCGCCTCATCGGCTAACTCGCGCAGAGGCCTAACCGTGTCCACGATCAGCTCACCGTCCATGTACGCTTCCGGCGCATCCTTATAATGCTCCTTGAGCTCGCGCAAATCCGTAATAAGCTGGTTCGGCAGCGGGTTGAGGCTTCTGGCTTTTTGAAGGAAACGGTAGAGGATGTCGAAGCTGACGCGGTTGCGGTCACCATGCTCCGGAATGAAGTCGGCAACCGAATCGTACAGATCGTCCTTCCGCAGTACAGGCAGTCCAAGCCGCTTGCTCAGCTCCGTCGATAAGGCGGTTTTGCCGGTACCAGACTTCCCTCTGATCAGAATAACGCCGCTCATGCGCCTAGCTCCTCTCCGCGACCCCTAGCCTCGTCAGCCGCAAATAGTCCCCGACCATCGCCACCCGCCACGGCACGATCATGCCAAAAGCCAGCAAATAGAAAATCGCTCCCGTCTGAGGGATGCTCATATACTGCTCGACCACCCCGTGCAGCGCGAAACGCACCAAAAACAAGACAGCCATGATGGCGATAAACGCCTTCGACCTGCGTACATATATATCCGAATCGACCCTCTCCATCCTCGTCGTTACGATCAATGGGAAGGCGAATATCAGCAGCCCCGTGCCGAACGCCGACAATCCCCATAGCCAGGGAATATGCGTAACCGGCGCCGCGAACATGATGAACCCCGTCGCCATGCCCAGCGGGGGGATAACGATCTTCTTCAACGTCGTCGGCTGCTTCCCCGCCCTGATCCGAATGATGATCAGACTTAAACCCGCAAGCGCCGAAAAAACGATCGCCGCCGTCTGCACGAGTGGATTGGTCCAAAACATACCGCTAACCTCCGTTTATACCTTGCCTAATATCTTTTAGTTTACCTTTCGTCCTTGTCTCAAGCAAACACCCGGGCCGACTCCCCGCAAAAAAAACGGCCCCCGAGCGAAAATTCGCGCGGGGACCGCTTTGAGAGAATCTATGAAAAGTCCTTAACGCTGCGGGACGAATTGGCGGATATCGATGCCAAGCCCCTCCGACAGCTTCATGCCCAGCATTCTGTCGGCGCGGAAGAAGTTGCAGATCGCCCGCAGCTGGATATCTTCGTTCGTCGCCTTCAGATCGTTCACCAGATTGGAGACGAGATTCGCCTGCTGGGCCTCTGACAACGAACGGTACCGCTCGCCTGCCTGGGTGAAATCGTCCGTCTTCTCGATCTTCTGACGGCCCGCCGAGCCTTGAAGCGGCACATGCGAATCCTGGTAGGCCGGGTCTTCTTTCGGGGTGTCCGCGAAGCTGTTCGGCTCGTAGTTGATCGGCGACGGATCGGCGTTCATCGTCATTGCTCCGTCACGTTGATGATTGCGGACGGGAACGTACGGGCAGTTGACCGGAAGGTTCAAATAATTGGCGCCCAGGCGGTAACGCTGCGTGTCCGGATAGGAGAATAGACGTCCTTGCAGCAGCTTATCCTCGGATGGCTCGATGCCCGGCACCAATGCGCTCGGCGCGAACGCGGACTGCTCCACCTCGGAGAAGTAATTGAGCGGATTGCGGTTCAGCGTCATCGTGCCGACCTTCACCAGCGGATACAGATCCTCCGGCCAAATCTTCGTCGGATCCAGCGGATCGAACGCGTAGAGGTCGATATCCTCGGCCGGCATCAGCTGGACATGCAGCTCCCATTGCGGGTGCTTGCCAAGCTCGATCGCTTCGTAGAGGTCGCGAGTCGCATGATTGAAATCCTTCGCCTGCATCTCGGAAGCTTCCTTCGCCGTGAAGTTGCGTACGCCTTGCTTGGATTTCCATGTGTATTTGACATAGGTTTGCTTGCCGGCGGCATTGATCCACTTGAACGCGTGGACGCCGAAGCCGTCCATTTCGCGATAGGTCGCCGGCGTGCCGTCATCCGAGAACACCCAGGTCAGCATATGCGTGGATTCGGGCGACAGCGTCATGAAATCCCAATAACGCTTCGGATCCTGAATATTGGTATCCGGGGCAGGCTTCAGCGAATGCACCATATCGGGGAACTTCATCGCGTCGCGGATGAAGAATACCGGCAGATGATTGCCGACGAGATCGTAGTTCCCCTCCTGCGTGTAGAACTTCACCGCAAACCCGCGGGGATCGCGGGCCGTCTCCGGGGAGCCCGTGCCGTGGATAACGGTGGAGAAACGAACGAATACCGGCGTCTTCATGCCCGCTTCGCCCAGGAAGTGGGCCTTCGTATATTCGGCCATGCTGTTCTCGAGCACGAACACGCCATGAGCGCCCGCGCCCCGCGCGTGAACGACGCGCTCCGGGATGCGCTCGCGGTCGAAATGCGCGATTTTCTCCAGCAGATGGTAGTCCTCCAGCAAAGTAGGTCCGCGTTGTCCGGCCGTGCGGGAGCTCTGATTATTGCCCACCGGCGCGCCTTGATTCGTCGTTAAACGATTGTCCATATTTAGCACCTCATTAGTTTTATATTTAGACTTGATCTAAATCTTTAAACTAATTGTACGCTCCACTCGTTCACTTGTCATGAAAGCATAATGAACGGAAGATGAACATTGGATGAACGATCGATCAGCAGGACTCGCGGATAAAAGGATTAATGCAGCTGTTCGTCCGCCAGACGGTAACCCGCTCCGCGGACGGTGACGATATATTTCGGCGATACCGCGCTGTCCTTCAGCTTCTTGCGCAAGCTCTTGATGTGCACGTCGACGACGTTGCTCCCTCCGTAGAAATGCATGCCCCAGACGTTGTCGAGCAACGCCTCGCGGGTCAGCACAGAGCCGTCGGAATTCAGGAAGAACAGGAGCAAATCGTATTCTGTCTTGGTCAGGTCGACGCGAACGCCGCTCTTCTCCACCTTCATCTTGCGCAGATCAACGCGAATATCCTTGAACATCCGGATATCTTCGTTATACCCGAAGAGCGAGTGAGCAGGACGCTCGGACAGCATCCGATTGATGCGATGCATCGCCTCTTCCGGCATCGCCGGCCATTCGAGAAGCTCCGCGGAAGGCAGCATGGCGCTGACCCTCTCCCCGTATGACCCTTCGTCCAGAAGCACCAGAACCGGGATACCCGCTTGCTCCGCCGCCCGCAGCAGCTCTTCGCCTCCATGGAGAGTCTGCCCCGCTACCGGACCTGCCGACGACAGAGGAATAGCCATGGCGTCGTACACCAGCAGCTCCGGCGTCAGCGCAGACAGCATCCCTTTGTTAAATTCGCGCAGCGAGAAGACGTCGAAGCATTCCGCCGTTAATTGGACCAGCAGGCCGCGTACGCGTTCCGGAAGCGGACTAATGACCATAATGCGCTTCGTCAGGGGGCAGAGCATGCCTCCCGTCCGTTCGATTAACCGTTGTTCTTCGCGCATGTCTCGCACACTCCTTCCAGCACGACCTCAGCGTGCTCGATTCGGTAATGGGTTTGGTTCGCCACGGCCTCCATCCAATCCGAAGGCACCTCGACCATCACTTCATCGACCCGCCCGCACCGCAGACAGACGATATGCTGGTGGTCTTCCGTCCGGGCGTCGTAGCGGCTGACCGCCTCCCCCAGCTTCAATTCGCGAATCAATCCTACGTCCGTTAAATATCGAAGAGAATTATAGACGGTTCCATAGGCGAAGTTATGGCCTTGTCCCCGCAGCCGCTCGATCACGTCGGCAGCCGTCGGATGATCGTGCGCATGCTGAATGACGTCATATATGGCTTTTCTCTGTACGGTTAAGTTTATTTTGTTCATGTCTTCTTCATGCCGCCTTCTCAGGTGATTTTAGACTAAGTATAAATTCAAATCCATATTGCGTCAACCCGTTGACCAAACTCTTCTCATCGAAAAAAATAATTATCAGAATATTTACATTATTTAAACAATGGTGTATACTAGGCTTACCTTAAACGAGAGGGGATAGTCCATTGAAGTAGGCTAGCGAAGCATGTCCCACATTCGCAGGAAGGAGACGGCTGGCACAAAGGACATGCGGGGACCAAGAGAGCGGCAACGTCGATCTGAAGTCTATACTTACTTTCTCCGAAAGGATGGAAGCTACACTTAATAAGCTGTTTGAAGCAGTAGAATGGAGCGTATATTCAATTGAATAGTCGGTTTGCGGAAACATAAAGGGATTTCGGTTATCAACGGATAAGCGAAATCCCTTTTCTTGTGCGGATATTTAAAGGATCGGGCTGAGAAGCCGGGAAATCGACTCCCTGAACCGGTTGAAGAGAGGCCGCTCGGCGTAATCCCGCATCGTGAGCTGTCGGGACAGACGGATGTCTTCCCGGAAGATCGCCTCCAGCCTCGAAGACGTTTCCGTATCATAGATGAAGGCATTCATTTCGAAATTCAGCTTGAAGCTGCGGATATCCAGATTGGCCGTGCCGACGGACGCCGCCTTCCCGTCGACGACCAGCGTCTTGGCATGAAGAAATCCATTCTCGTATAAGTACACCTGAACGCCGCTGGCCAGCAGCTCGCCCAGATAGGAATGCGTCGCCCAATAGACGAAGAAGTGATCGGGCTTGCTCGGGAGCATGATGCTCACCTTCACTCCCGAAAGCGCGGCGATGCGCAGCGCGGTCATGAGACTTTCGTCGGGAACAAAATACGGCGTCTGCAGGCAGATCGTTTCTTTGGCGGAAGAGATCATTTTGATATAGGCGTTTTTGATCTCCTGATACTCGGTGTCGGGGCCGCTCGCGACCAGCTGCATGCCGATATGTCCAACGCTTACCTTCGGCAGAGGGAAATAATTCGGGCTCAATTCCACACGTCCCGACGTCGCCAGGTTCCAATCCATCATGAACTGAGCCTGCATCTGCAGGACGGCGCCGCCCGCCACCTTCAGATGCGTATCGCGCCACTCCCCGAAGTGGGCGTTCAGCCCCAAATATTCGTCCCCGATATTGAAGCCGCCGATATAACCGATCCGGCCGTCGATAATCGCCAGCTTGCGGTGGTTGCGATAATTAATCTTCATATTGAGATACGGGATCCGCGAAGGGAAGAAAGCCGCCTCCGTCCCTCCTGCCGCACGAAGCTCGCGGAAGAACCGCCTAGGCAAGTTCGAGCTCCCGATATGATCGTACAGGAACCGGACCTCGACGCCCTGCATCGCCTTCCTCGCCAATGCTTCCACCAGCCGCCTGCCAAGCGCGTCATCCCTTACAATGTAATATTCCAAATGAATATGGTGCTCCGCCGCCTCGATGTCGGCTATGAGCGAATCGAACTTATGATGACCGTCCGTGAAGATGGCGATTTCGTTATTGCTCGTGTAGAGCGCGTAGCCCGTCGCGAGGTTCATATACATCATATCCTGGTATCCGGCCAGCTCGCTGCCTTCGGGCAGAAGCCGCCGATTCTTCAGCTCCAGCTTCTGCTTCTCCATCGCGTCCTCGATAATGCGCTGATTATCGCCGAGCAGCTTGTTCAGCTTCCGCTTCCGCACCTTCTGTCCAAGAATAAGGTAGAGGATGAAGCCGAGCACCGGCACGAAAAACAATACCATGAGCCAAGCCCAAGTGGAGCTGGCGTTGCGGCGCTCCAGGAATATGACGGTGATCGCGAGGAAAATATTAAGAAGCATGACGATTAAATACATGTTTTGGAACACGTTCGTACTCACGCCCCGCACCTCCGTATGGCAGCCGACGCGGGGACGGTCGCCGATCGGCGGTTCTGCCGGTCCCTGCCACTGTTTCTTTAGTTTGCTGTCTTTGCTAGCTAATCATACGACTTTCGAAGCTGCCGCGTTACCCGTTGACCGGCACCGCGTCGTAATATTCCTCCAGCGTTTCGCCGCTGGCGGCAAGCTCCTCGGCTATGTCTATGCCTACATAACGCAAATGCCAAGGCTCGTATTGATAGCCTGTGATGTCCTTCTTCCCTTCCGGATAGCGGATAATGAAGCCGTATTCGGCCGCATGCTTCTTCAGCCAATCCGCTTCCTTCGTGTCGCCGAAGCAATCGGCGGCCGCGCATTTGCCGTCGCTGCCCGACACGTCGACGGCCAGTCCCGTCTCGTGCTCGCTCGTGCCGGGAAGCGCGCTGTACGTCCTTGCTTTCTCGTAGCCGTCTCTCTTCACGTAGCGGTCGAATAGCGCCTCCTGCGTCTCATGGGAGCGGTACGCCGAGACGCCGGCGAGATAGATGCCGTCCTCCTCTGCTCCCGCAAACATCTTCTCCAGCGCTTCGGCCGCTTCCTTGCGCATCATTCGCTTCTCAATTTTCTCGCTGAACGTGAACCGCACGTCCGGATACACAAGATCGGTGGGCGCGTAATCCTCCGGCAGTTTATTGAAAGGATTGACGAGCGCTTCAATGCTCTCCGGCTTCGCTACAACGGCGACGACGCCTCCTTCTCCATTGGAAATGCCCGCCGGAACAGCTTGTCCATCGTCTTGCGCGTCTTGTCCGGCTTGTCCGTTCGCCGCGCCGCCATCGGCGTCATCTCCGCCTTGCTCCGCGGCATCGCCGTTCGTCTCCCCTGGCGCGTTTCCGTTGGTCCCGCCCCCCGCGTCCGCTTCAGACCCTTCCGGGTTACCGGCTGGCTCATCGTCCTGCTCCTGAGGCGCTTCGCCCGTTATTTGCCCTCCGCTTTGTCCGGTTAAGCCCTCCGCGCCGTCTTCCGCCTGCGGCTGCTCGGCCAGCTTCGGCTCCTCGGCCATCCAGCCGCCTTCCTCCACCGCTACGTAACCGCCCACGACAAGCATCGCCGCAAGCGCTGCGAACAATAAAAATTTGCCTCTTCCCATCATTCCGTTCCCCTTCCGCTATCCAAAACTTATTCCGTACCTATTGACGCAACAAAACGTCGGGATGATGCGTCTATAAACATGGCAATAATCGACAATTCTGTTAAGGTCCCTTTTGCCTTTTGACATTTCCCTGTCAGAAGGAGCATAATGATAGTGCATTTACAATATTCATAAACATATATAGAAAATAGACAGCGGCTATCTGTGGAGAGAGCCTTTTTGCTGTGAAAGGAAGGGTCTAAGTGTCAATCCCAACATCAAAGAAGCTATTGAGCACTCGTCCCATTTTGTTTTTCTCCGTCATCTTGTTTTTAAAGAGTGTTCTTGCCTGGTTTGTTATTTTCCCGGACAACGCGTCCTGGACGACATTATTTAAGGAAATCCCGTTCGTCCTCATCGTTTACAGCCTGATCGAGTTTTTTGCCAGCAAGCGCAAGTTCCTCTATTATACGATCGCGAACTTGCTCATGACTTCTATTCTATTTGCTGTCATTATGTATTACAAGTATTACGGCGTTATCGTGACCTATGCCGCGCTGGAGCAGGTCAACCAAGTAACGGCCGTAAAGAACAGCGTGTTCTCGCTGATGGATCCTTATTATCTGTTGATCTATACGGACGTTGTCGTCATGATCGTTCTATTATTCATGAAGAACAGAGCGGTTGAATGGAAGCAATCTTTCAAACGCAAAGAGAATACGAGATATATGGCGGCTGTCCTCACCGTGTCGTTCGCGATCTGTTTATTCAACATTTTGCCGAACCGCGCGAGCATGAACGAGATCGTCAAAGCCGAGCAAATGGGCATACTCAATTACGAGGCGTATACCATCTTCTCCAATAAGGAGATCGATTTCGTCGATCCCGACGTCATCACGCAAGAGAAGGTCGACGCGGTCAAAAAGATCGAGAAGCCTGCCGCGCCGCAGTTCCAAGGCAGCGCCGAAGGCAAGAACCTGATTATTATCCAGATGGAATCGATGCAGAACTTCCTGATCGGCCTGAACGTCGAAGGCGTGGAAATAACGCCGAACATGAACAAGCTCGTGAAGGAGAACAGCTACTTCAAGCACTTCTACCAGCAGGTCGGACAAGGCAACACTTCGGACGCCGAGTTCGTCGTCAATACGTCGCTTTACATCCCGCCGCGCGGCGCCGCAACTCAGCGCTACGCCGGCAAGGAGCTGCCTAGCATACCGAAGATGCTCCAAGCCAAAGGGTATGACACGGCCACGTTCCACACGAACGTCGTGGAATTCTGGAACCGGGGCGAGCTGTACAAAGCAGTAGGCTTCGACCGTTATTACGATGCGGAGTTCTTCGGCAACGAGGATGCCGTCTTCTTCGGAGCTTCGGACGCTACCCTGTACAAGAAGACGGCCGAGGAGCTGGGGCGCATGGACGCACAAGAGAATCCGTTCTACGCGCACGTCATTTCGATGACGGCTCACCATCCGTATACGATGCCGGAAGACAAACGTCTGATCGATCTGCCGGAGCGCTACGACGATACGCTTGTAGGCGACTATCTGATCGCTCAGCACTACGCGGATCAGCAGCTCGGACTTTTCATTGAGGATCTGAAGGCCCGCGGGATCTGGGATAACAGCCTGATCATGCTGTACGGCGACCATCTCGGCTTGCCGATCTATTCCTTGAACGGCGACGAGAAGGATCTCATGGCCGAAATTTACGGCCGCGAATACACGTACACCGACATGATCAATATTCCGCTGGTCGTCATCAATCCGGGCAGCGGCATGCAGCCGGCCGAATACGACCACCTGGGCGGACAAGTAGACGTGCTGCCGACGGCGGCGAACCTGCTCGGCGTATCGCTCGACAACCAGCTGCATTTCGGCCAGGACCTGTTCAATCAGCAGTCGTACAACATCTTGCCTCAACGTTATTATTTGCCGAGCGGCTCGTTCTTAAGCAGCCAAGAGCTGTTTATGTCGGGCAGCGGCTTCGAAGACGGCAAGCACTATCCGCTGACCGGAGACGGCAGCAGCAACCAGCAAGCGACGGAAGACGAATTCGAACGCGCGCTCGAGCTGCTGAAGCTGTCCGACAGCTATGTGAATCACCTGCCGGATTGGAAGAAGGAACAATAAACAGAGCCAAGGGTCATCTCTCCTCCGGGAGCGGTGGCCTTTTTTTTACATAGCCGTTCCGGCATCGTGAGAGCAGCACTGTTGCTAAACGGAACATAGCGACGTTATTCATCCGAAAACTGAGGCATTTGGGGAACTAGCGGAACGGAGAGACGTTATTCCCTTCATTTGGAGTAGAATCAACATGGAAACAGGCAAATAACGGCGCTCTGTTCCATAAGCATTGAAAAAGTGCTTGTTTTCACCGAAATAGGGTCTCTCCGTTCCGCTAATCTTCCCGCTACTCGGCGAGAAGAGGCTGGTCGTGCCGTTTGACGGTTCACTGCGGATCCTCTCGCTTTGAGAGCGATTGAAATAAATGAACGGCAAACAATAAGCATCACAACAGCGGCAATAGAATATTATTTTTTAAAGTGAAGCATTCCATTGTTCCGAAAAGTGGGAATCTAGTGTCTTTCTCTTATTCATATTTTTTAGAATATAAATAAAATCTCAATAAAACCTCTATCACTCCCAACATTTGTATGCTAAAATACATTTCAAGTAAATCCGATACAGTTCGTATCACCAACACTCCGAATTTCACGAAGTATGCCAGCTTCTCCTCTTAATTGTCTGATTTTTGAGAAAATTCGAATTTCATTTCGACATAGGAGGGAACTCTTTCATGCATGACGATCTCTTAAGCATCGAGCATCTCACCGCCTCGTTCCGTATCGGCGACCGCTATTACGCCGCCGTGGATGACGTCTCCCTAACCGTTCGCAAGAACGAGATTCTCGCCATTGTAGGCGAATCTGGTTCGGGCAAGAGCGCCCTCGCGTTCTCGATCATGGGGCTGCACACCCGCGCGAAGATCGAAGGCGATGTCCGGCTAGATGGGCAAAGCTTAACCCGCCTCCCCCCATCCAAGATGAACAAGCTGCGCGGCCGCGACATGGGGATGATTTTTCAGGACTCGCTGTCCGCGCTCAATCCGTTAATGATTGTCGGTTCCCAAATCGAAGAAGCTCTCGTCCTGCACCGCCCCGGCTTGTCGAAGAAAGAACGGAAAGAGAAAACCATCGAGCTCCTAACTCAAGTCGGCATAGCCGGCCCTGAACTTGCTTACGAGAAATTCCCTCATGAACTGTCCGGCGGGATGAGACAGCGAATCGTCATCGCCATCGCGATTGCCAACGAGCCCCGGCTGTTGATCGCCGACGAACCGACTACCGCGCTCGACGTCACGATTCAGCTTCAAATTCTGGATCTCATCCGAAAACTGAAGTCCGATATCGGCGCCGGCGTCATCCTCATCACGCATGACTTAGGGGTCGTCGCCGAAATGGCCGACCGCGTCGCCGTCATGTATGCGGGACAAATCGTCGAAATCGCAAGCCTTAGCACCCTTCTGTCCAATCCTCAGCATCCTTACACCAGGTCTTTGCTTCGTTCCATCCCTGCATCCAGAGAGCCGAAATCCAAGCTTTACGTGATACAAGGCATCGTCCCTTCTCTTCAGCATCTGCCTCGGCAGGGCTGCCGGTTCCGGTCTCGCATCCCTTGGATCGACGAGTCGGCGCATGAAGAACAACCGGAAATGCATGAGATCGCGCCGGGACACTTTGTCCGCTGCACCTGCTACAAGCACTTCCGATTCCCGGGAGAGGAGGAGATCCGGCATGGCGCTTCTTGAAGTACGGCAGCTTAAAGTCCACTTCCCGGGACGGGGAGGCTGGTTCGAATCGAGAACGCAGCCGGTTAAGGCCGTGGACGGCGTCGGCTTCCGCATCGAGGAAGGACAGACATACGGGCTCGTCGGCGAATCCGGCTCCGGCAAGACGACGACGGGACGGGCGATCATCGGGCTTAACGCCCTGACGTCGGGCAGCGTCACGTTCCAGGGGCAAGAGCTGACGCTCGGCAAGCGCGGCGGCAAATTGAATTTCCGCCGGGATATCCAGATGATCTTCCAGGATCCGTATTCTTCGCTGAATCCGAAGAAGAGGCTGCTGGATATCGTCGCGGAGCCGCTCCGCAATTTCGAAAGGCTGTCTCCGCTGGAAGAGAAGCAGCGGGTGAGGGAGCTGCTGGAGAGGGTCGGACTCAGTCCCGACAGCATCTATAAATACCCGCATGAGTTCTCGGGAGGACAGCGCCAGCGGATCGGCATCGCCCGAGCGATCGCGCTGAAGCCGAAGCTTATTATCGCAGACGAGCCGGTATCCGCGCTGGACTTGTCCGTACAAGCTCAAGTGCTGAATTTTTTGAGGGAAATCCAAGAAGAGATGAAGCTCTCCTTCCTGCTTATCAGCCACGATCTCGGCATCATTCGTCATATGTGCGATCGAATCGGCATCATGTACAAGGGGCGGTTCGTCGAGCAAGGCACGACCGAAGACCTGTTCGAACGCCCGCAGCATATTTATACGAAGCGGCTCTTATCCGCCATTCCGGTTATGGATCCCGCGAAACGCGAGGAGCAGCTGCGATTCCGCGAAGCCGTGAATTCGGAATACAAGGAGGCGTACGAACGATATTTCGACCATGACGGCCTCGCCTATCCTTTGAAGCCCATATCGGCCACGCATGAAGTGGCTGCGCCCGAGAAAGGTTGAACGCTTATGTGGAGAACCGTTGCGCGAAGAACGACGATCATGATCCCCCAGATCGTGCTGCTCAGCATTCTCGTCTTCCTCCTGGCCAGATCCATGCCCGGAGACGCTTTGACCGGATTGATCGATCCCAGCATCGACCCGGCCGCCATTGAGGAGCAGCGCGTTAAGCTGGGCCTTAACAATCCCTGGTACGAGCAATATTGGGACTGGGTGACGAACGCTCTGCAAGGCGATCTCGGACAGTCCTTCCGCTTCAAAATGCCGGTAACCGACCTGATCGGCGAACGGATCGCCAATACGTTCTGGCTCTCCCTGGCCACGCTGGTCATTACTTACCTGATCGCGATCCCGCTCGGCATCATCAGCGGCCGCTACAACGATACGCTGGCGGACCGCATGATTACCGGCTACACCTACATCGGATTTGCGGCGCCGCTGTTTATATTCGCGCTGCTCATGCTGTGGGCATTCGGCTTTCACTTCGGCTGGTTCCCTACCGGAGGAAGCGTGGCGCCGGGAATGGAGCCCGGCAGCCTCTCCTACATCATGAGCAAGCTCTATCATCTGCTGCTGCCCGCGACCTCCATGGCGCTGATTACGACCGTCACGACGGTTCAGCTGCTAAGGAGCGAAATCATCGATACCAAGCACAAAGATTTTGTTCATACGGCCCGGGCAAAAGGCGCCTCCGAATCCCGTATCTACAATCGGCATATTCTGCGAAATTCCTTGCTGCCGATCGCCGCTTTCTTCGGCTACGAGATTACCGGCCTTATCGGAGGCACCGTCTTCATCGAAAGCATCTTCAGCTACCCGGGGATGGGCGAGCTGTTCCTGAGCTCCATCTCCGTGCGCGACTTCACCGTCGTGACCTCCCTTGTCCTATTGTACGGAATCGCGGCGATTCTCGGCGCGCTGTTGTCCGATCTGATCCTAAGCATGGTCGATCCGCGCATCCGCATCAAATAACATTCGAGTTTCAGAGGTGAATCCCATGTTGAAGCTTTCCACGAATAAGGCGTCGCCGCAGGCTCGGCCGCGGCAGCCTGCGGATAAGAGCCCGTCGGGCCTATCAATCGTTTGGCGCGAAATCGTCCAGGACAAAATCGCGCTCGTTTCGTTTATTCTCGTTGCGGCCGTGACCCTCTTCGTGTACGTGACCTCTCTTCTGCTCGATCAAGATCAGATTGTCAGAGTCGACTTGTTCGCGCTGAAGCAGCCTCCTTCCTCCGAATTCTTGCTCGGCACCGACCAGGGAGGCCGCGATATATTCGGCCAGCTGATCATCGGCACAAGAAATTCGCTGACGATCGCCATCGTGGTCACGCTGCTCACAGGCATCATCGGGGTGCTGGTCGGCCTCGTCTCCGGCTATTTCGGCGGAACCATCGACAATCTGCTCATGCGAGTCGTGGATTTCTTTATGATCCTGCCGTTTCTTATGGTCGTTATCGCGTTTATTACCGCCGTACCCAACTATGGAATTACGGCCTTTACGCTTATTATGACAGCCTTCCTATGGCTTGGCATCGCCAAGCTGATTCGATCCAAGGCGCTGCAGGAGAGGGAGATGGAGTACGTCCAAGCGTCCCGAACGTCAGGCTCCTCCCATCTGAAAATCATGTTCGTGCAAGTGCTTCCGAATCTTAGCTCGATCATCATTGTGACGATGACCTTGAATCTCGCGGCCAATATCGGGCTGGAATCCGGACTCAGCTTCCTGGGCTTCGGCTTCCCGGAGAGCACCCCGAGTCTCGGCACGCTTGTAAGCTATGCCCGCAACCCGCAGACGCTCGAGATGAGATGGTGGATCTGGCTACCTGCGTCGATACTGATTCTGGTATTGATGTTGTGTATAAATAACGTCGGTCAGGCGGTCAAACGAGCAGCCGACGCAAGACAAAGAAAAGGATAAAGGAGGAAACGTATTATGCGCAAAACGATTCGCTCGAAATCATGGCTGCTGCTCACGCTCTCATTATTCCTGGTGCTTGCGGCCTGCACGTCGAACAATGGCGGCAACGATCCATCCCCCTCGCCTTCCGGCAGCCCCGATGCATCCGCTTCGCCTTCGCCTTCGGCCAGCGCGCCGCCGGCCGCGAACGAGGACGGGTTGTTCAACATCAGCGACTTCAGCAACAAGAAAACCAATCAGGGGGAACCGTTGAAGGGCGGCTCGCTAAATTACGGCCTCGTATCCGATACGCCGTTCGCCGGGACGTTAAACTACGTATTCTACAGCGGGACGCCGGACTCCGAGGTGCTGGGCTGGTTCGACGAAGGCATGCTCACGTGGGACGCCAGCTACGTCTATACGAACGACGGACCGGCCACCTATGAGGCGTCGGAAGACGGCAAAACATTCACCTTCACAATCCGAGACAACGTCAACTGGCACGACGGCCAGCCGGTGACGGCCGAAGACTGGCTCTTCGCCCATGAGGTCATCGGCCATCCCGACTATGACGGTCCGCGCTACGATTCCAACATGACCAACGTCGTCGGCATGGAGGAATATCATGACGGCAAAGCCGACACGATCTCCGGCATTGAAGTGCTGGGCGACAAGCAGCTGAGGATTACATACAAACAGGCCACGCCTTCCCTCATCACGGGCGGAATATGGACCTACCCGCTGGCGAAGCATATCTTCGGCGATATTCCGGTAGCCAAGATGTCCGCTTCGCCGGAGGTGCGCGAGAAGCCGATCGGCATCGGGCCGTACAAGGTGGAGAGCATCGTGCCGGGCGAGTCGGTCGTCTATGCGAAGAACGCCGACTACTGGCGCGGCGAGCCCGCATTGGATAAGGTCGTGCTCAAAGTCGTCAATCCGTCCAACGTCGTGCAGGAGCTGAAAAGCGGCGGAATCGACATCGTCGGCG
This sequence comes from Paenibacillus soyae, assembly GCF_024623455.1. Lineage (GTDB taxonomy): Bacteria > Bacillota > Bacilli > Paenibacillales > Paenibacillaceae > Pristimantibacillus > Pristimantibacillus soyae. The sequence continues at coordinate 202,768 of NZ_JANIPJ010000010.1, read as the reverse complement.
ACTTCCCGATCGACCAATTCCCCGACAATGCGGATATGTCCAACGTCGAATGGCTCGGCGTCGTCGATCGCGCTTATACGTATATCGGCTTTAAGCTGGGCAAGTGGGACGCGGAAGCCGGCCAAGTGGTGCCGGACGCAAACGCCAAGATGGCGGACGTCAATCTCCGCAAAGCTATGTGGATGGCCGTCGACAACGATCTTGTCGGCAAGCGTTTCTACAATGGCTTGCGCTGGAACGCTACGACGCTGATTCCGCCGTCGCATCCGGAATATCACGACGCTTCGAACCCGGGCGTCACTTACGACCCGGAAGGCGCCAAAAAGCTTCTGGAGGAAGCCGGCTACAAGCTGAACGGCGATTTCCGGACGAAGCCGGACGGAAGCGAGCTGACCATTAACTTCATCTCCATGACAGGCGGCGAAATCGCCGAACCGCTCGCCCAATACTACGTCCAGTCTTGGAAGGATATCGGACTGAACGTCAACCTGGAGATGCTCGAATTCAACACCTTCTACAATCGGGTAGGGGATACGGGCGAAGACGATCCGTCGGTCGACGTCTATCAGGCCGCCTGGTCGGTTGGCATCGACGTCGATCCTGCAGGACTGTATGGACGCGACGCGCTGTACAACTTCTCGCGCTTCGCAAGCGAAGAGAACGACCGTCTCATCGCGGAGGGCATCTCCGAGAAAGCCTTCGACAAGGCCTACCGCCTCGAAGTCTATAAGGAATGGCAGGAGCTGATGGTGAAAGAGATCCCGGTGTTCCCGACGCTCTACAGATCGGCTCTGGCGCCGGTGAACAACCGGGTTCTGAACTACGCCATCGGCGACGGCACGGGCATGTACGTCTACCAAATCGCGGTCAGCCAGGATCAGCCATTCGTGGCCGAATAAGTAAGAAACTAGGAAGCCTGCGCTGGATATCGCGCAAGCAAGAAGGGTCTTCGTTCCCGCGGGAACGAAGACCCTTGCTTGTTAATGGGGATATGCTTGAACGGACGTATTCTGCCGGAATTGGCCGGGCGTGACGCCCTCGTATTTCTTGAAGACGCGAATAAGCGATTGGCTGCTTGCGAAGCCGCATTGCTCGGCGATCGCGCCGATCGGCTCTTCCGACGCCTCGAGATGCCCCTTCACCTTCTCGATCCGGCGTTTGTTAATGAAATCCACCAGATTCTCGCCGGTCTGCTCCTTGAAGAACCTGGACAGATAGCTGGGGTTGATGCCGAATTCCAGCGAAATGCTGGTTAAGCTTATGTTCATGTCCGTCAGATTGTCGAGCACGTAGTCGACGACCTCGTTTTTCAAATCGGCGTTGTGGCTTTTCTTCTTCTGCTGCAGATAGTCGCATACCTCTCTCAGAAGCGCCACGATTTCCGCTTCCATCTCGGCGAACGTTTCGCAGTCGGTAATCTTCTTGATGAACGCCGTCTTCTCGACGCGGATTTCGTTCGTGGTCAGCTGGAACTGCTCGACCGCCTTCAGCATCGTGCCGACGACCTCGAACATGAGCAGCTTGCCGACCTGAATGGACAGCGTCCCCTCCGAGAAATTCGTCATCAGGATGCGCTGCAGCACGTCCGACGCTCCTTCATAGTCGCCCGACGCCATCAGATTGATCAGCTGCCGCTCCGCGTCGAGCGGGTAATACAGCTCGTTCTTCGGCTTCTTGATCGCCTCGAAGGCAATGACTTGGCTGGCGCCCAGCACCAGCTTATATTCGAGCGCCTCTTCCGCTTCCTCATAGCAGCGGGGAATCGACGACCACATCGTATGGATATCGCTGAGGCCGATCGTGAGGCGCATAAAAAACTTATCCTGCAGGAAGCTCCGCAGCTCCGCCGCCAGCTCCATCAGCTCCGTCTTCGCTTCCGCTTCCTTGTTGCGCATGTTCAGGAGACACGCGATCATGCCGTCCGACTCCGCGAAGTAGACGCCGCAGCGGCCGGCCGCCATGTCCATGGCGACGTTCGTGACGATGTGGGAGACGAACTGCAGCTTCTTCTCCGCGTCCAGCTCCTGATTCGACCGGAACAGCGCGCTATAATCCTCCACCTGGAGCAGCATAACGGCGAAGCGGTCTTCCTCGAAGCGCAGACCATAGGACTCGAACGCTTGCGCCAGCGCGGCGTTCGTGTCCACTCTTCCTTTCATGAGCCGCAGCAGGAACCGGCTCCGCAGCATGCCGTCCTGCTCCTTCATGCGGCGGTTCGCCTCGTCCTGGAACGCCGCGCTCTCCGTCATGAACGATTGCAGCACCGCGTATTCGTTCTGCATCCCTTTCACGTTCGCCTTCACCTTGCTCGAGACGAAGTCCATCATGCTGCGGATCGGCGCGTAATTGCGCCGGTTCAGCAGGTACGCGGACAAGCCGCCGAGGAACAAGCACAGCGCCAGCGCGATATACGTCAGCGTGCGCAGCATTTTCACCTTGGCGAGGTATTCGGACTCCGGGACTAAGGAGATATAGGTCCAGCCGGTCTTCCCCGACTTCACGTAGGAAACCGTCGCCTCTTCCCCGCCTACCTCCGCCGTCATATACCCGCGGCTCCCTGTCATGCCGCCCAGCGGAAGCTCGGGGATGCCGGATGCCTCGCCGGTGGCCATAATCGGCACGCCGTCGCGATTCAGCACGTAGACGGAGCCGTGGCTCGACAAGCCGAAGCCGTCGATCGACTGCTTCAGCCGCTCCTGGTTCAGCATGACGAGCAGCGTCGCGGGCGCCGAACGAATCTCCTGAAGGGGCAGCGACTGCACGTAGACAAGCGAGTTTTCCGCCTCCTCCGCGCTCCCGTTCAGCGTGAGGAACTGTCCGGCATTGCTGGCATGGACAAGCTGCTGCCAATCCTCGAACGAAATGCCCGAGTTTTTGTGGAACACGGTGTACAAATCGTCGGCTCCCATGTACGTATTCGTCGTCAGGGCATAGTCAGTGTCCAGCAGATACACATAATAGTCCCAAATGTTGCCGTTCGTAATCGTGTAGGTGCCAAAGCTCTTGATCATGTCTTTGGTATGGAACTTCGCGCCCACCGATTGAAATTCCTCGCGGTGCAGGTAGGCCGTAACGGCAGGCTCGTAGGACAGCTGCGTCCCCAGCTTCTGAATGTCTCCCAGACTGTTGTCCATGAACTGGCTCACTTGGTCGAGCAGCCCGTCGTTCGCCCGCCGGACCTCGCCCACGAGCAAGCTTTGCGAACGCATCAGGACCAGCATCGTAATGACGATGGGAATAAGCAATACGATCAGATAGGATAGCAGCCAGACTCGATAAACCTTTTGCTTCACGTCTACTCACCGCCAGGAATGGTTTTACGTTCAAGTATAACCGAAACTACTCTTTCACGGCACCGATCATGACGCCTTTGACGAAGAATCGCTGCAGGAACGGATAGACGAACAGGATCGGCAGCGTCGCGACCATGATCGTCGCGTACTTGATGCTCTCCCGGATGCCCTGCTGATCGCCCATCGCGTCGCCGAGCTGCATGGCGCTCGTGTCGTTCTGGACGAGAATCTCGCGCAGGATGAGCTGCAGCGGGAACAGCTCGCGGTCCCGGATGAACAGCATCGCGTTGAACCAGGAGTTCCAATGCCCGACGCCGTAATACAGAATCATGACGGCGATGACCGGCATGGAGAGGGGCAGGACGATACGCAGCAGGATGCCGAATTCGCCGGAGCCGTCGATCTTCGCCGACTCGATCAGGCTCTCCGGTATCGCCTCGAACGACGTCCGCATGATAATTAGGTTCCACGTGCTGATCGCCGCCGGCACGATGAGCGCCAGCATGCTGTTGCCCCACCCGAGCCAGTTGTTGACGAGCAAGTACGTCGGAATGAGTCCCCCCGTAAAATACATCGTAAAGATGATGCCGATCATAATCGGCTTGCGGAGCATGAACTTCCGCGACAATCCATAGGCGCCCATCGCCGTGAGCAGCAGATTGAGGGCCGTGCCGAACACCAGAATGAACAGCGTATTGCGATAGCCGCTGAAGATGTTCGGATTGGCGAGCACGCGCTCGTAGGCTTCCAAGTTGAAGCCAAGCGGACCGGCCAGCAGGCCTTGATGGGCGATAAGCCGGTTCGAATCGCTGAGCGACGCCATAATGACGTGATAGAACGGGTATAGCGTAACGACGATTAGCAGCAGCATAAGAGCCGCGTTCGTCCAGTCGAATAGACGGTCGGACACCGTGCGTTTGATCATACGGAGAGCCTCCTTACCATAACCGGTTGCCCGATACGCGGCGCGAGAACCAATTGGCGCCGATGAGCAAGACGAAGTTGATAACCGCCTGGAACAAGCCAACGGCCGAGGTGAAGCTGTAATCCTGCCCCTCCGCGATACCCTTGCGGTAGACGAAGGACGAGATGACGTCCGCCGTCTCATAGGTGTTCGGATTATAGAGCAGTATGATTTTTTCGAAGCCGATATCCATCATGCCGCCGATGCGGAGGATAAGCAAAATCATGATAATCGGCACGAGGCCCGGCAGCGTAATGCTCCACATCTGGCGGAACCGTCCCGCTCCGTCCACCCTTGCCGCTTCGTACAGCTCCGGGTTAATGCCGCTCAGCGCGGCCAGGAAGATGATCGACGACCAGCCCAGCTCCTGCCAGATGCCGGACGTGACGAAGATGGAGCGGAAGTTGTCCGCGCTTCCGAGCAGGGTGCTTCGCTCCCCGCCCAGCCATTCGATGATGGTGCTGACGATGCCGTCCCGGCTCGTGAAGTCGAGGATCAAGCCGCAGATGACGACGAGCGAGATGAAATGCGGCAAATACGAGACGGTCTGCACGATGCTCTTGAACGTCTTCTTGCGAATTTCGTTCAGCAGAATCGCTAGGATGATCGGCGCGGGAAACCCGAAGACGAGCTGATAGACGCTGATCAGCAGCGTATTGCGAATGACGCGCCAGAAGTAGATGCTGTCGAAGAACGCTTGGAAATTTTCAAGCCCGGTCCAAGGACTGCCTAGGATGCCTTTGGAGACGCTGAAGTCCTTGAAGGCGATGATGGAGCCGTACATGGGGAAATATTTGAAAATCACGTAATAGAGCACCATGGGCAGCACCATCAGATAAATCGCTTTGTTCCGGCTGAGGTCTTGCATGAGTTTCTGCATGGCTTCGCACTCTCTCTTCCGCGGATGATGTCGGTCGCTTGGGAAAGCGAGAGCGGAAGGTGGTCCCTTCCGCTCTTCTCCCGCTTATCTCTTATTGAAGCGGTCATAGGCGGCTTGCTGGATTTCGATCGCGCGCTCGATGCCCATCTTCTTGAACTGCTCCACCGCGCCGTCGATGTCGTCCACCGACGCGCTGCCCATAATGATCTGCGTGACGATTTCGTCGCGGTACGTGTTAATGTCGGTCATGATTTTGCCGAATTCGTCCGCTTCCTCCGGCGTCAGGGATACCGGCGGGATGAGGACGGTCGCCGCGTTGTCCGCGAACTCCGCGTATTTCTTCGCCGCTTCCTTCTGCGTATCCAAGGCGTAATATTGCTCGTTGTAGCGGTCGTCGTCCGTGCCTACGAAGGCGTAGTTCGCGATAAAATACTTGGCCATCGCCTGACCGATCGGCAGGCCGTCCGGGTTTTTCAAAATCAGGTCCGTATAGACCGGCTGATTGTCCGCCAACGTATACGTCGTGCCTTCCACGCCGAAGTTTTTCAGCATGTGTCCTTCTTCGCTCAGCAAATAATCAAGCGCTTTGATCGTCTCCGCCGGGTTCTCGTTCGCGGATGTCAGCATCGCGCCCTGGTTGGCGTAAGCCCAGCTCGTTTCCGTGAACCTCGGCTCGTCGCCTTTGTTCAATACCGGGTATTGCACCGCCGACAGCATCGCGTTCGGTTCGCTCTGCTGCAGAGCCGGCAGCCAAGTGCCGATGCTTCCGCCGATGTATCCGAAGGAAGCCGCCGCTTTGCCGGACGACATCTTGGCGTCCTTCGCTTTGCCGTCGTTCGTCGCGTAATCCGGATCGATGAGGCCTTCCTTGTACCACTGCTGCATCTTCGCCAGGTACGTCTTGAACTCCGGCTGCAGCGGGCTGTAGACAACCGAGCTTCCGTTCAGGTAAAACTCTTTGCCAAGACCGTAAGCGCCCATGAAGTCGTACGAGCTTTTCGTGCCGAGCAGCGTGCCTTTCTCCGACGTGTACGGAGCGATGCCCTTCTTCTCCTTGATTGTGCGGAGCACGTTCTCCCACTCGTCGATCGTCTCGGGCTGCTGGAGCCCCAGCTCGTCGAGCCAGTCTTGGCGAATCACTTGGCCTGCGAACGTCTTGTATTTGCCGTATTCGCCTACTCTTAAATGCGGAAATACGTAGATGTCGCCATTATCCGCTTTCACCTGCCGCGCGACGTCCGGATTCTCGTCGAGGATCTTCTTCAGGTTGGGCGCGTGCTCGTCGATCAGCTCGTTCAGCTTGATGATCGTGCCGTCCTGGAACAGCTTGGAGGGACCGCCCTGGATATTGTTCGTTCCCCATACGATAATGTCCGGGAGATCGTTCGAAGCAACCATGACGCCGAACTGCTGCACGACGTCCGCGCCCGCTCCCGTCGGATGCTCGAACGAGAACTTCACGTTCGTCTTCTTCTCCCATTCCTGAACCATGAGCACGTCGCTGAGGCTCTTCACGATCGCCGACGCGTTCGGATTGAGAGGCGTCCACAGGCTGAGCTCGGTCGCTCCGGCCGGCGCTTCGCTTTCTTTATTTGCAGCCGCGTTCGTGCCGGACGCGTTCGCATCGGATGCGTTATTCCCTTTGTTGCTGCCTTCGTTGCCGGAGCATGCAGCGGCCATTACGCTGAAGACCATAATGATCGCAAGAAGAAGAATGGATTTGTTACGGAACTGTTTGCCCATGCGTGTAACTCCCCTTCGTTATGTTGTAAGGCCGGCGGCGACTGCCCGCAGCTGCCTTACCCCCATCCTAGCCCGGCTGCCGGGGACTGTACAGGTTCAATGTTTGCCCTCGGGTATGATATTTTGACCTTTGCGATTCGCATTTCTTGACGTTCGATTACCGATTTTGACAACGCTTACTTACGAAAGGATAAGCGACGGCCGGCTGGATACGGTCTGGTGGCTGCGGGAAGCGTATTGCGCCCAGCCATTCGCGCCGTAGGAGGCGCTTGCCGACAGAATCTCGAGCGCCAGCTTCTTGCTGCCCGCGACCGCGGCGTTCACGGCCGCCGTCACGTCGATCTCGACCGGCATGCCGGCAGCAGGCACGTTCCACGAAGCCAGCGGCTGGATCGCCGCCGGCTTGTTGCTCCAGGTAAGGCCGGTCTCGGTCCAGGACGAGGACGCGAGATTCGCCTGATGCTGCATGCCGGACATCCCGGACGCCGTGACGGTCAAGCGGAGCTTGGCGCTTGTGACGGGCCCGCTTAATGCCGCGAGGTCGAATTGGATATAGGATTGTCTGGCGTAGCCCGCTCCGTCGGCTTTGACTTCAAGAATATTGGTCGTGCCGTAATTGGTATTCGCGTAGCTTCCGTCGCGCACGAAAGCGTCGGCGGAGGCTTCAATGGACGTCGTCTGCGGCGGCGTGCCTAGCGCGAGCTTGATATGATGCGTCTTCCCTCTGGCGCCGCCGACGCTCGCCGTTATCTTGATTGTCGGGCCGAACTGCGTAACCGCGATGGTTGGATCCTTCGAGATGACGCTTGCCGCGGAACGATGAATTTCCAGCTCGATCGTGCCCGTGTTCAGCATGGTCGGATCGGACAAAGCAATGTCGATCGCGCCCGCCGTTTCGATGGTCATGACGGATGCCTTCTTATTGCTCGTCAGGAAGGGCGCGCCTCCCGCGTCATAGAGCGTGTTCGTTCCGTCCGTCCAGAAGTTGGCTCCCACGGCGTTCAGCGTTGTTTCCTTCACAGCCTGCAGCGAGGCCGTATTGCTTAACACCTCGATGGGGGCATTCGCCGCGTACGCGCCGACCTCGGCTGGGCTCTTGCCCGGGAGCAGGGCATAGGCATACGAAGCGTTGCTCGGGTTCGTGCCGTGATTCATCGTGAGCGTCATGTAGTTTTCCGTCAGCATCTCCTTGTAGCCGGTCAAGACAAGCTTCGGACGATACGTCGAGTTCGGATGCTCCTTGGACGCGTAGTACACATAGGAGTCCGAATCGTAAGGCGAAGAGGCGTATACGCGTATCGAGACCGTCTTGCTGCCGCTCGCCAGCGCCTGCTGCACGGCCGACGTCACGTTAATGGTAACCGGAGCGCCAGGCATGATCGTCGACCACTGCTGCGCCGGCGACAATGCCGTTGAAGACGGCTTGCTGCTCCATGTAATGCCCGATTCCGTCCACGCCGACGCGTCCACCAGCTCCGCCTTGTGCGTGATGGCATTCGCCGTCGGGCCTTTGGAGGTTGGCGTCAGCTGTATCGTCGCGCCGCTTATCTGGGTATTGTCCGGTACGATGCCGCTCAGGTCGAAGGTCAGATACGACTCCCGGGCGTAATGGCCGGAATCGTTCTTCACGACGAGCTGCGCGTTCGCGCCCTGATTCGCTTCCCCGCTTCGGACGTAAGCGTCCGCCGTTGCCGCCGCGTTCACGGTCGTCGGCGTTGCCGTGTTAATGTCATGCCAGGTACCCGTGCGGGACTCTCTTACTGCTTGAACCGTTGTGCCTTGCGGAAAATAGTAGCCGATGCTCGCACCGTTGCCGGACGTGTTGCCTTGCAGGTGAATCCAGCTTGTGCCGCTCAAGCTCTGCGACCAGCCCAGCGTGGGAGGCTTAGCCGCACCGTTCACTGTCAACGCGTTAGTGCCTGAAGCGGTCAGCTTCCGGTTATCGATGACGGTCTCGACGCGTCTGGGCGCTCCGTCCCAGCCATTGCCCGTCTGCCCGCTGTTCGTAATGCCCGCGCCAAGCGCGACGATCTCGTCGTCGAACATGAACCACGATTTGCGGGCCGTCAGATTGGACGGGGTCAGTACCGTGCCGGCGGAGTTCCGGTCGCCCGACGCCTTGAAATCCATGCCGCTTGCGCCGTACAGCCCGAGCAGCTCCGCTCCTCCGACCCATGCGTTCGGGCTGACGTAATTGGTCCAGCTCGCCGCGTTCGTTCTCGTCTGCGTGTCGACCGTCGTGCCCGGCAGCCTGTATCGGTTGACCGTCGGCCAATAGTTGACGTACTGATCGGGATCCTCGTTGTAGAGGTAGGTCATGCCGTCGCCGGTATACCAGCCTTGAATGTTGTTGTTATTGCCGGACTCGTAATTCGCGATGCGGCTCGACGACATGCTGAGCCCGAATCCGAAGCCGGGGCGCAGCTGCACGGCGCGGTCCATGTTCGGGTATTGCTTCTGCATGACGAGCTCGCCGCGAGCCGGAACGGATGTATTTTGCATAAGCGACTTCGCCTGAAGGTACAAGTAGACGGACGCGCCGCTCATATAGGAGTTGCGGGAGTCCTCGAGCAGCCATTGCTTCACCATGCTCTGCATGGCCAGTCTCGGATTGGCCGGGTAGCCGGAGCCGATAGCCGCATTCGTCGTCGGAGCGGACGGAATGAGGTAGAGGATGGCGCTGATCAATCCCGCTCCCGTAAGGGCCGGATGCTCGCTTCGCTTGTCAAGCGGCACGATGGCCGGACCGAAGGCGATGTTGCGCCCCCGCACCATGTCCATGATGTTGCCTCCGTACATAAGCGGCTCGACGGCGTCGAAGATCCAGCGGTACACGTTTGTTTTCCGAGGATCGGTTACGCTCCAGGTCGACCCTTCCAGGACGGACAGCAGCTGGCCGAGCCCCCCGAGCAGCGAGGAGCCGTAGCCCCCAATGTAGGGGAAGTTGCCATGCTGGATGAAGGAGCCGTCTTCATAGAAGCCGTCCCCGGAGGTCACATACGGAAAAATATCGCTGAGCGAATCCCGAGCCGCGCCGATCTTCGCCCCGTCCTTCACGATGATGCCCCGGAGCGCCACGCTGTAGGCCTGATCGGAGAGGTTCGCGCCCGTCATGGGCGGCGCGCTCTGATTGACGGCCGGATACGTCGACTTCTGGACGGTCCGGGCATAGGGATCGGGAATGAAACGGTTCACGGCGTTCATGTAGTTCGTGATTTGCGTCTGCGTCAGGTCGTTGTACATGAGCGCCGTTATTTTGGTCAGCGCCTGCGGCGTTCCGATCTGCCAGTGGAACCAGTTGCCGTAAGGCGTCACGGTCTCGTTGTATTTGTTCGCGTAGAGCCAGTCGAGCGCGCTGATGACGTCGTTCTTCAGCTGCTGGTTCCCTTGCAGGGCGGAGCCGGGCATTTTGTAGGCGGTAATCATGGAGAGGAGCCGGTTGTAGGAATTCGTCATATGGCCGGATACGGCCGTCATATCCGTTCCCGTGAAGTCGTTATCCCGCCATAGATAGGTACGGTTCGCCGTATCCCGATTCAGCAGATCCCAGCTTCCGGAGCCTTCCGCGCATGGTGCGGCGCTTGCGCATGAGGTCACGTTCCCTGCGATCGCGTTCAGCTTGGATTGCAGCTCGGCATCCGTCACCGGCGTCGTGTAAGCGCTTGCCCCAAACAGCAGCTGAACCCACTTCTCTCTAAGCGTATCGAATTCGTCTCCCGCCGCTTGCGCTTGCACGGCCGAAGACGGCGGTCCCGCAAGCGCCCCCGCTTGCAGCATGGACAAACAAAGCAACATCACGCACATCCTCTTCCATTGGCTCATCCGTTTCACATCGTTCACCCTTTCCGTTTTTTTGACAAACAGGGTATCGCCTCTCGAACATAAAGCCTCGTCGCGCAGGCGCGCAATGTTCATTTCTTGATGGCCGTATCGATTTATTGAGATCCTTCCAGACGCTAGGACAAATGGGGAAATGGGCACGTCCTGCTTCACGTCCTGCTTCAAATCACATATGCAAAATAGAAACCGCCCCGTGAAAGGGCGGCCTCGTTTATTCATTGCCTCGTTATGGATTCGCTTATTCTTTCACAGCCGCCAGCACTTCGGACGCATGTCCCTCGACGTTCACGCTGCGCCAGTCGCGGACCAGTACTCCGTTTTCGTCAATCAGGAAGGTCGAACGTTCTACGCCGATGTAGTTTTTCCCATTCCAGCTAAGCTCCTTCCACACGCCGAACAGCTCGGCAACGCGATGCTCCGTATCGCTGAGCAGCAGGAACGGCAGGCTGTATTCGGAGATGAACTGCTCGTGGGAAGCCAGGTCGTCCGGACTGATGCCCACGACCTCGGCGTTATGCTGGGCGAACTCCCCGTTGAAGTCGCGGAAGTCGCAGGATTCGGCCGTGCAGCCCGGCGTCATATCCTTCGGATAAAAGTAGATGACGAGCTTCTTTCCTTTGTAATCGTCGAGCGAAACTTGCTTCCCGCTCGATGCCAATAGCGTAAAATTCGGTACCTTCTCGCCAATCTTTACGGTTTCCGTGCTCATGTTCATTCCTCCTTGGATAATGGATATAACGTTGCTGATGCGCGGTGGCCGCGCTAGTAGTGAAACATTATTGATGCGCAGCGGTCGCTGCGAGCGGGATCATTCTTCCGATCGCTGTTGTAGTTGGATTCCATTATTAGAGGTTCCAAAGTAGGAATCCAACAACAAAGGCGAGCACTTCGTTTCTCCAAAACGATCCCGCTCTCCGCTTGTTATGCGGCATGACGCCAATTAAACAACTTTGCTCGCTGTGCCGAATAGCGACCTTGCGGTCGAGCTAAGTGTGAAACATTGCTGATGCGCCGTGGCTAAAAAATCGCTCTATGGGGCGGGCGAAGCGTCGGTCAACCCTCATAGAGCGAAAAAGTCGCTCTATTGGAGCTGGCGAAGCGCTGGTCACTCTCCATAGAGGAACAATAACGGACATTTTACTGTTATTTTCGCATGAATTTCACATTTCGCCGAAATAGCACCCAAAATACCGTTAATAGGTTGCCAGATGAAGATTCATCTCGTTTCCAAAAGAATTAGTGCCGTTTATGCCGCTATTCGAGCGAGCGCCTGTGGTTGCTTTAAAATAACACCATTTAATCCGCTATTTCATCTGGAGCTCCTTCTAACGCCGATGTCTTTTAACATGACCTTCGATTTGCCTATATACGCTTCTTTTATCGATGAAAATCTCTCAAACAGCGTGAGAGCCGTTCATGGGGCTGGCGCTACTGCGTTCCCGCCTCGTAGAGTGAGTGTCGTTCGTTAGGCCTGCGAAACGAGGTTTGCGAAAGAGTCTGGCGAAACGCCGATTCTACCTCATAGAGCGAGAAAGTCGCTCTATTGCCCCCCGACGCCACGCCGATTCCACCTCATGGAGCGAGAAACTCGCTCCCTTCCCCACCCTGCGAACGCCGCTCCCGCTCACTTGAGCCAACAAGCCACTCTACCTCCGAGTCACGACCAGGCCGTCCGGGCCTTCCTCCAGCGTTAGCAAGCCGAAGTCCTTCACGCTGACGGTGAACGGGAAGCATTCCGCGGTCAGACCGTTCGAGAAGGCCCATATTTTGCCCGGCGGGACGAGGATGAACAACCCCTCTTCGTCGCCGACCGGGTTGAACATGGGGTCTCTTCTGATATATGTAGGGATCCCCAGCGACTCGAAGACATCCGCCGCTCCCAGTACGTCTTTGGTCGGCAGGCCCATCTCGCTGACGCCGAGCAAGTCGATCGAAGGGTCAAAAGGGCGGTCCACGCCGTTGTTCATCGTATGCCGGGCGATCAGCTCGAGAATGTTGCCGACGGAATCCATGAAGTAGACGGCATCGGAATTCCATAGCTCACTATGCGAAATATCCCGGTCGCCTTCCATGCCGAGCTCGACTCTCGCCTCGATCCAACGCTTCGCTTCATCCAGCTTGTTCTCCGGAATGTTCATCGCAAAATGATAATAAGGAGCCTTCCCGCCCCTCCCTTCGGAGCTCTCCGCGCCTTCGCTGACAAACGTAATAACGGTATACCCGATGCCCACCGTCAGCCTCCGTTCGGTGAACTCGAGCACGGGAACGCCGAGCACGTCCCGGTAGAACGGAAGCAGTCTGCCCGGGCCGCCGGCCGGCGTCAGCAGCTCGATCGTCTCCATGATCATGGGCGCTGCACCTCTAGCTTCTCGTAATATACGTTCTCTTCGCGGATAAACCGGTCCCTCGCCACTTCGTCCCCGATCATGCCGTAAGCCAGCATTAGCTTCGTCAGCGCCGCTTCGATCGACATGTTTTCGATAAAACGGGCGCCCGCTTCGATCAGCCGATGCGAAGAGGCGTACATCGCGTCGCTCGCGTCCTTAATCGGGCAGAGGTAGCACTCGATTCCCTCCAAGCTGCACCGTTCCACGAATGCCGCAAGGGAATAGGGGCCGGACTCCAGCGCGTTGGCGGTGCCCGAGTGATGGAGATCATGCAGGACGGCGAGCGGCTTTGCGCTGCGGAAATCGTAAAGCTCGTAGTTCAGGCCCGGGTACGGCTTGATGTACAAAATCGCATCGGAGATGCTCGGCTCCGCTGACACTCGCGAATGGATCGAGCTGGGTCGCGCCCTCAGACTATCCGGTGAAGGATTGCGTTCATCCTTCGTCCATTGGAATGCCCGTTCCTCCGTCATCTTCCCGTAAGGCAGCTCGTAAGGGCTTCGGAACTGGTCCGTAAACGATTCGTTCTGGAACACCCTAGTTCCCAAATAAACAATGGATTCGCCTTTGTCATTCTCGTAAACGACGAATACGCCGGGCAATGCGGTCTCCGCGATAAAATCAATCGAGCTGGACAAATTGCGGAGCCCGTTGCTCCGCGCATCCGCGATGGGGTAATTGCTGGCCGTTAGCACGAGCGGAATCGGAACGTCCGCGAACAAATACCCCATCATCGCCGCCGTAAAGCCAAGCGTATCCGAGCCGTGCGTCACGATAATGCCGTCATAGCCTTGGAAGTCTACGCCGCGCACCGCGCGGGCTAACGTCATCCAGTCGGCCGGCGTAATGTTTTCGCTGAGGAGATTCAGCGGCTGCAGCGTGTCCAGCTTGACGTCGTCCCGATAGGTCGGCAGCTCCCGGTAGGCTTCCAGCAGCGCGTACGAGCCGGACTGATCCACGTTAATCGCCAAGCCCTCCGCTTTGCTCCCGATCGTGCCGCCCGTAAATATAATCAAAATCCGCTTCATAGGCGGCTCCCTCCTGCTCATTCAAGCTCTATTTAAGGATGTCCGAATCCGGCTTCCTCAAACACAGTATCTTCCTTCTTATCTTACTATCTGCAACCGGGAAAGTCTAAACGGTTCATGAGCTGCAGATTGGGCGCAAAACAAAAAAGGGCCGCTCCCAAGCCAATCAGCTTAGGCAACAGCCCTTCCCTCTCAAAAATTAATGCTCTCTCGTGCTATGCGTGTACACGACGTCCGCGCGAGTCCGCGCGCCAAACTCCTTCTGCTTCATGAACGGCCACCAGTTGGCTTCGCCAAACGTCCGCACCATGACCGGTATGAACAGCGGCAGCATGACCAGCGCATACAGGAACAATCCGCACAAGACGACGGTCGCGATCTGCAGCAGCGACATGACGCCGGATGGCAGCATGGCCGCGAACGTACCGCCGAGAATGACCGCGGCCGACATGATGACCGCGCCCATGTTCTTCATCGCTTCGAGAATCGCCTGCTTCGGATCCATATCCCGATACTCCCTGAAACGGTCCATAAGGAAGATGCTGTAGTCGACGCCCAGCGCGATCAGCATGACAAAGCCGAAGAACGGCACCGCCCAGCTGATGCCGGACAACCCGAGTATTCGCACGAAGATCACTTCCGTAATGGCCAGCGACGTGAAGAACGTCACGAGAAGCGAAGCGACGACATAGAGCGGAACGACGATCGAGCGGAACAAAACGATCAGAATAAGCGAGATGCCGATCAGCATCAGCATGACCGTTCTGGAATAGTCGCCATCCGAGATCGTCTTCAAATCATGGTTCATGCTCGTGACGCCGCCGATAGCGACCTGCGCGCCTTCCAGCTCCGTTCCCCGGAACGCCCGCGCCACGGCATCGTTCAACGCCTCGACCTCCGCCATCGTCTCTTCGTTGTAAGGATTGCTTGCGAAGATGACGTCGAGCTTCGCCGTCTGACGGTCCTCCGACATATAGACGTCCAGAGAAGCCTGGAACTGCTCATCCCCAATCGCTTCCTCCGGAATGTGCCAGCCTGTCATGTTCCGGTCCGGCGCCTCGGCCAATCCTTGCAGATAGCCGCCCGCGGACTCGAGACCGTCGGTCACCTGATTCAGGCCGTCCACGCTTTGATCCAGTCCGCTCGTCAGCTCGCCGAGCTGGCCGCTTAGCGACGCGAAGCCTGCCTGCAGCTGCTCCTGTCCTTCCGCAAGCTCGCCGAGACCCTGCGTCACGCTCGGCATCTTATCAACGATCTGTCCTTGGCCGGCTGCAGCCTGAGCGATGCCGTTCTTCAGCTCGCCAAGACCCGCCGCGAGCCGGCCAAGACCTTCCGCCAAAGCGGCTTGCCCCGCGGACGCTTCGGCGAAGCCGTTGTTCGCCTGCTCCATGCCCGCCAGCGCGCCGGCCAGCCCTTTGTTCATCTCCGTCAGCTGCGCGCCGAGCGTCGCCGCTCCCTGCTGCAAGCCCGACAGCGTCGCGAGCGCTTCTTGGAACGCCGCGTCTTCCTTCAGCTCCGGGTGATTCTCCTGCACGGCGCCAAGAGCCTGCTTCACGCCGTCCAGGCCTTGCGCAAGCTTCGTCTGCTCGCCTGCCGCCGCTTGATAGCCGGCGGTAAGCTCGGACAGTCCGCCGCCCACGCCTTGATAGCCCTTAAGCAGCTCCGCGCTGCCCGCTGCCAGCTTCTCCGCGCTTTGCTGCGCGGCCGTCAGCCCCTTCAGCAGCTCATCCGCGCCGGCGGTGCCGTCCATCAAACCTTTCTCGATCGCGCCAAGACCGGAAGCCAGCTCCTGCATGCCGCTGCGCAGCTCATTCGTGCCGGCAACCAGCTGTTCGGCGCCTTCCGCCGCTTCCGCAAGCTTAGGCGCGTTGTCGTTCAACGCGGTGCTCGCTTCGGCCAGCCCGCTGCTGATCTCGCCCAGTCCGTCGCCGCTCTTGCCGAGACCCTCATCCAGCGTGACGACTTGATCCGCGACGAGGAAATCCTCCAGCACCTCGCCCGTCGGCCGCGTCGCGCTTCGTACCGTCTTCACGCCTTCGACCTTGGCCAGCTCGCGGCTCGCCTGCTCCAGCGCCGCCAGTCCCTCCGGCGTATCCATAGGCGCATCCGACTTCACGATTACATTCGTCGGCAGCGTCTCGCCCGGTCCGAAGCTGTCGGCGATCACGTTAAAGCCTTTGACGGAATCGTACTTCTCCCCGATCTCATCCAGCGAGTTGAACGAGATCGTTCCCTTGTACGCCGTCAGGAACGGCACGATCAACACGGCCAGAATGATGAGCGCCCATATCGGACGCTTCAGCGAGAAGCTGCCGACCGTCCCCCACAACCGGCTCGGCTTGTGCTCCAGCGAGCCTTTGGCCGGCCAGAAGAGCGCGTTGCCGAGCAGCGACAGGAACACCGGCACGAGAGTGAACAAGGCCAGCAGCAAGATCAGGATGCCTACGGCCACCGCCACCGCCGAGCGGTACAGCACGAACGTCGAGAATCCGATCGAGGCGAAGCCTACGAGAACCGCCAGTCCGGAGAACAGCACCGTTTTGCCCGCGGTCTTGTACGTATGCACGATCGCCTCCGTACGGTCGCCCCGGTGCGCAAGCTCCTCCTTATACCGGCTGATTAGCAGGATACAGTAGTCCGTGCCGATGCCGAACAAGACCGCCACCAAGAAGATTTGCGTGAAATTGGATAATGGGAAATCCAAATATTCAACGAGAAACGCTACGATCGACTGGGACACCAAATAGGTGAAGCCCACCGCGAGCAGCGGCACGAACGGCGCCGCCGCGGAACGGAATACAAGGAATAGAATGACGAGAATGAAGCCTACCGTAATAAACTCCGTCTTCTTAAGCCCTTCCTGCGAGCTCTGCACGACATCTTCGCTAATGATCCAGTTGCCCGTGTAGTAATGCTCAACGGATACGCCCTCGAGCGCTTGGTACAATTCCTCTTGCACCTGCTTCAGCTCTCGCTCTCCCGCTTCGACGTTCATCAGCGCGAGCACCGTGCTGCCATCCTCGGACAGCATCTGCTCTTCCAGCTCCGGCACGTCGAAGTGCGTCATGACTGACTTCACGCCAAGCGATTCGTCCGCCGCGCTCAGCTTCTCGATGCTTTGCTTCACTTCTTCCATGTCGGAGCCGGATAATCCGCCCTCCTTGTGGAATACGAGCACGGTCGACATGCCTTCGGCCCCGCTCTCGCCGGCCCCTATCTCCTTCTCCAGCTCGGCGGCCAGCGTGGACGAATAGCCGTCCGGCACCGTGATCTGGCCTTTCGTCCGGACCAGCTCCTCCATCCCCGGGGCGCTCAGCATCAGTCCGGCGGCTCCGGCGATCCACAGGACAAGCACGAGCCATTTCAGCTTCAGTATGACCTTCATCGTTTCTCTCCCTCTCCTTCTCTTCTTGACGCCTTTCTTCTTATATGGTCTACAGCTTCATGACGGCTCTGGCCAGCTTCTCGAAGGTCTCGATGAAAGCGATGGCCTCCTTCTCATCGAACTGGTCGATGATGCCGGCAAGCACGTTCTGAACCTGATCCTCCATTAAGTCGCAGATCCGAATGCCCTCCTCGGTCAATACGATATTAATGACCCTGCGGTCCTTCTCCTCCGGCAGACGGTTAATCAAGCCTTTATCGGATAATCGCGTAATGATTGCCGTCACGGAGCTTTTGCCCACGCAAAAAACCTCGGCCAGCTCCGATGCCGTGCTCCTCTCGTGATGGCGCAAGTAACGCAGCATTTGGAACTGATCCACGGTCAATTCCTCGGGCATCAAATCCTTCACTTTGGCATGCATCCTGCGCTCGACGGTAAAATCGGCCATCTCATATCGGCGTATCCATTCCTTCAGCTGCTGCTGGCTCGATTCCATGTCGGTCCCTCCAATTGATTCTATTCTCGAACTATTCGATAGTAGAACTATATCAAATCGATGAGAGCTCGGCAACTGCCCGTTTCTTTCCTCCTTCAAATCCTTTTTCCCCTCTGTAGGAATAAGAAGGATTTTGGTTGAATTTGTCGAATAATAGGGAAACTGCACGAAATACTAATTTTTCTAATGAAATAGGCAAAGGTAGGCACGTTTCGCGCCAATACCAAACACGAATAAGGTGAGCCTTATCTTATTAGCATGAAAAAGCTAGCCTTGTACCCGCATCAGGAGGACGCATGTGAGCCCAACAACCTTGACCAACCGCAATCATTGGCTGATCATTACTACTTTTACCGCATGCACACTGCTGGCGGTCGTCTGTGAATGGAAGGCGTTCCCGTTCGTTTATGGCATGAGCTTCTCGTTGTCCAGCTTGTTCGTACTCCTGTCTCTACGTCTATATGGCTTATGGGGAGGATTGTTAACGGCCGTCATAACCGGCTTGGCGGGTTATCTGTTCATGCACCATCCCCTGCTCCTGGTAATCGGGGTGATGGAAACGCTCGTTGTCGGCTTATTGCTTCGCAGATACAGCGGCAAGATACTACGTTCCGATGCCATCTTCTGGGCTGTCATCGGCATTCCGTATTCCTATTACATATACAGCCAGCAGTATCCGGAAGGCGTCGTCGACATTAAGCTTATCGTGTGCATTCTGGCGCTGAACGCGATTTTCAACGCGCTGTTCGCCGAAATCGTTTACCATTACGTGCTGCTTGGCCGCAGCAGCGGAGTGGCGCGCACGAACCGGCAGCCAAGCAGCATCAGCCAGCTGCTTCTGCATTTCGCGCTCGGCATCGTCATGGTCTCCTTCCTGCTTAACATGCTGATCAATAGCGCGGGCTCCTTCAAGGAGGTGTCGTTATATGTCCAGAGCATGGTCACCATCTCAACGACAACGGTCAAGAAAGAATGGGGCGCCGTCGGCGATTCGCTGACCGCTCCCAAGAACGACGTCCAGCTGCGCAGGCTGCAATTCGTGATCGACCGTTACGCTTCGGACACTTACACCTTCTGCTTCGTCGGCCGCGACCACAAGGTCGTCGCATCCAATCATCGCGGATGGATCGGGCGTTCATTCGATCCATGGCAGGAGCGCGATTACGATTATGCGGGGAATTCTCTGTATATCTCGAATAGCAGAGAAGCCGAGGGCAGGACGGAGCTTTACACGTGGCACAAGGAGCACTTCTTATATGTGGAAGAGATGAAGGACGGTTCGGGCTACTTTGCCCTGATGTTCCCGATACAGGCTTATTATCCCTATCTGTTCGGCAAATATTATACGCATTTCCTCTATCTGATCGGATTTGCGGCGGCGGCGATTCTCGTCTCGATGATGATCAATCGCTCCTTCACGAAAGGGCTGCAGCGGCTTGCCTCCTCCACGAGGAATCTTCCGCTGAAGCTGAAACAGAACAACGCGCTCGCCATACCGGATAGCCATATCGTCGAGTTCCACTCGCTGATCATGAACTTCAAGCATATGGCCGGCAGCCTGCTCCATCTGTTCCACGAGTCCCAGCGGAATAATGAACGCTTGCAGGCGCAGGCTCAGCTGCTTCAGCGATCCGAGGAGCAGCTGCATCAGCTCGCTTATTATGACATGCTGACCGGACTGCCGAACCGCCTTCAATTCAACCGCCACTTCCAGGAGCTGATCGCGATGAGCGAAGCGGCGGGCAAGAGCATCAAGGTTGCCGTCTTATTCACGGACATCAACCGCTTCAAGCAGGTGAACGACACGCTCGGACACGCGCTGGGCGACCAGCTTCTTCGTATGGCGGCAGGACGCTTCCAGGCGCTGAACAGCAAATCGCGAAGCGTCTTCCGCCTGGGCGGCGACGAATTCGTGTTTCTGCTCCTATACAGGCAAGAAGAGGAGCTCGCCGGCTGCGCGGAGGCGATCCGGGACAGCTTCTCCGTGCCGTTCGTCATCGAAGGCATGCCGCTCTACATGACGGTGAGCATCGGCATCAGCATGTACCCGCAGGACGGCGAAGATATGAACGCGATTATCCGCAACGCGGACATCGCCATGTACAACGCCAAGGAAGAAGGCGACGGCTACTTCCGCTATTACAAGCCGAACCTTCTGCCTCTTATCGCGGAGAAGATGCAGCTGGAGAACGGGCTGTACAAAGCGCTGCAGGAAAATCAATTTTATTTGCAATACCAGCCGAAGATGAGCTCCGTTACCGGCGAGCTTTGCGGGATCGAAGCGCTAATCCGCTGGAATCATCCGGAGCTGGGCTTTATCCCGCCGGATAAGTTCATTCCGCTTGCCGAAGAATCCGGCTTTATCATGGAGATCGACAGATGGGTGTTCCGCGAAGCCTGCCGGCAGAACAAGGCTTGGCAGGATGCGGGCCTTAAGCGCGCCAGCGTCTCGGTCAATATATCGGCGCGCCACTTCTACCAGGGCAATCTGAAAGAAATGATTACCGAGGAGCTGCAGGCTACCGGACTTGAGCCGCAATACGTCAGCCTCGAAATCACCGAGGGCGTCTTCATGCGCAATATCGAGAAGGTTATCGAGACGATCCAACATCTTCGCGGGCTCGGCATTCAGATCTCGATCGACGACTTCGGCACCGGCTACTCGTCGCTGAGCCAGCTGCAGCGCCTGCCGATCTCCGATGTGAAGCTCGACCGATCCTTCATTAGGGGCATTACTATTGAAGACAAGCGCTCGTCGATCGTGCGGGCCATCATCGAGCTCGCGCACAGCATGAACATGCGGGTCGTCGCAGAGGGCGTGGAGACGCCGGATGAAGCCGATTTCTGCCGGAATCTGAATTGCGACGAGCTGCAAGGCTACTTGTTCAGCCGCCCGCTGCCCGCTTCGGATTTCGAGAAGCTGCTTGCGTAAATAGAGAAAATAGAAAAGGACGATCCCTATTGGCTGGTTGGCTTAGAGGGATGGTCCTTTTCTATATCCATATCCGTGTCCGGCTTGCAAAAATACGCCACAAAAAAAGGCCACGACAGGCAATTGCCCGGCATGGCCGCTACGAACGTCCGGCGGCTTATACGGTCGGAAGATGGATCAAGACCGTCGTTCCATTCATGCGCAATGATTTTCCACAACCGCGTAATAGTTGCTCCGTTCCCATAAATTGATGGCGCCCCTGATACTTTTCTAACAAACAAGTTGGCATTTCCCTAATATCTGCGTGATATGCTTGTTGACAAATATCAACCTAGAAGCCGCATCATGATTGTTTCATTACATGTGAGGGGTGCTCATCGTTTATGTTCAAATGGTGGAAAAACAGAAGTTTGGTCCTGACAAGCTCGGTCATATTGGCTTTTCTTTTGGTCGCGTTGATCAGCGTTATGCAGTGGATGTCTTACAAAGCGCAATACAAGGATTTCGAAGAAGAAATCGTGATGATCGGACACACGCTCGGCTACCAGGTCGAATTTGAATTCGGCATTACCGAACGCGCCGCCGAAGAGTTGATCAATCAGAAAACCAGCCTATCGGAGCCGTTCACCATTCTCCGCCAAAAATTCGATGCGATGACGCGTAATGACAACATTGCGAACGCTTATATCTATCTGCCCGAGAAATCATCGGCGAATGGCAGCGAAGTCATCACCATGCTGCAAGGCAATGCGGAGCTTGAAGAAGTCGGCTTCGGGCCCGGCGCGACGTACGCCATGGGAGAGACGATTGCCGAAACATTCGAAACCGCTTTGAAGAGCGGCGAAGGATGGTCTCCCGTATATAGCGACGAGATAGGAAGCTGGCTCACCTACTTCAAGCGGATCGAGGATCCGCAGGGGAATGTCGTTGGCGTGTTCGGCTTGGACTTTGACGTGGACCACCTGGAATCAGAGATTCAATCTATGATCAAAGACAGCATCATTCTGGCCGTTATCCTAATCGCCGCGGCCGTCCTCGTCATTGTCGTCCTCGTAACGCTCGTGCTGAGACCGCTCCGCCAACTTTCGGGCGTCGCCAAGCTGGCGGCGGACGGAGACCTGACAGTAGCCGTCCCCGTTCACTCCGGCAACGAGATCGGGCAAGTATCCCGTTCCTTCAACGAGATGATCGCGAGCCTTCGCCAGCTGACCGGCGAAATTCGCAATAGCACGACGGAGGTGGCGGAGTCCGCAGAGAATATGCAGCAAAGCGCGGAGCAAACATCCAGAGCGACGGAGGAAGTAACGGAAGCGATTCAGGAAGTCGCGTCGGGAACCGAAACGCAGCTCCAAAGCTTCCAGGAATGCCAGCGCGCGATGACCGAGATGACGATCGGCATTAGCCGAATCGCAGAATCCTCATCTTCGGTATCCGAGATGGCCGCGGACACGACATCGCTCGCCACGCAAGGCGGTATTGTCATCGAGCAGACGCGCCGCCAGATGCAGGAGGTCGAGGAGCAAATCTCGCAAACGGTCGTCACGATGCGGGAGCTGCATGCCCAAAGCGAACAAATCGTGCAGATTCTCGGCATGATCAGCGAAGTCGCAAACCAGACGAACCTGCTGGCGCTGAACGCCTCCATCGAGGCTGCCCGCGCCGGCGAGCATGGCAAAGGCTTCGCGGTCGTCGCCGTCGAAATTCGCAAGCTGGCCGAACGCTCCAAGGAATCGTCCGAGCAGATTTCCGCCATTCTTGGCACGATCGGCAGCCATACGAAGGAAGCGGCAAGCGCTATGGAGCAATCCGTAACCGCCGCTCGCCACGGCTCTGCCGTATCCATCCAAGCGGGTGAATCGTTCCAAGCGATCGTTCATTCCATTCAGCAAGTGTCCGACCAAGTACAAGAAGTATCCGCAGCCGCGCAGCAAATGTCGGCAAGCAGCGAGCAGGTTACCGCTTCGCTAGATCAGCTGGAGCACATCTCGAGCACGTCTGCCGGCAATGCCCAGCGCGTCGCCGCGGCTTCGGAAGAACAGCTCGCTTCCATGCAGGAAGTAGCGAGCAGCTCCGAGCAGCTTCGCCATTTGGCCTCCAGTCTGAATGAAGCGGTGGGCCGGTTCAGAACGTAATTCGTCATTTTAGAGAAAAGCCCTGGGGGTCCAGGGCTTTTTTCATTTGTTTTTTGCGGTACAATGGGGCTAATCAAGAGGAAGCAGGAGGCGCAAGCTTGCAACAGTTACCGTTATATGCCCAGAATATTATCGTTTTCGTTACATTCAAGTCGAGCACAGGCTGGTACGTAGCCGATAAGGAGCTATGGTTTCTTGATTTGCGCAAATTCGCGGATGCCTTCATCAGCAAGGGATATGCTGTCCCGAATCCGGAGGACTTCTCGGATCGATTCAATATTCCAGTCGTGAACGAGGATACCGCCTCGGCCTTTCTTCTTTGTATCCAAGATTGCAAAGCGTCGGTGAACGAGCTCAAGCAAGTGCTGGAGCAACAAACATATGATCATATTTCCGACATGGTGCCTTCGTTGTATGTGAATTTCGATGAAAAGAGGCTCCTATCGAGCTATCCCGAGCCTGCCTCCTACGAACAGTTTGTTCCCGATGGATGGATCGGCCTGTACGGAAGCTGGCTGGCTTGCGTTCCCGAGGAACATCGATTCTGGTCATCGCTCGAATCTCCTTTCATCGGAAACTTCCGCTAGTTTTACCCATATGCTTCTACATGGACCGCATTTGAAACCATGAGGAGGCATGCGCATGTTGTTCTTATTCTGGCTCGCCGTCGTGGTCATCGGAATCGTGCTGCTGTATAAGAACCGCACTCAGAACGAGGAGCTGCTCGCCCTGAAGCTGGTCGGCTATTACTTGCTCGGCACCTTCTATCTTTCGTTGAATGGACTTCTTCTCCCTATCGGATTTGTTATTAGCCTGTTCCTCCGCCCCCGATCGAACCGCGGCGTCAAGCGCGCGGCGGCCATCTTCGGCCTGGTGCTGATGATTATCGGGCGGATTGTTAGTTAGGCACTGCGCGAAAACCTTTGGACTAGCGGATACGGCTTTTAAGGCGGTATCGCCGACTTATACCACGAGCCGCATGTCTTGGCTTTTAAGACGGCCTCGCCGACTCATTCGACCCTCGAGCCGCGGCTCCGGTTAATGCAAACGCAGCAAAAAGGAGCAGGCACCCACGCCTGCTCCTTTCCTATCTTCTGCAACTCCGTTACGCCGGCTGAGCCGCTCCCTGCTGCAGCTGGTACATCGCGTAATATTTGCCGCGATGCTCCATGAGCTGATCGTGGTTGCCGCGCTCGACGATGACGCCGCGGTCCAGCACCAGAATCTGATCCGCTTGGCGGATCGTCGACAGCCGGTGCGCGATGACGAACGTCGTGCGCCCCTTCTTGAGCACGTCCAGCGCCGCTTGGATGATCGCTTCCGTCTCGGTATCGATGCTGGCCGTCGCCTCGTCGAGGATCAGGATCGCCGGATCGAACGCGAGCGCGCGGGCGAACGAGATCAGCTGCCGCTGCCCTGCGGACAGCGTCGCGCCCTTCTCGATAACCTGCGCGTCGATGCCGCCAGGCAGCTGCATGAACATGTCGTACGCGCCGACGTCCTTCAGCGCCTGCACGATCTTCTCGCGCGAGATCGACGGATCGTCGAGGCTCACGTTCGAAGCGATCGTGCCCGTGAACAGGAACGGATCCTGCAGCACGATGCCCATATGCTGGCGCAGCAGCTGCTTCGGCATATCGCGAACGTCGGTGCCGTCCACCACGATACGTCCTTTGCCGTCCGCGAGGTCGTAGAACCGGAACAACAGGTTCAGGATCGAGCTTTTGCCCGAGCCGGTATGGCCGACCAGCGCGACCGTCTCGCCTTGACGGGCGTGGAACGTGATGTTTTTCAGGACATACTCGTCTTTCTTATAAGCGAACGACACGCCTTCGAAGGAAACATCCCCCTTGTACCGCTCCATGCGGCCCTTCGCCACGTCGATGCCTTCCTCGTCCATCAGCTTGAACACGCGCTCCGCGGAGACGCGCGCCGTCTCGAGGTTGGACAGCTGGTTCACGATGCCGACGATCGGCGCGAACATCCGGTTCATGTAGTCGATGTAGGCGTACAGCACGCCGACCGTCACGACCGCGCCCAGCGATCCGCCCCAGAACATCCAGACGACGACGAGGAACAGCACGTTCCGCACGACGTTCACGAGATTATGCGACGTAATGGAGTTGAGGCTGAGCAGCTTGTTCTGGTATTTGAAATAATAATCGTTCATCTCCGCGAATTCCTTCGTCGTTTCCTTCTGACGGCGGAACGCTTGGATGATCGTCATGCCTTGAATCGATTCGTTGATCATCGCGTTGATCTCGCTCAGCTTCGCGCGGATGATCCGATTGTACTTCGCCGCGAACTTCCGGTACACGATGATCCATACGATCAGAATCGGGACTAGCGGAAGCGTAATCAGCGCAAGCCGCGTATCCAGCAGGAACAGCGCGCCGAAGATGGCCGCCATGTAGATCGTTCCCGTAAAAAAGTTCGCAAGCACGCCCACGTACAGCTCACGGATCGCTTCCGTGTCGTTCGTGATGCGGGAGACGACTTGGCCCGCGGCCAGGTTGTCGTAATAGTTCACCGGCAGGCGCTGCGTATGCGCGTACACGTCGTTCCGCATCTTGCGCACGATCTTGTTCGCGGACGTCTGCAGCATGAGCCGCTGTCCGTAAGCGAATGCGGCGACGAGCAGCAGCAAGCCGAAATACAGAGCCGCCAGCTTCAGCAGGCCAGGAACCTCCGGCTTGTAGAACGCGTACAGCTCCTGCGCCGTCAGCTTCGTCACGGGATAGACGGCGCTTCGCCCCGCCGTCCCGTCCGTCTCTTCCGTCACGGTCAGCTCGTTGCCTGACACCGTGCGCTTGCCGCCTTCCCACTCCAGGTCGCCGGCCAGGAAGTAATAGCTGCGCCCCACCTGCAGCACGCGCGCGGTCGCTCCCCTCTCCGCCCTAGCCGCTGGACCGTCTTCAAACCGGTCCTCGCGTTTATACCATTTGTCGCCATAAGGGACGGCGAAAGCCTGCTCGCCGCTCACCTCGTGCCATTTCTTCTCGATGCCGAGAATGTTCTGGTCGATCATGCGCTTGGCGATGAGCGGACCCGTAAGCTCCGCGCACACCGCCAGCACGAGCAGCAGCAGCGCCGCCATAATCGGTTTCTTGTACAGCATGGCGTATCCAAACAATCGTTTGCCCGTTGTGCCCATTGTTCCTCACGCCTCCTATCTATTCAGTCTCGATCGCCGCTTCAAGCTGCTGGCGGTCGTATTGTTCTTTGTACCAGCCGCCCCTCGCGAGCAGCCGTTCATGCGTGCCTTCTTCTACAATCTTGCCCTCGTCCATGACGATAATCCAATCGGCGTGCTGCACCGCGGACAATCTGTGCGTCGTAATAAGCGTCGTCTTCCCGGCGCGCTCCGTGCGGATTCCGTCGATAATCTCGGCTTCCGTCTTGGCGTCGACCGCAGACAACGCATCGTCCAGCATGAGAATCTCCGGATCGGCGATCAGCGCGCGGGCAATGCTGACCCGCTGCTTCTGGCCGCCCGACAGCGCGACGCCCTTCTCGCCGACGAGCGTGTCGAGACCGTCCGGCAGGAACGCGATGTCCTTGGCGAACGAGGCTCTCTCAAGCGCCCGCTGGAGATCCGTCTCGTCCGCATCCGACCGTCCGAAGAAAATGTTTTCGCGAATCGTCTTGGAGAACAGGATCGGCTGCTGAGGCACGTACCCGATCCATCCGAGCACCTGGTCGATCTGGAGATCGCCGAGCGGCTCGCCGGAGACGCGGATGCTGCCCTTGCCAAGCGGATACTCGCGAAGCAGCTGCTTCAGCAGCGTCGTCTTGCCGCTTCCCGTTCGCCCGACGATGCCGAGCGTCCCGCCTTGATGCAGCTTGAGCGTCACGTTCTCTAGGTTGTTCACTTCCGATGAAGGATATTTAAATGTGACCTTGTCGAACTCGACCAACGTCGGTTCGGCGACGACCGCCGGCTTGTCGGCGTCCTTCACGTCCGGCTTGTAGCTGAGCGTCTCGTTGACGCGGTCGAGCGATGCGTTGCCGCGCTGCATGATGTTGATCAGCTCGCCGATCGCGAACATCGGCCAGATGAGCATGCCGAGGAATATATTGAACGAGACGAGCTCGCCGAGCGTAATTTCGCTATGGAATACCAGGTAGCCGCCGTAGCAGAGACCGATAAGGTAGCTGCAGCCGACGAGAATTTTCATCGTGGGCTCGAAGAGCGCGTCGATCTTGGCGACGGCGATGTTCTTGCCCAGCACCTCGCCCGTCTTCGCCTGGAATCTCGCTTCGCTCGCTTCCTCCTGGACGAACGCGCGGATGACGCGAACGCCCGCCACCGACTCCAGCACCTGATCGTTCATCTCGCCGAACGCGTCCTGCGCGTCCATGAACCGCTCGTGAATCTTCTTGCCGTAGTAGGACATGGCCAGCGCCATGAGAGGAAGCGGCAGCAGCGCCGCAATGGTCAGCTTCAGGCTGATCGTCGCCGCCATCACGATGAGGATCGTGATCATGAACAGCGTCGAGTCGACGAGCGTCAGAATGCCGAAGCCCGCCGTCGTCGCCACCGCGCCGAGATCGTTCGTCGAACGCGCCATCAGGTCGCCGGTCCGGTTGCGCTCGTAGAACGTCGGCGTCATTTTCAGAAAGTGGCCCATCATGCTCGACCGAAGCAGCCGCTCCAGCACGAACGCGCCGCCGAACAGCTTGTAGTGCCAGACGTACGTGATCAGGTAGCCGACGATCGTCAGCCCGATCCAGAAATACATAATACGGTTAAACTCGGTCGTGCCGAGCAGATTCTGGCTGATCCCGTCCACGAGATAGCCGAGCAGCCAAGGAGGAATAATATCGATGACTCCGGTCAGCACAAGCAGCGTAATCGCGATCGTGTACCGCTTCCATTCCTTGCGGAAAAACCATCCTAACTTTTTCAAAACTCCGAACATAGTCTCACCCACACCTTCCGCAGCCCTTGCAAAGGGCCTCTTTTTCTCCACATATTTTCCCCAAAAATGGCAAACAAAAAAGCATGCCGCCGTAACGACACGCTTTACCGGCCACGGCGGACCCGCCACGCAAAACGCGAGGGGGAACCCTTGCCAGGGCACAATAAAGGCGCACGATTACGGATACGTAACCCTGCGCCTCTGATTCGCGATCGAGATCTCGCTGTCAAAGCTGGAAGACGCTTGTATGGATTACGCCGCGGCTATCGCCAAGATCATTGATGTCGTTATCGTAAAAATTCCGCATGTACGTAATCCCCTTTCTTCCCGTGCTAGCAATTTCTTGAAATCTACTTTGTCACTTTATCACCGCGGACAAGATGCTGTCAATCCAAAAGTTGCCTTTAATCATTCTTTACCGCGCCAAGCCACTCCTCCGGCAAAAGCTGACGGTAACCGCTCTCCAAGTAACGGTCGTCGATCAGCGCGAGCGTCCCCGTATCCGTCTCCGACCGGATGAGGCGGCCGCCCGCCTGCAGCACCTTGTTCATGCCGGGAACGACGTAGGCGTAGGTGAAGCCATTCTTGCCTTGGGAGCTGTAGTAGCTTCGGAGCGTATCCCGTTCCAGCCCCAACTGAGGCATGCCCACCCCGACGACGACGACGCCGATGAGACGGTCGCCCGGCAGGTCGACGCCCTCCGAGAAAATGCCGCCCATGACGGCGAAGCCGACAAGCGATCGTTCGCCATCGGGGCGGAACGCCGCGAGGTAGGCATCCCGCTCCTCCTCGGCCATGCCGCTCTGCTGGAGGAGGACATCCGGACGGCTTGCGGACTCCCGTTCGCCGGCGCCATCCAGCAGCTCCAGATAAGCCTCATGCACGGCGTTCATATAGGCGTACGAGGGGAAGAAGGCCAAGTAGTTGCCCTTCTTGCCGGAGACGGTGCGGCGGATGATCTCCGCGATCGGCTTGTAAGAGACGTCCCGATCCTGATAGCGCGTCGATATCGGGTGGACGGATACCGTCAGCTGCTCGCTCGAGAAAGGCGACGGCAGCGACAACGTATAGTCCTCCTCGCTCCCGCCGAGCACGTCCATATAATAGCCGAGCGGCGTCAGCGTCGCGGAGAAATAGACGGCCGAGCGGTAGCCCTTCACCGTGCCGGCGACCAGCTCCGACGGATCGAGGCAGAACAGCTTCACGCTGACGTCGTTCCGCGATACCTCGGTCATCGTCGTGAAGCGGTCGTCATACAGCTTGGCGGCGCGAAGGAATTGCTGGACTTCGAAGTACAGCTCGAGCAGCTCGCCGCCTTCCGTCTCGAGAAGCGGCTGAGCCGCCTCCGCGAAGCGCTCCGCTAGCCCGATCAGCTCGTCCGGCCGCTCCTTCTCGCTGACGGCCGGCTTGCCGTCCGCAAGCCTCTTGCGCGTCGCGATGAAATAATCGTTGACGGCCTTCGCCGCTTCGAACGCCGTCTTATGCCTCCCCTTAAGCGACCGCTGCATCGCGAGGAACGGCGCTTTGGTCAGCCCGCCGGAGAACATCTCCCGCGCGCGGTCGGGAAGGTTATGCGCCTCGTCGACCAGAACGGCCGTCTTCTTCTTCACTTCCCCGTACAGCCGCTTGAAGGAGATGCGCGGGTCGAAGACATAATTATAGTCGCAGATCACAAGATCCGAAGCATAGGCGAGATCCAGCGAGAACTCGAACGGGCATACCGTATGCTTCCTCGCGTACCGCTCGATGACGGAGCGCGTCATGAGCGTCTCGTTCTCGAGGATGTCCATAATCGCCCCGTTGATCCGGTCGTAGTAGCCGTCCGCGAACGGACAATGCTCCTTCTCGCACCGCGTCTCCTCTTGGAAGCAAATTTTGTCCTTGGCCGTCAAGGTCACCGCGTGCAGGTTCAGCCCTTTGGCCGCCATCAGGCCAAGCGCGTCCTCGGCCGCCGCCCGCGTCGTCGTGCGCGCGGTCAAATAATAGATCCGCTGCAGCAGCCCCCGGCCCATCGCCTTGATGGCCGGATACGTCGTGGACACCGTCTTGCCGATGCCCGTCGGCGCTCTCGCGAACAGGGAGACTCCTTCTTCGACCGATTTGTAGACCGCCCCCGCTAGCCTCCGCTGTCCCGCCCGGTACGATTCGAACGGGAACGGCAGCGACTCGATGCTCGCGTTCCGCTTCCGTTCATGGTCCCTCCTCAGCAGCGCGTACGGCGCGTACCGCTCGACCATGCCTTGCACATCCCGCTCCAGCTCCTCGAGGCTCGCTTCCCGAACGAAGCGCTCCGTCTCCTCCGTGACCGTGTTCACGTACGTCAACTGGATGCGCATGCTCGGCGCGCCCGTATCCCGGGCGTACATATACGCGTAGAACCAGGCCTGCGCCCAGTGGACGGGAAATCCCCCCTCTTCGCGGACGCGGCCTAGATCCCCCGCCGTCGACTTAATCTCGTCGATCGTCGGTATCGGCTCCGTCGCAAGCACGCCGTCGGCGCGGCCGTCCACGGAGAAGAGCAGCTCCCCGCACGGGATCTCCGCCTTCAGGTACACTTCCTTCCGGTCGCCTTCGCCGTATTCGCCCTGCACGCGCAGATGCGCCTTCGTGCCCTCGTGCATGGCGTCCACCGTCTGAAGCCGGTTATCGATGCTGCCGCTCAAATAGACGTACTCGACCAGATGCCTGACCGATAACGAAACCGGATATGCCGTCGTCTGCTCCATGCTTCATTTCCCCTTTTGCCTGCCCCGTACTCGTTCTCGAACATTCGTTCTCTCAGTTTAGCATAGAGGCTGCGGAATTGCAGAACAATTCCGCGGCAAGCGGCGTTCTGAACGATGGAAAATAGCGGTTGACAGATTTTGCGAAGCGGTGGTAGGATGGGAACTACTTTACAGGAACGGAGGGTTACGTGTGATAAACTAATTTTTCGATAAAGCCTTGCATTAGCGACGATATTGCTCAGGTAGAGCCTATTTGTCGTGCATCGCAATCGAAGAATGGTTGACCGCGCGTTAACCCGCAATCGGAATTGGCATCGGAACTTCATTCGCACGGACTTTATGGGCCCAAACGTACGCGCCGATACTCGGCTTGTTCGCGCCCGCATCCCGGTTAAGTCCGTCGACGCGCAGTCTCCGTCCGCCTGCTCCCTTCGATACGCGAAGCACCGGCATTATGGCCCGTGCTTTTTTTGTTTTTTATCAGAATCGAAGGAGATGGTGGAATGAATCAACATTTATGGGTCTCGAATAACGGAGCCGAGCTCTATACGGAGAGCTTCGGGGAACGTAACGATCCGGCCCTGCTGCTCATTATGGGAGCGCAGTCGTCGATGGTATGGTGGGATGAAGCGTTCTGCCGCCGCCTGGCGGATGCCGGGCGCTTCGTCATCCGGTACGATAATCGCGACGTCGGCGAGTCGACGGCATACGAGCCCGGACAGCCGGGGTATACGTTCGTCGATATGGCGGACGACGCAATCGCGGTGCTCGATGCTTACGGGATCGAGAAGGCTTGCATCGCGGGCATGTCCATGGGCGGCATGCTGACGCAGATGATCGCCCTTCGTCATCCTGATCGGGTGAGCGGCATCGTGCTCATCGCCACCTCCAATTTCGCGCCGGATCTCCCTCCGATGGAGGAGAAGGTCATGTCCTTCTTCGCGAGCATGGGCGAGGTCGACTGGAACGACGAACGCTCGGTTGCCGATTTTTCGGTCGCCAAATGGAACGTGCTCAGAGGCTCGAAGCATGCCTTCGAGGAGAACCGCATCCGCGAGCTTGCCTTGCTCGAGCTTCGCAGAAGCCGCCGGCCGGCCAGCATGACGAACCACGCTTTCGTTGCGGGCGGAGAGGAATACCTGGCCCGTACCAGCGAAATAGCCGTTCCGGCGCTCGTCATTCACGGCACGGAGGACCCGATCATTCCTTACGCTCATGGACGGTCGCTGGCCACCGTCATTCCGGGGGCGATCCTATTGACGCTGGAAGGCACGGGACATGAGCTTCATCAAGGAGACTGGGACGTCATGATCGAGGCCATCCTCCGTCACTCCGCGTCTCCCGGCAGCCATTCGGAAATCGGCATATAAACCCGCGAACTTGCCGATAGGCGCCGCCGCGTCTTCGTGATACGCTAGATTCATGGAAATACGAAATACGAATCGGATGATGGGGAGGCCATCGGCATGACTTACCGGATTGCGATAGCAGGCTGCGGCGGAATCGCGAATCAGCATCTGGACGCTATCAAACAAATCAATCGGACAAAAGGACGAGCTGCGGCCGTCGCCATAGCGGATCTGAACGAGGAGCGCATGCGGGCGGCATCGGAGCGATACGGCTCCGAGCTTCGGCAGTACGCCGACTACAAGCGGATGATCGCGGACGTTCGTCCCGATATCGTCATCATTACCTTGCCCCACCATCTCCACATGGAGGCGGCTTGCTTCGCGGCGGAGGCAGGCTGCCACATTCTGCTGGAGAAGCCGATGGCGCTGCGCGCGGAGGAATGCGATAGGATCATAGAGGGCGTTCGGCAAAGCGGCGTTTCTCTGCTCGTCGGCCATACGCAGCGGTATATCGCCGAGAATCTGGCGGCGAAACGAATCATCGACGAAGGAAGCCTTGGTCGGTTGGTGATGCTGCACGATGTGCGGCATACGGATTATTATGCCGAGGGCCGTCCCGAATGGTTCTTCCGCAAAGCATTGTCGGGCGGCGGCATCGCGTTTAATCTCGGGTCGCATTCCGTGGATAAGGCTATCTGGCTGACGGGCAGCGCCGTCTCCTCGGTTCAGGCGGGAATGACCTGCCATGGGAACCGGGGCGACGTTGAAGGCAGCGTCATGGCCCGTCTGCAGCTGCGCGGCGGCGTTACCGCGACAATCGTCCAATCCGGCTACAAAGGAGCCTCGGCCAACTACACGGAGCTGCTGTTCACGAACGGCTCCTTGCGTCTCGAGACCGGGCGCGCCCTCTATCGGAGCGACGGAGGCGCCTACTCGCTTGTCGAGACGCATGCCGGCTCCGATCCGTTCGTCCTTCAATTGGATGAGCTGATCGCCTCAATCGAGACAGGTCAGCCTGCCTCGTGCTCGATGGAGGATGCAAGGCATGTCGTCGAAGTGCTGGAGGGGATGTACCGCTCCCACCGAAGCGGACGGGAGGAGCTTGTCGGGGAGGCGCGCTCGCGGCATACCGAAACGCCTGCCGCAGTCATTCCGCCGGCGAGGCTATCCCGCGAGGGTGCTTGGTCGGACTTCTCGGACGGCGCGCAGCTTGCCATCGGGCACTACATGTGGCTGCCCGACTGGCATGGACCGAAGGCTCGCATTGCCCTTTCCTGCACGACAGACGAGCTGCAAATTCAGTTCCGCGCGTACGAGCCGGAACCCCTTGTACGGTTTGCTAATCTCAACGATCCGGTTTACAAGGACAGCTGCGTCGAATGGTTCCTTCAGCCCGACCCGCTTCAGGACGCCCGTTATTTGAATTTCGAGCTGAACGCGGCGGGAACGATCTTGGTCGGACTCGGCACAGGGCGGCTTGACCGCGTCTACCTGGAGGCGGATGAGCTTCCGCCGCTGCATATCCGCGCGGAGAGGCAGCTCCAGGATCCGGCAACCGGCGAGACGTACTGGTCGGTCCGCTTCCGGCTTCCCTTGTCATGGCTTGCAGGTTTGTTCCCCGGCTTCCAGCCCGGACCCGGCGCCAGGATGCGCGGCAACTTCTATAAGTGCGGCGACGAAACCGCCCTGCCCCATTTCGGGAGCTGGTCCCGCGTCGGCGCGGACGAACCCGATTTTCACCGCAGCCAGGACTTTGGCTGGCTGATCTTGGGTTGACAAAAATAAGATCATTTGTTCGCAAAAACCTTGTTATTTTTTTCCTGGTTGTTGTATACTGAATGAGGTTGAACAAACTTTGCCAAAGGGGCTGTACATGATGTCGATCCGTTTGAACCCGTATTTGAATTTTGACGGCACTACGAAGGAAGCAGTTTATTTCTACGAGAAAGCGCTTGGCGGGCAAGTGATAGGCATCATGACGTTCAGAGATGTGCCAGAGGATCCGAATCATCCTCTGCCGGACGAGATGAAGGACCGCGTTATGCATGCGCATCTCAAAGTCGGCAACGACGACCTCATGTTCTCCGATACATTCCCGGGCATGCCCCATCAGCCGGGCGACACGGTTCAGATTGCGATCCATCCTGCCGACGAATCGCGGGCGAAGGAAATTTTCGCGGCGCTGGAGGACGGCGGACAAGTCGTCATGCCTCTTCAGAAGACGGATTGGAGCCCCCTGTACGGAATCGTGAAGGATAAGTTCGGGGTTACGTTCCAAGTGAACGTCGCAGCGGAGCAGGCACAGTAATCGACCCAGAGAAACAACAACCAAGCCTCCTGTTCGCGTAAGCTGACAGGAGGCTTTTCTATTTTGCGACATAGAGGCGGTGTATGCTTGGATACGGTCATATCGGAGGAAGCGATTCTGCAGGACCTTGTGAACAGCTTCCAGCAATGCTTCGGCATGAAGGTGCTGGATGCGGTTCCAATCAGACGCGGCTGGTTAAATTTAAAATGGAAGCTCACAACGGATGCAGGAGCCTATTTGCTTAAGCAATACAATCGAACAAGATATCGCTTGTACAAACCAGAGGAGCTGCATTTGGCTTTCTCCGCGCAAACCAGATTACATCGAGACGGGCTTCCCGTGCCGAGGCCGCTGACCTGTCAGCATCGCGTTCTGCTTGAATCCGATGGCGGAGAACGATTCATGGCGATGGAATATTGCCAGGGCCTCACCATTCAGCCGGGCCGGGCGAACCTTCGTCAAATGTATGATCTAGGCCGCTCAACCGGACGCATGCATCGTCTTCTGAACGATGGGACACTAGGCGGAAAAGGAAGTCCTCAATTCGTTCCTCCAAGCCGGGAGGATCGTCTGGAGCATTGGAAATCCATGCTGCGGCAAGCCGAGGAATGCGGCAAAGCCCCATTGCTGGATGACATCGAGCTGCAGCTTAAGGCAACCGAGGAAATAAACGAAGAGCTTTTCGAGATCATCGAGACCGGATGGGCGCACCGTGATTTATGGTCCGATAATCTTCTGTTCCATGAGGACCGTCTGTCCGCTATATTGGATTTCGATCGGCTGAATTACGATTATCCGCTGCTCGACGCCGCCCGTGCCGTTATGTCATGCGCGTTCGACGATCGGCTGGATGTCTCGCTCGTGTCGGCCTTTAGCGAAGGATACCGCGAAGAACAGACAGTGGATCAAGGTTATTTGGCGAATTCCTTGCAATTGCTGTGGTACATGGAGAGCGCTTGGTGGATTCATGCCGACATGGACAAGCATAGCGCGCCGCCCGCCCGGTTCGCCAAGGAAATGAACTGGCTCGCCAACAACTATAGGAGCCTGCGTGATCTTTTAGGTCATTTATAAATGCTGGGAGATGTTCGATATTAACATTGCTATACGAGTAGAAACGTCAGCCGATTACCCTATTACCGAAAATGTGGTGAAGGCCGCCTTCGCCGATGTGGAGATCAGCGACAAGAAGGAACATGAGCTGGTTGCCCGCATCCGTCGCTCCGATGCTTTCGTGCCCGAGTTTTCCATGGTAGCGGTCGATAATGACAGAAACGAGATCGTCGGCCACATTTTATTATCCAAAATAACGATAGCGAATGACGTGCAGAGCACGCCCTCCCTTGCGCTTGCTCCTCTGTCCGTCCTGCCGGAGTATCAGCTTAAGGGGATTGGAAGCTTGTTAATGCGTGAAGTGTTACACCGCGCTAAAGAAACGGGCTTTTCCTCCGTCATTGTGCTGGGCCATCCCGGTTACTATCCGAAATTCGGCTTCAAGCCCGCATCTCACTGGGGAATCAAAGCTCCCTTCGAAGTGTCGGATGATGTATTTATGGCGCTTGAACTGGAGGGAAATGCGCTGGATGGCGTTACGGGGGTTGTTCGGTATTCGAGGGCATTCTTCGAATAAGTTGGTTGGGGAAACGGATTCGCTGAACGTAAAGAAGATCGCCATACTGCCTGCTCTGCTTGGGCAGTTAGTTGGCGATCTTCTTGCACCTAATTCAAGTATTCCAATTGACGAAGCAATCTGCTTAACAAAGCAGCCATTTCGCCGCGCGTGCTGACCCGTTCAGGGTTCAGCTCCATGTCGTCTCCGCCGCGGAGAATTCCGGCTTCGACAAGGAGACTGACGGCCTCCTCCGCCCACTCCGCTACAGCATCGCCGTCGTTGAAGTCAGAGAGCCGCTGGTCTGCCGCAGCCTTCCATCCTTCTGCCCCTGACGCTGTGATTGCCCGGACAAGCATAACAGCCATCTGCTGGCGGGTTACCGGCGCGTCGGGCTGGAACGTGCCATCGGCAAAGCCTTGGATAATACCCGCTTCGAACGCCGATCGTACGGCTTCCGCATACCATGCGTTCTCCGGAACATCCGTAAATTCGCCGGCCCCGCCTGCTCCGCCAACGTCTAGCGCCCGGACCAGCAATGTCGCGAACTCCGCGCGGGTAACTTCTTCCTCAGGCGCAAAACGGCCATTAGCGCGCCCTTGCACGATCAGCTTATTGGCTAGAAGCTCGGCGTCCTCTTGCGACCAATGATCGTTCAGGTCGGCAAACTGCACATCCCGCTCTAGCAGGATGAACAAGCCTCCGGTTCGATCACCCTTAAGCGTAACCTCCGTCCTGCCTTCCGAGTCCGTGGTGAACAACGCCGGCACGAAACGGAATTGGCCTGTTTTTTCATCGTAGGCCGCCACCGTTGCTTTTCCTGGATCGATATCGGAATCGGACAAAATGACGTTTGAGCCTGCCAGGCTGAATGACTTGAATTCACCGCTTTGTTCGCCTACGATGTTTAACCGATAGGTGAACGGCTCGGCTGCCAGCTTCGAATCCGTCTTCCTCGCCTGCTCTCTAAGTACCCTCTCCTCGCTCGCGGCTAGCCTCTCCATTACAAACTCCATGCTCTGCGCTTCCTTAGCGGAGGACGACGAGGACTGCACGATGTCCGCAAGAGCAAATTGAAGCATGCCTGCCGGCGTTTCCCAGTCGATGCGCAGCTCCGGATTCCAATCATTCAGCATCTCCAGCTGCGCGCTGGACAGCATCAAATTCCACCCTTGCTCGCCAAGGCTCGTGGAGATGAGGATACGCCCTTTCTCCACGTCTTGCCGGGTCACGACGATCGATTCGCTTCCGCTGCCATCCTTCGCATACAACCGCAAGGTGAACTGGGTCGGCTGCGGCATCCCGATCGTCATAAAGCTCACTTCCGCCGATTGCGTCATATCGACGCCGTTCAGCTTGCCGGTAACCTCCGCTTTCCCCGGAGTAGACGGCGCTTTCCAAATCGCCGTATACAAGCCGTCCCCATGATCCTCCACCGGTTCAAGCGTTCCAGCCGTTGCCGCGAGCTCGACCGTGCCGCCGCTCTCCGTCAGAGCATTTCCGAACGCATCCTTCAGACGGACCGTTACGGTAATCTCGGTTCTGCCATCCGCTAACGCGGTCAATGGATTTACAATTAGAGTCGAGGTTGCCGGCGAAGCCTCGCCTGGTACATAAGCAACGGTTACGCTCTCCAGCAGCTCCGTTCCGTTCAGCATGCCGCTTACCTCAGCCTCTCCTGCCAGCGTTGGGGCCGTCAACGTTGCGGTGTACGTGCCGTCGCCATGATCCGTCACTTCGCTAAGCGTACCAGCCTCGGTATAAAGGGTAACCTCCCCTCCGCTGGAAACCAGCGCATTGCCGAACGCATCCTTCAGACGGACCGTCACAACCGTCTCGCTTGTCCCGTCCGCCGTTAACGTGGTCTCCGCCAGCTCGAGAGTCGATTCGGAAACCGTGGCCTCTCCAGGGATCCAGTCCAGCGAGACCGTCTGGGTGAAGTCTTCTCCATCCAGCTTGCCGCTTACAACGGCAGCTCCCGTCAGGGTCGGCGCGGTTAGCTCCGCCGTGTAGGTGCCGTCGCCATGATCCGTTACCTCGCTTAAGGCTCCCGTCGTTGCGCTAAGCGTTACCTCTCTACCGCCTGTCGTCAGATTATTGCCATAGGCATCCTTCAATTGAACCGTAACAACAGCCTTGCTGCTTCCATCGGCGATCACCTCTGCGGCATCCGTCTGAATCGTCGATACGGCTAGGGACGCGTCTCCCGGTACATAATGGACGGTCAGTTCCTGAGTCAAAGCCTTGCCGTCCAGCTTCGCCGCTATTCCCGCGCTTCCCGTCGTTGTAGGAGACGTCAGCACGGCGGAGTACGTCCCGTCCTGATGATCCGTCACCGCGCCGATTGTTCCCGAGACCGCTTCGAGCGAAACCGTGCCGCCGCTCGTTACCAGCCTGTTGCCGAACGCGTCCTTCAATTGGACCGTTATCGTTAAGGTGCTTGCTCCATCCGCCGTAATCGTCTCCCGATCAACGGCAACTGTCGAGGCGGTAATGGAAGCCTCGCCTGGCACGAAGGCGACTTCCGCCGTTTGCGCCAGCTCTTCCCCGTCAAGCTCCCCGCTGATGACGGCTTGGCCCGCCGTGGTTGGCGCTGTCAATTCGGCCGTATACGTGCCATCCTGATGGTCCGTCACTTCGCTTAACGTTCCGGCCGTTGCGCTCAACGTTACTTCTCCGCCGCTGGATGTCAGATTATTGCCGTGCTGGTCCTTCAGACGGATGGTAATCCTCGTTTTGTCAGCTCCATCTGCCGTTAGGCTTGCGGAGCTTGCGCTTATCGTCGAGGTTTCCACCGACGCCGCTCCCGGCGTGAAGGTCACCGTCGCCGTCTGCACGATATCCATTCCGTTCAGCTTGGCGCTAATGACGGCAGTTCCCGTTACGGTCGGCGCCGTCAGCGTCGCCGTATACGTGCCGTCCCGATGGTCCGTTACCGCGCTGACAGTCCCCGAAGTCGAGAGGATGGCGACCGTACCGCCGGTTTCCGTCAGGGCATTACCGAATGCATCCTTTAATCGTACCGTTATAGTCGCGGTTGCGGAGCCGTCCGCGGTCATGTCCGCGCGATCCATCTGTAGAGTCGATGTACTCGCCGACGCCGCCCCCGGCGCGAACGTCACGGAAGCGGTCTGCGGCAGATCCGCGCTTCCCAGCTTGCCGCTTACAATAGCCGTTCCCGTTACGGTCGGCGCCGTCAAGGTTGCGGTGTACGTGCCGTCCTGGTGGTTGGTGACGGGACCTAACGCTCCGAGCGTCGTGCTTAACGATACAGAGCCGCCGCTCGCCGTCAGATGATTGCCATACTGATCCTTCAATCGAACCGTAACGATCGATGTGCTTGTCCCGTCAGCGGTTAGACTCGCCTTGCTCACGCTTAACGCAGAGGATGCGGCATGAGCCGCTCCAGGTACAAACGTCACCGTAGCCGTCCGAGATAAGCTGGAGCCGTTCAGCTTGCCGCTCACCGTTGCGGCTCCTGCCGCCGTTGGGGCCGTCACCGAAATCATGTACGTGCCGTCACCATAATCCGTAACCGGTCCAACCGTCCCGGCCGTTGCTTGCACCGTCAAAGTGCCGCCGCTCGCGGCAAGCGGGTTGCCATGCGCATCCTTCAGCCGAACGGTCACGACGGAGGAGCTTGTGCCATTCGCGGTGATGGACGAAGGGCTGACCTCAATTGTTGATGTCGTATAGGATACCGGGCCGGGCGTAAAAGCAACCGAGGCCGTCTGCGCCAATGTCGCCGCTCCTAGCTTCGCGCTTATAACTGCACTCCCAGTAGCAGTTGGAGCCGTTAATGTTGCCGTATATCGTCCGTCATTATGATTCGTTACGCTGACTAACGTCCCTGCGGTCGTCTGCATCGTAATGGCACCGCCGCTGGCCGTCAGGAAGTTGCCATGCGCATCCTTCAGACGGACCGTTACAACCGCCGTACTCGAGCCGTCCGCCGTCATCGAAGATTTATCCACGTTCACCGTCGAGGTAGAAGCCGATGCGGGGCCCGGCGTAAAAGCTACCGTAGCCGTCTGCGCCAAATCCGAGCTGCCCAGCTTGCCGCTGACGGTTGCCGTTCCCGATACGGTAGGCGCCGTCAGCTTGGCGGAATAGGTGCCATTGTTATGGTTCGTTACCGCCCCCAGCGTTCCGCTCGTTGCGTTTAGCGAAACCGTGCCTCCGCTGGCAAGCAGCGCATTCCCGTAAGCGTCCTTCAGTCTGACGGTCACGGTCGCCTCGCTGGTCCCATTCGCCGTAAGCGAAAGCGGATTAACCTCGATAGAGGATTCCGTTAACGAAGCAGGGCCTGGCGCATAAGAAACATGTCCCGTCTGCGTAAGCATGCTGCCGCCAACCCTTACGTTAATGCTGGCGCTGCCCGCTGTAGTCGGCGCGGTTAAGGCTGCCGTATACGTGCCGTTATTATGATCCGTTACCGCGCCTACCGTCCCGCTAGTTGCGTTAATCGTGACCGCCGAACCCCCGGTCGTAAGGAAATGTCCATAGGCATCTCTCAAACGGACGGTTATGGTAGCTGAATCTTGTCCATTGGCCGTCAGAACGGATTTGCTCACAATGAAGCTCGACGCGGACGGAGATGCCGCACCCGGCACGAATGCGACCGTCGCCTTTTGCTGCAATGCCGAGCCGTTCAACGTCCCGCTTACCGTCGCCGTCCCGAGCGATGTCGGGGCGGTCAGCCGCGCGGTATAGGTGCCGTTATTATGATTCGTTACGGCGCTAAGGGTGCCCAATGTCGTGGCAAGCGTTACGCTATCCGTCCCTTTGCTAATCGCGTTGCCGTACATGTCCTTCAAGCGGACGGTTAGGGTCGATTGGCTTGTTCCGTCCGCCGCGATGGAAGCCGGGCTGGCTTCTATCGTCGTAGTCGCAGCCGAGGCCGGCAGCGGCGTAAACGCGACCTGTGTCGATCCCGTCAATGGCGATCCGTTCAGCGTGCCCGTTACGACCGCGGTTCCCGCCGCGGTCCCCGATGTCAGGACAGCGGTATAAGTGCCGTTCCCATTGTCTGTAGCGACCCCAATAGTGCCCAGCGTAGTTTGCAGCACGACAGGCCCTTCTCCGGCTGGCAGCGGGTTTTTCCCGCCGTCCATTAAGCTCACCGTAATGACGGAGGTGCTCGTTCCGTCCGCCGGGATGGAGGCCGTACCGGCGGTTACCGCGTCGAGGGCGGGATAGACCTGTACCGGCGTTTTAATCCCGCAGCATACGTCGCTGTTCGCGCCTAATTCGTTCGTAAAGTTCCAGCCCCAGCCCCATAGAGCGCCGGCGCTTGTCTTGGCGAAGCCGGAGGAATCCGCTGCGGAGATATCTACGGCGCCGGATACGTTCGGCAGTCTGGTCGCTTTGGGATAACCCGCGCCTTGAAGCCCCCACCACCATACCGTTCCGTCCGACTTCAGCGCGACGCTCATCCTTCCGCCGGCGGAAATTTGCGTAACGTCCGTTAAGGGGGCGTTGGAGGAATCCTGCACCTGCACGGCCATGTTCACGTCGTCTCCGCCGGTCCCTAGATTTCCATCGAGGTTGTTTCCCCAGCTCCATACGGTGCCGTCGCTCCTCAAAGCCAATACGACAACTTCGTGCGAAGCGATCTGCACGATGTCGGTTAAGAATGTACCATCCTGTCTCTTCACCTGCACCGGATAGAGAGAGGACGCATCCGATCCGTTCCCTAGCGCACCGTATCCGCCATACCCCCAAGCCCAGACCGTCCCGTCTTCCTTCAGAACGACGGAATGATACGAGTTGCCGCCGGCTTGCTTCACCCCTGTTAGGGGATTACCCGGCGATTGCATCATTTGAATGGCCTTATACGAACGCGTATTCAAGCCAATATCGCCTAGGTTATCGAATACGCTTGATCCCCAGCCCCATACCGTGCCGTCGGATTTGACGGCGAGCGAGGTTTCCCCTCCTGCGGAAATTTGCACAATATCTGTCAATGGGGCATTCGAAGAATCAATGGTCTGCACGGCAAGCGCTTCTTGCTCCGTCTGCGTTCCGTCTCCGAGCTGGGCATAGTCGTTCTGTCCCCAGCCCCAGACGGTGCCGTCGTTCTTCAAAGCCAAGGAATAATAAAACCCGCCATCGACCTCCTTCACATCGGCCAGCGGCTGGCCGTTCTTCTGGAACACTTGAACGGGTCTCCATGAGCCATCGACTCCGCCCACCTGCCAAACGGTGCCGTCCCCCGACACAATCAGCGAATGGGCATAGCCCGCCCCAAACTCCTTCACGCCAATC
Source organism: Paenibacillus soyae (assembly GCF_024623455.1). Classification (GTDB taxonomy): domain Bacteria; phylum Bacillota; class Bacilli; order Paenibacillales; family Paenibacillaceae; genus Pristimantibacillus; species Pristimantibacillus soyae. The sequence continues at coordinate 160,507 of NZ_JANIPJ010000010.1, read as the reverse complement.
GGCGCGCTCGAAGCCCCGCCCGCATATGCGACCGGCGCTGGTGGCCATAACCCGACTATAGATAAAACAAGCGACAGCAGGGCCGCGTATTGAAACGATCGGAACAATACGTTCAACTCCTCTTACTAGACTAATCATTAACTATCCTAATAAAAAAACACGTTAAATCCTATTAACGAAAGTTAATAGAATATAACGTGTTACGAGGAATATCCGCTATGTTTATTGCGCCGCCGTCGTAATCATCCATCTGACTCCGAATTTGTCTTCCAGCTGTCCATACAAGGAGCCCCAGAAGGCCGGCTCGAGCTGGCATATGACGTTGCCTCCCGCCGCCAGCTTATGAAACGCCTCGCGGGCTTCGGCTTCCGTCTCGAACTCGAGGCTTAAATTAATGGCATTGCCCCGAACAACCGGCTCGAAGACAGAATCGGACATCATGAAATGTACGCCGGCGGCGATCAAGCTGAGATTCACGACTTTGTCCTTTAACTCTTCCCGGGCTCCCGGCAGCTGGCCGTGCGTCATCACGGACAGAATCTCTCCCCCGAATGTTTGAACATAAAACTCCGCTTGCGCTTTTGCGTCCTCCGACATGATATACGTTGTGTGTTTTGCCATTTTTGACAACATCCTTTCGTCTCTTGGTTTTGGCTGTTTTCTTCAGCCTCTATTAAAACAACGAACAGGGGACGGCCAGATCGACAAGGTTTAAAAAAAGTTTTTTATTTTTTTCGGCTATACGAAAAAAAGGAGCCCAATCCTCTTCCGATTGGCACTCCTCCTCCTGAGCTTGAGCTTTCCGTCACTCCTCCAAATTCATTCCGAGCTCCCGGTAAATCGTCTTCTCCAAGTAGTCGTGCAAATAGAAGCGCGACGAGACGAAGTGTGCGGCCATGTCCGACGGCTGGTACCGCTCCAGCGCGGCCCGCATTCTCGGGCGGACGTCCTCCCGGCCGCGATGGTTGCGCTGGTAGTTGTTCAGCAGCGAGCGCCGCTCCGCGGCGTCGCCGGGGAACAGCTCCCAGCGGTATAAATACTTGTGGATGGCGCGCGAACGGTCCGTCGCCTTCTCGTAATCGTGCATGATCGCGATCAGCTCGGCATAATCCCGGTTCAGCCGGACCTCGTCCCGCAGCTTCCAGATGATGTCGTAGTAATCCTCGATCCGATAGTTGCCGAGCTTCGCATGGCCGACTTCCGGTTCAATGCCGTGGAATTGATACAGGAAACGATCGATGAACGTAGCGGGATCGCTCCCTCTATTCCAGCACAGATCGGCGTGCAGCAGCATCGGGTACCACGTCGTCTCGAACACGCCGTAAGGCATGCCGAGGCTGAACGGTCCGGTCCAGTTGGTGGCGACCATGCAGTCGATGCCGAGCCTCTCCGACGTCTCCGTCCACTGGAGCAGATTATCGACACGGTTAACGATGACCGGATAGTTCTGATGCTCCGCCCAATCGAAGCTGCGAACGGCCGGTGCGCCCATTACCTCGATGCCGAGCTTGCGGAACTTTAGCGTCAGCGCGGACACCTCCGAGTCGATGTTACGGCCGTTGTAGATCCAGATCATGGCAATACCGCGCTTGTCCAGCCGGCTCAATTCCTCCTCCGGGCATTTGTCCAGCATGTCATGCCAGAAGATCGGCGTCTTGCCTCGGTCCGCCGTGAAGGCGATCAGCCGGTTCAGGAATGCGATGAACGCCCGCTCGCGCACGCCGTCGTACTGCTCCCGACACATCTCGCATTCGCATAGGCTGTACACTTCATCGCAGCCGAGGTGAATATAGCGCGATTCCGGATGGCGATCCATCATCTCGGCCAGCAGCCCCGTCACCAGCCCGTACGACTCCTCCCGAGACGGACACAGCTCGCCGAGCGATTTCTCCGTCTCCCGCAGATGCTTATACTTGTCGTGGCGAAGCACGTATTCAAGATGGCCGAAGCTTTGCTGCAGCGGAATGATCTCGATGAAATGCTCATGCGCCTCCCGCTTTAGCTCCTCGAACTGCTCCCGGCTCAGCGCATGGTTCGGATGCACCAGCTCTGGATACGTCTCGAACGGAAATTTGTCTTCGTATTCGATCAGCAGCCCATTGACCTTGTAACGGGCGAAGTCCGCCAAATACGCGACGAGCCGCTCCGGCTTCGAATACGTCTGCCGCAAATCGTAATTCATGCAGCGAAGCGCCGTATCCGGCCAGTCCGCGATCGTCCCCGCAGGCATCGTATCACTTTGCTCCATCAGCTGGCGGAACGTCTGCAAGCCGTAAAACAAACCTGCCGCGTCAGGCGCCCAAATTGCCGCCCCGTTCTCGTCGATCCGCAGACGATAGCCTTCTCTCTTTCCAGCCGCCATGGGCCAATCCTGCTCATCCGCAGGCTTGCGCGATCCGGCATCCTGCCCATCCGTCCTGCCGATCCGAGCGGAATACCCGCTCCCGGCGGATGCCGTCTCTACCTGAACGGCCACGCCGGGGAACAGGCGGTGGCATTGCCGCTCCAAGCGCGGGTCTTCCCGCTCCAGCCGAAGCTCGGCGGCTAGGGGACCGGCGGACGCGAAGCCCGCCCCCTCCTTCATGATCCATTGTTTCGTTTGCGGTATTAAGGATATCATGCCGGTTCTCCTCCATTGGGCCTTCTAAGCCGTGCCGGCGGCTGATCGCCTAAATCGGCGGGCACGCCGGCTTTGTAGGTTTGTAGTAGGGTTAAAGAATCGTAAGACCACGCGAACAAAACAAGATCCGCGGGCGCTCCCGCCGTCAGTCCGCCGGTCTGAGGCAAGCCGAGCAGCCCGGCCGGATGCGCCGAAGCGCAATCCCACGCGCCGCCCAGATCCGCGAGTCCCTGATTCGCGAGATAGGCGACTTGCTTCGGCAGCGGCATCGCGGAGCCGGCCAGCAGCCTCGAATTGTCCGCCAGATGCAGCTTGCCCTCCGGCGTCAGCACGACGTCGCCGCCGATATGATGGCGATACGCGCCTGCCGGCATGCCGCAGAACGACACCGCGTCGCTGACGAGAATCGCCTTCTTCCCTTTCATGCGCAGAATAACCTTCAGCACGGCGGGCGGCAGATGGAAGCCGTCCGCGATCATGCAGCCGTACAGCTCATCCGCCGCCAGCTGCTCCCATATATAATTCGGATGGCGGGGCAGCGTCAGATGTGCGCCGTTGCCGAGATGAGTCGACATTACGGCGCCGGCCGCCACCGCCTCCCGGATCTGCTCCGGCGACGCCGACGTATGTCCGATCGAGACGAGCACCCCGCTCTCCGCGCACCGCGCGATAAAATCCGCGGAGCCCGGCCATTCGGGCGAAACCGTCACGATCCGGATCAGTCCCTCCGCGGCTTCCTGCCAGCGGCGGAATGCATCCCAGTCCGGCGGCCCGATATGCTTGAGTGGATGCGCGCCGCGCGGTCCGTCCTCCGGCGAGAGGAACGGGCCTTCGAGATGGATGCCCGCAATGGACGCCTCCGCGGCCGAATCGCCGCGCACAGCCTCCGCGATAGCACGGGCCGCCTGCTCTATGCCCTCCGAGCTATTCGTAATGATCGTCGGGCAGTACGTAGTAACGCCATCCTGCAGCAACGCGCGCGTCATCTCCGATACCGTCCCCGGCCGCAGCGGCAGCGCGTTCATATCCAGCCCGTAGCAGCCGTTCACCTGCAGGTCGACGAGTCCGGGAGCGATCCATGGCTGGTTTTCCTCGCATAGACCGGCGGGGACGACCCTAACCGACCGAATAACGCCACCCTCCATCTCCACTTCCACAAGGCCGCCCGTCCGGTAATGCCGGCCTCGCAGCACATTGCCCGATTGCGCGTTCATGCTCATCCCCTTACGCCGTTCCTTCCGCGGGACCGTACGCATCCAGATCCGTGAACAAAGTCACGTTCGGATGCTCCCGCAATATCGAGGCCGGGCAAGCCGTCGTAATCGGGCCGCGCATCGTCCGCCTTACCGCCTCGCGCTTCGTGGCGCCGGGCACGCTGCAATACAGCCGTGCCCCCGACATCAGCGCAGGAATCGTCAGCGTTATGGCGTGCGTGGGCACGGCATCCAGCGCAGTGAAGCAGCCGTCGTTCACTTGTTGCTGGCGGCAAGGCAAATCGAGCTCCACCGCCTTGACGAGCAGCGGATCGCGGAAGTCCGCGACCGGCGGGTCGTTGAACGCGATATGGCCGTTCTCTCCGATACCGAGACAGACGATGTCGATCGGCGCTTCTGCCAGCATGGCCGAATATCGCTCGCATTCCCGCTCTATGCCTCCCGAGCCGTCGATCAGCTCTACCCGGCCGGGACGAACACGGCTGAACAGCCGCTCGCTTAAATACGTCCCGAACCGCTGGGGCGCATTCGCATCCAGCCCGATGTATTCATCCATATGGAAAGCCGTAACGCGGGACCAATCGATGCCTTCGGCGCGGATCAGCCCCTCGTATAGCTCATTCTGGGAAGGAGCGGCCGCGAATACGATCCGCGCCTCTCCCTTCTCCGCGATTGCCTCCCGAATGCCGGTCGCCGCCTGGGCAGCAGCCTCCGCGCCCATCGCCATGCGGTCGGCATACACCTGTACGCGCATCCTTCCCGCTTCTCCTATCCATACCGGCTGTACCTGTTCTGTCATGCTGCACATCCTCTCTATGTGTTCACTTGGAGATAAGGCTGCCCCTCATCGCTTTCGCTGCTGCTTAACTTGATGACGACGCCTGCCGTATTCGGCTCAGTCCATTGGAACGTCGCCTGCCCTCCGGAGGCGGCGATCCCCGCGACGAATGCCGTCACGTCCGCCGCATACCAGCCCGCTTCCGTCACCCGAATCGTACCGAGCGCCGTTCCTCCGGCCACTGGCCGGTTCGACCAATTCACCGCGCCTTCCTCCCACTGCGCACCCGAGTACCCTCTGAGCGATAGCGTAACCGCCTTCGAAGGCGCCTCCGGCACGTAGACGAACAGCCTCGCCAAGACGACGGGATCGGCAATCGCCGAAACATTGGCCCCCATGAAGGCGATCCGGTCTCCCCCGCCGGAAGCGTTCGGAATGTCGGCCACTTCGAGCAGCTGGGCCTCGCCGAAGTTACCGGTCGGCTCATGCTCGTAGACGTAGGCGTCCCGCGATACCGGCACCGTCAGCTCCTCGCCTCCGCTTCTCTCGATGCGCAGCAGGTAGACATCCGTCGTGCCGTCCGCATTGTAGACAAGGACGGATACGACCTGCGGCCCGGAGCCGATGGCAACCGTCACCGGCGCCGATCCGCCCGGCGAGATCACGCCGTTCACCTTCACGACGCTGGACGCTTCGGCGGCCGTCGGGGTAACCTGCAGCTCGCCAACAGACGCGGGCACCGTCACCGTGTATGAGGTTCGCTCCTTCGCAAAAGCCGCGCTCCACGTTCCGGTATCCGTGGCCAGCCCGCTTAGTCCCTCGCGGGGCGTAAGCGCCGTCGCATGCGGCTCGTCATGCGCGCTGGCGAAATAATAGCCGGACAACGCGATCCGCCGCGGCTCGAATCCGACCTGCCTGCCGGATGCGATAGCCTCCGAGGTGAACAGGACCGTACCCGCGGCTCCTGTCACTCCCGTGACGTAGCGTCCGCCCGAATACGTGAACCGGCCCTCCACGGCGGCACCGGCCAAAACCTCTCCCGTCTCGTAATCCGAGACCGTCATGGAGGCGGAGGCCGAGCTGCCCGTATACGCGATGTTCATCTCCTTCACAATCAGCGGCTTCAGCTCCGTATCGCCCGTCGTTACGGCGACCTCCGAGGAGACGGGGCCGATATGGCCCGCGAGATCCCTCGCGGCAACCTTGTAATAGTACGTCGTGGTCGGCAGCAGCCCCTTATCCTGGTAAGTCAGCGATCTCGAGAGACCGGCGATCGTATCGGCGGTCGGCGCGAAGTCCGGCACCGTGCTCCGGTACACGATATACCGGTCGATTTCCCCGTTATCCCCTGCCATGCCGTAGCTCAGATTCACCGTCTGATAGTCTGCGGCCAATGCCGCCGGTCCGCTCGAGACGGCGGTCGGCGCCTCCCCGTCCGCCGGGGGCGACCAGGCGGTGCCGCCTTCTCCCCAGTAGGACGGCAGCAGCCGGTACGAATCGTAATGGTGGACGGCAATGCCGCCGAATGTGGAGTCTTCTCCAAAAGCGGCATACACCTTATCGAGCTCCGCCTCCATATGCGTGCGGCCTTCTTCCCAGAAGCTGATCGTCTCCGGATCGCCGCTGTTCGCGATATCCAGCGTCTCCACGCCGATGACGACGGAATCCGGCTTGCCAATCAGCGCCGCGTATGCGATCTCTCCGGCGGCGCCGGCAATGATGCCGGCCGAGCCGTCGGCCGAATCGCGGTAATCCATAATGGAGATATAGTCGGAAATATCCTGAATATGCTCCGACAGCCATTTGGTCTCCCCGTTCCACGTAATGCTCTCGCCTTGGGCGGACGAATTGTACCACTTCGGAATGGCGGGACCGAACGGCAGGTTAATGCCCGCGGCATCCCTTCTCTCGATCATTTTGGCCAGACCGTCCAGGTACTCGCCTTGAAGAAACTTACTCGCATCCTTAAAATCCGGCGAAATGTACGGCTCGATATCCACGTTAATGCCGTCGAACTTCTCGTCCGCCTCCGCCGCGAGGTTGTAATTTACGATCTGCTCCATCTCCCGCACCGCGTGATGATGGTATCGCTCGTAAGCGCCCATATAGGCCGGCGACGTGCCGCCCGCGATCAGCGCGTGCACTTGCAGACCGCGTTCATGCGCCCAGCGTATAAACGACTTCAGCTCCTCCTCTTGCTCCTCGAGCGCGCGGTAACCCGCGAAGCTGCCCACCGCCAGATAAAGCGTCGTCACGGCGTCCGAGCCGAATGTTTCGGTATCGGTTATAAAATCCTCCAGCACGGCGCGCGAGCCCGGATTCAGCAGCAGCCTGTAGCTCTCGGGCTCCCAAATCCACATCGCCCGGTCCTGATGCGGCATGACGAACGGCTCTTTCGTTCCCGCCCCCACTTGGGCGTAGACGGTAGGGCTGTAACCGAATCGGCCCGGCCCGTTGCTCGCCCTTGCCTCCAGGCTGACCGTCCTGTCGCCCAGACCTTTCGTCTTCCACTTGTACTCATAGTTCGTGCCGTCGAACTTCGCGTCCATCCATGGTCCCCGGTTCACGCGAACCTGGACGCCGGTTACCGGCGATGCCGACGACACGCTTACCTTTACCCGGACTTTGCCCGTGAGCGGTACGCCTTCCTCCGGACTAACGATGACGACTTCCGGCGCGGCGGCCGCCGCGTTGTTCACCTGCAGCGTCACCTTGCCGCTCCATACGCCGTACCGGGTCGCGACGTCGAGCCCGCGCGCGGTCAGCTCGATCCCGCCGTCGTACCGCGAAACATCGAGCGGGTACGACCATGTGCCGGCATCATCGCCGTCCGGGTCGTCCATCGCAACGGCAGTCTGGCGGACGCCGTTAATATACAGCCTGACGTCGTACACGCCGGCGTAAGCGCCGCTTACCTCCACGATGCCCCCGCTTGCGGCATCGCCGTTCTGCGGGCTTAGAATCGAGACGAACGGCGCCGGCGCCGCGGTTGCCGCAGGAACGGCGAGCGGGCCTCCCAGAGCAAGCGCCAACGACAAAACGAGAACCAGAGCAAATCGCGGCATGCGCGATACTTTCCATGAACGCATCGGAAATCATCCTTTCGACTGGCTTAATGATAGAAACCGGTCATGCGGCGGATCGCCTCTTAAGAGGAGCGCCTCCCTCTCTCGAGAGGAAGGCGCGATTACTGCGTTTGGTAAGAAGCCTATTTCAATTCGACGCCCTGCATGCGGTCGTAAGCCGTTTTGTACGTTTCCAGCAGCTTGTCGACGCCAAGGTTTTTGATTTCTTCGACGTACTGATCCCACTCGTCCAGGCTTCTCGAGCCGGTAATGAACTTCGCGAAGCTTTCGTCGCGATGCTTCTTGATCGCCTGGCCCGTCAGCGAGATGACCTCGTTCTCGCTCTCCGTGAAGGCCGGGCGCGGCTGCATCGCCGGCGGATCGTATTTGGCCGCTTCGGTGTACGCGTTCCGCAGATCCTCCGAGAACAGCGACAGATGGGCGTCATAGTCGATCCATGTGTACGTGCCGCTCGTCTGAAGGCCGGTCTGCTTGCGCATTTCGGTCACGTCCGTGAACTCCGGTTTAAACTTGTTGGTATCGCCTTCCTTGACATAAGTCTCGCCCTCGACGCCCCAGCTCGTCATCGTGCGTCCCTCTTCGGAGTAGAAGAAGTCCATGTACCCCATGACGTCCTCGATGTTCTTCGACGTCGACGCGACCGTCAGCCCGCCCTCCATGTAGTGGAAATACGGATTTTGCTGCTTGCCGCCAGGCACTCCCGCCGGAGGCGCCATGAACTGCATGTTGTACTCCGGATTTTCCTTCCGCATCGCGTTATTGAAGAAGTCGACGCGGCTGATGTAATCGACCGTCACGAACGCTTGGCCCGTAGACACCATGTCCTGCCACTGCTTCGTCTGCAGGGAGAGGAAGTCCGGCGGAATGAGCCCTTCGTCGTAAAACTTCTTCCACATGGCGACCATCGCCTTGTAATTGTCTTCGATCGGCCCGTACCGGTATTCCTTCGCGTCGAAATCGAAGTATGCGCCTTCGCCCGTCCCGAAGTTCACTGTCATGTTCGTGTTCATCTCGTCCGGAATCTGGCCGTAACGGATCGACAGCGGATAGCTGTCCGGATATTTCGCCTTGAGCGTCTTCAGAGCTTCATACAGCTCGTCGTACGTTTTCGGCTGCGCGAGCCCTTCCTTCGCGAACACGTCTTCGCGGTACAGCCAGATCATACGGTTCGTCTCGCCGAAGCCCTGGTTCGGGAACATGTACATCTTCCCGTCATGGGACAGGGCGGCTTTTGCTTCCTCCGGATACTGCTCCATCCACTTCTTCAGGTTCGGCATGCTGTCGATATGCTCCATAATGTCCACGAGAGCGCCGTCCTGGCCGAATTTGTTCGACTCCCTGCGGTTCGGCATGTACATCAGGTCGGGCATCGTCTTGGACGCCACGACCAGATTGAGCGATTCGCCGAGCTTGCCGGAAGGCGTCTGCACCTCGAGCGTCACGCCCGTCTTCTCCTTCAGCCAAGTCCAGATCGGCCAGTCCGCGTTATATGGGAACGTTGGATTGTTATCCAGCAGCGCGGTGAGCGTCTTGCTCTCCGGCGCGCCGTCTTGGCCGCCGTCCGCCGTAGCCGTAGGAGAGGCGCCGGCATTGCCGTTGTTGCCGTTATTGCCATTGCTTGAACATGCCGCCAGCAGCGAAATGGCCATGACTGTCGACAGAACGAGAGCGAGCGATTTTTTCATGTGAACAACTCCCTTATTAGATATACGTACGATTGCGCTTGCTTCATCGGATCGGGAAACCGTCAGCCTTTGACCGCCCCGATCATAGCCCCCTTAACGAAATACTTCTGAATGAAAGGATACACCATCAGAATCGGCAGCGACGAGACCATGATGGTCGCGTACTTTAACGATTCTTCGACGATTTGATTATCACCTCCAATTTGGGTCACGTCTCCCGACGCAGCGCTGCCGGCCAGAACGAGATTCCGCAGGAGCACCTGCAGAGGGAACAGATCCGGCGTGCGCAGGTACAAGAGCGGGAAGATGAAATTATTCCACAAGCCCACCGCGTAGAAGAGGGCGATTGTAGCGAAGGAAGCTTTGGACAGCGGCACGATGATGCGCATGAAGACGCCGATGTCGTTCAGACCGTCGATGCGCCCGGACTCCTCCAGCTCCTTGGGGATGCCGGCGAAGAAGGTCCGCATCAGAATGAGATTCCAGGTGCTGACCGCGCCCGGGATGACCATGCCCCAGATCGTGTCGACGAAGCCGAGGGAGCGGACGACGAGGAACGTCGGGATCATGCCGCCGCCGAAAAACATCGTGAACACGATCATCATCATGAACCCTTTGCGGAAGGCCATGTACGTCCGGGACAGCGCGTAGGCGCCCATCGAGGTGACGACCAGGGCGATCGAGGTGCCGAGCGCCGTATAGACGATCGTATTTTTGATCGCGTTCCACATTTTCGGATCCCCGAGCACGATTTCGTACATATTGAAGTTCAAGCCTTTGGGCCAGATCGTCACTTCGTTCTTCATGACGTACGCGTCGCCGCTGAGCGACACCGCGAGCATATGAAGGAACGGGTACAAGGTCACGATGACCACGAATAGCAGGATGACCGTGCTGACGACGTGGAACGGGCTTATTTTATTCAGCTTCATAACGTTCTCCTCCCTGCTACCATATGCTCGTCTCGCTGACGCGCCGACTGATGAAGTTCGCGGTATAGATGAAGATCAGGCTGATGATGCCCATGAACAGGTCGATCGCGGCGCCGTAGCTGAAGTTGCCCTGCTCCATGCCGACCCGGTATACATAGGTGCTGATGATGTCGGCGGTCTCGTAGATGGCCGGATTCTGCATCAGGAATACCTTCTCGAAGCCGATCTCGAGCACCGAGCCGATGTTCAGAATGAGCGTGATGACGATCGCGAACGAGATGCCGGGCAGCGTGACGTGCCACAGCTTGCGCATCCGGCTGGCCCCGTCGATGCTGGCCGCCTCGTAGAGCTGAGGGTCGACCGCGGTCAGCGCCGCCAAATAAATGATCGTCTCCCAGCCGATATGCTGCCAAATTTCCGACAGGACGTAGATGCCCCGGAACAGGCCCGGCTCGTTCATAAAATTGATTGGCTCGAAGCCTAGCGCGACGATCATCTCGTTAATGAGGCCGCCTGTCGGCGACAGGAACATGATGACCATGCTCGCGACGATGACGTTGGAGATGAAGTGGGGCAGATAGCTGACCGTCTGCACGAACCTCTTGAACGCCGCCTTGCGGACCTCGTTCAGCAGCAGCGCCAGAATGATCGGAGCCGGGAAGCCGAACGCCAGGTTCATGACGCCGAGCACGAACGTGTTTTTCATGAGCAGCAGGAAGTCGGGATTCTCCAGGAACATCCGGTAATATTTGAAGCCGACCCAATCGCTCGCCCAGACGCCCCTGAACAAATTGTAATCCTTGAACGTGATCACGAGCCCGAACATCGGGGCGTAACGGAAGATGAGATAGTAGATCAGGCAGGGCAGGAAGAGAAGCCACAAATATTTGTTCTGCTGCCACATCCGCCTCCACTTGTCCGGTCTTCGGCGCTCGAACGCGAGAGCTTCCTCCGCGTCAGGCACGCCAGGCGTAACACTCGTATGAGCCATACACATTTCTCCTCGACGGTTGGTAGATGTCAGGTTATCTGCCGCAATTGGCGTGAACCTTGTGATTGAAGTATAAATCGCAATATCTCATGAAATAAATCCTCACATAGCAATGTAGATCAACAAATTATCGAATATCGGGAGAGATGTGTATAAAAGATGAAAAGTGCATATTGTCCCCCGGACCTCCCGGCCGTATGATAGAACGTACAAGAACAGGGCGCCTCCCGCGCCGCGCGCGCCGCCAAGGCGTCCAGGCCGATTTCAGAAAGAGAAAACGGAATATGCGGATATGCGGATATTTCCGCAAATCGGCATACTCCGCCGTCATCCGGAGGTGGGGTCAACGATGAAGGGATTGTCCACATTCAAGCTGGGCTTTGCGCCGGGCACGCTGCTCGTCAAGCTGATGGCCAGCTTCCTCAGCGTTATTCTGCTGCTGGCCGCCTTTAACGTTTTTTCCTATTTATATTTGCGCAATAAACTGTACGACGAAATCGTCCGGTACAACGAGCTCGGCATCAAGCAGACGGTAGAGAGCTACGAGAACCACTTCCGCATGACGCAGAACATGATCCTCTCGCTCACCCAATCCGACCGTTGGATCGCGAACATCGGCATTCTGAGCAACGTGGAGAGCAACCGCCGGTACGATAAGATGAACGAGGTCAAAACCGATCTGGCCGAGCTGTACACGAATCCGTTCCTGCATGTCGAAAACTTCATTCTATACTTCAAGCAAGCCGGATACGTGCTCGAGAAGGAGGGCACCAGCAGCGCCTCGGACATGTTCGCCAGCTATTATGCCAGCGATGCCTATCCCCCTTCCTACTGGGACGGCCTGTCGACCGACAACTACCTAATGCGGATCCTGCCCGCCGCCGTTTTCACCGAGGAGTCGATGGGCAACGTTCGGTCGCTCGGCCTGCAGCTCCCGCTCGTCATTAAGGCCGCACCTTACGAGGACGTCTACTGCATCGTCATGATGGACCCTCGCAAGCTGTACTCCGCTTACGCCAATACGGGAGAGCCCTTCTACATCCTGGACCCGGAAGGACGGACGCTGTTCTCTTCGCATGGCGACACCGCGGTCCGTTCCCCTTCTTCCTTCGAAGATGGCAAACGCCACGAGCAGAGCGGCGGGAACTATTATTTCTATGAGCAGGGCGCGGACACCGGCTTCACCTACGTGCGAGTCGCGCCGATCAAGAGCATTACCGCCGAGATGATGAAGCTGAACATTCTGCTCGTGACACTGCTCGTCGTAGCCGTTCTCGTCAGTATCGTCGGTGCCGCCTTGTTCAGCCTCCGGCTGAACCATCCGCTGAAGCGCATCGTCGCCATGCTCGAGCGCAAGCAGGAGCTGCCGCTGCCGGCAAGCTCGATCAAGGAGTTCGCGATCATCGGCGACCGCATGAGCAGCATCATGGACGACAACGAGCAGATCCGCAAGGATCTGCTTCAGAAGAACTCGCTGGTGCGCCAATACGCTTACACCAACAAGGTGAAGAACATTCCGATGAACCTGCACCTGACGGAGCTGGAGGACGCGGTGCAGCTGAACGAGCCGTATGCCGCCGTCCTCTACGAAATCGGGTTCAAAAACACCGATTCGGAATACGAGCAGGAAATCCAGCTCCTCCGGAAGCTCGTGCACGGCTTGTTCTCCAGCCTCGGCGAGGAGCCCGTCACGCTGCAGATCGAGCATAACCAGCTCATGTCCCTGCTCTTCCAGCCGGGCTCGCAGAGCGAGGTGCTGCGCATCCTGCACACGCTGAAGGAGTTGCTGGGGGCCGAGGACTATCTCTGCCTGACGATCGCCGTCAGCCCGGTCTATCCGGAGGATACGCCGGTCACTCTCGCCTACGAGCAGCTCCTGCAGCTGCTGAAGGAGAAGCGGCTGACCGGGGAGACGCAGATTATCGCGGAGCCCCGTTCCTCCGGCAATCGCGCCCTTCCGATGAAGGTGACGCAGCGCGAGGAGCTGCAGGCCCGCCTTCTGTCCGGCAGCGAGGAAGCCGTCTTCGAGTGGGTGGACCGCCATCTCGAGCAGCTGGCCAAGAAGGATGCGCCCGCCGCGGATTTCCAGGCTTACGCCCGCGGCGTCGCCGAGCAGGTCGAGAAGGCGCTGGCGAAGCTGAACGTGCCGGATTCCTCCGGCGACGCCGGCGTCAAGCCGGCCGACCCGTCCGGCTTCGACCGCTTCTATTCGGCGGAGCAGTACCGGGGATGGTTCCGCGAACGGATCCGCCCCGCCTTGTCCGCCATCCGCGCGAGGACGGAGACGAAGGATCCGATCACGACCTTCGTGACCGAGTATTTGGACGGCCATCTGGGAGAGGACATCAATCTCGATCTCGTCGCGGATAAGCTGAACATTACGCCGGGCTACCTCTCCAGCTACTTCAAGGAGAAGACCGGCACGAACTTCAGCGACTACCTGAACGACCTGCGGATCGGACGCGCCAAGGAGCTGCTCATGAACCTGGAGCTGCGCATCCAGGACGTGGCTTCCGCGGTCGGCTACCATAACGTCAATTCGTTCATCCGCATGTTCAAGCGTTACTCCGGCATTACGCCGGGCGAGTACCGCAAGCGGAACGTCGGGGGCTCCGCTTGACGACTGATGCTCCCGAATAGAAGAAGGCTGATGACAAAGCTCCGTGTTCGGGCATTTGTCATGTAAAGAAAAAAACGAAATGCTGCACTCGAGTGCAGCATTTCGTCTTCAACCTGTATGTAATAAAATAAATCCTGCGAGCATGTAGGATTTTTTTGATTTTGGAGTCATTTGGCGGGAGAAATCGCGGAATTGCTTCGTTCCCCTTACTCGATGTCCACCCACCTTCTGACCGCTTCTATTAGCAGCCCGCTTTTGGCCTCGATATCCTCCATGCCGGTCAGCTTGATCGTCGCCCTGTCGTTCGCCGCCCACTCCATCAACCCGCCTATATCTTCGAAATAAGGCTTCATGTCGACGGAGTCCACGGACGCCTTGGCCCCGCGGTGAAGCACCAGCCGAAAAAAACCGTTGCCGCGAAGATTGAACGTCACTCGATCCTCGTTCCGGTAACAGAAGCTCGGTGCATTCCATTTCACTTGCTCGGCAAGCTCCCTGTCCATGCCCTGCAGCATGCGGCGGACTTCTTCGATCTCCCTCTTTAGCGGATGTTCCAGCCGCTGCATGAATTCGTCGACTTGATGCGTACCCGTAAGCTTTGCCACCATGACCCCTCCAGTTTGTTATCATTACCTTCATTATAGTACAGCCGCCGCTCGTCCATTTCTTTTCGAATGCTCCGTTCGCCGTTCAGGACAATTCGTTCAAAAATCGTTTCGCCGCGGCCGACAATGGCACGCCCTTCAGCGTCGCGATCCCGACATGGCGGACGGGCGGCGGCGGGACAAGCGGGAGCTCGACCAGCTTGCCTGCGGCCAGCTCCTCTTCGATGTAGCTTCTCGCCATGAACGTCAGGCCGAAGCCGCTCAGCGCGAACTGAACGAGGAGGTCGAGGCTGCCGAGCTCGAATTCCGGCTTTAGTTCCACTCCGTTTGCCTCGGCGTAGCCATCTAGGAAGCGGCGCGTGCTGCCGCCCGGCTCGAGGAGCAGCAGCGGATATTCGCTCAATCTCCCGAGCGGGAACGGTTCGACAGCAAGCCCGGCGTATGCCGCCGCGCCTCCGACGAGGCATTCCTGCAGGACAACGCTCTCGCGAAACTCGACCTTGTCATCCGACGCCGGCAGATTGACGATGCCGAAATCGATCGCCCCCTCCTTCAGCAGCGCGAGCGTCTCCGGCGTCGTCCGGTTCGTCACGCGGATCCGAATATCCGGATAATCGCGGTGGAACTTCTCCAGCCGGGGCAGCAGGAAGTGCTTACACAGCGTATCGCTCGCTCCGATGCTGATCTCTCCGTGGCTTAGGCTCCGCATCTCGGCCATTGTTTTCTCCCCCAACTCCAACATGCGGAACGCCTGCTCCACGTAATGGAAGAGAGCCTCCCCTTCCGCCGTTAACGACACGCCTCTGGCCGAACGGAAGAACAGCGGTCCGCCAAAGCTTCCTTCCAGCTGCTTCAGCGTATGGCTGACGGCTGGCTGCGTAATGTGCAGGCGATCCGCCGCCTTCGTCAGGCTGCCGAGCTTCGCGGTCCAATAGAAGACGCGGTACCATTCCGTATTATTTTCCATATTGGCATTACTCCTATTTATAGATGTCATTACGAATATCAATTTCACTAATGGATATATCTCGAATTATAATGATCGCTGTAAGGGAAAACAAGATCGGGAGGCGTTACTATGACGGTTACGGCGATAGTGGGAGCGAATTGGGGAGACGAAGGCAAAGGCAAAATGACGGACGTGCTCGCGGCGGAAGCCCGCTACGTCGTCCGGTACCAAGGAGGCAGCAACGCGGGGCATACGATCATTAATCCCTACGGGAAGTTCGCGCTCCATATGCTGCCGTCCGGCGTGTTCAACCCGGACATCGTGAACGTGATCGGACCAGGGACGGCGCTTGATATCGAGGCGTTCTTGTCGGAGAGAGAGCAGCTGCTGGAGAGAGGCGTGCCCGAGCCGATCATCCGCGTGTCGAACAGGGCGCAGGTCGTGCTGCCGGTTCACCGCTTGTTCGACGAGCTGGAGGAGGAGCGGCTCGGCGCTCGCGGGTTCGGCTCGACCAAGAAGGGCATCGCCCCCTTCTACTCGGACAAATACGCGAAGCTCGGCGTGCAGCTCGCCGATCTGTATGACGAAGCCCGGCTGCTGCAGCGGTTGACGCAGTCCCTTGAGGCGAAAAACATTTTGCTAGCGCAGCTGTACGGACGGGATACGATTCGTCCCGAGGAGCTGATGCCTGCGTTGCTGGCGCAGGCGGAGAAGCTGCGGCCTTTCGTCTGCGACACGACCGTCATGCTGCATGAGGCCTGCTTGAAGGGCGAGCGCATCCTGCTCGAAGGCCAGCTGGGCGCGCTGCGCGATCCGGATCACGGCATTTATCCGTATTCGACTTCCTCCTCCACGCTCGCCGGCTTCGCGCCCGTCGGCGCCGGCGTGCCGCCTTATGCGATTACGGACATTCTGGCGGTGACCAAAGCTTACTCCAGCTGCGTCGGCGCGGGACCGTTCGTCACCGAGCTCTTCGGCATGGAAGCGGAAGAGCTCCGCAGACGCGGGGGCTCGGCCGGCGAGTACGGCGCAACGACCGGCCGGCCGCGCCGGGTCGGCTGGTTCGACGCCGTCGCGACCCGCTATGGCTGCATGGTGCAGGGCGCGACCGGGGTGGCGCTTACCAACCTTGACGTGCTCGGATTTATGGAAGAGATTCCGGTCTGCGTCGCGTACGAGCTAGAGGACGGCAGCGTGACGGAGCAATTCCCCGCCTTGTCCAAGCTGGATACGGCGAAGCCCGTGCTTCAGTCGCTGCAGGGCTGGAGCTGCGACATAACGGGGGTGCGCTCCTTCAATGAGCTGCCGAAGGCGGCTAGGCAGTACGTGGAGTTCATCGAGGCTTCCATTCGAACTCGGATCACCTACGTCTCCATCGGCCCAGATCGGGAGCAGCTTATTGAGCGAGGCAACTAACGGCGTACGAGTCGGACCAAAAAAGCGGCGGCGTGCCGGGAGAAAATTGCGTTCTCCCGCGGCACGCCGCCGCTCTTTTTTGCGACTGACCGGATAACGAGCCATTCGCGTACGGCCTTTGGGGCTTATAGGCCGACTTTTCGGCATATTGCCTTCTCGAGCCGCTCCCAACGGAGCATAAGCCGACTTTTTCGGCATATTGCCCTCTCGAGCCGCTCCCAACGGAGCGTAAGCCGACTGTTCCGGCCTATTGCCCTCTCGAGCCACTCCCAACGGGGTGTAAGCCGACTTTTCCGGCTTATTGCCCGCCCCAGGCGCTCCCAACGGGGCGTAAGCCGACTTTTTCGGCCTATTGCCCTCTCGAGCCGCTCCCAACGGGGCGTAAGCCGACTTTTTCGGCCTATTAGTCGCCTATGTCATCCCACATTCTGATCTTCGACCGCTCCCGGGAGTCCGCCACCATCCCGAACTCTTCTTCTTCCGTAAACAGCCCATACTCCGGATCGATGTCACGCTCCGTCACCAGTCCCTCATGGCGCACGCTGTCCGGCAGCTTCATGCGTTGATTCTGTTTCATGGCTAGCACTCTCCTTTTTCGGCAAGTTTAGTTTGTCATGCCATAGATTACCCCGTTTTTTGGAAAATAAATCGGTTAGCGGGCAAGAGGACGAAACCAGGTTCGGCCAACCTCACCCATCCTATGGTAAAATTCAAAAGACGAATAAGTGAATCTCGAAAGGATGAGTGAGATGACTACGCGCAGCTTCAAGGATTGGCCAGCCGACGAACACGACAGATGGAATCGAATGGGGCACCATTTCGGCAGGACAGTGATAGACGAAGTAAAAGGATACGCGCGCGGAAATATCCCGTCGGACGCCTCGCCGGAAGAAAAGCTGGCAGCCGAGTAAGCGATCAGCGACACGATCTATGGCTTCATGATGCTGCTTGACGGCGTCATCGAGAGCGGCATTGACCCCAAGCACGGCGTTGAATTTGCCCTAATGGCGTGAGTATACGATACTGAAACAAGAGAATACATAGAGGAAATCGAGCTAACCCCTGAAGGCGACGGGTTGTGCATGGGATTCCATGCGTGGGAGGACGGAGAATTTGAGTAACGCTGCAAGGCGCTCTCAACGCCTTGCAAGCCCGAATTCGACCGCGACTCTCGCGGCAAGGCGCTCTCAACGCCTTACAAGCCCGAATTCGACCGCGACTCTCGCGGCAAGGCGCTCTCAACGCCTTATAGCACCGGATTCGCTCGCGACTCTCGCGGCAAGACGCTCTCAACGCCTTACTGCCCCGAATTCGACCGCGACTCTCGCGGCAAGGCGCTCTCAACGCCTTATAGCACCGGATTCGCTCGCGACTCTCACTGCAAGGCGCTCTAAACGCCTTACAGCTTCGAATTCGACCGCGACTCTCGCGGCAAGGCGCTCTCAACGCCTTACTGCCCCGAATTCAACCGCGACTCTCGCTGCAAGGCGCTCTCAACGCCTTACTGCCCCGAATTCGACCGCGACTCTCGCTGCAAGGCGCTCTCAACGCCTTGCAAGCCCGAATTCGCCTGCGACTCTCGAGGCAAGGCGCTCCAAGCGCCTTAGCAGCCTATCCGCAACGCGAAGCGCAAACAACTCACAAAAAGGAGGCACAAAAATGAAACAAAACCGCCTAGGCAAATCCGACCTATCCGTCAGCGAAATCGGACTCGGCTGCATGTCGCTGGGGACGGAGGAGACGAAGGCCGTCTCCATCATCCACGAGGCGCTGGACAGCGGCATCAACTTCCTCGACACCGCCGATCTCTATGATGCAGGACGCAACGAGGAGCTGGTCGGCAAGGCCGTCCGCGGCCGCCGCTCCGACGTTATCATCGCGACCAAGGTCGGCAACCGCCGTGTGCCCGGCAAGGACGGCTGGACTTGGGATCCGTCCAAAGCCTATATCCTATCGGCCGTCAAAGACAGCCTCCAACGTCTCGGAACGGACTACATCGATCTGTACCAGCTGCACGGCGGTACGATCGACGACCCGATCGAAGACACGATCGAAGCCTTCGAACAATTGAAACGAGAAGGCGTCATCCGCCACTACGGCATCTCCTCCATCCGGCCGAACGTCATCCGGGAATACGTCCGCCGCTCGGGCATCGTCAGCCTGATGAGCCAATACAGCATGCTGGACAGACGTCCCGAAGAAGAGACGCTGCCGCTCCTAAGCGAGCACGGAATCGGCTTAATCGCGCGCGGACCGCTGGCCGGCGGCATCCTGACGGACGGCGGGGCAAGCAAAGCCCATCGCCCATATCTCGATTACACTCAGGAGGAGCTGCCTGAAGCGCGCCTCCGGCTCCTCGAGCTCGCGGGCGACAAGCGGACCTTCGCCCAGACCGCGATCCGCTACGCGCTGAGCGATCCCGCGGTTAGCGTCGTCATTCCCGGGGCGAGCAGCCTGGAGCAGCTGCGGCAGAACCTATCCGCCGCTACGGCGCCACCCCTAACCGCCGCTGAACGAATCGCCCTCCAAGGCGCGACCAAAGCGAATCGATATACGGATCATAGATAGACGAACAGCCTCATACACTTAGGATGAAACGGAACGATCATCCAAGGGTAGGAGGCTATTTCATGTCGACGGAACAACCCGCATTCACATTCACTCCCCATCAGGAGCACGCATTCTGGCTCGAAATTATCGGCGACCACGCGCACTTCATGAGGGATTACCTGTCCCCGACGGAGACGCGGTGGGTCGGGAACGCGCAATGGTACATCGACGCGATCGACGCGCTTCGGAACAAAGTCGATCAGATGAACCCCGAGCTGCCTCCATACTCGCCTGAGATGATCCGGATCGCGCAGGAAATTTATCCGGTCGCGTCCGGCTATTACCAGTTCGAAGGCCATATGCAGCGGCTCCGCATACAGAACGAGGTCAATCTGAACCTTACGCCTTCATACCTCAATGGCACGCTGAACGAGAATCAGGAATATTTGCGTTTGCTCGGCTACTATATGCAGGGATTGCAGCCGCCTCCGCAGCCTTTGTACGATCTTCTCGACCTCTGGCTGGAGGATCAGCTGGGCCATGCCGTGCTGCTTGGCAATGTGCTCGACCCCATCGAGCTAGGCTTTACCAGGACAACGGATGAATTTGCCGCCTCCTTCCAGGCGCTTATGCTGAAGAACGAGACGTTCAAAGGCTATTTGCGCTTCACTCCTCCCGGCTTCCAGGCCCAGCTGCAGCTTGCCCGGGATACGTCCGCGGTTACCGCCGAGTTCTACCGGTTCGTCGAGAAGATCATCGCCATGTACGAGAATACGAGCGTCTTGTCCCGGGCCACGCTTAGGTTCCTGGAGCATCATCTTCCCGAGACCTGTTACTTCATCCATAAGCTTGAGCAGCTTGACCCCGCCATTGTCAAAATCCCGAACTGCCCGCTGACGAAGCCTTCCTTCCCGCTGAATCCTTAGCGCGGGAGGAGGGTTATTCCATGACGCCGAACGAGTCGATCGCCACCGTGACGCTCACTTTCACGTCAGCTTCCGCGAACGCTTTCCCCCAGTCGCTCCGCACCTCTTTCCAGTGCCCGTAGTCGAAAGCGCGCGCATGCAGGCCATAGCCTATCGGGTCGACGCGGTTCATTTGCAGCTTGGCGATGAGAGCGCGGCAGGCTTCCTCCAGCTTCTCCTTCAGCAATGCCTCTATCTGATTCTTATCCGCGCCGACTCGAAAATCTCCCTCCAACTCCACGACTTCCGCCACTACGGGCAGGTGAATGCGGAAAACAAAGTTCCCCTCCTCGTATCCCGTTTTGACCTTGACTTTGGCTTTGTTAATATCGAGGCTGACGTTCGCTTTGTTGTGGTTCTCGTCTTGAATGCTCGTCGTAAAAGAAGCCGGCGACGTAAATTGCTTCTTCAGAAGCAGAAGAAGCATGCTTTCCTCCTTCGATAAGTGAGCGGCATACTTGCCATCCGATCCAAGCAGCATCGTACCGACGACGGCAAGTTCCTTCCCTACCGGCTTAATCTCCGAGATTGAGGACGTAATGCCCTCTTCCGTCTCCATATAATGAAAATGTTGCATCGTCGAACGGACGGTAATTTCCGAAGCGTGACCGGTTTCGATCAGCTTCCGGATATATTCCGTCAGAATAGGCTGGGAGCTCCTTTTTGTGTCCATCAGCTTGTTCACCGAGCAATCGCAGGCGACGATCAAGGCGCTGTTCGAAATTTTCGGATCGCGGTAGGCAACGTCCAGATGAGGAAGCAGCCGCTCCGCCTTAAGCAGACGTTTGCTTACGATGACGATTTGCAGCTTGCCGCTCAGAAATTCGCCGCCGATCTTGCTGCTCAGCAGTGAGCGGTTCTCCCTGAGCGTCTTGCCGGTACTGGACAGCAATATTTCTTGCGAAGGGGACTCTTCGTTGAAGTCCAGCACCATGCCCGTCACCGCCAGCTTCCCGTTGTCGGCCAAGTCCATGCCCGTTATCGTAATAAGCGTGCTGTCGTCCAGCTCCGTCCGGTCGGAGCAGCCCGCCATTAACCCCGCCATTAGAATTAGAACAGCGAATACTCCCCTCCTCATTTTAGCGAAGCACCCTTTCGCCAAGCTTTCTTGCCTGCCACAATCCCCAGAAGAGAAGCGGAAACGCATACCCCATGCCGATCGAAACGATGTCGTACCACGCATTTGTCGCCTCCATCCCTTCGAGAGTCGGCTTCAAGATCGCCGCAGCCGCAAGAAGGAGGACAAGCAGCGGCAGAATCAGCTTCGCGTGATCTTGAAGGCCGAACAAATCCTTGATGCCGTTCGCCGTAAAAAACAAATAAGCGCAAAGCGTCTGCGTCACGAGAATGATGTAGTAGGATAAAAACACGATCTCGAACCGTTCGATGAACGGCAGCGTAATCGTCTTGAGCAGCTGCATCGTCGGCCAAATAAACGTGCGGAGCTCCTCGCTGCTGAAATACATCGTGGACGTTACGACCACCGTCATAAAAATAATTAAAGCGAGCGAATTCGCGATCAATAGCCCCCTGAACGCCTTGGTTTTGTCCTGCAAATGCGGGTAGAGCATATAGGCCGTCTCGAAGCCGAGGAACGGGATCAGCGTCGGTTTGATTCCATACAAAATCGGCAGCAGACCATCTCCCGCGATCGGAAGCAGATTGAGCACGTGCGAATCCTTCAGGGAAAAGAACAGCAGAGGCGGCATCCAGAGCGTGTACAGATAGACGAATTCGACATAGCGGCCCTGCACTTGCAGCCGGTTTCTGGTGATCATAAAAACCGGGATCATTATGGCCGCGATTAATAAGAGCTGCTCCATATTTCGAAGAATCCACACTTGGATGATGATCACTTCCATAAACAGGACGACGCCGACCGCAATCGCCGCATAGGCAATCCACGCCGTCATTACGGCTCTCCCGATCCACTTCCCCAGCACGTCCTGCAGCACCTCCGCGAACGTCCTGCCAGGGTGGCGCTTCATGACCTGGATGATAAAATAGCCCGCGGCGGTTGCGATCATCCAACCGAGAAGCAGAGAGATCCAACCGCTGTTGCCCGCCATCTTCGACAGCGTGTTCGGCAGCACCAGGACGCCGATTCCTATCTGCGTCTTGTAAATATAGAAGATATATTGCTTGTGGCTAAGCTGCTGCTTTGGGGCACCCATAAGATCACCTTTTGATTCGACTTCTTGCATACGGCGGCCGCTTAGCGTTCGCTGTCTTTCCTGCGGCGGAATCCCCCTATCGGCAATCTCGCCAGCACGGACGACCACTTCCCGAGCCGGATAGGGAACAAGGGACTTCCGAAGGGCATACGCAGCGATTGCATGGAAGCGATGTGGCAGACAAGCACCATAAAGCCGATCACGATACCGATCATGCCCATCAAATACGCCGCGATCATGAACGGGAACCGGAGCAGCCGCACAGCCGCCGCCATATCCTGATTGGGTTGAATGAAGGAAGCGATCGCGGTCAAGGCCACGACGATCACCATGACGTTGCTGACGATTCCCGCTTCGACGGCCGCTTGGCCGATGACGATGCCGCCCACGATGCCAACCGATTGACCCACCTTAGGCGGTAAGCGAAGACTGGCTTCCCGCAGCATCTCCAGAATGAACTCCATGAAGAAGGCTTCCAGGATCGGCGGGACGGGAACCCGTTCGAGCGATTTCCCTACCGACAGCACCAAGTCGATCGGAATGATTTCGTAATGAAACGACACGGTCGCGATATAGACCGACGGCAGGAAGATGGCGATGAGCAGCCCGACGAACCGCAGCAACCGGAAGAACGTAACGACCGGCCAGCGCATGCTCCGATCGTCCACCGACATAAAAAACGATAAAAAGGCCATCGGCGCAAGCAGCACCTGAGATGAATGCCCCATCAGCAGCGCGATTTTCCCCTCCGCGATGCCGATAGCCGCCACATCCGGCCGTTCGGTCAGCAGAAATTGCGGAAACAATGAGTAGCTGTTATCCTCCAGCTGCTCCGCCAGCTCCCCCATGCTGAGTACCGATGGAACCTCGATTTTGTTAATCCGATCCAGTAGAAGCTCCACACTCTCCGGCGTAGCCTTATCCGGCAAATAAACCATGGTCACCCTAATCTTGCCGCCCGGTCCCGTCCGGATTTGCTTCTGAACGAATTGCTCCCCCGGCAGATGATGGCGAAGCAGCGCCAGATTCGTCGGGTTCGATTCCGTGAACCCGGACCTTGCACCCTTCAGGGAGGACTCGTTTTCCGGTTCCTTGATTTGCGGGGACGGCCATGACGACGTGTCCAGGAGATAAGCTATGGGTTCCTTGTCCATATACATGAGCGCATTGCCGCCCCACATCCCCCGGAGGATGTCCTCCCAGCGATCGAGCTGTCCCCCCTGAACCGACTCCAGCAAGGAACGGACCTGCTCCATGTCATCCGCCTCGAGGACAAGCGGCTGCACGACCTCCCGAATCAGCTTATCCTCGTCAACGGATACGCCCAAATAAGCGTACAGGACGGGCTGTCCGTTACATTTCAGCCGGGCGGTCTTCAGGATAAAGTCCGATACGCCAGCAAATTGCTGTTGAAGCGCGGCTTGCATCTCTGCAATTCCGGTTGGCAGCTGTCCGACTTGATCCGTCACCCCTTAGAACCTCCGATCCAGAACCAAACTAGGTATAATTTGCTTCTTTTAGAGGGGTTTTATGCCAGAAGAACAAAAAGCCCTCCGTGCGTCAACTCCGCGCGGAGGGCTTGCTCCAACCTTATTTGCTTTTAAGTAGCTTATTTTAGAAGCTCGTCGACCTTCGCTCTCATTGAGGCTATGGTCGTTTTTTTATACTGGAGCCCTATGCGGAGCACCTTTATTTTCTGGGAACGGGATAAGGTTTTGAACCGCGGGTCTTGCCTCAGAAACCTCTGGATAATGGCCCCGCTGCTTCCGATTAAGCGCTCGGGTTTAATATAGGGAACGTAGCTCGGCAGCTTGGGCTTTCTGAAATAATAAAGAAACGAGGACACCTTGGAGGAAAGCTTGCTCTCGTCCACCAGACAGGCGACGGTGCTTTTTTTCGTGTGCTTTTTGAGATAGTCCAAATGGCTGTGACCGCTTACGACAATATAACCGCCGTCTTTCCGGCTCTTGCGGACAATAAGCATGTGCATGCAATCCTGAGCGATTCTCCGCAATTCCTTAATCCGCTTCGTAAGCCCAGCGGACATGCTTCCTGCTTTTATTCGATTCAGAGGTATATACCTTACTGTGTATCTCATGGTGTAAGTTCGCCCTCCTTCGATTTTGTGGAACGCTGTGGAAATTCGGGGGCATTCGCACTGCCCTTTTTTGTAGCATATGCCGATTCCCCGCTGTCGAACACTGCGCTTCATGATTTACCCCGACTCCGGTCCAGTTCAACCACCTGCTCCGGTCCGTACTGAATGGCGGGGTTATCCGATACAATAGAGGCAAATCTGTTGGAGGAGAGTTATTACATGAGTTACGAACAGAAGGTAAGGCACGAAATTGCCGTTTGGGAGCACCAGCTGTTCAAGCCGCCCGGATGGCTCGAGCGAACATCGAAGACGATCGGAACCCGTATAAACAACTTGATCCCGCCCAAGGTACACGACGTCATCACGGCCACCATCAGGTCGATTGTGCGTACGGCGTTGTTCGGCGCGGAATATACGCCCCAGAGATCCGTTCAGCGGAGTCTCGATCTGGAGCAGGCCGATCAGGAAGCGAAACAGCTGTTCTCCATCTACCAAAAAATCGCGGTTGTCGAAGGAGCAGGCACCGGAGCCGGCGGTCTTCTGCTGAATGCCGTGGACTTCCCGGCGTTGATCGCGATCAAGATGAAATATTTGTTCGAGCTGGCCCATGTTTACGGCTATGATACGAAGCGTTTCTCCGAGCGGATTTTCATTCTGAAAGTATTCCAAATGACATTCTCCGGGCCCGAGCAGCGCGCACGGTTACTGGGCTCGATCAAGCGCTGGGATGTCGAAGAGGGGCTATGGATCTCGGATTCCGATTACTCGAAAAACATGGATTGGGAGACGTTCCAGAAGGAGTACCGCGATGCGATCGACTTCCGGAAAATGCTGCAGATGGTGCCGGGGATCGGCGCCGTCGCGGGAGCTTGGGCGAACTACACCATCCTGGAGGAGCTTCGCGAATCCGCGACGAACGCTTATCGGTTGCGGAGGCTGAGCGAGTTAAATGGATAGGGGTAATTCACTTCACCCTTATCCCTCCTTGACATCCCCACGAGACTGAACGGATTTCGTCATACTCGTCGCAAGCCCGCCAATTATAACGCCAACCAACGAACCGAACGTGTTCAGGATAAAATCATGGACCGCCGCCACTCTTCCGATCGGAAGAGCATATTGCAGCCCTTCAATGATGGCTGAAATCGAGCAGGCCGCCAGGAGGATATAGAGACGCGATACTCTCCTGAACCTGATCTGCAGAAGGATAACAAACGGCACAAAGAGCAACAGATTGATCATGCTTTCGACCCCTCCGCTGTAGATCATGCCCACTTCGATGGAGGCGTCGAAATGATAGCGTATATGGGTTCTGGTCGGGGTGAGAGTCATGAATAACGCGGATAGTAATACGAAGCTCGCTGCCCATTCCAATAGACTGTTCTTCGCCGCATCTTGTTGGCTACCTCTCACTCTCTTCCACCATACCACGGCGCAAACAGCCGTTAGAACGGCCGTCGCCGTGATGAATACCGGCAAAAACCCGCTAAACATTCTCCAATATTGAATATACGCATCCACGCGCGCCACCTCGATTCCAATGCTTTCAATGGGAAGACGCTTCGAATCAAGTAGTGGTCGCATGGAATGCTGTAAACCAAGCATTATTTTTCAATGCAACCCCTACGCCAAAAAAGCCCCGCAGCGGGTACAAACCCGCCGCGAGGCCTTTCGCAAAAACCGTTCAAAGCTATTCATCGCCACTAGAGACGCGGATGTCAGGTTTGAGCTCATCCACATCATTCATGGTGCGTTTGATTTGTCCAACCGTTTGTTTCGTATACACATCGGGTAGGTTATCGGACCAATAGGCAAGGTTCTTTAATAGGTATCGGATATATTCGTTGTCAGGGTTTTCACCTTTTATTAAACCAAATTCAATCCTGCTCAAATCTTGCCACCGCGTATATAATTCAGCGCTCAGATTGCCAGCCTGAATTCGTCGTCTGTTAAACGCATCTTCGTAATAATGCATATCGAATAGGGCCTCGTGCAAATGCTGGTTCGCTAGATGAATCCAGGTTATGATGTCGCGCTCCTCCGATGATGAGCTCGCTTCATCGAGTGCATTAACCGCTAAGCGAAGATTGATTACCGTTTGTTGGTAGTACATGCGAGCCGAATCATTAGGTGCATGGGGATAGAATACCTTCCATGCCAGGATCCCGTTAACTAGCAGGGATAATATAAGCACAATCTTCCAAGTTCGAGCCATGGTAACCCTCCAGATGTGAACGATTGAACAATAGTCTGCATCAACGCTGCTAAGCCTAACCATTCATTCAGACTACCTATGAAGCCCTTAACATTTCTGCTGTAGGCTGTAGCCCCTCTGTGAACGTGCATCGATAGGTAAACGCCGCAAACGTAGAAATAGTCGCACATATGTCATCATTTCCACCCACGTCCAAAACAGCGACTTCGCGTGCTAACAGACGGTTGCTCTTCCGCAGGCTTTTTCCTTGATGAGCTGCTGCTATGAAATAACGGCAATTCTACCTTTATTTTCACAAGAACCCCAACATAACACCGAAATAGCACCCAAAATACCGTTAATGCGTTCCCTAATGAGAAATCCCCTCATTTCCTAAGGAATTAGTGCCGTTTATGCCGCTATTCCCCCCTGCGGCTATCGTTGCTTTGAAAATAACACCGTTTATGCCGCTATTCCAGCTCATGATTCCTAAGCAACAAAAAAAGGCCCCCCAGCAGGTACAAAACCCGCCGCGAGGCCTTTCTCAAAAACCGATTAGTTGCCTACGATGTCGCGAACCGCCGCGTCAAGCTTGCCGAGCAGCTCGTCGCCCGTGATCTGCTTGCCGAGGTACTCCTGCATCGCCGCGCCCCATTGCTGCGTGATGCCGTCCGGGAAGCGGTCCCAGTTCCAGCTTTTCACTTGAGCAGGGTTAGCAGCGGAGAACGTCGCGAAGTCTGCCGCGATGTCGCCGACTGCCGCAGGGTCTGCCGTGATGGATGTCAGAGCCGGCACGAATTTGAAGTCGGTTGCGATATACTTCTTGCCTGTCTCGGAAGTAACCATCCAGTTCAAGAACGCTTTCGCTTCTTCGACTTGGTCGGACTTGCTGTTCACGATCCAGTTGTTCGGAACGCCCGTGAACACGTTCGGAGCGTCCAGAAGCGGTACCGGCATCATGCCGAGGTTCAGCTCAGGGTCCACTTCGTCGACCATGCCTTGAATCCAGTTGCCGTGTTGAATGATCGCGTATTTGCCTGCCGCGAATTCGGCCACTTGCGTGTTGTAGTCCGTCGTCAGAGCGTTGTCTTGACCGTTAGCGAACATGATGTCGACCAGCTTCAGCCATTCCTTCATCGTCGGGTCGTCCTTCAGCGTCGCTTTGCCCGCTTTCACGTCTTCGATGAACGCAGCCGGATCGGCTTGGTTCGCCAGCGCGATGTTCAGCGTGTGAATACCCATCGACCACCATTCGGAAGTGAGCGCGAACGGCGTGATGCCGGCCGCCTTCAGCTTCTCCGCCGCAGCGGACAGCTCGTCGAGCGTCTTAGGCAGCTCCGTGATTCCAGCCTGAGCGAACAAATCTTTATTGTACGTGAAGCCGTAAGCTTCGAGGTTCATCGGCATGCCGAGCAGCTTGCCGTCGCGCGTAATTTGCGCTTTGGACGCTTCCACCAGGTCCTTCGCCCATGGCTCGCCCGACAGGTCGGCCGCGCGGTCCACGTAAGGATCGAAGCCGGCCCAGCCGCTGGAGTTGAAGATCTCGGGCTCTTCGCCCGCCGCAAGCTCCGCTTTCAGAAGCGCGCTATAGTCCTCGCCGCCGCCGTGCGTCTCGATTTCGACCTTCACGCCGGTTTCTTTCTCGTATTCCGCCGCCATCTTCTCGAGCGCTTCCGCGATCTCGACCTTGAATTGGAATACCTTGATCGTGACGTCTTTCTTAGGCGCCTCGGTCGGCTCCGCGCTTGCCGTCGCCGTAGCGTTCCCGTTCCCCGAGTTCGTGTTGCCCCCGCCGTTGTTGCTGTTGCCGCAAGCGCTTGTCAACCCGACCAGCATAACCGCGGATGCGAGCAGCATCATCATTTTTTTCATCGAAAAGACCTCCCTGGTATATTCTCGATATCGCTGTCTTGCAGCGCTTTCATCGCCATTATAGTTGTGCAACGACAAGGCACAACACCGACGATATTGAACGATTAGGTGTAAAATGTTGACTCTCTGCCGAGGCCGGTCAATCCGTTACCCCTTCACCGACCCCGCCGTAATGCCCTCGATAATGTGCTTCTGCAGCATGAGGAAGAAAATGACGATCGGAATCGTGCTGAGCGTGAGCGCCGCCATGGCGAGATCCCACTTCCGTAAATATTGGCCGAAAAACTTCTGGACCGCAAGCGGAATCGTCGTCATCGCATCGTTAATGACCAGCACCGGCAGCAGATAGTCGTTCCAGATCCAGAGCACGTTCAGGATGGCGACCGTTACGCCGATCGGCTTCAACAGCGGGAACACGATGCGCCAGAACACGCCATAAGGCGAGCACCCGTCCACGACGGCCGCCTCCTCGATCTCGAGCGGCACCGACTTGATAAACCCGTGGTACAGGAACATCGACAATGAGATGCCAAAGCCCATGTAGCAGATGACGATGCCGTAAAACTCGCCGCGAAGCTCGAACAGCGACGTGATGCGCATCAGCGGCAGCATGACCGACTGGAACGGAATGATCATCGCGGCGACGAGCACCGTGAGGAGCAGCTTGTTGAACGTCGTCGGCCGGCGCACGAGCCGGTACGCCATCATCGAGCTGATCACGACCAGCAGCAGCACGCTGACGGAGGTGATCAGGAAGGAGTTCAGGAACACCTTCGGGAAGTCGATCGCCACCCACGCTCTCCGGAAGTTATCCAGTCCCAGCGACTCCGGGAACGTAGCGGCATTGAGCAGGATATCCTTCAGCTTCTTGAACGAGTTCGCGAGCAAGAAGTAGAACGGCACCAGGAAGATGAGGGCGGCCGCCGCGCCGATCAGCTCGAGCGCGAAATTCGCGGGCGTATATCTCTGTTTCGTCGGCATGCTACGCCTCCACCTCCCGCTTCTTCGTGAACCAAACCTGCGTCACCGTAATCAGGGCCACGCCGATGAAGAAGATCATCGCTTTGGCCGTGCCCAGCCCGTAACGGTTGTTCACGAGCGCTTCGCGGTAAACGTTGAGCGCGATCGATTCCGTCGAGTTGCCCGGGCCCCCGCCCGTCAGCGACAGGTTGAGGTCGAACATTTTGAACGCGTTCGAGGTCGTCAGGAACAAACAAATGGTGATCGCCGGCATAATGAGCGGCACGAGCACCGATCTCAGCACCTGCCATCGGCCTGCGCCGTCGATGCGGGCGGCCTCCAGCAAATCCTTAGGCACCCCGATAATCGCCGCGATGTAGATAATCATCATATAGCCGGCCGTCTGCCAGACGAACACGATGACGATGCCCCAGAATGCGGTGTTCGGCGTCCCCAGCCACTGCAGATTGAAGAAGCCGATGTTCGTCGCTTCGCCGATGGCGCTGAAGCCCCGGGTGAAGATAAAGTACCAGATGTAACCGAGCAGCAAACCCCCGATCACGTTCGGCAGGAAAAAGATCGTCCGCAGCACGCCGCGGCTCTTCACGTTCTGCGTCATCAGCAGGGCGAGCAGGAACGCGACCACGTTCGTGAGGAGCACGGCTGCTAGCGTGAACTTCGCCGTGAACCAGAACGCCTGCCAGAATCTCGGATCATTCGTGAAGATCCGTTCAATGTTCGCCATCCCCGTCCACTCGGCTCCGCCAAGGTCCAGACCGTCCCACTCCGTGAACGTATAATAAAAACCCATGGCGAACGGCGTCAGCACAATGAGTATAAAAGCGATGAGGCCCGGTCCGACGAATATCGTCTGCTGCAGCCATTCGCTGAGCTTCGCGGACCGTGGTCCCTGCACTGTTTTGGCCATGCCCCAAGTCTCCCCTTTCTCGTCTATGCTCTTAAGTATACGGGGTGCGCCACGGCCTCAGCGACGGAGGATGATGAACAGCTAGGTGGAATATATTGACCTCTATGCGGGTTATCGGTTACTGTTGAGGCAAGAATGACATTCCTCGCCAAATATGTCGAACGGGGTGCCCGCATGAAAATAAGAAAGCCCTTTCATACCATTCGCCAGAAGCTCATGCTGCTTCTGCTTGCGGCTACGATCCTTCCGATCGCGGTCTCCATGGTCATCTCCTATCAGGCTACGACGCGTTCCCTAACCGAGGATGCGATCGCCAACAACACGCGGCTGCTGTCGCTGGGCAAGGCCAACGTTACGAACTACATGAACAATATTAATCAGAAGTCGCTTGCCGTCTACAACTCGATGAACACGCCCCGCTCGCTCTATTACATTCTGGAGCATGGCATGGAGGACGAGGTGATCCCGAACGATCTGACCGACGTCATCCGCAACCGCAATCTGCTGAAGGACCACCTGTACAACATGTATCAGAGCGTCAGCGAGTTCCACAAGGTCCGCCTGTACGTGGTGAAGCAAAGCACGACCTACCTGCTGTGGAAGGACGATCTGAAGGTCGGCAAGCACGCGGAACCCGTGGAGCTCACCGCTGCCAAGGCCTACCTCGAGCCGTCCCATCCGAGCCATAATTACGGGCTGGACCTGAACACCGGCGCCGAAGACGAGACGGTATTCACGCTCCACCGCCCCATCTTCCGCGCCCCGAGCGAAGAGCGGCTGGCCGAGCTGTCCATCGACATCCGGCTGAACGTGCTCCGGGAGCTCAACCGCGAGCTGTACGACGCCGGTCATGAACAGTTTTACATTACCGATGCTTCCGGCGGCTTGATTCTGTCATCCGATGAGGAAGCCGAGAAGCAAGGTCCAAGCTCCGCGCTTATGCAGGCCGTACTTGGCTCGGGCTCGGACAGCGGCCATCTGGACTGGCAGGCGGACGGGTTCGACGGCATTATTTTCTATGAGAAGGTGAGCACGTCCTTCATGGATTGGGTGCTGATCAAGCAGACGCCCTACAAGCATCTGTACAGCTCGGCGGACCGGATCGCGCGTCTCAACATGGCCGTCGGCGCCGGATTCCTCTCGATCGTGGTCATCGCGACGCTCGTCATCTCCATCCGCATCACGAAGCCGCTGCTCCGGCTGATCGGCTACGTGAACAAGATCGAGACGGGCAACCTCAGCGTCAATATCGACGTGGAGGGCAATGACGAGATCGGACTCCTCGCCAAGCGGTTCCGTTCGATGATGGCGAAGATCAACCACCTTATCAAGACGGAATACCAGCTCGAGATCGTGAGCAAGACGAACGAATTGAAGGCGCTGCAGGCGCAGATTAACCCGCACTTCCTGTATAACGCGCTGCAGTCCATCGGCACCGTATCGCTGCAGAACGGCGATTTCAAAGCGTATTCGCTTATCGCCTCCCTCGGCCGCATGATGCGCTACCAGATGAATACGGCGGGCGGCGTCGTGGAGCTGAGCCGCGAGCTCGACTACGCCAGCGCGTATCTCGATCTGCAGAAGCAGCGCTTCGACACGGCGCTGGACGTCGAATGGCGGGTGGAGGAGGAGAGCAAGACCGTTCTCGTCCCGAAAATGATCCTGCAGCCCCTGCTCGAAAACTTCTTCAAGCACGGCTTCATGCAGTCGGGCGAACCGACGAGGCTCGTCGTCTCCAGCACGATCGTCCGCGAGCCGGACCTCCTCGTCCTCGAAGTGAGCGACAACGGCTCCGGCGTGACGGACGAGCGGCTCGCGGAGCTTCAGAAGCAGCTGGACGAGCCGCTTGCCTCGCTTGCGTCCGACACGTCGGAGGACGGCGGCATCGGCCTTCGCAACGTGCTGGCCCGGCTGCAGCTTCACCACAGCCCCGACGCCTCGATGAGGGTGGCCCGTTCGGAGGATAACGGGTTCACGGTCAGCATTCAAATTCCGATTACGTCCGAGGAGGGGAACCGCGATGAAGGCTCTGATCATTGACGACGAGAAGCATGTCCGCGACGCCATCCGGCTGCTCGTGGACTGGAGCAAATACGGCATTACGTCCATTCACGAGGCGAAGGACGGTCAGGAAGGCATCGCGCTGATCGGCGAGCATAAGCCGGAGCTCATCTTCACCGACATGATGATGCCGAACACGGATGGCGCCGGCGTCATGGAATGGGCGGCGAAGCACGCGCCCGCTAGCAAGCTGATCGTCATCAGCGGGCATGACGACTACCGGCTCGTCCGGAACGCGATCACGTTCGGCTCGATCGACTATATTTTGAAGCCGATCGAGCCCGCTCAGCTGAACGAAGCCATCGCCAAGGCGACGGAGGAGCTGCGCAAGGAAGAGCAGGAGCGCTCGCGCAGCCGCTCCATCGCGATGGAGCTGAAGCGGCTGAAGCCGATGTACGTCGAGCAGTTTTTCTGCTCCGTGCTGAACGAGCCGTCCGCGCATGCCGCGATGTCTGAGGAAATTCGGCGGGAGCTGCGGCTGGATGAGCCTCTGCGGCGGGCCCGCGTCGCGCTGGTCAGCCTCGAGCTGTCGTCTCCCGCCGTTCGGGAGAAGTTCGCGGCGTCGGGTCCCGACCTCATGTTTTTCGCGCTGACGAATATCACGAACGAAGTGCTCGCCTCGCGCGAAGCCGGCTACGCTTTCCGCTACTGGGGCAAGGAGCAGGAGCTTGTCCTCGTATTATGGGGAGAGGGCGAGCTGGCGCCGGACGAAAGTCTGAAGGCCGTCAATGCGGCATTGAGGGATACGTTGAAGACTCGTTTCGTCTTCGGCTTAAGCGAGCCGTTGGCATTCCCTGTAGGTGCCGGCGAGGCTTACGAGCAGGCGAAGCTTGCGCTGCTACGGCGGAACGTGCTCGGAAGAGCCGTCGACTACGTCCTCTATGACGAAGCGGCGGCGAAGCGCGGCAATCCGCTGCTCTCGTTCCACGAGTTCGAGGAGCAGATCCGGTTCGCCGTGCAGGGCGGCAGCAAAGACCATATCCAGCGCGCGCTCGGCGCGTGGTTCGAGCATATCGAGAAGAGCGGCTTCGTCTCGTTCGAGCAGCTGACCTCGTGGCAGGGCCACTTCGAGCTGACGAAGACGCTGTGGGAGCAGCCGGGCAGCGGGTCCGAGGAAGCGGACGGCGGGACAGGCGCGGAGGAGGCGCTGCCTTGCAATCCGCTTCGCATCCCGGTAACCGCGGAAGGGCGCTTCGATTATCCGGCTTGGAAGGACGCGGTCTACCAGCAGGTCAAGCTCGTCTCCGACCGGATCCTGAGCAAGGACAAGGAGCGCGGCGTCATCCGCGAGATCGCGAAGTTTCTGGAGCAGCGGGCAAGCGAGGATATTACGCTGCAGGACGTGGCGAACCATTTCTACCTGAGCCGGGAATATATCTCCCGCAAGTTCAAGCAGGAGATGAACGAGAACGTCTCCGACTACATCGCAGGCATCCGCATGAATCGGGCCAAGGAGCTGCTAGGCAACCGCTCGCTCAAGATTTCGCAGGTTGCGGAGCAGGTCGGCTTCCAGGACGAGAAGTATTTCAGCAAGGTATTCAAGAAGTGGACCGGCTGCACGCCGAATGATTACCGCAAGGGGCATTACGGGGAATAGCGGGGCCCTATATGCTGGGCAGCTGGATAGCCGGATGAACGCTTAGGCGTCCGGCACAAAGCCAGAGCCGATTCCTTCCGGTCCCTGGCTTGTATATCCACTTTGTGCCCTGCTTAATGCCAGTCGGATAGATCCGGAGGAGCGTTCCTCGTGAGCGAGCTTTCGAACATTTCGATAATTTCCAGGAACCTCTCCGCTTCCCGATACACGTGATCCGCGAGCAGCGGATGGATGATGCTCTTAATGCGGCAAGCTTCGATGAGGTCGCGGGCTGTCTTCTTGAAGTCCCGCAGGCTGGCCACCGACACTCTGTTCTGATCCAAGAACTGGCTCAGCAGCGGGCCGGTTTGGGATTGAGGACGCATCGAGCTCAAATCCTGCGCTTGCCACAGCAGCTGGTCGAAATCATGGCTGAACTCCCGCGCCTGGTCAACCAGCTTCCTCTCGGAAGGGTCCAGCAGATGCCCGATGAATTTGGCATGGTCGGCCATGATTTTCAGGAAGAAGACGTTCTCGTCGATAATGGCGTCATGGATGGGCTCCAGCTGACCGCTATTTAATTCCGCGAGCCGGTTCCGGAAATAGTTCGCCTCCCTGCTGGTATGATCCACAAGCAGCGGGAAATTGTTGGCGCCCGGCAGCTTGCAGGACAGGATCAACCCCAGCACTTTGCGCTTGAACACCCAAATATGGGACGCCGCGTTATGCACTTCCGCGTTAAACGCCTCGATCTGCCTAGGGTCGGCGTTTGCCGTAAACGCGTGCGACTTCGCCTCGATCTGCTCGAAGATCGAATAGAACTGATTGGCCTCCTGAATAAGCTGCGTGTCCTCGCACCGGAAGCCCAAGCGGAGGAACAGGGAATGCTCCTTCATAATTCTGGACCAGAAGCGGATTTCGTCAAGGGATCGCGTCACGAATCCATTCAAAAACAACCACCTCCCATATTTAACCTATAAATCTTTATGTGAGCCTCATCGTTTCCATGACACCGTTTAAGCGGCGCCGCGGGCTTTCGGCGTAATATAATGTCCGATAAAATAAAAACAACCCCGCGGATTAAGGCGTCTAGGCCTAACCCTCGGGGTTGTTCGCGCTTCTCTGCTAGCTCTTCAGCTCCGCCGTCGAATTGACGAGAACCGGAAGCATCTTCTCGCCGCTCACCATCGTTCCATTGCACATAATACAGCTCGGCACGTGCTCGAATGCAAAATTGTCCCTCATCCAGCTGTTGCAGCCCTCAGTTTCGCATGTCCATACCTTCGTGTTCTCGAGCGGAATTTCCTCTAGCGGTTTTTTACGATTGTACATGGCCAGCCTCCTTCGCGCCAGCGTCGACGAATGCCGATGGATCGGTATTCGCCCGCCTCGCAGTCATTAATGTGTGAGAGTGAGCTTCCACCTGTCCTCCTGTCATCAACGAACGGGACTTTGCCGGGACAAAACGGAAAACTGCCTCTAACGCTTTCGTCAGCGGGCAGTTTTCGTGTATGGGTCTCCGTCGGCCTTCGTCGTCGATCGGCAACAGGAAATTGAATATTAAATTTCCGTCATTGTACCACTACAACCGAAATAAGGCAAATGAGGCCGGCGAGCCCACCCTCTGCGCCATCCGTGCCGATTGCGGCTGCTTGCGTTCCGTCATATCCCTAGTGTATGAGGGTACCTGTCCTCTTTAGAAGGTTGAATTGTGAACTTTGTTTGAAGATGGTTGTTGTACCAAAGTTTGGAGTAACCATACAGCGCGTTTTCTCCGGAACAATGCCCCTCTCCGTCATGAATGGAAATACGGGCGGCGGGGGAAAGTGGACATAGGAGGTGAGCAGCATGGACAGCACGAACGAATTTGTGAACAAGGTGCACGATACGCAGCAGAAAGCCGAAAAGAACAAGCGGAATCGAGGAAACGGAGTGCCTAGCGCCAAGATGGCCCACAAGCAGCACAGCACGAACAAATAAGCAGCGGCCGTCATTATGCGGCATCCGAGCCGCGCGCCGGGCCATCCGGCGGCCAGCTCATAAGAAGAGGCCTGCTCCGCCATTAGCGGGGCAAGCCTCTTCCTCTATTCGGAATATTCGTGCGGATAATATTCAATGCGCGAACCCGCATAGATCGTCAGCAAGCTCTGCTTATCGTCGTATTGCACAGGACCATTACCCACGTAATACCAAGTCTTCAAGGTCGGCTGATCATCGTATTCCCGGAAAATAAAGACGTTCAGCTCGTCCTTCCGCTTCAGCAGCTCCTCCACCGTCTGGTCCCTCTCCGTCTCGATACGGAACATCCAGCCGCCGTCCGCCTCCCCGACCGCATAACGAATCTCGCTCTTCCGCGAATCATAAAACAATCTTCCGCTAACCGCGTGCTTAATCAGCAGCGTCTGCTTCATTCCCATTCACCTCCGCGCCCGCTCATGGCATGTCGATCAGCATGTAGAATGCATCCCGAACCGCCGTCAGCTCCAGCTTCGTCTCGCCTTCGATCTCCGCCGTGTCATTGCCGGCCATTCGTTCGCCGAGCACCTGCAGCTCCCCGTCGATGCCGTAGAGGAACAGCTTGCGGCCGGATCCCGAAGCCTAGTATGTCAAGCTTTCGTTAGCGGCCAGCTTCCCTAGGTAAATCGTCAAATCCTGATGGATCAGCGCCGCGCCGCTCTCGCCCGGATGACTCGACACGACGGGCAGCAGCGCGCCGTCCAGCCGCGACGGAGCATACGCCTTCGCTTCGTAGCTCGGCTTCATGCCCCGCTCGCGGGGCATGAACCATAGCTGCAGCAGCCGAAGCTCCTCCTCGGACGAATCGTTGAACTCCGTATGGATGACGCCGCTGCCTGCCGACATGCGCTGCACTTCGCCGAAGCCGCTGACCACAACGTTGCCCAGATTGTCTTCATGGCGGATCCGGCCCTTCAATACAATGGAGACGATCTCCATATCGCTGTGCGGATGAGCGCCGAAGCCCCGGCCCGGGGCCACGTAATCGTCGTTGCACACGCGCATGACGCCGAAGCCGGTACGGGAATCGTCCTGATAGTCGCCGAAGGAATAAAGCGGGAGGCTGCGCAGCCAGCCAAGGTCCGTCACATGCCGTTCGGCCGCCGAGTTTTTGCGGATCATCGTAAACGCTCCTTTTTGCACTTTGTTTTATCTACTTACTTATTTATAGCAAAACAAAAGGCGGAGATCAATTCTCCGCCCTAGCCCTGCTATGATTTGCGTGCGGCTCTCGGTTCGAGAGCGGCGGGAGACGGCTCCGCGACTGCGGAACTAGCCTCCCTCGGGTACATCTTGACAAGCAAATAGGACTGCCCTATCATGAACAAGCCGCCGGTCACCCAGTATAATGAAATCGCGGCGGGCGCCCACAAGGCGAACAAGCCCATCATAATCGGCGAGAGGTACCCAAGGAAAGCCATCTGCTTCATTTGGGGCGAATCGTTCCCGATCTGCGACACCTTGAACTGGATAAAATAAATGACCGCCGCGATAATCGGCAGCACGACGTCCGGCTCGCCCAGCTTGAACCAGAGGAAGGCGTGCGTCGACATCTCCGGCGTCATCCGGATCGCGGAATACAATCCCGCCAGAATCGGCAGTTGGATGAGCATCGGCAGGCAGCCGATCGCAAGCGGGTTGAAGCTGTGCTTCTGATACAGCGCCAGCATCTCCTGCTGCTTCTTGGCCAGGCTGTCCGCATCGGACTTTCCTTTGTATTTCTCCTCCAGCGCCTTCAGCTCCGGCTGCATGACGGCCATCTTGCGCCGCGTGCCCTGCTGGGCTTTGGATTGGCGCATCATAAGCGGGAACAAGGCCAGCCTGATCAGAAGGGTGATCGCAATAACGGCGAAGCCGTAGTTGTCGGCTAACAGTCCGGCCAGCCAGCTAATCAGCTCGGACAGCGGATAAATCACATAGTGGTTGAACACGCCGGGGGTATCCTCGGATATCGTCCCCGATGCCTGGCCGCAGCCTGGAAGAATGAATAAACCGAAACAAGCAATGATGATCAAAAATAGACGGATCCCGTTCTTGCGGGAAGGATGAATCGTTCGCGCTGACATAAGCAGCCTCCTCGTTGGTTTGTAATGCTTGGGGCCAACGAGGCCTTGCAATCCGACTCATCCTCCTCCGGAGCGTCCTTCCGTTTCACATATTGGACTAGCCGCTTCCGAAACGCCGCCGTGATCTCCACGCCCTGCGTCTCGTCAGGCAGCGGCAGGTCATTCTCCTGCATTCCCATCCGGTCGAACGCGCCTTCCGCGCGCAAATGAACCGAATACATGCCGGCAACAGCGCAGATCCAGCCTATCGACAGTAAATACGGCAGCCATTCGTGAAGCTCCAGCTCGAACATGCTTCATCCCTCCTTTCCTGGCTAAGTAATACGTCCCGAAACTGGATATAGTAACAGTAATTGACTGGCAAAATTCACTCACAAAATCACAACATCAAGAGAGAGGGCATCATGCGTCATGCGTAGAAAAACCTGGCTTCGATTCATCTATCTATCGCTTATCGTACTTGTCTCCGCCGTGACGCTCCCCGGACTGCTGTTCGGAGGAAACGCGGGCGGCCATTCGCCATCCATAGCCGAAGCCTCTTCTCCCGCGCCGATCATCGGCGAGAAAGGCACGATCGTCATGGGCACCTCGCCCGACTATCCGCCTTACGAGAACGTGGACGCCAAAAATAACGGTGAAATCATCGGCATGGACATCGACATCGCGAAGTTTATCGCCGCCCAGCTCGGCTACACGCTCGAGATTGAGGCGATGGACTTCAACGGCTTGATCGCCGCCCTGCAGACGAAGCGCGTCGACTTCGTCATGTCGGCCATGTCCGTCACCGAGGAGCGGAAGCAGAACGTCGACTTCTCTTCCACCTATTATGTAGCCCGCAACACCATCGTGTCCAGAGCCAGCGAACCGGTAGAAACTGCCGAAGAGCTCGCGGGCAAGATCGTCGGCACCCAGCTCGGCTCCACGCAAGACTTGTTCGCCGAGACGCTCGAGGGTGTAGAGCTCAAGAAGCTGAACCGCATTCCCGATCTGATTCAGGAGCTGAAGGCGGGCCGCGTGAACGCGGTCATCGTCGAGGATGCGGTCGCGGTCGAGATGGCCGCCGCCAACCCGGATCTGACCGTCAGCTACCTGCCGGCCGGCAGCGCGGAGGACGGGTACGCGATCGCGTTCCCGAAGGGCTCCGAGCTCGTGGCCTCCTTCAACGAAGTATTGGAAGAGATGAAGGCAGACGGTCAGATCGAGACGATTACGGACAAATGGTTCCAGGAGTCCGAAGCAGGCAGCGACTCGACCATTAATTTCGGCGTGCTGAAGGGTTACGTTCCTTACATGCTGAAGGGCGTCTACGTGACCTTGCTGTTCACGCTCGTGTCCGCGTTGTTCGGCTTCGTCTGGGGCACCATCCTGTCCCTGTTCAAAATATCCGGCATCAAGCCGCTCGAATGGTTCGCGACCGCCTACACCTCCGTGTTCCGCGGCACGCCGCTGCTCCTGCAGCTGTTCTTGATTTATTTTGCAACGCCGCAGCTCACGGGCTACAATATCTCCCCGCTGCTGGCCGCGGGCCTCGCCTTCGGTCTGAACTCGGCCGCCTACTTGTCGGAGACGATTCGCGGCGGCATCATGGCCGTCGACAAGGGCCAGCGCGAAGCCGCCATGGCGCTTGGCGTTCCTTACTGGACGATGATGTTCCGCATCATCCTGCCGCAGGCGGTCAAGACGATCCTGCCCGCGCTCGTGAACGAATGCGTCGCCCTGCTCAAGGAGTCCTCGCTCGTCTCGGTCATCGGCGTCATGGACATTATGCGGAGAGCGAACGTCGTGCAGGCAACGGAATTCCGGGCGCTCGAGGCGCTGCTGTTCGCGGGCCTGATCTACTATGTGCTCGTGCTTATTCTTACGTCGTTCGCCCGCTTGCTTGAAAGGAGACTCCGCCGCAGTGATTAACGTTACCGAACTTACCAAGACATACGGCAAAAACCAGGTGCTGAAAGGCATTACCACCCATGTCCGCCAAGGCGAGGTCGTCGCTCTAATCGGACCGTCCGGCTCCGGGAAGTCGACCTTCCTGCGCTGCTTGAACCTGCTCGAGAAGCCGACGTCCGGCATCATCACGATCGACGATATCGAGCTGACGAGCAAGCATACGGACATCGGGGCGGTCCGCCAGCGGATCGGCATGGTGTTCCAGCATTTCCACCTGTTCCCCCATATGACGGTGATGGACAATATTACGTTCGCTCCGCGAAAAGTGAAGGGCCTTTCGGCGGAAGCCGCGAAGGAACGGGCGCTCGCGCTTCTCGAACGCGTAGGCCTCTCGGACAAGGCGGACAGCTACCCGTCCCGCCTCTCCGGCGGCCAGAAGCAGCGCGTCGCGATCGCACGCAGCCTCGCCATGGAGCCGGACATCATGCTCTTCGACGAGCCGACGTCCGCGCTTGACCCGGAGATGGTCAAGGAAGTGCTGGCCGTCATCCAAGGGCTCGCCAGCTCGGGCATGACGATGCTGATCGTCACGCATGAAATGAAATTCGCGCGCGAGGCGGCGGATACGATTTATTTTATGGACGATGGCAAACTTGTGGAGCAGACTCCTCCCGAGCAGTTCTTCGCGAATCCGCAGAGCGAACGCGCCCGGAGGTTTCTGGAGCAGGTGTTGTAGCAGAAGGGGAAGACCAAGCCGCTTGCATGCGGTTTGGTCTTTTTTTGGTGACTTGAGGAGCTTGAAAGCGTTTACCAATCATGTCCTGCTCTTCCAAATGACTGCGTTGACATGACTTGCGGCATTTCATATGATGGGGGCACACTCTAACTCTAACGGAATGGCGGTGCCCCTCGAATGAGCGATAAGGCTAACGATTCGAACGAGAATGAGAATGAACGGATTACGGAGCTTATGGACGTTTTCACTCGTTTCGCGAAGGCCGATTGGCGCAAGTCGGCGAAGTGGGGCATCCGGGCCAGCGAGGCGCGCGTGCTGTTCGCCATTCAGAATAACAGCCGGATGACAGGCAAACCGACGACCGTGACCGAGCTTAGCAAGTACCTGCAGGTCACCTCGCCAACCGTCACGCAACTGGTGAACGCCCTGATCGCGGGCGGCTATGTCATTCGCGCGATCCATCCGGAGGACCGCCGAATCTCGGAGATTACGCTGACGGACAAGGGCGAGTCACTCGCGCGGCAGGCGGCGGATGAATATCGGCGCATGTTCTCCGGCCTCATCGAGCATCTGGGGGAGGAGCAGAGCGAGCAGCTGGTTGCGCTACTGACCCAGGCCTTCGATTATTTTCAGGGGCTGAAGTAGGGAGGGCGGCTTTTGGTGCGATAGCGATCAGATATGTCGCTTTTGGTCCGCGGAGACCGGCGTTTGGAGCGTTAGCGATCGGATATGTCGTTACTGCCCCGCGGAGGCCGGCGTTTGGAGCGTTAGCGATCAGATATGTCGTTACTGCTCCGGGGAGGCCGTTGTTTGGAGCGTTAGCGATCATACATGTCGTTACTGCTCCGCGGAGGCCGGCGTTTGGAGCGATAGCGATCATACATGTCGTTACTGCTCCGCGGAGGCCGGCGTTTGGAGCGATAGCGATCATTCATGTCGTTACTGCTCCGCGGTGGCCGGCGTTTGGAGCGATAGCGATCGTATATGTCGTTACTGCCCCGCGGTGGCCGGCGTTTGAATCGATAGCGATCAGATATGTCGTTACTGCTCCGCGGTGGCCGGCGTTTGGTGCGTTAGCGATCATACATGTCGTTACTGGTCCGCGGAGACCGGCGTTTGGTGCGTTAGCGATCAGATATGTCTTTACTGGTCCGTGGACCGGTCAGGTCGATAATTTCATTCCCTTCTAGTATCGAGGCGCGGCGGCATGGATCAGCAGAAGCTCGTACGTCGCCTGAATGCCTCCTTGGACGCGGTAGGCCTCCTCGTAATGCTCGAACATTCGCTCGAATAGCCGTCTCGAACCGATTCCCGGTGATGCGGACGCTTCCGACACGCTGGCGCCGACCGCTTTGACCGACTGAAGAAAAGCTCGGACGGAAAAATGGAGCTCGACCTGCGTCGTTTGTTGAAGCTGTACGTTCTCAAAGCCGTTTGCTTGAAGCAGGGACTGCCATTGCTCCGCCGAGGGGAAGCTCAGCCCATGCCGCCGCGGCTCCATGCCAGCTGCCCGGTAAGCCCTCCCGAAGGACTCGTGCAGCTCGCGGAACGTGCCCGGACCGAACGTCGTAAAGGCCAGCAGTCCGCCCGGCCGAAGCAGCCGCCTCAGCTCGCCAAGCGTCTCCTTCGGCCGGCGGAGCCATTGGAAGCACGCGCTGGAGACGATCAGATCCAGCGATGCCGACGGCGCGCCGGGAGCCCACGCTTCCACATCCTCGAGCAGAAAACGGACACGTGCCGCACTAGAGTTCGCGCAAACAGCCGCCACCCTCGTCTCGGCCGCCTGCAGCATGGCAGGCGCAAGATCCAGCGCCGTAAGGGATGACCAAGGCCAGCCGTGAAGCAGCCTCTCGGTCAGATTGCCGGTGCCGCAGCCGATCTCGAGAATGTCGGGCTTAAAGTCTCCGACAGAATTCACCTCTTGCTGCAAAGAGCGATCCAGCCATTCGGCCATTAGGCGCTGGACATGTGCATTCGCATCATAAGCGCCCTCCGCGCTGCGGTTAAATTGACGCCGGATCCTGCTTGCTTTCCTGTCCATGCCACCAACTCCTTATCGCTTTCGCCACCTCCGCTTCTCTGCCAAGAAACGGAACATGCCCGCACCCGGCCCAGGCTGCGATCTCAACCTGCGCCGCTCGAGCGGCTATCTCCTCCGCAGCGCCGTACGGACAAACCTTATCGTCATGTCCGTGCACCAGAAATACCGGCTCACGGATCAAAGGCAGCCGGTCCACATAATCTTCCGCGCGCAAAATGCGAAGACCGGCAATCAGCGCCGGACAGGACCAGCTGCCGGTTGGGGGAAGCTGCTCGCCCATTCCCGCTTCCCATTCCGCATCCGTGAACAAGCTCCGGCGGAATAGCTCCTCGACGGCCTGGCGGTCCCTCCCGGTCGAGGCGATCATTTGCCGGACATACGCGTCCGGCCAGCCTAGATCCCTTCGGTCTGCGGGACAAGTGAACCGTGCCGTCCCGGCGAACAGCACCAAACCGTCCGCAAACCCCTGCACGCCGAGGCGCAGCGCAAGCAGCGCTCCGAGCGACCAACCCGCGACAAGAAGCGGCTTTCGATAGAGGAGGTCCTGCTCCACCCGTTTGGCAGCCGCATATTCGACCCGTTCGAATATCTCCTCCGGCGTTTCCGCCTGGCTGTAATCGACGGACACATGCTCAAAGTCCGGCAGCTCCGCGCGGAGCCGATCGAACACGGTATCCGGCATGCTCCATCCGGTTAGCCATAGAATCGTCGCGCTCATGGCTTCAGCACTCCAGCCATGCGACCCGCGCGGGCTATGCGACGCACGGCATCGAGCAGCTCGGCTTCGGCGTGCGATGCCGACAAGGAAAAGCGGATCCGCGCCGTGCCCTCAGGAACCGTAGGCGGCCGGATGGCAACCCCGAGGATCTCTTCCGCTTCCAGAGCGGAGCTGAAGCGCAAAGCCGCGTCATTGCCGCCGACCAGGACCGGTACGATGGGCGAATCGCCGGCGCCCGCCTGAAAGCCCGCTTCCCGAAGCGCCGCCCGGAATAGCCGGCTTGCTTCGGCCAGCCATTCACGGCGGCGGCTCTCTTGCCGCACGAGCCTCAATGCCTCCGCGATGCCCGCTATAATCGCAGGCGGCAGCGCCGTCGAATATATGAACGGCCGGGCTTTGTTGACAAGCCATCGGATTACTATTTTGCTGCCGGTGACATACGCTCCGTATAATCCAAATGATTTACTGAACGTGCCCATATGCACGTCCACTTCGTCGTGCAGCCCCAGCGAATGACAGAGCCCTTCGCCATTCGGTCCGTAGACGCCCCCGGAGTGAGCCTCATCCACCATCAGCATCGCGCCGTGCTCGCGTTTGAGCTGTACAAGCTCGCCCAGCATGGCACGGTCGCCGTCCATCGAGAACACGGCATCGGTAACGATCAGCTTGCGCCTCGCATCGCGGTGCTTATTCAGGAGATGCCGCAAATGCTCCATGTCGTTATGGCGGTAGCGAGCGTGCTCCGCTCGGCTGAGCGCGATGCCGTCCACGATGCTGGCATGGTTCAGCCGATCGCTGAATACCGCATCGCCGCGCCCGACAAGCGCGCCAATTACGCCGACGTTTGCCATATATCCATTCGCGAACACAAGCGCCGCCTCGCTGCTCTGCCAGTCGGCGAGCGCTCCCTCCAATTGTCCATAAATCGGCCGGTTGCCGGTCACGAGGCGCGAGGCGCCTGCGCCGGCTCCATGCGCAGTCAGCGCATCGCGCATGGCTTCCGCGATCGCCGGATGGCCGGACAACCCGAGATAATCGTTGGAGGACAAGTTAAGCAATGCACGATCTCCGCGTACCATGTAGCCGGGACTGCCCTGCGCCGGGGTACTGTCGATTAGCGTACGCTCTAGCGAATCGCCTGCGAGCAGTCCGAGCTCGTCGGCCATCCATTTCATAGGGCGCA
Organism: Paenibacillus soyae; assembly: GCF_024623455.1. Taxonomy (GTDB): domain Bacteria; phylum Bacillota; class Bacilli; order Paenibacillales; family Paenibacillaceae; genus Pristimantibacillus; species Pristimantibacillus soyae. The sequence continues at coordinate 115,586 of NZ_JANIPJ010000010.1, read as the reverse complement.
CAGCTCGATCTCGAAGCCGAGGTCTTCAATGATTTGATGGTCGGACGCCGCATCCTGACCTTCCGTCGTCAGATAATCCCCGACGAATAGAGAATTTGCCGCGTACAGCGACAAAGGCTGCAAAGAGCGAAGGTTTACCTCGCGGCCTCCGGCTACCCGGATTTCTTTGGCCGGGCATACGAGCCTGAACAAAGCCAACACCTTGAGCACCTTCATAGCGGGCGTGCGTCCCGCCTGCTCGAGCGGGGTTCCCGGAATGGCGTTCAGGAAATTGACCGGAATCGAATCGGCGTCAAGCTCGCGCAGCGCGTGCGCCATTTCCACGATTTCCTCATTCGTCTCGCCCATGCCGATAATGACGCCCGAGCAAGGGGACATGCCTTGCTTTTTCGCCTTCTCCACCGTCTCCACCCTTTGGTCGTACGTGTGGGTTGTCGTAATGGATGGGTAGTTGGCTCTGCTCGTGTTCAGATTATGGTTATAACGGTGCACGCCGGCGTCCGCGAGCCGTTCGGCCTGATCGTCCTTCAGAATGCCCAGGCACGCGCAAATTTTGAGCGGCATCGTGGCGCGGATTGCCTTGACGGCGTCGACGACTTGGTCCAGCTCCTTGTTCGTGGGACCTCTCCCGGCTGCTACGATGCAATAGGTGCCCGCTTTGCGCGCCATCGCTTCCCGCGCTCCGGCAAGCAGCGTTTCCTTGTCCAGCAGCGTGTACTTCTTGATCGGCGCCGTCGACACGATCGATTGCGAGCAATAGCCGCAGTCCTCGGGGCATAGGCCGCTCTTGGCGTTGATGATCATGTTCAGCTTCACTTTCTTGCCGTAGTAATGCTTCCGTACGGCGAAAGCGGCGTGCAGGATCGGCAGCACCTCGTCATCTTCCGCCTCGAGCACGGACAAGCCCTCTTCCTTAGTTAGGCACCCGCCATTCAGCGCTTTCCGGGCCAGCCTCTGCCAGTCCGTATAGGTAGCCGTCGTCTTATTCATGGAACCACTCCGTTCGCGTATTAATGGGGAATCTCGGTTAAGTCATCGTCTTTTGAGAAAAAATGCCGTGCACCTATGCCGGCCAATCCGCCAGCGCCTGCCTGATCTGCCCAAGTTGTATCGCTTCCCGCGCGGCATGCGCCAGCGTCCCCCGATTCATGGCGCCGTCCAGCCGGGGAAAACGGCCGAGCACCTTCAAGCCGCCATACTGCTCGATGAGTTCCGCATTCGTGACAGCACTCGGATCTGCCGACGCCGAGGCTCCGTCGTTCAGCACAACTCCGGCGATGGGAATATGGCGCTGCCGCAAGTATGCGGCGGTTAATAGCGTATGATTGATCGTGCCGAGTCCGGCGCGGGCAACGATCAGCGCGGGTACCCGCAGCTCCGCGATCAGGTCCGCGACGAGGGCATCCTCGGCGAGCGGGACGGCAACGCCGCCCGCGCCCTCGATAAGCAGCACCTCGTATCGCTCCGCGAGCGGCGCCCCCGCAGCCACCACCTCTTCCAGCGTCAGCTTCACGCCAGCCAGCCTGGCGGCCAGCATCGGAGCCAGCGGCGCTTCGTAAGAGAACGGCGCGATCGCCTCAGGCCGCTCGGCGACTCCCGACCACCGCAGCAAGCATTCGGCGTCGGTCGTGCCGCCGCCAAGCAATCCGCCGGACTGCACGGGCTTCCAGACCCCTGCAATCCATCCGTCCTCGCGAAGCGCGGCGGCTATCGCCGCCGTCACCACCGTTTTGCCGACGCCGGTGTCCGTACCCGTCACGAAGAGGCCCCGCCAACGCTTCATCCTTCCCGCCCCCAGCCGAATTCCATGACATCGCGAATCGCGGTCGCAAGTATATGGATCATGGCTTCCTGCTCGGCTTCCGTACTGGCAAGAGGCGGGATGAACACAACGACATTCCCAAGCGGTCGCGTCAGCATCCCGAGCTCTCTGGCCCGCTGGCAGACGCGAACGCCGACTCGTTCCGCCCAATCATACGGCTCGCGGGCCGCTTTCTCGCGTACAAGCTCGATGCCGATCATCAGTCCCTGCTGGCGAATATCGCCGACGTGTGGCCAATCCGCCAGCGCGGACAGCCGCCTCGCCGCGAACGCTGCTTTTTTATTCACCCCTTGAACGATGTCCCGTTCTTCCATCAGCTTCAAGCTGGCCAAAGCAACGGCGCAACCCAGCGGATTTCCCGTGTACGAATGGCCATGGAAAAATGTTTTCTGTTCGGCGTAGTCGGCGTAAAACGCATCGTACACCTCCTCGGTCGCAAGCGTTGCGGCGACCGGCAAATACCCGCCGGTCAGTCCTTTGCCGACAACCATCAAATCGGGGGATACGTCCTCGAGATCGCAGGCGAACATGGCGCCCGTGCGTCCGAATCCCGTCGCTACCTCGTCCGCGATGAGCAGAACGCCGTACTCGCGGCACAACCCGGCCATTTCGCGCAGGCACCCCGGCGGCATGACGATAATACCGCTGGCCCCTTGCACGATCGGCTCCACGATAAGCGCCGCCACTTCATCCGCCCGCGACTCGAGCAAGGCGCGCAGCGAGGCAAGAGTCTCCTCCATCGCTCCGGCCGATCCGCCTTCGTGGCGGTAAGCGTTCGGATAAGGAAGGACATGGGCGGGGAACAGCATCGGACGGAATATGTCGTGGTACAGCGGAATGGCGCCGATGCTGACGGCCCCGATCGTATCTCCATGGTATGCCTGGTTCATGGTGATGAAGGACGACTTGCCAGGTATGCCGCGGTTGCGCCAATATTGGAAAGCCATTTTGATCGCAATCTCGACCCCCGTCGCCCCCGCATCCGAGAAGAACACCTTCGTCAGTCCCTCAGGCGCGATCCGTACGAGCTTCTCCGCCAGCTGGACGGCAGGCACATTGGCCATTCCCAGCAAGGTGGAATGCGCGACCCGCCCCAATTGCTCGGCAATCGCTTGATTCAGCTCCGGCACATTGTGTCCGTGCACGTTCAGCCAAACCGAGGAGAAGCCGTCATAGTAAGCGCGCCCCTGCATATCGTAGAGCATGATTCCCTCGCCCCGTTCGATAATGAGCGGATCGGAAGCGTTATAATCTTTCATCTGGGTGAAAGGATGCCATAAATGCGCCTTATTCATGGCGGCGAGCTGTTCGTATGACGTTGTCATGAAGGAACTTCCTCCAATTCGTTTGTATTGTTAACCATTTTATTTTATTTTGGGTTAACAATAAATCGTAGTCATTGTAGCAGTCCCCGTCTTAGCTGTAAAGAAAAAAATGTGCAAATGTTTCCAATGGCTCATTATCTCTTAATTTCTATTCGTCACATCCTCTAGCAAAAAGGGTTCGAGAACTATTAAAAACTATAGTTGTAGGAAATTTTAGTAAAGTTTAATATACCAATGACAAGATTAGCTTTTTTCTAGTATTTTTATATAGTTTTTATAAAAAAAGTTCTTTTTAAAGAACGGAAAATTCCTTATAAAGAAACAATTTATTCTTATTTTGGAGGATGACTATGCCCGTTTTTAAAGCTGCGAAAGCCAGTATTCCCATTTCGAGCCCTTCGATCATCAAAACATCTCTTGCCAGCACGAGTGTAAAAAGTCCTATTCAACCCCAAGCGGTGAGAAATACCAATACAATCACTCCACCTACAACTGCAAATGTTCCTAAGGTACAAACTACCTTGAAAAGTTCTTCTTCTGCACATTCATCAATTGGCACAACTTACACCATAAACAGAGAAAAAGTAATTAGCGAAGTTAAAGTTGGAGCAAATATTGATTTAAAAGCAAATACCTTAAAAACGAATCCCGTAACCAACACGACCAGTACAACAACGTCAAAGCCGAAAACAGAGCATGTTGCCGCTGCGCCGCCACTCACGGCTAACGAACAAATACTAAAAGCAAAACAAGACTACGAGGCTGCTCAGGCGAAGGGCGATAAAGCCGGCATGGCAGCGGCATCTAAATTGGCGGATGAGGCCCGCAAGAATGGCGGCACGATTTCTTCAAACGTCACCTTAAACGAAGCGAAGGTCATCGTCGCTAACGAACAAGTGATAAAGGCTAAGCAAGATTACGCCAACGCAGAAAAGATAGGGAATACTGCCGAAATGCAAGCCGCTAAATCTGCTGCAGCCGTGGCTCGTCGTAACGGCGCGACAATCACCAGCAATGTTACACTTGAAGAAGCCAAGATCATTGTCGCGAACGAGACGATCGTTCAAGCCAAGAAAGACTATGCGATAGCCGAGAAAACAGGTGATATGAGCGGGAAGCAGGCAGCAAAGGAGGTTGCAGCTCATTCTCGGGAAAATGGCGGTACCATTTCTGCTGATGTCACTTTAACGCAAGCAGAAAAAATTTTGGAACAGATTAAATGGGCTGCTCAAGATCCTTCTGCTCCAATGGATTTTGTAGGAATTGAGGATGAGTTGACCTTATTAAAAGAAGCTCGCAAAAATGCCGATTCTTTCGGTGTGGACAAGCAAGTTGAGCTTATTGATAAAACGATTGCAGATCTAAACGAAGCTATCGAAAAACTGTCCAAATCAAAAAAACAAACGGATGCAACGGTAATCAAGCTAAAAGATATAATGAAGCAGTATGAAAAAGAAGTTGGCGATAAACTGAAAGAATTAGATCAAAATATCGATAAGAACAAAAAAGAAATAGAAACGATGATCGCTGAAACGAACGAGTTGATTAAACAGGGAAAAATATTAGCCAATAGCGCTGAAGAGTTCATAAAAACGGTTTATAATGTATGCGATGTCGATTCCATGTCAGGGGGATCGGAGCAGAGGGGGACCGTACTTGAAGAAGCGATGTCCGGATTTTTCTCTGGACTCTGGTCCTCATGGGACAGCACGCTTGACTTTGCTTTCTATGCATTTGACAATCCAGCAGATGCAGGCAAGCAAGTCATTAACGGTGCTGGGGATACGGCAGTAGACGTTTGGAATAAGCTTACGAATCCAAAAACAACGTATGAAGCAGCCAATCAAGAAGTACAAGAGTTCATGATGCTCTCCGAAGAAGATAAGGCTCGTACTTTCGGCTTTATTCTTTCTCAAATGATTCCCACTCGTCGTTTGGACTTGTTGAATCCTAATGAAAACAAAGACGGCGGAGAATCTGTTGGAGGGAATAACAGTTCAGGAGGAAGTTCGGGTGTTGGGGGAACCCCCGGGGATAGGCTACCTAGGTACACAGAGGAAGAAATTCAACAAATTTTAAAAGATACAGAAAGTGGAATTAAAAACCATCCACTCAGACAAGCGTATGAAATTGAGGTCGCAGGCTTAGCCCAGAACGCAGATAATCTATTAAAACAAGGCAAGTCAGAAACAGAAGTTGCCAAGATACTGCATCAAGCTAGACGCGAAATTGGTGTGAAATATAAAGATGTTACGCCTGAAGCCTTGAGGAACTATATTTACTCAATAAATATGAATCGTTATGGAGACCCACTAGGGCCTACATATGAGTTTCTTAAGCTACAGGGAAAGTCTGATGCTGATATTATTAGGTCAGCATCTCGTCCAAATCCGGATGTAAATTCGCTTCTTGCAGGTTTTGAATTATGGTTAAGGGGGCAAACAAAATCATGAGTTGGGTAGAATTATCGAACTATGGTTCATCGGAGTATTGTGAATTAGAACTTATAACCGGAGAAAAGTCTTTTTCGAAAACAAAAAAGAAGGCAGGCTTTACAGGACTATACTACTCAGACCAATCAACCTTCTTCGCCATCTATCCTACAAATAATGGTCCATATATATATTACCAAGGAAAACAGTTGCCAATAAGCACTAAACTTTCAATATGCCTAGATAAAGACGGAAAAGAGCGCTCGTTTTCAATTTTAGATTATAATATTGAAATCAAGTATAAGGAGTCCCCTTATATTGGGTTCGATGTTTGGTCAGAAGAAATCGATGTCGATTTGTTTCTTATGATCGTGCAAAACTATAAAAGCGACAGTTTCTACGAAAAGTTTACTTCATGATTTTTGGGAAGCCATTTAGATCATTCTGAGTTGAAATTGGCGGCATATGAAGGCCAGCCATACAATGATGAATAAATGCGTGTTAACGACAGTCGTCTTTAAATCGAGTAGATAGGGGCGGCTAGCCCCTGACCTCTCACACCACCGTACATGCGGGTCCGCATACGGCGGTTCCAAAAGGTTAACAAAGTTCCAAATAACGAGTAAGCAAACTTTTCAGCCCTTTCGCTTCCCAATAGGAAGTCGGAAGGGCGTTATTTGTGTTTCGAGACATTTCCCACGCTCCGCGTCTGGAGTTCGCCATGACAAAACATGCCCATTCTGGGACACCAAGTGCTCGGAGCTCGCGAACGCGGGTGCGTACCCGTTTCCATTGCTTCCATAAGCACATGCGTAATCTGCGACGAATCCACTTGTCGAATTTCTCGCAATGACCTTTTGCCGAGGCTAGTCGGAAATAGCCAATCCAGCCGATGAGATAGCGGTTTAATTGCATAATCCGGTTTTCCATAGACATCGATCGCGTTCGGTTCGTCAGCTCTCGCACCTTCTCTTTGAATCGCGAGATCGTTTGAGGAGCTAATCGAATCGTCGCTCTCTTGTCCCTCAGGAAACTGAATCCGAGGAACTTACGGTTCCAAGGGCGATCTACCGCGCTTTTCTCTCGATTCACTTTCAGTTTCAGCTTTCCTTCTACGAAGCGTGTTACCGAATCCATCACGCGTTCACCCGCACGTTTACTGGCAACAAAGATATTGCAGTCGTCCGCGTAACGGACAAATCGCAGTCCTCGCTCGGCTAGTTCTTTGTCCAAGTCGTCCAGCAGAATGTTCGCTAAGAGTGGGCTCAGTGGCCCGCCCTGCGGCGTGCCCTCTCCCGTTTTCTCGAACGCGCCATTCGCCATGACCCCTGCGTTAAGATAGGCACGGATGAGCTTCAGCACGCCTTTGTCCGTCACTTTCCTTGCTACCCTTGCCATGAGCATGTCGTGGTTTACTCGATCAAAGAACTTCGCTAAGTCCAGGTCTATGACCCAGCGAAAGCCTTCTTGGATGTAGTGCTGAGCTTGTTTTACCGCGTCATGCGCGCGCTTCCCGGGTCGAAAGCCGTAGCTATGCCTCGAGAAGTCCGCGTCGAAGATCGGGTTCATCACTTGTAGAAGGGCTTGTTGAAGGAAGCGGTCCATCACGGTCGGGATGCCGAGCAGCCTCACGCCGCCTCCGGGTTTGGGGATTTCCACCCGTCTGACGGGCTTGGGTCTGTAGGTTCCCGCGAGGAGTTCGGTCTTCACCGTCTCCCAGTGTGTTTTCAGGTAAGCTTGTAGATGCGCTACCGTTACACTGTCCACGCCGGGAGCTCCTCCGTTCTGTACCACTCGCTTGTAAGCGAGCCTAAGGTTGTCTCCTCTGAGCATTCTCTCCAACAAATCGTTATTCGCTTCGCGAGAGGAAGGGGCGACTTGTGCCGACGAAGAACTCGGCGCTTCGGCATACCCTGACGGCTTCACCGCTTCTCTTTGCCTCGAGCTCTCTTGCGAGATATTCTGCTGTCTTTGCTCTTCATGCGAACGCATCGGTTTCCTCTCTCCTTTCGGTTCAGCCCTTCCGGTTTCCGGCGTCCCGTACTCCCGTACTATGGCCTCTGCTGACTCCTGTGGATTCAGCGCGGCTTCTCAGACGCGGTTACGAAATGATTTTGCGTACCCCACAGGCCTCCCCAGATAAGAACGTCATCTTTCTGCCCGCAACCACTCGAGTTTACAAAACTAGCTCTTGGCGACTTCGGATTTCGTCATGTTATGGTGACTCATCCAGCTAGCCTTGCCTCCAATCGAGTTCGTCTACCTTGGCTCGTGCATTTGCCTCCAGCTTCCTTCAAATTCCATCTCGCGATGGACACCCTTGCTCTCGGCTAACGGTAGGCGTTCGCCAGCCCCCGTTCGGGACTTTCACCCTAGAGATGACGCCCATGCTGGGCGTACATACAAAAAGAGGTCCACCCAGCGGGTCGGACCTCTTCTTCTGAGCCTACCTCAGCTCCACCAGCTGATTAATCTCCGTGCCTTCCGTGTTCTTACCCAGCAGCCTGTTGAACATGAACTTGATCATCTTGAACTTGTTGCCGATGTCCCAGTACTCGGCCGTCTCGGCCTTTACCTTGATGAGGACCAAATTCGGATCGTCGTATGTCGTCTCCAGCATCTTCTCGTAAGCCGGGCTCCAAAACTGCTTGATCTTCTCTACGCTTTGCACAAGCTCGGCATCCCCTCGGATGGATACATACGACTTGCCCGCATAAGCCACATTGACCTGCCGATTGTGAAGCAGCTCGTGGAATTTGCCCGTATCCTTCTTGGTCAGGAACCATAGATCGCCGTCGAACTCGACGTCCTGCGTCTGCATGGGACGCGACACCAGCCCTTCCTCCGAAACCGTCGTAAGCATAGCCGTCTCGATCCCTTTGATCAATTCCCATACCTTCTTGACCGCTTCATCATGATTGCCAGACGTTATATTCGTCATTCGGCGCACCCCTTCGCTGTTTGTTTAAGCAGTAGTATCTCTCCAGATGTGCGCCTTCAACCATTTCTGGCGTAATCCTCCACTAGAAGACTGGACCCGGCTCTGCGCGAAGCTCGCTCATTCCGTTCATATAACGGCGAAGCGCCTCCGGGATATGAATCGAGCCGTCCTCCCGTTGATGGTTCTCCAGCAGCGGAATCAAGATGCGCGGGCTCGCGACCGCCGTATTGTTGAGCGTATGGCAGAAGCGCAGCTTGCCATCCTCGTCGCGATAGCGGATGTTCGCCCGGCGCGCCTGGAAGTCGCCCAGGTTCGACGACGAATGCGTCTCGCCATACGCGCCGCGGCTCGGCATCCACGTCTCCAGATCATATTGCTTGTAGGTCTTCTGCGACATATCGCCGGTACAGACCGCCACTTGTCTATAGGGCAGCTCGAGCTTCTGCAGCAGCTCCTCGGCATTGGCCGTGATCTCCTGCAATAGCGCCTCCGACAGCTCGGGATCCGCGCGGCAAATGATGACCTGCTCCACCTTGGCGAATTGATGCACGCGGTACAGCCCGCGCACGTCGCGCCCCGCCGAACCCACCTCGCTGCGGAAACACATCGAAGCGGCCGCCAACCGGATCGGCTGGTCCATCTCCACCACTTCTCCCGCGTAATACATAATGAGCGGCACCTCCGACGTGCCGACCAAATAGCGGTCTTCTCCTTCGATTCGATAAGCCTGATCCCGCGCCTGGGGAAAATACGCCGTTCCCGCCATCGCCTCTTCTCTCGCCATCAGCGGCACTTCCAGCGGCGTAAAGCCTTTCTCCATCAGCAAATCCAAGGCAAGCTGCTGAACGGCCCTGTGCAGCAAGACGCCCGCGCCTCTCAAATAATAGTGCCGGCTGCCGGCCGTCTTCACGCCGCGCGGCACGTCGATCAAGCCATGCAGCTCTCCCAGCTCAAGATGGTCCCGCGCCGCAAAATCAAATACCGGCGGCTCGCCGACCCGCTTCAGCTCCACGTTATCTTCGTCCGACCGCCCGACCGGCGTATCCGGCGACACGACATTCGGCACCTGCTCGTATAACGCGGCGAAGATCGACTCGGCCTCGCGCAGCTCGCCCTCCAAGACCGCTAACCTGCCGTTTACGTCCTTCATCTCCTCGCGCAACGGTCCCGCTTCTTCGGCCCGCCGTTCGGTCATAAGCCGCCCGATCTCGCCCGACAGCCGGTTCCGCCTCTCTCTAAGCGCATCCGTCTCCTGCTTCAGCTTACGCTTCTCCTCGTCTCTAACTAGCAGCTCGCCGATCGAAACGGCGATTCCTTTCCGATCCGCCGCCAGCTGCACCTCATCCGCATGCTCTCTGATCCATTTCATGTCCAACATGTTCACCGCGCTCCTTTTTTTCGAATTGAAAAAAACACAAAAAGCGCCCTCATCCCAATGGGACGAGGAGCGCTTCTCTCGCGGTGCCACCCAAATTAACCGGACCTGTGCACGGGCCCGATTCTCTTGTCTCCGCTGTAACGGGCGGAAGTCCGGTAAACTTAGGAAGGCAAGCGGCTGTTGCGCCGGCTGCTTGCCTCTTGACGAGAACGCCTCCGAGTTGGATGCTCTTCAATGGCATAATGTCCGTATCGAATTTTCATGTATGATAGCATATGCCGCGATATCGGCGCAAGCGAGCCGTTCTGGCAAATTTTCCTCGCGCCGCTCTTTCGTCCTCCGCCCGTTTCGCGATATAGTGGGTGTACACGAGTTGTACGGGAGGGTTTCCCTATGAATAACATTTCGCATATTCAAGAGCTGACCACGATGAGGACGATCGCCGAGACGCTTAATCAATCGAATTGCATGACCACGATGCTGGACGCGGTGCTCGAGAAGCTGCTGGAGGTGACGGGCCTGCATTTCGGCTGGATTTTCCTCATGGACGAACATGACGAATTCGCCTTGGCGGCCGACCGCAACCTGCCTCCCGCGCTGCTTCACGACGATAGATCCCTCGTGCGGTGCGGCTCCTGCTGGTGCGTGGACAAATATTTCGAGAACCGGCTGAAGGACGCCGTTAACATCATGAGCTGCCGCAGGCTCAGTCAGGCCAAAGCCGAGGGGCTGCGGGACACCTGCGGCTTCACCCATCACGCGACGGTGCCGCTGCGGATCGGGGGCCGGAAGTTCGGGCTGCTGAACGTCGGGTCTGCTGGAAAGGATCATTTCCAGGACGAGGAGCTGGCACTCCTTCAGGCGGTCTCCTTCCAGATCGGCGTGGCCGTCGAGCGAATGCGGCTGCATCAAGCGGAGCAACGCAGGGCCGAGCAATTCGCCAAGCTCAGCGTATTCAGCCGGCAGCTTCATCAGGCGGTCAGCACGGGAATCGCCCAGGTGCAGCTGGCGGAGAAGGCCGCTTCGCTGCTTGCCGAGCATTTCGACTGGCCGGCGGCCGTCCTGCTGGAACGTGCGGGAGGACAGTACCGCGTGCAGGCCATGCATGTGGAAGGGGAGCCGGTGCGGACCGTCGTCAAGCTGTCCCAGCAGGCGGTACGCGCCTTAAACTCGATTTCGAAAACCACCCGCAGCGAGGAGCTGCAAGCTTCCGAGCTGGCCCCGCATCTCCCGGGCTGGTCCACGACCTCTTCTCGCGCCACAGCTGTCTGGGCTGCGCCGGTTATCCCTTACGTCGGACAATCGGAACGGCTGCTTCTCGTCAGCTCCTCGCAGCCGGCTTTCCTCGCGCGCGTCGAGAGCGAGGTGCTCGAAGCCGCGGCCGATCATATCGCGGCGGCAATGGATCACGCGCGTCTGGAGGAGAACCGCCGCGAGCTGGTCCGCGTCGAAGAGCGGAACCGCCTTGCCCGCGATCTGCATGACTCCGTTTCCCAGATGCTGTTCTCCCTCTCCATGTCGGCCAAAGGCGCCGAGGCCATGCTGAACGAGCAAGAGTGGGAAGCCGCACGGGAGACGCTTCGGGAGATTACGGGCGTATCCAAGGATGCGCTGAAAGAAATGCGTTCGCTGATCATGCAGATGCGTCCAGCCAATCTGGATGGGGGCGTAGCAACCGCGCTTCGGGAGTACGGCCGGCGTCTCGGCATCGACGTCAAGCTGAAATGCAACGGCTGCATGCGGCAGCTGCCTTCCGCCATCGAAGAAACGTTGTGGAGAATCGGGCAAGAGACGCTGAACAATGTCGCCAAGCATGCCTCTACCGATCAAGTAGATATGGCCTTGTACGTGCATGGCAGCGATCTCGTATACGTAGCGAAGGATAACGGCGAGGGCGCAGACCTCGAAGAAGCTGCCTCTTCCGGCGGAAGCCTCGGGCTGTCCATTATGCGCGAGCGGGTGGAGGCGGCGGGCGGACGGCTGAAGCTGACCAGCTCTCCCGGCCAAGGCATGCTCATCGAGGCGAGCTTCCCCCTCTCTCCAGCCGATATAGGAGGTATAACGGTAGAAGATGACGATACGAATTTTGATAGCTGACGATCATAAAATGGTGCGAAGGGGCCTTCAGCTGTTCCTCTCCTCGCAGAAGGACATCCAACTGGTCGGCGAAGCCTCGAACGGCCAAGAAGCCTTGGAGCTGGTCTCGGCGCTCGCACCCGACATCGTGCTGATGGACATTCACATGCCCGGCATGAGCGGAATCGAGGCGACGCAGCGGTTAACCGCCTCGCATCCGAACGTGAAGGTCATCGTGCTGACCTCCTTCACCGACCAGGACCACGCCCTTCCCGCGATCCGCGCGGGGGCCAAAGGCTACCTGCTCAAGGACCTCGAGCCCGACGAGCTCGTGCAGGCCGTGCGCCGGGTGCACGAGGGCAAGGTCGAGCTGCATCCCGACGTGGCGGGCCAGCTCATGAATCAATACGTGAGCTTGTACCAAGGAAGCGCGCCTGCCGCGGAGGAGCAGATGGAGAACGAGCCGCTAACGAAGCGCGAGCTGGAGGTGCTCCGCCTGATCGCCTGCGGCATGAACAACCGCGCCATCGCCGAAGCGCTCGTCATCACGGAGAAAACGGTCAAAACCCACGTCACCCACATCCTCGGCAAGCTGGACCTCGAGGACCGCACGCAGGCGGCGCTTTATGCGGTCCGGCATGGGCTGGATAAGGAGGGGTGACGGCTGGCGCCGCGGCTTGCCGCATTGCAGGCCTGGCTGGGGCGGTGTGGCTTCGGGGGGCCGGCGGTGCCGCTTGTCTCGGCGAGGATCGTGAGATGGGGCGAATGAAATGTTTAATAGCGGAGTGACGATCTCGCTGCGGCTCCATTACTAGCGGAACTCACAGACCTTATTAACGCTAAAAGCCGCAATTCTGGATTGTTACGGAACTACACGCCCTTATTCATCCAAATGACCCTCTTCCACTATCAAAATGGTGCAAATAACGGCGGGCAGTTCCGTTAGGAGCCACAAACCGCCAGAAATCTAGCGAATAGCGTCTGTGAGTTCCCTTAGGATACTTCATTCTGCAGCTCAGTGGTTATATCAAACGGTCACGTCATAGGTTAGACAACCGCCCGGCACTCCCCAAGCACCGTCGCCCGCTCACTTCCGCAGCGCTCCGCGCTGCAAGACGGCAACAAGCACGATAATCCCCAGTCCGCAAAAAACAGCTAACACTGCTTGAGCCGCCGTCTTCCCCGTTCCGGCTCCGTCTCCAACGTCCGCCCCGGTTCCCGTCTCCGGCCGAGTCGTCTGAGCGGTCAAGACGTCGCCTTCCTCCCGCACATAGATGAGTTCGATTCCCGCATCGCGGAATATTTGCTCATGAGAGTCGTACCACGGGCCCGTACGACCGCAAAGATTCATGCGGAGCTCGCCTTCGCGCTCGGCCCCGAACACGAGATAACGTTCGCCGACCTCGAAAGGATCCCAGCCGTTATCGTAGATCTCCATTTCCGGTCCCGTAACGCCTTTCCACGCTTTCTCCACGCGGAAGACGGCGAGCCCCTCCTGATTGGCCTTGAGCACCTTTCCCATGAACACGACGGAGCTGCTCCCGAGCTCCTCTTCTACAGGCGGAGGAGGCGCGCAGGACAAGGCATCGGCAATCGGAGCCGCATGAACAAATGCGCCAATCACCACAGCCGCCAGCAAGAGCGTCCACGCCGGTAACCGCCGAATCCGCAGCCTACTCAATCCACTGCACCGGGCCGATCACGTGAAACCGGTCCCCCTCTTCGCTTCGGAACGCGTCCATAATCCGGTTATACGTAAAGTCCTTCATCGGCCGGGGCAGATCGTCCACCGCAAAGTAGCCGCACTCCAGAATTTCCGGCGAACACGGCTCCGGCTGCCTCGTGCCATCATGGCGCGCGCGGAACACAAAATGATGCATGTCGTACCGCGGATCGTAATAGATGCCCGTCAGTTCATCGGCAGCTGCGACGATCCCCGTCTCCTCCAGCACCTCTCTCTGCGCCGTCTCCTGCGCGGATTCGTTCGCTTCCGCTTTGCCGCCGGGCAAATCCCAGTTCAGCCTGCCGTAGCTGTGTCTCACCAGCAGTACTCGCCCTTCCGAATCCGTTATAATAGCCGCCGCCCCAATGAGCTTGTTTGACATGCATGAGTCCCCCCTGCTTCCATTTCATTTAACACCCCTAGAGACGTTGCCAATTGGAGAAAGGTTACCCTTAAGTGCGCGCACGAAAAAAAAAGCGGGGCAAGCGCGGTCTCATCCCGCTCTTGCCCCACAGCCGTTGCCAATCTTACCCCATCATCGCCGCTTGGCGTTTGTAATGATCCTCCAGCACCAAGCAGGCCATCGCCTCCACGACGGGAATGATGCGAGGGCAGATGCTCGGATCATGCCGGCCGATCGTGCGGATCTCCTGCTCCTCGCCTCTCACGTTCATCGTCTGCTGCGGCAGGGAGATGGAAGAGGTCGGCTTCACCGCTACGCGGAACACGATCTCCTGCCCGGTGCTGATGCCGCCGATAATGCCGCCGGCGTTGTTGGTGACGAAGCCGTCCGCGTTCATCTCGTCGTTGTGCTCGCTGCCCAGCATCTCGGCCGCCGCGAAGCCCGCTCCGAATTCGATGCCCTTGACGGCGCCGATCGACAGCATCGCTTTCGCCAGCTCGGCGTCCAGCTTGTCGAACACCGGCTCCCCAAGTCCTGGAACTACGCCGCGAATCCGGCATTCCACGATGCCGCCGCAGCTGTTCCCTTCGGCCGCGAGCTGCTCGACCCTTTTCACCATCTCTACGGCCGCAACCGGATCGCAGGCGCGGACCGGATTTTTTTCGATCGATTGCTCGTCGAAGGTTTGGCACTTAATGCCGCCCAGCTCTTTGGTGTACGCCACGATGCTCACGCCCCTGCGCTCCAGCAGCTTGCGCGCCACGGCGCCTCCGGCAACCCTTGCCGCGGTTTCCCTGCCGGATGCCCGTCCGCTTCCGCGGTGGTCGCGGATGCCGTACTTCTGCAGGTAGGTGAAGTCCGCGTGTCCCGGACGGAACGCCTGCTGGATGTCCGAGTATGCCTCCGGCCGCATATCATGATTGTGCAAAATAACGGCAAGGGGCGTGCCCGTCGTTTTCCCTTCGAATACGCCCGACAGAATATGCACGGTATCCGACTCTTTACGCGGCGTCGTTACCGAGGACTGCCCCGGTTTTCTGCGGTCCATCTGCACCTGAATGTCTTTCTCGTCAATCTCCACGCCCGGCGTTACTCCGTCGATAATAACGCCGATCGAAGCGCCGTGCGATTCTCCGAATGTCGTAATTCGGAACGCGTCTCCAAATGTATTGCCTGCCATGCTGCCACTCCTCATTTCGTTGTTCTTTTCTATTATTCCAAGTATAATCCATGTAATGAAATAAGTGAAATTGCATTTTCCGACTCTTGCGATAGAGGTGATCTATACCAATGTTTCAACTTGAGTGGTACCGCATCTTCCTGCACACCGCCCGGAGAGGCAACCTGACGAAGGCCGCGCAGGATTTGCATATAACCCAGCCGTCCGTCAGTTATGCGGTGAAGCAGATGGAGGAGGCGCTGGGGCTTAAGCTGTTCCACCGGTTGTCCAAAGGCGTGGAGCTGACCGAGGAGGGGCGCGTGCTGATGAAATACGTCGAGCAATCCTTCTCGCTTCTGGATGCCGCGCAGAGGCATCTGCACGACCTGAAGCAGCTGACGGAAGGGGAGATTCGGATCGGGGCAAGCGATTCGTTGATCAAATATTTGCTCCTGCCCCAGCTGAACGCGTTCCATCGCGACCATCCCGGCATTCGCATCCGGCTGACCCCCGGCAAGACGCCGGAAATCGCGCGCAAGCTGAAGGAAGGGCAGATCGATCTGGCGATCGTCAGGCTCCCCATGGAAGACCCGATGTTGAACGTCCGGAAGCTGGCGGAGCTGGAGGACTGCTTCGTCGTCGGCGAGGCCTACCGCGAGCTTGCGGATCGGATCTTGACCGTCCGGGAGCTCGCGAAGCTGCCCATGCTCTCCCATTCTCCCGGCAGCAGCACGCGCATCTTCGTCGAACGGTGGTTCGCCGCGAGCGGGCTGACCGTCAATCCCGATATCGAGCTTGGCAGCATCGATCTGCTGACGGAATTCGCCAGGCTGGGCTACGGCGTCGCCTTCGTCCCGCGTCCGTTCGTCGAAGCCGAGCTGCAGTGCGGCCAGCTGTTCGAGCTTCGGCTGGACGCCTCCCTGCCGCCACGCAGCATCGGCATGGCCATTCGGAACGACACGCCGCTGTCCATTGCCGCGGAGCGGTTCGTAGCAATGCTGATAGACCGCGAAGGGTAGTTTTACTTACCTATTCTGCTCCCTCTCTCAGACTATAGTCGTATTCGCCTCCGACCGGAGGATGGCGTCCCCCCGCGCCAAAATCAACCAGAAAGACGACGCGGCGCCTTCCTGCGGCATGGTACGATAAGGTCAGATCAAGGAACAACGATTGAAGGGATGATTCGATATGAACGTTATGATTATTGCCGGAAGCAACCATAAAGCAGCGACAAGCACGCGCCTGGCCGAATATGTGAGGGACGTCATCGCAGGGGAAGGCCACGAGGCACAGCTGTTCGACCTGTACCGCAAGCCGCTGCCGTTCTATTCGCCGGACGGCGGCTACGGCAGCGAGGAGCTGGCGCGCGTCAAAGAACTGCAGCAGGGCATGAACGCGGCCGACGCGATCATCCTCGCGACGCCCGAATATCACAGCGGCATCTCCGGCGTGCTGAAGAACGCGCTTGACCATCTGGGGCAGGATCATTTCCGCGGAAAGGCCGTCCTGTCGATGAGCTCCGCCGGAGGTGCGGTAGGCGTAAGCTCGCTGACGCAGCTGCAGACGATCGTGCGCAACCTGCACGGCATCAACTCGCCGGAATGGGTCTCCATCGGGGGAGCGCAGCGCAACTGGTTCGCGGAGCCGCATACGGACAACGAAGGAGGCGGCGGCGAAATCGTGGAACGGATCAAGCGGGTCGCTCGCTCGTTCCTCGACTTGGCGGCACGCGTCCGGGGTTAAGGAGCATAGGGAAGGGGAGCCGGACATGGTCCGGCTCCCCTATTTTTACTAGTCATGGCTGCTGCCCCCCTCCCGGTCGGACAACATCGACGGATAACGGGGTTCCTTCCGTATCCATGTCGCCGTCGCTCACATGCCTAATTCGTCCCGCAATATATTGGCCGTCTGCCTCCTCATACTCCACTTCCAAGTAACCCGCGTATTGCTCCGCTCGTCCATCGCCGATTCTGACGCTGCCGATCAGCTTGCCGTCCGCCACTTTATAATGGATCCAATCCTCGTAGTACGGTTTCAAATCGCCATATTGAGATGCCTCATAGAGCACTTTCTCTCCGACATACACTTTCTTGCCCGAGAATATCACCGACTCGTTAATAATCTCCTGCACGGGCCGAACCTTAAGCTCCTCTAATTGATTGTCTAAAACATGGGCTTCCGAGAGGACGATGCCCGTGCCGTGATCATGAATGGTAACCACCACTGTTTCCCCAAGCCCGTCTTGATCGATATCCGCGTCATAGATGACCGGTTCTCTAAGCGAGCTTTGTTCCCATGCGTAAGGCCCCGCTTTCCTTCCGTTCCGCTCGATCGTAAACTCGGATATGCGATCTCCCTGCTCCGATAGCCGCCCGCTCACCCTGATATCGAACGGCTCGTTGATATACTCGATTCTCGCTCCAGCTTCCGAGTCCTCCACCGCCATGATGGAGGGACTTCCGCTGTATCCGGCAATCATAAACCCAACGAGAAAAAGCAATAGGTGAAGCATGGAATGACACCTCCGTCCGAATGTCGCTAATCTTATTGCCCGAACCCCGCCTTGATCACGAACCCATTCTCCGCATCCCAACGCCAGCCATTGCTCGTGCGTACGCATACGCCGCCCAGCCACTCCGTTCGCTCCTTGTACTCCAGCCAATCCATTCGTCCGGCAAGCACGTCTTGTCCTAGGGCCGTCATGCGGAGTGCGGCGCCTGAGAAGTCCGGAGCAGGACCGCCATAGCCGGGCAGCCGCAGCGGCGCTTCCTCCAGCGGCTCCAAGAGAGGCGCCTCCCGGCCGATCATGCCAGACAGCCAGTGCCAATATTCCAAGTCGCCGAGACCTAGCAAGCTTAGCCGCCCGCTCACCTCCTGAAACAAAGGGATAGGCTGCCCGATCCCGCTAGCCACGGCTTCCAGCGTCGCCTGCTCGATGCTTCCCAGTCCGTTCCGCGACGAAGGCAGCCTCGCGAGATGCGCGCGGAAGGCGGCATCGGCATAAGGGAGCGTGGACGTATCGCTCTCCAGCAGCCGCATTAGCGCAGCCGGCTCCGACGACGCGTACGCTTCCCACAGCCGCGAACCGAGACGCAGCATCCCATCGCTCACGGGAATCCGGCTTCCGAGCAGCCCCGCCAGCTGCGAAGGCTCCAGCTCGCCAAGCCCGCGGAACGCCGGCTTGCCGGGATATTCTCCGATGCAGATCAAACTCAGCTTCGACATGGTCTGCCCTCTGGCTGCTCCCAGCCTTTCGTACCGGTGAAGCAGCAAGCTTAGCATCGTCTGGTCGAACAGATCATGCTCGAACCATAAGACGATCTCGCCTTGAAACTCATCGGCCCATCTCTCCTGCTGCTCGCAGAACCGTAAATATTCCGCCTGCGGAATACCCAGCGTCTCTTCCAAATAATCCGCGCGAAGCTTCCGGTGTGCCGGTTTCTCCATCTCCGCGAACGCGGGTCCGTGCGTATAGATCTCCCGCCATACGAGAATATCGCCTTCGACTCCGGCCCGCTTCAACTTCTCGCCCACGACGTCTCCGTTCACCAGATGCAGCATGTCCCGCCTCATCCCCTTTCATATAACCAAATTATAGCAAACCCAAATAAAAAAGGACCAACGGTTTATTCCCGTCAGTCCTTCCTTCTGCCTTATTAACCTTGCTGAACCGCTTCGATCTCGAGCGAAATTTTCACTTCGTCGCCGATCAGAACGCCGCCCGTTTCCAGCGCCGCGTTGTACGTCAGGCCGTAGTCGCTGCGTTTGATCGCGCCCGTCGCGCTGAAGCCTGCTTTCTCGTTGCCCCATGGATCCTTGGCCGCGCCTTCGAACGTTACCTCGAAAGTCTCGGAACGCGTTACGCCGTGCAAAGTCACGTCGCCTGTTACCGCGTATTCGCCTTCGCCCGTTCTCGCGATAGCAGTCGCCTTGAAATCAAGCGTCGGATACTGCTCGACGTCGAAGAAGTCTGCCGTCGTCAAATGCGCGTCGCGGTCTTTGTTGCGCGTGTCGACGCTGCTCAGATCGATCTTGAACGAAATAACCGCGGATGTCAGGTCGTTAGGATCCGCCTCGATGTTGGCCTCGAATGCGTGGAACGTGCCCTTCACCTTCGCGATCATCATGTGTCTAACCGAGAAATCCACCGCGCTGTGCGATGCGTCGACTACCCATTTTGTTTTTGCCATGTTTACCAGCCTCCGTTTTCATGTTTGCTTACATTTAATTATTAACTAACTTTTATTTATAAACTTATCTTAATCTAAAGATATTTCATTGTCAACACCTTTTTGTGCCAAAAAAAACCGCCGGCTATCGTTCATGGGAACGACCGCGCGGCGGCTTTGCTTCTATTTGAAAATCGTAATGATTATTCCGCTTCTTCTTCAGAGTCTTGCTCTTCGTCCGCTTCAGCCTCGGCTTCTTCTTCCTCCGACGCCGCCGCTTCTTCAGCCTCTTCTTCTGCTTCCGCTGCGCCCGCAGCTTCGGCAAGGGCCTCTTCTTCAGCCTCTTCTACCGCTTCTTCCGCGGCAGGGGCATCCTCCGAGATCAATTCCACGATTTCTTCGGCGCTCTCTTGAACAATTTCTTGTTCTTGGCTCATACTTCTCACCTCCTACCATTTAGTACCTTAATTGTAGCGCTTTCATAGATGATGGTATAGAGGTGTAAAATGTCGTTTCATAGGAAGTTTTCGACTGGAGGCCGCGTTTTTGCCGGGTACCGCAGGTCCCCCGACCGAGGTCTAGGGCGAGATGCGTCTGTCGAAGGTTACCAGCCCTCCGCTCTCAGGATACGATAGATAACGAAAGATACGAACGGGAGGAATCGCCAAGGTGATTAGTTTGTTAATCCACATCGAGCAAGCTTCTCTTGTGCTGCTGCTCATCATCGGCTTAATAGGTGCCAATAAAGCGTCCAAGCTCATTTACAGCCGATCCGAAAAAGAACTGAACCGGAAAGCGCGCAAGCTTCGATTATGGGCCGTTCTCCCGACGGCGCTTGCCTTGATTGCAGCCGGCTCGGACATCGCCCTCGCATCGAACGCGCATCCCGTCTTCTGGATGGACCGTTTGCTCCTCCGCGCTCCGCTCGCGCTGCTGGCGGTGTCGGCATTATGGTTGTTCGCTTGGCCTAGACTTCGCATGCTCCTGCAGCGAACGAACGCCAAGACCGAGCATGAGCTGGATACGGCGCGCAGAAGGCATGCGACCGACCCGGCGCTTGTCGTCCCTTTCAAGCTGCTGGCCTTGATCGCGGCGGGCAATATCTACTTCGTGTTGTCGCCTCCGGTGCCGTTCCGCTGGTTCGAAGCCGCCTTGCCTTTGACGGCGCTCGTGTTCTTCGGCACGCTGCTGTGGATGCACCAATCCAGCCGCAACGGCGCAGCAGCCGCTTCCGCCAACGTCACGGTTTACCGCCCCTGGATCAGGCGGGCGAAGGTGACCGGCGCGCTCGCGGCGGTCGGCGCGATGCTGAGCGTCCCGCTTCTGCTCGCGATGGACGGCAGCCGCTTGCCCGGAAGGCTCAGCATGACGGCCGGCACGCCCGAATACGGCATGGTCCGGAACGAGCAAGGCAAGCTGGTTCAAGCGAACGCTCCCGCTGGCTCCCATGACCATGCTCATGCCGCTATTCATGCGAACGCGACAGTTCCGGCGGCTGGCCCCGCGAACGCGGATACCGCGACGCAAACGTTGCTGTCCGTAACCGAGCTGTCCGGACCGAAGGAAGGCGAGGCGGATCGGCGTTTCGAGCTCACCGCCAAGAAGGCAAGCGTGAGGCTCAGCTCCGGCAAGACGGTGGAAGCATGGACGTACGACGGCCAAATTCCCGGACCCGAGCTTCGAATGCGCCAAGGCGAGCTGATCGAGGTAACGTTGCGCAACGCCGACATCGAAGCCGGCGCCACGCTGCACTGGCACGGCCTGGACGTACCGAACGCCGAGGACGGGGTAGCGGGCGCGACGCAGGACGCCGTCATGCCCGGCGAATCTCACACCTATCGATTCGTGGCGGAGCAGGTCGGCACGTTCTGGTACCACTCGCACCAGCACTCCAAGGAGGCCGTCGAGAAAGGTTTATTCGGAGCCCTTGTCGTAGAGCCGGCCGAGCCAGCGCCTCCCCCTCCTGGCGAAGACATCATCGTGCTGACCCATAATTGGGACGGCGCGGGAACCGCCGTCGGCAGCTTCGACACGCTGCAGCGCAAAGCGGTAAAACCGGGAGAGCAGGTAAAGCTTCGGCTGATCAACACCGACAATTGGGTTCGCCGCGAGTACGCGCTGACCGGCGCCAGCTTCCGCGTGACCGCGGTCGACGGCGTCGATCTGAACGAGCCGCAGGAGCTCAGCGACGTCAAGCTGGTGCTGACGACGGGCGGCAGGTACGACGTCGCCTTCACGATGCCGGACCGGCCGGTCTATCTAAGCGTGGACGACAACCGCGAGCTTGGCCTTCTCCTAAGTCCGGACGGCAGAGGCGAGGCACCGGTGGTGGCGCAATCAAGCGAAACGTTTGATCTAACCCATTATGGCAATGCGGCTCCGACTCCGTTCGATGCCGACAGCCGCTTCGACCGGGAGTTCAAAATGATTCTCGACAATCGCTTCGCTTTGTATAACGGAGTACCGGCTCTCTATGATACAATCAATGGGAAAGTATTCCCAGAAACGCCCATGTTTATCGTGAAGGAGGGCGAGCTGGTCAAAACGACGATTATTAACCGCAGCGCGGTTGACCATCCGATGCATCTTCACGGCCATCACATGCTGGTGCTGTCGCGTAACGGCGAACGGGTGACCGGCAGCCCATGGTGGTCCGATACGCTGGACGTATCGCCAGGCGAAGTATACGAGGTCGCGTTCCTTGCGAACAACCCGGGATTGTGGATGGATCACTGTCACAATCTAGTCCACGCCGCGGCGGGCATGACGATGCATCTCATGTACGAAGGGGTCGCTTCCCCGTTCGAGATCGGACTCGAGGCGCATAATCACCCGGAGTGACCGGTTTATTTTGAAAGCTATCTCTAATCCTATATACTAATGAGAAATGGAGTGTTATTCAGATGAACATTAAATCGATAGGCGGCGCGGTTCTGCTGCTGCTCGGCATCATCCTGCTGCTGAATCAGGGGGAAACATTCGGCCCCGCGCAAATTTTCGGCATGTTCTGGCCCACGATTTTCGTCATTCCGGTCGGCCTGTTCTTCCATTGGCTGTACTTCGGCATGACCGGCCGCAAAGGAGTCGGCCTTCTTATCCCAGGAGGTGTTATCTTCACGGCCGGCTTGGTCTGCCAGGCTTCCATCCTGTTCGACAGCTGGCAGTACATGTGGCCGGGCTTCATTCTGGCTCCCGCCGTCGGCTTGTTCGAATTCTACTGGTTCGGCAACCGGAATAAATGGCTTCTCATTCCTATTAATATTCTCACGGTGGTCTCGCTCCTATTCTTCGCCGTCTTCTCGCTCGGCTCGCTCATGAACCAATTGCTCACGAAATCGCCGTACATCGCGATCTTGCTGATCATTTGCGGCGGCGCCATTCTGACGATGCGGAAGAAAGCCGATTAACCGCCGTGCGCATGGCTCGGATACAAATCGAGGCCAACATCCAAGGAGGGTTAACCCCGCATTATGCTGACATTCGAACAAAAGCTTGCTATTATTACGTCCTTCCCGGAGCTTCAGCGGAAGGACGTTTCGCTTGGGCGCGTTAACTTCCACTATGAAGAGAGCGTCCACGAGAAAAAAACGGTCGTCTATCATCTCCATCCGAACGGCAACGGATTTGTGTATGCCGGTCTGCTGAACGACGTCGAGACCGATGCCAAAGGACTCGTCAATATTCGCGATTACGGTGAAGACGAGCTCCGAGCGTTAGTTGCCCGCTCCATTGAATCGCTGTCCGAAACAGAGACTCCGGAAGAGGAGGCTTCGGCAGACGGCGAAGAGTCCGGCTACCGGCCATCCCGAGCCGAGTTTTGGCGAGGCGCCGGCGGCACCCGCCTCACGCTTATGTTCCAAGACGATTTATGGTACGTATACGCGGGCAGCGAGCTCGACATGGCATTCGAAACGCACGCGGAGGCCGTGCAATATTTGGCAGATGAAGGATTCAGGCGGGAGTAGACAGGATTTTCCCCTTGCGTTGTCTAATTGTTGTAGGTAGCAACTTAGAATCCGCAGGGAGGGACTTTCATGTCCATCAAAGCCAAGCTCTCCGTCTCCATCTCCATCATCGTGGCTGTCATTCTGGCCCTGAATATTATATTTTCCTATCTTTCTTCGAAAGCCGCTCAAGAGTCCGCTCTCGATCAGCGTACGCAGTCGATCGCCAAGCAGCTTGTGCTGACGCTCGAGACGCTCGAGGAGGCCCGCGTCTCTATGGACGCCGAGCTCGGCGAGAAGCTTCGCATGGCCGCTATAGCCGCCCAGCTGAAGCTGGATCCGGATATCGGACAGGTTAGCAGCGAGCAGCTTCGGGAAGTCAGCGAGGAGCTTGGCCTCGACGACATTACGCTCTGGCAGCGCATCGACGGCGAGGTGCAGTCGGTCAAATCCTCTAATCCCGACGAGGTCGGCATGCGGTCCGCGACTTGGGATTATTGGGATAGGGCTTTCCATCAGCTATTCGATCGGAAGCCCGTCGATGTCGGACGCGGACAGACGCTGCCGCATTATTGGTCGGGCCCGATCAATTTTGCCGTGTCGGATCCGTCGGAGATCAACAAGTGGGGCTATTACTATGACGGCAGCGCGAATTACATGATCAACACGATCGTGAACGCGGCCGACAATTTCAGCTACGATATCGTCAACGGGACGAACGAGGTCATCCAGAAGCTCGCGGATCAGCGCAAGAGCGTGCTCGAAATCGCGGCCTTCGATCCTCAGTATTTCGGGAGTAAGCCGATCATCAAGATGAAGAAGGGCATTCCCGTCTACAATCTGGACGTGCGCGACATTCCGTTCGGCAGCTATACGTTCAAGAATCCCTCCGGGGATACAGTCGACATCCAGAATGCCCTGAACAGCGACGAGCTTGTTACTTCGACATTCGCCGCCGGCGGCAAGGAGCTGATCCGCGCGTTCGTCCCGATTCAGGCGGACAAGCCTTACGTCATCGGGGTTACGTTCGACAGAAAGGAGCTGGAAGCTCCCCTTCGCGATCAGCTGCTCGTTCACTCCATGATCTCGATCGGCCTCGTGTTGTTTACGATGGCGGCGAGTTATTTTATCGCGGGATATATGCTCCGATCGATGAATCAGATTATCCAGAAGGTTAACGCGATCGCGGCCGGCCATTTCGAGGCCACAATCACGATCCGCAACAAAGACGAGCTCGGCACGTTGGCCGCGCGCGTCAATTCGATGGGCGTCAATTTGCATAAATATACGACGCAGCTGCAAGATGCGGCTCGCGAGCTGCAGCACACGAAGCAGTATCTGGAATCGTTCGTGGGACACACGTCAGATGCGATCCATGTCGTGAATTTGGATGGCCGCATCCAGCAGGTTAACCATGCGTTCGAAACGATCTACGGATGGAGCGCGGCGGAAGCGGTCGGCTGGATTCCGAATTACGTGCCTCAGGAGCATCTCGCCGCGCATAAGGAGCTGTTCGAAGCCGTGAAGAACGGCGGCTCCGTCACGGATTACGAGACGGTCCATTATACGCGGGATGGCGGGAGCATCGACGTCAGCATGACCATCTCCTCCATTCGCGACGAGGAGGACCGAATCGTGGCGATCGCGACTATCACGCGGAACATCACGTCGAGGAAGCAAGCCGAGGAGATGATCCGCCGCTCCGA
This sequence comes from Paenibacillus soyae, assembly GCF_024623455.1. GTDB lineage: Bacteria > Bacillota > Bacilli > Paenibacillales > Paenibacillaceae > Pristimantibacillus > Pristimantibacillus soyae. The sequence goes on along the minus strand of NZ_JANIPJ010000010.1, from coordinate 90,508 downwards.
GAAGCTTGCCGTCGTCGGACAGCTCGCGGCGGGCGTCGCGCATGAGGTTCGCAATCCGCTGACGACGATTCGCGGCTTCGTTCAGCTGCAGAAGCAAGTCGGATCCATCTCGCCCTCGCATCTGGATGTCATGCTGTCCGAGCTGGATCAGATTAACCGGATCGTCAGCGAGTTCCTTGTATTCTCCAAGCCGGCGGTGACCCGCACGGACTCCTTCCAGGTAAGCTCGCTTATAAGCGATATTTTGATGCTGATGGACTCGGAGGTGAAGAAGAACGGAGTAGGGTTCGCGGTACATGAGCTGTCGGATTCTATTCCGGACGTCGCGGGCGTGGGCAATCAGCTGAAGCAGGTGTTCGTCAATGTGGTCAAAAACGGCCTCGAATCGATGGCCGAACGCGGCGGCGAGCTCCGGATCGAGATCGGCGCGGCCGAGAACGGCGGCGAAGTGCTGCTGCGCTTCATCGATCAAGGGGTCGGCATCTCGCCGGAGGACCTCTCGCGAATCGGCGAGCCGTTCTTCACGCGCAAGACTCACGGCAATGGACTCGGCGTCATGATCTGCCAGCAAATCATCGCGGGTCACGGCGGCACCATGACCTTCGCCAGCAAGCTGGGCGAAGGCACCTGCGTCGAGATCCGGCTGCCGGCCCGGATTGAGGCGGCGGCTTAGGAGCAGCATGGGGAGCGGCGGCGCTTCCCCTGCTGCTTTCGTCGTTGTTGCGCCTTCCGTTGGTGGCGCCGCCAGACAATAACGATGTTTGGCATCGTTATTGACGACAAAGACGGGCTGGCGGGGGCGGTAACGATGGCTTATGTCGCTATTGCGCAGGTTAGTCGGCGGAATCGATCTACTCGTGCGCGTAAGCGCAAGCCAAACGGCGGTTAGGCGAAGGTTATCTGCCGGTTGACTTGCAAGTATCATCATGTGTTGAAAGGAGTGTACGATATGACGTTTGAGGATTCCCATCCTTTAGCGGGTTCGCCCTCTGCGGCCGGATCCCGCGAGCCGGCAAAGCCTCGCATTCTCGTCGTGACCGCGGTCGAAGCGGAGCGCGATGCGGTGCTTCGGGGTATAGCCGGAGCTCCCGGCGGCTCCCCGGCCGCCGCGTTCGACGCCATCGCTGCCGGCGTCGGCCCCGCGTCGGCCGCCGCGAGCACGGCGCTCGCGCTAGCTCGGGCGGCCGCGACTTATGACCTTGTCGTCAGCGCCGGCATTGGCGGCGGCTTCGTCGGCCAAGCGGAGATCGGCTCGCTCGTCCTGTCCGACCGCATCGTGTCGGCCGATCTCGGCGCAGAGACGCCGGAGGCGCCAGGCTTCCTCAGCGTAGACGAGCTCGGCTTCGGGTCGGCCCGCGTAGATGCCAATCACGCTTGGAACGAGCGCCTGCTCGCCGCTCTGCTACGCGCCGGGCTCGGAGCCATTCACGCGCCGGTCATCACGGTGTCGTCGGCTACCGGCACGGCCGCGACGGCAGCTCTCCGCGCCGAGCTGGTGCCCGGCGCCGCCTCCGAAGGCATGGAGGGCTTCGGCGTCGCCACGGCCGCCGCGCAGCTTGGCATTCCCGTGACGGAGCTGCGCGCCATTTCCAATGCCGTAGGTCCAAGAGACCGCGCGGCTTGGCGCATCGGCGAAGCGCTTCAGGCGCTCGAAGCCGCTTTTCGCGCCATAGCAGTCCACATCAAGTAAGGAGGCATCAGCATGAGCATCACCAGCAGCAAGACGTTACCGATCGCATTCTCTCCCTGTCCGAACGATACCTTTATATTCCACGCGTGGGCGCATGGGCTTGTCCCCGGAGCTCCCCCGCTCGACGTCACCTACGCCGATATCGATATTACCAACCATCTGGCCGCGCGGCGCGAAGGCCCGGACGTTATGAAGATTTCGTACGCCGCCCTGCCCTGGGTACTCGAAGATTACCGGCTGCTGCCTTGCGGCGGAGCGCTCGGCCGCGGCTGCGGTCCGCTCGTTCTCGCGAAAGAAGCGGCGGACGCCTCTTCTCTATCCGGCAAGCGGGTAGCCGTTCCGAGCGAGCGTTCCACCGCGTACCTGCTGTTCCGGCTGTGGGCGGCTCAGCAAGTGCCGGGCGGCGTTGGGGAAATCGTCGTCATGCCGTTCCACGAGATCATGCCTGCCGTAAGAGACGGCAAGATCGACGCGGGGCTCGTCATACACGAGGCCAGATTTACCTACCAGCAGTACGGTCTGCAAATGCTGCAGGACCTTGGCAGCTGGTGGGAAGCCGACACCGGCTTGCCGATCCCTCTCGGCGCGATTATCGCTCGCCGGTCGCTTCCGATCAACGCCGAGACGATTAGCGGCTGGATCCGCGCTTCGCTCGACTACGCTTGGGAGCATCCGGAAGCTTCGGCTGCCTACGTCATGGAGCACGCGCAGGAGCTGTCCGTCGACGTCGCCAAGTCGCATATCGAGCTGTACGTGAACGCGTTCAGCCGCGATCTGGGCGAGGACGGGTATGGCGCCATCGAAGCGCTGCTCGGCCGAGCAGCCGAACAGGGGCTCGTGCCGGCATTCGATCTCGGCTTGCTGCGAGCGTAGCTTTGCCGCCGCAAACCGAAAAGACCCGCCGTTGCGACGCGCTTTTGACTCACAAAAGCGCGTTGCCCGCGGGTCTTTCCTTTTTTTTGATCCACACGACTCTATTCCTCGCCGTCCTCCACGAACAGCTTCAGCGCCATCAGCTTGTTATCCCAATACTGCTCGAAATAACGCAGCCATCGCTGCAGCTCGCGGAGCGGCTCCGGGTCCAGCCTGTACCTCGTCTCGCGTCCGACCTTGCGGTCCTTCACCAGCCCCGCCTCCGCGAGAATCCGCAAATGCTTGGACACCGCCGTGCGGCTCATCGTGAATTGACCGCTAATGGCGGTGACGGGCATCTCGCCGTCGCTTAACAGATGAAGCAGCCTCCGCCGCGTCGGATCGGCGATCGCCTGGAAGACGTCGTGCTTCTGCAGCGCCTCGCCCATTTAACCTTCAACCACCGTAACGAGCTTCTGCACAATGCCGACCCAGCCGCCTGCCATTCTCTCTCTAACAACCGAATGCTTCTCGCCGAAGGCCGTCGCCGTGTTCTCGTCCCAGCCGCCGTGCGTAAGCGTGAACCGCGTGCCCTCTTCCGTCTCCTCTAGCTGGAACGTTACCGTCCAATCCTTGTCCCATGAGAAAACAAGCCGATGCGGCGGATCCAGCTCCAGCACTTTGCAAGGCGACTGGCCGAACGGTCCCGCATTCAAGTGGAATTCGTGCCCGAGCACCGGCTCGAAGTCGTTCGGCATGAACCATGCCGCTATGCCATCCGCCGTAGCAACGGCATTCCATACTTTTGCGATCGGCGCCTTCATGGTGACCGTCTTGACCACATCCTCCAGCTTGCTCGGCGATTCTTGATTAGGGTTTGTCATCGTTTTCCATCCTCCATATTTTGAAATCCCTGTTTATACTCGCGTCTAACCCAACATTATTTCATTTCATTAGGCGCCATTGCGAAACCATTTGGTTTCACGTTTTTGATTATACGAAACCCTTTGGTTTCATGTCAACCCATCTTCATTTGACGAAAGCGGACTTTATATGAATAATAAATAAAAAAAGATATTGCTTTAGCGTATTGCCCCAATGGAGAAGGAGGAGATTTACCTATGTCTACTTTGCATGACATGCTTTCGTTCAACAAGCAATTCGTCGAAGAAAAGCAATACGAAGCCTATTTGACGGACAAGTTCCCGGAGAAGAAGCTCGCCATTCTCACCTGCATGGATACCCGTCTCGTGGAGCTTCTGCCCAAAGCGCTTAATCTTCGGAACGGCGACGCGAAGTTCATCAAGAACGCCGGCGCCATCCTGACCCAGCCGTTCGGCAGCGCGATGCGGAGCATTCTTGTCGCCGTATACGAGCTTGGCGCGCGCGAGGTGCTCGTCATCGGCCATCACGGCTGCGGCATGACGAACCTGGATGCAAGCGGCATGGTAGCCAAGTTCAGCGAGCACGGCATCGACCCGCTCGCGGTCGAGACGCTCGAGAAAGCCGGCATTCGCATGGACAAATTCCTGAAAGGCTTCAACAGCCCCGAAGAAGGTGTCATGCACAGCGTCCGCATCATTCGCAGCCATCCTTTGCTCCCGAAGAGCATTCCCGTACACGGACTTATTATTCACCCGACAACCGGCGAGCTCGAGCTGCTCGTCGAGGATTACAGGGAAGAAGCAGAAACGAATTAACCGCAACAAGAAGAAGGCTGCACATGCCGGAGCCCCGCGCTCCGCTGCGCGGCTTTTTGTTTTCCAGCCTGTATACCGGTCAAGGAGGACCTTATGCTCTTACGCAAAGCGCTCAGCGCATACCTCACGTCGTTCGCCATAGTCATCTATTACTCGCTGCTGCTGACGGGTGCGGATCATCCGGACATGTTCCCAAGGTTCGGCGAGCTGATGCAGTGGATCTCCTTCATCAGCCTGTACGTGTTCCCCATCGTGCTCCTATACGGCTCGCTCGTATCCATGGCGATGGACTTCGTCACGCGCAGATGGGTTCGGAACGGCAGCACGGCACGCATGCTGGCGTCATGCGCGGGACATATGCTCTTCGGCGCCTTGTTCGCGCTTCCCTTCGGATCGACGGGATTCATTCTGTCGTGCGCGGCCGGGGCGCTGCTCTTCTTCGGGGCGGATCGCCTGCTGGAAACCGTCTTCGCCCGAGGCTGGCGGAAGCCGGCGATCACGATCGCGATCGCCGTCCCCATCGCGGCTATCGCCGGTCTTGGATTCTTCTCCAGCCTAGGCGACGGGCCCGGGGAGCAGGCTCCGTTCACGGAAGCGGACGCCGTCGCCTTCGCAACCGACGGTCAGGGCACCGTAACGGACGTCTTCCCCAAGCAAGCCGGCTCGGCGCAAACCGTGCTCAGCGGCTATACGGTAACGAGGGAAACGAGCGTCGTCACCACGGGTCGCGAGAAATACGAGGTGACGTTCCGGGAGCAATGGAACAAGGATGGACAAGACGAAGGCAGCCGATGGTTCACGTATGTGGTCACGCGCAGGGGCATGGCTTCCAAAGGCAGCGGCGGCGACGCGCCTCCGTACTAGATCCATTGCCTAGCGTTACCAAATCAAAGAGCCGGATCTGCCCATCGCAGACCCGGCTCTTCTCCTCTCGGCGAGGATGGTCAGCCGAGATTCACTTCTCTTATTTGCTCCAGAGGCACCTTCGGCTTGCGATCCTCCGTGAGCAGTCCATTAATCTCTTGTTGTACGTCGGTCACCTGCGTATAGCAGTATCCGCAAATATAATCGACGGATTTGATCGCCTGCGTGATGCCCCGGAACCGCTCCATGAACGCCTCCTCCGAGGCGACCTGCTCGCCGTAGCCCCAGCCTTTGTCCGACTGGAACGCGATGCCGCCGAATTCGCTGATGATGATCGGCTGTCCTTTGTACTCGTAGCCCTCGGCCAAAGCGTATTTCCATTGGTTGCAGGTCGTTTCGCGGGACATGATCGCATCCTTGTTATCCGCATAACGCTTCAGGAACCCTTCCCCGGTCGCGACGTAATCGTGCAGCGTAATGATATCCGAGACGGTATGCTCCCAGCCATCGTTCGTAATGACCGGCCGATGCGGATCGAACGACTTGGTCAGGTGGTAGATGCCTTCGGTGAACTTCTGCTGCCGCTTGTCGCGAAGGATGTTCCCGATGCCCCACGACTCGTTGAACGGCACCCACGTGATGATGCTCGGATGGTTATGCTGCTGCTTGATAATCTCGAGCCATTCCTTCGTGAACGCGTTCACCGCGCGGTCGTGGAATTCGAAGGTCGCCGCCATCTCCGACCAGACGAGCAGCCCTTTCACGTCGCACCAGTACAGGAACCGGGCGTCCTCGATCTTCATATGCTTGCGCACGCCGTTGTAGCCCATCTGCATGATCAAGTCGATGTCCTCGATCAAGGCTTCTTCGCTAGGCGGGGTCAGATGGCTGTCGGTCCAATAGCCCTGATCCAGGATAAGACGCTGGTACACCGGCACGTTATTCAGCAGCACCTTGCCGTTTTCGATCGATATTTTGCGCATGCCGAAATACGAGAGCACCCGGTCTACGACCCTTCCGCCCGAGGTCAGCACGAACTCCACGTCGTACAGGTTCGGCCGGGCGGGCGACCAATACGCCCGCTTCCACGGACCGTTCGCCTCATGGTGAAGGTCGACCTCCACGGAGAGGCACGGACGGTCGATCGCCAGAGCGACCCGCTTCACCGGCTTGCCCTTGAACGTCACGACCGCCTCCAGCGTCAGATCGCCGCCGCCTCCTTCGACGCCGTTCACTTCGTAATCGAAGCGCACGATATGGCGGTCGAGATCCGGCGTTATTTTCACCGCGTCCAGCCGCTGCTCCTCCACGTACTCCATCCACACGGTCTGCCAGATGCCCGTCGTCTGGACGTAGAAGCATTCGAAATTGTCCGGGGTCCAGCGCTGCTTGCCCCGAGGCTGGTAACAGCTGTCGCTGTCCGCGACCTTGACCGTAATCCGGTTGTCGGCCCCGAACGCGAGGTACGGCGTCATATCGACCGAAAAAGCCGCGTAGCCGCCTTGATGGCCGCCTGCCAGCACGCCGTTCACCCACACTTTGGCGTCGTAGTCCACCGCTTGGAAATGGAGGATCGCCCGCTTCCCTTCGGCTTCCTTCGGCACGGCGATCGTCCGGCTGTACCAAACGTAAGGATGGAACTCTTGGGTGCCTATGCCGCTCGCTTTCGTCTCGTACGTGAATGGAACGTTGATTTTGTGCGTTTCCTGGAACGTCTCCTGCCACTTCTCGCGTTCGCCGGCATTGGCGTCGTCGAAGCGGAAATCCCATTCGCCGTTCAGATTATGCCAATCGCCGCGCACGAACTGCGGCCTGGGATAGTCTTTGATGTAGGACTTGGTAGCCATGCTATGCCTCCTGATTCTAACCCCTATGATTTCGTGTTGATTTCCAGCGCGTAGACGGACGATGGACGCAGCGGGAATCCGCGCCGCCATTCTTCCGCGCTGACCGTGCTCTGCTTGCACCTAATATGCTCCGGCTCGAAAACGGAATTAATCTCGTCGTAAGAGTCCCCGGTAATTTCATATAGCGTCGTTTCTTCCGACGCATGGAAGGCTTTCAGCTCCAGCTCGGCCTTTACCTCTTCCAAGCTGCGGTTGACGATAAACAACGTGATCGTGCTCCGATCGCCGTTCGTGCCGGCGACGATATCCAAATCCGGCAAATTGTCGAGGGCGACCGGCGTCTCCTTCAGCGCAGGAACCGCGAAGGTCCCGCACTCCGTTTGGACAGGCAATAGATGCTTAACGCCGCGGTTCGCATACAGCTTCATGACTTCATAAGTCGGCGTGCCGTATACGGTAAGAGCGTGTCCGCTCCAGCCGGGCTCCTTGCCGCAATATTGGTCGGCGTAATAGTCGCCTACGCGGATACATCCGCCGAGCCAGCCGTTCACCAGATCGGAGAAGCTGCCGATGTGAACCAGATCGCTGCGGCGAATCATTTCGTTCAGGTTGGCGGCATTGGCAACCGCCGCGCCCAGCGTATGCTCGTTCGGCAATCCCTTGCGAACCGTATTCGGGTAATACATCGTGTTGTATTCGGTTATCGCCACCTTGACGTGGCTGTGCTTCTCGTTCGAGCGTATATGCTCCTCCGTCCCCGTCAGATGATGACGGGTGAACTCCGGATAAGCGGCGATCGCCTTGTACCGATCCTCCGCCGGCGTATTCCGATTCATGCCGAACAGACCGTAACCGTGGTACAAATGCAGCGTGAGATAATCGAAATGCTCGCCCGCGATGTCGAGCACGGCCTTATTCCAGTCCTGCTCGAAGTGTCCGCACGCCAGCAGCACGATCGAAGGATCGGCCGCCTTCATGGCTGCCGCGAATCCTAACGTCCGCTTCGCGAACTCTTCCGCGGTGCAGGTGCCGACCTGCCATTGCCCCCACACCTCGTTGCCGATCTCCCAGTAGCGAACATTGTACGGCTCGGGATAGCCGTTCGCCGCGCGAAGCGCGCCCATCGGCGTGTCCGCGCCGCCATTGCAATATTCGATCCACTGCGCCGCTTCCTCGGGCGTGCCCGAGCCGTCATTGACGCAGATGAGAGGCTCGACCCGCAGCTCCCGGCAAAATTGAATAAATTCGTCCGTGCCGAAATATTTGCTCGTCCAGCCGCCCCACGCCTCGTTGTACATGACCGGCCGCTCGAGCACCGGACCTACGCCATGCTCCCAGTGGTAAGCGCTGATATAGTTGCCGGCAAGCCGCATCATCCCCGCATTCAGGTCGCGCGTCATGTCGATCACTTCGCGCTTCACCATCGCGATGCTGTCCTCGGGGAGCAGAGACACGTGGTCGATCCAGAGCATGCCCGTGGATACGTGGTCGACCCATCTCGGATGGTCGGCCGGAATGTACACGCGAAGCTCCGCATCGACGCAAGCGCGGGCAATCGGCAGCTGCGCCTCATATTCCCGCCAGTTGTGGCTCGCAAGCTCGAACCGGACGGATCCGAGCTGCTCCTCCGTCCGTCTGTCCACCGCCTCGACGATGAGAGCTTTAAGCTCAATGGAAGCCCGCGCTACAAGCTTGACCGTATAAGTTGCCGGACCCTTAAGCGCGGCCTTCTGCGCGATGCCGGCGTAAGCTTCGTCATCGCTTAGCAAGCGGATGCGCTGTGCGCGTCCCGAATGCTTCGGAGCCGGCGCCTCGAGCGCGTATTTGGTGTTCCGTCCGTTCGTATAAGCGTACCAGCTGCCGGATACCTCTTGTTTCGTCACCGATTCGCTTTCGAAATCCATATCCTTAAGCGGGAACGCGAGCATAGCCTCCATATGATCCCGAATGTCTTCAACGAAATGGCCGAACAAATAAGGATTAACCTCATGCTCGCTCGCCCTGCTGCAATCGACTGTAATCTTCGCGTTTTTGTTCAAAACGGACCTCCAATGAGATATAAATTATAAATAATATAAAGGTTCAAAAAGTCCGCTTTTCAGCACCGAGAAGATTGGATGAAGCTAGAAACTGAGAAGCGGAGCGTAGTGGAGCTACGTGAGCATCGGAAGTTTCGGCTGAATTCAATATTCGATGTCGAATAGGCTACCGGGCATACTTCGTGATCAAAAGCGGACTTTTTGAACAACCTCTAACCTTTGATAGATCCGATCATAACTCCTTTGACGAAATGCTTCTGCACGAACGGATACATGATCAAGACCGGCAAGCTGGATATGATAATGACCGCGAACTTGATCGTCTCGGCAAGCAAAATCTGCTTTTCCAGCCCGATGCTGCCTCCTTCGAACGCGGATTGACTGATCATTAGAATCTCGCGCAGCACAAGCTGAAGCGGATGCAGCTCTTCGTTCTGAAGGTAGATCAGCGCAGGGAAGAAGGAGTTCCAATGCCCTACCGCGTAGAACAGCACCATAACGGCTATAATGGGTTTCGATAACGGCAAAATAATGCTAAGCAGCAGGCGCCAATTGGAGCAGCCGTCCATATGGGCCGCTTCCTGCAGCTCCCACGGGATGGACGTCTGGAAATACGTCCGCATGACGATCAAATTATAAGTAGCGATCGCCCCCGGAATAATGAGGGCCCACATGGTATTCACCATTCCTAAGTCCTTGACCAGCAAATACGTCGGAATAAGCCCGCCGCCGAAAAACATGGTCAGCGTGATCAAAACCATAAATCCGTTGCGGCCGGGAAGATCCGGCCGAGACAGCGGATAGGCGGCGAGCAGCGTCATGAGAATGTTAATAACCGTGCCGACTACCGTGTAGATGATAGAATTGAGATAACCTCTCCAAATCTTGTCGTTATCCATAATACTGGTATAGGCATCAAGCGAAATGCCTTTCGGCAGCAGCCAGACATCCCCGCTCAGCACCTTGGAAGGATCGCTGAACGAGGCGCTGACGACATAAACCAGCGGATACAGCACGATGATCATGATAACCGCGGCAATCGCGTACACAATGGCGTCGAATACTCGTTCATCCGATTTACTTTTTAGAGTCTGTTGCTTCGACATCCTCTCGTCCTCTCCTTTACCATAAGCTTGTCTCCGACGTCTTGCGGGCGAATCGGTTCACCATCAGAAGCAAGATCAGATTGATGACCGAGTTGAACAGTCCGATTGCTGCGGTATAGCTGTACTCCCCCTTCAAAACGCCTGTCGTGTAGACAAACGTGGAGATGACGTCGCTGGACTCCAGATTCAAGTTGTTCTGCATCAGCAAGATTTTCTCGAAGCCTACATTCATGAAATGGCCGATATCCAGTATAAGCAGAATAACGATGACCGGAGCGATACCCGGCAGAGAGACATGCCATATGCGTCTTAGCCTTGAAGCCCCGTCCATCTTGGCCGCCTCGTACAGCTGCGGATTGACTCCGCTGAGCGCCGCAATGTAGATAATCGATTGCCAGCCCATGTTCTGCCAAATATTCGAGCCGATAAAGATCGTCTTGAACCAGCCGGCCTCCTCCAGGAAGCGGGTCGGCGTGCCGCCGAGCGCCTCGATCAGCATGTTGATCGGCCCAGTTGGCGAAAGCATGGCGTTCAGGATGCCGACAATGACGACAACCGAGATGAAATGCGGAATATACGTAATGTTTTGCAGCCATTTGCTGAAGTGTTTGCTTCGGATTTCATTGACAAGCAAGGCGAGCAGAATCGGAATCGGGAATGCGATGAGCAGCGAGAACAAGTTGATGGATATCGTATTCCACAGCAGTCTCCAGAAATAATAGGAATCGAAGAACCGTTCGAAATGGCCGAATCCCTCCCAAGGGCTTCCGAAGATGCCCTTGGCCGGATTAAAGTTTTTGAAGGCGATTTGCAGCCCGTACAAAGGGCCGTAATGAAAGATCAAATACCAGGCGATCGGCAGCAGCAGCATGAGATACAGATCATATCGTTTCGCTATTTTCCTAGGCAGGCCGGATCCGCGCTTTGGCTGGCTGGGGGTCAGAGAGGCGGCACTTGTCTGCGCGCTCTTCATGAACATCCACTCCTTCTCTATGCTGTCTCGGCCTTATTTCGCCATCTTGTCGTAAGCTTCTTGATAGATTTTCTGCAGCTCTTCGAGATTCATCTTCTTCAGAGTCGCTTGGAACTCATCCCACTTATCGAAGCTGAGCGCGCCCACGATGAATTTCGTGCTTTGCTCTTCGAAATACTTGTCGATATCGTTGCGCAGCACATTGACCTGCTGAGCGGTTGCTTCATCGAACATCGGCGCCGCGTAACGGATTTCCGGCATGTACGGCTCCAGTTGCTCGTACGCCTCTTGTACCTGCGGCGGGTTGATGAAGGAAGCTACCTTGTCGTTGATGATGTGCGGCGCTCCGCCGCCGGCGTATGGCGTCATTTTCCCTTGCGCGCCCTCGATAGCCAGGAATTCTTCCGTGTAGTACGGAATGCCGTCTTTCATCTCGTAATGCTCGCCTTCTCTGCCGAAACGCAGCAGGGTGGAGCCTTCGTCGCCGTAGAAGTAGTCAATCCAGCGCATCGTCGCTTCCGGATGCTCGTTCACGGACGTGATCGCGAATGCTCCGAAATCGCGAGGAACCGGCGCGACGTTGCTTTGCAGCCGATCGTCATGCGGGCCGGCTTGCGGCGCTATGCCGACGTATTGATCCATGATCGGCAGGAAGTTATTATTCGTTTGGTCGTAGAAGAGGCCCGTATTCCCCGTTCCCTGCTTAGCCAAATATTGCGCCTCTGTGTGAGAGAAGAGCTCTTGGTCCAGAAGCTTCTCCGAGTACAACTTGTTCAGGTACATCAGCAATTCCTTATGTCTCTCGCTGCCGCTCCAAATTTCCACCTTGCCGTCATTGATGTTGATATTGTAGCCAAGCTGCAGATCAAGACCGAATGATCCCGCCATGAAGTTTACGATCTGAAGCCCTTTGCGAGCGGTCATTGGAAGCTCATCCGGCTGGCCGTTGCCGTTCGGATCTCCATCCCGGAAAGCAAGCAGCACATCATAAAGCTCGTCCGTCGTCTCCGGAACTTCCAAGTTCAGCTTCTCCAGCCAAGACTTGTTGATCCAGCGTTTATCCGTGCGCGCCGAACCCAGCGTGACAATGCCCGGAATCGAATAAATATGGCCTTCCGGCGATGTAATGCCTGCGCGAATCTCCGGATATTCTTCCATCAGCGCTTTCAAATTAGGAGCATACTGATCGATCAGATCCTCCAGCGGGATCAGCTGGCCCGCCGAACCGTATCTAACCGTCTCAAGCGGCGACAAGGCGGAACGATACAACGCGTCGGGAAGCTCGTTGGACGCGAACAGCAGGTTTTTCTTCTCCGGGAATCCGTCGGTCGGGGATTCGATGAATTCAACCTGAATGTTGCTCATCTTCTCATAATCCTGGAATACCGGCATTTCCTTGAACGGTCCGTTCGCAGGCGCGATACGAGTGAACATCTTGAGCTTAAGCGGTTCATCCACGATCGGGAATCCGTCTGTTTTTACAGCGCTTTCACCAGCAGCGGCAGAGGGCGTGTTCTCTTTCTCTGAGCCCGAATTGCTATTTCCATTACCGTTGCCGTTGCCGCTGCAGCCCCCAAGAATCAGACCGGAGACGATCATCATGGTCATGGCCTTTTTACCCCAATGTTTGCGCATAAATCTGTGACCTCCATCGTTTCATTCACCGACTTGTAAGCGTTTGCCTCGGTGTTCACTCATTATAATTCACCGCTTCCGCCGCAAAATTATAATATTATGACTAATTACTCCACATATTTTACGGCTTTGCGTTCATGCCGCTGCCGCCGAGTCCATGCAAGTAGGCTTGCGGCGTGACGCCGGTATATTCCTTGAACACCTTGAAGAAATAATTGTGAGTGGAGAAGCCCGCTTGATCGCTGATTTGCTTAATCGAATACCGACCGCTCTCCAGGAGCTTGCGGGCCGCTTCGATTCGTATGCGATTCACGTATTCGGAAAACGTCGCTTTCGTCTCTTCTTTGAAAATTCGGCTCAAATAGGACGGGTTCAATCCGATAGCGGACGCGGCAAGCTCCAACGTGACGCCGCCCGAATAATGCTCCAGGATGAACGCGACCGCCTGCGATACATGACGCGAATAGGTTCCGACCGTCAGACGCGATTTCAACGAGCCTAGCAAGCCTTCGTAATACGCCTGCATCCACAGCCCCAGCTCCCGGACGCTGCCTAGACGGCCGAGCTCGCTCCGCGACGGAAGTCCTTCCAGGACGGACTCGTCCGTCAGCGCTCCCTTCTTCATCGCCTTCTCGCCGATCAGGAATAATTCGCTGACGATTCTCTGCACGGCGACGGAATGAAGAGGCTGCTCCCGGATGGAATCGAATATGGAGACAATCGATCGATGCATGCCTTCGGGGTCCAATCTCTCGATGGAAAGCAGCAGCATCTTCTGTTCTTCAAGCGTTAGCGACAAATGCTTGCCATGTCCGCTTGCCTTCGGCGACACGGCAGCCGGAGCGGCGGCGTCCAGAGTCCGCTCGGCGGACTCATAGCTTGCCGCGAGCTGCGATAAGCTGCCGCATACATGCCCGACGGCATAGACGCATTTCAGATTCAAGTACAGCCCCAGCATGTGGCTGATCTGGCTCATCTGTCTGCCGATTTCGCTTGAAGCGGCAAGCTCGCTTCGCTCCTTGAATCCAAACACGACAACCAGACGTCCGTTCTCCACATAGGCGGCTGTATGCTCATGGATGTCGCCCAGGCTCTGCTGCATCATATCCACCGTTTGCTGAACCAGCCGATTCGTCTGCACGTCGGAGTAGGTCTCCGTCAGCAGCAGGAACGGAACGATCTGCACGGCCGCCGCCGCGTAGCTGACTGCCTCGGCATACAAGCCATTCTTCTTCATGTAGGTCTCCAGATGCCGAGCCGCGTCCTGCTTCCCTTTCACCAAGTCGGCGATATAACCCCGGATCAGCACGGGGTTCATCCGCTCCGCCATTTCCTTATGAGCGTTGCGGTCCTCCATCAGCCGATCCTCTTGCCGCAGCTCCAGCACCGCCTTGTTCAGCAGCGTCAGCAGCGTCGTCCCGTCAAGCCGATGCTTCAGCAAATAATCGACGGAGCCGTTCTTCAAGCAATCGCGCACGTAATCGTAGTCATCGTAGCTGCTTAACATGATCGTTTTGATAGAAGGGTACCGTTTCCTGATCATTTGGTTCAGCTCCACGCCGTTCATCTCCGGCATGTTGACGTCAATAATCGCAATTTGAGGCCGAGACTGTTCGATCATCTCCAGCGCCATTACCCCGTTGCGGGCTTCTCCGCAAATTTCGAATCCATGCTTGCGGAAATCGATTAGCGTCCGAATGTCGTTTCGAGCCAATGGTTCATCGTCGACAAGCAGCACTTGAAACATGGTCTAGATCACCTCTTGATCGGATTTGGGCTGATACTTCATGAATGGAAATCTAATTTCGACCTTCGTATACAGGCCTAGTTCGCTATACAGCTTGACGCCGTATGGCTCGCCGAACATTCGGGCCATTCGCTCATGCGCATTGAGCACCCCTATCCCGCTGAAGCGCGATGTCGCTTCCCGTTTGCCTCCTTCGTTCATCATCCGATCCATTTGCTGCTGTGTCATGCCCTTGCCGTTGTCGAATACTTCAATGACCAAATCGTTCTTCTCTCCGCGTACCCGAATCGTCACGGCTCCTCCTTGCTCGCGCGAACCGATCCCGTGAATAATGGCGTTCTCCACGATCGGCTGCAGGGTCAGCTTCAGCACGCGAGCATCCAGCAGCCCCTCATCCTCGATCTCCTCATGCACCTGTATCGGTTCCATATACTTATACTTCACGATGGAGACATAGCTGCGAACGTAGTCCAGCTCCTCCCGTACGGTGAGAAATTCATTCGAATTGCCCAGGACCCCCCGCATAAGCTCGATCAAGGAACCGGATACCTCCTCGATATTGGGGGCGCCGTTCAGCCTGGCCAAATATTTGATCGTATTCAGCGAGTTGTACAGGAAATGCGGCCGGATTTGCGCCTGGAGCGCGGTCAATTCGGCCTCGCGCTTCTCCTTCTCGCTGATCCGTATCCCCTCCATCAGCCGCTTCAGCTCTTCCACCATGCTGATAAACACATGATACAGCTGGCCGACTTCATCCTTCGTTTGAATCTCTTTTTTAGGGAACGTCAAGTTTCCGTCCTTTACCAGCATCATCATCGATTTCAGTCTCCGAATGTTGATCGTGATTCTGGAGGAGACCTGTAACGAGCCGATGAGAACCACGATCAAGACAATCGCCGACACCTCAAGCATAAGATTCCGGAGCTTGGTCGATTCGGTAAGCAAGGAATCGAGCGGGATGAGCGCCAGGGTCGTCCAGCCCGTATAGTCGGAAAGACGGCTGACAACGATATAGGGCCTGCCGTCAATGGTCTGCTCCACCGCGTCGCCGTTGCCCGCGAGCTCCCGCTTCAAACCGACAATCCTTCGTTCCGGCGGTGCGAAATCCGGAATGTCATCGGACCTGTATACGAACCCGTCCTGCTTATCCAGCACGTACAGCATGCTGTCGGCGGTAGGCTTCACGCCGTACGTCTTCCGGATGAAATCATAATTCAAATCGACCATGACCACGCCGATCGCTTTGCGGTCATACCGGATCTCGCGCCCTACCGTAATCGTCTCGTACACGCCCGTCTGTCTGAGATAAGCATGGCGCGAGCCGTTGCGCAGAATATAATCGATCGTCGGGGTTCCAAGAATCGTACGGTCTATCCACGGGTCTCCGGAGAAGAACACTTTGCCGTTCAGGCCGACGACGGCGATTCGCGAGATGTAGGGCTTATAGTCGGTCAGGGACTTTAGAAATTCCTCGATCCGCTTCTGCTCCATAAACCATTCGTAGCTGATCTCCTCCGATGGACTGAGAATCGTATCGATTACCGTATTTTTGTTGGTCACCACCACGGTGTTCAAGCGGTCTATCTCCTCCAGCATAATCTTCAGGGATTCGTCCGCCTGGCGAATACTATCCGATACGGAGGTTACCGCGTTGTCCTTGATGGTCTCCCGCATGTTCACGTAGACGATGCCGGCAATGGAAAGAATGGACAGCAGGGCAACCAGGCTGAACGCGATGAATATTTTGCCCTGAATGCTTAATTGAGGTGAAATCCATCGTTTAAAGGCAGACAGCTTCGACTTCAGCTTCATAACGGAAATCTCCTTTCCGAATTTTGCGGGTTAATCCCTTGCTGCGCGTCCGGCTGCTGGGGGCTCCTTGTGATAGGTCCTGTACGCTCTGGTGAACGCGTATAAATTCGGGTAACCCAGCGACAAAGCCACCTCCGTCATTGTCGCATCCGACTCGCCGAGCAGCCGCCTCGCTTTCTCCATGCGGACCTTCTGCAAATATTTCATGGGCGACAAGCCCGTCTGGCTTGCGAACGTCTGGGACAAATAGGAACGGTGCACGCCCGCGAAATCCGCCACCTGCTGTACCGAAATCCCTTCCGTAGCGTGCAGCTCGATATAGCTCATGCAGGCGCGGACCCAATCGGCTTGTCCCGATTCGCGCGTCGACGTCGCAGCCTTCGTCAGATCGGCGAATAGCCCCCATATAAGGCTTTGCAGCTCGATCGCCGCCGCGGCTGTCCACTGTCCGGCCGCCCCGAGCGCATTCACTGCGCGTTCGGCGGACAAACCGACCTGCGGCGTATTGGCTGTCCTGCGGTAAGGCCTCTCCTCGGTCAGTCCCGCCAGCCCCAGTAGCGGCCTCGCCCTGTCGCCGCCAATCGCCAGCCAGCTCATCCGAAGCGATTGCTCCGACGGTATTCTTTCGTAGCAATAAGTCCGCTCCGGGAACAAACAGAAGATATCGCCCCGCTGCAGCTCAATCTGCTCGTGATCGAATTGCAAACGAAGCTTCCCTTCCTGTATGAAGTGAATGCTGTAGCATTCGATCCGTTTAGGCCCCACCTTATAATTGGGCTTAGCCTTGGTGCGCCCCGCCCGAATGGGCCAAATTCCCGACTCCATATCGAACGGCCCAGGCGTATAATAGAAAAACTCCGCAAATTCGTATTCGTATTCCTGCAGCACGGCTCCGTTCGCCCTCCATTCTTAGTCGTATCTTCTTACAAATTGCAAATTACGGGATGGTTATATTTCCAAATAAACCGCTTTCTTATTAGCTTCATCATAAACTTATCCATTCATTTTTGTCGAGTAAATCTAACATTTTGTGAATATAAAATAGACAGAGACCATCACCGTAAGATAATGGCCTCTGTCCGAGGGTTTAAGGTTATGCTAGATTCCTAAGGCAGCCAACAGCTTGTAAATCATCGCGGCAGCTTCCCCTCTTGACGTGAATTGGCTCGCGCTGAAAGAGCCATCGTCGTAGCCATTAAGGATGCCCGCAGACAGAGCCTGATCGATCGACGGCTTCGCCCAGGCCGGAATGTCCGAGGCGTCTTTCCATTCCGGCGCTTTGTCCGTCAAGCCGACGACGCTGGTTGCGTAGAGGTTCAACGCTCTTGCCGTCATAACGGCAGCTTCCGCACGCGTCACCGTTCGGTCGCCCTTGAAGCTAGTCAGGCCGTCTTCCTCGTAACCGAGAATCAGGCCCGTTTGGGCCGCGGCCGCGACGTGCTGCTTCGCCCATGACGGAATATTCTCGTCATCCGAGAAGCCCGTGCCGCGGGAAGCTGCTTCAAGACCAAGAGCCGAGGTCAGCATCTTCGCGAATTCGAATCTCGTGACGAAGCCTTCCGGCCGGAAGCTTCCATCCGGGTATCCGGCTGCGACATTCATCCCCGCGAGGCGGAGAACGTAGCTTGCCGCCCAGTGCTTCGCCATATCCGTCATCGTGGCCGCTTCATAGGCAAAGACGGCAAATTTCGTAAAGTGATCGACATTCACGCGGACCGTTCCTTCTTCTTCATTGACGGTTCCGCCGATGAAGATCCAGCGCTTCTGGCTTTCATGGTAATAGTACACGGCCGGCTGACTACCTGATTTCAATTGCTTGGCATCGTAGACGAATGAAAGCACAAGCGGCTTGGAGAACCGGCTGCCCGCCGTACTGGACATTTCGAAAACCCGGCTGACGGCTTGCAGATCGCCGCTTGCAGGAACCTGGTCCGGCTCGACGACCGAGACGCTAATCGTTCCTTTCGTCGAGACGGCGCCTGCAGGAATATGAATCTTCACACCTTCTTCCAGCTCCAGTTGCCGGCTTTGTTCCGGACTTACATCCGTCTGCCGTTCCTTGCTTCCCGGTGTCGGCGCGGTGCCTCCACCCGCAGGAGGTCCCCCCGGCCCGGAGCCGCCATCAGGCACCCCGGTCTCGAGATCGTCTGTTGTTAGCGTCCCCGATACGTCAAAGCTGGTCAAGGCGTTATAAGTCGCCTGGATTCCATCCGTATACAGGCCGGCCTGAGCGGGTCTGTCTTCGAAAGGATCCTCCGCGTCGAAGATCAGTTTGTTATTCACCCAAACGTAGATTTTCCCCTTCGAACGGACAACCTTATAGAAGTTTTGCGAGCTGATCTCTTCCCGCACTACGAATGTAAAGGGACGATTCGATTCCGAAGGTACGCTCAGCTTCAGCTGCTTGGTTGTGACAGGGTTCTCGAAATCGGCGATATGATAATCGCCCCTTCCTTTATCTTGATACGAGAACGGTACGGCGTTCCATTCTTCCTTCCAGCTGTCGAGCTTGAAATCCGCCGAGTTCGAATCGGGAAGCTCGAAGAACCTGTTCATGTATTGGAACGGACCGTGGGTCCATAAAATCTTGGCCGACGAAATCTCCGCTTCTCCGCGCAGATCGTACACATACTCGCGCTGGCCGCCCTCCTCGTAGTTGATGTGTCCGTAGATTGTATCTCTCGCCGCGGAAGCTGCTTCGATAGTCTCCTCCCGGCCGTTTACGACCTTGCGCAGCTCGAATTGTTTGGTCTCGTAATTCGTAACGGCGGCCACGTAATTCCGATCATCGAAATACGCGAGAATAACGCCCGCTTCGCCCGATTCCGGCAAAGCTTCGGTATTCACATTGACCGAAAATTCATGCTCGAGCAACCGATCGCCTTTGGCCGTGAGCGCCTTCCCGGTCGCCGGAGACTGCAAGCCCTCTTCGGATACTGACCATGATTCGTCCCAACCGCCCATGTAAGTGCCATATTCGCTCCACCCGGTCGTCACCGTCACGTTATCCATTCGAACCTTCGCCTTGTTGCTGATCAAGCCGATTTGTCCTTTAGCCGCGATAGCATCATGCTCGAATACCGGCCGATCGTCGTTCAGCGTATAATGATCCAGCTCCGCAAACACCTTAGACCCGTTCTTATACACCTGAAGCGTATGATATTGCTCCCCAAAGTCCGCCGCGCGCGGGTCATCATGCAGGAAGGAGAACGTAGACGGCAAATCCGTTGCCGAGCTATCCGAAACTCCGTCAATGCGGGACTCGATGACAAGATTCCTCTCATCGCGGTCAATTAACAGATTCATATAATTGTCTTCATCCTGATGCCATACGACGATACCGGCCTGCCCCTCGTCTCCGAAATCGTTGTCGTCGAACCGAATGTTGGTCTCCATGTAGAAGTTTTCCGCTTCATACCCTTGCAGCAGCACCCGTTGCGAATCGCCAGGCGCGCCCAAGTACAACGCCCCGTTATCGATCGATACATCCGCCTGGGGGATTTCGTAATGCCCTAGGCTGGCTTCCGAATCGAAACGGTCCTGGAACGTCGGCGTCCAGGCATCCGGATGAAGACCCTCGGAATCATAGCCGGTCGGTCCATCGGCAACCATCTCCTGATCCCAGAAGTAAATGCGATCCTTCCCTTGCCCTTCGCTGCTGTTCCAGAATGCTTTATAGGTCACCCAAGTCTCGAACCCGTTCGGCCCTTTGATCACATTCGGCTGGGACGGCCCGACGATGTCGGATTCGACCGGATGACTTTTCGTATCATACAGACCGAAATCCAGATGGTAGAAATTGAGCGGAGCGCTGGTGTTCTTGCTGATCTCTACGGCGATTACGTTCTCCCCGGTCCGCAGCATGCCGGCGGGAACCTCTACCATACTGTAAGCCCGCTGCTGGCCGTCAAACGCGAGCAGCTCCTTGCCGTTCACATACAGCTTGCCGTTGCCCTGCAATCGGTAACGCAGAGCCGTTGTCTCCGGAACGGAATCCAGTTCGAAGGAACGTTTCGCCCACATGGCGGCCGGACCTTCCGGATGCGCCCAAATCTCGGCTCCCGTCCTTTTGCCGTCGTTATAGATGCTTGGAATTTTGGCCCGGTTCTCTTCCGGCCAGCCGAAGCCGCCCTCGCCGAACACCCAGCCTTCCTCATTGGAACCGGCGCCGTTCCATCCTGCTTGAGGCCTGGTAAAGGTGTATTGATACGGCTGACCGCCGTGCTCCGCCGTCGGCAAGATCACGCGGTATTTCAGGATCAACTCTTCGACATTGCGGGCGAGCAGCTTGCCTGGATATTTGGAATCGTTCGTGATTTCATTGTAATCGCCGGCCTGCGCGACCCCGGTTTCATAAAGACCCGTTTCCGGGAACATCTGATTGCCCACGTACAACATGTAATACTGGCCGTTATGGTAGTAGAGCTCCGCCCCTTCGAAATTGACGAAGTTAATATTAGCCCAGTGGCCCTTCTGCGTCGTCACGGTCTCGATCGCTTGGCCGCGTGCCGGATTGCCCCTTTCATCGAAGAACGATTTCACGTTCCAAAGCCATGCGCCGGCGCGCCCCGGCTTAGCCGCCCCGGTATTCGGGTCCGCCTCGTCCGGATTCACCTTGCGCTGGAACACCAAATTTCCGTTATGCGCGATGAACAGCTGCGGATCGATTCCGAGGTCATACCTGTTCTCCCAGTAGGGATGACGGAAATCGGGCTTCGTGTTCATCGTACCCGGGTCGCCGTAGATTAACGAGGTTCCGTTGAACGTATAGAACATAGCCCCGTTATGGAAGAGCATATCCGAGGCTCCGTACTCGAAATAATTGGGATCTACCGGGGTTGTCGGGTAAGGACTCCAGATCATTTGATAAGGGCTTTCCCAATGAATCATGTCCTTCGAGCGATAGACGTACCCATTCGTGCCGGTTCCCATCGCATAGTAGTAGCCGTTATACTTCTCGATCGTTCCGTCGTAGAGAGTTGCCTTCTTGCCTAGGTCCGGTCCCGACTGGACGCGGAACAGATTATCTACTTCCTTGACCGCGAACGCATTGACCGTGACTTCGCTGCTCGCCGCAAAGCCTCCGTCTACGGTTGTCGCCGTAATGATCGCAACGCCTGGTCTTTCGGCCGTCACCCAGCCGCTCGCATCGACCGTTGCCACGGAAGAATCGGACGACGACCATGTGATGTTAAGATTGGATGCGTTACTAGGCTTGATTGTCGCCGACAACAGATGTGTACTGTTCATAGCCAACGTGATTTTCGGGTGGTTCAGAGAGATCTCCCGGACCGGTATGCTCCTGACTGTGACATTCACGGAAGCAGCATGACTCCCATCATCCGTCGTAACGGTGATCGTTGCCGTTCCCGCTTGAAGCGCCGTAATGACACCCGATTCGTTAACCGTTGCGACGGACGTAACATCGGAAGACCAGCTTACCTTCTGATTCGTCGCATTCGCCGGCGTGAACGCCGGCTTCAGGACCTGCGTCGCTCCCACCAGCATATCCACGTTCGCAGGCGCGAGGCTAACCCCTGACACCGGGATATTCGAGACGGTCACGTTGCTCGCAGCCGAATAGTTCCCATCGACAGTCCTCACGGTGATGATCGCCGTCCCTTCCTCTAATCCTTGTACGACCGCCTTCAGGCCGCCGCTCGGCGTAACCGCTGCGACGGACTCATCGCTGGAGGACCAGACGACATCCTGATTCGTCGCATACCTCGGGAGAACCGTCGCAACAAGCTCCTGCTCGAGGCCCTTGCCCAGCGTGACCGCCGTCCGATCCAGGCTGACGCTTTCCGCATGAACCACGCCTATGACGGGCTGGACGGCAGCATTGTACAATCGAACGTCATCAATAAACCCGTGGAAATAAGCCCCTGTCTCCATCCCCTCGAAAGCATCCACGCTGAATCTTGCTCCGATCGCGCCCTCGTTAGCCGCAGCGGCGACTTGGTCGAAAGGCGTAGCCGCCTCTTCGGCCAAATGACCATCCAAGAACAGCTTGAAATCGCCGTTATTGAAAAATACCGCGACATGATGCCATTCTTCCGCGCCGGTCAATTCCGTGGACAGAGTCATTCGCCCGGCTTGAGGCGTGTTATTCGCAACTGCAGCCTCGAGCTTGCCTTCATTGATTTGAATCGCCAGTCCTGCCCCATTGCCCCCGCGCTCGAACAATACTTGTCTGGCGTTCAAGTCTTGAGGCTTGAACCACATGGCGGCGGTGAATTCGGCAAACTCGTCCCTTAGGAAAGAGACATTCGTCGTGTTGAGTTGAATGATGTCCGATGATCCATTAAGAGAAAAGGCGCCCCCGTCAACTCCGCCGCCCGGCAGCCAAGTGCCCAGAGCGGTTACGGAATGATGTGCATTTCCAGTGGAATCCTCCGCAACCTGCTTGTCGGCAAGCTGCAACGGCGCGTCCAGCTTATACCAAGCCTCCAAGTTCTCGAGAGGCATGGAGATCAGCTCCGGAAGTACGATGATTTCGCTGGAAGCCATAACCCCCCCATCCACCGACCTCGCGGTAACCGTCGCGCTCCCCGTTTTTTGGGCTGCAATGACCGCTTGCGCCGAATCGTTGCCGGAGACCGTCACTACGGATTCATTGCTCGAAGTCCAGATGACGTCGCGGTTCGTCGCGATGGCCGGCTGGAAGGAAGCTTCGAGCAGCGCCGTACCGCCGACCTTCGTGACCAAGCGCGTCTTATCCAGGCTGACCTCGGCCACTTCGATCGAAGGCGACATCGCCTTGTTATACACGCGCACGTTATCGATCATCCCGTTGAACCAGGCTCCCGTCTGATTGTTTCCTCCGAATGCATAGACCGCGTATTTGGCGCCGATCGCAGCTTCGTTCAGCGCCGCGCTCACCTGCCTATAAGGCGTGCTCGCGCTCGCAGTTTCCTCCCCGTCCAAGTACATGGTAAAGCTCCCATTGTCGAACGTAACCATCACGTGATGCCAGGAGGCGGTATCCGTGAAATCGACCGATAGAATGGTCCTTAAGCTAGCGCTGACAACAGCAGCCTCCAGCTTGTTCGCATTCAATTGAATCGCCAAGCCCGCCGCATTGCCTCCGCGTTCGAACAATACCTGCTGCGCTTGCGTATCGTTTGCTTTGAACCATAAAGACACGGAATGCTCCGTGAAGGCATCCTTCAGGTACGACCCCGTCGGGGCCGATCCCAAATTCAGCTGAATCAGATCGGTAACGCCGTTGAACGACAGGGCCCCGCCGTATACGCCGCCATCCGGCACCCACGTACCGATTGCGTCAACGGAATGATTATTGCTGCCGGAGGAGTCCTCTGCAACCCCCTTGCCAGCGACATCAAAAGGCGCGTCCAGCTTGTACCAGCCCATTAACCCTTCTTCCACGCTATTCTCCAAAGCATAGGCCTTGCCTCCGGGAATGGAGGCGCTTACAAGCGCCGCGATGAGGATGAACGTAAAAAGTTGCCGAAAGCTCCTGCTCATTTTGCTTCTCCCCCTTTGCTTCATTTACCTGTAAACCAAGCTCGATCCCCCTGATCGCTCATAAATGCTGCGGGGACGTTCCAGGAACGTCTCTTCCGCAGCGGCATGCTTATCACCACAAGAAAAGTAAGCGCTTTCCGAGGGATGTTTAGATTATAAACAATTGATCTTTCCCGGCCGCTCTAATATTATGACTTTCCACTCTAAATTTTTGACGCACTAACTAATCCCATGCTCGCAACGTTATAGGAAAAAAGGATACAAGTTGAGGAGGAATGGGGATGCGATACGGGCTCCGAACCATGCTGCTGATTGTTCTATTGATGGGCGGGATGGTTTCATCTGTATTTGCGGACTGGGCGGCAAGCTTCGTCGTGTATAACGGCGGGATGTACACGGTGACGGAGGAAGAGCTTCCTTCGGAGTCGATCGGAGATCGAATCGGCCAGGTGACACATTATTCAGATGAGGAGGGAACCTATTCCGGAAACTTCTCGAACCGATTCCCGGAAGGCACGCCGTATTATGCCATTCAGGATGGCCTCGAGCGGGATCGGATCGCGGTGAAAACGGAGGACGGCACGTTCGTGGCGGCGGTTTATTCGGGTCCTTACGGCGCTTCTGTCAGCAAATGGGCCACGGCGCCTATCTGGATCGGCGTTTCCGCCGTTGTGGCGGGAGTAGCGGTCGCCGTATGGAGACTGATTTCCGCAAGATCGGGACGGAAAGAGGGCGTCTGACATGCGAATGTTCGCCCGCAAAATGATTAGCGCTTACGGAGCGACCGCCGCTATGGCCTTCTTTATGGCCTATACGATGTCCGACGGCTATGGTGCGGGATCCGGGCTCTTGGCCGTAGTCGGCATTACCGCTCTTACGGCCTCGCCCGTCGTCTTTTTGTATGGCTCGGTTATATCCGTATTTTTCGAGCTGGCGACGAAACGAATTCCGAATCGCCCGGTCGGCCTCGTCATTTCCGGTCTAGGCCATGCTGGCTTTGGCGCTCTCTTCGCCTCTGCAGTCAACCTAACACCGTTTTTCAACCTGGCCTTTGCGGCAACCGCCCTCGCCTATTTCCTTATTGATCTGCTGCAGCAGCTGACGGAGGGAGGCCCGCATTGGGGAAAGGTTATTGCCGCCTTGCTGGCTTGGCCGATTGCCGCGGCAGCCGTCGTTATTCTGACTTATTAATCGGAGGATGGATTTGCATGGAAGGATTTATTGTCTACTCAGCTCTCTTATTAATGCCTCTATTCGCCGGTTCGTTCATGGGCGGTTTCATTACCATTCTGAAATGCTTGAAGAAAGACGAGCCGATCTCGGGCCCCGCTCTCTTAGCCAGCATCTCGTTCGCGCTCATGATGTGGACGCTTAGCGCCACGATTTTGTTGAGCGCGGAGTGACCTCCATTGCGCAATCACGCAAAAAAGCACTCGCATTGAAATAGCCGCTTATTGTTCGCCGCTATTTCTCGCGAGTGCTTTTCTATGGTTCGCCTTCTGTATATTCGGACTCGCCTCAGACATTATTCGTCAAGGCAGCGCCAGCTTGCCCATGACTGTCTGGCGGCTTGCGCCAGTTGCCGCGGGCACATTGTTGGGAATGCCTCGCAGGAAGTCGTTGCCGAGCACGGCGAAGATGACGGCCTCCTTGGCGTCGTCGGCAAGCCCAAGCTCGCCCGCGGTCAGCAGCTTCTGTTCCGGGAGCAGCTCCGCCAGCATCCGGAGCAGCGTCGCGTTATGCGCGCCGCCGCCGCTGACGATCACTTCGTCGACGCGGCAGCGCGGCATGACGAGATTCCGGCAAGCGTCCGCGATCGTATGCGCCGTGAAGGCGGTCGCGGTCGCCACGATATCGGCGGCAGCCAATCCGCGCTCCTGCGCGTGCGCCAGCAGCTCGGATGTGTAGGCGGCGCCGAACAGCTCGCGGCCGGTCGACTTCGGAGGCGATTGGCCGAAATAGGGATGCGCCAGCAGCTCGCCGAGCAATTCCTCGTCCGGCTGGCCCATCGCGGCCCAATCTCCGTTCGCGTCATAGCTTAGCTTGCCGCCGCTGAGCGTCTGGACGACTTGATCGATGATCATGTTGCCAGGCCCCGTATCGAACGCGAATAGATCGTCTAAGCCGGCATTCGGAGGAATAACCGTGCAGTTGCCGATGCCGCCGATGTTCTGCAGCAAGCGTCCTTTGGAGGGATGCCGGAACAGAATGAGATCGCCGTATGGCACGAGCGGGGCTCCTTGCCCGCCGACCGCCATATCGGCCGGACGGAAATCGCCGACCGTGAGTCTTCCCGTTTTTTTGGCGATGACGGTAAGATCCCCGATCTGCAGCGTCGATCGCACGAGGTACGGGTCGCTCGGCGATGACTCCGGCATATGCCAAATCGTCTGTCCATGCGAGCTGACGAAAGCAATGTCGTTCATGGAAAGACCTGCCTCCCCGATGGCTTCGATCGCGGCGTCCGCGAATCGCTCAGCCAGGAAGACATTCATCCCGCAAATGCGCGCCGCGTCTGAGGTTGACGGGTCGCACAGCGCTTTCAGCCGTTCGCGCAGCTCTTGCTCGTACGGACGGGAGTAATAGTGGAGGAGCTGCACCTTAGAGTCCAGTCCGCTCCCTTCGATGCGCACGACGGCGGCATCGACGCCATCAAGCGAGGTGCCCGACATCAGCCCCACCGCATAAATATAGGGTTGATTCAGTTGATTCATTATCGCATGAAACATCGTTTCCAGCCTCCCTGTACGAAGCAAGCCGACCGTTTATTCTGCCGGCATTCTTATTCTTTCTTGCCTCTGCGCGTAAGACCGCGCTATGGATGAAGCTTCTCCAGCGCAAGCAGCACAGCGCCGTACGACGCGTCGCGCCGCGGCTCGATGCAGCGCAGAAGCGGCTGGCGCCAGCCCATGCGCTCCACGAACGTCTCGCGCATAAGCCGGCTTTTCGTCAGCACGCTGCCGAGCAAAGCCAGCTCGCCGTCCTTCAGCCCTAGGCGGCTTACGACCGCCGACGCCGTCAGCGCCAGCGCATCGGCATTGTCCCGCACGATGCGAAGCGCCGCGAGATCGCCCGTTTCGCACGCTTTGAACACGAGCGGCGCGAGGGCAGCGATATCTTTTTTGCCGCGGTCCTTGTCGTAGACAAAGCCAATAAGCTCCGGGATCGAGCTGATGCCGAGCTGCTCGAAAGCAAGCTCCGTCAAGACCGTCGGCTCCTCCCGTCCGTCGGCCGCCCGCACGACGGCGGACAGCAAGTCGCGTCCCAGGCTGTAGCCGCTGCCCCCATCGTCGATCAGATGCCCGAACCCCCCCGCGCGATGGGTTTCTCCGCTGCCGTTCCGGCCGTAGGCGATGGAGCCCGTTCCCGCGATGAGAATCGCCCCCGGCCGTCCTTCAAGCGCTCCGCTCAGCGCGGTGACGTGATCGCCTACAAGCACGAGCTCGCCCGCATAGCCGTTCTCTCTTAAGCCCGCGGTAAGCAGACCGCTTACGGCCGGATTGCTGATGCCGGCCGCTCCGACGCATAAGGCGGCGCAGCCTTCGATGCCGCCTGGGCTCACCTGCCCTATCTGGCTGCATATGTCCGCGAGCGCCTGCCGTACACTACTCTCAGGTTGACCGTTCAAGTTAATCGGGCCGGCCTCGAACGCATGCAGCACCGCCCCGTTCTCATCCGCAACCGTCACCGCCGTTTTCGTGCCGCCCCCATCGAGCCCCGCGACCACTCTCATCTCATTCACACTCCGAATCTATGTCGTCTTCGCCGAACCGCATGCTCAGGGTAACGGCGATTAGTTTTTTGCCGCTGGCCAGCCTTCCCCGCGATAGCAGCGGTCAGCTCTTTGCGCTTGCCTGCCTGCGATTCCCGCCTCCGCTGTCTGCTCTTGAAAATAGCGGAAATAGTACCGCTATTTCGATACGATTCATGGTTATCTCATACAATAGCGGCGATTCTACCGCTATTTCCTCACCAATCGTTCGAAAAGGGAGGGCCCGGAAAAAATAACTCCAATTTCGCCGCTATTCCGTCCAACCTGGGTGCAGCTTGAACAAATAACGCCGTTTTTGCCGCTATTACCACGAGCCACGGGCCACGAGCCATGAGCCGCGCCCCGTCGACACGAGCCCCGGCCAGCGACACACACTCCGCCCATCACTGCCCACGACCCGCGCTCACGCCTTCGCCATGCAGTCCTCGCACAACGCACGGCACGACACGGCTCGGCAAGGAGGGTACGTACATCAGCCCTGCCTAATACAAATGAAACGCCCGCTTCCGCTCCGCGAACGTGCGGCTCTCCTCGCGGAAGGCCTCCAGCAGCGCGGGCACGTCGACCGGCTCGTCGCGGTAGACGCTGTCCCCGCCCAGCAGGTCGATGAACGGCCGGCCGTTCTCGCGCACCGGCGGGAGGAACGCAAACGCTTCGCCGAACAGCCGCTTCACAGTGAACAGCAGCGCTACGCCAAGCTCCACCGGGCGCAGCGCTCGTTCATCCAGCACGTGGACGTAGACGCCGCGGCACAGCTCGCCCTCGTGCTTCGAGAACGTCGGCTTGAAGTATGCGGGGCGGAAAAAAGCGCCCGGCAGCTTCTTCGCGTTCATCTCCCGCGCGAGCAGCTCCGCGTCGACGAACGGCGCGCCGATGAGCTCGAACGGCGCCGTCGTGCCGCGTCCTTCCGACAGGTTCGTGCCCTCGAACAGGCACGTGCCCGGATAGAGCAGCGCCGTATGGAAGCGCGGAATGCCCATGGACGGCGGGATCCAGGCGCGACCCAGCTCCGCGAACGTCATCTCGCGCGACCAGCCGTCGCAAGGCACGACATACAGCTCCGCGCCCCAGCCCTGCTCGGCGTTCGCCATTGTCGCGACTTCGCCGGCCGTCAATCCGTAGCGCACCGCAAGCGAATAGTTGCCGACGAAGGAAGCGAAGCTCTCCTTCAGCACGTTGCC
Source organism: Paenibacillus soyae (assembly GCF_024623455.1). Classification (GTDB taxonomy): domain Bacteria; phylum Bacillota; class Bacilli; order Paenibacillales; family Paenibacillaceae; genus Pristimantibacillus; species Pristimantibacillus soyae. The sequence continues at coordinate 61,802 of NZ_JANIPJ010000010.1, read as the reverse complement.
CTCGACCGTCGCTCCGTCCAGCGGGTTCACTCGATCCAGCACGACGAACGGCTTGCCCGCCTTCGCGCAGTCCTCCAGCGCATACAGCATCGTATAAATAAACGTGTAGTACCGCGTCCCGACATCCTGGATATCATAGACGACCATATCGACGGCGTCCAGCATCTCCGGCGTCAGCCGCTTCGAGTCCTTCCGGTACAGACTGTACACCGGCACGCCCGTCGCCGGATCCACGTACGTATCCACCAGCGCGCCCGCCGCCAGATCGCCTCTGACGCCATGCTCGGGCGAGAACATCGCCGCGAGCTCGAAACGCTCGTGCAAAATATCGATCGTCGAGCGGAAATCCGCCGCCAGCCCCGTCGGCGCCGTGATAAGCCCCAGCCGCTTGCCCTTGAACAAGCCGGCATACGCCTCTATATTGTCAATGCCGTTCCGAATCATCCTATCCCTGCGCCTCCCCGAGCAACCATTCATCGCCCTTATACTTACAATGCGTGTTCAAAAAGTCCAGTTTTCAGCACCGAGAAGATCGGATGAAGCTAGGAAATGAGGAGCGGAGCGTAGTGGAAACTACGTGAGCACCGGAAGTTCCGGCTGAATTCGATATTCGACGTCGAGTAGGCTTCCTGATACGCTTCGTGATCAAAAGTGGACTTTTTGAACTACCTCTTACAGCTCCGACTGCCTCAGCTTCATGTTTTCCGGCGCCACCATGAACGTCTCCGCGTACTCCTTGCGCGCCTCGAGTCCTCTCACGCGAGCCAGCGACTTGTAATAATCCATATAGTTGAACGACTTGCTGCCCGTCACGAACCAATGCGTCGACAGCGCCTCGATCCACAGATCGAACGCCTGCTGGTCGAAATCGACGTACACGTACGGCACGTAGCCGACCGCGTCCTCCCAATTTTCCCCGTAATACAGCTTAGCGGCAAAATGAGCCGGCAGCTCCCGCTCGAACGTCGGAATCGCCGCGAAATACCGCGCGTCATTCACGATACGATGCGTTGTTGCGTGATCCTTGTGCATGCTATTGCAGTGATGCGTAATGATGATGTTCGGCTTCACGAGCCGAATGACGTCCGCGACGCGCATGCGGATGTCCTGATCGTCCGGCACTTCGCCGTCCTCATAGTCGAGCACGTACGCCTCGCCGCCCAGCATGCCGGCGAACGTGTGAGCCTCGCGCACCTTCTGCTCGCGGTACTCGTCTTTGTCCCGTCCCGCCGGCACGCCGCGTTCCCCAGCGGTCAGCGCGAGCGTCGCGATCTTGTCGCCTTTCAGGTAGTGGCTGGCCATCACGCCTCCCGCCACAAGCTCCATATCACCCACATGGGCGCCGATGCCCAGAATCGTAACCGGTTGTCTCTCCATTATGCCGTAAGCTCCTTCCTCATGATCGCGAATGTTTTGACCGTCCGAAAGCCTGCCTTCTCATAGATCCGAATCGCCGGATTGTTGCTCCCCGTGTACAGCGACATATAATCCGTCCCGATGCTCTGGAACGCCTCGCACAAGCGGAAGAACAAGCTCGACCCGAGCCCGTGCCCCTCATGCTCGCTCCGCACGCCAATCCCGGCAAAATACCCCCTGCCGTTCGGCTGCCGTACGACCGGCCCCGCGAACCCGACGGCTTCGCCGTTCAAGGCCGCGATAACGACGGGCGTCCCGTCCTCGAAGCTCCGGCCGATCTCCCGCTGCCACAGCGGGTTGCCGAGCGCCTCCAGCATGCCGGACACGCCTCTATGCTTCGCGGGATTCAGCAGCTCCACCGTGTAGCCCTGCGCCTCCGCCAGCTCCTCCTTCACCAGAATGCTGCCCGGCACGTAGAACCCGCCCAGCTTCAGATACATCGCGCATTGCGTCGCCCGCTCCGCATACCCCTGCTGCAGCAGAAAGCCGTGCAGCGCGCTGCCAATCGGCACCCCGGGCGCATTGTTATGCTCGTGACGGTCCGTATCCGGGATATACCACGGCAGCTGCATCGGGTTGAAAAACAGCACATCCGCCTGCCGCTTTCCCAGCTCCGCGAACCGTTGCTCCAAAGCGCCAAGCAGGGCGGCGTACCGTACTTCGCTCGCATGCCGCGACTCAAGCACGATGCAAGTGATGTAGCCGGCAACGTCTCCCAGCGGCAGGTCGTCCCCCGCGCAGCCGCACGCGAACCCGACGACGCTTCCCTCCTCCAGCCAGACGAACGCGCATTCCCGGTCGAAGTAAGCGTTATCCAAAAACACCCGAGAGAAGCTCGTCTCGTCCATTTCCTTGTAGCCGTCCTTCACCGCTTCCTTATTCCACAAAGCGATAGTCTCCGTCTTGTAACGATCTTCCCACACTGTCAGCATCCGGCTTCCTCCCCCGATCTTCGCCAAAAAAGAAACCTCCCTCCGCTCCGGTCCCCCGAAAACGGTCGGCCGCAGCTAGAGGGAGGTTGTTTCCTCGTTATGAAGCTAAAGTTACCCCTTCACCGCGCCGACCGTTACGCCCTCGAGGAAGTAACGCTGCAGGCTGAAGAACAGGATGAACATCGGCACCGCCGAGATCGTCGCGCCCGCCATCATCGGAGCGAAGTACGTCGTGTTGGCGAAGCGGAAGTTTTTGAGCCCGACCTGGATCGTCTGCATATCCATCGTGTTCGTCACGAGGAACGGCCAGAAGAACGTATTCCACGTATCCATGAACGTCAGGATCGCCATGACGGCCATAACCGTCTTCGACAGAGGCATAATGATCGTGAACAAAATTTTGCCTTGGCTCGCCCCTTCGACCTTGGCGCTCTCCAGGATTTCGTTCGGGATGGAGCTCATGAACTGCTTGGCCAGGAAAATATTGTACACTGTAACGATCGACGGCAGGATTAAAGCGCTGTACGTATTCTGGATTTCGAAAATGTTGACGATCAGAATGTACAGAGGCACCTGCGTCACCTGGTACGGAATCATCATCGCCGCCAGCAGCACGGCGAACAGAATGCCGCGCCCCTTGAACCGGATCTTCGAGAAGGCGTAGCCCGCCATCGTCGCGAACACGACGTTCGATACCATGACGACCGACGCTACAACTAGCGAGTTCCACAGCCAGCGGTATGAATATTCGCTGAACTCGAAGAAGAACTTGTAGGATTCCAACGAGATCTTGCCGGGCCAGATCGAATAGCTGACCGCGCCCGCCTCGATCGGATCGCCGAAGGAGGACATGATCATGAAGTAGATCGGGAACAAAGTCGCCAGAGCGAATAGCAGAAGGAAGACAACGATGATCGCGTTTCGCGTGTACCGAAGTCCGCGATTTCCTAAGTGTTTATTAAACAAGCCCACGTGTAGTCCCTCCTTCTACTAGTATTCGACGTCTTTGCCGAGGAACTTGAATTGAATAAACGCGATGATGCCGATGATAAGAGCCAGCACAAGCGATTGAGCCGCGGCCGCGCCGAACTCGAAATATTTGAACGCCGTATCGAAAATAAGAAGGCCGACCATCGTCGTGGAGTGGTCCGGACCGCCGCCCGTCATCAGGTAAGCGTTCTGGAACACCTGGAACGAGCCGATAACGCCCGTTACGAGCAGGAACAGCGTCGTTGGCTTGAGGCAGGGAATGACGATATGCCACATCTTCTGCCAGAAGGAAGCTCCGTCGATGTCCGCGGCTTCGTAGTAGCTCTCGTCAATGCCGAGCAAGGCCGCGACGTAAATGATGATGCTCGTGCCGTGGCTGGACAGCCAGGACATGAAGACGAGCGAGAACATCGAAGTTTTGCTCGACCCCAGCCAGTTCTGGTTCTCGATGCCGAATACGGAGATCAATTGGTTCAGTATGCCGCCCTGCAGCGGATCGAAGATCCACAGCCATACGACCGACAGCGCGACGCCCGAGGCGACGGCCGGCAAGTAGTAGATGGCTTTGAAGGTCGTCTGAGCCCATTTTTTAAGCGGCATAATCATGATCGCGACCGCGAAGGATAGGATCAGGGCTACCGGTACCGTCAGCAGCGTATAAACGACGGTATTCCAGATCGCTTTCCCGAACAGCTCGCTCTTGAATGTGTCCGCGTAATTGTCCAATCCATTGAAAGTAGAGCCGAGTGGCTTATACTCCTGAAAGCTGATAATAAAGGCATTAATGACAGGATAAGCGGTAAACAGCGCGTATCCGCAAAGCGCGACCGCGATGAACGCGTATGCCCATGCGTTATCGCCCCGGTTCAAGCGATTCCTGGTGTTCGATGCCGTTCGTGCCATCGTGCAGCACTCCTTTCCTTACCGCATGCTTCTCCGAAAACATAGATCGGATAGCCCCCCCTATCAGGAGGCGGCTATCCGAGCGTTAACCTGCGTTCGCTTAATCGTCGCGCATCCTCGTCATGCTTCGAACAACATGTTGTTTATCTTGTTTATTGAACAACGCCGTCCGCGCCGAACGTATCGACAGCCGCTTTCTTGACGTCTTCGAACATTTGCTCCGGCGTGATCTCCCCCGCCAGCAGCGCTTGAAGCTTCGGAATGATGACCTCGTTCTCGATCTTGATCGCTTCCGATCCAAGATCCGACGGGATTTCGCGCATGGCCGGCGCTTGGCTCAGCAATACCGCGGAAGCCGCCTGATTGTCCGGATCGAGCGCCACTTCCATGCCTTCGGACGCTTTGCGCGCGCTCTCCGTAATATGCGACAACGCAATTTCGTTATTCGTCGTCGCCGCTACGCTGCCGCTCGCCAGGAAGTAAGCCGCTTTGGCCACGTTAGCCGCATGCTCCGCCGTCGGTTCTTTCTTGCCGCGGAATGCGACATATCCGTCGACAACCGCATGGGATACCGCGGGCTCTCCCGCGAAGGATGGCATCGGCAGCACGACGTAGTCGACCGGAATGCTGTCCGCAACGGCGCTGCCGTCGTTCGCCTTCAGCTTCTCGTTGTTCAGCTTAGCCGAATTTTCGAAGCCCGCCAAGCCTTTGCCCGTAATCATCGTCTGGCCCGTCAGGAACATGTTCCAGCGTTTGCCCGCATCGATCGAGCTTGCTTCCTTCGGCATCGAGCCGTCGTCGATGATTTGACGAATCGCTTGCAGGACCGTCAGGTATTTCTGATCCGTGTACGCATATTTCAGGTCTTCGGTGAACGGATAAGGCATGCCCGCGCCTTTGACCAGAATGCCAAGATAGTCTTTGGAGGCTACGCCCGAAGTCGCGAACACGAAGCCGTAACGTTTGGTCGTGTCGCCTTCCTTCACGACGCCGCTCTTGATCGCTTCGCGGAACTCGTCGTACGTCCAGCCCTCTTGCTGCACTTTCTTCCAGTCTACGCCAGCTTCCTCCAGAAACTGCTTGTTGCCGCCGATGGAGTGGACGGCCAGGTAAGCAGGCAGACCGTATTGCGCATCTCCTCTGGCCATGTAGCCGAGCGGCACTTCATCGAAATCGGACACCATCTCCGGAGTCAGATGAGGCTTCAAGTCCATCAGCATGCCCAGCGGCTCGTATTTCGCGACGCTCTCGGAGTTAATGAAAGCAAGGTCCGGAGGGCTGCCCGCGTTCACTTGCGTGTCGAGCTTCTGCGTCATGTCCTCCCAGCTTGCCGGTTCGATCTTGAGCGTGAGGTTCGGGTACAGCTTGTTGAAATCGGCGGCCATCTGCTCGAAGTTGGCTTGGTAGTTCGCCGAAACCGGAGGCAGCAGAGCCGTAATGGTATCCTTCGCCGCAGGCGCTTCGCTGGATGCGGAAGGGTTAGAGCTAGGAGCGTTGCTTGGATCCGCGTTGCCGTTATTCCCGTTGCCGGAACATGCGGATAATGCGCCTACGGATAACATGAGTGCCAAAACAGTTGAAGCAAATTTTGTTTTTCTTTTCATTGCCAAGATCCTCCCTTAATTATAAATTCTATATACCCACATCCCACCAAGCAACCTTACATGACTTTGGTGCAAACGCGAATAGCCCTCTTCAGACTGCCGCCGCATTCCCGCAGCACCTTCGCCGCCGCCTCGGCATCCAGCCCCGACTTGATCATCATGATCGCGAGCTTGCAATCCAGGGATGCTTTCTCTAAGATGTCCTTCGCCGTCTGGTGGTCTACGCCCGTCGTTGTTCTAATCATGCGAAGCGCCCGGTCGTAGAGCTTCTTGTTGCTCGCCTTCATGTCGACCATTAAATTGTTGTACGTCTTGCCCAGCTTCACCATCGTGCCCGTCGACAGCATGTTCAGCACGAGCTTCTGAGCCGTTCCCGCCTTCAGTCTCGTGGAGCCCGCGATCACCTCCGGTCCGACGACCGGCGCGATCGTAATGTCGCTCACTTCCTCCAGCTTCGTGCTCTTGTTGTTGACGACGCAGATCGTCGTCGCGCCAAGCTCTCTTGCCCTGCGCAGACCTTCAATGACAAATGCCGCGCTTCCGCTGGCCGATATCCCGATGACCGCATCCTTCGCCGTGACGCCGATGCGCTCCATCAGCGCTATGCCTTCTTCCCCGTCGTCCTCGCAGCCTTCCACCGCGACCCGCAGCGCCACGTCGCCTCCCGCGATATGGCCTTGAATCAGCAAAGGGTCCGTCCCGAAGGTCGGGGGACATTCCGAGGCGTCCAGCACGCCAAGCCTGCCTGACGTTCCGGCGCCGATATAATACATTCTTCCGCCGCCTGACAGCGTCCGATAAAGCGCTTCCACAGCTTCCGCTATGGCAGGCAGTTCAGCCGCTACCGCCGCCGGGACCGTCGCGTCTTCCTGATTGATGAGCGTCAGCATCTGCTCCGTCGTCAGTTCGTCGATCATGGCCGATCCGGCATTAATCCCCTCCGTCGTTAAACGTGCTAGATAGTCATTCATAGTGATTCCCCTTACGTGATCGTGGCATGGGTTCGTTCTCTGGAGCGCCTAGTGCCGCTGCCTTATAACGAGTAAACGTGTACTTCTTGTCAGCCCATCTGATCGTGTCATCTGATCTTGCTTTGCTTTACTTTGCTTCGCTGTTTGCGTCTTGCTTAGCTCTATATTAAACACTTTATTTCATGTTGGTCAATACATTTTGAAATAAATTTTTAACATGAAAATTATATTTGGCATTTTGTATCAGTATTTGTGTACTTTGCACAGACGGTGTCGAACGGCGCGAAGCCAGGCTGGGCGCGGGCTTTGAGTGTAAGCGCATTCAGAAATGCGAGGATTTCGCTTGCTCTTTTCATGGTGAATTTTAGTTGGGGTATTGCAGCGTGTCCGAATGGTTGACGAAAAATTTCAGGTTCGCGAAGTTCTGGACGGTAGCACGATTTTCTCGGCCTATTGCTCCCTCAGCCCGCCACTCCGCGCCGTTAGCGACACGTCGAATCGGTAACGCGTACTACGAGCCCCGCTTCGCCTCCATAACTTCCCCTGGCTCTGACTCGGGCAACTAAAAAAACAGGCATCCGCCTCCCCAATAGGGGCTGCGGATGCCTGTCTGGACGCGATTCCGGTTCGCGCGTTATTTCCTTCGCTTGTTCGCGATGATGCTGTGGCTCTTGGACAAATATTTCTTCACCTGCTGGTAATCGGCGCTCGCGACGCCGGCGAACAGCATGTCGATGATGGTAAGCATAGCGATGCGCGAGCCCATGGCTCCGCTGCGGATCGAAATTTCCGGCGTGGAGATGCTGAGCAGCGTGTCCGCCTTCTCCGACAGCTCGCTTTTGCTGTACTTCGTGATAGCGATGACATGCGCGCCGTTCTTCTTCGCCATATCCAGCGCGTCGAGAATTTCGAGCGTATCGCCGGAATTGGAGACGAAGATCGCGACGTCGTCTTTGGTCAGCAGCGTAGCTGCCGTCAGCTGGCTGTGGCCGTCGACGAACGCATGGCAAATTTTATTAATGCGCGTGAACTTCTGTTCCGCGTCCTGCGCGACGAGTCCCGAGGCGCCAATGCCGAAAAACATAATCCGATTGCTCGTCCGAAGCGCCTGCACGGCGCGTTCGACCGCCGACCGGTCGAGCACGCTGAGCGTATCCTCGATCGAGCGCATGTTGTTCCTTCCAATATTCGAAATAATCGTCATCAGCTCGTCACCCGGCTGAATATCCGTATATTGATCGCCCGATTCCTCGTCCATGGAGCCAAGCGACGCCGAGATGCTGACGATGAAGCTGCGATAACCGCCATACCCCATGGTTTTGCAGAAGCGCAGCACCGAAGCGTCGCTCGTTTTGCTAGCCTGCGCCAAGCTTTTAATAGAGAGATGCGGAATTTCTTCTTTATTGGATAGGATATATTCCGCGACCAACCGCTCGACAGGCGTCAGACTGTCCTTGCGTTCCCGGATTTTGATCAGCACGTTATCGTTAATCGCCATGTCCGCTCCCCGCCCGTTTCATATTTTCGCAACTAAATAGTATACGTAATAGACAAAAAATACAAGTAGAATCCCAGTTGAGTGCTTACACCCATTGTAAGCTACTGAAATATAATTTCATAGTGTTTTTATCATTATGAATAAAATATTTAAAATATTACTGTCGCATTTATTATTCCATGCTATACTCACGTTAAAACGGCAAAGGATGAGCGCAATGGACAAACGCATCAAAATCGCGATAATCGGCGCGGGCAGCACCTACACCCCCGAGCTGATGGAAGGAATCATCAAGCGGAAGGAGTCGATCCCGCTCGGCGAGCTGGCGCTGATGGACATCGACGGGAGAAAGCTTGATATCGTTGGCGGTCTATGTGAACGAATGGCTGAGGCGGCGGGCCTGGACTGTCCCGTCGTGAAAACGGATCAATTGGACGACGCCCTCCGCGGCGCCGACTTCGTGCTGTGCCAGATCCGCGTCGGCAAGCTGCCGGCCCGCGTTCTCGACGAGCAAATCCCGCTGAAATACGGAATGATCGGCCAGGAAACCTGCGGCATCGGGGGCTTCTTCAAGGCCATGCGCACGATCCCCGTCATGCTCGACCTGGCCCGCCGCATGGAGGAGCTGTGCCCGGACGCTTGGCTTATTAACTTTTCCAATCCGGCCGGCATCATTACCGAAGCGATCCTGAACCATTCGAACGTCAAGATGCTGGGACTCTGCAACGTGCCCTACAATATGTTCAAGAGCATTCGCGAGACGCTTTCCCTTCCCCAAGCGGACTTTACCTATATCGGCTTGAACCATCTCAGCTGGATTACCGGCATTGAGCAGAACGGCAAAGATTATTTGAAATCGGCGCTCGAGATGGGCCTGAACAGCGAAGCGATGAAGAACATTCCGTCCAGCGGCTTCGACAAGGAGCTCGTGCAGCTCGTGGGCGCCATCCCTTCTTCTTATTTGGAATATTATTATTTCAAAAATAAAAAGCTGAAGCTCCTCCAAGAAGCCGAGCTGTCCCGCGGCGAAACCTGCATGCGCATCGAAGAAGAGCTGCTCTCGATCTATTCGGACGCGGAGCTGCACGTGAAGCCGGAGCTTCTGGCCTCGCGCGGCGGCGCCAACTATTCCGAGGTGGCGATCAGCCTCGTCGACGCGATCTGGAACGACAAGCAGGAGAAGCATGTCGTCAACCTGCTGAATCATGGCGCGCTCCCGTTCATGGAGGACCAGGACGCCGTCGAGGTGACGGCCGTCATCGGCAAGGACGGCGCGAAGCCGGTTGCTGTTTCGGACGATTTTGACAACCGGCATATTATCGACTACATGCGCATGGTGAAGGCGTACGAACGCGAGACGGTCGCGGCCGCCGTGGAAGGAAGCACGGAAGCCGCGATGCGCGCGCTGATGATGAATCCGCTGGTCGGCGATTATCAGGCGGCATACGATTGTTTCCAGGAGATGAAGGAAGCGCACAAGGCGTATTTGCCACAATTCCAGTGAAGGGGCATGGCGTGATGAAAGGAAATTATGTCATCGGCGTAGACGGCGGCAACAGCAAAACGGACTATTATTTGTTTGACCTTAGCGGGGGCTTGGCCGACCATATTCGAGCTGGCACGTGCAGCCACGAGCAATTCCAGGATGGATATGCGAGCGCGTACCGCGTCATGAACGAGCAGATCACGCTGCTGCTTTCGAGAAACGGGCTGTCCATCAAGGACGCGGCGGCAGGCGCGTTCGGTCTCGCGGGGGCGGACGTTCCGTCTCAAAAGGCAAAGCTGAACGAGGTCGTCGAGCAAATCGGGTTCACGCGTTACGCCCTAGATAACGACTCCTTCCTGGGGATCAAAGCGGGCAGCGAGCGCGGCTACGGCATCTGCTCGATTAACGGCTCCGGCGTTTGCACCGGCGGCATCTCCCCGAGCGGCGCCCGGCTGCAGATCGGAGGCGTCGGCAGCGAGGTGTCCGGCGACGAAGGCGGCGGGTTCTACCTCGGAAGGCGCGTCATTCGCGCGATCTACGACGGCTTCTATCGGCTTGGGCCCGAGACGGTCATGACGGCGACTGTTATGGAGCTGCTCGGCGCTCCCGGCAAGGAGTCGTTCATGGAGTCGGCGCTGGAGGCGATGTGGGCGAGAACGCTGCCTTATACCGAGCTCGTGACGACGCTGCTGAAGTCCGCGGAGAACGGCGACGCCGTCGCGATGGGCATCGTCGACCATTCCGCGCGGCAGCTGGCATATTCGACGGTCGGCTGCTTGAGCCACCTGGACTTTGCGGACGACGAGCCCGTCGACATCGTCATGGCCGGCTCCGTCTGGGTGAAGGCGGCGTCGCCGGTCATGCGCGACCGCTACAAGCAGATCGTGAGCGAGCTCACGGGACGCAAGTGCCGCTTCATTCTGCTGCAGGAGCCGCCCGCCGCGGGCGCGGTGCTCTGGGCTCTGGAGCTGGCGCATGGCGGCGGCCCGCTTGACGCGGAGCTGCGGCGGAAGGTCATTGAGGCGGTGCAGTGAGACGCGCGCGGGTCTGAGTGGGAGTGTTGCCGCGCGGAAGCGGTCAGCCGCAGGTGACGAGCGCGATCGGCGTGACGAGTAAGGTTAACGTGAGAGAGAGTTCTACTGCGAATAAGCGCTCCTCCCCTAGCTAGCGACAGCGAAATAATAAGGCCGTCCTTGGAGGCGGCCTTTTCCTATGCGCGTAACCGCACGCAAGCGAGAAGACTGCCGCGGACGGGACGGGATTAACAGAAGTAAGTCCATATTTCCGCTAGTTATTTCAGTCAACGGAACAAGTATCCATTCTTTTCTCGCCCGACTGGACACCTGCCCAATCCGGCTCGTCAACGTGACATAAGCTATGAGGAGGAATGTGAGGTGAGTCGATCATGCAGAGAAAAAAGGACAACCAGCTTGGCCGCAAACGTCCGCTCAACGTATTAAAACATAGATGCGGATGCGGCTGTCATAAATCGGCGGAGCATCCGCCGCATTCCAAAAAGAAAAAGTGTGCCCGCAAATCGCCCTCTTGCCGCTGCAAACGCAGGATCATCGTATGCAAACGCGGCCCTCGAGGAGCGACCGGGCCGGCAGGGCCGCAAGGGGATCCGGGGGCCGCAGGTGCGGCGGGGGCTACTGGAGCGACGGGCGCCACGGGAGAACGCGGAGGAAGAGGGCCTGCTGGCGACGACGGCGCAAGAGGGCCGGCGGGGCCGCAAGGTGCCGATGGCGTGAGAGGGCCGGCGGGACCGCAAGGTGCCGATGGCGTGAGAGGGCCGGCGGGACCTCAAGGTGCCGATGGCGTGAGAGGGCCGGCGGGGCCGCAAGGTGCCGATGGCGCTGTCGGACCGCAAGGACCGGCGGGACCGCAGGGTGCCGATGGCGCTGTCGGACCGCAAGGGCCGGCGGGACCGCAAGGCGCCGATGGCGCTGTCGGACCGCAAGGACCGGCGGGGCCGCAAGGCGCCGATGGCGCTGTCGGACCGCAAGGACCAGCGGGGCCGCAAGGTGCCGATGGCGCTGTCGGACCGCAAGGGCTGGCGGGACCGCAAGGTGCCGATGGCGCTGTCGGACCGCAAGGGCCGGCGGGACCGCAAGGCGCGACAGGGCTGCCGGGTGCTGATGGGTTAGTTGGGCCGACGGGACCGCCAGGACCAACGGGTGCGGATGGCGCAGTTGGCGCGACGGGGCCCGCCGGGCCGACCGGAGCGGATGGCGCCGCTGGCGCGACGGGGCCCGCCGGGCCGACCGGAGCGGACGGCGCCGCTGGCGCGACGGGGCCCGCCGGGCCGACCGGAGCGGACGGCGCCGCTGGCGCGACGGGGCCCGCCGGGCCGACCGGAGCGGATGGCGCCGCTGGCGCGACGGGGCCCGCCGGGCCGACCGGAGCGAACGGCGCCGCTGGCGCGACGGGGCCCGCCGGGCCGACCGGAGCGGACGGCGCCGTTGGCGCGACGGGGCCCGCCGGGCCGACCGGAGCGGATGGCGCCGTTGGCGCGACGGGGCCCGCCGGGCCGACCGGAGCGGATGGCGCCGCTGGCGCGACGGGGCCCGCCGGGCCGACCGGAGCGGACGGCGCCGCTGGCGCGACGGGGCCCGCCGGGCCGACCGGAGCGGACGGCGCCGCTGGCGCGACGGGGCCCGCCGGGCCGACCGGAGCGGATGGCGCCGCTGGCGCGACGGGGCCCGCCGGGCCGACCGGAGCGGATGGCGCCGCTGGCGCGACGGGGCCCGCCGGGCCGACCGGAGCGGATGGCGCCGCTGGCGCGACGGGGCCCGCCGGGCCGACCGG
>NZ_JANIPJ010000010.1:0-49098 GCF_024623455.1 Paenibacillus soyae | reverse complement strand
CCGGAGCGGACGGCGCAACTGGACCGCCGGGGCCAACGGGCGCTCCCGGGAGCGGCGTAGGAGGATTTGTTGAAACCGTAAAAATAGGCGATATTAATGAAAATATTCCCTTTAATGCGGGAGCCGGCAATAACCAAGCCATCGGGGCTCTTATTTTCAACGGACCGGAAACCGTCATCTCGAATCTGTCGGTTTATATTACGCAGGACGGGGGTGCCGTGACGGGAGCGTTCCAGCTGGCCGTACTGCTGCCTCTTACTACGGATACGTCGCAGGTCATTGGCGTGACGGCCGTGGTCGACTCTATCGCCGACGGGTTAATGACGTTCCGGCTCATATCGCCTGTAACGTTGGCGGCTGCCTCCATTTATCACTTCGCCGTATATAATACAATCAACGGATCCGAAATCGGAGGGAGATTAACTGGATTAGGCACGACCATCGACGCGCCGCCCATCAATTTCAGATCGCAGAATCTAAGCGGGTTTACCATTGGCGATATTATCAATACAAGTGACGAAAGTTTGCAATTATCTCCATGGATTGCAGGTTTCTAAGTTCCGATTCTCCCCTGAGCTTCTAAGTTTTCTGGAAGCTCAGGGGGTTTGTTTTTGTTTAGCTTATTGTCTGATTGTCGTCTGTGACAGGCCGCCGCTCTGTGATAAGATGAAGAAAAATGCTTTTGGAAGGAGCTCCGCCTTCATGATTCCTATCGATAAAATAAGTGCCGAACGCGCTCTGCAAGCGTTCGTCGGCTCCGATGCCTACATCCATAGCGAAGCCACTTCCTTCACGTTCGTCCGCAACTTTAAAGTAAACGTGACGCATGCCTTTCTGGCCGGAGACGGTCCCTACCGCGCCGCGCTGCGGTTCGACGGTCATGGCTGGCTGCGGACGGAAGCTCTTACTCATTATGAGCAGGATGGGAACGGCCGGCTGCTGCTCGCCGGCTTCGATGACAGAGGCCGCATGAATGTGGCATTCCATCTCGGAAAGGAGCCGTTTCCCGAATGAACACGCCAGACAAAACCAAGCAACGGAAGCTTCTCGCGGTATTCGCTCATCCCGATGATGAAACCTTTATTTGCGGAGGGACTCTTGCGAAATACGGAAGCGCGGGCGTCGAGATGACGCTGGTGAGCGCTACCCGGGGAGAAATGGGCAGACGGATGGGCAACCCGCCTTATCTGAACAGGGAGACGATGCCGGCCGCCCGGGAGCAAGAGCTGCGGCAGGCATGCGAGATCCTCGGCATCTCGCGGCTGCAGTTCTTCGACATTCGCGACAAAACGGTCGAGTTCCACGACGCCGCCGAACTCGAGGCCCGGATCGGCGCCATAATCGACGAGCTCCAGCCCGACGTTGTGCTCACGTTCCACGAGACGCTGGGCGGCCATCCCGACCATTGCGCGATCGGCAAAGCGACGAAGGCCGCTTACATGCGAAGCGGCCTCGAAGGCGGACTCTATTATATCTCGTTCGGCAGCACGATGGCCAAGCCCGAGCGTTCCGGATACACTCGCCAGGACATCGTCAAAATCGACGTAAGCAAGCATAAGCGAACGAAGCTTGACGCTTTCCGCGCGCACCGCTGCCAGACGGAAATCGACGAGTGGGTTTGGCTGCCCGACCATGAGGCGATGTCCTACTTCGGCGATTATGAATATTTTATCGTTGGCGACGGAAGGGCTCCGAGAAGAAGCCCGGTTGATTTGTTTTAGCTTAGGGATTAGACCAGATCCTCCAAAGCCGTCGTCGCGAGATTTTGGATGACCGTGCTGTCCATCGGCGGGTTGTGAAGACCCGCCCGGACGTCGCGGTAATACCGCTCGAGCGGGCAGCTGCGGGACAGGCTCGCACCTCCTACAATGCGCATCGCTTTGTCCACGATTCGAATAGCATGGTTCGTGACGGTGTATTTGGCAAGTCCAAGCTCGGGTCTAAGCCCTGGCCGATTCTCAGACTCCCGGTCCCAGCGGTCGGCAGCGGCGTACAGCATCGTTCTGGCAATCCGCAGCTCGGCCTCCATCTCGCCGATCGTCTGCTGGACGGCCGGCAAGGACGAGATGGGCTTATCGAGGTAGTTCGGCTGGTACGTTCGGGCATAATGCAGCGCGTAATCCCGGGCAGCCAAAGCGATGCCCATGTAGCAAGCGGGAATATGCAGCAGCCAGCCGCCTCCGTCGTCGATGCCTTTCCCCTCAATCCTGTCGCCGTCCGCGACAAATGCCTCTTCCAGCACGACGTCGTGGCTGCCGGTGGCGCGCATGCCAATCGTATCCCACGTCTCCACAAGCCGCACCCGCTCCGACTGGCGGACCAGAAATTCGCTTGCCGCGCCTTCTTCCGGGATATAGGCCGTCACAACGAACCGGTCCAGTATCGGGGACAGCGTGCTGAACGTTTTGCGACCCGTCAGCTTCCAGCCCCCGTCCGTCCGTACCGCAACCGTCTCCGGCCTGCCGCCTCGGCTCGGACTGCCCGTCGCCGCTTCGCTCGCGAACGTGTTGATCATCGTGCCGTCCCGTACGACCGATTCGCATAATTCGGCGAACAAGGGGCGCTGCCACTTCCCCGTCGCTCCGAAATGGAACACCTGTCCCAAATGCCAGCCTACCGCAAGCGCCGTAGCGCCATCACCATAAGCGAGCCTCTCCTGGAACTGGACAAGCTCATACAGGGAAATGGCCTCGCCCCCGAACTCGGCCGGAACGGTCAGCTTCAAGCAGCCCGCTTCCTTCAGGTCGGCGAAATTTTCGAAGGGGAAGGAGCCCTCGCGGTCATGACGTTCCGCCCTCTGCGCGAATCGCGCTGCGAGCTCCTCCGCTATTTTCACCCGTTCACGTTCCGTATCATTACGAACGAACTGATCGATATACCGCGTCATCGAGCCTCACTCTCCTTACCAATCCGACTATTATGTAAGTATTAAGCAGACCACGAAATGGATCCGTGAAAACCAAACGATCTGTCTCGAGGACTTTCTTAGAACCTCCATAATGTCTTCCTCCATGAGGGATAAATATATAGAAGCCTAACCTATAAATACTACTGCCCCTTCTCTCCGAAAAGCATTAGGAAGCTCTGCCTCAAGTAATTCTATTCTTTCAATTATTTTTATTATTCTTTCATCGGAAAGGTTTATTTGTGCCCATTCCTTTATTTGAGATAGCTCTTTCATCACGAACGGTAAGTCTTCTTTCTCCATATCTAATCCTACAGAAAACACATTAACCCATTTTAAGTCCAGTTCTCTGATAGCAGGAATCCAACATTCTTCGAAAAAAGCCTCCGACGCTACAGGAAGGTAGAATTTTTTTTCAAACTCATTTTCCGAGTTGAGTATCATAGCTGCAATAGACATTAATTTTTCCCTCCAAATATTACTTCAAATGTGTGGTCAGGAAATTCTTTTCTTAGTTGATTCAGGCTGTTCTCGACAGCCTGCCTAAGTTCAGGCGTATCTCCATCTAATCTAAAGACGAACTTACGAATATTTTGAATTTGGTTTAGCGAGGGTACATCCTGCGAACCATTTTTCGTCGGTCTAGTCGCAACGGCCTCTTTCAGGTTTTGTATTCTTTTTCTGGTCTTTTCTAGTATTTGCTTATCAGCAAACTGTTGAGGAGTTTGGGCAGGTAAACCTGTTTTAGGATTGACTATGTTTAGGCCTTTTGCTGTTTTATCCTCATAAAAAACACCGTTCTTCAAATCAATTTCGTCTAACTCGCCGATTGGTCTTCCATTCTTATCTACAATTTCAACTTCTTTTATCGGCTTGGCAGTACCCAACCCCCTAGGTACCCCAGGCTTCGCAGGAGGAACAGGCTTAACCGAATTCAGCCCGTTCGTGCCCGAGTTCCTGCCCCGGAAGCCTCCCCCGGCGACAAAGCCCAGATTCGGATTGCCTCGTCCGCGCAGGGCCCATAAACTTAGCAGGGACGCCGCTACCGCGATCGCCGCGTCCAATTCAGCTTGCTGCAACGCCAGCAGCTGGCGGAATTCCGAAGCCGCGAGCTCGGCCTCTCTATCATTCGGTCCCGTCAATCTAGCATACCAAATTTCGAAGTCCTCTTCATCGCTGTCCTCGAACACCTTCAAATACCATCTGCGAACATCTTTTTCCGTATCTTCGCTTATTCCTTCGTTCCGGTGCTCAAGGATATAATCCAGCGTAAAATCGACCTCGGTACGGGGTTTCCACTCCTCTGGCACCGGCCGTTGCGGCGGGTGAGCGATATAGATGGCCATCTCCGCAAACGCGTAGCGCGCCTTCGAATCCGTATTCATCTCAACTTTATTCGTTTGCGTCAGACGGCCGAACCATTGTTCGAAGTCTTTATGCTCTGCATACTTGTATACGTCATCGTACAATTCCCGAAAATACTCTTTCATCTCCGCAAACTCAGGATCTCCCTCGCGCAGCTTCATCGTTTCTTGCATGAGGAATTCAATCTCCCGGTTGCGCGGATATATAGGCTGAAGCACTTCCTCCAGCTTGGCTTCATCCATCTTCAATCCCGCAAGCTCGTCCTCAAGCGGGTTATAGTCATCCTCCGAGAAGGGATCGCTGCCGTTATACAAAAACCGCAGATCCGCATCCGAGCCGCTATACGCCTCCGAAATGCCCAATTGCCGCAGCTTCGCCCGCGCTTCCTCCGCCCTTTCATGCTGCTCATCCATGTAGTCCGTAAACCCGTATGCCGCGTAGATGTCCCCGGCTTGCTGGCTTTTGGCGATAACGATTAGGGCATTATTGGTCTCGGCCAATACCTCCCTGGCCTCTGCCTGCTCGACTTCCGTTCCATTCTTCAGCCGATCCAGCCATTCGGCCACTTTCGGTTCGTCTCCGATTTTGGATACGTTGGCGATTAGTAATCGGTCGAATACTTCCCTTAGGAACTCTCTGACATTTTGAATGCGGAACCGCGGCTGCTCGTCACTCTCTACGGCCACCTCTTTCGGCTGCGCGGCCTGCCACGCGCTATTCGCGATCAGGGTCAGCCTGGGAAGGCTTCTTCGTACAACTGACGGTAAAACAAACCGAGGACGAGCTGCCAGCTTCACACGGTTCGCCGCCTCTTGTTCTATCTCTCTATATTCCCGCGATACTTCGAGCAGCGCGCGGGATTGCTGATCCATCTGTTCCAGGATGGCATTCATTTGCTGCCGAATTTGCTCTAAGCAGGCTCCAATTCTATGGGCGGTAGGCCGTGACCGCAATTCGGGATAGGCCGCGTAGACTTGCTCGACCAGCTGCTTAGCCTGATTCGATCTCCCGTATACTGCTCCCTCCAGCCGATTGCGCTTCTGCTTCAACTGCTGGGACAAGCTTTCGATGCGATCGGGATTCGAGTGTAGGTTCATCTTTCGAAGCCCTCCATTCTCCTCACTAAACATACACAAACTGGGTATTCTCCTCAATTATGCTATCCCTTGATTTACCACGCGTCAATGATTAACATTCGACATGATTGCTTGCGCAAGGAGGTTCGCATCGGCTGTTACTAAGCGCTACAATAGATAAAAAACAATCGGAGGACGCCACCCATGAACTCGTCGCGCATCGCGGCTTATAGCGAAATGATTGCCCGGCTTCCCGAGCCTCCATGGAGGAGAGAGGATCTGCTTATTCCAGAGCTGCTGCTGGAAACAGAGCCGAAGCACAGACTTCAGCTGTACTACGCTCCTTACGATGATGTTAAACCGGCAGCTCAGGTGATGATCGTCGGCATTACGCCGGGCTTCACCCAAATGTCGCTGTCGCTCCAGCAGGCGAAGCTGGACCTCGCGGCAGGCGTTCCCCTTGATCGGATTGACCGCAGGGCCAAGCTCGTAGCCAGCTTCGCCGGCTCGATGCGGACGCATCTGCTCTCGATGCTGGACGAGCTCGGCCTTCCCGCTCTGCTTGGCATCAAGGATAGCAGCGAGCTGTTCGGTGAAAGGAGCGAGCTGCTCCACACCACGTCCGTCATTCGTTATCCTCTATTCCGAGATGGGGACAACTACACGGGACATCAGCCCAAGATGCTCGCGTCGGAGCTGATCCGCCGCTATGCGCTTGTTGACTTTGCCGAGCAACTGGCCGCCGTGCCGGACGCGATCGTCATTCCGCTGGGCAAGTCCGTTTCGGATGTGCTGAGGGCTATTGCCGAGGGAGCGGATCCGGTGAACAGCGGAGGGCATCGCCTCGACTCGGCAGCCGTTCAATCAAGCAGCAGCCTCTTGGAACGCTGCCTCCTCGACTTCCCCCACCCGTCAGGGGCGAACGGCCACCGCAAGAAGCAGTTCGAAGCGTTGAAAGACGAGCACCGCCAGAAGCTTGAGCGGTGGTTTGGCGCGAGGCGTCTCATCTGACGCCTCTGCAAGCGTGATTTTCACTGCTGCAGCATTCGCTGGTCGGCAGCTCCACGCTGCAAGCGTGATTTTCACTGTTGCAGCGGGTGCCGGTTGGCAGTTCGACGCTACAAGCGTGATTCCACTGCTACAGCGAACGCCGGACTTTCTCCACCCTCGCGAAACCGACTTTCTTGCCTTCCGCCCACTTTCGACAAAAAACAAGTATAATTTTTACAGCAACACCTAAGTTCTCTTGGGTAGTTGACCCTCCCCCGCTTGTATTACGATGTAAGTGCTTTCATTTTTATGATAGCGCTTTACAAAATTGTATAGGGGGAATGTATCTACATGAATCGGAAGATGAGGCCCATCCTCTCGCTTCTGCTCGCGATCGCCCTGCTCCTTCCTTCCGGCTGGCTTGCTCCGGCGGCGGAAGCGGCGGATCCGGCAGGAACGGACACCGTAGTGATTTATCACGAGGACTTTGCAGACGGCAAAGGACTTGCCGCGCAGTCAGGCGGCGCAACACTGACTCCGGTCACCGGTAAAACGTTTGAAGGCAACGAAGATGGAGCTGCCCTGCATGTTACAAATCGTTTGAATACATGGGACGCAGCCGACTTCAAATTCGCCGATATCGGTCTCTTGAACGGCCAAACTTATACGGTAACCGTCAAAGGTTTTGTTGATGCAGGTGTCGATGTCCCTGCCGGCGCGCAAGCCTTTCTCCAAACCGTCGACAGCTATAAGTGGTATGACGGCGAGAATTTCGCTGCGGGCTCCGCTTTTACGCTGACCGCGGATGTCACGGTCGACACGAGCAAGGATTTGGCCATTCGCGTGCAATCCAACGATTCCGGGAAAACGGTTCCGTTCTATATCGGGGATATTATGATTACGCAGCCAGCCCCCGAAGAAGGCGACCTCGATCAGACTGGCATCAACGCCGATTTCGAGGACGGCATCGGAGCTTGGGCCATCCGCAGCAATAGTGGAGACGAAAGCTCCTCGCTTACAGATGAGGATAATCATACAGCGAACGGGACAAACAGCCTGAAGTCGACAGTCTCGACGCAATACAACGGTCCGATCCTGGACGTTATGGGCAAGATGCATCGCGGCCATAAGTACCGCTTGTCCGCCTGGGTCAAGATGGCTTCCGGTGAGCCGAACACGTCCCTGCGCATCAGCGTACAGAGCGGAGATAGCACCTTCGCGAACGTATCCGCGAATGGATCGGCAACCGACGACGAATGGCTGGAGCTAACGGGTGACTTCACCTTGACGTCCACCCCGACCGTGTTGAAGGCCTACGTAGAGACGGCTCAAGAGCCCGCAGACGCCGTCACCTTCTACATGGATGACTTCAAAATCACCCATCTCGGCGCCGTAGCGGCTCCAAAGCCGATTCAAAATTTAACGCCGATCAAAACTGTTTACAAAGACGACTTCCTGATCGGCGCCGCGGTTGGCGATGCGGAGTTTGACGGGAAACGTCTGGAGCTTCTGACAAAGCACCACAACGTCGTAACGGCGGAGAACGCCATGAAGCCGGATTACGCCTACAACGCGGAGAGACAATTCGACTTCACCGCGGAGGATGCCCTCGTAGCCAAAATCAAGGAGCAAGGACTCTTGCTGCACGGCCACGTGCTCGTCTGGCATCAGCAGATGCCGCTTTGGCTTAGCACGGGGGCGGATGACAAACCGCTGAGCAGAGAGACGGCGCTTGCCAATTTGCGCAATCACATCACGACGGTTATGAAGCACTTTAAAGGCGACGTCATCTCATGGGATGTCGTCAATGAAGCAATGAACGATAATCCGCCGAATCCGACCAACTGGAAAGCGTCGCTGCGCAACTCGCCATGGAAAGCGGCCATCGGTGACGATTACGTCGAGCAATCCTTCTTGATCGCAAGAGAGGTACTGGACGACCCGACTAACGCGAGCTGGGCTTCCGGCATCAAGCTCTACTACAACGACTATAACGACGACAACAAGAACAAAGCGACAGCCATCGCGAACATGGTCGAGGAGCTCAACAACAAGTACGCCGCAGCCCACAACGGGAAAAAGCTCATCGACGGCATCGGCATGCAAGCACACTACAATCTGAGCACGAAGCTTGATAACGTGAAAGCCTCTTTAGAACGGTTCATCGAGTTAGGCGTTGAAGTCAGCGTTACGGAAATCGATATTACGGCTGGCTCCGACTCCACAATGACGGAGAAAGAAGCCAAAGCTCAAGGCTACCTGTACGCGCAGCTCATGAACCTTTACAAAGAGTACGCGGACCATATTGCGCGCGTCACGTTCTGGGGCCTTAATGACGCAACGAGCTGGAGAGCTTCCCAGAATCCGCTTCTGTTCGACGCGGACCTGCAAGCGAAGCCCGCCTACTACGGCGTCATTGACCCGGTCAAGTTTATGACGGAGAATCCGCCGGTAACTACCGTCGCCAATCAGTCCACCGCGAAATACGGCACGCCTGTCGTCGACGGAACCATCGACGCGATCTGGAGCGAGACGGCTTCGATGCCGATCAACAAATTCCAAATGGCTTGGCAAGGAGCAAGCGGAACCGCAAAAGCGCTATGGGATGAAGACAATCTGTATGTTCTATTCCAGGTGAACAACGCCGAACTGGACAAAACGAGCGCGAACGCTTGGGAGCAGGACTCCGTTGAGGTGTTCCTGGATCAGAACAATGGGAAAACGGCGTCTTATCAAGCAGATGACGGACAGTACCGAGTCAACTATGATAACGAAACCTCCTTCAACCCGCCTAGCATTGAAGAGGGCTTCCAATCGGCAACCAAGCTCTCGGGAAGCAACTATACGGTCGAGTTGAAAATCCCGCTTACGGCCATAACGCCGGCCAAAGACGTGAAGCTCGGCTTCGACGTGCAAATCAATGACGGCAAAGCCGGCGCCCGCCAAAGCGCCGCAAGCTGGAATGACACGACCGGTCAAGGTTATCAAGATACATCCGTATACGGCGTGCTGACGCTTACGACGGAATCGAGCACGACTCCAACCTACCCGGTCATAACCGTCCCAGGCCCGCAAGGAAGCGTGGAGCAGTCCGAAGGCGGAGTCGTCATTAAGCCTGTCGTCAAGAACGACAATGGCCGCGTATCGGGCCAAATTTCGAGCGACAATCTGAAAAAGGCGCTCGAGCTGGCTGCCTCCTCCACGGAAGGCAATAAACAAATCGTTGTCGAAGTGCCGAAGCAAGCAGGCGCGAACGCGTACGAAGTGCAGCTGCCGGCTCAGAGCCTGAACGGCGAACAAAGCTTCGTGCTTCACATGCAGACCGAGCACGTGACGATCGCCATTCCAAGCAACATGCTGGCCAATGAAGAAGCGGGAAACGCGCCTGTCTCCGTGCGTGTAGCCAGAGCTTCGTCGGAAAGCATCGATGCTGCGACCCTCGAGAAGATCGGTGACCGCCCGGTACTCGATCTGAGCGTCAGCATCGGTGACAAAACGATTGAGTGGAACAACCCGGATGCGCCGGTCACCGTCTCGGTACCTTACGAGCCGACGGAAGACGAGCTCGCCAATCCGGACTCGATCGTGGTCTGGTACATCGCCGGCGACGGCGAAGTGATCTCGATTCCGAACGGGCGGTACGACGCCGCAAGCGGAACGGTTGTTTTCCGGACGACTCACTTCAGCACGTACGCGGTAGCATCTGTCGTCAAGAGCTTCGAGGATCTGGCTGGCGTGCCATGGGCACAGCAAGCGATCGACGCCATGGCGGCCCGCGACGTCATTAAGGGAACCTCCGAGGATACGTTCTCGCCAACCGACTCTATGAAACGAGCAGATTTCATTGCTCTCCTTGTTAGAGCGCTAGAGCTGCAAGGCGCAGGAGCAGACGGAGCCATGTTCAGCGATGTGAGCGAAACCGACTACTACTACCGCGAGCTTGCCATCGCTCAGGAGCTTGGAATCGCGAATGGCTTCGAGGACGGCACCTTCAGACCGGAGAGCGCGATCTCCCGCCAAGACATGATGGTGCTCGCCGCGAGAGCGCTTGAGGCAGCAGGTATGCTAATGGAAGATGGCGGAGATTTAAGCGCTTATTCCGATGCTGCCGTATTAGCCGATTATGCGGCCAACAGCGCCGCAAGCCTCGTCGGGTCGGGCATCGTGAACGGCAAGAACGGCAAGCTCGCGCCGAACGAGGCGTTGACTAGAGCCGAAGCAGCCGTCATTTTGTACCGGATCTGGCAGCTGTAAGAAGCCGATCACTGCCTGGCAACAATCAAGGAGCCGAGCCATTCAACCAATGGCTCGGCTCCTTTTTTTGTCTGCGGAAAATACAGTACTTGTCTGATGGCATTATTAATGGTATAAGTTTGCAATTTTACCTTAATGCGATAATATATTTGAGGAAGCGTTGCTCCTGGCGCTAAGCGGGGAAACTAGGAAACGCATGCACCTAGCATAGATGAAATATTGCATTGGGAGTGTGATACTCGTGCTTACAAATAGACCACACCAGAATGATTACAATATTTTTTTTGATAGATATGTAAAGCTTCTGGATAACGGAGACCTCATTGAAATTTATAACCAGCAAGAAAAAGCAGTAATCACGATGGTTGAAAGGTTATCTGATAGCGATGCAGACTATCGTTATGGGACAGAAAAGTGGAGTATTAAAGAAGTACTAGGTCACTTGTGTGATGCGGAAAGAATGTTTAACTACTGGATGTTCTGCATAGCAAGAAATGAGTCCAATCCAATTGCTTCGATTCATATCGGAAGATATGTTGAACAGGCTGATTTTGCAAAACGCCCCATATCTGAGGTACTTGAAGAATGGGCAAGCATTAGAAAGTCCAGCCTTACACTGTTAAAGAGTTTGCAACCCGAAGACTTTCAGAAAAAAGCTATGTTTCGAGATTATCCGACTACCGTGCTAGCCATAGCTTGTATTATACCCGGGCACGTTCAACATCACATTCATGTCTTACAAGAACGATATCATGTAAAGTAATCCCTCTTCTATTTACCGAAGTGTAAATTCAATCCCTTAAGCGAAGACAGCTTTACGACGGTCAATTTGCCTGCGATGATGCCGTAGGTACGGTGATTCGTTCGATCGGAATAGGAGTACACCCACATTTTTTTCGATTCGTCGAACCCCATGTACTTCATGAACTCCAGTCTTCTTCTTAGATCCTTTATCGTCATGGCTCTCCCCGTATTCTGCGTAGTGTTACTATATCATTCGGGCTAAGTCAGCGTTTTAGGGGGATATGCCGACAATATTTTTTTATCTAATGCCTATGTGCATTAACACAAGAAATTCTTTAATCACTCCATTATCGGAGTACCAATTAAACGGTAAAATGACGTAGTAAGCAATTGGCATTTAAAGTCATATTCCGATGAAGGCTGGTATGGAGATGAGCGTAAATTACGATTCGAGTCTTGAAGGGATTACGACAGAGTCGCTTCAAGAGTTATTTCTTTCGGTAGAGTGGGAGTCAGGGAAGTATCCCAACGAGCTGTTACAAGCAATTAAAGGCTCTCATTCGATTGTTGCGGCTTGGGACGGGGATAAATTGATCGGAATGATAAATGCTCTATCGGATGGTGTATTGACCGTATATTTTCACTATATGTTAGTCAATCCGAGCTATCAGGGAGAAGGAATCGGCAGAGAAATGATGAATAGGATGCTTGATCGATACAAGGGGTATAGAACAAAAGTGTTGATCTCTTATCCGAACGTGGTGGATTTTTATCAAAAATGCGGTTTTTCCGAAGAAGAAGGAGCCACGCCCCTGTTTATTTCGGAATTGGTATGATTCAACTGGCTGGCAACTCGAGCTCAGTGATAGACATTCGATTCTCCATCGAACTATAGGGAGGTTGAAAGTGATGCACAAAATTGCCCCTTATCAGGATAACGATCATGATAAGCTAATCGAAATTTGGTACCAGGCTGTTTGTCGTACACACGCCTTTTTGACGAGCGAAGATATTGAATTTTATCGTCAAATGCTCCAGAACGGAGCGTTGAAAGAGCTTGAAATTTGGGTGGAAATGCACGGAAATAATGAACCGGCTGGATTTATTGGACTTAACGGAACAAAAATTGAGATGCTATTCGTTGATCCGGACTATCATGGCAAAGGTATCGGCAGGCGACTGATAGAACACGCCAAAAAGATCAAAGGGAGCAAGCTCCAAGTTGATGTGAATGAGCAAAATGATGGAGCATACAACTTCTACAAACGAATTGGTTTTGTACAAGTGGGACGGTCGGAGCTAGACGGCTCAGGACGACCTTTTCCTTTGTTGCATCTAGCATTAAAAGGTTAAACCTCTCGATTCAACAAAAACAGCAGCCGACAGCCGACTGCCGTTTTCCTAGGTGTTGAACGTCTGAACAATCGTCCCGCTCCCGCCTCCCGCTTCAACCTCCGCATGCGCTCCGTTCACGAACGTGATCTGCGGAGGGACATGCCCGCAGTCGATATCGTAGACGATCGGGAGCCCCAGCTCCTCCGACAGCTCGCGGTATGCGTCTTCCTCCGTGTAGTCTTCGACCGCCCGGTTGGCCCCGCTTCTGCCGAACAGAATGCCCGCGCAATGCTCGAACCAGCCTGCCAGCCTCATCTGGACGAGCGACCGGCGCAGATCGGTCGAGGATAACTCGCAATTCTCGAAATACCAGATAATCGGCTCATTATGGATCATCTGCTTCTGAAACAGCCGAACATCGCCGTACAGCGTGCCGATTAAATGCCGGATAATATCGATGCATCCGCCCAGCAGACGGCCTTTGATGAGAACCGGGTCGCAAGGCAACGTCTTCCATTCGGTTGGCTCCGTCAGATGGAAGACGCACGGCGACGGGTTTGCGTGATCCCATTCCTTCTGGTAGCGCACGGAGGAGCGTTGCAGCACCGATTCCCCCGTCTTGGTGGACAAAACGGCGCGCCACATAGCGGTCGTCGGATCCGAGTGCTCGCCCCTCAGATCAATGAGGTTCGTGCCGTGAGCCGTAGCGATCCCCGTCCTCAACGTAATGGCCAATAACAGCGCGCTCGTATCCGAATAACCCAGCACCCACTTGCTCTTCATGCCGTCCCAATCCATGAACTCCAGCATTTCGATCAGCAGCTCTCCGCCCCACGGAGGGAGGATGAGTCCAATGCCGTCGTCGCTCATCATGGCATTCAACTCGGCGGCGCGCACCCGCGCGGGAGCCGATTTCGCTTTCCGCTGGATCCACGGCGTCTCGCCGCAGAAGACGCGAAAGCCCTCCCGCTCCATGCGGGCGCAAGACTGACGCAGCAATTCGTGCAAGTCCTTCGGCACGCCGGACGACGGCGCCGTTACGCCAATCGCCGTACCTTCTTCCAATAACGGATACCGGATCATCGAACCACCCCCGTAAATTTCCATTATCATACGGGAAGTTGGCTTCCGAAGCAATACCTTCCCCTAAGCAAAATCCTCGCGCGCCAAATCCGAATTCATGCCGATCGCCGCCCGGCTCCCTTCCCCCGCCGCGATGACCGCTTGCGCGGGCGCGATCACGGAGGCGTCTCCCGCGGCGTACACGCCGTACACGCTCGTGCGGCCAAGAGCGTCCGTCTCGATGCCGCCCGATTCGTTCATTCGGCAGCCTAGCAGCTCCCCGAGCGGCGAAGCATGCCGCCAGTAAGGCGAGACGAAGCCGCCGGTCCGCTTCGAGGAGCCGCCATTCTCGAACGCGACCGCACGCAGCATCCCCTCGGAGCCTGCCAGCTCCTTGATGCGATCATGCGACACGGCTACTCCCTTGCGCTGCAGCAGCTGAAGCTCCTCTCCGGTTAGCGCCCGCATGGAGCCGTTCGTGCAGACGAGAAGGTTGCGGCTCCACTGGTACGCAAGCCTTGTCAACGAAAAAGCGTTGCTGCCTTCGGCAATAACGACAAGCGGCTGATCTCGAAGCTCCCAGCCGTCGCAATACGGACAATTGAACAGGCTTCTCCCGTAATACTGCCGAATGCCGTGAATGTCCGGCAGCGTCTCGCTTAGTCCCGTCGCCAGCAGCAGCTTGCGGCATTCATACAAGCTCCCGTCGCCAGCCTGCAGGCGGAAGCCGCCAAGGATGGGCATAACACCCGTAATCCGTTTGGCTATCGTCCGGACGGTCGGGTATTTTTTGATATCCTGCCTGGCCAGGCTTCGCAGCTCCTCCGGCTTCGCGCCGTCCCGCGTCATGAATCCATGCGTATGCTTCGTCACCGCGTTGCGCGGTTGATTATCATCGAACAAAGCGACCTGCCTTCTTGCCCTGCCGAGTACGAGCGCCGCATTCAGACCCGCCGGTCCTCCTCCGATAATGGCGCATTCCATTCGCATTCCCTACTCCACCCTCCAAGCCCCCGCGCTCTCGCGAGACGAGGAAATGACCATCATATTATGTATATCGATGGATAGGGCGCGGCATGCAACAGATCCCGCTATCCGTGATGAATGACACGCTCGATTCCGGATAAGGGACAAAGTAGTGGCCGCTTCCACCTCCAGTCTCTTGGTCAACGTGGGCGGGATCTCCACTACGGCTGGACAATCGACGGCTAGCCTTCTCCTCGATTGCGGAAATGTCCGAAAAATAGCTTGCCTCGATCATGGAGATCACGGATTCCGTCGTGCAATTGACGGGTACGGCGGACGAGCCGAAAATGATGCCGACGAGGTTCAACGTGCAGGAAACGCCGGCTGCAGGCGTACAATGAAACAGCGGCTGCCTTGGATATCCAGGACAGCCGCTGTTATTTTGTGTGAACGAGGATCCCGTTTCTCAGGCTGGCCGAACCAGCGTGAACCGTTCGCCCAGTTGGATCGGGTCTTAAGAGTTAACTCACGAACGGGCTCAGCAGCCGGTCGACCGCCAACCCCTCGTCCACGTCTGTGCAGACGCGAATATTGGAACCGGCAAGCGGATGCCTTCGCAAGTCGGCCGCCGTCATGCCCGCGCACAATTCGCTGTCGCAGACAACCGACACCTTCATCAGTCGGGTCGTCACGAGCGACGGATCCTCCGCCACCAGGACGGTAAGCGGATCGTGGATAGGCGCCGAGTCGATGAAGGCGTTGCTGGACCGGTAGAATTCGAAATAATAGCGGTGGGACTCGCGGATGAAATCGACGATCGCCCCGTTCCCGTCATGCCGCAATCGGTCCAGCCTGTCCAGATGGCTGCCCGTCAGCAGCGTCTTCATCGTGACGTCGAGGCCGACCATCGTAACCGGCAAGCCGGACGAGAAGACGACATCCGCCGCTTCGGGGTCGCCCCAGATGTTGGCTTCCGAAACCGGCGTGACGTTGCCGGGAACGCCGACCGCCCCGCCCATCACGTATACCTGTTTGATCCGTTCGCATAGCCCGGGATCCTTCAGCACCGCTTGCGCCACATTCGTCAGGCGGCCTAGCGTGACGATGATTAGCTCGCCGGCAAGCTCCTTCGACTTGCGAAGGATGAAATCGTCAGCACGCTCCTCGAGAGGACGCTGATCCGATGCGGGGATGTCCGCATCGCCAATGCCGTTCCTTCCATGGACATGCGTGGCGAATTCAGGCATACCCCGCTTCAGCGGCTTCTCCGCCCCGATGGCAACCGGCACTTCGTATGGCGCTCCCGCGAGCTTAATGATCCGCAGCGTATTGTCGGTTGCCTGTTCGACGCCGATGTTGCCGAACACGGTTGTCACGCCCTCCACCCGGATGCCCGGCGATTTCAGCGCGTAGAGGATCGCGAGCGCGTCGTCTATTCCCGTATCCGCGTCAATGATCATGTTCCGAACCTGCTTCATTCCTTAGCCCCCCTTCCCCTGAAAATAGGCGGCAACCTCCGCCATCGTCGGCATGCCGTCCTGCGCGCCGAACTTCGTGACGGCGAGTGCCGATACTTGCGCGGCGAACGCTGCCGCTTCCGATATTCCGCGTCCTTCGCATAACCCGTAAGCGAGACCCGCGTTGAAGGCGTCCCCCGCGCCGGTCGTATCCGCCACCTTCATGCGGTGAGCCGGCTGCCGCGCAAGCGAGCCGCCGGCTTTGACCTTCCACGCGGCGCCTTCCGCGCCAAGCGTCGTCACGACGAAGTCCGGGCCTAACGCAAGCAGCGCGTCCATTGCCTCCTCCAGCGCGCGTCCATCTCCGTCCGTGCCCGGGTCGACGCCGGTCAGCACCGCCAGCTCGGTCAGATTAGGCGTCATGTAATGAACGCGGCGCAGCAAGCTGTCCGGCAGCTTCCTCGCAGGCGCCGGATTCAGAATGACCAGCTTGCCGTGCTTCTCGGCCAGCTCGGCGGCATATTCTACCGTCTCCAGCGGTACCTCCAGCTGCAGCAGCACGGCGTCGGCCGCTTCGATCGCCGCCTCGGCCCGCTTTATATCCGCTGCGCGAAGCTCCGCGTTGGCGCCCGAGACGATGACGATGCTGTTGTCCTCGGGCGTGAGCGTAATGCTCGCCGTACCCGTCGGCGCCTGCTCTGCCATCTTCACGTACTCGTTGTTCACGCCGCTGTCGGCCAAGGACGCGAGCAGCGTCCGGCCGAAGCTGTCGAAGCCGATCGCGCCGACCATCGAGACGTCGGCTCCGAGACGGGCAAGCGCTACAGCCTGGTTCGCCCCTTTGCCGCCGGGAACGAAGTGGATTTCGTCACCTTGAATGGTCTCGCCCGCGGCGGGAAACTTCGACGCCTTCACGACGATATCCATGTTCAAGCTGCCGATCACCGCGATATTCGGCCGTTTCATAGCGCGCTCCCCACTCTCCCGCCGATCAACCGGTCCATTAAGAGCCCGACAGCTCTCGCATGGTCGACGCCCAGACAGACGTCCACGGTTCCGGAAGGGTCCAGCGTGGCGATCGTCTGGCCTGTCTGCGGCCGGTGATCGTATTCCACGCGGATATTCATCTTCTCCGTCCGAACCAGCGTGCGATCGAGCAGCAGCGCAATGGTTAGCGGATCGTGCATGTACGAAATTTCTTCCTTCGCGAACTCGAACCACTTCCCGATCATGCGGGCCAGCGCCATATTGAGTGGGTCGCCGGTATCCAGCAGCCTGCGCCGCTCCTCCTCCGTAATCGTCACCTTCAGCGTGACGTCCAGTCCGACCATGACGATCGGCGCGCCGCTGTTGAACACAAGCGATGCCGCTTCCGGATCGCAGACGATATTGTGCTCGACGACCCGCATATGCATGCCGTTATCGCCAAGGCGGGTCACCCCGCCCATGATCACGATCTCTTTCACATTCTGCGCAATGCGGGGCTCGCGAATCAAGCATGCCGCGATATTGGTCAGCGGCCCAATGGCGACCAGCGTAATTTCGCCTGGCTGGCCCATTACTGTTTCAATGATGAAATCGACCGCATGCCGATCCTCGTACGCAAGCTTGTCGTCTTCGGTCAGAAGCCCGTCGCCCTCGTGTCCCGCCATCCAAATCTCGCGGTTGCCGAGCAGCGTCCGATTCAAGCCCGCGTAGACGCGAACGTCATCCCTCTTGCCGTATTGCGCCATTTTCCGCGCCATCTTGGCCCTCAGATCCACGTTGCCGTACACGGTCGTGACGCCTTCGATCTGTATCTCGGGCGAGCGCATGGCGAGCGCCAATGCCATGGCATCATCCACGTCGCTCCCGATATCCGTATCCAAAATGATTCGCACCATATGTCATTCTCCTTAGCCGTTTTTCTTCTTCCGGCGTCTCGTCTCCGCAATGGCGTACACGAGCAGGCCGACGACCGTCGCCGCATACGGGAAGGTCCCGATGAGCTCGGCCGGAATTTTCAAGATTTGCAGCGCGTTCGACATCGCGTTCGTCGCGCCGAATATAAGCGAGGCGACGAACGTGCCTACCGTGCTGCCGCCGCCCAGCGCTTCCGCGGCGATCGCGATCCAGCCGCGTCCGGCGGTCATGTCCCTCGTGAAGAGGGAGAGATAGCCCATCGACATGAACGCTCCGCCCAGGGAAGCGAAGAAGCCGCTCAGCAGCAAAGCGATCGTCTGAATTCTCGTCACGCTGATGCCCACCGATTGAGCTGCTTGCGGGTTCTCTCCGACCGAGCGGATCTGCAGGCCCAGCGGCGTCCTCTTGAGCAGATAGTAGACGCCCGCGACGGCCAGCAGGGATAGATAGGTCAGGACGTTATGGCCCGACAGGATCGGACCCAGCACCGGAATATCCTGCAGCAGCGGGATGTGCACGTTCGGCAGCACTTTGCTTTGCAGCGAAGTCGAGGTGCCCTTGTCCCCGCTGATCAGGTAGAGGATGAAGACGGTGCCGCCCGAAGCGAACATGTTGATGGCGATGCCGCCCAGAATGATATGCGTCTTGATCTTCAGCGTGAAATAAGCCAACACGGCCGAAATCGCGATCCCCGACGCCATCGCCCCGAGCAAGCCGATCCAGGCGCTGCCCGTGTACGCGCTGACGATGACGCCCGCCAAGGCGCCCGTCAGCATCGTGCCCTCCATGCCGATATTGATGATGCCGGCCTTGTTCGAGATTAATGCGCCCAGCGCCGCGAACAGTATCGGCGTCGTGACGCGCAGCACGGAGAAGGCAAAGTCGGTCGAGAAGATGACGCCCCAGAAGTTATCCAAGTTTCTCCGCCTCCTTCAGCAGCTTTCGGTTTTTCCACATCTTCAGGAACTGCTCAGCGGAGATGAGCAGGATAATGACCGCCTGGATAATCGAGACCAGCTCCGCCGGCACGTCGGACAGAATGGACATCTGATCGGCGCCGATCCGGATATAGGCGAGGAACAGCGCCGCGCCAATGACCGATAGCGGATTGTTTTTGGCCAGCAGCGCTACGAGGGCACCATCGAGGCCGTAGCCGGGCAGATCCGTCCATTGGAACCTCGTGTACATGCCGAGCACCTCGACCGAGCCGCCCATGCCCGCCAGCAGACCGGCGATCAGATGGACCGTGACGATGACCCGTCCCGTCTTGATGCCTGAGAATTCGGCGAACGAGCGGTTCGAGCCCGTCATCCGCAACTCGTAGCCCCAGCGGGTATGGTACATGAAATAGTGCGTCGCCAGAATGCAAAGCAGCACCAGGATGAGCCCAGCATGGATGCGGGTACCGGGAATGAGCTTTGCGAGCAACGCGGTCTCCTGGAATTTATACGATACGTTGGCGAACGCCGCGGCATCCCGCAGATGATAGTTCAGGAAGTAGAGCCCGACGCCTGCCAGGATGCTGTTGAACATCAGCGACGTCACGAGCACGTCCGCGTTCCACTTCGCTTTCATGATGCCGGGGATGGCCGACAGCAGCGCGCCGACGACCGCGCCCGCGAGAATCGCGGCGGCCGGATGGAGGAACCCGTTCATGCTGCCGTAAATGGCGATGACGGCCGCGACGAGTCCCGATATATAGAACAGCCCTTCGGCCCCGAGATTGAACATGCCGCTTCGGAACAGGAGCACGACGGACAGTCCCGTGAACATAAGCGGAATCGCCATCTCGACGACGTTGCCCAGCTGGGCGGCCGAGGAGAGGGGCCCCGTCAGGAAGATGCCGATTGTGCCTAGTGGATCTTCGCTGACGAAGGCAATGATGATAAAGGCGATAACGAGAGCTATCGCAACCGATATAAGCGTCCGGATCGCATCAAAGTACTTCAGCATCGGAATGTCCGCCCCTCCTTTCCTGCTTCTTCAGGCCCAGCATGTACAGCCCGAGTTCCTCTTCCGTGACCTCGGACGGCTTGTCGAATTCGGCCACCAGCTCCCCGTCGTACATGACGTACAAGGTATCGCTAAGCTCCAGGATTTCGTTGAGGTCGGCCGAGATGAGCAGAATCGCGCAATTGCGGCTCCGCATCTCGAGCAGCTTCTTATGCACGAGCTGGGCCGCCCCGATATCGACGCCGCGCGTCGGCTGTTCCGCGATAAGCAGGAGCGGTTCGGTCGAGCACTCCCGCGCGACGATGACCTTCTGCATATTGCCTCCGGACAGCATGCCGATCGGCTGGGCAGGCCCCGAGCAGCGCACCTTGAACTCCTCGATCAGCGACTCGGCCAGCTTCACGATCTGCTTGCCCTTCAGGAACAGTCCTTTGTTCCAAGCGCTCTCCCGGTAACGCGTGGAGATGATGTTGTCCGAGATGCTCTCTTCCTTGGCCGCTCCTTGGCTCATCCGGTCCTCGGGCACGTAGGAAACGCCAAGACCCCGGATTTCCCGCATATCGGCTTGTCCAATGTCCGAGCCGTTCACCATCGCCTTGCCCGAGCGGCTTCCTTCGAGACCGCCGGTCAACGCCTTGACGAGCTCCGCCTGGCCGTTGCCTTCGACGCCCGCGATGCCGACGATTTCGCCCGCCTTCACGGAGAGGCCGATGTTGTTCAGCGCCTTGTTGCCCAGCGCGTTCACGTAAGTCAATCCTTCCACCTTCAGCACCGGCGGACCGAAGAACACCTCATCCTTCTCGTACTTCAGCACGACGTCGCGGCCGACCATCAGCCGGGATATTTCCTGTTCGGTAATATCCGCCATATCGAACACGCCGGCCGTCGTGCCGGCGCGCATGATCGTAATGCGGTCGCAGATCGCCTTCACTTCCTTAAGCTTGTGCGAGATGAACACGATCGTATGGCCTTCCCGCTTCAGCGTCAGCAGCTGCTTGAACAGCTCCTCCGTCTCCTGCGGCGTGAGCACGGCCGTCGGTTCGTCGAGGATGAGAATTCGGGCGCCTCGTAGGAGCGCTTTCAAAATTTCCACCTTTTGCTTCATCCCGACGGACAAGCTCTCGACCTTCGCCTTCGGATCGACGGCCAGCTGATATTTGTCGGACAGCTCTTTGGTCATCCGGACCGCCTCGTCGACGTGAATGCTCAGACCCTTCTTCGGCTCCATTCCTAGCACCATGTTCTCCGCCACCGTGAAGGAGGGAACGAGCATGAAATGCTGATGGACCATGCCGATTCCCTTGCTTATGGCGTCCTGCGGGGTTTGGAACCGGACGCGCTCGCCCTTTAGCCATATTTCGCCGTCGCTGGGCTCCTCCATGCCGAACAAAATTTTCATCAGCGTGGATTTACCCGCCCCGTTCTCTCCCGCTACGGCGTGAATTTCCCCTTCCCTTAGCGAGAAGTCCACGTTCCGGTTGGCCGCGACGCCGTTCGGATAGACCTTGATAATGTTGCGCATCTCCAGCAAATGCGGCTGCATGTCGAACCTCTCTCCTTCCCGGGTCCTGATAGAATGAAGGGAATTCTCCGTTGCCGAAGAACTCCCTTGGTTGTCGTCTTATCGTTATGATTAGGCTCGCTTACGGCTTGACCGCGTTCCGGATCTGCTCGATCTCGGCAGTCTCCATGCCGATCGCGTTGCTGACCTCGAATTCTCCCGCGATCAGCTTCTTCTCGATCTCGATCAATTGCGCTTTCACGTCCTCGCTCACGGCGGCTTCGAATATATCGTTCCGCACGATGCCGACGCCGTCTTCCTTCAGACCGACGACTTCCAGCTTGCCCATCTCCAGCGTGCCCGTATGGATGCCGCGCACCGCCAGCAGGATGGCCTTGTCGATCTTCTTCACCGCGGAGGTGATGATCAGGTTCGCCTTCTCGGCGTCCGTGTCCTTCAGCATGGCCGCCTGGTCGGAGTCGACGCCTACCGCGTATTGTCCCTTCTCCTTGGCCGCGTCGAACACGCCGAGTCCCGTGCCGCCCGCCACGTTGAAGATCACGTCCACGCCGGAGTTATATTGCAGCAGCGACAGCTCTTTGCCTTTGCCCGGGTCCGCGAAATCGCCCGCGTAGGATACGGCGACCTTGATATCCGGCACCGCGTATTGCGCGCCTTCGATATAGCCGACCAGGAACTGGTTAATTCCCGGAATGTCCATGCCGCCCAAGAAACCGATCTTCTTGTCCGCGTTGGCATGCGGCATGTCCGACACGCTGGTCAATGCCGCGGCCGCTCCCGCCAGGAAGGAAACTTCGTTCGTCGCGTAAGAGATCGCGTACACGTTGGAAGCCGTCTCCGGGATGTCCGTATCGTAGTTGATGAACTTTTTGTCCGGATGCTGCTCGGCCGTCGCGTTCAGCAGCTCCGTAATTTGCGAGCCGCCGGAGATGATGACGTCCCAGTCTTGGGCCGCCACGGAATTGAACGTCGGCTCCCACTTGCTCGTATCGGTGCCCATCTCGATCACTTTGGTCTCGGCCTGCAGAGCGTCCTTAACCTGAGTAAGCCCGCTGTTCGCCGCGTCGAAGAAGGACTTGTCCCCCAACGTGCCCGGAATGAGCAGCACGACCTTCAGTTGATCGGAATTCGAGCCGGAAGCGCCGTTCGCATCCGTCCCGTTCTCGCCCGCGTTTGCGTTCGACCCGTTATTGGTCCCGCCGCCGCATGCCGACAAGAGCATAACCGCCGCCAGCATGATGGCAAATAAACTGCGTTTCATCGTTTTTTCCCCCTATAAAAGATCTGATCATTGAAAACGCTTAATCCTTTGCAAAAAATCACTTCATGGCAGGAAAGTTTATGATTTGCATCCTTCCATGTTATGATTGTAGCAAACGATGCCTTTACATTTTATCTAAATTCGACCTAGTTTCTTATATGATTTGGCTAATTTACAAGGAAGGAATTGGGCTATGAACAAGCTGGATTTTCTGTTCTTCTCGAAGCGCCGGGAGAACCATTACATTCCTCCGCACTTTCACGAGTGCTATGAGCTAGTCTATTATTACGGTACCGGGAAGACGAAAATCGGAAAGGAATCCGTGTCGTTCAAGCCGAACACCTTCGCTTTGGTGACGCCCTACACGGAGCATGACGAGCTTCACGCGGCCGCTTCCGACGTCCTGTTCGTCGGCTTCTACAGCGACAAGGAAGGCTTGGCGAATTTGTCCGGTCTATACGAGGATAATGAGGAACGTATGATCGAGAACATTCTGCTAAGGATGAAAGAAGAATTCGTGCGGCAGCGGGAAGACTTCTCGGATATGCTCAATCTGATGGTCGGCGAGTTATCCATACTACTTCAGCGCCTTATTGGCGCGAAGAAAGCGCCTAAGCAGCAGACCGACCGCATTCAATATGTACTTAACTATATGGATGAGCATTTTCGCCAAAAAATATCCATACAAGCTCTGGCCGATCTTGCCGGATACAGCTATGGCCGGTTCCGCCACCTGTTCAAAGAAAAGTACGGCGTCGCGCCGCTTCAGTATTTGTATATCAAACGCATGAGCTACGCCCAATCATCCCTGCTCCTCCATCCGGATAAGCTGGTCACGGAAATCGCGCTCGACGCGGGCTTCGTGAACGACGCCCAGTTCTGCAGCATGTTCAAGCGCGAAACCGGCATGACCCCGAAGGGATACAGACAGTCCAAACTGGGTTGAAGTTCGCGGTGATGAGCAAAAGAAAAACAGCACGCGGCGCCAAAGAAATGGCATGCCGGGTGCTGCTGTTTTTGTTCCGCCGGTTACACCGGCCTCACGAGAGTAAATCGTTCGCCCAGCTTGGCATAGTCATTGCCGGCGAGGCGGCTGACGGGAAGCAGCGCGTCCGGGTTGATACGCCCCCGCTCGTAGAGCGCATCGTCCACATGGAAGCGGACGACCCGGCCGATCAGCAGGTCGCAGGACGGCGTTCCATCCTGGCCGCCAAGCGGGATGCTCTGCTCCAGCACGCATTCCATTCGCACGCGGGCTTCCGCCACGCCAGGCACCGCAATCCGTTCGCTCGGCACGGGCGTTAATCCCGCCAGCTCCACTTCGCTAACGTCGGACGGAACCGGCGCGGCCGTCTCGTTGACCGCTTCAATATACCGTTCGTCCGCGATATGGACAACGAACTCGCCCCTGGCGGCGGCATGACGGGCGGTGTCCTTCGGCTCGCCGTTCTTCCTCTGGACAGACACCGATACCATCGGCGGATCCGCCGTCACGATGTTGAAGAAGCTGAAGGGCGCGGCGTTCAGCACGCCCTCCTCCGACAGCGTCGTCACGAACGCGATAGGTCTCGGAATAATGCTGCCAATCAGCAGCTTATAATTATCCTGCGCGCTCTGGCTTTCCGGATCGATGCTTGGCATGGCTGCTCACTCCTTCCCGAATTGCCGCTTGAACCAAACCGCCGCGGTCTCGGCTTCGCTGCCAGTCAGCTGATGCCCGAAGCGCTCCCAGTGCGTCGTGACGGCCGCTCCCGCTCCGCCGAGCAGCTGCTCCAGCTCTCGCGTTTCGCTCGGCGAGCAGATCGGGTCGTTTTCTCCCGCTCCGATGAAGACCGGCAGCCCGGCCATATCTGGCAGCGTTACGCCCCGCAGCGGCACCATCGGATGATGCAGCACGGCTCCGCGCAGCGCGTCCTCGAAGTGGAACAGCAGGCTGGCCGCGATGTT
Source organism: Paenibacillus soyae (assembly GCF_024623455.1). GTDB lineage: Bacteria > Bacillota > Bacilli > Paenibacillales > Paenibacillaceae > Pristimantibacillus > Pristimantibacillus soyae. The sequence continues at coordinate 24,359 of NZ_JANIPJ010000010.1, read as the reverse complement.
GGCGCCGTTCGAATACCCCACCGCCACGATATTCTTCCGGTCGAAGCCGTATTCTTCCGCGGCGCTGTCCAGGAAATCGCTCAGCTCCTTCGTGCGGAAGATCAGGTCCTCGATATCGAATACGCCCTCCGCCAGCCTGCGGAAAAACCTCGGCATCCCGTTCTCCCTCACGTTGCCCCGAACGCTAAGCACCGAAGAGGCGGGAGAGATCATCTCCGCGAGCGGGAGGAGGTCCCTCTCGGTTCCCCCCGTTCCGTGCAGCAGCAGCAGGACCGGCGCGCTCTCGTCCGAGCCTTTAACGAATAGATGGTTCATTGTCGATGTTGTCATTTCCATTCCCCCTCCAATACTCGAACTTCAAATGGCGTCAGCAGTTTTTCGATTTCGCCGCGGTGTTTCTCGTACCACTCCGGCAGCTTCAGCTCTTCGCCCAGATGCTCCGGCTCTTCGTCGCGGGCGAAGCCTGGAGGATCCGTCGCGATCTCGAACAGAATGCCGCCCTCTTCCCGGAAGTATAGCGCATTGAAGTATTGACGGTCTACGATCGGCGTTGGCTGGTAGCCGTTCTGCGCCACGTGCTCTCTCCAGAGCGCGTGCTCCGCGTCGTCTTTGGCGCGCCATGCGATATGATGCACCGTACCGTGTCCGCCGTGTCCGACAGCCATTGCGGTAGCGTTCACGTCGATGACATTGCCGAGGTCGCCGAAGGAGCGGTAGCGGACGAAGCCGACGTCCTCGCCGATTTTTGTCAGGCCCATTACGTTCTCCAGCAGTTTGCCCGTCGATTCCGGATTGATGCTGAAGAGTACGGCGCCGCCGAAGCCTTTGATCGCTTGGTCAGTCGTAATGCCGCCGAATGCCCATTCGCTGTTCGTTCCTTCCTCGCGCTCCACGATCTCGCTGCGGAGACCGTCCGGATCCGCGAACTGAAGGTAGCGTTCGCCGAAACGCTCCGTTTCTTGCACTTCAACGCCGAACCCCGCCAGGCGCTCTTTCCAGAAGTCGTAAGAACCTACCGGAACAACATATGTCGTAATACCGACCTGACCGCCGCCGATGCGTCCTTTGCGAGAGTTTTCCCAAGGGAAGAAGGTGATGATGGTGCCCGGGCTGCCCGCTTGGTCGCCGAAGTATAGATGATACACTTCAGGAGCGTCGAAGTTAACGGTTTTTTTCACGAGACGAAGTCCCAGAATGCCTGCGTAGAAATCCGATGTGACCTGCGGGTGCCGAACGAATGCCGTAATGTGGTGAATACCTGCCGTTTGTTGAACTGCTTGGTTTTGAGTTGTCATAATGAATCTCTCCCTTTGTTTACTAATTTTTAAGTTTCTTAAATTTAAGATATATGATCTGCGAAAGCAGTCCCCTTGGTGCATTCGCCTGAGATGCTTTACCTTGTGATGACAGCCGACTCAACCATTGCCTGCCGCCATCCCGCTTGACGATGCTACTTGTAGGACTGCTGCGCGTATTTCCCAAGCTTCTTCAGCAGCTCGCTCGCCGCCCGCTTCTCTTCCGGCGTTAACCCTGCCGTTGCTTGCTCGATAACGCTAGTGTGCTCCGGGAAGATCTCTTCTATGAACCGACAGCCTTCATCCGTCACTTCGGCGTAGATCAATCGGCGGTCTTCCTTGGAGGTGCGCCTCCTCACGAGGCTCTTCTTCTCCAGCTTGTCGATGACGTACGTGATGTTGCCGCTGCTCATGAGCACCTTACCGCCGATCTGCTGCAGCGGCTGCGGTCCTCTATGGTACAGAAGCTCCAGCACGCCGAACTCGGTCCGGTTCAGACCATGTCTGCGAATATCTCGGTCTCCATGGGCGTTCACCCACTGGCTGGCCCGGGACAATGCGATGTACAGGTCGAGCGCTTCATTCTTGATGTCGTTGCTTTCGCTCACTGCTTTCACCTCCGCTTGCTCGTTATTTCTTAATTTCGTTTATCTTAATTTAAAGATATCAGACGATTATGGTATTGTCAACACCCGATTTCAAAAAAGATATTCCGACTACGCTGGACTCTTCCATGAATGTTAGCTTGGCCAAACTTGTCGTTCTTATGCATGGGAGTGGTGGTGGGCTATAAGCGTGCGTGGCATGTCTATTCCGCTCGAATGCGGCGTGTCGCGAGTACTAAGCGTGTGTAGCACGTCTATTCCGCTTGAATGCGGGGTGGCGTGAGCATTAAGTTTGCGTGACACGCCTATTCCGCGCGAATACGGGGTGCTGCGGCAATAAGCGTTCATGGCACGTCTATTCCATTAAAAAAAAAGACCGCTTATCCTCAGGCAGGATAAGCGGCCCTTCTGCTCGGTGGTGCCCCACGGCACTAACTCTGGAATGCTCTACGTATGCGCCGCCACCGCATCCGGCTGCACGTCCGGGCGCACCAGCGAGTGCCTCTCCCAGGCGCGGCTGCGCCAGCGGAAGTAGAAGATGACCGCGCGAACCCATTCGTCCGCCGCGATCGCCAACCAAATGCCCACCAGTCCCATATTCATATGGAACACGAACAGATAGCCAAGCGACAAGCTCATGCCGACCATCGTGAACATGCCGACCCACAGCGGATATTTGGCGTCGCCGGAGGCGCGCAGCGAGTTGACGATGACGATGTTGATCGTCCGGCCAGTCTCAAGAATGATGCTATAGAGCAAGACCTGCGCCCCGATCCGGAGCACCTCCGCGTCGTCCGTGAATATCCCGACAAGCTGCTCGCGGAATAGGACGACCACGCCGATCATGAACAACGACACCACGCTGGCCGAGCGAACGCTCATCCAGACGCGTTTGTACGCGTCGTCCGGACGTCCCGCACCGACGAACCGGCCGACCATAATCGACGTGCCGATGCCGACCGCGAACGCGAACAAATAGATGAACATTGAAATGTTCGACGCGTACTGCTTGGCGGCCAAAGCCGCTTCTCCCAGATACGTCGTGTAGAACAGGAAAATCATCTGACAGCAATGATACATGACCTGCTCCAGCGCCGACGGGATGCCGATTTTTAATATTTTGCCGACGTATTCCTTGGACAAATTCAAATAATAGCTAACCTTGATCCGCACTTCCATAATCCGATACAGCAGCCAGAAGAACACAACTACCGCGATGAGCCGGCTTGCGATCGTGGAGATCGCCGCGCCTTCGACGCCCATCGCCGGCATGCCGAAGTTGCCGAAGATCAGAGCGTAGTTGCCGATAATGTGGATGACGTTCATCCCGAGCGCGACGAGCATCGCTTCCTTCGTGAAGCCGTGCACGCGGACAATCGCGGCCAGCGAGTTAATGATTGCCTGCAGGAAGATCGCCCCACCCACGATGCCGAGATAGCTCTGCGCGAACTCGTATACTTCGCCTGTCAGGTTCAGCGAGCGCAGCAGATAACCATTGAACAAAACAAACCCTATGCTCATCACGACGCCAACGATCAAGTTAAGCGTGACGGCGAGCGCGGATATTTTGGCCGCTTCAAAAAACTTCCGCGATCCGATATACTGCGCCACGACGATGGACGCCCCGTTGCCGATGACCTCCAGCAGCAGAATCGCGATGTGCAGATACTGGTTCGCCGCGCCGACGCCCGATACCGCGTTGTCGGAAATCGCGCTCAGCATGAACGTATCCGCGATCCCCATCATCATGAACAATGTCACTTCTAGAAATATAGGCCACGTCAGATAGAACAGCTTTAAATCCTTCGCTCCGTTGTCTTTCTTGGGTGATGCCTGACCAGCATGCCCTTCCATCCTATCACCTTCATTCTGTATCTCTTGTCTTGTTTTCTCTATATGACCATCGTATCGTAGCACACAATGAACTTCGTTGCATCAGCAATTATTGGCGAAAAAGCATGCGATTTTGTGAACCGCACTTCCCCCCACGAGCACGGCAAGAAACACTCGAGCCAGCTAGTCCGTCGAATGGTCGGCATGGCAGCCGACCGATGGGCGCTAACGGAAATGAGCGACGTTATTCATCGGAAATCAGGGCTTTCGGGGGGACATACGGAACTGAGCGCCCTTATTCCTTCGATTTCACTGGGAATCTCCCCTAAAACCATCAAATAACGGCGCTCAGTTCCGCTAGCATGGGAAAATCACGTTTTTTCCCCAAAATAGAGTCGCTCAGTTCCGTTAGGCGCTTGAGGTGTTCGAGGTACTCGTGCCACGGTAAGCGCTCGCTCGCGGCGATCGAGACGCTCGAGAAGATCGTGCGCGGGAAGCGCTCGAGGTGATCGGGCTGATCGATGCGCGCGGGCACGGGAAGCGCTAGCTCGCGGTACTCGAGACGCTCGAAACGATCGTGCCAAGGGAGGCGCTCGAAACGCCCGACAGCGTCCCCACACTAAAAAAAGGCGCAGCCTCCATTCCTGAAGGCTGTGCCTTTTTCATCCATGCAGACCTGCCCAGCGGCTTCCCAGCCTGGCGAAGAGTCTGTTGATCTGTTATTCCGCAGCGCTAGCCATGACCGCGCTCATCAAATGAAACAGCATCATGGCCGTCTGCTCGCGTGTTGCCATCTCCTGTGGCGCGAAGATGACGCCAGCCGCGCTATCCTTGCCCGAGATGATGCCCGCTTGCTGCGCGATGGCCACCGCTTCCTTCGCGTATTCGCTGATGGAGGCTTCATCCGAGAAGACGATCGGCTCATTCGCTTTAGGCAGCTCGATTCCCATTAATTTCGCGTTCCGGACCAGCATCGCCGCCATCTGCTCGCGCGTCACGCCTTCTTCCGGCTGGAAAGAGCCGTCACCCATGCCATTAACAATGCCGTTCTCCGCCGCCCATTCGACAGCCGCCGCATAATAAGCATCCGCAGCTACATCGGTAAAGCTGGACCGGTCCAGCTCACCGAGCTCAACCTCCGCCAGCCTTGCCAGCAGCAGCGTGAAGTCGGCGCGGGTCATGCCTGCCTTCGGAGCGAACTTGTCTTCGCCTACGCCGTTCATATAGCCGAACGTCGCGAGCATTTCAATCGCTTCCTTGGCATAGCTGTCCTCAATGTCCGTGAACGAAATTTCGGAAAGAACGCTCTCCTCCGCCACTTCGAACACGCCGACCTTACCGCCGACTTCGAAAGCCACGAGCAGCAGCGGATTGCCGGTCGGGCTGTCCTCGGCCGAGATAAACTCCAGTCCCTCAGGCGCTGTATCGGTGTCCAGAATCACTTCGCCTTCCGTATCCGCGAACTCGCGCGTGTTCACATAGCTGACGAACGATGGCTCGAGCGGATTCGTGACGTCGTACATCATAACGCCGCCGATGCGCTCGAGGCCGATGAACGCGTACGTCCGGTCGCCGATGACGCCAATCTTCACGTCCTCCGGCTCAGGGCCTTTCTTCTCGCTGCGGTCGTCCAGCTTCGCTTTGCTGTTGCTGGTATTGAAGTATTCCGGCACGGCAGTCGCCGTAATCCGCTCGAAGTCGCTGCCGCTGTCGAATACTTGCTTCATCGTGTCCGCCTCGTAGATCGAGAAGGAGCGTCCGCCGTACATATAGATGGCGTCATTGCCGCGGTCCGTCATCGCCTCGACGCCGTCATAAGCGTCCGTTCCCTGCAGAAACTTATAAGCCTCCGACTCCGCATCCAGCTTGCCCTTCAGCTCGCCCACTTCGCTGACGCCCACGCGATTCGGCCACTCCGTCGCGTCGCCTTCGTTCGCCGTCACGACATACGTTTTGCCGTCGACGGTATACGAAGCGATGCCATCCGGCATGTAAGCACCGAGGAAAGGCACGTTCTCGAACTTGATTTCGCCGTCCTTCACGATATCCAGCTCATTGGCAGGATCGTTGTAGTCCTTGTAGCCAAGCGACTTCACCGACACGATCTCGCCCTTCGCGATGTCTACCGTCGCGATCGCATTGTTCTCCTGCAGCGTCACGTAAGCCAGCTTGCCGTCCTCGGAGATCGTGATGTACTCCGGCTCCAGATCGTACAGCGCGTCCGCTTTGGTGCCAGCGCCGGCAATAATGCCGTTCGCATCTACGGCTCCACGAATATGGACATCGTCCGCAATAACCGCCGGCTTGTCAAAATACACCTGAACCGACTTCCCGCCCACCGTATCGACGATCGTCACGCTGCCCTTCGGATCCGCGCCCGGAACGCCCGTGCGATGCTCCGCCTCGTCCGCCGTCAGCACGTATTTGCCGTCGGCCGTCGCCGTAATCATGTCCGGCTGGATGCCCGCCGCGTATTCCTTCACAAGCTCGCCGTCGTAGTCGAGCGCGAGAATTTTGCCCGGCTTCGCGGCATCCGCCTCCTGAACCGCCACGTACACCAGATCCGTCTCGGTATTCACGACGACGCTAGTCAGGTCGCCGAACACGAAGCCGTTCGTCTCGGCCAGCTCCTTCACCAGCACCGTCTTCTCCTTCTTCAGCTCGCCTTGGCCGTCGCCCAGCGACACGATATCCAGGCTTGGAGGATTGCTCGAGCCGTTCACCAAGTAGAACTTGCCGTTGTCCTTATTGTATTTCACGATTTCGGCGACGCCGCCGTCCTCGTTATGCGTTCCTACTTCATAAGAGCCGATTTTGTTAAGCGCATATGTAGCTTGCGCTTCCTCGGCCGGAGCGGCCTCTTCCGCCATTACCGCGCTTCCTCCCAGCATCGTGCCCAGCGCAAGCTGCGACGCGACAAAGATGGACAGCGCTTTTTTGCTAACCTTCTTCACTTCTCATCCACTCCCTATAACATGATTAAGCCAAGTGTATAGAGGGTTTGTTTTCATGATGTTAATAATGGCGTTAAAGTATTGTAAAGGCTTGTCCGATGCCGGCAGCCGCCTACTTGACTCCGAAGGCTTTAACGGATATTCTAGGTAACAATAACCGATAACATACAGACACAGCCATGATGGGAAGTAGTACCCTATGGCGCCCATGCTATAGCGAGCCGGCGATTGGTGAAAGGTCCGGCGCATGAGCCCTTGGCGAATGGATCCCATCGCTTCGAACCGAACCTCCTCCGGGGGCAGTAGGCTTCGACGGCAGCTCCCTCCGTTACCTTGGGGAGGCATGATCGAAAGCACGCAAGCGGACGCGGCATATGCGCCTTATTGCTCCGTTCATGACAGAGTGCGGCCGGCTGGCCGAATTCGGGTGGTATCGCGGAGCATCGCTTCGTCCCTTGCATGGGGACGGGGCGTTTTTTTATGGCCTTATGTCCCCGGGAAAGACGCGCATTTCATTATTTAATGAGAAGAGAGGGTTCATCCATGGTAAAAAGAATTTTATCCGGAATCAAACCAAGCGGCGATCTGAACATCGGCGGCTACGTCGGCGCGCTTCGCCAGTACGTGATGTTCCAGAACGAATACGAGGGCTTCTTCTTCATCCCCGATCTGCATGCGATTACGGTGCCGCAGGATCCGAAGGAGCTGCGGGAGCGCTCCCGCCAAATCGCCGCGCTCTACATCGCCGCAGGCGTCAATCCCGACAAGAGCACCATCTTCCTCCAATCGCAGGTTCCGGCTCATGCCGAGCTTGGCTGGATCATGGAGACGCAGGCGCACTTCGGCGAGATGAGCCGCATGACGCAGTTCAAGGACAAGTCGGAGGGCAAAGACGTCGTTAGCTCCGCTCTCTTCACGTATCCCGCTCTGATGGCCGCGGACATCCTGCTCTATCAGGCGACGCACGTGCCGGTGGGCGACGACCAGAAGCAGCATCTCGAGCTGACCCGCGACCTCGCGACCCGCTTCAACAACCGTTTCGGCGAGACGTTCACCGTGCCGGAGCCGGTCATCCAAGAGATCGGCGCGCGCGTCATGGGCCTCGACGACCCGTCGAGCAAAATGAGCAAAAGCAATCCGAACACCAGCAGCTATGTGCTGCTGCTCGACACGCCGGCCGTCATTCGCAAGAAGTTCTCCCGCGCCGTCACGGACTCCGACATGGCTGTGCGCTATGACTGGGATGCGAAGCCGGCCGTCAGCAACCTGATCGAGATCTATTCCGTCTTCGGCGACGTCTCGATCGCGGACGTCGAGAGACGCTTCGAGGGCCAAGGCTACGGCGCGTTCAAGAAGGAGCTGGCGGAGGTCGTCATCGCGAAGCTGACTCCGTTCCAGGAGAAGTACGAGGAGCTCATTCAGTCCGAGGAGCTCGATCGCATCCTCAAGGAGGGCGCCCGCAAAGCGTCCGAGGAAGCGCAGAAGACGCTCGACGCCGCCAAACGCGCGATGGGATTACTGGTGTACTAATGGTCATACGCTTAGAACGGAGACTTCCTCGACCCGAGGAGTCTCCGTTTTTTGCGTATCCTAGCAGACACCAAATTTGATAGACTTTTCCTACCGATTGCATTATACTCTCTTGAGAATTTCACTTAAAATAGCGTGTTCAAAAAGTCCAGTTTTCAGCACAAGAGCTTATGCTTCCGATGCTGCGTTTTTTTCAAAAACGCTGCAGAAGATCGGATGAAGCTAGGAAATGAGGAGCGGAGCGTAGTGGAAGCTACGTGAGCACCTGAAGCGTTTCCGTAGGAAACGCACTTCGAAAGCATACGCTCAGTTTCGGCTGAATTCGATATTCGACGTCGAGTATGCTCCCCGATATGCTTCGTGATCAAAAGTGGACTTTTTGAACAACCTCTTAAAAGAAAAGGAGCCTATTTCAACATGAAAAAAGCAGTAAGCGTATGTCTCGCCCTCATCTTGCTAACCGCCCTCATGCCCGCCGCCTACGCAGGCATAGGTTCCGGCACGGCGTCCGCGAAGGATTCGAAGTACCTGCCCTACGCGGAAGTAGGACCCCTCAGCGAAGGATTGGCCTGGTATTATTCATTGGGAACGAGTGCCGATACATATGGATTTATCAACGCAAAAGGGAAGATTGTCATCCGAGCTCAGTATCTGGATGTCACCAGCTTCAGCGAAGGCCTGGCCGGCGTGTACGTGGACGGCAAATGGGGCTATATTGACCAAACCGGCCAGCTTGTCGTGCAGCCGCAATACGAGCTTGGCGCCGCCCAGTTTAAAGACGGACTCGTGCAAGTGACGAGAAACGGAAAGTGGGGCTACATCGATCGCACAGGCAAGGAAGTCATTCCGCTGCAATACGACGATGCGAATACGTTCGGGGAAGGTCTCGCGCACGTCAAGCTTAACGGCCAATACGGTTACATCAATAAGCAAGGCACGCTCGTCATTCACCCGCAATTTGAAATCGCGACGGCGTTCAGCGACGGACTAGCCGCCGTTCGGAAGGATGGAAAGTGGGGGTATATCGACAAAACGGGAGCAACGGTCATTCCTTTCAACTACGCTTCCGCGCTTCCCTTCCATAACGGACTAGCCGCGATTGAAGCCAATGGCAAATGGGGCTATATCGACAAGAACGACAATTTCGTCATCCGGCCCCGGTACGAAGCCGCGGACAGCTTCAGCGAAGGACTCGCGGCCGTTCAGCGAAACGGCCTTTGGGGTTTTACCGACAAATCGGGCAAGGAAGTCATTAAACCGAAGTATTCCGGCTTGTATCAGGAGTTTACGGAAGGCTATGCTATCGTCTCGAAAGCCGACAATAACGGAACCGAGATTCAAGGGTATGTGAACAAAAAAGGCGCGGAAGTCATCGGCTTCAAGGAAGGCCAGGATGGCTATAGCGGCACCGCATTCAGCAACGGCCTCGCCGTCGTGTCCGACGGCGGCCAGCGCGCGTATTATTTCGTCCAGAGACCTGTCGCGAAGGCGACGGCCAAGCCCACTTCTTCCAAGGTGGAGGTAGACGGGGAGACGGTCGCGTTCGAAGCCTACAATATAGAGGGCAGCAACTATTTCAAGCTGCGCGACCTCGCCATGGTGCTGAACGAAACGGCCAAAACCTTCGAAATCGAATATGACGCCGAAAAAGATGCGATTTACCTTACTTCCGGCAAGCCTTACACGCCGGTATCCGGCGAGCTCTCCGTCTCCCCGAGCACCGCGGCGAAGAGCGCCACGGAAGCCTATTTAAGCCTTTATGTGGACGGCCAGGCTCTGAAGCTGCTGGCCTACAACATCGGCGGCAACAATTACTACAAGCTGCGAGATATCGCGCAAGCGATCGACTTCGGCGTCACCTGGGACAGCGAGACCAAACGAATCGGCATCGATACGTCTTCGGCATACGTGCCGGAATAAGACCAAGCACGGCAGCGAACAGCAAAGCACCTGCTCCGAGAGGAGACAGGTGCTTTGTTCTTGTGCTTGCTTCTATTAGCAGCTAGGCCCCGCGCCACCATTTGGCCGTCGGATACGCCGGCGCCCCGATCGTGACGCTTTCGCCGATCATCGGCGTCGCGATGCGCACGCCCCGGCGCTCCGCTTCCCGCACGACTCTCTCCGGCGGATCGTTCCAATCATGCAGCGCCAGGGTGAACCCGCCCCAATGGATCGGGATCAGCACATTCCCGCGCACATCCTCGTGCGCCTGTACCGTCTGCTCCGGCAGCATGTGAATCGCCGCCCAGCGCTCGTCGTACTGTCCGCACTCCATCATCGTCAGGTCGAACGGACCGTACCGCTCCCCAATTTCCTTGAAATGAGGGCCATACCCGCTGTCGCCGCAGAAATATAACCGGCTCTCCTTGCCATGGATGACCCAAGAGCACCAGAGCGTGCTGTCCCGGTCACCCGTGCCTCTTCCGGAAAAATGGCGCGAAGGCGCGCAAGCAATTTTGAGCGGCCCCAGCTCCATCTCCTGCCACCAGTCCAGCTCGGTAATGCGCTCCCCTTCTACGCCCCAGCGGCGAAGATGGTTGCCGACGCCCAGAGGGACAAGGAAATGGCCGACCTTGGCCTGCAGCTTCTTGATCGAGCCATAGTCGAGATGATCGTAATGGTCGTGCGTGATGAATACGTAGTCAATAGGAGGCAGCTCCGCCAGATCCATCGGCAGCTTCCCTCCGAACCGCTTGCCCCCTACGATGGGGAAGGGCGAAGGCGCGTTGCCGAACATCGGATCGAACAAGATCGTCAGCCCGTCCGTCTGCAGCAAGGCCGCGGAGTGACCGAACCAGATGACCCGAGGCTCTGCCGGGTTCTCGAAGTCGCGCCGTCCCAACTGAAGCATTGGATATTCTCCCGTCGGCTTGCGGCTGGGGCTGCCTTTGAGAAACTCCCACGCGACCGGGAACATGTCTTTGACGCTTGTGGTCATTCGGGTAGGGACCGGATAGCGGAACGTCCCGTCTTCATAATGGGGCAGCGGCTCGAACCGCGTCCGCTGGCTTGCCGTGACTCGCCTTCCGAATGCCGGCACGATGCGCTGCACGACGGGCACAGCAACCGCTATGAGAAGAATGAGGCCCAGCAAAGTAATCGCAACGATCATCTTATATTTTCCTCCGTCTAGAGCTATAGTCTGTTCAGGTCCAGAACTTTCCAGTACAATCATTTTATCATATCTCTAGCGCAGGAGGCATCTCACCCATGGATTCATCGGTCGTCATCGGCATAGACGGAGGCGGGACGCATACGCGCGTCATGGTCTGCGACCTTCAGGGCAGCAAGCTCTCATACGTTGAAGGTCCCGCGTCGTCGCTTCACAAAGACAAAAACGCCGTGCATAACGTGCGGCAAACGATATTGGAGGCGCTCGCGGCGGCTGAGCGCGGGCTCGAAGACGTTCGGTACGTCGCGGCCGGGATAGCGGGCTATGATAGGCCCGAGGATCTGGAATGGGTATCGGAGCTGACGGACGTGCCGGGTCTTGAATGTCCTAAGCTGCATGTGAACGACGCGGTAGCCGCCCATGCCGGAGCGCTGCTGGCGAAGCCCGGCATCGTCGCGATATCCGGAACGGGCTCCATTATACTGGGCATTACAGAGTCCGGACGGCAGATCCGCAACTACGATTTCCATCATTATGCACCTTCCGCGGCGCGCTTCATTGCCTATGAGGCCGTGTTCGAGGCGCTTGCCGGCCAGCGGGACGACTCCGATACGCGCCTGATCGCCGCCATGCTGCGGCACTTTCAAGCGGACAATCTGGAAGAGCTGGCGGAATACGCGCGGCAAGGCTTCCATGCCGACCGGAGAGAACGAGACAAGCAGTTCGGCCAGTTCGCACCTGTCGTCACGGAAGAAGCCGAAAGAGGAAGCTCCATTGCGGCTTTCGTCCTGAATCGCGCCGTTCGCCAATTGAAAACCGGCATCGAGCTGATCGCCTCCGCCTTCGATGGCGACGAGGTTCGGGTCGCTTTGATCGGCAGTGTCCTTACTAGCCCTTATGTCTCCCGCGTCTTGACCGAGCAGCTGGCGGATGGCCGGAACAAACGTTACTTCGTCGAGCCTCCGCGTCATGAACCCGTCTTCGGGTCGGTGCTGCTTGCGCTGAAGGCGCTTGGGCAGCCGGAAGACTCCTATTCAATTGAGGCCTGATCGGCTGACGACGACGAAGGAGGCGCAAGCTACAGCAGCTTGCGCCTCTTGTGCGCGATATTGCGCTCCAAGAAACCGATCAGTTTGCCCTCCGCGTATTTGCCGTCCGGATGAATCATACTGTAGAGCCAGGTGACGACAGCCATTCCCATCGACCAGATGCCGCCGAACAGGAGGATATCCCGCCATGTCGCTCCCTCTGACCCTTCCGCCAATAAGAAAATCAGAGAAGACAAACTGAAGTTCACAACGATCGAGATCGGGTCCGTCAATCCTCGGAACGTAACGAACGTCACGCGCGTCTCTCCCTTTCTTCTGCTGATCCGCCCGAGCGCCTTGTTGAACACCCAATACCCCCTGCTCAACTTCCCCGTGTTGTAGCTTACTCTGAACCAGCCCAGCTTCGTCCATCCCGTAGCATGCTCCTCGCCGTAGAGCAGGGTGAAGGCGTCCAAGTTATCTCGGATAAAAGCTTTACATGCCGCTGGCGTCAGCTCCGAGACGTAGCTCCTGATTTTGATCATTGCGCGCACCTCCGATGCCATTACCTTTCATACGCCGGGGCGAACGTGTTTGTTGCATAAGAGAACGACGAAGAAGCCGCTCCTTTGCGGGCGACTTGATGCGGCGGATGCGGAGACAGGCGGCATGCTTCAAGGATGCTTCCCACCCACCCTTATAAAGCTATACCGCCGCTTTCCGACCCTCTTGCATATGTAGAGCCGACTACGATTTTGCGTTGTCGGCGAAATGCGCCATAGCATCGCGCATGAAAACGGCAAGACCTTCGCCGAATTCGTCGATGTTGTTCTTGAAGCGCGGATCGTTGACGTACATCTGCCCCAGGCCTCTGAATGCCTCCATCGAATAGGTGTTCACGCGGCTAAGCAATTTATACCATTCGCCGATCGCTTGTTGAGCTTTCGGGGATTTCGGGTCCTCATGGCGCATATCCGCCAATCTTTGGTACAAGTAGTTCAGCTCGTCCTCAAAGTTCCACAGCTGGCCCTTCCTCAGCATCGCGTCCACCTTGGCGTTCGACTCGTCGACCTTCTTGTCGCCCCATAGCTTGCGCGCGTCCTTCTCGAACGGGTTGCTGCCGCTGAAGTCAAAGGCCTTTTTCTTGTTCTTATTCGTCATGTGAACCTCTCCTCTTGTGTGCTGGATCATCTTCTTCATCGCCGCTGCAGACCAGGAAAGCCGACAAGACGGCAAACGAATTCGCATTGCGGTCTGGAATAAGCTCACGCTTCGCGTCATAAGGTGTACGGTCGCATGAATTCCATTGATCCCGCAAATTGTCGACCAACCAATCGCTTAACGTTCGCGCCCTTTCCTATAAAATAACACGCAACGCAGCAGTCAATACAATATTTTAAACTTTTTTTGCCCGAAAGGGAATCTGTCCCAAATATTCGCTTCATAATGAGGGCCTAAGACGCGTTCCAAAAAGCTGCTCTTACCCCGCTTCACATACCCAAACCATTGGGGAAGCCTGTTTATACAATATAGAAGCTTTGAAAATATGAAGCAGACGGAGGGATACGCTCTTGTCCATTCTGAAGCAAGTGAAGGCCGTGCTAAAAACAAAAGAGGCTTCTCAAATGGTGGTCGAGTTCAACGATGGGAGCACGAAGGAATTAACGCTGGAAGGCCGCAAATCGGAAATAAAGAGCATGCTGAACCAGATCAATTGGGATGACGTCGCGGAGGTCCAATTCGTTATCATCGAAGAAGAAGCAGAGGAGCTTGAAGAAGAAAAAGCCATTGTCCGATCCGCCGACGACGATGATGACGATGATGACGACGAGGACGACGATGATGAAGACGATGACGATGACGACGACGATGACGATGACGACGACGATGACGGCGACGATGACGGCGACGATGACGATGACGATGATGACGACGAGGTCGACGATGATGAAGACGATGACGACGATGATGACGACGACGACGATGACGACGACGACGACGACGATGACGATGACGATGACGACGACGACGACGACGATGACGACGATGACGATGACGACGATGATGATGACGACGATGATGACGATGACGACGATGATGACGACGATGATGACGACGTCTAAGCAAAACAATACAACCCTGCCGTTAATCGGCAGGGTTGTCGTTTTTTATTCCCGCGTGCTGTCGTCCTCCGCATCAGACGCCTCTGCAGCCGATATGGTGGCCGCGACTCTCGACCACACATCCAAAATATTGCCGGCCACATGGTTCCACGTGAAGTTCTCTTCGACGAGCTTGCGGCCGTGAAGGCCCATCTGCCGGGCGCCGCCGAGGTTCGACAGCATGCTGTTCAGATGGGACGCGTATTCGGCGGGATCCTCGGGATTCTGAATGATGACGCCGTTGTTGCTCCGGATTATCTCCGGATTCCCCCCTCTGGCCGTCGTAATGAGCGGAAGGCCGGCCGCCATCGCCTCATAATGCACGCGAGCGAGCGGCTCCTCCCAGATGGACGTGCAGACGAAGACGTCCGCCGCGCAGAACCATTTGTGCACCTCGCTCGCCTGGACATAGCCCGTCGTGATGACCGGAATAGGAGATTTCTCCGCCATAGCCCTTAGGTAAGCGATGTAATCGCTGATGTGGTCATCGCTGTACCATGCGGCGCCGACAATGACGAGCACGGCGTCGGAATGCTTCAGCTGATTCATGGCCCGGACCAGCACATGCGGTCCCTTGTTGCGGGACAGACGGCCGACGAACAGGATGACTTTTTTGTTGCCGAGATTATGCTGGGACCGGATGCTCTCGCGATCCCGCTGAGCGGACTGCGACTGCTTCCACGGCGCGAAGCGCGAAAGGTCGACTCCCGAATAGATCGTGCGAATCTTGGATGCCGCCTTCGGATAATATCGAACGATCTCCGAGCCGATATAGTTGCTGATCGTGACGATCGTCTCGACGCGATCGACGACGGCATCGCCCTCCTGCCTGCTCAGCTTCACCGGGTTGAACATATCGTTATGCATGCTGAGCACGATACGGGCGTTCGGTCTGACGGACGACACGGGCATCACCATCTTCGGACGGTTGAAGATATGAATGACGTCGTATTGCTCTTTGCTCGATTCCAAATACGGTATGACGTTGCTCATATAGATGTCCAGAACGCCTTGGGATTCGAACCGAATATAGCGGATGCCGCCTACCCTCTCGTCATTCGGCAGATCGGGGTCCGACCTGCCGATGATCGTTAGGTTATGATGCTTGCTCAGCAGCCGCGCGACGCCCCCGATATAGGTCTGGATGGCCCCTCCCCGAATATTCGGCACCGGAAGCTTCTCCGTGCATATCATCAAAATGTTCATCTCGCGATCTCCCTCATCGTTGCGCTTCTTCTAAAAGCGGTGATAAATGCCTTGGCGGACGGCTTGCGGGCGTAGGACTTCACCGAATTCCTATTGACCGCTTTGCCGACCGCCTTCTTCTTCACGGGCTTCTGAAGCGGGCTTCGAACTACGGTTTTGACCACCTGTGCCGATTGCTTCTTCTTCACCGCCGGCTTAGCGGTTGATTTCTTCAGTCTGCCGGTTGTTGTCCCAGCGGCTTGCCGCTTAGGCTGCGGCCGGGCAGCACGCGGCTGAGCCTGCTTCGGCTTGGACGCACCCGTCGGCCTGCTTGCTTGTTTGCCCGATTGCAGTCTCCTCGGCTTGGTTGACTGCGCGGTTCCCGCCGCTCTGCGCGGCTCGCCGCTGCGTCTGCGCTGGACCTTCTTGCGCACCCTTCTCGCCGGATTGCCGACAAGCGGCTGCGATTCCGCTCCCGGCGCCGTGCGGACGACACGTCTCGGCTCGGTTGCCGGACGCGGTCCTTCGACGAGTCTGACCGAACCGTCCGGCTGCACGACGAGCCGGATAATTTTCGAGCTTCGCCGTCTCTCCTCTTGAACCGGTCTGAGACTCTCCGCAGGTGCGCCGCCTTCCACAGGCCGGCTGCCTCTCGCGTAATCCCGGTACGCATATGGCTCGCTCGCCGCCTCTTCTTCGACATCCGGATAATTGCCGGACGGATAGTTCGCCATATCCTTCTCGAGCTCGCGAAGCACTTCCCATTTGTTCGCTTCCGTCGCCACGACGCGGTCAAGAATGGCGTCCAGCTCCGTGTTCATGAACTCCACAGGACGGAATACAACCTCTTTCACGTGCTTGTAGAATTCGTTCGGGAACGCCATGTCGATCCACAGCAGCTCGAACGTCTCCCGGTCAAGCGGATTGGCGCGGTGGTAAGCGTCAATAACGCCGCGGATCCAAGCCAGATCCCAGGCTCCCATGTCGTCCATCGTGCTCGTGATGATCTTCCGGAGATCCCGGATCGGCAGATCGTACGCGACGCCGTCCAGGTCGATGACCCAGATGCCGTTCGGGCCCATCTGTCCGTTGGACCAGCCGTAGTCCTGATGCGCCAAGCCCCAATGCGACTCGCCTTTTCGAATCATTTTGCGGTAGGACGAGGCTTGGAATCTGGCAAAAATATCTTTGGCCTGCTGCTCGAACGTATCCAGCACCGACAGCAGATGCGGGCTCGCGGCCGCTTCGGGATAAGCGAGCCCGATGTGGCGGAACCAGCCGATCTTGGTCATAATCTTCTCGTATTGGCTTTCCCACTTGAAAATCCGCGAGGAACGGCCGGCTTCAAGCGGCGGAACATAACCCTTCGTCCAGCTGTGAAATTCGCCCAGACCATGGCAGAGCGTCATCGCTCCGTCCAAATCGATCTTCGCGACGGGTGTCAGGGTGTCGATCCAATCGGTTACGATCCACAGCTTGCCGCCGGCGACTACGGAATTATTGCCGTCCTTCGTGTGAATAATGGCAGGCACGCGGCCTCCCTTGCCTACCACGTATTCCTGCGCCCCCACGCTGAACAAGCTGCGCTCCGGCGTTCGATGGAGAACCTTCAAACTCCGGGGGCCGTGATTCGTCTCGATCCGCCAAATCGCCCCGCCCTTATCGGGCTTGGAGGTGATCAGCGTCATGCCTTTAACGTCCATCGCATAGGACTTGCATACTTGATAAGCGAGCTGCTCGAGCTCGGGGGGAACGTATTGTTCCAGGTTAATTCCGGACGTTTCTTCTGTCAGCATGTCATCCCAAGGCACAATCCGGTATTGTTCCAAATAAGCAACCTCCACTCATGAGTAACGAATAAATACGAAGTTCCTATATTTATATGTTTCATGAACGTTAGCGGAAAGGTATACAAGTGGAGTTTATGTGGAACTCGCCCTGAATTGGGATATACTAGTGTGGACCAGTCATAAGAAGGCGGGGATTCCTAGTGGTAGATGTGTTGACGGAAATTTTGATACGCCGCCCATGCGGCCAGGTTGCCGACTATGCGGCCAACCCGGATCGGGCCCCGGAATGGTACGTGAATATTAAGAAAGCCGAGTGGCGCTCGCCAAAGCCTCTGCAGATCGGATCCCATATCGCGTTCAAGGCCTCCTTCCTCGGAAGGGAGCTCGCTTACGTCTACGAGATTGCCGATTACGATCCAGGCAGGCTGCTGGTGATGCGGACGGCGGACGGCCCGTTCCCGATGGAGACGACGTACACCTGGGAGCCGGTCGAGGAGAACATGACCCGCATGACGCTCCGCAACCGGGGCAACCCGGCGGGCTTCTCCGCTCTCGTCGCTCCGTTCATGGCCTTCATGATGAGAAGAGCCAATCGGAAGGACTTGCGGAATATCAAGAGAATTCTGGAGTCCTGAAGCCGGAAGAAGGCTGCCTGCCCGCCGGAACGGGTATGGCAGCCTTTTTTACGTTATGCCTGTATAGAAGCATCGGTGTGGATAACGGCTAGTCTTCGAATCTTAATAAATTGTAAACCAACTGTGCGGCCTGCGCTCGCGTGCCGGTACCCTCCGGTCGGAACTCTCCGCCGGGATAGCCCTGCATCAGGTTCAGCTTATGAGCCTCCGCAACAGCCTGCCGCGCCCATTCTGGCGCTTCCGCCATGTCCGAGAACGACTGCGGCAAGGAGTCTCCGGAGACGGCTTCTCCCGTCCGGTACGCATGCGCGCGCACAATCATGGCGGCCATCTCCTGGCGCGTCACTTCGTCATCCGGCGCGAACTCCCCATTACCTGTGCCGGTGACAATGCCGGCCTCTACGGCGAGACCGACCTCATCCGCATACCAGGCCGTCTCCGGCACATCCGCGAACTCGGCTTCGGCTTCGCCTTGCCCTTGCTCTTGCAGCTTCAGAGCCCGGACAAGCAGCGCCGCGAACTCGGCTCTCGTGACCCGGTTCTCCGGATCGAAGCGGTCCGCTTCGACTCCTTGCGCTACCTGCCAAGCCGTCAGCGCGGCGATCGCATCGGCCGCCCAATGGCCAGCGGCCACATCCCGGTACGGCTTGCGGAATTCGAGCGCGGCATAGACGCTGAAGTGCGTCAGCTCGGCGGACAGCCAGCCGTCCTTCCACGCTCCGCCCGCATATTCAAGCTCTCCCTCATCCGAGATAAAATAAATACCCGTCAGCTCCCGGTCCGTCGACCCTTGCGCGGCAATCGCAACCGTCAGCGGATGCTCGAATCGGCTGACCGACGTCTTCTTGCCGCTTGAATCGGCGACAACCAGATGGAAGGCCAGCAGACCGCTCGCCGCTTGCAGCTCGGCGTCTGCCTGCCCGCTCGCTTGCTCGAGCAAGTCATGGGCCTGCTGCTCCTCGACGCGTTCCACATGCAGCGTCAGAACGCCGTCTCCTCGCAGATCTGCCGGCAGCTTGGCGGCCACCTCCTGCAGCCATTCCGATGGCAGGGTGAGCCGCAGCGCTTCCGACTGCACGATCAGATCGCTGCCATCCAGCAGCTCCGCCGCGTCGCCAGGGATCGTCAGCTCGCTTAGCAAGCCCTCCATTTGAATAACGACGGCTTTGCCGCTCGCAGCCGGCTTCAGCTGTTCGTCCTTGAGCGCCAGCTGACCCGGCTTCACAGTCGGTGCAGGCGTCGGAATGGGCACTGGCAATGGAGTTGGCTTTTCTTTTTTGACGATATCGAACGTATCCACGAGCTCCCCCGTAACCGTCTTGGCAGTCAGGGTGATAGCGTCACCCGCGATTTCCACGGCTGTATAGATATTAACGTTTTCGTCGAAGACGACCTCCTGCCAGTACCTCTCCGTCCGATCGTAATATTTCGGGCCCGTGGAGCCGCCGATGACGTAGCGCGTGCCTTCGCCGTCCTTCACGATTTCCCCGCCCTTCATCGGGAAGGTCCGGAGGTAAATATGGTCGTGCCCGTTCAGAACCAGATCGACCTGATGCTTGTCGAAGACCGGTACCCAGCGGGTCTGAACGTTTTCGTTCGAATAGATGCTTCCGTACGGACCTTGATGGAAAACGACGACCTTCCATTTCTTATCCGACGCCGCAAGATCCCGATCCAGCCATTCGGCCTGCTCCTGCATCGCCTCGGTGCCTAGCTCGGTGTTCAGCATGGCGAAATGCGTGTCCTTCACGTCGAAGGAATAAGCGCTGCCCTTCGCCGATGCCGGACCGTTCTGCGGATTGTGGAAGTGCGCCAAGTAGTCGCCCGCACCGTTCGTGCCCGTCACCTCGTGATTGCCCACGACCGTGAGGAGCGTGTGGTTCATGAAAATATGCTGCGCCGCGCCGAACCACATCTTCCACTGCTCTTCCTCGTGCCCGTGATCGACCATGTCTCCTGCGTGAATTAGCAGCTCGGCGTCCGGCATGTCGGCCAGCGCCGCTTCGAGCGACGCGCCCCACTGGTCGAAGCCGGCCTGATCCGAGGCTTGCGAATCTCCGAAGAACAGCAGCTTCAGGCTGTCGCCGGTCGCCGCGGACGTGCGGAATTCCCCTTGCGCGCTCACATTACCGTCGCCATCGCCGACGCGGTAAACATAAGCCGTATCCGGCGCGAGACCGGTCACTACCGCCTTGTGCACCCGGTAGGTGCCGTCGTTGTTGGAGTTATACAGGCTGCTCGAGCCCTCCGTGCGAGTGACGTTATCCGCGCCGAAATCCGTAAATGCCGCCTTCGGCGCCCATTCCACGACCGTCTCCGACGAGTCGGGATGCGTATGCCATGTCAGCTGTCTGGACGTCGTCGCCTCTTCGCCCATCGACACATTCATATTGAAAGGCGCTGCTTCGCCCGCGTACGATGCAACCGGGAACGTGATGACCGGGCTGTAGGCGTCGCCCTTCTTCGCCTGCACCTGGAACGTGCCTACGGCCGTCGTCGCATCGGAGGTCGTCAGCTTGCCTGCCGCATCCGACAGCTGGCCTCCCGCGATTTCCGAACCGTTCAGCAGCAGAGTCGCTCCTTCGACGGGAACGCCATTCTCGCTGATGACAAACTCGGCAGGCTGACCCAGCGCAATATTCGCATGCGTCCATAGCAGCTTCAGCTTCGTGCGAATCGTCGACTCGATAGGAGCGCCGTAGAACGGCCTCGGCGCGCCGTCTCCTTCTATCATCACAATCGAACCGGACAGGAATTCAATCGTGTGAGGAAGAGTCGTCTCCTCGCCTTTGGACTGCTCGAGCCCGATCGGCCCGATGACGTCGCTCTTCACCGTATAGCGGATGGTCGCCAGCACATCGTCATCCGTCAGCGCCGCCGATTCCAGATCGGCGAACTCGGCGCGTACGATGCCTTCCGTTTCGTCGATTGCAGCGGTTGCTTGTGCCTCGGTTAGCTTCGGACCGCGGATGACCTCGAACGATCCCGCAGCGGCCGGATCGAACTTGTACTCCGCATGGCCGCCTTTCAGCTTGGCGGCGGATTCCGCCTTGATCGGCATCTCGTAGGTTTCTCCCGCGAACAGCTCCGCCGGCGATTCGTAAAGATATTGCGGCGAACCGAGATTCACGTTGAAATACCATTCCTTGATCGTCTGGTTGCCGCTCAGATCCCGAACGGCGACCTTCGCCTTATGTCTGCCCTCCGTCAGAGGCTCGGTCGGCGAATAGGTGATCGTGCCTTTCGGCGGATACAAGCCGTGCTGCACCGGCTGATCGTCCAGGTAAACCCGGATGGATGCCGGATCGATGAGCGTCGTCGCCGGATGCTGCACCGGATCGTAGCCGTCGTCCTCGGCGATCGCGCTGATCGTCGGATGCGCGTTTCTGACCGTATGGTTGGCGGCCGGCGAAATATCGCGAATGACCGGAGGCGCGATATCCTCCTCCACTGCCCCGTACAGGGCGCGGATATCGTCCACGTAGATGGCGCCGGCGTCCTTCTTGGCGTTACTGGTCTCCATGTAGCGGACCGGCATGTCGATGGTGAACGGCGGCGTTTTGCCTGCTGGCACGTTAGCCTCGACATAACGCCACCCCGTCCAGGTCACGCCCGTCGTCTGTTCGGTGAAGTCGAGCGGGAACGCGCCGTTGTTGCCGTCCCTCATCTGCATGCGAAGCCAATGCTTCTTGCCGTCGCCGTAAACCCACATGCTGATTTTTTGCGGATAACCCGGCACCTGTATTCTCGTCTCAGTTGATTTGGCCTGCAGATATGCGCCCGAGGTGCCCGTCTTCCCGGTAAAATCATACGTCAGCTTGAGCGAAGTATCGCCCGACCGGACGAAGTCCGGATTCGTCTCCTCGGCGATCGTCACCGTGTTGTAAGCCGCTCCGCCTTGCGTGTAGTTGGCAAGCCCGGACTCGAAATCTTCCAGCATCGCCGGCGGGATGCCCACGCTGACGTTCATGGACGCTTCGAGCTGGCCGTACTTGGCGATGATCCGGCCGATCTTGCCATTCTCGCTGGTCGCCGTGAACACGCCGTTCTCGTCGACGGAGCCGATCTCCCCTTCCACGCTCCATTCGAAGCTCTCGTTGCCGGCTTGAATGACTTGCCCGCTACGGGTCGCGACGACCGACAGCCGGTCCTGCATGCCGGATTCGTACGTCTTGACTTCGTCCGGGAATGCGATAGCGGTCAGCTGATCGACAACCTCGATCTCGGCCGCGCCTTGCACGCCGTCCGCTTGAACGGTTACGGGGCCCGTGCCGGCCTGCGCTCCGGCCGTGAACGTGCCGCTCGCGTCGACCGTCCCAAGCGAAGCTTCGACCTGCCACTCGGGCGTCCCGTTCAGCTGCGCGGGATGTCCGTTCGCATCCACGCCTAGGGCTTGGAACGCGAAGGACGAGCCCGCCAGAATGCGCTCCGCGTTCGGCCGAACCGCGAGGCTAGCGGCCGTGCCGAGCTCCGGCGCTTTGTTCACCAAGAGCAGGCTGTTGCCGGTTTTACGCTCGCCGCCGTCCGACGGGCTGTTCATGACTTGGAACGCCGTGCCGCCCGGCAACTTGGCCGCCAGCGTCGACGAGCCGCCTCCGTCGAGGTTCATGGCGTTGACGACGCCGAGGTCGGCCATTATGGCGGCCAGCTCATGCGTCTCGACGCCCTCGCTGAAGCCCGGCTGCCGGCCGTCGATTTCGAACAGGACGATCGTGCCGTCCGCCTTGGTGCCGATCGCCGTTCTCGGATGGACGCCGGCCGGACCGACGCCCGTCTGAACAATGCCATCCTTGATCAGCGGTCCCATGCCGCCGATCGCCACCTGCACGTCGCTCCATTCGCCGCTCAGCGTGAACTCCGCGGTTACTTCGTCGCCGGCTTCGAGTCCCGCCAGCACTGCACGCATGCCGCCCGATGCGGACAGGACAACTTGTCCCGCATTCAGCGGCGAGTTGCCTTGGCCGGCGCGCACCTCCGCCACCTTCAGCTGCATGGGCGCGCCGTGCTTCACGTCGCCCGACAGAATGTCTAGCACCACCTCGTCTCCCTCGTTCGAGGTCATCGTCGAGGTGTAATAGTCTGTGGTGTACAGCACCAGCTGATTATCGCTGCGGAACCGGTTAATATGCGTAATCGGCGTCACGGTGCCTTCGATCGTGATGTTTTTCTGCAGAATCGGACTGCCGTAGATGGATGTGCCGTCCGATCTCAGGCCGAACGCGAAGGCGCTGGTGGAGCTGTTCAATATTTTGCCGCCTCCGATGAACAGGCCGTTCGGCACGCCCGTCGCGTTGCCGCTGATCTCGTAGAAGTCGCCGTTAATGCCGGCGATAACTCTGCTGCCCGGCGCATCCGCATAGGCCGCCATCTGCGTGACGCCCTCCATGCCGCGAACCTTGCCGGACTTCGTGCCCGCGACGAGCTCCAGATTCATGCTGCCCGGATGGAACGAAACGAAATGAGCCTTCTGCGTTCCTCTTTCCGTCTCCATGTCGTACCACGTGTACGTCGCGCCTGGAGCCAGTTCCGTCTGCCGCTTGTCGATGACCTGCCCGTACGTAGTCGCCGGAGGATCCATTCCCCCTGCTTGAACCGCCGGCGCCAGTAACGAGATGAGCATCATGAGGGCTAGTACCAAACTGGCCGCGCGCTGCCTGACCTTCATTCCTTTCTACCTCCCTGCTGTTTTTGGACTATAACATTGTGATTATAGGCGAAATATTATTTCACCGTCAGTAATCTATATGAAATAAAATATTATCTTAACACTAGTCGTCCGATTTTCTTTTTTGTTTACGCGGCGGACATAATTTCCGGGACTAAAGCCATGGGCGGCGGGTTATTTCGGTGCTGTGCGGGTAGGAGCAGCTTGACGGGCTTATGTTAGCCTAGAGGGCTGGAGCTGCTTCGAGCTCGAAAGGGGACATTGTTGTAAAAGCGCATCATCTTTTGGTGCCGCGCAAAACGGCAGAGCGGATTCCTGCATAAGTGCAGCATTTTGATGCCAATCTGAGCCGAAAGCGGCGGATGCCGGAAAAATGCTGCACTTTTTGACACAATTCCAACGGAACAGCCCCGTTTCGCCGAAAATTCCTGCACATTTCAGGCTGTTGAGAAAGTTATAAACTTCAATAAATCACCGCGTTAATATGGTATAATGTAGTTAGTAACCATCCCACAGAAAGCGCGGTGTTTTTTTATGCTTCGCACGAATGATCCCAATCCGCAAT
>NZ_JANIPJ010000109.1 GCF_024623455.1 Paenibacillus soyae | reverse complement strand
GGCTTAACGGTCGTGTTCGGTATGGGAACGCGTGGTTCCCCTCCGCCATCGCCACCAAACGATGTTCAATGTTTGCACATTGAAAACTGGATACGAAAGTTTAGCTGAAGTGATCTTTAACTCATTTAGGATAAGCCCTCGACCGATTAGTATTCGTCAGCTCCACACGTTGCCGTGCTTCCACCCCGAACCTATCAACCTCGTCGTCTTCAAGGGGTCTTACTAATTG
>NZ_JANIPJ010000108.1 GCF_024623455.1 Paenibacillus soyae | reverse complement strand
CGGTGTCGGTGTACAACCGTTCCCGCGAGAAGACGGATGACTTGATGAAGGAAGCCGCGGGCAAAAACCTGGTGCCGGCTTATTCGATCGAAGAGTTCGTGCAATCGCTCGAGACGCCTCGCAAAATTTTGATCATGGTGCAAGCCGGCGCGGGCACGGACGCGACGATCGACTCGCTCGTTCCGCATCTCGACCAAGGCGACATCATCATCGACGGCGGCAACGCGTACTTCCCTGACACCCAGCGCCGCAGCA
>NZ_JANIPJ010000107.1 GCF_024623455.1 Paenibacillus soyae | reverse complement strand
TACAATACGCAGTCTATACAACGAATTCGATTGAGCGCATGAACAAAGAATTACGCAAACGCCTCAAGCCCATGAATAGCCTGACAAACATTGAATCCGCCGAGAAGATCATCTACCTGCAAGCAACGGACTACAACGAGAAATGGTTCGGCAGAGCGATTCGTGGTTTTGCAGATCCGAGAACAAAGGCTGCCTTTGAAGAAATGTTTATGGCAAGGTACGGTCCACTGCGGACGAAAGAAGAAACGTAAGACG
>NZ_JANIPJ010000106.1 GCF_024623455.1 Paenibacillus soyae | reverse complement strand
CGAAGCTGTTGAAGGAAAAGCTGGAACTGCTACTCCGTGAAGAACTTAAAAACTACATGGCTGTAGAACAACCTCAAGAGCGTAACAGCCGTAACGGCCACTACACGCGTGCTTTCCAAACTCGCTATGGAACAATCCCGGATCTTCAGGTACCACGCGACCGCAAGGGCACGTTCCAGACGAGATTGTTCAAACCGTATCAACGCCGGGAAGGCTGGTTGGAAGAAGCGATCATTCACATGTACAAAGGCGGCA
>NZ_JANIPJ010000105.1 GCF_024623455.1 Paenibacillus soyae | reverse complement strand
CGTCTTACGTTTCTTCTTTCGTCCGCAGTGGACCGTACCTTGCCATAAACATTTCTTCAAAGGCAGCCTTTGTTCTCGGATCTGCAAAACCACGAATCGCTCTGCCGAACCATTTCTCGTTGTAGTCTGTTGCTTGCAGGTAGATGATCTTCTCGGCGGATTCAATGTTTGTCAGGCTATTCATGGGCTTGAGGCGTTTGCGTAATTCTTTGTTCATGCGCTCAATCGAATTCGTTGTATAGACTGCGTATTGTA
>NZ_JANIPJ010000104.1 GCF_024623455.1 Paenibacillus soyae | reverse complement strand
TCACCGAGTGGAACAAAGGCGAGCTCGACAGCTACCTGATCGAAATTACGCGCGACATCTTCGCGAAATACGATCCGGAGACGGGCAAGCCGATGGTCGACGTTATTCTCGACTCCGCGGGCCAGAAGGGCACGGGCAAATGGACGAGCCAAAGCTCCCTGGATCTCGGCGTGCCGCTCTCCATCATTACGGAATCCGTCTTCACGCGCTTCCTGTCCGCGATGAAGGAAGAGCGCGTAGCGGCGAGCAAAGTGC
>NZ_JANIPJ010000103.1 GCF_024623455.1 Paenibacillus soyae | reverse complement strand
CGGAGTCGAGAATAACGTCGACCATCGGCTTGCCCGTCTCCGGATCGTATTTCGCGAAGATGTCGCGCGTAATTTCGATCAGGTAGCTGTCGAGCTCGCCTTTGTTCCACTCGGTGAAAATTTCGTGAAGCTCTTCCGTCGTAACGCCGAGCACGTTCTGAAGCAGGTCGTACGCTTCGCAGATCAGCTGCATGTCGCCGTACTCGATGCCGTTGTGCACCATCTTCACATAGTGGCCGGCGCCGTCCGGTCCGA
>NZ_JANIPJ010000102.1 GCF_024623455.1 Paenibacillus soyae | reverse complement strand
AGATGGTGCGGAACGCTTCTTCAAGCCCTGGCAATCCGTCAAAGACGCCTAGCAGGACGTCAGTTGCGCCACGGTTTTTGAGATCCTTAAGCACCTCTATCCAGCCGTTAGAGCTCTCATGGCCACCTACGTCGAAGCCTAGGATTTGACGGTAACCCTTTTCGTCAATTCCCATAATCAAATACACGACTTCACTGCTCACCGTGTTACGTTTCAATTTGACGTATAGACCATCAAGATAGATGACAGAGTAGC
>NZ_JANIPJ010000101.1 GCF_024623455.1 Paenibacillus soyae | reverse complement strand
CGAAGCTGTTGAAGGAAAAGCTGGAACTGCTACTCCGTGAAGAACTTAAAAACTACATGGCTGTAGAACAACCTCAAGAGCGTAACAGCCGTAACGGCCACTACACGCGTGCTTTCCAAACTCGCTACGGAACAATCCCGGATCTTCAGGTACCACGCGACCGCAAGGGCACGTTCCAGACGAGATTGTTCAAACCGTATCAACGCCGGGAAGGCTGGTTGGAAGAAGCGATCATTCACATGTACAAAGGCGGCA